>JAWKZQ010000006.1:0-159975 GCA_041395865.1 Pseudomonadales bacterium
CAAGCGGACAATTGGCAATCACATTACGCTTCAAAATACCGCCAAAGCTTTCAATACTGTTGTCTTTGTCCCGGGATGCATTGACCGACGTGCCTCCGCCTCCGAGTGAGAGGCCTAAGCGTACGCCCCCCTGGTGCCTTAGCTGGCAAAGCACCAGGTTCTGTTCGAACAGGTTGTTTCTGGCTCCCCCCTTAAAGAAACCGGCATAGCTGATTCTATCGCCCTGAGCCTTGGCAAAGTCTGCAACAACTGATTTGCGAACAATCCAGTCATTGACGGCAACAATATCAATTGGGCTGACAGGGTTTGAGGTCGGCCTGGGTTGATCGTTGATGAACATACTGTATTCAATCAGGCCGCCATCGGGGTAAAACCCGGCTTTTGAACCGTTGACCTTGATGTGTGAATTGAAGTTTTTTATGAACAGGTTTCGCAGGGTGACGTTCCTGGCGGCGCCAACAATATGAAAGGCATGCTCACAGCGCCAGGTTTTTTTACACACCCCTTCAATTTCAAGATTCTCAAAAATCCAGTGGGGGCTGGTGATATGAAAACCCTCCAGCAGGTCAAATTGTAAACGCACTTCACCAAGGCGTTCCGCGCGGATACGAATGGGTGCCAGTTTTTCGCCGCTGGCGCGAGGGGAAATCGAGCGGCCCTGGAAAGAGTAAACTCCGGGAGCCAGGGTCAGGGTGTCGCCCGGGCGTACATTCTTCAGTGCTTTTTTAAAGGTTTCCGGTGAGTTGACCTGAATGTCATGGCCTGGATAGAAAGCCTTGTTCAGCAATTCCCTCCGTGTGGCAGGGGCGGGCCTGCCCAGTAGATCCTGCTTGACGGGCTGCGAGCGGAAGTTGGTGGAGGGGCCAGCCAAATCGCTGGTCCACTGCTCCGACCAAAGCGGTGCGCCAGCTGCTTCGATGGGGTGGAAATTGTAACGGTCATCTGCTGGAATTAACTTTTCAATAATCAGGAGCACGGGTTTAAGGCTGGGGCGCTGCTCTTTCTGCCAGGCGATTTCCCGGGGCAGGTGGCGGCCCGCCATCTGGTAGGCCGAGGCGCCGAAACGGTAGCGGGACCATTGGTCGACAACAATCAACGTAATAAGGCAACAGCCGAGCGCAGGCAATAACAGGTATTTGACGAATTTAGCAATTTTCCTTTTTGCCACGGTAAGTTCCCTATATTAAGCCGGCGGGTGAAGGGCTGTTAACAGTTGCTAAGGATAACGCTATCGAGAGATTAACGGCTACCTTTGAGGCCACAGTTTGGTATCAATTTGACGCTGCTTGGCTGTATCATGGGCCGCGCTTGGTTGGCAAAACAAGGAAATATTGTGCAAAAGAATACGGGTATCGATCGAATTATCAAAGCCTGCTTTTACTCTATGGCGGGACTGAAAGCGGCTTGGCGGGAGGAGGCAGCCTTTCGGCAGGAAAGTTTGTTGCTGGTTTTGCTGGTGCCTCTGGCCTTCTGGCTAGGCCGTAATTTGCTGGAGGTGCTGTTGCTGGTGGCCGTGTGTGTACTGGTGGTGATTGTTGAGCTGCTGAATTCGGCGATTGAAGCCGTGGTTGACCGCACCGGCGATGAATACCATGTGCTGTCTGGCCGCGCCAAGGATATGGGGTCGGCGGCGGTATTTGTGAGCATCGGGCTGGCATTGCTGGTTTGGGGAGGAATTTTCTGTGCGCGTATTTTTTAATCGAGGCGCGTTAGGGATTATGCGTACCCTGTTCGGTTTGGCGCTGCTGAGTGTGGCCCTGATGGCTAAGGCGGCAGATCTGCCGGATACGATTGCCAAGATCAAACCCTCCATTGTCGGCGTGGGTTCTTATCTTCCCACGCGCGCCCCGCAGGGGCAGCTGTTTGGAACCGGTTTTGTGGTCGATGATGGTTATCATGTCATCACCAATGCCCATGTCGCACAGAAGAAGTTGAAGGCGTCCGCCAAGGAAAAACTGGTTGTTTTTGTGGGGACAGGCAAACAGGGAAAGATGCGTGATGCGCGCATATTAGCCGTTGATGAAGCGCATGACCTGGCTTTGTTACGTATTTCCGGCCCGGCCATGCCTGCGCTCTCGATAGGTGACTCCGAGGTTGTCAGGGAAGGGGAGTCCTATGCCTTCACCGGATTTCCGCTGGGCTTTATTCTGGGCTTGTACCCGGCTACACACCGGGGAATTATCTCCAGTATCACGCCGATTGCCACGCCGGTTTCTGACTCAAAACAGTTAACGCCGGACCTGATTAAACGTCTCAAGGACAGTTACAGGGTCTTTCAATTGGATGCCACGGCCTATCCAGGCAATAGCGGCAGCCCATTATTTAATAAGGATACCGGTGAAGTCGTGGGTGTCATTAACCGGGTATTTGTTCAGGGTGCCAAGGAAGCCGCTATTGAACATCCGAGCGGAATTACCTATGCAATACCGTCTCTCTATGTCAAAAGACTGTTGCAGCAAACGAAACAGCACTGAAAACGATCTGTCGGTTATTTTTACACTCTTCGATTTGTGCTTGGGTGTTGAAAAGGCGGCTAGCCTTAACCTGCTGTTTTATAAGGGGTGTTTTTTTTTGGTTCAAAAATTGCAGCAGCTTGGGAAAAGTGCTGTTGGGCTACTGAAAGTAAGCGAGCGAATGCTTTGTTTTATGTGCTTGTGCGCCTATAATTTTGGTTAGCTACATACTATGGAAAGCCTTCTATGAGTGACAATAAAAAACTCGATCAGGAAAAAGATAATCATATTGAAGAAGACCAGCGTGAATCGCGTCGGCGCTTTGCAAAATCAGGCATAGCCGGTGGGGCCGTTTTGATGTCCCTGTTAAGCCGTCCCGCGCTAGGTACCGGTTATAACGACCCGCGTTGCACAGGCTCTATTCTGGCGTCTATTGATGCAGGCACTTCGCTGCACGACTTTGACCCCGATGAATGCCGGTTTGGGTGTACACCAGGTTTTTGGTGTCCTGGACCGCCACCTGCGCAAAGGGCCTGGAACTGGATTACCGCGCATACAGGGATTACGCCCTGGTCAAAATTCAGCGATATCTTTCCCTGTGGTCCTGGACCTGCCGAATTTAATGATAAGGAACTGTTCCCGGAAGGGCCTGATACCATGCTTGAGGATATTATTTGTATTCCCAATGGTGCCGGTCCTGCCTTCCTCAAACAGTCAGCGAGGCATTCGATTGCGGCTTGGCTGAACGCAAATATCCTTGGGGTATTTTATTCACCGCTGTCGCCGCTGGATGTTGTCAATGGCTACTGTGCGGCCTTTGATGCCTGGATGCTGGATGAAAACAACACCGGACCGCTGGAGAACTGGCACCAGCAAATGGCCGCTTTCAACGAGCGCGGTAATTGCCCGTTGAATAACGACCCTAACAATATTTTCTATCAATAAATTCGTTGCAATATTCTGAAACAGGCCCTTAACTAAAAGGGCCTGTTTTTTTATTGAGTGTATAAAACGAGTTTATTCTTTCTGTGCTACTTCATATTCCCCAAACCTTTTCCCTGATTCTTAAATCCTATGGGAATGAGACGCTGCTTTATCACCCGGCTTCGGGGGATACTTTACTGCTGAGTCCGAGTGCCGTTCCCGTTATTACGCGTTTACAGGAAGGGCCGCTCGAAAAAGAGCGACTGATTGAGCATGTAGCAGAGGTGCTTAATTACGAAGTGGATGAAAGCTTTTTGGCCCATATGGAAGAGGTTTTGTCTGGTCTTGTTAAAAGGGATATTGTTGCGGCTGAATGATGACCAGAATTTCTGAGCTTGACCTGATACAGCTGCAGTCGCAGCTGAAAGGTGTCGGCCTTTATTTAAAGACGGGGCCTTTTAGTTACCGAATCCGTTCCTCCGTGCCCGCTATTGCGGAAGGGTTGCACCTGCTGTATGGCGACAGCGCCTTCTACCCGCAGATGGATTTTGTGGATTTTGATATTCGCCTGGATGCGCCCAGCCGGCTGCGCCGCTATTTTCGCCCAAAGCTCGATTTTTATTTCGACCACCAGACACCCTTCAAGCCGCTACCCTTAACCCAGGCCTATGCCTTTTTGGAATGGGGTATGAACTGGTGTATTTCCGTACATATGAATCAGTACCTGAAGCTGCATGCTGCCGTACTGGAGAAAAATGGCCGGGCTTTGGTTATGCCCGCCGCGCCGGGTTCGGGCAAAAGCACCCTGTGCGCGGCTTTGATGCTCCGGGGGTGGCGACTCTTATCCGATGAACATGCTTTGATATCGCTGGATGACAATAAGCTGATTCCCGTTTGCCGCCCGATTAGCCTGAAGAACCGGTCGATTAAAGTGATCAGCCAGTTTGATTCGTCTGCTGTTTTTGGTCCCCTGTGTGAAGACACCCACAAGGGCAATGTTGTGCATATGAAACCGGATGAGCAGTCTGTCGCCCTGGATCATCAGCCTGTGACGCCTGGCTGGCTAGTTTTTCCCAAATATATTCCCGGTGCGGATACCCGTTTAACCGAGCGAATCAAGGAAACCGCTTTTTTGAAAGCGGGGGATCAGTCGTTTAACTACAGTTTATTGGGCGCGGAGGGCTTCGAGGTGATGTCAAGGCTGATAGAGGCCTGTGATTGCTACAATTTCAGTTACTCGAACCTGGATGAAGCCGTTGAAACCTTTGATAAATTGAGTGAGACGGCGGCATGACAGAACGCACGTATGAATTACTGGAGGTGCTGCGCCGGCCCGAGCTGTTGAAGACCCTGTCATTGCCGGAGTGGGGTCGGTTAATTCCCCAGGCCAGGCACGCGCTGCTGCTGGGGCGACTGCACGCGCTGGTTTTACAGCATGGCCTGGTTGATGTGCTGCCAGAGCAACCGCTGAATCACACCCTGTCAGCCTACCTGGCTTCGCAGAAGCAACGAACTACGACGGCCTGGGAAGTCAGGAAATTAAGCGACGCCCTGCAAAGCCTGGGGTTACCGCTTGTTCTGCTTAAGGGGAGTGCCTATATCCAGTCAGGCCTCTCTGTGGCGGAAGGTCGCTTGCTTTCGGATATTGATATCCTGGTGCCGAAGGAAAAGCTTTCAACGGTTGAGAATACGCTGCATTCCAGGGGGTGGCGCTCCAGTAAAGGCGATGCCTACGACGAGCGTTATTACCGGGAGTGGATGCATGAAATCCCTCCTTTGAGGCACATTACCCGAGGCAGCTTCCTGGATGTGCATCACACGATTTTGCCGCCGACGGCTAAATATAAGCCGGACCCGGTTAAAATCATGGCGGATATCCGTGAAGTTGCTCCGGGTGTTTACACCCTGAGCCCGGTGGATATGGTGATTCACAGCGCAACCCACCTGTTTCACGAAGGTGATTTCGATCACGGCTTACGGGATATCCTGGATTTGCACGGCCTGTTAAACCATTTCGGTGAAAACGAGCCGGGATTTTGGCACCGCTTGGTGCCACGAGCTGTTGAGCTGGATCTGGTTCACCCGCTTTATTATGCGCTGCATTATTGCCGCCTGATCCTTAACACCGACATTCCCGCGGCTGTGCTGGAACAATCCCGAAAAGGCCGGCCGAATCCCTTGATGAGCGGGGTGATGGATGGGCTGTTTATGCGGGCACTGCGCCCGGATCATCCCAGTTGCGAGCAGCCTTTGACCGGGGTGGCTCGCTGGCTGCTGTATGTGCGCTCCCATTACCTGCGGATGCCTTTGTACCTGCTGATACCTCACTTGACCCGTAAAGCCTGGAAGCGCCGGGTGGCGGACAAAACCGAACAAACAGGGCCGGCGCAAGCCAACGTGCCGGAACCAAGAGCCAGGGCAAATCGCTGGCGTTTCTGGGCCCGTTAGCGTTGCTTTAATTGGTATTGAGCAAAGGCTCCAGGTGCGTCCAGACATTGTCCAGAATAATCGACTGGGCTTTGGCGTTGGGGTGTAAACCATCGCTTTGGATCAGCGCATCAACTCCGCCGACATCCTCGAGAAAGAACGGAACCAGCGGAATAGCGTATTGGGCTGCCAGCTCCTGATAGATGGCTTTAAAGCGATTCGTGTAATAAGGTCCGTAGTTGGGAGGCAGCTGCATGCCGGCAAGTAAAACCTGGCTGCCCTGCAATTCGGTCAGGTTGATCATTTCGGTCAGGTTTTGCTTCATATTAGCCAGGGGAAGCGCTCGCAAGCCGTCATTGGCACCCAGGGCCAGAATCACGATATCGGGTTGGTAAGACTGTAAAGCCTGGGGTAACCGAGCCAGACCGCCACTGGTGGTGTCGCCGGAAATACTGGCATTGATAATTCGGTGTGAATGCGATGCCTGCTCAAGACGTTTATCGAGTAATGCCACCCAGCCCTGTTTGGCGGGCATATTATAGGCGGCGCTCAGGCTGTCGCCCATCACCAGAATGGTTTTTGCATTGACGAGCGACGCTGTTAGAGTAAGCGTGATTAACAGCAGGAAACGAGGTATGGACACTTGTGACTCCCGACCCATTATTGTTGCGAAGGAACTCTCAAAACGAGTTGTTACCCAACACGCAGATTTGACTATTCTGTCTGGCGTTAGTTTAGAGATCAAGCGTGGCGAAAGCCTGGCCATTGTGGGGGTTTCCGGATCGGGTAAATCTACCCTGCTGGGTTTGCTGGCCGGTTTGGATGAGCCCAGCAGCGGTGAGGTTGAGTTGTGCGGCCAATCCCTGTTGCAGCTGGACGAGGACGGGCGTGCTGGTCTGCGTGGCGCCCATGTCGGATTTGTTTTCCAGTCTTTCCAATTGTTGCCTAACCTGACGGCACGAGAAAATGTGGCTCTGCCGCTGGAGATCGGTGGCGGTGATTATGACCAGGCCCATGTGGATCACCTGCTGGCCCGGGTTGGCCTGGCGGACCGGCAGCACCATTATCCGAGCCAGCTTTCCGGCGGCGAGCAGCAGCGCGTCGCCATTGCCAGGGCTTTTGTAACCTCGCCTGCGCTGCTGTTCGCGGATGAACCGACGGGAAACCTGGATGCGGTGACCGGCGCGACGATTATCGAGTTGCTTTTCGAGCTGAACAGAACGCAGCAAACAACGCTGGTGATGGTGACCCATGACGAAATGCTGGCCCAGCGCTGCGACCGCCAGGTTCGACTGGAGGGCGGGCGGTTAACGGCATGAAACGGATGGCAGGCAGGCGATGGGAGACATAAGGCTCGCAACTCGCTTATTCAGGCGTGAGTGGCGCTGCGGCGAACTAAGAATCCTGGCGCTGGCCCTATTAATCGCTGTTACGGTGACCACCTGTATCAGCTTCTTCACTGACCGGTTGTCGCAGGCATTACTGAACCGCTCGGCGGAAATGTTGGGCGGCGACCTGGTTGTCAGGGGAACGCGGCCACTTGACCCAGGCTGGCTTAGCCTTCCCGAGGCAGTCGACCTTAAGCGGGCAGAAATCACTGAGTTTTCCACCGTGGTGATTCACCAGGAGCAGCTGCTGCTGGCCAATGTCAAAGCCGTGGGCAGCGCTTATCCGCTCTATGGCAGCCTCCAGATAAGCGAAGACCTTTATGATGAAGCGGAACGGGTTGATCATCCGCCGCAACCAGGAACGCTCTGGGTGGACAGGCGGGTGCTGGACCGCTTGCAGCTGAAGGTCGGCGATCGGGTTGCCATTGGTGCCTCGGACTTTAGGATTGGCCGCGTATTGCTGCTGGAGCCGGATCGGGGCGGGAATTATTTTAATCTGGCTCCCCGTATCCTGATGAACCACCAGGACCTGGCAAAGGCCCAGGTGTTACAGGCCGGTAGTCGGGCGAATTACAAAATTCAATTTGCCGGTGATCCGGATCGGATTGCCCGACTGAAAGCCCGGCTGACGCTGGAAATGAGCCCGGGCTACCGGCTGATGAGCGCCGGAGAGGGGCGCCAGGGCGCCGGACTGGTTCTCAAACGAGCGCAGGACTACCTCGCCCTGACGGCCCTGCTTTCGATTATTTTAGCGGCTGTTGCGATTGCCGTAGCGGCCCGTCGCTACAGCCAACGACATTATGATGTCAGTGCTTTGCTCGGGTGTTTGGGCGCCAGTCAGAAAAAGATATTTCGGTTGTACCTGATACAGCTGGTGTTGCTGGCTCTGGTCTGTGGCGGTGTTGGGACGTTGCTTGGCTGGGTGACGCAGCGGGTACTGGCGAATGTGCTGCAAGAGGCGCTGAACCTGATGCTGCCAGCGAGCGGCTGGCAGCCCTGGATCATGGGGGTGATTGCCAGCCTGGTGGTATTGTTCGGCACCGCGCTGCCACCGCTATGGCGACTTAAGCAGGTTCCCCCTTTGCGTGTTATCCGCCGCGACTTGAAGCCGCTGCCGCTGAAAGGCTGGCTGGTTTACGGCTGTGGCTGGCTGGCGTTCTGTCTGTTGATTTTGCTCTTTACCCAGGCGTTTATGTTGCTGCTGGATGTGTTCGCAGGCCTACTGGCGCTGATCGGCGTTTTTGCCGGAGTTGTCTGGCTGCTGATGCTTGCCAGTAAAGGTTCTGGACTCGCCAATGCCGGTTTGCCGGGCCGTGGTTTAAGCCGGGTTATTCATCGAAGCAGGAATAATACCCTGCAAATTACCGCCTTTGCGTTGACGCTGATGTTGATGACGGTGGTTGCCATGCTGCGGACTGAATTGTTGGCCAACTGGTCCATGCAGGTGACCGATGATGTGCCCAATCATTTTGTCTTCAATATCATGCCTGCCGATAAAACACGCCTGCACGATTACCTGCTGAGTCAGGGCATTGTCGAGCCCCGGCTTTATCCCATGGTTCGTGGCCGCCTGGTAAAAATTAAGGGTGTCGATATTAATGCCGAGTTTTTTCCGGAGAAGGATGAGGCTCCCTCGAACCGTTCGCGTAATGGTATTAATCGCGAGCTGAACCTGAGCTGGACAGACCGGTTGCCGGTGGAGAACCAGGTCGTATCTGGCCAGTGGTGGACAGGGCCGCTAAACGCCGGGAATGGTTTTCCCGAGGTCTCGGTCGAAGTGGAGCTCGCCAAACGCTTGGGCATTGATCTGCAGGACCAACTCGAATTTGATATTGCCGGGCAGCGCCTGACGGCACAGGTTACCAGTTTGCGCAGCCTCGTCTGGGAATCCTTTACGCCTAATTTTTATATGCTTTTTTCGCCGGGTTCACTGGACGCTTACCCAACCACCTACATCACCAGTTTTCGATTGGAAAAGGAGGATCGCCAGACACTGATCAAGCTGGTGCACGCGTTCCCTTCGATTACCGTGTTGGAGGTGGATGCCTTGATTGAGCAGCTGCAGCGCATTCTTGAGCAGGTGACAGCGCTGGTTGAGTTGATGTTGGCGTTTGTGTTGTTGGCAGGGCTGTGTGTGCTGTTGGCCATCATCCAGAGTGAGCTGGATGAGCGATTGCGCGAGGGCGCCTTGATGCGGGCGCTGGGCGCCAGCCGTCGTTATTTGCGTGCGCTTAACAGGCTGGAGTTCGCGTTCATGGGGCTGTTGGCTGGCGTGCTGGCCGTTGCCGGAGCCGAACTTGCTACCGCGCTTATTTACCAGCGCATCTTTGATTTGCCGCCCCACTGGCATTGGCCCTACTGGTTCTGGGTGCCTTTACTCTCGACACTGACCATTGGTCTGGCTGGCCAGTTGGCGACGGACCGGACTGTCAGCCAAAGCCCCATGCTGCTCTTGAAACAGTACGATTAAGCCGCCAGCGAGATTCCTGGTCAAATGCCCAAGATTCCCAGACAAGGGAATTGGGTTGCGGCACTCGATGCGATCCAGTTAAATAGTGCTAATGGGCCCTAGGGGGCATATAAAACTAAAATAACACCCATTGCGGTCGGCACATAAAGGAGACTGAACCCATGTCCGAGGCCAAAATTTACCCTGTAAAAGCTGATATCGCCGCACGAACCTGGGCTGACGATACAACCTATCAGGCAATGTATAAGGCCTCGGTGGACGATCCGGATGCTTTCTGGGGCGAACATGGCAAGCGTGTCGATTGGATCAAACCCTATACCCGCGTCAAGGATACGCACTTCAGCGCTGAAGAGGCCAGTATCAAATGGTTTGAGGATGGCGTACTCAATGCTTCGGCTAACTGTATTGATCGCCATTTGGCGAATCGCGGTGATCAGGTTGCGATTATCTGGGAGTCGGATGACCCGGCGGTTGATACCAAAATTACCTACCGGGAGCTGTACACGCATGTGTGCCGTTTTGCGAATGCGCTCAAGGCACAAGGCATCAAAAAGGGCGATGTCATCACGATTTATATGCCGATGATTCCCGAAGCGGCCTATGCCATGCTGGCCTGTGCACGGATTGGCGCGATCCACTCGGTGATTTTCGGCGGCTTTTCAGCCGATGCCATTGCCAACCGCATTGCGGCCTGTAACTCCAATGCGGTGATTACGGCCGATGAAGGGGTGCGTGGCGGGCGTACGATCCCGTTGAAGGCTAATGTGGACGAGGCCTTGTCGCGTGAAGGCACGGACTGTGTGAACACTGTTGTCGTGGTTAAATACACGCAGGCCGAGACGGGCTGGGTTGAGGGCCGTGATGTGGCTTACCAGGACATTATCGCGGCGGTGTCCGACGAGTGTCCGCCTGAACCCATGAACGCCGAAGACCCGCTGTTTATCCTTTATACTTCCGGCTCAACCGGGACGCCCAAGGGTGTGATGCATACCACCGGCGGTTACCTGGTTTATGCCGCCATGACCCACCAATATGCCTTTGATTACCATGATGGCGATATTTACTGGTGTACGGCCGATGTCGGCTGGATTACCGGCCACAGCTATATCCTTTATGGTCCGTTGGCTAATGGCGCGACAACGCTGATGTTTGAGGGCGTGCCAAACTATCCTGCCATCAATCGCATGAGCCAGGTGGTCGATAAACACCAGGTCAATATTCTTTATACGGCACCCACGGCGATTCGCGCACTGATGGCAGACGGCGACGAGGCAGTGGAGGGCACGAGCCGTGACAGCCTGAGAGTCCTGGGTACGGTCGGTGAGCCGATTAACCCGGCGGCCTGGGAATGGTATTACCGGACAATCGGCAATGCCAAATGCCCTGTTATCGATACCTGGTGGCAGACAGAAACCGGCGGCTTTATGCTGACTCCCTTACCGGGCGCCACCGATCTTAAACCCGGTTCGGCAACGCGTCCTTTCTTTGGCGTCCTGCCGGGGTTGATGGATGCTGAGGGCCACTTGATTGAGGGTGAGGCTGAAGCTGAAGGCATTCTGGTGATAAAGGACAGCTGGCCGGGGCAGGCGCGTTCCGTATACGGCGACCATCCTCGATTTATCACAACCTATTTCACGGCTTATCCCGGTTACTTTTTCACCGGCGACGGAGCGTCCCGGGATGCCGATGGCTACTACTGGATCACTGGCCGGGTGGATGATGTGTTGAGCGTTTCGGGCCACCGACTGGGAACGGCGGAAATCGAGAGCGCTGTCGTTTTACACGATAAGGTGGCTGAAGCGGCGGTCGTGGGCTACCCCCATGACATTAAGGGGGAGGGCATTTACGTGTATGTCACCCTGAATCACGGGGTTGAACCCAGCGATGAGCTGGCGGAAGAGTTACGGCAGTGGGTTCGCAAGGAGATTGGCCCCGTGGCCTCGCCGGATTTGATTCAATGGGCGCCTGGACTGCCGAAAACCCGCTCCGGCAAAATCATGCGCCGCATTTTGCGCAAGATTGCCGCGAATGAGTACGAGCAGCTGGGCGATACTTCGACGCTGGCGGACCCGTCGGTTGTCGAGAATTTGATTGCTAATCGTAAGAACCGTTAATAAACGGGCGAGGTCAGTCCTGCCATTTCAGGACGGCCTCACCGTGAGTCTGGTTAACGGCCTTCAATTCCAGTTCCTGGGCCTGCGTTTCCGGCACCCTGATGTGCATAAGCACCTGCTCCTGGTAAGCGGTTTCGACCACCTCGATGTGCAGGCTTTCCATTAAACGGCGCAGGGTGCTTTCCTGGGCATAGGGAAATTGCAGTAGCGCCTCTTTAACGGCTACGACCTCTTCGACGGGAAGGGCTTCCATAACAGCCTGCACGGCGCCCGAGTAGGCCCTTACCAGTCCGCCCGCACCCAGCTTAACGCCTCCGAAGTAGCGGGTGACAACCACTACCACTTCTCCAATGCCTTTGTGTTGCAGCACATTCAGCATAGGTTTGCCGGCCGTGCCCTGGGGCTCGCCATCATCGCTCATGCCGATTTCAACGGTATTGTTGGGCTCGCCTGCGATGTAGGCCCAGCAATTGTGGGTGGCATCGGGAAAGGTGCTTCTCACCGCCTGGATAAAAGCCAGGGCTTCCGCTTTGTTGCTGGCGCGGCCGGCTGAGGCGATAAAGCGGCTTTTCTTCAGTTCTTGTTCGACAACCAAGGTGTCGGCGGGTACTTGATAGGAGGGCATTGGCGGTCTGTTATCTTTTCTTAAAACGCGGTTGGCGGCTGGTTTTCTCGAGGTTAAGGCACCATGAGCGATCAAACCAGATCATCGCCTTAAATAGTCCGGGCGTGTGATTATAAACAAAGCCCGTCAGCCTACGTGATTCGCAGGGCATTTGGAACGCTCAAATGCTATTCGACCTGTTTTATCGGCCCGGCTGCTGGCGATGGCACTTGCTGATAAACAGGGTGGTCGGCTTCAGTGACTCGTTGTTTGTGAAAAAAGATTAATCACCACTACACCGGCAATAATCAACCCCATGCCAATAATGGCAGGCGTGTCGGGTATTTCCCTATAGACAAAAACGCCAACCAGGCTGATCAGGACAATGCCCAGCCCGGACCAGATAGCGTAAGTGATCCCGACGGGGATGCTGCGCAGAACCAATGTTAGGAAATAAAAGGAGATACAGTAACCAACCACTACAATTGCACTGGGAATCAGTTTGGTAAATTCGGCTGAGGCCTTCAGGGCACTGGTGGCAATGACTTCGGAAATAATAGCAATGGTAAGGTAAAGGTAGACCATGGCTTCAACTCGGTCGCTACGATAGGACTATCATACTCCGTGGTTTAGCCCGATTCATTCGTCGAGGCTGAATAACTTGGCCCGAACCAGTTTGCGGTAATCCCTGGGGTTGAGTGAAACGCGGCGTTTGAACAGCGCGGAAAAGTACCCCGGATCGCTAAAACCCACCCGGTAGCTGATTTCCGCGATACTGAGATTGCTGTCCTTGAGCAGATCCTTGGCGGTGCCGAGCCGGATATGCTGAAGGTATTCCAGAGGCGTACTGTCAGTGGCTTGCTTGAAGCGGCGGTTAAAGGTGCGCAGGCTCATATCGAACTGTTTGGCGACCTCCTGCAGACTGACCTCCTGATCATAATTCCTCAACATCCACTGCTGGGCCTGGATGATTTCCTCGTCGTGGTGAGAGCGCTGTTCGTCGAAAGCGTAGAAAATACTTTCGTAGGACTGTTTGATCTCGTGAGCAAAGTGCTGCTCAATCTGGCGGGCGATATCGTGGTTGTAGAAGCGTTCAATAAAGTGAATCACAAGGTTGGTGATGGAGTTCATCCGCCCAGCGCAATAGATGTTGCCGGAATTCGTAATAAAGCGTTTGGTGAGCAGTTTAACCTTGGGGTAGTCCTTCTTGAACTGGTCAAAGTAATACCAGTGTGTGGTGGCTGATTTTCCGTCCAGCAGGCCTGCTTCGGCGAGGTAACAGACACCGGTCCCGGTGGCGCAGATCAACGCATCGCGCTGGTGCTGGCGGGCAACCCATTCGGTAATGAAGGGGTAGCGTCGCAGCATGGGCTTGGGGTTGCCCCACATACCGGGAATAATAATCAGGTCGGTTTCAACAATGTCAGCCAGTTTGCTGCTGGGGCGGATTTCAATGCCGCCGGTAATCCGGATAGGTTCGCCGTCGATGCTGGCGATATCAATTTTTAATCGGGGGCTGTCCGGGCTTTGTACCCGCTGCATGGCATCGGCGGCATTGAGCATTTCGATAGGCAGGGTAATGCTGGTACCGAGCGCGCGGGGAAAGGTCAGTACGGTGATGTGTTTCATCATTGGCCCATTATTCGATAAAAATGACAAAATTTGTCTTGTATGCCTAATTAAATGGCGAATATACACTAGTTGTCATTTTTCTTACACATTAGTATGGGAGCCATTATTGGGTTAGTGTGCTTTCGCGAGGAGAAAAATTTGGCATCGTTACCTGTGATTGTAAGTTTTGGAGGTATCAGTCCGGCCGGCAGGTCGTCTTTCCACCACGGTTACCGCCGTATGCTGGCGGATGTTCTGGATGCTGAAACGGTTAAACAGACCTATACGGATCTGGCGATCCTGATGAATCTGCTGAAGTATAAGGAAGGGGCTTATACCGACGCAGAGGGCAACCCGGTCGATCTGGATGACTGGCTGGCTCATCACCGTCCGCATATTACCGATCACACATTGGTGCGAAAGCTGGAGAAAAACCTATTTGACCCGGATGCCATGCTGACACACACGGCCTCCAAACTGTCGATGGCTGAGAGCAACCCCATCAGTTTTGAAATGCGTTCGCGCCACTTGCCGAACAGCATTCCCGACAACTGGAAAGTGGAAACCCTGAACGATGGCACCGATAAGGTTCGGGTGACCATCGAAGGCGACCTGGAGGTTCTGTTCAAGGATACTCGCACCTCGACCGTAAACAGCGCGGGGCAGTTACCCAGCGGCTTTAAGCCGGACAAACTGTATGCGTCCCGTTCCCACCCACGCGGCCTGCAATTGAGTGTCTACGGCGCCTCCGATGCCTTGCATGCGATGGGTATCGACTGGGAAGAGGTCATGTCTCGTGTTTCGCCCGATGAAGTGGGCGTGTTTGCCAGCAGCAGCATGACGCAATTGGACGAGAATGGTAACGGCGGTTTGTTGCAGTCTCACCTGCAGGGCAAACGTGTCAGCTCGAAGCAGCTGGCCTTGGGTTTTGCCGAGATGCCGGCGGATTTTATCAATGCTTACCTGCTTGGTAATGTCGGTGGAACCGGCGCTAATGTGGGTGCCTGTGCGACTTTCCTCTATAACCTCAAGCTTGGCATGGAGGAAATTCGTTCCGGACGCAAGCGTGTGGTGGTTGTGGGCGATGCCGAAGCGGCCATTACGCCAGAGGTGATTGATGGTTTCAGAACCATGGGCGCCCTGGCCGAAGATAAGGCGCTGTTGGCCCTGGATGGCGGTGATGTCGTCAACCATCGGCGTGCCTGCCGACCCTTTTCTTCCAACTGTGGATTCACCCTGGCGGAAGGGGCCCAGTTCGTTGTGCTGTTCGATGATGCATTGGCGGTGGAACTGGGGGCGAACATTCTGGGAGCGGTGGGTGACGTCTTCGTAAACGCCGACGGTTACAAAAAGTCGATCTCCAGTCCGGGTGTCGGCAACTATGTCACCATGGCCAAGGCTATGGCATCGGCCCGGGCTATTGTCGGCGACGAAGGTATCAAGCGCAGCTTTGTGCAGGCGCACGGCACCGGCACGCCACAGAACCGTGTCACCGAATCCCATATCCTCAACGAAATGGCAAAAACCTTTGGCATCGACAGCTGGCCGGTTGCCGCTGTGAAAAGTTACTTGGGACACACGCTGGCCGTTGCGGCGGGCGACCAGTTGATGTCAACCCTGGGCGTTTGGCAATACGGTATTATTCCCGCTATTTCCACCATTGATCATATTGCTGAGGATGTTCATGACAGCCATTTGAATATCCTGCAACAGAACCTTGAGGTCGGCCCTGAGGGCATGGATGTGGCGATCCTGAATTCCAAGGGCTTTGGCGGTAATAATGCCTCGGCCTGTATTCTGTCGCCCCATGTGGCGCGTTCCATGCTGGCGAAAAAATACGGCGATTCTGCCTTGGCGGACTATGCCAAGCGTAATGAAGGCGTTCAGGAAAAAGCGCGGCAATACGATGAGGCAGCCAGGAAAGGGCTGGCCGAACCCGTCTATAAATTCGGCCAGGATGTCAAAGAGGGGAACGACGTCAGCCTCAGCCAGTCGGAGTTGAGAATTTCCGGATACGAAAACCCGATCAGTCTGGACATTGAAAACCCCTACAAAGAGATGTGTTGATAAGACTTGAAAAGCGGAGCCCAGGCTCCGCTTTTTTTGACCGCCTCGTTATGACGGAGCTTCAGCAGATGTTTGCCAGCCGAACCTGTGGGCTTTGGTAACAGGTTGATTTTCAAGTAACAGCGCCTTCGTTATGATGGGGGCTGATCAAGTGAAAACGGGAAAGCGCTTATTAACACCTTGTATGAATAGGGTGCTTTTTATTCGAATAAGCTTTAATTACCGTCGTACGATGCCTTGATTTTTTTAACTGTTTGAAAATAAAGGCAATATTTTAATTGCGCAAAATTTATGCAAATCGCTGAAATGCCATGATTGTAAGGGCTGTGTCAATTCATTCAGTTTTTATCCGCAAAGATATCCACAGCTTTTGTGAACAAAAAACAATTGTCCTGGGATTCCTGCTGATCTGCCTGTTACTCAGTGGCTGTGTGGGTAACATGCCGCGGAATCCGGATAATCTGTGCGCTATTTTTGAGGAGAAGCGCAGTTGGTATAAAGCGGCCAAGCGAATGGAGAAACGCTGGAAGGTGCCGCCGCAGGTTCCCATGGCCATCATGTACCAGGAATCCCGCTTTAGGAGCAACGCCAAACCGCCGAAAAACTATGTGCTTGGTTTTATCCCCTGGGGGCGTGTCAGCTCAGCCTATGGTTATGCCCAGGCTAAAAAAGGCACCTGGAAGGATTATCAGCGTGAAACGGGAAACGGTTGGGCGGATCGCGATGATTTTGGCGATGCCATTGATTTCATGGGCTGGTTCATTGATAAGAGCCATCGTCTTAATGGGGTATCCAAGTGGGACACGCGTGAGCAGTATTTGAATTATCACGAAGGCTGGGGCGGTTACCGCAGCGGCAGTTATAACTCGAAAGTCTGGCTGCAGGATGTTGCCGGGAAAGTGCATGCCCGCGCCAGCCGATACGGCGCCCAGTACCGTCAGTGCCAGGAGCGCCTTGATGCGGGCTGGTTTAAGCGGCTTTTTATGTGAATAGGACAGGAATTGTTTGATGGAAATTCCCTATAAGGCCATCCCGCCCGAAACCCTGCGCAACATGATCGAGGAGTTGATCACGCGGGAGGGTACCGATTACGGCGAACAGGAGCTGGCTCTGGCATCGAAAGTGAAGCAGGTTATGCTGAAACTGGAGCGGGGCGAGGCGGCTATTTTGTACGATGAAGCGTTAGAAACCTGCGAAATCGTATTGACCCAATAAATTCCAATGTGCTAGCCCGGAAGCGCGGGTGATCGTTATTTTATGCACAACCTCTCAAATTTTCCTTTTTCGTAACAAATACTTCATATTTCTCCTGTCATGCTTTATTAAAGTTATGTAACTGTATGAAATATAAAGAAAAATACGGTATTGGTTAAAAAATAGTCAATCTGTAGAATCCCCAATAAATACGCCTGCTTGGGGGGGATACCCCAATAGTATCCCCATAGTTATCCACAGCTTCTGTGGAAAACAAAATGTGTCTTTACAGCCCCCGTCGCCGTTGGGGTTACGGAAAATCAAGCCCGTTGCGCTTAATTTTTATCAAATTTTATTGCGTATTAAATCGCGAATCAGGAAGCGGGCGGGGTTGAGCGCATCGCTAATCTGCTGCTCGAAGGGCAGGGGCGAACCGCAGATTTGTGCAGCAATCAGTTCGCTGGCAAGCGGGCAGGAAACCAGCCCCTTGGAACCGTGGCCGGTGTTGATATAGAGGCCTGGCAGGTAGCTTCCCGGTGTGTCGAACCAAGTGGTGGCATCTTTACGCAGGCGGGCGTATTGATCAAGAAACGCGGCACGGTCAGGAACCGGCCCGACCAGCGGCAGGTAATCGGGACTGGTGCAGCGGAATCCCACGCGGCCCTGGAGCGTATTTGTGTCCAGAGCATACCAGCCCTGCTGCTGCGCCAGTGATGGCGCCAGCTCGCTGATTTGTTCGATGTTTCGCTGGTGATCCTCGGCGCGCAATGCGTGGCTATCACAATCCAGGTTAAAGGTGGCGCCGATGTGGAATTGACCGTTCAGCGCCGGGGCGACATAGGCATTGCCACAAATGACTGTTTTCAGCGGCGAGGCAGTTTCTGTGGCCGGAATGTGCGTGACCTGGCCTCGGATGCGCTTAAGCGGTAAAAAAGCGCTGCTCTCGAACCTGAGGGCGTCGTAGGCATTTGCAATGACCACTGTTTCGGCTTCGTCAATGAGGGCACCCTGTACATCGCGCAATTGCCAGCGCCCGGCCTCGAAGCTGAAGTCGGCAATTTCCACACCGTATCTGGCTTCGATGCCGGCCTGTTCGAGATAACGCCGACACAGCGCGCGAGGCGTTACCCAGCCCGCTTTTTGGAAGAACAGGCCGCCCTGGGTCAACTCGATGCCCGCCAGTTCGCCAGCCTGTTGCAAAGTGACTGCTCTGACCAGTTCCGGCGGCTGTGGATTATTCAACAGGAATTGCTGTTGGCGCAGCATTTCCCTGTCCGTATGGGCCAGTTGCAATACGCCGCAGTTATCCCACTCAGCGGCATAGTCGCCGGTCATTAACTCGGTTAATTGGCTGGTGGCGTAAAGATAGGCACGACTGTAGAAATCCGACTTGGTGGAGGCCTCGGCTGAGAGTTTTGCATAGAGTATGCCCTGATTGTTGCCGGACCCCTCCAGTGCCGGCTCCGCATGGCGTTCGAGCAGGGAAACCTGCCAGCCGCGCCGGGCCAGGCTAAAGGCGGTTGAGGTGCCCGCCAGACCGGCACCAATGACCATCGCGCGCGCTGTGCGGGGGCGGTGATCGGGCAAAATGAACCAGGGCGTTTTATGCGCTGTTTGTTCTGTGGCGTCATGATCGAGTTGGCCGGCGAGCATGTGGCGTTTGCGCCCATAGCCCTTAACCCGTTCAACTTCAAAACCGGCACTTTTCAGACCTTCGCGAACCAGGCTGGCAGCGGTAAAGGTGCTGAAGGTGGTGCCGGGTTTGGCGAGGCGTACCAGCTGTTCGAACAGCTCGGGGCTCCACATCCGCGGGTTTTTGGCGGGCGCAAAGCCATCCAGGAACCAGGCATCAAGTGTGCCGGCTCGCTGGCTGGCAAAGCCGGCCAGGGCGTCGCCGATAAACAGGTTCAGTTCGACGCGTTCGGCGCTAAAACTGATGTGGTGCCAGCCGGGCGTCAATACGGGGTAGAGGGCCAGCAGGCGTTCTGTGTAGGGAGCCAGCTGCGGCCAGTGAAGCAGGGCTTTTTGAAGTTGCTCAAGGGTCAGCGGATACTTTTCGACGCTGCTGAACTGCAGGTGACAACCGGGGGCGACCTGGTCGCGAAGCTGCCAGGCGCACAGGAAATTCAGGCCGGTACCAAAGCCGGTTTCCCCAATGCGGAAGGCTGCGCTTGGTTTTCCTGCCAGGGCGCCAAGGCGCTCGGGCAGGCGGTTCTGCTCCAGGAAGACATAACGGGTTTCATCGATACCGCTATGCCGCGAGAAATAGACGTCGTCAAACTCAGTGGAAACGGGGGTGCCGTCTTCGCTCCAAGCCAGCTTGGCGGTGGTGACGGCGGGTGAAGCAGGTTTGTCAGTCACTGGTTTTTTCTTTGAATTCGCACAGATCTTCGATAATGCAGGCGCTGCAGCGGGGCTTGCGAGCGGTGCAGATATAGCGGCCGTGCAGGATCATCCAGTGGTGGGCATCCCGCAAAAATTCTTTGGGCACATGGCGCAGCAGTTTTTTCTCGACCTCCAGTACGTTTTTACCGGGAGCAATTTTCGTGCGGTTGGCGAGGCGGAAAATATGCGTATCCACCGCCATCGTCAATTGACCGAAGGCCGTGTTCAGCACCACATTGGCTGTTTTGCGTCCCACGCCGGGCAGCGCTTCCAGTGCTTCGCGGGTGGTTGGAACCTCTGAGTTGTGCTGCTCCATCAGGAGGCGACAGGTTTTGATGATGTTTTCGGCTTTGCTGTTAAACAGCCCGATGGTTTTGATGTATTCCTTAAGCCCTTCAACGCCCAGTGCGGCAATGGCTGCCGGGGTGTTAGCGACCGGAAAGAGTTTGTCGGTGGCCTTGTTAACGCCGACATCGGTTGCCTGTGCCGATAGAATCACGGCAATTAGCAGCTCGAAGGGGTTGCTGTAGTTCAGTTCGGTACGCGGTTCAGGGTTGTTGTCACGAAAACGCGCAAAAATCTGGTGGCGCTTGTCTGCGTTCATCGGTTTAAAAGCGTCCCGGAAATTATTTGATTTCGCCTGTTACCCGTGCCCGTTTTGAGCCGGCCACGGGCTTTTCGCGACGGGCCTCGCGGAGGGTTTTCACGCGATTATCGATGATATTTTTGAGGGCGATTAACAGGCCCATGCCCACAAAGGCGCCAGGCGGCAGGATCGCGAACAGGAAACCGCGGTAGTCGTCGATCAAAACGATTTTCCAATCGGCAGCTACCGGGCCGAGCAACAGGTCCATATCGGCGAACAGCGTACCCAGGCCGATTACCTCGCGCATCGCGCCCAGTAGCAAGAGTACTGCGGTAAAGCCCAGGCCCATCATCAGGCCGTCGGTAATGGAGGGTAAAATGGGGTTTTTACGGGCAAAGGCTTCGGCGCGTCCGAGGATGGCGCAGTTGGTCACGATAAGCGGGATGAAAATACCCAATGACAGGTAAAGTTCGTAGGTGAGCGCCTGGCTGAGCAGCTCAACACAGGTCACGAAGGAGGCGATGATCATTACAAACGCAGGCAGGCGTACCGTGTCAGGCACGGTGTTGCGGATAATAGAGACCGACAGGTTGGAGCCCACCAGTACCAAAATCGTGGCGAGACCCAAGCCCAGGGCGTTTACCACCGAACCGGTGACGGCCAGCAGGGGGCACAGGCCCAGGAGTTGCACCAGCGCGGGGTTGTTGCCCCACAGGCCGTCAGAGGTGATTTCGCCGTAGCCTTTGCTTGCCATGATATTCCTCTATTGTGCGTCGCTGCTGGCTTCGCTGTCCGCCTTTTTAGGCGCCAGCAGAGTGTCACGGTTTTCGTCAAAATAGGCCAGTGCGGCATGGACGGATTTTACCACGGCACGGGGCGTAATGGTGGCGCCGGTAAATTGGTCAAAGGCACCGCCATCCTTTTTGACCTGCCAGCTTTCGGCGTCAGGCGATTGCAGGGATTTGCCATTGAAATTCAACACCCAGGGTGACTTTTTAAGTTCCACCTTGTCGCCCAATCCAGGCGTTTCCTTGTGCTGCAGGATTCGAACCCCGGCAATGGTGCCGTCGCTGTTAATACCGACAATGCTGTGAATCTTGCCGGTATAACCGTCAGGTGCGATGGAGGGCAGGATCACCGCCACGGCCTTTTCGCCTTGGCGGGCAATAAAGGCTTCGACGTCGCCCAGGTCGGCTACCAGGGCCGGGTCGGTGATGCTCACCGTATCCTCGAGTAAATCATTGTCGTGGGTTTCCGGTGGCAGGATCTCCAGCAGCGCCTTGGACTTTGCCTCGTCGATATTATGGGCAATCTGCTCCTCGGTGAGTACCTGGGTTACCGCAATAACGCCTGCCGTGACAACGGCAAACAGGCTGAGCCCAATGGCGTTCTGTTTAATGGATTGACCTAACACGCTATCCTCGAGTTACTCATTTGGTGGATTTATGGCCGTAGGTACGCGGCTGGGTGTAATGATCGATCAAGGGCGCCACAAAGTTCATCAGCAGTACGGCAAATGCCACGGCATCGGGGTAGTTGCCCCAGTTGCGAATCAGGTACACCAGAATCCCGATGCCCGCGCCGTAATAGAGCTTGCCCTTGAGGCTGGTGGCGGCCGTGACCGGGTCCGTGGCGATGAAGAAGGCGCCCAGCATGGTGGCGCCGCCCAGCAGATGCAATTCAGGCGATGCGTAGCTGCTGGGGTCGGTCGCCCAGAAAATAACCGAGATGGCTGCCATCGCTGCCAGCATGCTGACCGGGATGTGCCAGGTGAAAATTTTACGGTAGATAAGGTAGACGCCGCCCAGCAGGAAGCCAAGGCTGGCCATTTGCCAGGCTCGCCAGCTCTGCGAACTGACGGCCAGCTCCGTAGACCAGAACTCCTCGGCCGTTAGGCCGCCCTTGTGCTTGAAGGCGTCCAGGGGGGTTGCCATGGTCACGGCATCAAAACTTTCGCCCCCAATGAAGGGGAAAATGGTGGTAAGGGTTTCCATAAAGCCCGGCGTTTGGCTTTCCGTCATGGCGAGGGATTGTGGCGCCAGCCAGCTGGTCATTTCCACCGGGAAGGCAATCAGCACCAGGGCGTAACCAATCATCGCCGGGTTGAACGGGTTTTGACCCATGCCGCCGTAAAGGTGTTTTGCCACGATAATGGCAAAGGCGGTGGCGACCAGGGTCAGCCACCAGGGCGCCAGCGGCGGAAGGGATATACCCAGCAGTACGGCCGTCAGAAGTGCGCTGTAGTCGGTCAGGTAAAAGGCCAGTGGGCGCTTGCGGAGCAGCAACACCAGCGATTCGCAGACGATGGCGACCAGTCCGGCCCAGGCGACATTGATCAGGTTGCCCCAGCCGAAGAACCAGGTCAGCATGGCGAGTCCCGGCAGGGTGGCGAGTATAACCAGCATCATGACGCCGCCGGTGTTGCCGGGGCGGGTCAGATGGGGTGATGAAACTCTCAATAGTGCCATGCGGGGTTAGTCTCCCTTTTCTTCATCGGTGGCCTGCTGCGCTTCTTCACTGGCAGCCTCGGCTTGCTCAGAAGCCTGTTGAGCGCGTTTGGCCTTGGCGCGTTCCAGTGCGGTCATGGGTTTTTCTGCCGCTTCACTTGGCTCGCCCTGTTGGGCCGCCCGTTTGGCTTTAGCTCGTTCGAGCACGCTCGTGCCTGGCGCTTTTTGCTGTGCGCTGTCTTTATCGTCAGGTTCGTCTTGATTGGCGGCCTGTTCTGCAGCCTGGGCGCGTTTAGCCTTGGCCCGCTCAAGTGCCGATAGCCCGGTCGAAGGTTGGGCCTGGTCGCCAGCTTCGGTGCCGCTCGCGGCGTCGGATTCAGCGGCCGCTCGTTTGGCTTTAGCCCGCTCCAGTGCCGAAAGGCCGGTCGAAGTGGTCGCCTGTGGCTCGGCTTCGACGGATTCCGGCGCTTCAGGGCTGTCGTCGGTAGCTACCTGCTGGGCTCGCTTGGCTTTGGCGCGTTCCAGGGCCGATAGGGGTTTATCCGCCTTTTCATCCGGGCTGGCTGTTTCATTGTTCAGGGAGCGTTTTGCTTTCGCTCGCTCAAGCGCCGATAGACCATCGCTGGCGGCGTTGGAATTATTCTCTTTTTGGGCGGCTTGGTTTTGAGCGGCCTGGCGTGCTTTTGCACGTTCGACGGCGGACAGCACAGGTTTTTCAGCCCCTTCTTTTGCATCTGCCTGTTGGGCTTTTTTAGCCTTGGCGCGCTCAACGGCCGACATCGCTGCCGATTTGGTTTCGTCAGTCGACGGCTTGTCTGTTTGCGCGGCTTTTTGGGCCTTGCGGGCCTGTGCGCGCTCCAGCGCGGCCTGGATAACGGCAGCTTTGGGGTCGACCTCGGCGCTGTCATCCTTCGTTGTTTGTTTTGCTTTTTTAGCTGTGGCCGCAGCTTCGGCGCGGGCTTTGCGCTTGGCTTCCTTCTCAGCCTCCTCCTGCTCCAGGCGAGCCTGGCGGGCCTCAAAGCGTTGGCGGGCGTGATCGGAGGCCGTCCGTTCGTGTTCCTCGTGGCGAATTTCACCCTTGGCAAAACGGTAATACTGCACCAGCGGAATATTGCTTGGGCAGACGTAGGAACAGGCACCGCATTCGATGCAATCCAGCAGGTTGTGTGACAGGGCCTTGTCGAACTCGCGTGACTTCGAGAACCAGTACAGCTGCTGTGGCAACAGACTGGCGGGGCAGGCCTCGGCACACATGCCGCAACGGATGCAGGCCTGTTCAGGTGCCGGGTCCGGCAGTTCCTTGCGGGTAGCGGCAAGGATGCAGTTGGTTGCCTTGACGACAGGCAGATCGGTATCCGTGAGGGTAAAGCCCATCATCGGGCCGCCCATCACCAGCCGGTGAAGTTGTGCCGGGTCCACCTCAAAATGGGACAGCAGCTCTTTGATTGGCGTACCGAGCAAGACCTCGATATTGCCCTGACGGTCCAAGGCTTCTCCTGTGAGGGTGGTAATGCGTGAAATCAGCGGTTCGCCATGATCAACGGCGCGATAGACGGCGACGGCGGTGCCTACATTCTGGCAGACAATACCGATGTCGGCAGGAATGCCGCCGTTGGGGACTTCCTTGCCGGTCAGGATTTGAATCAGTTGTTTTTCGCCGCCCGATGGATACTTGGTGGGGATACGCACGACGCGAACGGGGATTTCCTGCTGCTCAGCGTCGAGAACGTCTTGAAGCGCCTTAATGGCTTCGGGCTTGTTGTCCTCGATACCGATCAGGCACTGTTCCGCCTGCAGGATATGGGCAATGATCTGCAGGCCGGCAACAACCTCGTTGGCCCGTTCACGCATCAGCATATCGTCGGCGGTGATATAGGGTTCGCACTCGGCTGCATTGAGAATCAGGGTATCAATGCGCAGGTCTTCCGAGGGATTCAGTTTCACCGCCGTTGGGAAACCGGCGCCACCGAGCCCCGTGATACCGGCATCGCGGATCTGCTGCAGCAAAATTTCTTTGTCGGCTTGGCGGTAATCCGCGATGGCATGACGCTCGCCCCATTCATCCTTGCCATCGGGATCGATAATCATGCAGGTTTCAGTCAGCCCTGACGGGTGCGGCAGGGCGTGGGCCGTAATAGCGGTAACTGTTCCGGAGGTTGGCGCATGCAGCGCCGCGCTGACATAGCCGTCAGACGCAGCAATCATCTGGCCCTTCAGGACCCGATCACCTGGCAGTACCAGCGGTTTGGATTGCTGGCCAATATGCTGTTGCAGCGGTAAGACCAGTTTGCCGGGAATAAAGCAGGGTTCAATTGCCGTCTGGGTTGACTGGGTTTTGTTTTCGGGCGGATGGATGCCGCCGTGGAAATCAAACAGTTGCCTGCTCATGCATCGGCCTCCGCAGTGCCAGGGTTGCGGTCGGTGGCAATGATTTGGTTGTCCGCCGGCGAGGGCAGATCCCAGCGCCAGTTATCGGGCGTTACCTGCACGGGCACCATATCGATGCAATCCACCGGACAGGGATCGACGCACAGGTCGCAGCCGGTGCATTCGTCCACGATAACCGTGTGCATCTGCTTGGCTGCGCCCAGAATGGCGTCTACCGGGCAGGCCTGGATACATTTGGTGCAGCCAATACATTCGGCTTCGCGAATCAATGCAACGCGTTTGCCCTTTTCTTCGCCATGTTCTTCGTCCAGCGGTACGAAATCCCGTCCCAGCAGTTCTGCCAGAGCGTGAATGGTGCTTTCGCCGCCGGGCGGACACTTGTTGATTTCATCGCCGTTGGCAATGGCCTCGGCATAGGGGCGGCAACCGGGGTAACTGCACTGCCCGCACTGGGTTTGTGGCAACAGGTTGTCGATTTGGTCGACAATCGGGTCTTCCTCCACCTTGAAGTGCACAGCCGCAAAACCCAGGACAATGCCGAAAACGGCAGCCAGGGCCAGCAGGATCAAAATGGCGGTGAGGATAGTCATGCCGTATTGTGCCGGTTTATGCGTGGGTCAGGCCGGTGAAGCCCATGAACGCCAGGGCCATCAGCCCCGCAGTGATCATGCCGATGGCGGAACCCTTGAAAGGGGCCGGTACGTCAGCGCTGTTGATCCGTTCACGCATGGCGGCGAACAGGATCAGTACCAGCGAGAAACCGACCGCGGCGCCAAAGCCGTAGAACAGGGACTCGACAAAATTGTTGTCCTTGTTGAGGTTCAGCAGGGCAACACCCAGCACGGCACAGTTGGTGGTGATCAGCGGCAGGAAAATACCCAGCACCCGGTGCAGCACGGGGCTGACTTTCTTGATGACCATTTCGGTGAATTGTACCATCACGGCAATCACCAGGATAAAGCTGATCGTCTTGAGGTACTCAAGCCCCAGTGGTGCCAGCAGGTAGGCATAAACCAGGTAGCTGCAAACCGAAGACAGGGTCAGTACAAAGGTGGTGGCCAGCGACATGCCCCAGGCGGTGTCGAGTTTGTTCGACACGCCCATAAAGGGGCACAGGCCCAGAAACTGGACCAGTACAAAGTTGTTCACCAGTACGGTGCTAACAATGATCAATAAATAATCGGTCATGGCCGTCTTGTCGTTTAGCTGACGCGTTCGCCTTCGCGCGCACCCTCGTGCGGCTCCAGCAACCAGATGTCTTTACCGCCGGGGCCTGCTGCAAGCACCATGCCTTCGGATACGCCGAAGCGCATTTTGCGGGGCTTCAGGTTGGCGACCATAACGGTCAGTTTGCCTTCCAGGTCTTCTGGCTGGTAAGCGGATTTGATGCCGGAGAACACATTGCGCAGGCGCTTATCGCCAAAGCCTTCGCCCAGGTCCAGGGTCAGTTGCAGCAGTTTATCGGCGCCTTCCACATGATCGGCTTTCACAATGCGAACAATACGCAGGTCCACCTTGGCAAAATCGTCGAATTCGATTTCATCGGCAATGGGTTCGATCTTGGCGGCCGGCGCTTCAGCAGCTGCCTTTTTCGGTTGCTGTGCCTGTTGTTGCGCAGCGGCTTCGGTTGCAGTGACTTCGAGCATCTTTTCGATCTTTTCCGGTTCAATGCGCTGCATGAGCGGTGTGAACTTGTTAATTTCTTGGCCTGTCAGTGTCTGCAGACGATCATCCCAACTCAGGCTTTCGACATTCAGGAAGGCCTCGGCGTTTGCCACCAACGTCGGCAAAATGGGTTTCAGGTAAGTGCAAAGCACCCGGAACAGGTGAATACCCATGGAGCAGGCGTCCTGCACATCCTGGTCACGGCCTTCTTCTTTTGCCAGTACCCAGGGTTTTTGTTCGTCGATATACTGGTTCGCCTTATCGGCCTGCGCCATGATCTCGCGCACGGCTTTGCTGAATTCCAGGTTTTCATAGTGCTCGGCAATCTGGTCGCCGGCAGCAATCACCTCGTCCAGTAAAGCGGGGTTGCTGACGGTGTCGGACAACTTGCCGTCGAAACGCTTCTTGATGAAACCGGCGCAGCGGCTGGCAATATTAACCACCTTGCCCACCAGGTCCGAATTGACGCGCTGAACGAAGTCTTCCAGGTTCAGGTCAAGGTCTTCCGTGCCGTTGCCCAGCTTGGCAGCGAAGTAGTAACGCAGGTATTCCGGGTTCAGGTGATCCAGGTAGGTGCGCGCCTTGATGAAGGTGCCGCGTGACTTGGACATCTTTTTGCCGTTCACCGTCACGAAACCGTGGGCTTTCACGGCCGTCGGCGTGCGGAACCCGGCACAGGACAGCATGGCTGGCCAGAACAGGGCGTGGAAGTTGATGATGTCCTTGCCGATAAAATGATAGACCTCGGCATCGGAGTCCTTACCCCAGTAGTCGTCGAAACTCAGGTCGGTACGGCGTGCGCAGAGGTGCTTGAAACTGGCCATGTAGCCGATCGGCGCATCCAGCCAGACGTAGAAATACTTGCCCGGTGCATCGGGGATTTCAAATCCGAAGTAGGGCGCATCGCGACTGATGTCCCATTCCTGCAGGCCGGCTTCCAGCCATTCGCTGAGCTTGTTGGCCACCGCGTCCTGCAGTGAGCCGCTGCGGGTCCACTCTTTCAGCATGTTCTCGAAATCGGGCAGCTTGAAGAAGTAGTGTACCGACTCCTTCTCAATCGGCGTAGCGCCGGAAATCGCCGATTTCGGGTTGATCAATTCGTTAGGCGTGTAGGTGGCGCCACAGGCCTCGCAGTTATCGCCGTATTGGTCTTCAGTCTTGCAGCGCGGGCAGGTGCCCTTGATAAAACGGTCTGCCAGGAACAGGTTCTTTTCCGGGTCAAAGGCCTGGGTGATGCTGCGTTCGGCAATGTGGCCGGCATCGCGACAGGCTTTGTAGATAAACTCGCTCAGCGCCTTGTTTTCGGGAGAGTGCGTGGAGTAGTAGTTATCAAAACCGATGGCAAAGTCAGAAAAATCAGCTTCGTGTTCGGCCTGTACGCGTTTGATCTGCTCTTCCGGCGTAATGCCCAGTTTTTCCGCGCTGAGCATGATTGCCGTGCCATGCGCATCGTCGGCACAGACATAGGTGCAGGTTTCCCCACGCTGCTTCTGGAAACGTACCCAGATGTCCGTCTGGATGTATTCAAGCATGTGGCCAAGGTGAATGGGGCCGTTGGCATAGGGAAGGGCACTGGTGACCAGAATTTTTCGAGGTGTACGCGTCATTTTTCCGCTGAAATTTTGAGTAATTGCAAGTGTAGACAAAGAGGGCGCAACTATACCCTTCATCGGGTTTTTTTGCATCCCCAATCACCCGATGGGCGTGGATTTTGTGACAAATGGGTGACCGGAAAATTTCCCGCTGGATTTTTAGGGGCGGGAATCTTCTATAACCCTGTTTTTATTAGGGTTTTGGTGGCGAAAAATAGCTGGAAATTTATACCGGGTTCCCTTTTAATTGCGCGCTTTGTCCCCATTAACGGGATACGATCCAAATATAAGCGAGAAATTCCTATGTCAGAACTCACTGCCGCGCAGGTTGAAGCTGCGCTTGCCGGTTACCAGGACAAGTATTTAAACAGCGATTATGTCTCCGCGGGCGCCGTCAATGCTATCGATATCGACGCCAATGAGGTGCAGGTTATTATCGGTTTGGGTTACCCGGCGGCCGGTATTGCCGAAGAGGTGAAACGGGCGCTGGCGGAACGTATTTCGCCAATTGCCGGTGGTCGCCAGGTAAAAATCGACCTGCAATGGCAAATCGAGTCGGCTCAGCCGCAGGCTAACCTGGATGGTATCGCCGGTGTTAAAAATGTAATTGCCGTGGCTTCCGGCAAGGGTGGTGTGGGCAAATCCACCACAGCGGTGAACCTGGCGCTGGCGCTTTCGGCGGAAGGTGCGCGCGTAGGTATTTTGGATGCAGATATTTACGGACCCAGCCAGGGGCTCATGCTCGGTATGAGCGAAGGCACGCGCCCTGTCTCTGAAGACGGCAAGAGCTGGTTGCCTATCGAAGCACATGGCCTGCAGGCTATGACCATGGCCTGTATGCTTGACGACAATGCGCCTATCGTATGGCGCGGCCCGATGGTGACAGGCGCGTTGCAGCAGCTGGTGAGTCTCACCAAGTGGAAACACCTGGACTACCTGATTATCGACCTGCCGCCAGGCACCGGCGATATTCACCTGACCCTGGCCCAGAAAGTGCCTGTAACAGGCGCGGTGATTGTCACGACGCCGCAGGATATTGCCCTGCTGGATGCCATGAAAGGCGTGGAAATGTTCCGTAAGGTGGATATTCCCGTGCTGGGTGTAGTTGAGAACATGAGCGTGCACATCTGTAGCCAGTGCGGTCATGCCGAGCCCATCTTCGGGAGTGGCGGCGGAGAAGAGATTGCCGACGAATACGATACCGAACTGCTGGGCCAATTGCCGCTGAAGCTCTCCATCCGCGAGCAGACCGATGCCGGTAACCCCACTGTGGTTGCCGAACCGGATGGCGAAGTGGCAGCGATTTACCGTGATGTGGCGCGCCGCGTTGCGGCACGAGTCGCCCTGAAGGCAAAGGAAGGCGCCAATGTTTTCCCGGAAATTCAGGTGACTGACGACTAAGTCAGCATTATTGCGAATATTTTCTGCTTGAACAAAAAAAGCCCCGACCTGTGTCGGGGCTTTTTTATTGGGTTAGACGTACAACGGCTAGGCTTTCATCTTGCGACGAGCAAGCCCCAGGCCCAGCAGGCCCAGGCCGATTAGGCCGACGGAGCCGGGCACGGGTACAGAGGCTGCATCACCATCAGCTTCAATCTCAGAGATTGAGAAGAAGGCGCTATAGGGTTCTTCTGTCGTAAAGCCAGAGAGTGTGATCGTGTCGGAAATCAGGCCTTCCAGCAATGAGCCGCTCAGGCTGAGGAATTCGTGGGAGTGGTCGCGGCCGTTGTTCGCGTTGGGGTTGGCCGGGCCAAAGCCAGTTGTCAGGAAAGAATCAGTGATGCCGTTAATGGTGATATCCAGGCCCGTGATGTTGCCGGGAATACCGTTTGAGGTAGGGCCGAAGCTGAACAGAGAAAGGCTATTGAATGAAGCGCTTTCGGCAAAGTTCAGCGTGATTGTGGACGCATCGCTGACGTAAAAAAGATGAGTGTTGCTGGTGCTGGTGCCGACGGAGCCGTCATTCAGGGTGCCGGAGCCGTCTGTGTAATCATTAAGGGCACCGCCAACGTTTATGATTGAGCCGTCGTAGTTGTGTGACCAACCACCGGTACCGGACAGGCGGGTATCGGTAATATCGTAGGAGCTGATTTTAATCGCTGCTGCGTTGGCAATTCCTGACAGCAGGGTAGCGGAAAGAGCGAGGGCAGTTTTTAGTTTTTTTTCTGATTTCATTCTCGTGCCTTAATAATTTTAAGTAATAAAAAAGTTAATGCTGTCGGCCTTAATGCAGGTTGTATGCCAGAAATGTTTTTCCCTTTTCTGGCAGCAGGATAGGTGTCGTGTGATTTTTTAAATGCCGATTTGTAAAATATTTCGACATGGTAAATGGAGTTGTGAGCCTGTTGGATACGACAAGTAGAAGGGAGTCTCACAAGTGCTGGCTTAAAAGGCATGTTTATGGCAGGATTCGGCCTTTTAAGTTTTTCTAATCGGGTAACAACCAATGAGCATTAAATCGGATAAATGGATCCGCCGTATGGTCGATCAGCACGGCATGATCGAGCCTTTCGAATCGGGTCAGGTACGCCATTCAGAGGACGGTAGCCGTCTGGTGTCCTACGGCACGTCCAGTTACGGCTATGACGTACGTTGCGCCAATGAATTCAAGGTCTTTACCAATATCCACTCAGCCACGGTTGACCCGAAAAACTTCGACGAAGACAGTTTTGTCGATGTGAAGAGTGATGTGTGTATCATCCCGCCCAACTCCTTCGCGCTAGCGCGCACGGTTGAATACTTCCGCATTCCCCGTAATGTGCTGACGGTGTGTCTGGGTAAATCCACTTACGCGCGTTGTGGCATTATCGTTAACGTCACTCCGCTGGAGCCTGAATGGGAAGGGCACGTAACACTGGAATTCTCTAACACCACAACCCTGCCGGCGAAGATTTACGCCAACGAAGGGGTAGCGCAGATGTTGTTCTTCGAGTCCGACGAAGTGTGCGAAACCAGCTACAAGGATCGCGGTGGCAAGTACCAGGGGCAGCGTGGAGTAACGTTGCCCAAAACCTAACTTGTTGGGTTACTTAGAATTAGGAAGGCGCCTCGGGGTTTTTCCGGTGGCGCTTTTTTTGTGCTTATTTTTAGGGTAAGTGGATATTTTCAATACTTTATTTCGCCCCTGATGGGCGAGTTAAGGCTTTTGGGCGGCCAAAAGCCTTAACAATCCAAAACCGCCCCCTGCTGGGTCGCTTCGCGACTGCCCTGCGCGTTTCACTTTCAAATGGGGCTGCGGAACTCGGCTTTTTCCATTTGAAAGCTGCAATGCTCGGCTGCGCAGAAGGGGAAAGGGGTGCCAGAAGTCAGCAATGGTGGAGGATTCTTGGTTGGTTCTTTAATGCGAAAGTTGGATGATCAAAAAATATTCGATCTGCCCCTATTTACTAAAAGTTTATAGTGAGAGTTTTAACCCAACATGGAGTGCTAGAACTGCTAAAAGTTAAATCAATAGTTTTTTGCCCCATAGCCGCGGTTAAAGCAATTGAGAGCATCTTTTGGCTGGCGTCAGATGTAACACTCTGCTGACCAACAGCAACCCAGTAGTATTTATCCGGTGAGATAGTACTTGGACAGGCGCTGTGGTCCGTATCTAAAATCAATGCCCATTGCCCATTTTCGGCCTGTTTTATCGCTTTGATGGTCGATGTGTGGTCAACCGTACTCGCCTGTATATTCGTAGATAAAATCAATATAAAAAATAAGGTAATTGCTTTAATGAGTCTCACTCTTTCCTCCTAAATACTAATGAAGTCAATTTAGTTGTAATGGAAATTTAATGGCCTAACGCTTAGGGTGCGGGGCAAGTGAAGCAAAGCAGAACGCAGTCCCGCCAGGCCCACGTATTAGCTTTCTTGAGACTAGTTTTTCGTAATTCTAATCATGGAAGTAACATCATATGAGAAGGCACAGCTTGAGCCATTAAGTCTGACCTTGATTTCATAATCTGCTGAGAATGCGGCTAGAGCACTACTATACATGGCTTTCCCTGCATTAGTATCTAAGGACCAGGTGATGAAATCGGACGCGGGACAATTATTTTGGCTAGTCCACCCACCGCAAGGTGAGAGGTAAGCTCTTCCATCATCACTGGCCTGCAATGAGCATACGGTTATAAGGTAGTCAGCAGAATGCCCAGTATTTGCTATAAACATTAGACTTGCCATAGCAAAAAACTTATTTAATATTTTCATGGTGTCTCCCAATCCTATTTAAAAATTCGGAAAATCAATAGAGCTAACAACGGGATAAGGACCCGTTTGTCCCATCATGGGTTATAGTCGGTTTCGGGCGAAAAGGCGGGAATCCATTTAAATTCACTGGGTTACGCTGCTCCTTAGCGGTTGATGTTCAATATCCTACGTGTCCGTTTTGCTGTTTTCAATATTCAGTTATTGCCCGAGTACCCAAAATCCTTACAAAAAGAACACTGTAAATTTCAATTAAATCAGGTGGTTGTATGGGGTTTTCTAATATCGCAGCAACATTTCCTTGGCAGCGTATCAATGACCATCGAGCAGAGTGGGGTAACGCTGTGTCGTGCAATGTTTCTGCGGAAGGGCGGCATGATCTAAAAAAGCTATCAACGTGATCGAAAAAACGCGCTTTAGTTGTCGTCAGCAGGCTCGGATACTGCGAGTAAGGGAATGATCCGTTCGCTGTTGTGCATGAATTTGTTGTCGTGAGAACCGGCAGCATTGGACGCAGCGGATGCGAGTGTTTCTTTGAGTGAGTACATTTGAAATGCACCCGAAACCTGCGGAGGGAATCTTTATGTTTAAACGAGCGAAACCTTTGGTCGCTGCCCTGGCAATCGCATGCACGCCCTATGCGGCGGTTAATTCTGCGTTTGCACAGAGTGAAGCCAAGCCAAACCAATTCTGGTGGCCCGATCAGTTGAACCTGGAACAACTGCGAGCCCATGACGAACGGTCCAACCCCTATGGCGATGACTTCGATTACGCCAAGGCATTTAACAGCATCGACCTCGAAGCGCTGAAAGCGGATATTGAAAAGACGTTGACTACTTCTCAGGACTGGTGGCCGGCGGACTGGGGGCATTATGGTGGCCTGATGATCCGCATGGCCTGGCACAGTGCCGGGACTTACCGTGTGCATGACGGTCGCGGCGGTGCTGACGGCGGTCAGCAGCGTTTCGAGCCACTTAACAGCTGGCCGGATAACGCTAGCCTGGATAAGGCTCGCCGTTTGCTGTGGCCGGTGAAACAGAAATACGGACGCAATATCTCCTGGGCCGATTTGATGATTCTGTCGGGTAACGTGGCGCTGGAATCCATGGGCTTCGAAACACTGGGATTTGCCGGTGGCCGCGCGGATGACTGGGAGGCCGACCTGGTTTACTGGGGCCCTGAAACGGTGATGCTGGGCAACGATAAACGTTACAGAAAGGATGGCGAGTTGGAAAAACCGCTGGCGGCGCTGCAAATGGGGCTGATTTACGTCAACCCGGAAGGCCCTAGCGGTAATCTCGATCCGGTTTCCGCGGCGCATGACATTCGAGAATCCTTCTACCGTATGGCCATGAACGACGAAGAGATTGTTGCCCTGATTGCCGGCGGCCACACGCTTGGTAAGGTCCATGGCGCGGCCAAACCTAACTGCGTGGGTGCGGAGCCGGCCGCTGCCGGTTTAGAAGAACAGGGCCTTGGCTGGAAGAACAGCTGCGGCAAGGGTCATGCCGAGGACACCATGACCAGTGGTTTGGAAGGTGCCTGGACGCAGACGCCAACGGCCTGGTCGATCCTTTTCCTGTCTAATCTGTTCTCCTTCGATTGGGAAAAGAAAAAGCTGCCCTCCGGCGGTACCGTTTGGGTACCTACCGATAAGGACGCGCACAGTGCCGTTCCCGATGCGCATGTCGAAGGCAAGCGCAATCCTCCCATCATGCTAACCACCGACCTGGCATTGAAAATGGACCCGGGTTTCCGGGTGATTGCCGAGCGATTCCTGAAGAACCCCAAGGCGTTTGATAATGCCTTCGCCAGAGCCTGGTTTAAACTGACCACCGTGATCTGGGGCCGCGCAGCCGTTACCTGGGTAGCGAAGTGCCGGACGAAATCTTTATCTGGCAGGACCTGTACCCGCTGCCGAGTACCAGCTTCAGGACAGCGAAGCCGAGAGCCTGAAGAAGAAAATCATGAAATCCGGTTTGAGCGTGTCTGAATTGGTGCGCACAGCCTGGGCGTCCGCATCGACTTTCCGTAGTTCGGACATGCGTGGTGGTGCGAACGGTTCTCGCGTTCGCCTGGCTCCGCAGAAGGATTGGGCTGTTAACGATCCGCAGGAGCTGGCCAGGGTTCTGAAGGCGCTGGAAACGGTCCAGCAGGACTTCGGCAAGCCGGTTTCGATGGCTGACCTGATCGTGCTTGGCGGTGCTGCCGCGATCGAGAAGGCCGCTGCCGATGCCGGTTATCAGGTCAAGGTGCCTTTTGAACCGGGCCGGGGCGACGCCACACAGCAGATGACCGATATCAATTCGGCTAAGGTGCTGGAGCTGAATGCGGATGCCTTCCGGAACTACTACAGCGATCAGGCTTACGCTTCGCCGACTAAAATGATGGTCGAAAAGGCTGATTTACTGAACCTGACGGTGCCGGAAATGACCGTGCTGGTTGGCGGTATGCGTGTCCTGGATGTGAACACCGGGGGTTCCGACCACGGTGTGCTTACCAAACAGCCGGGCACGCTGACCAACGACTTTTTCGTTAACCTGCTGGATATGGGCACCCAATGGAGCAAATCCGGTAACGAAGGGGTATATAACGGCGTTGACCGAGCCAGCGGTAAGCAGAAATGGAGCGCCACTTCGGTGGACCTGATCTTCGGTTCCAACTCGGAGCTGCGCGCTGTGGCAGAGGTTTATGCCTCCGAGGACGGCAAAGCGAAATTTGTTGAGGACTTCGTGGATGCCTGGGTCAAGGTGATGCAGCTGGATCGCTTTGACCTGGATGATCGCAGCTAATCCGGTCAGGAAGTCTATCGTGGACCCTCAGGTATTGCGGTAGATTTCCTTTCTGTTGATCGTCGAATCCGCGGGTTAACCTGCGGATTCGTTTTTTATGGTATGGCAACTCACCACTGCCGGTTAAGCAGCGACTTGGCTTGGGAAACAGTTCGGTCAATGATGGTATCGACACTTTCTATGGCTGAAATGAGGCCGCTGGCTTCACCCACAAAAGTGTTGCTCTTTTCTGCATCGCCGGCTGCCCAGGCCTGTTCCCACTGTGGGGCTTCCGTTGCAGAGGCGTTGCGCAATCCGTCCAGGTCATGGTGCCAGCGGTTGGTGAAATCGTTTTTTAATACCCGCGCGGTGTAGCGCTCAGGCCAGGGCAGGTGGCGAACTACATCCATCACCTGCGTACGCAGAGTTTCGTCACCGGTGGCGTTCAGCGCGGCCTGGTGCATGCTTTGCGAGACGTTCGCTTCCCGGGAGGCCCATAGCCTGGAGCCCATCAAGACGCCATCGGCACCGAGCATCAAGGCTGCGGCGAGTCCGCGACCATCGGCAATACCGCCCGCTGCGCACAGCAGGGCATCGGGGTACTGTTTGGCAATCAGGTCGGCGACTTCAGGCACTAATGTGAGCGTCGCGCGCTTTTCCCCATGACCACCTGCTTCCGAGCCCTGGGCGACAATGATATCTGCGCCGCAATCCAGCGCGTTTTGTGCGTCTTTCAGGGTCTGGACCTGACAAATAAGCGGAATACCCTGGTCTTTGATTTTTTTGGCGTGAGGCTTTGGGTTGCCGAAAGATAGGAACAGGGCGGCGGGTTTGAGGGCTAACGTGCTGTCGAGCACCTCCGGATTCAGGTCGGCACGCCAGGTGATCAGGCCGCAGCCAATCCGCCTGTTTCCGGTTTGCGCAAACTGTTCGCTAATCCACTGCGGGTCGCCATAGCCGCCGCCGATCATACCCAGACCGCCTGCTTCCGTGACGGCAGATGCTAGTTGGCCGGTTGCAGCGAAGGCCATAGGAGCCGAGATAATGGGGTGCGTGATGGCCAGTTTTTCGGTCAGGCGGGTCTTTATCATGGGCCGCTTTCCTGTGCCTAGCTTCCCTTAATGGGCTGGCCGTTGAGGTCTCCTTCGACCATGACCACTTCGTAGTCTTTTCCGTCTTCCCGTTGCTGGATTTTGACCAACAGGTAATCCCATTCTTTTGCCAGCCACAGGATGGTCTCACGATCGCTGTTTGGGCCACGATCGCGTTTCAGCTTGACGGTTTCCAGTTTTCCGACAGGGGTATCCAGTAGCTCCGACCCCAGCAGGATAAAGCCGTATTCTTTGAGCTTGCGTTTGTCGGCGACCGTGTAGACGCCGACATCCTTGCTATTGGCGAGGTCCTGGCGGATTTTTAGCTGGTAGGTCAGTTTGTCGAGCGTATTGTCCGGAATAGCGAAACTGCCAGGCGCTTTGTCGGTTTGGTGGTGCACCTGTTGGGCTGGCCAGTCGAAATCCAGCGCTTCATTTTTGTTTTTGCCAATGCTGTTTTGCTGATAACGGTAGGCCAGCGGTTTGGGTTGCTGAGCCTGCCAGTCAAACAGGCTGGTTTCCTGCAGGCTCAGTACGCCCGAATCAATCGTGTGCGAGAGTAGCCAGTGGCCGTTTTCCTGCTGTTTTAACTGGCGAACGGCTTTGCCCTGAAAGGGCAGGATGACATTGAAATTGGCATCGTAGACGGCTCGATAGGGCTTAATGAAATTTTGCCCGGTGCTGGCGAGCGTGGTTGCAGATCCACCGGCAAAGGCGCTGCTGACGAAGAGAAAACAGCCGGCGATGAGCAGGCGCTTGAATGAAAACAGTAGCATGACAGCGGTTTAACCTGTTATGAGTCGGAGCTGATTTGATATCCCTGGACGGGTAATAGTTCCCCATCCAGGTACGCCTGCGTACCCTGGCTGCGGACTTTTCCTTCGGCGATCCAGCGTACAGCCTGAGGATAGATCCGGTGTTCCATTTTAAGGACCCGGGCGGCCAGTTGGGCGGCTGTTTCACCGTCGATGACCTTTACCTTTGCCTGGATGATAACAGGACCTGCGTCCAGTTCGGGGATCACATAGTGCACGCTGGCGCCGTGCCAGGTTTCACCGGCATCGATCGCCCGCTGGTGGGTGTTGAGTCCGGGATAAGCCGGCAGCAGGGCGGGATGAATGTTGATCATGCGATCCAGGTAGTGGTTAACAAAGTCATCGGTGAGGATGCGCATAAAACCGGCCAGCACGACCAGGTCGGGTTGCCAGCTATCGATTGCTTGAATCATTGCCTGGTCGAATTGTTCGCGGCCTTCGTAGTCCTGGTGGTTGATAACCTGGCTGGGGATGCCGGCATTCGCGGCATGCTGGAGGCCGCCGGCAGTCGCATCGTTGCTGATAACTCCGCAGATTTCATAGGGTGCGTCTTCGCGTTGGCTATCGCGAATCAGTGCCAGCAGGTTGCTGCCGCCACCGGAAATCAGCACTACCAGTTTGAGTTTTTCTCGATTCATGAGCTTGTTTTCCGAAACCCTTTTAGGAATCATCTGATAGGAATTGGGTCGCTATAGTATCCGAATTAACGCCAAGATTCAGTCATTCCCGATGGGGCAACTGGTTATTTTGCGAGTTCGCCCCTACAATAACGGCGTTTAAATTGACGACTCTCTACGGATTAAGGAGAAACAGGGCTTTGATATTGTTGGCGAAAATTCGACGCTGCCTCGCAGTGAGTCGGCGAACTGTGCTGCTGGCTACCCTGTTGATTTTCAGCGGCCTGCCAGCTGCCCATGCGGTTGAAGTGGCGGGACTTTATGACGTGAATTTGCCCGTCGCCAGCCAACAGGTCTCGGATCGCACCAAGGCGGCACGTCGCGGCCTGGAACAGGTTATCCAGCGTATTAGCGGCTCGAGTGAAGCCTTGCTTAATCCGAATGTGCAGGCGGCACTACAGAACCCACAGCGCTATCTGCAGGAGTTCAGCTATTTTGTCGATGACGAGGCGCCGCGCCAGGACGCGCAACGATTGCGCCTGCGGTTTGACTCGGCGCTGGTTAATGGACTGTTGCGTGAGGCGAAGCAACCCATTTGGGGCAGCAATCGGCCTAACCTGGCCGTCTGGCTGGCTGAGGAACATGCAGGCAATCGCGCTATTGTCAGTGCTGACGATCAGTCCCGCTGGCAGCAGGCAATGCGACAGGCCGCTGAGGACGTGGGCTTGCCGTTGCTGCTGCCTCTGATGGATCTGCAGGATGAAAGCAGTATTTCTGTCATGGATGTCTGGGGGCTGTTCCGCGACCGCCTGGAAGCGGCTTCCCAGCGTTATCGTGCTGAAGCCGTGCTGGGCGGACGGGTCTACCAGTCGGCCGGGCAATGGCAGGGGCGTTGGTTACTGATTTTCGGTGATCAGCCGGTCAGTTTCTCCACCTCGGGTGCGGAAAGGCAGTCCGTCGTCAACGGTGCCTTTGATCGTGTTGCTAAAATGTTTGCCAGCCACTATGCCATCGATACCTCCCGACAAACTGATTCGCAATTGAAAATGAGCGTGGAGGGCGTTGACTCCCTGGCGGATTACGCTAGCCTGATTTCCTACTTGGAGGGCTTTGCCGTTGTCCGTCATGTGGCGGTGACTCGAGTCGAGGGTGAACGATTGACGCTGGTGCTGACGACGGAGTCAGACTGGCAGACCCTGAAGGAATTGATTGCCCTGGATCGCTACCTTCAGCCCTTGCCGGATGCGGTAACCGAGTTTGAAGACGGCCTGATGCTGATGCCTTATATTTGGCGGCCCTGAAACCAAGCGTGACCGTGGAGCTTTGTAAGAACGTTGGACCTGAGTATTATTCCTAACCTGATCACACTGATGCGCCTCCTATTGGTGGCGCCTGTGGCGGTGGCGATCCTCAATAACGAATTTTGGCTGACACTGGTGTTGTTTGCTATCGCCAGTGTTTCCGATGGCGTGGACGGCTATCTTGCCCGGCGTTTCAACTGGACCAGCCGGTTTGGGGCCATCCTCGACCCGATCGCCGATAAGTTAATGCTGATCGTGGCGTTCCTGCTGTTGACCTATATCGGCATTTTTCCCGTCTGGCTCGCGTTGATCGTGATCTGCCGGGACATGGTTATTATTAGCGGTGCGACCGTGTACCACTTGATGTTCGGCGAGTATGACTTTTTACCCTCTTACCTGGGCAAGCTCAGCACGCTGTTGCAGTTCTCGCTGGTACTGGTCAACCTGGTAAATCTGGCCATTTTCGATATGCCCGAGTGGTTGCTGGAGGGCGGAATTTGGGCGGTCTTCGTTGTGAGCCTGCTGAGCGGTTTGCACTACGTTATTACCTGGGGCCGTAAAGCCATCACAGCCAGTAAAGCGGCACGCCATGAATAATCTTCACCCACAGATTCCTCTCAGCTTTCGGCCCAAGGATACCCTGACTTTTGAAAACTTTGTGACGGGGGCTAACCAGGATGTTGTCGAGGCCCTCTACAGTCAGCTCACCACGCCTGATATGCCGTTACTCTATCTCTGGGGCGCTGAGGGTTCCGGTTGTAGCCATCTGTTACAGGCGGCCTGTCACCGCGCCAGTCAATTGCAGCGCACCGCTATCTATCTGCCGCTGGACGAGCTTTGCCACTTTGAGCCGGCTATTCTGGAGGGGATTGATGCGATGGAGCTGGTTTGCCTGGATCACCTGCAGGCCATTGCCGGACTCGGCGATTGGGAGGAGGCGCTTTTCCATCTGTTCAACCGGATGCTCGAGCAGCAAAGTGCGTTATTGGTGGCTGCTACGCAACCCCCGCGAGGTGTCGGGTTGCAACTTGCCGACTTACAGTCGCGCCTGGCTTCCTGTGCCGTCTTCAAGGTGTCTGGGCTGGATGATGCCAACAAGGTTCGCTTATTGAAGGATCGGGCCGCGGACAAGGGACTGGAGCTTAATGATGAAGCGGCACATTATATTCTCAATCGCAGCGATCGAAGTCTTGAGGCGCTGTTGAAAAACCTTGATTTTCTAGATCGCTCTTCGTTGTCGGCAGGCCGGCGTCTGACCATCCCCTTTATTAAACAGGCCATGAATTGGTAGACTGCTCGCAAGCCGCTTGCCATCTGGGTTGCGCGGGTTCAATATTAAGCACATTCAAGGTATCCAACCTACCCATTAAGGAGCGTGGATATGTCTGAGCGCCGAGGTGATTTGAGAGGGGCACGTGAAGAACGCCTGTTCATCAAAGTTTTATCCTGTGATGCTAACCCCGATGCCGAGTCGCTGATTATCTCCGGTTCGACGGAGGATGTTTCCGCCAGTGGCTTGAGCCTGACTGTGTCGGAAAGCCTGCCGGAGGCGACCGAGCTGGAGTTGTGGGTTGAAATTAAAGGCCTCCCGGGCAAGTTTTTGCTCAAGGGTACGGTGCGCTGGTGCCGTCCCAATGGCAGTGATTACATTTGTGGTATCGAATTCAAGGACGATGAGGAGCTTTCCGACCTGGCCGACTGGCAGGACCTTTTTGTGTAACTGATTATTCGGTTGCATTCGGTCTGGATTCCCGGTCCGTTACCGGCTTTCGCCGGTGAATAAATTCCAAACAGTTTTAGAGGAGCTTTCATGTTAAAGCGAACGGCCCTTTGCGGTCTTTTTTTATCCATAGCGCAGACGGCGCAGGCCGATCAGGTGTTTTTGAGTAATGGCGATAGCCTGCAAGGCAATGTCGTTACGCTGAAGGAAGGCAAGCTGATTTTCAATTCACCCTTGCTGGGGGAGTTGAAAATCCCGATGAGCAGTGTGAGCAGTTTCTCAACGGATCAGCCTATCGAACTGCATTTGCAGAATGGCTCAGTCAGTAAACCTGTGCTTGGCGCTGCACCGGCGGGTTATATTCAGCCGGAAGGAAGCAGCGAACCGATTGCCTTAGCCGGAATTTCTGCCCTGAACCCGCCGCCGGAGAAAGCCGTAGAGTGGAAAGGCAAGCTGTTCGCCGGCTTGAATATCGAAACGGGTAATACCGAAGCCCAGGATATTGACCTGAATGTGAAATCAACGCGGGAGACGAAAAAAGACCGTATTATCCTGAGTCTGCACTATGAAGAGGACCGCCGGGAAGAAGAGGATACAGACGACCTGACAACCAGCAAACGCCGTACATCCGTCGGTGCCCACTATGATTACTTCTGGTCGCCCAAGCATTATTTATATGCCGATAGTAAAGCGGAACGGGAAACCACAGCGGATATCGAGAGACGCCTGATATTGGGTGGCGGTACCGGTTATCGCTGGGTTGAGACGCCGCGCACACGATTTGAGGTTGAGGGCGGTCTGTCCTGGGTCAGCGAGAGCTTTACCGACGATACCCGAGATAACGACTACACGGCGCTGCGAACGGCTACGCGTTGGACCCATGATCTGAATGACGACATTAGTTTCTTTAACGAAATGGAGTGGCTGGCGAGCCTGGCCGACAGCGAAGACCAACTTTTCTCAATGGATACCGGCCTGGCTTACCAGGTTAACGGCAGTTTGTCGCTCGAGGCGAGGCTGCACTATGACTGGGATAAATCCCCGGCCATTGGTAACGAGAAGGAGGATACGCAATATGTATTCGGCGTCAGCTGGGGCTTCTAGGATTTTGCTTTGCCGCTGACAAAAAAGGGCCGCTGATTGAGCGGCCCTTTTTATTTGCGTGTTCTTTACCGGTAAATGGATTTTGGTTTGCGATGCAGCAGGATCAAAATCAGGCTTGAAACCCATACGCCGCAGGCCATGAAAAAGAGTACGCCGCCATCGGTGTTACCGGCCTCATCAATGATGCGATCGAGACCCAGCGGGGTGGCCAGGTGGAAGAAAATGGCGCCTGACATAATAATCAGGGCGAGAATGGCGCCGATTCTTCTGCTTGCAGGAATTAATAAAAGAACACTGGTCAGCAGCTCGGCTCCGCCAACAGCCCAACCGCCATAGTTTTTAAAGAAAGGGGCGAGGAAAGACAGGAAGTTACCGCTCATCCAGTTACTGATGGTTTCGAAGATGATAACGGTCTCGATTGAGCCCGCGAATTTGAAGAACAGGGACTGAATAAAGACGAAACAGATATAAAGCACCAGAACCCAGCTGATAAATTTTTTCATTATTTTTACGGCCTCCCGGCCTTGGTTGAAGTTAATGGGCTGCCCTAATGGACAGGCAGCACCATGTTGGGTTCCGTAGCTGGATATGAGGAATTGGGTTTAAAGGTTGATTGCCTGTACGCGTTCGAATTGTTCGGCTGCGTCGCCGGGTTCCGCTTTCAGGTTTGCGAAGTCAAAGAGATCCCGGTCGGCCAGTTGCGAGGGCGCTACGTTTTGGATGCTTTTGAAAATAACGTCCAGGCGACCCGGGTGTTGTTTATTCCAGCTTTGCAGCATTTCCTTGATGACCTGGCGTTGCAGGCCTTCCTGCGAACCGCAAAGGTTACAGGGGATAATGGGGAACTGTTTGTGTTCGGCAAAGGCCTGAATATCCGATTCCTTGCAATAGGCCAGCGGACGAATCAGTACATTCTTCTTATCGTCGCTCAACAGCTTGGGAGGCATGGCCTTGAGCTTTCCACCGTAAAACATGTTCAGGAACAGGGTTTCCATGATGTCGTCCCGGTGATGGCCCAGCGCGACTTTGGTGGCGCCGATTTCATTGGCAAAGCCGTACAGGCTGCCGCGACGCAGCCTTGAGCACAAGGCACAGGTGGTTTTCCCTTCCGGCGTTTTGTCGCGCACAATGCTGTAGGTGTCCTTCTCCAGGATGTAGTAGGGCTGGTCGATGGACTCCAGGTAATTGGGCAACACCTCTTCAGGAAACCCGGGCTGCTTCTGGTCCAGGTTAACGGCGACAATTTCAAATTTTACCGGGGCATGCTGTTGCAGGTTACGAAGGATGTCGAGCAGGGTGTAAGAGTCTTTACCCCCGGACAGGCATACCATCACCTTATCGCCGTCTTCGATCATGTTGTAATCGGCAATGGCATTGCCGACTTGGCGGCGCAGGCGTTTCTGCAGTTTATTGAACTCGGTTTTCGAGCGGCTTTCTTGCTGGGATTGGGAGGCGGGCATGGCATGTATCGGTTGCTGGATCGGGGTGGTTTTTTTACAGGAAAGTGCTTTTAAAGTAAAGGGTTAGCGGTTTTGATTTAGATCAAATCAAAGCGGTTTTGATGCGGGGGATAGCAACGCGAGGGGGGGCTCTTTGTCTAAGGAATCGTAACTCAACACACGTCGATTAAGGAGGCGTCATAATGAGCTTGTTACCAAAAAAATCAGGCGTTCATTCACCTTTCAGCCTGTTTGATGATGACTTCAGTGACCTGATGCAGGGGTTCTTTTTCCCGATGCGTCGCGAGGGCGGAGAAAGAACCCAGATGCCACGCATTGATGTTAAGGAAATGGAAACGGCTTTTGAGATCAAGGCCGATCTTCCGGGCATGAAAAAGGACAATATTGAACTTACCGTCCATAACGGTGTGCTGACGATTTCAGCAACCCAGGAAGACGAGCACAAGGAGGAGAAGGAAGGTGAGTTAATTCGCCGGGAACGCGCCTACGGCCGTTATATGAGACAAATCCCACTGGGAAATCATATTGACGAAAAGGCCGTGCATGCCAGTTTCGAGGATGGCGTGCTACAGGTAACGGTGCCCAAGCTTGAAGCGGTGGAAGCAGGAAAGGTGAAAGTGGCTATTAAGTAGTACTGCGTTGAAGTGAAGACGGCCGCAACTTGCGGCCGTCTTTATGATTGGGCTGACAAATAGGACTAGTTGGCTGCCGCAGGGGCTTCAGGGCTATTATTGCCCTTTGGGTCGCCGAATAGACAGCCACCGGCGGCCGTGGAAAGGGCCTCTTCGCTGCGGATTTCTACGGCACGACCATTGACTTCAATGGCACCTGACTTTTGCAGACGGGAGAAAATACGGCTGACCGTCTCGACTGCCAGGCCTAGGTAATTGGCAATTTCGTTACGCGACATACCAAGATAAATAAAGTCGGCCGCATAGCCCCGGCGCTGGATTCGGGATGATAAATCCAGCAGGAAGTTGGCGACGCGCGCTTCGGCATCCTTCTGGCTCAACAGCATCATCATCTGCATATCTTGACGAATGGTTTTACTCATCGAGTGAATGATCTGACGCTTGAGTTCAGGGATTTCGTCGGTCAACTCTTCAAACTTGGGGTAGGGGATCTCACAGACCGTGGTCGTTTCAATGGCAATTGCATTGACCGGGTAAGTGTCTGTATCAATGCCGCTCAAACCGATCAATTCGCCGGGTAGATAAAAACCTGTGATCTGCTCTTCGCCTGTGTCAGTCACCAGGTAGGTCTTGACGCAGCCACTGCGCAGGGCAAACAGGGAACCGAAGGCCTCTCCTTGCCGGAACAGGGTTTCGCCTTTCTTGAAAGGGCGCCCACGGGCAATAATGGAGTCGAGCTGTTCCAGGTCCTTGCTGGTGAGCGATAAGGGCAGGCATAACGAACGCAGCGTACAGCTTTGGCAGGTTGTTTCCCTGAATGACTGGTGCTTAATGGCGGTAACTTTAGATTTATCCACGGGGTCCCTGATTTGGATCAAAGAGTTGATAAGTTAAACGAATTTTATGCGCCAGACAGGTATAACACAAGCTAACAGGCCTGTTATTGTGGCCGGTTGTCTGAGTCCATCATCTGCATGGAGTGGGGTGGCTGTTCGCCAGCCGGCATATCCATTTCGTCGTGCATATGCTGGTCGGGGCTTTCGTGGTCTTGATGGTGTTCCGGCAATGAGTGATCCTGATGCTGCATTTCCGGTTGATGCGAATGATGCTGTTGGTGGCTGCTGTGGCCGGATAGGCTGTGAATGGGCATTGTCCACAGACCAAAGGCAATGATGAGAACCCCGGCAGCGCTGCGTACCCCCCGGTTTTGTAACAGTTTTTTTATGCCTTCCAGCAACATGCCGGTGGCGAGCACAGCCGGCAGGGTTCCCAAACCAAAGAACAGCATAATCATCGCGGATTGCTGCCATTGCCCCGCTGTTGCAGCCCAGGTCAGGGTGCTATAGACCAGGCCACAGGGAATCCAGCCCCATAAAGTGCCGACAAGCAGGGCGCGCAGTGGCGACTTAACGGGCATTAGTGCGGACAGGGCTGGCTGGATACGCTTCCATAAAACACTGCCAGCGGTTTCCAGATGCCGCAATACCGACCACCAGTTGGCCAGGTACAGGCCCATGGCAACCAGCATCAAACCTGCCAGAAAACGCAGTATCGTGCCCAATAATGGAAATTGGCCCGCGAGCAACCAGCTGGTGGCGCCGATAATGGCGCCAGCCAGGGTGTAGCTCAGAATGCGACCTATGTTGTAGCAAAGCAGCAGTGGCAGGAGTTTTGCCGGGACACGTTTTTCGGGCGGCACGGCATAGGCCAGGGCGCCCATGATACCGCCGCACATGCCGACGCAGTGGGCGCTGCCGAACAGGCCGATCACAAAGGCAGCGGACAGGGTTAGGCTTTCAGGCATGGTCAGGCATCTTCCTTGGCGTCATCGCCGGATTTGGGTGCTTGGTCCTGCTGCGGCGAATTTTTCTTCTTGGGTGCCGGGCTGTCATCGAACAGAATACTGTGGGCGGGGCCTTCAAGGTCCTCAAACTGATCGCTTTTTACGGCCCAGAAAAAGATCGCGACGCCAACGACTACCAGTATCAGGGCAATCGGAATTAACAGGTAAATGGCTTCCATCAGGTGGTTACTTCCCGAACTGTCGACAGATCGCTGGATTGTACTTTGGTCAGGGGTTTATTCAATCTTAATGCATTGAGTACCACGATTAATGAGCTGGCTGACATGCCCAAGGCGGCGAGGTAGGGGGGAATAAAGCCCAGGGCTGCGGCTGGCAGCGCGAGCAGGTTGTAGCCGAAAGCCCAGGCCAGGTTTTGTTTAATGACATTGCGTGTTTTACGGGCGTGGCGAATCGCGGTGACCAGGTGCGAGAGCTGGCTGGATAGCAGAATGGCGTCCGCGTTTGCCTTGGTCAGGTCGGCGGCGCTGGTCATGGCGATGGATACATCGGCCGCGGCCAGTACCGGGATATCGTTGATGCCGTCGCCGACCATCAGTACCTTGGCGCCATCGCTTTGCAGAGCCTGGATATAGGTCATTTTATTCATGGGGCTGGCACCGCCCTGGAATTTTTTAATCCCCAGGTTGTTGGCAACATTAGCGACATTGCTGGAATAATCGCCACTCAGCAATTCAACTTGCAGGCCAAGCGTTTCAAGTTGCTGGATGGTGGCTTTCGCATCATCGCGGACTTCGTCGTCCAGCTGGAACCAGGCCATGGCGCCTTGGCTGCCGGTTAAGAGGAGCCATTGTGCGTGATCGATATCGACGGGGCTGGCGACTTGATGGGGGGATAGCCCGCACAGGTCCATCGCAAAATCCGGGCGACCCAGACGATAGTGTTCTCCCTCAACGATACCTTCGATGCCTTGCCCAGGATGCACCTTGACCTCGAACGCCTGCAATGAGCTGGCTTCAAAGGCTGCGGCAATCGGATGTTCCGAATGAGCTTCCAGCGCACTGGCGACTTGGTGACACTGGTGGCGCGAGTGATCTCCCAATGGTTGCACCTGCAGCATGCGAAGGTGGCCGGTGGTGAGTGTGCCGGTTTTATCGAAAATAACGTGGCTAATCTGGGTCAGGCCCTCCAGGGTATGGGCGCGGCTTACCAACAGGCCAAGGCGTTGCAGGCTGGCCGTGGCCGCAGTCAGTGCGGTTGGCGTGGCCAGCGAGAGCGCACAGGGACAGGTGACGACCAGAACGGAAAGGGTAATCCAGAAGGCGTGTTCGGGTGCGATAAAAGTCCAGGCGGTGGCAACGGTCGTGGCAAGCACCAGTACGATGGCGATAAAGTATTGAGCAATTTTATCGGCCAGTTGCGCGATGGGCGGTTTGGTGGCCCGGGCCTGGTCCAGCAACCGTAAAATGCCGGATAAGCGGGTGTTTTGCCCTACTTCGGTTATTTCAATGGTGAGCGGGTGTTCGACGTTGATGCTGCCGGCAACGACCTGGTCTCCTGGCGCTTTGGCAACGGGAATAAACTCGCCGTTTAAATGGGATTCGTCGGTACTGCTGTGGCCACTGGTAATAATGCCGTCCGCGGGGATGATCTGTGCTGTTTTTACCAGGATGCTGTCGCCCGGCTTAAGGTCGCGTATGGCAACCAGGCGTTGTCCGCCGCTTTCCAGCAGGGTGGCGGTTTCCGGAAGTAAGCGCGATAGCCTGTGACTGCTTTGATCCATGCGGGTACGGGCGCGAAACTCGAAAAAGCGGCCCAGCAGCAGGAAAAACGTAAACATACAGACGGAGTCGAAATAAACTTCGCGGCCGCCCAGTAGGGTTGAACCGACACTGGCGGAATAGGCCGCCAGAATCGCGAGCGATACCGGAACATCCATGCTCAGGTGGCGATTGCGCAGGTTGCGCAGTGCGGCACTGAAGAAAGGACGGGCCGAGTAGAAAACCACGGGCGTGGTGATGAGCAGGCTGATCCAGCGCAGGAAGTCGCGGTGCTCTCCGCTGATGTAGTCAAAGGCGCCGGCATAAAGCGCGGCGGCGTACATCATTACTTGGGCCATACCGGCACCGGCCACGCCGAGACGGCGAATGTAATTGCGGTTTTCGGTTTTTTGCAGCTTATCTTCGGCTGCACTTTGGTACGGTTGCGCCTTGTAACCAATGCTGTAGACGGCGCCCAGAATTTCGCTCAGCTTGATCTGGTCGCTGAGCCAACTGACACGGAGCTGGTGGTTACTGAGGTTGACGTTACACTGCTTGACGCCTTCCAGCTGGTTCAGCTGGTGCTCTATCAGCCAGGTACAGGCTGCGCAGGTAATGCCCTCGACAAGGAATGCCGCTTCGGCAAGTTTCGGGTTGCCTTTATCGTAGGTAACAAAGTCGTTTTGGATGTCGTGGCGGTCATACAGGGCCAGCTCGTCCAGCAACGCGTCTTCCAGGGGTTTGGGTGTGACGGCCAGGTCGGTGCGATACTGGTAATACTGATCCAGCCCCGTAGCGATGATGGTGCTGGCGACCGCTTGGCAGCCGGGACAGCACATTGGGCGTTCGATACCTTCAATCTGGACGCTGTAATCGGCGCCGGCCGGTACAGGCAGGCCGCAGTGATAACAGTCTGTAACGGGTTTTTCAGGTCTACTCATTCGAGACCGGATCGGTTGATCCCCGGTGTGCCAGTGTCAGTGTGTCCTGGCGGGGGAACACGCCTTCCCCGGTCAGGCGCCAGTCCCGGTCGGTCGGCTCCAGCGTGATGTAGAAGCGGCCCTTCGGCTGTTCCTGAAGCGAGCTCATGAAGAGGCTGTCGCTGACGGCTTTCAGTTCGTAGGTGCGATCCAGGGCGGCATCGTCGGGTGCGGAAATGAGCAGTGTCAATTTGTCTACCGTGTCATATTTGCCAGCCAGGTAGACGGTTACTTTACCGGTTTCCTCGGAAAACAACAGGTTTGCCTGCATGCCTAACTCAGAAGCATGCCGGTCCTGTCTGATCCTGTCGTTGATGCTAAGTCCTTCCTGATAGTAGTTCTCTTCTACCAGGTTAGGCTGGTTCTGTACGGCGAGATAAATCGTATAGAAACTGGCGATTACCGCGGTGGCTGGCAGGGCAATTAAAAACCAGGGCCAGAATTGTCGATACCAGGGTTGGGTTTGGGGAGTGTTCAATACAGCTTACTCTATTGGTTAAATGGTGAAGGCCCGGTAAACCGGGCCTTGGCAACCGGGCTTTTGCGCATCAATTTACCGCACTGCCGGGCCGATAAAGCGCGATTCTTCGCTCACTTCGGCACTTTCGTCCAGGGTGTTAACCTTGAATTCGATTGGCATATTGGTTTGCGGCATGTGTACCGGGTCAATCTGAGCCCGTAATGTTACCTCAATCAGCTCCCCTGAGGCCACATCAAGGCGTGTGTCTCCCTTTAATTCCAGACCATCAATACCTGAAACGCTGATTAGATAGGTTTGGTTTTCTTGACTCTTATTGAGCACCTTGAGGGTATAGCTGTTTTCAATCAGGCCATCCAGCGTTGTGTTATAGAGCGTGCTGCGGTCACGGATGATATCCAGTTCCAGGGTGGCGCGGTTCAGGATGGTAGCAGCGAACACGCCAATCATAATGACCAGGACTGCGCCATAACCGATCAGTTTGGGACGTAATTTATGCTCGGTTTTGTGCTCAAGTTTGTTCTCGGTGGTGTACCGGATCAGGCCTCGCGGGTACTCCATTTTGTCCATAACCTCGTTACAGGCATCAATACAGAGGGCGCAGTTAATACACTCGTATTGCAGGCCGTCACGAATATCAATGCCGACCGGGCAAACCTGTACGCACATCTGGCAATCGATACAGTCACCGAGGCCTTCGGCTTTATAATCAGCCTCTTTCTTGCGGGCGCCACGTGACTCGCCACGCTCCGGGTCGTAGGAAACGATCAGGGTATCCCGATCGAACATGGCTGACTGGAAACGTGCGTAGGGGCACATGTATTTACAAACCTGCTCGCGCAACCAGCCGGCGTTACCATAGGTGGCGAAGGTGAAGAAGAAAATCCAGAAAGCTTCCCAGGGCCCCAGGTTAAAGGTCAGCATGTTGGGAAGCAGCTCGCGAATAGGGCTGAAGTAACCCACGAAAGTCAGGCCGGTTAGCAATGCAAAGCCCAGCCACATGCTATGCTTCAGGGTTTTGCGCAGGATTTTGTTAACCGACCAGGGGGATTTGTCCATTTTTATCCGCTGGTTACGGCTGCCTTCGGCCACCTGTTCTGCCCACATGAAAATACTGGTCCAGACGGTCTGTGGACAGGTGTAGCCACACCATACGCGGCCCAGCCAGGTTGTGACGAAGAACAGGGCAAAGGCAGAAATAATCAAGGTGGCTGCCAGCAGGATAAAATCCTTGGGCCAGAAGGTCAGTTCAACAATGTGGAACTGACGGTTGGGTAAATCGAAAAATACGGATTGGCGGCCATCCCAGTTGATCCAGGGCAGCAGGAAATAACCCAGTAGCAGAGGCCAGCCCGTGTAGAGGCGTACCTTCTGGTAGAAACCGGATATTTTGCGGGTGTAGATTTTTTCGCGCTTTTCGTAAAGGTTAAATTCTTCGGTTTCAGCGTGCTTGACGGCACTGTCTGTTTGGTCAACGTCCTGAAGGGGGATTTTATCGTTCATTGATATTTTGCCTCGTATGCCTATTCACCGAAGATGTATTGTTTTACGCCACTCCATGCCTTCAGTAGGGCTGGCGTACCATGAGCCTTGGCGGCTTGGTTTTGCAGTTGCGGGCGTACTTTACGTTGAAAGCCTTTAATCATAAATTGGAAAAAAAGAATTTCATTGTTTCCAAAAATGACGCAATTGTTATTATTTTTTCGTGCTGAATTTGTACTCCGTAATCTCACTTAAGGTATGCGCTAAGTCCTTGACCTATCAAATGCTTATCAAGCCCGTTTTGGCTCGCAGAACTCAATTGGCTGGCTGAATTCTAGGGGCAATCAAAAGTGACCGCAAGGCCGGACTTTGATCCACTTGGCATAGATCAAGAATGATACCTTAACTGGCCAGAAAAGGCCCAATTACCGGAACAATCAGGCTGACGATGATGGCTGTCAGTATCATGGTCATAACTGCAATCGCACCGCACACAGGACCCGCCTGGAAGGCTCGTTGTGTGCCAATGGCATGTGATGTAAAACCCAGTGCAACGCCTTTGATCCTGGGGTCATTGATTTTCAGTTTTTTTAAGAGTGGCGGGCCTATAAGAGCACCACTGATCCCTGTGACCATAACCAATGCGGCGGCTAGCGCTGGGTTACCCTTCAGCAGGCTGTTAACGCTCAGGGCAATCGGGGTGGTTACCGACTTGGTTGATAATGCAATACGTGAGCTGTCGGTTGCGTCCATGCAGGTCGTGATGGCCCAGATCAGTACCAGGTTGGCAATAAGGCAGCATACAACGGTAAGGAGAATTGCGCCGATCCAGGGCTTTATTATCGGCAGGTTCCGATAAAGAGGAACGGCCAGCGATACCACTGCCGGTCCAATTAACCAATCCAGCGGTTGATTGGCGCTTGCGTAATCCTGGTAAGGGATTCCCGATACCAATAAGACTGCGATAACCAGGAGTACGCTGACGGTAAGAGGGTGCGATAAGCCGTTGCAAGGCAGTTTTTTGTTGATCAGGTTTGATAAAACAAAGACACCCGCGGTTAGCAGAAGCAACGCGGGTTTTGCGTCTGACAATGATAACAGGGGGCTGGGCATCAGCGATTACCGACTTCAGGCGTTATGCTTTCCGGTTGTAGCGTACCGGTCAGTCTGCCAAGCAGCCAGGCGGCCAGGCAGAACGAAAAGGGGAGGGTGATCGCCAGGGTCAGGAGAATCACCCATGCGTCCCGGGCCATCAACTGGAAACAGGTCATAATGCCCACGCAACCGGGAATCAGGATCAGCGAAAGGTAATCGATCAGGAGGTTGCTGCCGGAGAGGATTCTATGGGATACCTGCCCTCGCCAGGACAGGTAGATAAACAGGTAGAGCATACCCAGGATGGAGCCGGGTACAGGGAGCTGGGTTGCACTCTGGGTCCACTGCCCGAGGCAATAAAAAAGAATGAGGTACAGCAACCCCGCCAGCGTGTTGGTGATGGTATGGATCATTTTGGTTTGTGACTGCTCTTCCAGATTGGTGAGCGGTGTACTTTATGCAAAAAAGATTGTTTGATATATGGACGCAAAGAATATAATTGTTTCCATAATTTATAAAATAAGTTTTCTCGGGGGCGTCAAGTTGAATATTGCGGATCGCATTCTATTGTTCCACAAGGTGGTTGAGGCGGGCTCGTTCAGTCAGGCGGCAACGCGCGTTGGATTAACCAACTCGGTTGTGAGTAAACACATCGCCCAGCTCGAAGAGCATTTGGGGGTACAGCTGCTGTTCAGGACGACTCGGCGCCTGCAGCTTACCGAGGCTGGTCGTTTGCTGTATCAGCATGCCAACGATGTTGAGCAAAGCATTGAAAGTGCGGTTAAGGCGGTCACGGAGGTGAGCAGTGAACCTGCCGGCACGCTGTCCCTGACTGTGCCCACCATTTCAGGGGAACACCTGATTACGGATATCGTGACTGAATTTTGTCAGCTCTATCCCAAAGTAAATATCGAGCTCAGGTTGGAAGACCACATGGTTGACCTGGTGGCTGAGGGTGTCGATTTGGCAATACGCACCGCGAGCCTCGCTGACTCGACCTTGATCGCCAGGCTGCTGTTGCAATCGAAATGGGTGGTGAGCGCCAGCCCTGACTATCTTGAGAAGTATGGCGCCCCTAAAAAACCTCAGGACCTCATCAATCATAATTGCCTGACCTACACCTATATGGAAACCGGCAGTAATGTTTGGCTTTTCAAGGAGCGCGGGCGTGAGTATGGGCTGAAGGTCTCCGGATGCATTACCTCAAATAACCAAAAAGCGCTGAGAAATGCCGCTGTAACGGGCTACGGCGTAATTTATACCCCTAAATTGCTGGTTTACGAAGATCTGCAGTGTGGCAGACTGGTTGAGGTGCTCGGTGAGTATTCCTCTAAAGAGCTGCCCGTCTATATTGTGTATCCCTACAGTAAATATTTGCCGGAAAAAACGCGGGTTTTTATCGACTTTATTGCCAAGTGCTACGAGAGCAAGAAACCGTTTTTCAAATAAAGTTGGCGCCGGCTGGCGAAAGGAGGAGGCTTTAAACGACTTGCTGGGGTGCGAAGGGGAGAGAAGGGTGACTCACCGAGCGGATGCTCGGTGAGTCGGTAGTTTGAATAACAACTAATTATTCTTTGTTAGACAAGCTATAAACGTAGGCCGCTACCAAGTGGGCTTTATCGTTGCCCAGGAAGTCCTTGTGGGCTGGCATGTTGCCAACACGACCGTTACGGATGGAGTGACGAATTTGCTCGATGGAGCCACCGTACAGCCAAACGTTGTCGGACAGGTTAGGCGCGCCCAGCGCTTGGTTGCCCTTGCCTTCGGTGCCGTGACAGGCCGCACAGTAAGTGGTGAACACTTGCTCGCCGTTTGCAGCCAACGCTGTATCGACTTCACGTCCGCTCAGGCTGGCAACATGCTCGGCAACCGCTTTAACGTTGTCTTCGCCGATGATTGGCAGCCAGGCAGGCATTGCGCCGCTGCGACCATTCATGATGGTTTCTTTGATGCGTTCGCCTGCGCCGCCCCATAGCCAGTCGTTATCGGTCAGGTTAGGGAAGCCGTAAGCACCGGTTGCCGCGGAACCGTGACAAACGGAACAGTAGCTGGCGAAGATGCGTTGGCCGGATTGCAGGGCGTCCTTGTTTTTAGCCAGTTCTTCAATCGGCTGAGCCGCATAACCGGCGTACAGAGAAGCAAACTTCTCTTCGGCTTCCTGTACTTCCTCTTCCCAGGCGCCTTCCTGTGTCCAGCCCAGCACGCCCTTGAAGGTGCCTAGGCCGGGGTACAGCACCAGGTAAACAAGCGCAAAAACGATTGTGATGACAAAACCCTGGAACCACCAGCGTGGCAGTGGGTTGTCGTACTCTTCAATGCCGTCATAGGCATGGCCGGTAGTGGATACATCTTCGCCGGCGTTTTTCATACCTTTGCGGTTGCCAAAAAGAAGCCAGGTACAAAACGCAATTGTGCCTAAGGTAATGATTGTAATCCATGCGCTCCAGAAACTACTCATGGTTGGATTTCTCCTGATCGGATTTATTATTTGTGTCTTCGTCGGCAAAAGGTAGCTGCGCGGCCTCATCAAAACGTTTCTTTCTTTTTGAGCTGTATGCCCAGTAGCAAACCCCAAGGAAAGTGATCATGACGAGTAGTGTTGTAATACCGCGAAGGTCTGTTGCGTCCATTATATTTAACCGCTCTTAACGTTTGGTCTGAATGACGGTGCCAAGTTGCTGCAGGTAAGCAACCAGCGCTTCAATTTCAGTTTTACCTTTCACTGCATCCTTAGCGCCGGCAATGGCTTCATCGGTAAATGGAACACCAACAGTGCGAAGGGCTTCCATCTTCTTGGCAGTGTCGTTACCGCTCAGTTTTTTCTCGAACAGCCATGGGAATTTCGGCATGTTTGATTCAGGCACTACGTCACGCGGGTTGTACAGGTGAGCGCGGTGCCATTCGTCACTGTAGCGACCGCCAACACGAGCCAGGTCAGGACCGGTACGCTTGGAACCCCACAGGAAGGGGTGGTCGTAAACACTTTCGCCGGCGACTGAGTAGTGGCCGTAACGCTCGGTTTCAGCCCGGAATGGGCGGATCATCTGGCTGTGGCAAACATTACAACCCTCACGGATGTAAATGTCGCGACCTTCCAGTTGAAGCGCGTTCAGTGGCTTGAGGCCTTCTACGGGCTCAGTGGTTTGTTTAATGAAAAACAAAGGGACGATTTCAGCCAGGCCGCCAAGGCTGATCACAATGACCATCAGGACGGCCATCAGGCCAAGGTTTTTTTCTACAATTTCATGATTCATGGTAACTAATCCTTAGGCTACGGCTTCGGTGCCGGTTGCAGCGGCAGGTCGTGGTGCTTTGGCGGTCTTGTAAACGTTGTAAGCCATTACCAGCATACCGGACAGGAAGATGGCGCCACCGATGACGCGGATCATGTGGCCCGGGTAGCTGGCATCAACCGATTCCACGAAGCTGTAGGTTAATGTGCCGTCGTTGTTGAATGCACGCCACATCAGGCCCTGCATGATGCCGTTCACCCACATGGCAGCGATGTACAGAACGGTACCGATGGTAGCCAGCCAGAAGTGCACGTTGATCAGGCCTTGGCTGTACATCTCACCGCTTTTGCGGCCGAACATGACAGGGATCAGGTGGTAGATAGAGCCGATGGAAACCATGGCTACCCAGCCCAGTGCGCCAGAGTGCACGTGACCGATGGTCCAGTCAGTGTAGTGAGACAGGGCGTTTACAGTCTTGATCGCCATCATCGGGCCTTCGAAGGTAGACATACCGTAGAAGGACAGGGAAACCACCAGGAACTTCAGGATTGGGTCAGTACGCAGTTTTTCCCAGGCGCCTGACAGGGTCATGATGCCGTTGATCATGCCGCCCCAGGAAGGAGCCAGCAGAATCAGGGACATGATCATGCCCAGAGATTGAGTCCAGTTTGGCAGCGCTGTGTAGTGCAGGTGGTGTGGGCCTGCCCAGATGTAAGTACAGATCAGCGCCCAGAAGTGAACGATAGACAGACGGTAAGAGTAAACAGGGCGTTCAGCTTGCTTGGGTACGAAGTAGTACATCATGCCCAGGAAGCCTGCAGTCAGGAAGAAGCCTACCGCATTGTGGCCATACCACCACTGGACCATTGCATCAGCTGCACCGGCATACATGGAGTAGGATTTGGTCAGCGTTACAGGGATTGCCATGCTGTTAACGATGTGCAGAACAGCAACCGTCAGGATGAAGCCGCCAAAAAACCAGTTCGCTACGTAGATGTGCTTGGCTTTCCGTTTCGTGATTGTGCCAAAGAACACAATTGCGTAGGAAACCCACACTATCGCGATCAACAGGTCAATTGGCCATTCCAGCTCGGCGTATTCCTTGGAGCTGGTGTAGCCCATCGGCAGTGTGATAACTGCGAGAATAATGACAAGTTGCCAACCCCAGAAGGTGAACTTGGCCAGCCCAGGCGCGAACAGTCGTGTTTGACAGGTGCGCTGCACAACGTAATAGGAGGTGGCGAACAGTGCGCAGCCGCCGAACGCAAAAATAACGGCATTGGTGTGCAGTGGGCGCAGACGACCGAAGGACAGCCACTCCAGGTTGGTATACATGACATTTGGGAAGGCCAGTTGGGAGGCAACAAAAACGCCAACCGTCATACCAACGATACCCCAGACAACTGTCATAATGGCGAACTTACGGACTACGCCGTAATCATAGTTTGGATGCTCTGTTGTGGTACTCATTAATTTCCCTGTATATAGACAAAGAGATGAGGTGGATATTAATGCGCGACGCACCATTGGTACGACGTATGCGCATCATACGTGCGACAAAATGTCGCAGCTTGATTTAAGTCAAAACGGCGGACATTCTACCTGAAAACTTTGGGCGGTTAAAACAATACGAGTGATGAACTACATAACTGACGGTGATAGTGGTAAGGGTGTGCTGGTGCTTGCTCATGGAGCCGGTGCGCCAATGGACAGTGAATTTATGAATCGGGTGGCCGGAGGCGTTGCGGAGCAAGGAATCAGGGTTGTACGGTTTGAGTTTCCCTATATGGAAGCACGGCGTAATACGGGTAAAAAAAGGCCTCCCGACCGCCAGGCAGTTTTATTGGAAAGCTGGGAAAAGGTGATTGAGGAACTTGGCGGGCCGCAGCGACTGGTTATCGGCGGTAAATCCATGGGAGGGCGAATGGCCAGCCTGATTGCAACCCGGTATCCGCTTAGGGGGCTGGTGTGTTTGGGTTATCCATTTCATCCGCCGGGCAAGCCGGAGCGGCTGCGAACGGAACACTTCGCTGAAATCTGCGTGCCAACGCTGATTATACAGGGAGAAAGGGATGCGCTGGGCAATCGCGGTGAAGTGGAGGGCTACGGACTTCCTGATGGCTTTAATGTCGTCTGGTTGGGGGATGGAGATCATGACTTCAAACCGCGTGTCAGATCCGGTATCTCTTACGAGCGGAATATCACCGATGCTGTCGCGGCTGTTGTCGAATTCATGGCGCGTCTGGAGCAGGCGTAGAGGTTACAAGTGTTTGCTGGTAGAATGCGGCCTCGTATTCTCCCTAGTGGGTTAAAATTGTAGTTATGCGTGTTTTTGAACTTCGAGCAGATCATTTCATGGATGCCACAGGGCTGTTTTGCCCCGAACCTGTAATGATGCTGCATAATAAGGTGCGGGAAATGGCCTCGGGGGACCTCTTGGAAGTGGTAGCGACAGATCCGTCAACCGAAAGGGATATTCCGAAGTTTTGTCAATTTCTGGGGCATCAGTTGATCGAGAATCAACAGCAGGATGACCGTTTTTACTACCTTATCCAGAAAGGTTGATAGGGCTAGGCTACAGCCGAATCAAAGCCGACATTGCTCGAATCGCCTCCGGATCATTGGTTTTGATCTTGTTGGCAATCCCGTACTGGAAGAAATAGCGGAAGTAGGGGCTTTCGTTAACCGGATAAAGGGCTTTATCGCCGGTTAAAACGGGGGTTTGCTGTACTTTGTCGGGGTTTATCAGCATCCCGATAATCTGTCCATCGGGGTGCAGTTGCCAGCTTAATACTTCGGTGACTTCAAAGGCGCTGCCGGTTTTGTCGGCAAAAACAGCATGGGTTCCTATGGTGTCCGGTATTTCCTGGATGATTTCGTTTTGGGTTTTTTCCGTGCTGGCGCCATAGAGTTCATAGGCGGCTTCCAGTTCGGAACGTTTGTAGGCGGGGGCATCATAAAAGACATGGCCATTATGTGGGCTTAGGTAGCCCTCCCAGTGACCATTAAGCGGGTCTCTGAGCGTCGGGCAGGGTGTAATGCTGTTGAGCCATGGAACCAGACCGACAACCTCGCCGTCACGTTGCAGGCCCCAGGCAATGATTTTCAACTTAAAGAGCTTACCGGGATTGGCGTCGTTGCAGTAGAGCATGCAGAGGCTATCAAACTCAGGTGAGAGGCGAACAATACGTTTATCCTCGCCTGACTGCAGGACGCGGCCGGTAAAGAGGTCAATCACAGGCGCTTTTCGGACACGGGATTTTCCAGTCATAGGCAATCCACCCGGGTGGCTTTGTTATTAGTATAAGACAGTTTTGCCGGTTGAATGTTCTTGAATGCCCGAAGGGCAGCAATTAGCGGCACAACCGGCGTAGTAGTGGTAGAGGAGTAAATGCATCACGCGAAGGATTTGGTAACGCTTTTCAATCGCCTTTTCAAAGCGTCTTTTTGCACGGTGCTGCAAGGCGATGGCGAAGAGCCGATTTATTTGCCTGCTGATGGGGCAGACGTGTGCCACCGTATTGTTTTTACCCGGGATTACTACGCCAGCGCATTGCATGAAATCAGCCACTGGTGTGTTGCCGGCGAAGCACGTCGGCAGTTGGTCGATTACGGTTACTGGTATGAGCCTGATGGCCGTAGTCCGGAACAACAACGTGCGTTTGAGGCGGTTGAAGTTGTACCGCAGGCGTTGGAATGGATATTTTCTGCGGCTGCCGGAGTGAAATTTCGGGTCAGTGCCGATAACTTAAATGGCCGCGGTGAAGATACCGGCCTTTTTACAGAGCAGGTTAGGGCGCAGGTTGGGCGTTATCTCTCGCTGGGGCTGACGGGCAGGGCCGCGTTGTTTTGCCAGGCGCTGATCGATTTTTATAGCCGCCACAAAGCGTTTCAGTCTTTTGAAAAACAAATGCTGGATATAAAGGGTTGCCAGCCGTAAGGTCTGTCTGGCTAAGGCCTGTTTAATAATCGAGCTCGGCATCCAGTGCCGCGGCGTACCGAATACTCTGCACAAGCCCGGCGCGATCCTGGGCGGCGGCTCTGTTGTTTTCTTCGTCTTGACTCGTCGTACGCGTGGATCTTGTTTTGGTTGGGACCACGGCAATGTCGGTGTTGTAGAGCGAGCGGTATTGACCCTTAAGAAATTCAGCCAAATCTGTTAGCTGGCGTTTGGTGCGTTCGGCATCCTTTACCAGGCTGCCAATCTGGTCCTGAATGGTCAAGGGCTGCTGCTCAGGCGTCCTTTCTGACGTCACTTCGGGTGAAGCGCAAAGGCTCTGGTGCTCGGTTGCGACATCTTCGTCATTGGCCGGGGGTAATTGAACCGCTACCTGCGAGCGAAGCTCCGGCGGTAGCTGATCCTGCGCCTGTTCCAGCAGGTCAATGGCCTGTTGCGGCAAGGTGCCGAATTGCAGCAAGTAATTTTCGATAAGGGCCGCCAGCAGTTCTTCGCTTTGTTGTTGGCTGAACTCCTGGTTGCTAAGGGCGTCTTTTGTCAGTGCGAGGATGCGGGACGTTTCTTTTTCCTGTCGGCTGCTGATAACGTCTGAGGTTTCCAGGGTAACAGTGGCTTCACTATCGGCATCTTCGACGCCGGGTGCACTGGTTGAGGCGATAGGAGACTGGCTGCGTCTGCGCCAAAATTGGCTAATGCTGCCCTGTGGCGTTTCCTCTGCTTTGAAGTGTTTGATCAAAATCTGGGTGAGCAGGGTAATACAGCGGGCGGCGGGCGATTGGGGTTCGCTGATAATGACCGGTGTCTGGCTGGCAACGGCGTTGCGCATTGCCCTGTCCATGGGGATATAACCCAGGTAACGAACCTTGAGGTGGACATACTTGTTGATGGCATGGGCAAAACGTTTGAACACGTCCATGCTGTGTTTGTAGTTATTGGCCATGTTTACCAGCGCATAAACAGGCTGCTGGTAATGTCGGCGTTGCAGCACCTTGATCAACGAGAAAGCGTCTGTCAGCGAAGTGGGTTCAGGTGAAATCACCACGACGGCAAACTGGGCAGATTGAAGGAAGCTGATGACGGTTTCGCTGATGCCGGCTGCTGTATCGATCAGGATGTAATCAAATTGCGATTCCAAAGCCTGCAATGCTTCAAGGATACGCTGTTGCTGTGAATCACTGAGGTGTGAAAATTCTGCGATGCCGCTTGCCGAAGGTACAATTTGCACGCCTTCCGGGCCTTCGAGCAGAATCTCCTCAATGGTTTTTTCCCCGTTGATAAACTGCTCAAGGGTGTATTTAGGCGTCAGGCCCAGCAGGATGTTGATGTTGGCAAGGCTGGTGTCGGCATCGAAAATGCAAACGCGCAGCCCTTGTTTTGCCAATGCGATACCCAAGTTGGTGGTCAGGTTGGTTTTTCCTACACCCCCTTTACCACTAGTAACAGCAACAGTCAGTGCTGAATGCTGCACACCCGATTCGCTGTTATTATCCGTTTCGCTATTGGCCATACCTGTTCTTTACTGTTGCTGATTTGCGGATCCTGTAGGAATTATTCTAGCACCATAATTTATTTAGGTGCATTCGGGCGGCCAGACTTTTGACTTTAACCTGATGGCGGCTATAGTTACCAAAGTGTTTAACTGCCGCATATGCTGTGGCTGTAGAGATAAAACAATAACAAAATATATGATGCCTCAATCTCTTGATGACGTGTTTTCGGACATTGACATCAATAAACTACCTACCCTGCCTCAAGTCCTTCTGATTTTCCTGGATGCGACTCACGCCGAGGTTGTGTCCTTTGATAAGTTGGCCGATGTGGTCAAAAAAGATGCTGCACTCAGCGCGCGCATTGTCGCTGCCGCCAATTCGGCTTACTACGGCGGTCAGGGAAAGTCCCTGACCTTTGAGCGGGTGTTGGTAATGCTGGGGCTGCAAACCATTAAAACAATTGCAATCACGGCTTCCGTTCAGCAATTTTTTTCGCACTTTGACGGTGCGAGTGCGCGTCGGCAAAAAGCCTTCTGGCGGGATTCCTTAACCTGTGCGCAGTTGGCAAAAAAACTGGCGAAGCTGACGGGGTATGCGTTCGAGGATGAGGCTTACCTGGCTGGCCTTATTCATAATATCGGTGCGTTGGTTTTCTCAAATAATTTCCCGCAGCAATATGGGGCCCTGATCGAAGAGGCTGAAAACGAACAGCGCCTTATCGAGCTTGAAACCGAGACTTTTGGCGGCAGCCGTTTCCAGGCCGGTTCCTGGATAGTTGATAGCTGGCATGTTGATCCGTTCATGGCAGATGCTGTGCTGTATCAAAACGAGCCAGTCGAAGCGTTAAATGGCGCGCATCACCTCGTCAAAATTCTTGCGGTTGCCTGTCGTCTCTGTCTGTGTAATGGCAGTGTTGAAGATGAGTCCGTACAGGCCGCGGAACGGGTTTTCGATCTTAGCCACGCATTGATCAGTGATCTTTTAACAGAGAGTAAAAGGGAAGTGGCCGAAATGGCCAGGTCCATGGAAATAGACCTGGGAAGCCTGGATGAGGAACCCTCCAGCCAGGTGACCGAGCAAGACGAAGTCAAACAGGTGGAGCTTGCCGGTAAGGTTCGTGATATTGCCTTGCTTAATGGCGTGCGCCAGGACTTGTCGCAAACGTCGGATGAAAAATCCGTCCGTGAAGCGATTCTAAAAAGCCTCAAGATTTTATTTGGCTGCCAACGCAGCCTGTTTTTCGAGCTTAGTAAAGATGGAGCCTCACTGAGGGGACGAATCGCAGATGAACCGGATAGCCACGTGTCCGATTTTGAAATCGCACTTTCGGCTGAAGGCAGTGTGTTGACGCGCTGCTTTAATCAAAAACGGGTTGTTCACTCATTGGATGATCGCGATGCTGTACCCCCGAATGTCATGGACAGGCAACTGACCAAACTGGTTGGTGGCGAAGCAATTGTCTGTTTACCCCTGATACAGGATGAGCAGGCGTTGGGCGTATTGGTTGTAGGTGTGAACATGCGTGTCGCCAAAGCCTTTGAACGTCAGTCGCAACTCTGGCGTATGTTTGCCAATGAGGCGGCCTATGCGATTTTGCTCCAGCGTCAGCAGGTTCAGGCGCAGTTGGAGAAAGGTGAAGAGGATAGTGCTTTCTACCATGCCAGGGCACGGGAAATAGTGCATGAGGTTAACAACCCGCTCAGCATCGTAAAAAACTATGTGCATATCCTGGCGGCCAAACTTGATGAGCAGGATGTCGCCAGGGACGAGTTGCAGATTATCAAGGAAGAGTTGGACCGGGCCGGCCAGATTCTGCTGCGTTTGCCAGGAATCACCGAACAGAAGACAACTTTGTCAGGTGCAGCGTTGTTGGATGTGAATACGCTGATCACCGATTTGTTAAAGATTTTCCGGTCTTCGTTATTTACGGCGCAGAGTATTGAAGCGTTAGTTGATCTGGATGAGGCCATGCAGCCTATCATTTGCGATCGTAATGCCTTGAAGCAAATTTTGACCAATTTAATCAAAAATGCCTCCGAAGCGTTAAGTGCGGGAGGGCGAATCACAGTTGAAACGCAGGCTCAGGTGAACTTTAATGGGCGCAATTATGTGGAAATTGTAATTGCCGATAACGGCCCGGGTATTTCTGAACAGGTTCAAGAGAGGCTTTTTACCCCTGTACAGACGACCAAAGGGGGTGATCATGCCGGGTTGGGGTTGAGCATTGTCAAAAACCTGGTTGATAATTTGGATGGATCCATTAGCTGCAGAAGTAGCGCCAGAAACGGAACGCGCTTTGAAATATTGATTCCCAGAATCTTGGAGTAGCAGCCAGCTATCTCGGACGGTGACAGAAGCGATGGATTTATAAAAAATGATACAGCACGACGAATTAATCCTTGTTGTTGATGACCAGCCGAGAATGCTGCAAAGCCTACAGGAACTGATGACCATCAGTGGTTATCGGGTGATCACGGCTTTGGGGGGGCAGCAGGCTGTACACCAACTCAGCGAGCACAACGTTGATTTGATGCTGCTGGATCTGAAAATGCCGGGTTATAGCGGCCACCAGGTGATGGATTATATTGATGAGCACAAGATCGATACCACGGTTATTGTGGTCAGTGGTGAGTCCTCCTTCGATACCATGTCCCAGGTACTTCGGCGCCGCGCCTACGATTACATTCGTAAACCCTATGTTCCCGACGAATTGCTCCACACCGTTGAAAATGCATTGAAAGCCCGCCGTTTGGCGAATGATAACCGGCTGATCAATGACAAACTGGTGTGTTCCGAGCGATTGCACCGTTACCTGGTTAACAGTTCCCCGGATATTGTTTATTTGATCGACCGTGATGGCCGGTTCACTTATGTTAACGACAGGATCACGCTATTGCTGGGCTTTCAGCGCGATGACTTGATTGGACGCCATTATCGGGACCTGGTGTTTATCGAGGATATTGAGCAGGCGGCCTATGTTTTCAGTGCGCGTGAAATTCATGACACCACGCCAAGAAATGTGGAGCTGCGTTTCAAATGCAAAGACCAGGACCGGCCACCCAAGTATTTTGAAATTAATACAATCCCGATTGAGCTCGAGAGCAATGAGCTTTTTGAACAGCCTATTGGTGAAGAGCAGTTCGTTGGTGTTTACGGTGTAGCCCGGGATATTTCAGAGCGTAAGGAAGCCGAGCGGACCATCAATTTCCAGGCTTACCATGATTTACTGACACGATTGCCAAATCGCGCGCTGTTCAAGGATCGTTTGAATCTTGCCATCGCGCAGGCCAAACGATCAGGGCAGAAAATGGCGGTCATGTTTCTGGATTTGGATCGTTTCAAGCTGGTTAACGATACGCTTGGCCACATTTACGGCGACGAACTGCTCCAGCTGGTCAGCCAACGCCTTCAGGATTGCCTGCGTGAGGGCGATACGCTGGCACGTTTCGGCGGCGATGAATTTACCCTGCTGTTGCCGCAGATCACCGGGCAGGAAGATGCGACGGCGATTGCCCGTAAAATTATTGAAACGATGCGCGAACCCTTCGTTATCGAGGGGAATGATATTTATGTGACGATCAGTGTTGGCATTGCCATGTATCCTCATGACGGCGCCACGATGGAGGCGTTGGTAAAAAACGCCGATATTGCCATGTACCACATTAAAGGGCGGGGTAAAAACGACTACCAGTTTTTCTCCCGGGAAATGAATGAGGCGTCAATGCAGCGCCTGTCCCTGGAGCGGGATATGCGCAAAGGGCTTGAACAGGATCAGTTTGAGCTGCATTTCCAGCCTCAGGTGGACGTGGTGACCGGACAGGTCGTCGCCGTGGAAGCGTTGGTGCGCTGGCATCATCCTACCCTGGGCATGATTGCACCAACCGATTTTATTGCCGTCGCCGAGGATACCGGCTTGATTCTGCCTTTGGGGGAATGGGTCATCCGTAAGGCCTGCCGGGTGCTGCGCTCCTGGCGTGACGCAGGCATTATGGATGTTCGCATGGCCATTAATCTGTCAGCCATGCAAATTGAGCACAAAAGCTGCGTTGAGTTGATTAAAGAGGTGATGTACCAGAATCGGCTTAGCGGTCATGATCTGGAGATGGAAATCACCGAAAACCTGATCATGCAGGACATGGAAAACGCAATTAAGAAGCTGATTCAGTTGAATGAGCTGGGCGTGCAAATTGCGATTGACGATTTTGGTACGGGCTATTCGTCCCTGAGCTATTTGCAAAAACTGCCTATCCATACCCTGAAAATTGATCGTTCTTTCGTCCATGAAATTCAGGAAGGCGGAGGCGATGCCTGTATCGTGGATGCCGTCATTGCCATGGCGCGGGGGCTTAAACTCAATCTGATTGCCGAAGGTGTGGAAACTGAACACCAGATGGAGTATTTACGTTCGCAAGGTTGCGGAGAAATGCAGGGCTATTATTTCGGGGCTCCTGCGCCGGAGGAGGAGACAGTGTTATTGTTGACACAATCCCCTTTCGATCAGTTTGCGCTGCCAAGCGTCGGGTGATAAACGCAGCGCAATAAATTGAGTTTCAGGACTTAGTTTATACCAAAGAAGCGCGCTGCATTGGTGCGGGTTTGAGCGGCGACTTCTGCCTCTTCCTTTCCCAGGCTCTCACTGACCACGCTGAGGATATGCGGCAGGTAGCAGGGCTCGTTATTTCTTGATTTAGGCCTTGGTTTTAATGTCCTGGGTATTAAATAGGGCGCATCGGTCTCAAGCATCAATCGGTCAGCAGGAATCAACCGGATCAGCTCGCGTAGGTGTAGCCCGCGACGTTCGTCGCAAATCCAGCCGGTAATACCAATGTGCATATCCAGTTCCAGATAAGCTTCCAGCTCCTTTTGATCGCCGGTAAAGCAGTGAATGACGGCGTTACAGAGATGGCTTCTCAGGGCTTTGATGCGCTCGTAAAAGGGCTGGTGGGCATCCCGTTGATGCAGGTACACGGGTAACTGTAATTCACCCGCTAGTTGCAGCTGCGCTTCAAAGCAAGTGAGTTGCTGCTCCTGGGGCGAGTAATTACGGTTAAAGTCGAGGCCTGTTTCCCCGATCGCCTTTACCTCCGGCTGCTGCGCCAGCTGGCGGATTTCATCGAGGCTTTTGTTGTTGAAGGTCTTAGCCTGATGAGGATGAATACCGGCTGTGGCATAACAGCCGGTATTTTCTTTGGCGAGATTAATGGCATCCCGACTATCCGGGATATCGCTGCCAATCAAGACAAACCGATCAACGCCAGCATTCCGCGCGCGCGCGATCACTTCCTGTTCGTGCGATTTGAAACAATGGCTGGTGAGGTTGACGCCAATATCCGTGAGAGCCTTATTCATTCGGTTTTCCGAAACCTTCCGAAAGAACGTTCTGACCACGCTCTTCGTACCACTGCAGGCTCTCCAGGTAGGCTTCCTTGATGTCGGCAATGCTAAGGCCGTAGCGGGACAGGCCCTGCCAGTCAATTTCGCCCCAGTTGCCGTTTTCATAGGCAATGGCGGTTTTTAACACAAAACCGAGTACGCCTTCGTGCTTAAGCAGGGCGTCGTTGATTTCATCGGTGAATGACATGGATTCGAGTAATGCTTCCAGAGGCGTATCGAAGTAGGCATCAAGCATGGAAAACATACCCACCGTGTAGAAGAGGTCGCTTTGTCCGGAATGAATATAGGTACCAATCAATTCACACATTTTAGCGCGCGTCATGGTTAGCTCGGCCAACGCGTGGGGTTTGTCATTCAGGCTGGATAGTGCCAGCAGGCTTGCCCAGTGTTTAATATCCTTTAAGCCAATCAACAGGATGGCTCGGTACAGGGATTCAATCTTATTAGGCCGCCGGTAAGCGGCAGAGTTGACCATGCGAAGCAGTTTGAAGCTCAGTGCTGCATCCTTGGAAATGGTTTCGTTCAGTTCCTGTGGCGTGATGTCAGGTGTCTGCAGATCGCTCAGAAGCCGCATGACGACCAGTTTGTCTGCGGGTACTTTTCGACCCTTAACAGCTTTCGGGCGGCTCAGGAAATAACCCTGAAAAAAGCTGAAGCCCAGCGACTTGCAGAAGTCGTACATTTCCTGGCTTTCGACTTTTTCCGCTAACAGCTTGAGGTGATCATTCTGCAGCATGGCGGCATGAGCAATCAGTTCATCCCGGGTCAGGTCTAAAACATCGATTTTGATGATGTCTGCGAGGTCAACCAGGGGCTGGAGTGATTTATGGTATTTAAAGTCGTCCAGCGCAATGGTATAGCCCTGCTGTTTAAACTGTTGGAGACTTGCCAGGATTTCCGGTTCCGGCTCGACATCCTCCAGCACCTCGATCACGATTTCACCGCTGGTAAAGGGGGGCGGGTCAAGAATCAGGTTGCGGGTGAAGTTGATAAAGGCTCGATGCTCGCCCACCACATTGTGGATGCCTACTTCTGAAAAGGCGTTAAAAATAACAGTGGATGTGGCTGCATCTGCACCGATTTCCTTGTAGCTTTGCTGGTGGCTGTCCGCTCTGAATAGCAATTCGTAGGCATAAATATTCAGATTGATATCGTAAATAGGCTGGCGGGCCAGCAGAATATTTTCCTGGGGCATAGGGTTCCATTAATGCGTTTTAGTCTCAGCATTAAGTGTATGCCAGAATAGCCATAACGGAAGCCTGACCGGGAAATTATTCCTTGTCAGACTGGTAATTGACGGTAGCCATTTGCACACCCTGCTGATTGCGGCGGTGGGCGTATACGGCGCTGTAGGTCAGCACATTTTTTACGTATTGGCGCGTCTCATGGTAGGGAATGCTTTCAATCCACACGTCAATGGGCAAGTCCGCTGTCATTTCCAGCCACTTCTTGACCCGGTGCGGACCCGCATTGTAGGCCGCCGTTGCGTAGATATCATTGTTATTGAACTCTTCCAGCAAAGAGCTCAGGTAAGCGCTGGCCAGTTCAATATTCTTGGCGGGATCAAACAGGTCCATCTCTCCCCGGAAGCTGATCTTGTTTTTACGGGCAACCGTGCGGGCAGTGCTGGGTAACATTTGGATCAGGCCGCGTGCATTTTTACCGGAAACCGCATCATGCGTCATGGCGCTTTCCTGCCTGGCCATGGCCATCAACCAGTTACTGTTGAGCTGCCGGGCCTGGGCGGCATGTTCTATTGTCGCTTCGTAGGCAAGGGGGAACCGTAGTTCCAGGTCATGCCAGCGTTTGGCGGCGATTGCGGAACGAATGGCCTGGTCATGCCAGTTCAATTGTTTCGCATAATGGGCGGCGGCATAGTGTTGGTCTGAATTGAAATGCTGTGTCGCGCGAAACCATTCCCGGCGGGCTTCGACGGTTTGGCCGGCAGCGAGTAGCTCACGAGTCCGCACAATGGCAGGTAAAACTTTAAACCGTTCAAGGAAGTTACCGTCAATGGCATAGCTTTTGTGGTTCATCCGGTAAGGGCGTTGCAGTTGGTCTGCAGCCAGGAAACTATAAAAATCCCGTTGCTGGGCAATGGCTTCCAGTTGGGGGCGGATCTGCTTGGCGGTTGCAACACCGGTCTCAAGCTGAGCCCGGGTGAGCCAGTATTGTGAGCGGGTGGACTGGCGCGCATCGTCGGGCAGGCGCTCGACCAAGGCAATCATGTTTTCCCAGTCCTGGGCTCGGATAGCCATGCGAATACCGGCCTCAAGGACGTCGCTGGTTACCAGTGAGTTGTGCTTGGCAATGGCCTGGTAAAATTTCTCGTTATTATCCTGGTGGGCGAGCCACATCATGATCAACTGGTGGATTTCGCTGATTTCGTGGGGGTGGAACGTCTGGCGGGTTATATATTCCGGCCAGACTTCAAATGCCAACAGGGCGTCTTGGCGAGCCAAGCGCTTGAAACCCTCGAAAATAATGTCGCGATGCACTTCGTTAAAGGGCTTGAATCGAGTTGTTTTTTCCAGCTTTTCAGGGTGCAGGTATATGTCCCGATAAAGTTTGGCCTGTTCCTGGTGTGTTGGGGACATAAAACGAATCAGGTAGTGGGCCAGGCGGCTATTACCTGCTCGCATGGCGAGTTGGAAACGCTGCCAGGCCATTTCGTCGTTCAAATGACCTTCATCTACCCACAGAGCGAAGATGGGATTGCAGGCATCAGACTGAGAGTAACCGACCAGCCAAAGGTTAGGGACCTTTTCCAATGCCTGTTCTGTTTGTCCGTTTTGATGCTGGGCCCACAAGGCATAACACTGGAGTTCTGCGCTTTTAATTTCGCTGTTGAAGTTGTCAAGAAACGGCTGCCATTGATTCGTTTTGGCGAGATGCTTCAGCCAGCGGTACTGGAGCGGCGCTGCCAAAGGTGTGTCTGCATACAGTTGTGTGAAGTGAAGCACATCAGCAGACTGGGCCTGGTCAAGACTTTGGGTGAGGTAACTGTACTCCAGGTAGGGAAATAGCGGGTAATTGGTCAGTGAGACGCGTATTTTCCGGTAGGCATCGAAGTCCTGATCCTTCAGTATCTCCCGGGCTTTCAGATAGGTTTCGCGTTCCTGTTGCCGAAATTCAGCTGCAGTGGATTCCTGGCTTGCTCTGGGGGGTTCTTCTTTCAAACTGGCTGACAGGGGCGCGGAGAAAAACGTCGTACAGAGAGCGATGGCAGTAAGCGTCTTTAAAGGGAAGGCGGGTTTTAACTTCCTGTTTGTTGGCATGGTTTAATGTTCCCCGACCCGCACAGCCAGCATGTCACACTCGGCGCCGTGCAGGACACCGTTGCTGGTTGATCCGAGTAGCAGGGATAGGCCATGGCGACCATGCGTTCCAACGACAATCAGGTCGACTTGTAACTCCTTGGCGATGCGATGAATTTCGTTCTGGGGTAAACCGACAGCGATATGCTGGTTTTCCGGTCCAATATTGTAGGGCTTGGCAAATTCCGCCATTTTTTCATGGGCGTATTCATCAAGCTGGTCCTGTATGGTGGTCAGGTCCATGGGGATATCGCCGCCATAGGCGAAATTGATGGGCTCGATGACATGCACCATGCTCAATTTGGCTGAGCTTTGCTGGGCCAGGGCGGCCGCACGTTCAGCGACAGTGAGGGACTCGTCACTCAGGTCTACAGCAAGCAGAATATGCCGGTATTGAGACATTCTTTAAACCTCCTATGGATCCTGCGAGGACTATTGATAGCATAGCTTGGAAGTCCTCTATATGATAGAAGTTAGATACTGATTTTTATTGAAAAGGTTCCCTCATCTTTCTCTATGACTATCCTCATTATCATATTGGCCGTGGTGCTGATCATGGGGTCTGCCCTTTGGGTTTTGCCCTCAGCCCGTCAGCGCCAGCAAATGGCGATGCGGCGGGCGGCGATGGCCAAAGGCATGCAGGTCAAAATTACCAGAATCAAAGACCTGGAATACCCGGGGGAGGAAATGCCTTGCATTGCCTATCGACTCCCCAGACAACGTGTCAACGACCCTAGCCATCATGAATGGATGCTTTATCGCCATAGCGAAGCGGATCCGGAGCTGCATATTCCGGGTTGGCTTTATGATCGCGAGAAGGGGCGTCACCGTTTTAGTGACGGCGGCGCTATTGCTAAAATCCTGTTGAGACTGCCCTCTGATGTCAAAGCCGTTCAAGCCACTGCCGGAGCGGTCTCCATCTACTGGGATGAGCGTGGCGATATTCAGGACCTGGATACGATTTTGCAGGTTTTAAAGGAGCTGCAAAGCTGTTGACTGATTTAGGGCTTTAAGCCACAGTTTTAAAACCCCCACTTAATTGCTGTAGAACCCAAGGAGAGTACGATGGGATTTGCGGGAAGCTACGTCCAGCTAGAAGCATTAACCGATGGTATCGTTGAACTGCGGTTTGACGCGCAGGATGCGAAGGTCAATATCCTCAGCCAGGCAGCGCTACTGGAATTACGATCTGCAGTGAATGAGGTTAAGCAACAGGCTGGCTTGAAAGGGTTGATTCTGGCCAGCGCTAAAGACAGCTTTATCCTCGGGGCCGACATTACTGAATTCCTGCCCATCTTTTCCGGCCCCGCTGGGGTGATCATCGATTACCTCAATCAGGCACATGCAATTCTACGCGATATTGAAACCTTGCCTGTACCTACCGTGACAGCGATTAATGGCGACGCCCTCGGGGGTGGTTGCGAAGTCGCGCTGAGTACGGATTTCCGCGTGATCAGTACGGATGCCAGGCTTGGTTTGCCCGAAACCAAGCTGGGTATTATTCCCGGTTTTGGCGGCAGTATTCGGCTGCCACGGTTGATTGGCCCGGAAAACGCGCTCGAGTGGATTGCGACCGGACAGAATAATAATGCTGAAAAGGCGCTGCAGGTGGGTGCCGTTGATGCGGTGGTGGCATCTGAGCAGTTACGTGAAGCCTGTTTACATATTATTACTCAGGCCAATGCAGGTAAGCTGGACTGGCAGTCGCGTCGCCAGCGTAAAACCGGGCCGCTCAGGTTGAATAAAACGGAAGGCATGATGGCCTTTGAAACGGCCAAGGCAGTGGTGTTCCAGAAAGCCGGCTCCCACTATCCGGCGCCCATTACGGCGGTGGATCTGATTGAAAAGTCGGCCGGGATGGCGCGTGATGAGGCGCTGCAAATGGAGGCCCAGTATTTTGTACAGCTGGCCAAGAGCGATGTGTGCAGCTGCCTGATCGGCCTTTTCCTTAATAGCCAGTTGCTCAAGAAGCAAGCGCGTGTTGCCGCCAGGCAGGCCGCACCGGTAGAAAGGGCCGCCGTTCTGGGTGCCGGTATCATGGGTGGAGGAATTGCCTACCAGTCCGCGTTAAAGGGCACGCCTGCAGTGATGAAAGATATTTCAGCCCAGGCGCTGGCGCTGGGGATGAGCGAAGCGAGCAAACAGCTCAATAAGCGCATTGAACGCAAGCGGCTGACGAGTGAGCAGGCTCTCGGCATCATGGCTGCGATTACGCCCACCCTGAACATGGGCGAACTGGCCGGTACGCATGTCATCGTTGAGGCGGTGGTGGAAAAAGCCGAGATCAAAACGGCTGTTTTGGCGGAAGCCGAGCAGATCGTGGGCGATGAGGCGATTCTTACTTCAAACACCTCCACCATTTCCATCGATAAATTGGCGCAGGGCTTGAAACGCCCCGAGCAGTTCTGTGGCATGCACTTCTTTAACCCGGTGCCGGTCATGCCCCTGGTGGAAGTGATTCGCGGCAGTAAAACCAGCGAACAAACCATTGCTACGGTGGTGACCTATGCGGCGGCCATGGGAAAAACCCCGATCGTCGTGAATGACTGCCCGGGTTTCTTTGTTAACCGGGTGCTGTTCCCCTATCTCTATGCCTTTAACCTGCTGCTACGGGACGGGGCGGACTTCCGCCAGGTGGACAAGGTTATGGAGCGTTTTGGTTGGCCGATGGGGCCGGCTTATCTCCAGGATGTGGTGGGCATCGACACCTGTTGCCATGGCATGGGCGTGATGGCCGAGGGGTATCCCGACCGGATGAAAACGGAGGGTGAATCAGCGCCGCATGTACTCTTCAAAGCTGAACGCCTTGGCCAGAAAAACAATGCCGGTTTTTATCGCTATGAGCCTGATAAAAAAGGTAAGCCTAAAAAGCTTGATGACGAATCGGTTGATGCCCTGTTGGCGACCTTGCACCCCGATGGCATCCAGAAACTGGAACGCAACGAAATCATTGAGCGCATGATGATCCCGATGTGTCTCGAAGTTGTGCGTTGTCTCGAAGAGAGCATTGTGGCAACGCCGAACGAGGCGGATATGGCTCTGGTGCTGGGAATCGGTTTTCCGCCTTTCCGTGGTGGGGCGCTGCGCTACATGGATGGTATGGGTTTGGATAAGTTCTGCCAGCTTGCTGACAAGTACAGCCATTTAGGGCCGCTTTACCGGGCGACAGACAAACTGCGTGAGATGGCTGCCGCAGGCAAGTCATTTTTCAATTAGGGAGCATGCGTGATGACTTTAAACCCAAGAGATGCGGTAATTGTCGACTGTGCCAGGACGCCCATGGGGCGATCCAAAGGCGGCGTATTTCGTCATGTTCGTGCCGAGCAACTGTCAGCCCAGTTAATCCTGGCGCTACTGGAAAGAAACCCTGCCATTGACCGTTGCAGCATCGATGATGTGATCTGGGGCTGTGTGAACCAGACCCTTGAGCAGGGGCTGAATGTTGCCCGTATGATTACTCTTTTGGCGGACCTGCCTCACAGTATCCCGGCGCAAACGGTCAATCGCCTGTGCGGTTCCTCGATGACGGCTTTGCATAGCGCCGCAATGGCGATCCAGTCCGGTCTTGGCGATTGCTTTGTGATCGGCGGTGTTGAACATATGGGGCATGTAGAAATGACCCATGGTGTGGATATCAACCCATCCCTGTGTCACTACGTAGCAAAGGGTTCGGCCATGATGGGTTTGACCGCTGAGGTCCTGGCGGCCCAGTATGAAATTTCTCGCGAACAGCAGGACGCCTTTGCTGTGCGGTCCCACCAGAGAGCGGCGGCAGCCCAGACTTCGGGTGCCTTTGCGAAAGAAATTGTCCCGATTGAAGGCCATAATGAAGCGGGTTTTAACAGCCTGATCGAAGGCGATGAGGTGATTCGCTCGGACACCAACATGGAGGCGCTATCCAGGCTTAAACCAGCCTTTAACCCTGTTAGCGGTTCTGTGACAGCCGGAAATGCATCCGCTATTTCCGACGGTGCAGCTGCAATGCTGGTGTTATCGGCTGAACGTGCGCAGGCGTTAGGGTTAACGCCTCTTGCCAAGGTGAGAGGCATGGCGGTAGCGGGCGTTGACCCTGCTGTGATGGGTATTGGCCCAGTGCCGGCCGTGCATAAGTTGCTCAAAGGTGCAGGCTTAAGCCTGGCAGATATCGACTGCATGGAACTGAATGAGGCCTTTGCGGCTCAGTCCCTGGCGGTTTTGAAGGGCCTGGAAATGGATAACTATGACGACAAGGTTAACCTCTACGGTGGTGCGATTGCCCTGGGGCATCCGCTTGGCTGCTCGGGGGCCCGTATTTCAACAACCCTGCTGAATGTCATGCAAAGCCAGGATGCCGGTCTGGGTATTGCAACCATGTGTATCGGTATGGGGCAGGGCGTTGCGACTTTGTTTGAGCGGGTTTAAAGGGATACAATAACGAAATCAGTGAAACATCCGTAAATGGGAGGTGTTTCATGGGTTTTGAGCTTGAACCGCTTGAGTCTGAAAAAGATTCTGAAGGAAAGGCCGTATTCGGCGAACGGCGGCCGCAGCAGTATTCCGGGCCTGAGCGTCGTGGCTATATTCGCAGAGTGCTTTGTGACCGGCGTGCAGCGGTACGCTTTGAGCCGGATAAACCTGATCGTCGCGCCGGTTTGGATCGACGCACCCGCGGCAATTGGAGCAATGCCTACAGCCTTTAGGTTTCATGACGTGAGGGCGTGCCGCCTTATTTCTTGGGCGCTGCTTTGCCTGCCTGGTAAATCCCTGTACCATGCGACCACTTCATTGCAGCGCCGCGCTGCATGTCCGCTGTTTGTCAATTGTGAGAATTATCCGCTATGAATGAAGGTGAAAAGCTTCAAAAGGTGCTTGCCCGCCTGGGTTTGGGGTCGCGTCGCGAAATCGAGGGCTGGATCAGTGAGGGCCGGGTAAAGGTGGATAACCGGGTGGCAAAGCTGGGGGATCGCATTACCGCTAAGGCGCGTGTCGTGGTTGATGGCAAGCCGGTAAAAATGGCGGGAGCAGAAAAAACCACCCGCGTGCTGCTTTACAACAAGCCGGAAGGGGAAATTTGTACCAAGAAAGACCCCGAAGGACGTAAATCCGTTTTTGATCGCTTGCCAAAACTTCAGGGCGAACGCTGGATCGCTGTGGGTCGTCTTGACCTGAATACCTCGGGGTTATTGTTGTTCACCACGGATGGCGAGCTGGCCAACAAGCTCATGCATCCTGCCAGCGAAATTGACCGGGAATATTTGGTCAGGGTGCTGGGTACAGCCGACGGCCAGGTTCTTGAAAACCTCAAAGCGGGTGTTGAGCTTGAGGATGGCTTTGCCCAGTTTACCGATATTGTCGACGGCGGCGGCGAGGGGGCAAACCACTGGTATTATGTGTGCCTGATGGAAGGCCGTAACCGTGAGGTGCGCCGGCTCTGGGAGTCTCAGGGTTTTCAGGTGAATCGCCTTAAACGCGTGCGTTTCGGGCCGGTGTTTATGCCTTCCCGCTTAAAGGCAGGGCAATGGGAGTTCCTGAATCAAAAGATTGCTAATGTCATTTATGAGGCTGCCGGCTTGCCCAAGTGTCGTGTAAAAAGTCTGCGGGCCGAGGAAAAGGCAGAGCAGGATCGCCAGCAACGTAAGAAGGGCCGGCGGTAATTCGTTAGGGGAAGAAAAAGAGCGCTATATGCGCTCTTTTTTATTGTCTCGGGTTATGCGCGGGTTTCGGTGCAGACACGGTTGCGACCAAGGTTTTTAGCGCTGTATAGGGCGTCATCTGCACGTTCCAGCAGGGAGATGCCCGCATCATTTTCCTGTAGGGCGGCAGCGCCCATGCTGATACTGATATCGATGGTCTCGTCTTTGAAATGGAATTGGCTCTGGGCAATGTGCTCGCGTATTTTATCGGCCACTTTTGCGGCGTTTTCCAGCGACGTTTTATGTAGCAATAACACAAATTCCTCGCCGCCGTAGCGAAATAGCAGATCTGTTTTGCGGATGGATTTCTTAATTTCCTGAATCACCTGTTTAAGGATGAAGTCGCCGCATTGGTGGCCATGGGTATCATTTAGTTTTTTGAAATGGTCGAAGTCGAACATGACGACTGACAATGGTGTCTGGTTACGAAGGGCTAAGTCGATTTCACGGTTCAGCGAGTTTTCAAGAGCCTGCCGGTTCCCGCTTCCGGTTAATGGATCCGTTGTTGCTGCAACCAGTGCTGTGCGGTATTTCAGGCAATTACGCAGCGGGTATAGCAGGCAGGACATCAGGTTTTCGAAGGCCAGGAGTTCCACTTCCTTAAAGCGGGTACGGCGCGTAAAGCTGATTAGCCCAAGGTCTTCTTTTTCCAGGTTCAGCTGGTAACAGGCTTTATGTTTGCCCTGTAGCGGTGTTGCAAAATCATAATTCAGGTTGGCATGCTCGTACATGATGCCATCCAAGGGCAGCAGCTTGTTTAATTGCGCCAGCAATAGATCGAAAATCTCATCAAGTTCCAGGGTTATTTGCAGCTTCTTTGTTAACTCCATGCTCAGTTCCTGTTGGCGAATTTGGCTGAGTTGGTCTGCTGTTAAGCCGGGGTAGCTTTTGCCGTTTCCGGTAATCCGGTTTGCCAGACTTAATACGTTATTGTTGTGTTGAGTATTTGCCATATCCTGCGTTATCCGAAAATCGGTTAATCCCTTAGTTGCTGGTAACGCTTATGCGATTTTTATGCCAATAATTAGAGCTCTGTTTTAATGCTTTAAATAACAAAGACTTACATTTTGTTTGTGCGGGGAAAACCAGGTATGGTGCTTTTTTGACCGTTAGAGAGGCATGAAAGCGACAAAAAATTGCCGCTTTCAGGATGGGGTAATGACGGGGAGCGGTAAGGTTTTACTGGGCGTCAATAGATTGACCGTTTATTTCCAGGCTGTCATCGCCCATTAAATATAAATAGGCCGGCATGATGCTTTGCGGGGTTGGCAGGGTTTCGGGGGCTTCGCCCGGGTAGGCTTTCATGCGCATATTGGTCCGGGTAGCGCCAGGGTTGATGCAGTTGACACGGATGTTGGAAACGCCGTCCTGCTCATCGGCCAGGGTTTCCATCAGGTTCTCTGTCGCGGCCTTGGAAACTGCGTAGGCTCCCCAGAAGGCGCGACCTTTTCGTGCGACGCCTGAGGAGGTGAAAATAATTGAGGCATGCCCGGCTTGCTCCAGTACCGGTAGCAAGGCTTTGGTCAGCATGAAAGGAGCGGTAAGGTTGATGTGCAACACCTGCTGCCAGGTTTGATCATCGTAATTGGATAAAGGTGTGCGCTTGCCGAGTATGCCGGCATTGTGCAAAACGCCGTCGAGGTGCCCAAATTCGGTGCCGACCATATCCGCCAGTTCTTCATAGTTTTCAGCAGTGGCGTTTTCCAGGTTGAGAGAAACAATCACGGGCTGGGGCCAACCGTTAGCTTCTATTTCGTCGTATACCGCGTCCAGTTTTTTACGCCCCCGGCCCAGCAGGATCACCGTGGCTCCGTGAGCGGCGAAGCTCAGGGCGGCAGCTTTGCCGATACCGTCACCGGCGCCGGTGACTAGGATGACTCTGTCTTGTAGAAGGTTGGCTGGAGCGCTGTAGTCGAACATAGATATTCCAGAATGTATTAAGTCAGGGTGTTGATAACAGGGATGAGTTCGTTGGCATGACGAATATTGTAATCGGCCTGCCAGTTGGCAGGGTCTTCATTGTCATCGATATAACCGTATAGAGCCGCCGCTGTCAGCATGCCGGCGTTCCGGCCTGCCTCGATATCGCGTCTATGGTCGCCAACATAAAGTGTTCGGGCCGGATCGCAATCCAGAATGCTGCAGGCCAGGAACATGGGTTCGGGGTGGGGCTTTTTCTGCGCAACATCATCGGGGCAGACTAAAACCGAAAGGGGGGGCGCCAGATTCATGGCTTCGAGCAGAGGGACGCTGTAGGCGCGGGGTTTGTTGGTGACAACGCCCCAGGGCAGGCCCTTTGCATCCAGGTGCGCCAGTAGCGATTCGATACCGACGAAAGGGCGGGTATGACTGGCCAGATCCCGGCCATAGATATCCAGGAGCTCCAGATACAGCCTTTTGTGTTCAGGTTCGCCCATTTTTGTTCCAAACCCCAGCGATACCATGGCATTACCACCGTTGGAAACGACTTTGCGGGTTGTTTCGACAGGTAATGCATTTTTACCTTCACGCACCAGCAGCAGGTTAAGAGCCTGGGCTAAATCGCAGGCTGTATCCAGCAGGGTGCCGTCCAGATCGAACAGTACCGCTTCAATCGGGTGATTGGGTGAAGGCATTTTATACAGGCTTAACGGTGTGCATCAGGTAGTTAACGGCTACGTCACGCTCGGAGAGTTTGTAGCGTTTGGTCAGGGGGTTGTACACCAGGCCAGTCGAGCCTTTTACTTCCAGTCCGGCACCTCGTACCCAGCGCGACAATTCGGCAGGACGGATAAACTTAGCGTAATCGTGCGTTCCACGGGGCAGCAGGTTTAATACATATTCGGCACCGATGATTGCCAGTAAATAGGCCTTCGGATTACGGTTGATGGTGGACAGGAACAGATGGCCGCCCGGTTTCAGCATCCGGGTGCAGGCGTTGATGATCGATGCCGGATCTGGCACATGTTCGAGCATTTCCAGGCAGGTGATCACATCGAACTGTTGTTCAGGTTGCTCGGCCACTTCGTCAGCCAGGTCTTCAGCGCTGAGTTTTCGGTAATTGATGTCGATACCGGATTCCAGCGCGTGCAATTTAGCGATTTTGATCGGCATGTCGCCCATGTCTATGCCCGTTACCGTGGCGCCGCGCTGGGCCATGGATTCGGAAAGAATGCCGCCTCCGCAGCCGACATCCAGAACTTTTTTCCCGGTCAGGCCGGTAATTTCATCAATGTAGTTGAGGCGTAAAGGGTTGATTTCATGCAATGGCTTGAATTCACTTTCCTTATCCCACCAGCGATGGGCAAGCGCCTCGAATTTGGCGACTTCGGATTCGTCTACATTGGCGTTGGGAACTCTTGTTGCTTCGCTGTCAATTACACTCATGGCTCAATATACGGTGATTATGGCTGATCGGATTAATGGGTGGCTTTAGTGATGCTGATCCAGGGCGGTTATTTTATCACGCCAGCTTTGTACTTTGTTGTTTAATGTGTGGAGGTCGAAATTCTTTAACTTCCCGCCCGTCACAAGCGGCTCGCCATTGATCCAGACATGGCTGACGTAACGGCTGCAATCGGTGTAGACCAGCTGGGAAAGGGGGTTGTGCAGGGGCTGTAGGATGATATCGCTGACATCAATAGCGACAATATCTGCGGCTTTACCCACCTCCAGGCTTCCGGTGATGTGGTCAATTCCCAGCGCTTTGGCGCCATTGATGGTGGCCATGCGCAGCGCCTGTTGTGCCGGTACGGCCGTTGCTTTACGGCTTTCCGCCTTGGCAAGCAGGGCGGCGGTGCGCATTTCGCCCAGCAGGTTCAGGTCATTGTTGCTGGCTGCGCCATCGGTGCCGAGAGCAACGTTAATGCCCGTTTCCAGTAACCGGGTAACCGGGCAGATGCCGCTGGCCAGTTTGAGGTTGGATTCCGGGCAGTGGATGATATGGCAGCCGTACTGATCGAGCAGATTGAGATCGCTGTCGTCGACCTGGGTCATGTGTACGCACTGCAGGCGCGGTGAAAGCAGGCCCAGGGACTCAAGGCGTTGTATGGGGCGCTGGCCTGATTCGCTGACGGCATCGCTGACTTCCTTTGCGGTTTCGTGCAAATGAATCTGGATGGTGGCGTCCAGCTCATTGGCCAGGGTCGCGATACGTGACAGGCTTTCATCGGAAACGGTGTAGGGCGCATGGGGGCCAAAGCCAATTTGTATCAGGGGGTGGTTGCGATAATTGTCAAAAACGGCCAGCCCTTTTTGAATGTATTCGTCTGCGTTGTTGGCCCAGGGAGAGGGGAACTCCAGGATCGGTACGCTAAGATGGGCGCGGATTTTATGCTGGTGAGCGATTTTGGCTGCCACGTCCGGATAAAAATACATATCACTGAAGCAGGTGGTGCCGCTGAGCAGCATTTCGGCAATGGCCAGTTCCGTGCCGGTGGCGACAAACTCGTCGCACACCAGGCGTTGTTCGGCGGGCCAGATGTGCTCGGTTAGCCACGCCATTAAGGGCAGGTCGTCGGCCAAGCCGCGTAACAGGGACATGGCGGCATGACCGTGCGTGTTGATCAAGCCGGGGATCAGGATTTGGTTGTGTAAGTCAAGGTGTTGTGCGGGTTGGTATTCCTGTTGAGCCTGTTCGCTGGGCAGGATGTCGATAATTTTGCCTTCCCGGATTACCAGTGCGTGCTGCTGTAGTATCCGGTTGGAAGGGTCTACCGGGATAATCCATTCGGCCTCAATGAGGGTGTCCGCAATTTTTTTCGAGCTCACATGATCGTCCTGTTGTGGCTTGGTTTCGGTTAGGTTTGTCGCCTGGCTGGCGTGCGATTGTTTCATTTCATAGGCGTCGATTCAAATCTTTGTTTTGATCGTGAAAAGTGTCTTCAAGGTGTGCTAGTATTTGCTGCTTTTGTAGCGGCACTCTTCGGGGCAAGCTCGCTTATTTTAACCATTCTGATAAGCCCAGTTATATCGGGTCGGTCAAACAAGGATATGTCTTTTTATGGGTGAGTTAGCCAAAGAAATTCAACCCGTTAATATTGAGAACGAGCTCAAGCAGTCCTATCTCGATTATGCCATGAGCGTGATTGTCGGGCGTGCGCTACCCGATGTGCGCGATGGTCTCAAGCCGGTTCACCGACGCGTACTTTTTGCGATGCACGAACTGGGCAATGACTGGAACAAACCGTACAAAAAGTCGGCGCGTGTGGTTGGTGATGTGATCGGTAAATATCACCCGCATGGTGATACGGCGGTATACGATACGATCGTGCGTATGGCCCAGCCTTTTTCGCTGCGCTACATGCTGGTGGACGGGCAAGGTAACTTTGGTTCTGTCGACGGTGATTCTGCGGCGGCCATGCGTTACACCGAAATCCGGATGGACAAGATCTCCCATGAGATTCTGGCCGACCTGGATAAGGAAACCGTCGATTACGTGCCCAACTATGACGGCACAGAGCAGATTCCTGACGTCATGCCGACCCGTGTTCCGAACCTGCTGGTAAATGGTTCTTCGGGCATTGCTGTTGGCATGGCAACCAATATCCCGCCGCATAACCTCAATGAAGTGATCAATGGCTGTTTGGCCTATATGGAAAACCAGGACATTGAGCTTGAGGAGCTGATGCAGCATATTCCCGGTCCGGATTTTCCCACGGCTGCCTTTATTAATGGCCGCAAGGGTATCGTCGATGCTTACCGCACCGGGCGCGGCAAAATTTACATGCGTGCGCGTCATGAAATCGAGACCGACGAAAAGAGTGGCAAGCACACGATTATTGTCACTGAAATTCCCTATCAGGTTAACAAAGCGCGCCTGATCGAAAAAATTGCAGAGCTGGTCAAGGAAAAGACCATTCAGGGCATTACCGAACTGCGTGATGAGTCCGACAAGGACGGGATGCGCATTGTCATTGAGCTGCGCCGCGGTGAAGTGCCAGAGGTGATTCTGAATAACCTCTATGCACAGACGCAGATGGAAACCGTTTTCGGTATCAACGTGGTGGCTTTGGTGGATGGCCAGCCGCGCACACTTAATCTCAAACAGCTGTTGGATGCCTTTATCCGACACCGCCGTGAGGTGGTGACTCGCCGCACCGTTTACGAACTGCGTAAGGCGCGTGAGCGCGGTCATATTTTGGAAGGCCAGGCAGTCGCGCTGTCGAATATCGATCCTGTCATTGAGCTGATCAAAACGTCTCCCACCTCGGCGGAAGCAAAGGAAAAGCTGACCAGCGTCGGCTGGGAGCCGGGTTCGGTTCTTTCCATGCTGGACCGTGCCGGTGCCGATGCCTGTCGCCCCGACGACCTGGATGCCAGGTACGGTTATGTTGATGGCAAGTACTACCTGTCTCCTGAACAGGCCCAGGCCATTCTTGATCTGCGCCTGCACCGCTTGACCGGCCTTGAGCAGGAAAAACTGCTTAATGAATACAAGGAACTGATTGAGCGTATTGCTGATCTGCTGGAAATCCTCAACAGCCGCGTTCGCCTGATGCAGGTGATTCGCGAAGAGCTGGAAGCGATCAAAGAGCAATACGGGGACGAGCGACGCACTGAAATCATCGATAACAAGCGCGACCTGACCCTGGAAGACCTGATTACCGAGGAGGATATGGTTGTTACCCTGTCCCACGGCGGTTATGCCAAGACTCAGCCGATCGATAGCTATCAGGCACAGCGCCGTGGTGGTCGTGGCAAAGTGGCGGCTGCGGTGAAGGATGAGGATTTCGTTGAGCATCTGCTGATTGCGAATACCCACGATACCCTCCTGTGTTTCACGAATCGTGGCAAGACCTATTGGCTGAAAACCTATGAAATACCGGTGGCGAGCCGAATTTCCAAGGGCCGCCCGATTATCAACCTGTTACCGCTCGAAGAGGATGAGCGGGTAACGGCGATTCTCCCGATCCGCGAATACGGTGAGGATGAATTTATCTTTATGGCGATGGCCAGCGGTACGGTGAAGAAAACGCCGCTGGTTAATTTCTCGCGTCCTCGCAGTACAGGTCTGATCGCTGTTGATCTGGACGATGACGACACCCTGGTGAATGTGGCCATCACCAATGGCGAACAGGATATTATGCTGTTCAGCAATGCCGGCAAGTGTGTGCGTTTTGCTGAAACGGATGTGCGCGCCATGGGTCGTACGGCGCGCGGCGTGCGGGGTATTCGTCTGAAGGAAGGCGAAAGGCTGATTTCCCTGATTATTCCTCAGCAGGAAGGGCGCGTACTTTCCGTCAGCGCCAATGGCTACGGTAAGCGTACCGATATGGTTGAGTTCCCTGTCCATAATCGCGGCGGACAGGGTGTGATTGCCATGCAAACCAGCGAACGAAACGGTGAGCTGGTGGGTGCTGTGCCGGTTTATGACGGAGATGAAATCATGCTGATCAGCAACAAGGGCACCCTGGTGCGCACGCGCAGCGATGAAATTTCAATTGTCGGCCGTAATACGCAGGGCGTACGCCTGATTAAAGTCGGGGCTGATGAACGCCTCGTGGGTGTAGAGCGTATCGAAGAGCCGGAAGAGGACGCCTTTACCGATCAGGGCGATGAGGTTGAGCAGGCCGTTGATACTGCATCTGAGCCCGCATCCGAACCCGAGGAATAGTGTCCAGGTATAACTTAGGTAATGACAGACTCCAATAAGATATCCGGTAAAGCAATGGATCTTGGCCAGCTGCGCGATGAAATTGACCGCATCGATGCCGAGATTCAGCAATTGATCAATGCTCGCGCCAATTGCGCCCAGCAGGTTGCTGAAGTTAAAAAGCAAAACGGTCAGGCTGATGACGCTCAGTACTATCGCCCGGAGCGTGAGGCGCAGGTGTTGCGCAAAGTCATGCAACGCAACCAAGGGCCTGTTGACGGCGAGGAAATGGCGCGTATTTTCCGGGAAATCATGTCGGTTTGCCTGGCGCTTGAGCAGCCCATGAAAATTGCCTTTCTGGGCCCAGAAGGAACCTTCACCCAGGCGGCTGCGCTCAAGCATTTCGGCCATTCCGTACAAACTGTTCCGATGGCCTCGATTGATGAGGTTTTCCGTGAAGTGGAATCGGGCGCTGCCCATTATGGGGTAGTGCCGGTTGAAAACTCCACCGAGGGCATGGTGAATTCCACCCTCGACAGTTTTATGCACTCTTCGCTCAAAATTTGCGGCGAAGTGGAGCTGCGAATTCATCAGCACCTGCTGGTGAAGGACGCTGTGGCGCCGGAGCAGATCAAACGTATTTATTCTCACGAACAATCCCTGGCGCAGTGCCGGCAGTGGCTCAATACACATCTGCCGCAGGCTGAACGCATCAGTGTCAGCAGTAATGCCGAGGCTGCTCGCCTGGTAGCAGCGGGGGTGGAAGACGGTGAAGTGGTTGCTGCCATTGCCGGTGATATGGCGGCCGAACAATACCAGCTGCTGCGGCAGACGGAAAAGATTGAGGACCGGCCTGACAATACCACCCGCTTCCTGATGATCGGCAATCATCCTGTCCCGCCCAGTGGGTGCGACAAAACTTCTATCATTGCGTCGACTCGCAACAAGCCGGGTGCGCTCTACCATCTGCTGGAGCCTTTCCAGCGTGAAAATATTAGCCTAACCCGCGTGGAAACCCGCCCATCAGCGAGCGGTACCTGGGCCTATGTATTTTTTATGGATTTCGAAGGCCACTGCGAGGACGACAAAGTCCGCGCGGTTTTGCAGGAAATCAGCGATGGAACGGTTGAGCTTAAGCTGTTGGGGTCTTACCCCAAAGCTGTGCTTTAGGTTTCGAAAGAGGCTTTATGAGTCAAGCTGACCTGAAAAAAGCGTTGGTGAAACGTGCCGTTGTGATTGGCGTTGGCCTGATTGGAGGCTCATTGGCCAAGGCGCTGCGCGAAGCCGGAGCTGTTGAAACGATCGTGGGTGTGGGCCTGAACGATCACAGCCTTAAACGGGCTGTGCAGCTGGGCGTGGTCGATGAATACAGCCTGAATGCTGCCGAGGCCATTGTCGATGCGGACCTCATTATTGTCGCGACGCCGGTGCTGACCACAGAGAAGGTTCTGGCAGCAATTAAAGACGCGATACCGGAACATGCAGTTATCACCGACGTAGGAAGTGCCAAGGGTATTGTTGTCGACGCTTGTCGGCATGTTTTTGGTCGGGTTCCGCCGAGGTTTGTGCTTGGCCACCCTATTGCCGGCTCTGAAAAAAGCGGTGTGGATGCTGCGAAAATCGATTTGTATTGCAACCACAGCGTCATTCTGACTCCGCAGCCGGATACCGAGCCCGGCGCGCTGGAACTGGTGCGCCGCATGTGGCAGGTGGTTGGTGCCAATGTGCTGGAAATGGGGGTAGCGCATCATGATCATGTGCTGGCGTCCACCAGTCATTTACCCCATTTGCTGGCTTATTCATTGGTGGATACGCTGGCCAAACAGAACGAAAGCCAGGAAATTTTTCGTTACGCCGCCGGCGGGTTTGCAGACTTTACCCGTATCGCCTCCAGCGATCCGACCATGTGGCATGATATTTTCCTGGCTAATAAACAGGCTGTGCTGGAAAGCCTGGATAAATTCAGTGCCGATATCGATCGGCTGCGTCATGCGCTGGAGCAATCCGACAGTAAAACCATGCTGGGCGTTTTCACGCGTGCCAAGGCGGCCCGCGATCACTTTACAAAGATGCTGGCTCAAAGGGCCTATGTTGAACCCATGAATCAAAATGAACTTACTTTTTTAGCTGGCAAGGGCGGCCCTGTTCAGGGGCGAATCCGTGTGCCGGGCGATAAATCCATTTCTCACCGTTCCATTATGCTGGGGGCAATCGCTGAAGGGGAAACCCATATTGAAGGTTTTCTTGAGGGCGAAGATAGCCTGGCAACCTTGCAGGCTTTTCGTGATATGGGCGTTGTGATTGAAGGGCCGCATCATGGCCGTGTAACGGTATACGGTGTCGGGCTGAACGGCTTGACTCAACCGCCGGGCCCTTTGTATGTAGGTAATTCTGGAACGTCTATCCGCCTATTGGCGGGGCTGTTGTCAGGGCAGGCCTTCGACACTGAATTACGTGGCGATGCCTCTTTGACGGCCCGTCCCATGGGGCGTGTAGCCAACCCACTGGCAGAAATGGGAGCCGTGATTGAAACCAGCGAGGGTAAACCGCCGATGGTTATTCGCGGAGGGCATACGCTGAAGGGCGTTAAATATGCGTTGCCAGTGGCCAGTGCCCAGGTGAAATCCTGTATGCTGCTTGCCGGTCTTTATGCTGAAGGCGAAACCTGTGTTGTTGAACCCGCGCCGACTCGCGACCATACCGAACGCATGCTGCGAGGCTTTGGTTATGACGTAAGTACCCGTCAACTTGATAAGGTTTCCCGCGAGATTTGTGTGAAAGGTGGCGGAGTTCTCAAGGGTAGCAAGATTGACGTACCTGCGGATATTTCATCCGCGGCTTTCTTTATGGTGGCGGCCAGTATTGTGCCGGGCTCCGACTTGGTGCTGGAACATGTGGGTATTAACCCGACTCGCGTGGGCATCGTTAATATCCTGACCCAGATGGGGGCTGATATTGAGCTGACCAATGATCGTGTGGTTGGAGGCGAGCCGGTGGCCGATATCCGGGTGCGTTACGCGCCGCTGAAAGGAATCAATATTCCCGAGGAGCAGGTGCCGCTGGCGATTGATGAGTTTCCTGCGCTCTTCGTTGCGGCAGCTTGTGCAGAAGGGCGGACGGTGCTGACCGGTGCCGAAGAACTGCGTGTTAAGGAAAGTGACCGTATCCAGGCGATGGCCGATGGCCTTCAAACACTGGGTGTAAAAGCGGAAGCCACGCCCGACGGTATGATTATTGATGGCGGCCCCATGGGAAGCGGCACGATCGATAGTCTGGGTGATCACCGCATTGCCATGTCCTTTGCCGTGGCGGCGCTGCGGGCTCAAGGCGAGATCAAGATCCAGAATTGCGCCAATGTGGCGACCTCTTTCCCTAATTTTGTGGAACTGGCGAGTCAGGTGGGCATGTCGGTACAGGTGCAGGGGGCATAGTGGCGGACCTGTCGGCGCCTGTTGTGACCCTTGATGGCCCCGGTGGAGCTGGAAAAGGGACGATCAGCTATATGCTGGCCAAAAAACTTGGCTGGCATTTGCTGGACAGCGGGGCGATGTACCGTGTTCTCGCCTTGGCAGCGGTAAACCATGGTATTTCCCTGGATGACGAGAAGCAGCTTGGTGAACTGGCTGAGGTGCTGGATGTGGCGTTCAGGCCTGCCGACGATTCGCCGGTCTGCGAAGTGATCCTGGAGGGACGGAGTGTCAGCAAGGACATTCGGACGGAATCTGCCGGTAACAATGCCTCCCTGGTGGCCGCGCTTCCGGCGGTACGCGCCGGATTGCTGGCGAGACAGAAAGCTTTTCAATTGCCGCCGGGACTGATTGCGGACGGTCGTGACATGGGTACGGTGGTTTTTCCGGACGCTAAAGTGAAAATATTTCTGACGGCAAGTGCCGAGGAAAGAGCGAGTCGACGCTATAAGCAGTTGAAAGAAAAGGGTTTTGATGTTAGCCTTCGCGACCTTTGCAGTGAAATCAAAGAAAGGGACGAGCGTGATGCCAATCGCGCGGTATCTCCCTTGAGGCCAGCTGACGATGCGGTATTGCTCGACAGTACTGATATGAGCATCGGTGCGGTCTTTGAAAATGTACTTTTGGCAATGTCTGACAAGGACTTGCTGTAAACACTTAAAAAATTTATTAACTGTTTGTGTGTTGTATATGCCAGCCAGGCAGCCGCAAGCAAATTAAAACAGACCTACACATAAGGCTGGGTGTGTAGTGTTGTAGGTGAGGGTTTTACCCCATCTATATACTTTTTATAGGTATTTGTAATGAGCGAAAGCTTTGCAGCGCTTTTTGAAGAAAGTTTAAAAACCGTCGAAATGCAACCGGGTTCCATTGTTACCGGTATCGTTGTTGATATCGATAGCGACTGGGTAACTGTGCACGCCGGCCTGAAATCCGAAGGTGTTATTCCTCGTTCGCAGTTTGCCAATGAAGCTGGCGAGCTGGAATTAAACATTGGTGATGAAGTCCGTGTTGCTCTGGAAGCCCTGGAAGACGGTTTTGGTGAAACAAAACTGTCCCGTGAAAAAGCCCGTCGTGCAGAATCCTGGGCTGAGCTGGAAGCCGCCTTCGAAGCGGGTGAGACAGTTAAGGGTATTATCAATGGTAAGGTTAAGGGTGGCTTCACGGTTGACCTGAACGAAGTACGCGCCTTCTTGCCTGGCTCCCTGGTAGATATTCGTCCAATTCGCGAGCCTGTGCACCTGGAAGGTAAGGAACTGGAATTCAAGGTTATCAAGCTGGATCAAAAGCGTAATAACGTGGTGGTTTCGCGCCGCGCGGTTATGGAGAAAGAGAACAGCGCAGATCGCGAGAAACTGCTGGCTACTCTGGAAGAGGGTATGAGCATTCAGGGTATCGTGAAGAACCTGACCGACTACGGTGCCTTCGTTGATCTGGGTGGCGTTGACGGCCTGCTGCACATTACAGATATGGCCTGGAAGCGTATCAAGCACCCGAGCGAAATCGTTGCCATCGGTGATGAAATCGAAGTGAAGGTTCTGAAATTCGATCGCGATAAGAACCGCGTATCCCTTGGCCTGAAACAGCTGGGCGAAGACCCATGGGGCGCTATCAAAGACCGTTACCCAGAAAACAGCAAAGTTAAGGCACGCATTACAAACCTGACCGACTACGGTTGTTTTGCTGAAATCGAAGAGGGTATCGAAGGCCTGGTTCACGTTTCCGAAATGGATTGGACCAACAAAAACGTTCACCCATCCAAAATCGTTCAAGTGGGCGATGAAGTGGATGTGATGATTCTTGACGTTGATGAAGAGCGCCGTCGTATTTCCCTGGGTATGAAGCAGTGTGTTGTCAATCCATGGGAAGAGTTTGCTGCGACAAACGCGAAAGGCACCAAGATCTCCGGCACTATCAAGTCCATCACTGACTTTGGTATCTTCCTGGGTCTGGACGGCGGTATTGACGGTCTGGTTCACCTGTCTGACATCTCCTGGAACGAAACCGGTGAAGAAGCCGTTCGCGCCTATAAGAAGGGTGATGAGATCGAAACGGTTATCCTGTCTATCGATCCAGAGCGTGAGCGTATCTCCCTGGGTATTAAACAGCTGGAAAGCGATCCCTTCTCTGAGTACGTTGCTGAAAACGACAAGGGCTCCATTATCAAGGGTAAAGTAACGGCCGTTGATGCGAAAGCTGCCACTGTTGAGCTGGCTGAGGGCATCGAAGGAACCCTGAAGGTTTCTGAAATCAGCCGTGACCGTGTTGAAAGCGCCTCTGATGTTCTTAACGTAGGTGATGAAGTTGAATGTAAAATCACTAACGTTGACCGTAAGAGTCGTAACATCAACCTGTCTATTAAAGCCAAGGATGTTGACGAAGAAAAAGCTGCGATGCAGGAAGTTCGTCAACGTGAAGTTGAGGCTGCCGGCCCAACAACCATTGGTGAGCTGATTAAGGCCCAGATGGAAAACAAGGAATAATCGCCTAGACTATTTCTTTACAATTGGCGTGTTGGTTTTGAATCGCAGAATCAATGCGCCGATTGTTTTCCAATAATAAAACCCATCCTGTGATTGACTGGAAGAGACGATGACGAAGTCGGAGTTAATCGAAAACATTGCGGCACGGCAAACACAGCTTTCCCTCAAGGATGTGGAACTGTCGGTCAAAACCATCATTGATATGATGACGCAAAGTCTGGCCACCGGAGAGAGAATTGAAATCCGTGGCTTCGGCAGCTTTTCCCTGCACTATCGAGCGCCTCGTACGGGGCGAAACCCGAAAACGGGCGACCAAGTGCAATTAACGGGGAAATATGTGCCCCATTTTAAGCCTGGCAAGGATTTGCGTGAACAGGTGGATGCGAGCAGGGCTGACTAGTTAGGGCCTGACGCATTAGGATTTAAACGGCCTGCCTTTTGGTAGGCCGTTTTTTTTGCCGGTTGTTTTTGTTTAAAGCCATGGCGCTGGGGTAGAATTGGAGCGTTTCCAAGCCTTCAAACATATCGCAACCGGATTTCAATATGAATTGGCTCAAACGCATTTTCATTCTGTTAGTTCTTGCTGCCGTTTTTCTATGGGGCATGCTCTTTACGACCGAAAATACTGCCGAGGTGCCATTGAACCTTGTCTTCTGGCAGGGGCCTTCGACGAGTGTCTCGCTCTGGGTGATTCTTGCTTTCGCTGCCGGCGGCGTTCTTGGGCTGGGATTAAGCTTGCTGCTGCTGGCTCGCCTGCGTGCCGGCATGCTTCGCGCCGAGCGACGGGCAGAACGTGCCGAGAAGGAGTTATCCAGCCTGAGAGCGAATGCGGTTAAAACCAATTAGCAATCTATTTTAGGAAACGGCTAATGCAGGAATGGTTGCTATTGCCCGGGTTCGTGATTGCCATTGCAATTGGCTGGCTGTTGGGGCGCTATTCTGCTTTTCTGCGCGCCAGGCAGGACCATATTAAAACCTTGCCTGAAGCCTATTATCGCGGTGTTGGCTACCTGTTGAATGAGCAACCAGAGCAGGCCATGAGTATGTTTATGGAGGCGCTGGATAAGGATAGCGAATCCATTGATACCCACCTCGCTTTGGGGAAGCTGTTTCGTTCCAGGGGAGAGCTGGAAAAGGCCACTCGCCTGCATCAGAACCTGCTGGCGCGGCCAAACCTGGAAATGGAGCAGCGTTTGCAAATTCAGTTTGAGTTGGCGACGGATTACCTGGCAGGCGGTTTACTGGACCGAGCTGAGCGTTTGCTTAAAGAGTTAGCCCGGGAGAGGGGCGAAACTCCAGCCAAAAGTCTGTACCTGCTTCTGGATATCTATCAGCAGGAAAAGGACTGGATTCAGGCAATTGGCGTGGCTGAACAGTTAAGCGGGCTGGGTGCCAAGGGCATGCCTCCCATCATCGCTCATTATTATTGCGAGCTGGCTCAGCAGCGTCTGGGCAGCGGCGCTGCCGAGATGGCGGGCGATGCGATCAGGCAGGCCCTTTTGCATGACCCCGCGTGTGTGCGTGCTTATTTGTTACTCGCTGATTTGCAAATTCAGGCAGAGCATTACCGTGAAGCGATTAAAACGCTCAAGCAGGTCAAAAAGCATAGTCCGGATTATTTGTCGGAATCCATGCCAGTACTTGAGGCATGCTATGAGGCGCTGGGAAATGAAAAGGGTTTTAATAAGTACCTCCTAGAGTGCCTGAATGACGGAACACTGATTCCTTCGGGTTTCAACGCCAGCAAAAATTTACGTAAATCAAGTGCTAGCCCGAAGGGGCTGACGGAACGTTTTTTTGAAGAGGCAAACAGAGCGCCCTCCCTTAAGGGCTTGCACTCGTTAATAGATATGCAGATGTATGAGGCGTCGGGGGAGGATGTCCGTTATTTGCAGGAGTTGCGAGAGTTTGTTGAGCAGTTAATCGCCGAGAAGGCGGCCTACCGCTGTGCCCACTGTGGTTATCAAGGAAAACATTTGATGTGGTTATGCCCGGGATGTCATCAGTGGGGTACAATTCGGCCGGACTGTTACTCTGACTAAATTACGCTAACCGCCAACATTAAAGGAAATTATGGATCCCAAGAAAATTATTGTAGCGCTGGATTACGACAATATTGATGATGCGCTGGCGCTGGCTCGACAGCTGGATCCTCAGCAGTGCCGCCTCAAGGTTGGTAAAGAGCTTTTTACCTATTGCGGGCCGCAAATAGTCGAAGCCTTGCATAAACAGGGATTTGAGGTATTTCTTGACCTTAAGTTTCACGATATTCCCAATACCGTCGCCAAAGCTGTGCAGGCCGCAGCTGAGCTGGGGGTCTGGATGGTTAACGTACATGCTTCGGGTGGATTGGCGATGATGCAGGCGGCGCGAGAAGCGCTGAAAGCCTATGGCGATAAACGCCCCTATTTGATTGCAGTAACGGTATTGACCAGCATGGGCGAGGAAGACCTGGCGCAAGTTGGTGTGAGCGCACCGCCTGAAAAACAGGTTTGTCATTTGGCAGCACTGGCTCAACAGGCTGGCCTGGATGGTGTGGTTTGTTCTTCCCAAGAGGCCGCTATTCTTACGGCGCGTTTCGGGAAGGATTTTTTGCTTGTGACGCCGGGGATTCGCCCTGATCAGGCCGATAAAGGCGATCAAAAAAGGGTTATGACGCCTTCCCAGGCGTTGCAGGCTGGCAGCGATTACCTGGTGATAGGGCGACCTATTACGCAAAGCGCATCACCATTGGAGGCGCTTGGCGCCATCGATGCCGAAATAAAGGCAGCGTGTCAAAGCTAATACTTCTGTGTATTGAAGCTATTGACTGGCCCTGATAGCATCAGTCGCGGCAGTTGGGATAACTGCCTTTAGAACTTTAACCAACAAGGACGTAAGTTATGACTCAATTAAAAGGATTTTTAATTGCATTGATTGCTAGTTTTATTTGTATTGCATTACCCGTTACAGCGCAGCCCGAGGGCTCGCCTGGGACACCCATGATTGACTCCGCTGCGGAGCAGCATAGGGTTAATATTAATACGGATAGCGCGGAACGGCTGGCTTTGATTCTTAAGGGAGTTGGCATGAAACGAGCGCAGGCAATCGTAGAGTACCGAAAGTTGAACGGGCCTTTTAGTGATGTTAGCCAGTTGCAGCAAATAAAGGGCATCGGTGAAGCAATTATTGAAAAAAACCGAGATAAGATTACGCTGTAAATCATATTTTGAATAACCAAAGGTGCTTGCTACGCACCTTTGGTTTTTTTACGCGGGAAGTTCCTGCCTGCAGTGAACCTTGATCGTAAATGTAAAGGCGTTGCTATACTGATGTGGGCATTTTGCGGTAGCTGGAATGGTTCATGGCCTGTGGGCTATGGTGCTGAAAGTTAGGGAGAAAATTTTGCTGGTACCTGTTATTTTGGCCGGTGGTGTTGGAAGCCGCCTGTGGCCACTATCGCGTGAACACTATCCCAAGCAGTTTATTCCACTGCTTGATGCTGAAACCTCTCTTTTGCAGTCTACGCTGTTGCGACTCAAGGGGCTTGATCAGATGGCTCCTCCAATTATCGTTTGCAACGATCAACACCGCTTCCTGGTAGCCGAGCAGCTGCGGCAGGTTGGAATTACTGACGCGACGATTCTTCTGGAGCCGGTAGCTCGCAATACTGCGCCTGCTATAACGCTGGCTGCCTACGAAGCCCTGTCCAGGGATAAAGATCCCGTTTTGCTGGTTTTAGCGGCTGATCATTTGATTAAGACTGAAAAGAAATTCCACAAAGCCATTGCAGAGGGTAGGAGCTGCGCGGAAAGAGGTGAACTGGTGACCTTTGGGGTGAAACCGGACTCACCGGAAACCGGTTATGGTTACATCCGTTGCGCCTCTGGTGAAGACGGCGTTCAGGCGGTGGAGTCTTTTGTAGAAAAACCCGATGCCTCAACCGCCCAAAAATACCTGGATAGCGGCGATTATTTTTGGAACAGCGGCATGTTTATGTTCCAGGCCAGTACGCTTTTAGAGGAGCTTGGTGCCTGGGCTCCGGATATTTTGCAAGCTTGCGAGCAGGCGTTTCGAACCATTCATAAAGACCTGGATTTTCATCGTATCTCGAAGGAATGTTTCGATCAGTGTCGGAGCGAGTCTATTGACTATGCCGTGATGGAGAAAACGTCTAATGCAGTTGTTGTGCCCCTGTCGTGTGAGTGGAGCGATGTGGGAGCCTGGTCTGCGATTTGGAATGTGACGGATCACGACGAGAATGGCAATGTTGCCCAGGGTGATGTGTTGCTGGAGTCGGTGAAGAATACCTACCTGCGCTCCGAATCGCGCCTTGTGGCTGCGTTGGATGTTGAGGACCTGGTTGTTGTCGAAACGGCTGATGCGGTGCTGGTCGCCAATAAACACAAGGTCCAAAATATCAAAAAGCTGGTTGATCGCTTAAAAGGCTTGAAACGAAGTGAAGCGAAGGATCACACTCAGGTTTATCGCCCCTGGGGCTCCTATGAGAATATTGTAATTGCTCCGCGGTTTCAGGCGAAGCGTATTATTGTAAACCCTGGTGCAAGTTTGTCACTGCAGCTACATCATCATCGCGCTGAGCACTGGGTGGTGGTAAAGGGGTGTGCCGAGGTTACCCGGGGGGAGGATGTTTTCCAGTTAAATGAAGATGAGTCAACTTATATTCCCATCGGTATGAAGCACAGGCTGGGAAACCCGGGTATTATTCCCCTGGAGATCATTGAGGTCCAGACCGGCAGTTATCTGGGTGAGGATGATATTATCCGCTTTGATGATAATTATGGTCGTACCGAATAATTTCCTGAAGAAACCTGATGCGAAACCTTATCCACGCTAAAGTGCTCAATTTGCCGCGCCATTACAAGCGTGTGGTAATGCTAGGGGCTGATATTTTAATGGTGCCGCTGGCGCTGTGGACAGCCTTCGCTTTGCGTCTGGGTACGCCGAATGTTGATATCAAACCCTTTTTAGCGCTTTACGGAGCAGCACTTGTCATTGCTATTCCTGCCTTCATCAAGCTGGGACTCTATCGTGCAGTGGTACGTTATATGGGGCCGCAGGCGATTATTGCGGTACTTAAGGGCGTGACGCTTGTTACGGTGTCATTGATGATTATTACCCTGATGTTGCGCATTCCGGGCGTGCCTCGTTCGGTATTCGCAATTTTCTGGTTGCTGGCCGTGTTCTATGTCGGTGGAACCCGTTTCTTTATCAGGGCTTATTTTCACTGGTTGTTGCAGGGCGCTGGAGATAAAGGGCTGGTAGCTATTTATGGGGCCGGTGCCGCGGGAATGCAGGTGGCGTCGGTCCTGAGCCATGATGCGGATTATCTGCCGGTTGCCTATCTGGATGATAACAGGGCGCTACAGGGGACTGTCATTAATGGGTTACGGGTTTATTCGCCTGCTGAGCTCGATAAATTGGTAAAAGAAGGTCGGGTGACCGACGTGCTGTTGGCACTGCCTTCGGCGTCGCATTCCGTACGACGAAGCATTATTAACCGGCTTGAACCTTTTGCTGTTCATGTTCGAACAGTGCCTTCGATGCCGGAGCTGATGTCCGGCAAAGTCAACATCGAGTCCGTTAAGGACGTAGAAGTCGATGACTTGCTGGGACGAGAGCCGGTTGAGCCAGTCGCAAAGCTGCTGACCTCAAGCGTTAAGGATAAGGTGATTATGGTGACTGGCGCGGGCGGCTCCATTGGCTCCGAGCTATGCCGTCAAATTAGCCAGCTTCAACCTCGCGCATTGATTTTGTTCGAAGTGACCGAGTATGCGCTCTATTCGATAGAAAAAGAGCTACGCGAGAAAACCGATGGCAAGGTCGAGCTAATCCCCCTGTTGGGCTCGGTTCAGGATGAGCAATTACTGTTAAAAACGATGTTGCACTATCAGGTCCAGGTTGTCTTTCATGCGGCTGCCTATAAACATGTTCCCTTGGTTGAGCACAATATCATTTCCGGTGTGCGCAATAATGTGCTGGGTACGCTGGCTATGGCAAAATCTGCCGCTAAAGCGAAGGTGCCCTCGGTTATTTTGGTTTCTACCGATAAGGCCGTGAGGCCGCCCAATGTGATGGGGGCGACTAAGCGCTTGGCCGAGCTTGTTTTGCAGGGACTGAGCTCGGAGTTCCCGGAAACCTGTTTTTCCATGGTTCGTTTTGGCAACGTGCTGGGTTCTTCGGGTTCGGTTGTTCCTCTTTTTCGCAAGCAAATTGAACAGGGTGGCCCTGTAACGGTGACTCATCCTGATATTTACCGTTATTTTATGACGATCCCGGAAGCGGCGCTTTTGGTGATTCAGGCGGGAGCCCTTGCCAAAGGGGGGGATGTCTTCGTGCTGGATATGGGCGAGCCTGTCAATATCAGCGACCTAGCCAGGAAGATGATTCACCTGATGGGGTTTGAGGTCAAAGAAACGGACAGTGACGAGGGCGACATAGAGATTCGCTATACGGGACTGCGTCCGGGTGAAAAACTCAAGGAAGAGCTGTTGATTGATGGGGACCTGATTGGCAGTGAGCACCCCAAAATCCTGTGGACCGAAGAGGGGAGTTTACCCTGGCCGGAGTTAAAGCAGGTACTTTTCGAGCTTGAAGCGGCTTGCGATACCTTTGATTATCAGAAAATCCGTCAGATTCTACTGCATTCCCTGGTTGGTTTTAGGCCAGATCATGATTTTGTGGATAGTCTGCTGGATCATGGTGCCCAGAAAATAAGGCAAGAACCCTCAGAAGCCAAGCAGCTTCATTGACTGATCATTGCTCAATTTTTAGTGGCAATAGTGCGTTACAAGATTACAAAGAAACCGTTGATGAAATTTGTATTAAAAACCTTGGGTTTTAGTGTTGACCTCCCCCTGAATCGTCATTACTATACGCGCCTCTATTGAGTTGATCCCCGATAGCTCAGTTGGTAGAGCAGCGGACTGTTAATCCGCCTGTCGCTGGTTCGAGTCCAGCTCGGGGAGCCATATTCCAAAAAGCCGATACCTATGTATCGGCTTTTTTTATGCCCGTTTTCCAGCCGGTTACCCGAATCTTTTTTGAGGGTTATAATCGGCAGCTGGAAAATCACGAAGCCTTGTCATTTATGTCCGCTACCTTTGAAGTTGTTTCGCCTTTCAAGCCCTCAGGGGATCAGCCGTCGGCGATTGAACAACTCTCGGCTGGCGTTGAAGCAGGTTTAGCCTATCAAACGCTTTTGGGGGTGACCGGGTCCGGTAAAACCTTTACGGTTGCCAATGTGATTGCAGAAACGGGGCGCCCGGCATTGGTGTTGGCACCCAATAAAACACTTGCGGCCCAACTGTATGGGGAGTTTAAAGAGTTTTTTCCCCGCAACTCCGTCGAGTATTTTGTTTCCTATTACGACTATTATCAGCCGGAAGCCTATGTGCCCGCCTCTGATACCTTTATCGAAAAGGACGCCTCCGTTAACGATCATATTGAGCAGATGCGCTTGTCGGCAACCAAGGCTTTGCTAGAGCGCCAGGACGCCATCGTTGTCGCGACGGTCTCCTCGATTTACGGGTTGGGGGATCCGGGGGCTTACCTGAATATGGTGATGCACCTGGATCGCGGCGATCGCATTGATCAGCGCAGTATCCTGCGGCGACTTGCTGAGTTGCAATACAAACGTAACGATGTGGAGCTGCACCGAGCGACTTACCGAGTGCGGGGCGATGTCATTGATGTTTACCCGGCAGAATCGGATCGCGATGCGGTGCGTATAGAGCTTTTTGACGATGAAATTGAATCCATTGGCATTTTTGATCCGCTGACGGGCGAAGTGTTAAAACGCCTGCCGCGCATTACCATTTACCCTAAAACCCATTATGTCACGCCGCGCGAAACCCTGTTGGGTGCTACCGAAAAAATTAAGGCCGAGTTAAAAGACCGGTTGCAGCAATTGCGGGACAATAACAAACTGGTCGAAGCCCAGCGCCTGGAGCAGCGCACCAACTTCGACGTGGAAATGATCCTCGAACTGGGCTATTGCACAGGCATTGAGAACTATTCCCGCTACCTGTCTGGCCGCCCTGAGGGGGAGGCGCCACCGACGCTGTTTGACTATTTGCCGGATAATGCGCTGCTGTTTGTAGACGAATCCCATGTCACGATTCCTCAGCTGGGCGCGATGTATAAGGGGGATCGCTCGAGGAAGGAAACCCTGGTTGAATACGGATTTCGCTTACCCTCTGCGCTGGATAACCGCCCGATGCGTTTTGAGGAATGGGAGCAGAAGGCGCCACAGACCGTTTTTATTTCCGCCACGCCGGGGCCCTATGAAGAGGAGCATGCCGGTCAGGTTGTCGACCAGGTTGTGCGGCCTACGGGCTTGTTGGACCCGGTAATACAGATCAGGCCTGCCACAACGCAGGTCGATGACCTGCTTTCGGAAATTAACCGGCGGGTTGCTAACGCCGAGCGGGTGTTGGTGACGGTCTTGACCAAACGCATGGCGGAGGATCTCACCGACTATTTCGATGAGCATGGTGTGCGAGTCCGCTATGTGCATTCGGATATCGATACCGTCGAGCGTGTGGAAATTATCCGTGACCTGCGTATTGGCGAGTTTGATGTGCTGGTTGGTATTAACCTGTTGCGTGAGGGACTGGATATTCCGGAGGCGTCGCTGGTGGCGATTCTTGATGCTGACAAGGAAGGGTTTCTGCGCTCCGAGCGTTCATTGATTCAAACCATCGGGCGTGCGGCGCGTAATGCTAATGGTACGGCTATCCTTTATGCGGATCGTATTACCGGATCTATGCAGCGTGCTATCGATGAAACCGAGCGTCGCCGGGTTAAGCAGCAAGCCTACAATGAAAAGCACGGTATTACGCCACGAAGTGTCGTGAAATCCGTTGAGGATATCCTGGAAGGTGCGTTTACACCTGGTGCTAAGGGCCGACCGGGTAAGCGGGTTGCCGAGCCTCGCAGTGACTACCAGGTCGATGTGGAAAAAATGACACCGGCGCAGCTTGGTAAATTGCTGACTGAGCTGGAGGACAAAATGTATGCGGCCGCCAAGGAGATGAAATTTGAGGAGGCGGCTCAATACCGTGATCAAATCGCACAATTAAACGCTAATCTGCTTGGGTGACGGGGAAAGATCGACTAGAGTTAGTGCCCAGATAGCGGCTTTAAATTGTTAAAGGAGTAATAGGCTTGAAGATACTGGTGACAGGCACTGCGGGCTTTATCGGTTCGACCCTTGCCAAGCGTTTATTGGAGCGGGGCGATGAAGTGATCGGTGTTGATAATCTCAATGACTATTATGATGTCAACCTCAAACAGTCACGTTTAAACCAGTTGCTGGATTATGAGCGTTTTACGGATATTCGCATCGGTATCGAAGACCAAGCCGAAATGGATCGGGTATTTAAACAGCATCAGCCGCAGCGGGTTGTGAACCTTGCCGCCCAGGCCGGTGTACGCTATTCCCTGATCAACCCGCACTCCTATGTGACGTCAAACATTATGGGGTTTATGAATATCCTTGAGGGGTGTCGACACAACCAGGTTGAGCACTTGGTGTATGCGTCCAGCAGCTCGGTGTATGGTTCCAACACCAAAATGCCCTTTTCCGTGCAGGATAATGTCGATCACCCCTTAAGCCTCTATGCAGCGAGCAAAAAATCCAATGAATTGATGGCGCATACTTACAGCTCACTGTATCAGTTGCCAACGGCCGGGTTGCGCTTTTTTACGGTTTACGGGCCCTGGGGGCGGCCGGATATGGCGCTGTTTATGTTTACCCGGAAAATACTGGCTGGAGAGCCGATTGATGTTTTCAACTACGGGCATCACAAGCGCGATTTTACTTACATTGATGATATTGTCGAAGGTGTTGTCCGTACTCTGGATAAGGTAGCAGAGCCTAATCCCCAATGGCAGGGTGATGCGCCGGATCCGAGTACCAGCCAAGCGCCCTATAGGCTCTATAACATCGGGAGCAATAACCCGGTCGATTTGTTGCGCTATATTGAAATTCTCGAGGAGTGTCTGGGGAAAAAAGCGGAAAAGAATTTGTTGCCGCTTCAACCGGGCGATGTGCCGGACACCTATGCGAATGTGGATGCGCTGGTTGAGGATGTGGGTTACAAACCCGCTACGCCGATTGAGCAGGGCATTGCTAATTTTGTCGATTGGTACCGTAACTATTACCAGGTTTGATGATTCAGCCTCAGAGTGTTCACGGTTTTGTAATCGCAGCACACTATAATAACCTTAAGGAAATTTTTTCTTGAGGGTGTTCGGGACAGGTGGTATCGTACGCACCTGTTTTTTACAGGCAGATCGGCAGGCGCGTAGCTCAGTTGGTTAGAGCACCACCTTGACATGGTGGGGGTCGGTGGTTCGAATCCACTCGCGCCTACCAGTTTTTAACTGGTAGTTTCCCAAGCCGTTTTGCGGTATCGTCCCGCCTTAAGCAGTTCCACAAAATCATACGCCCCAGCATTTATAATTATAAAGACGTATTCAATAGGAGAACTCGTGTGAAACCAGCCGTAAGAGTCGCAGTAACCGGCGCCGCGGGCAATATTGCCTACTCCCTTTTATTTAAAATTGCTGCCGGCGAAATGCTTGGCAATGATCAGCCTGTCATTCTGCAACTGGTGGAAATTCCTCAAGCGATCGGTGCCTTGCGCGGCGTTGCCATGGAACTCGAAGACTGCGCCTTCCCTTTGCTTCAACAGGTCAGCGTTCATGATAATCCGGAAGAAGGATTCAAGGGCGTTCATTATGCATTGCTGGTTGGCGCTCGCCCACGCGGGCCGGGCATGGAGCGTAAAGACCTGCTTGAAGCCAATGCGGCCATTTTTTCTGTGCAGGGTAAGGCCCTGAACGATAATGCCAACCCGGATGTGCGTGTGTTGGTTGTCGGTAACCCTGCCAACACCAATGCGCTGATTGCCAGCCGTAACGCACCCGATTTAATCCCGAGCCAGTTTACGGCCATGACTCGCCTGGATCACCAGCGCGCCAAAGGCATTTTGGCCAATCGCCTCGGCGCCAGTGTCAATGAAGTGAAAGGCGTGACCATCTGGGGTAATCATTCCGCAACGCAATACCCGGACCTGCATCAGGCGACTGTATATGGCGAGCCGGTTTTGTCGTTGATCGATGAAGATTGGTATAAGCAGGATTATATTTCCCTGATCCAAAAGCGCGGTGCAGCCATTATCAATGCCCGCGGCGCATCGAGTGCAGCTTCGGCGGCGCAGGCGGCGATTAGTCACATGCGTAGCTGGGCGCTGGGTAGCGGCGATGACTGGGTCAGCATGGCAATTCCAAGTGATGGAAGCTATGGTATCGCGACCGGTATCATCTATTCGTTCCCTGTGCGTTGTAATTACGGGCGCTATGAAATTGTTCAGGGATTGGCGCTGAATGAGTTTTCCAGGCAGCGTATGAAGGATACCGAAAAGGAGTTGCTTGAGGAGCGGGCGGATGTGAATCACTTGCTGCCTGCTGAGACAGCAGCGCGCATGGAGGATCCTTTTGGCCGTGCCGGGCAATCCGACGAACTTGATGCAGAGTGTCTGCGAAGTGGATCGGTGGTCGTTAAGACCGATAGAGTCTGCTAGACTCGCCTGAGGTTTGCGTCGCTTACCGGCGCAACAAAATTCAACACCCGCATACGTTTCCGCATGTGGGTGTTTTTTATTTAAGGTTCACGTGGCCTTTTGTAGGGGTCACCACTGATAAAAGGACAAAAGATGCCAGTTATTACCCTTCCTGACGGTTCTGAACGACGTTTCGATAAGCCTGTTTCAATCTATGATGTTGCTGCCGATATCGGTCCCGGGCTTGCTAAAGCGACGCTGGGCGGCAAGATAAATGGCGAGCCTGCCGATGCGCATGATCTGATCACCGAAGATGCCGAGTTGGTCATCTATACCCCTAAAGATGAAGAGGGTATTGAGATCATCCGTCACTCCTGTGCGCACCTGCTTGGACATGCCATCAAGCAATTATGGCCGGATACCAAAATGGCCATTGGCCCGGTGATTGAAAACGGCTTTTACTACGACGTTGACCTTGAGCACCGTATCACCGATGAGGATATGGAAGCGCTCGAAAAGCGCATGAGGGAACTGGTAAAAACCCAATACGATGTCGTTAAGAAAAAGGTGAGCTGGCAGGAAGCGCTGGATACCTTCGTCGAACGAGGCGAAACCTATAAACAGGAGATTTTGCAGCAGGATATTGATCCCTCGGATTCTCCAGGCCTTTATCACCACCAGGAATACATTGATATGTGTCGCGGTCCGCACGTGCCGAACATGCGTTTCTGCGAGCATTTCAAGTTAATGCGTGTTTCTGGCGCGTACTGGCGTGGCGATTCCGATAACAAGATGCTGCAACGGATTTACGGCACGGCTTGGGCGGACAAAAAACAGCTGAAGCAGTACCTTCATTTCCTGGAGGAGGCCAGCAAGCGCGACCACCGTAAACTGGCCAAGAAAATGGACCTGTTCCATCTCCAGGAAGAGGCGCCGGGCATGGTTTTTTGGCACCCTAGGGGTTGGTCGATTTATCAGACTGTTGAGCAGTACATGCGTAACGTGCAGCGTGATAATGGCTATCAGGAAATCAAAACCCCGCAATTGGTGGACTTCAGCCTATGGCAGCGCTCCGGTCATGCCGACAAGTTTGGCGATGAGATGTTTTCCTCCCACTCGGAGAACCGTGACTATGCGGTGAAACCCATGAACTGCCCCTGCCATGTGCAGGTGTTCAACCAAGGGTTGCGCAGCTACCGGGATTTGCCGCTTCGGCTTGCTGAGTTTGGCTGTTGTCACCGCAACGAACCGACCGGTACTTTGCAGGGCTTGATGCGTGTTCGCGGATTTGTACAGGATGATGCGCATATTTTCTGTGCTGAATCTCAGATCCAGGAAGAGGTGGCCACCTTTATCGAGCTGCTGTATAGCGTTTATCGTGACTTTGGTTTCGACGATGTCCTGGTTAAGCTCTCCACCCGCCCGGAGCAGCGCGTTGGTTCCGATGAGGTTTGGGACAAGGCTGAGGAAGCGCTTCAGCTGGCATTGGATAACAAAGGCATTGCCTGGGAGCTGCAGCCTGGCGAAGGGGCCTTTTATGGTCCGAAAATCGAGTTCTCACTGCGTGATTGCCTGGGCCGCGTCTGGCAGTGCGGCACTATTCAGGTGGACTTTTCAATGCCGGGACGCCTTGATGCCCAGTATGTGGCAGAGGATGGAAGCCGCCAGATTCCGGTCATGCTGCACCGCGCAATTCTGGGTTCTTTCGAACGTTTTATCGGTATCTTGATTGAACATTTTGCCGGCGCATTCCCGGCTTGGCTGGCGCCTGAGCAGGCTGTAATTGTCAATATTACTGACAGTCAGGCCGATTATTGCCAAAACCTTGAAAAAACCTTGAAAAATAAAGGCTTTAGGGTGTTCTCGGACTTGAGAAACGAAAAGATCGGCTTTAAAATTCGCGAGCACTCGATTCAGAAGATTCCTTACGTGTTGGTTGTCGGGGATAAAGAGATGGAAGCCGGCCAGGTGGCAGTACGTACCCAGAAGGGTGAGGACCTGGGTTCCATGACTATCGAGGCGTTTTGTGAACGGCTGCAGGGCGATGTGGCTCGATTGGGCCGTTCGGACGAACAATAGAATTAGGAGAGACTCGTCAACATAATGAAAGGCAGATCAAAAAAAGCCAATATCAATGGTGATATTCAGGCATCTGAAGTTCGACTGGTAGGCGCTAATGGCGAACAGGTCGGTATTGTAACCATTGAGGAAGCGCTTGAAGCTGCTCAACAGGCTAAGCTGGATCTGGTGGAGATTGCTCCGGATGCCCAGCCTCCTGTCTGTAAAATTATGGATTACGGCAAGAAGCTGTTTGACGAGAAGAAACAACAGGCGGCTAACCGCAAGAAAGCGCGGCAGACGCAGGTTAAGGAAATCAAGTTTAGACCAGGGACGGAAGAAGGGGATTATCAGGTAAAACTACGCAACCTGATACGTTTCCTGACTCATGGGGACAAAGCCAAGGTAACCTGTCGGTTCCGTGGCCGAGAAATGGCTCATCAGGATATTGGTCTGGCGCTGATGAAGCGGGTCGCTGAAGACCTGGCTGAATACGGCGCTGTGGAGCAACAGCCGAAACCGGAAGGTCGGCAGATCACGATGGTGCTAGCCCCAGTTAAGAAAAGGTGATAGCGGAATTTTGGGCCGCTAACGCTTTTAAATATAAATAGAGTCAGCATAAGCCGACTCAAAAATACGAATGCGGAGTATTTGTAATGCCAAAAATCAAATCTAACAGTGGAGCAGCCAAACGCTTTAAGAAAACGGCGAATGGCTTCAAACGTAAACAATCCTTCAGAAGTCACATTCTGACCAAGAAAAGCACCAAGCGTAAGCGTCATTTGCGTGGTTTGCAGCAAATTCATGCTGCGGATAAAGCACTGGTTCAACGCATGTTGCCAAACCTGTAATTGACTGGACTTCAAGAGGATTAAATTATGCCACGCGTAAAAACAGGTGTGACCGCCCATAAGCGTCACAAAAAAGTTTTAAAACAGGCCAAAGGTTATTACGGTGCACGTAGCCGTGTTTACCGCGTTGCCAAGCAGGCAGTGATCAAAGCCGGTCAATATGCATACCGTGACCGTCGTCAACGTAAGCGTCAGTTCCGTGCGCTTTGGATTGCCCGTATCAACGCGGCTGCCCGTATCAACGGTATTTCTTACAGCCGTCTGATCGCAGGCCTGAAAAAAGCATCCATCGAAATCGATCGTAAGATGCTGGCTGACCTGGCGGTTCAGGAAAAGGCTGCATTTGCTGCCATTGCTGAAAAAGCGAAAGAAGCTCTGGCTGCCTAATCACTGGATTTTTACAGTGATTGATTGTTGACTGCAGGTTCTGCAAGCCACAATCAAAAATAAGTCTCAATAGGGGGTGGAGCATAAAAACTTCACCCCCTATTTTTATTTCTATGGGGAAAACACGATGGAGAATCTGAGCGTTCTCGTGGAACAGGCGCAGGCCGCAGTTGCACAGGCGACGGATGAGCAAACGCTGGAACAATTGCGTGTTCAGTATCTGGGAAAGAAGGGTGAAATTACTCAGCTGTTGAAGGGTTTGGGAAAACTATCGGCCGAAGAGCGCCCGGAGGCCGGTGCCAAGATCAATGTGGCAAAACAGCAGGTTAATGAAAGTATCACAGCCCGTAAATCGACGCTCAGTGAGGCTGCCTTAAATGCACGCTTGGCCAGTGAAACAATTGATGTGACGCTGCCCGGACGTGATAAATGCTGCGGTAATCTGCATCCGGTTACCCATACGATGGAGCGGATTGAAACGTTCTTTTCCAATATGGGGTACGGTGTTGCGGAAGGTCCGGAAATCGAAGACGATTACCACAACTTCGAAGCGCTCAATATCCCCTCTCACCACCCGGCACGTGCTATGCACGATACCTTTTATTTCGATGCGCACACCCTGTTAAGAACGCATACCTCGCCGGTTCAGGTTCGTGTGATGGAAAAACAACAGCCGCCTTTGCGTGTCATCTGTCCGGGGCGTGTGTACCGTTGTGATTCCGATTTAACCCATACGCCGATGTTCCATCAGGTTGAAGGGCTGGTGGTGGATAAGGATGTTAATTTTGCCCAGCTGAAGGGAACCGTCGAAGAGTTTCTGAAAGTGTTCTTCGAAAAGGAACTGGCGGTGCGATTCAGACCTTCCTATTTTCCTTTCACTGAGCCCTCTGCAGAGGTGGATATTGCCTGCGTGATGTGTAATGGCGAAGGCTGCCGCGTGTGCTCACACACGGGTTGGCTGGAGGTGATGGGATGCGGCATGGTGCACCCTAATGTATTCAAATCCTCCGGTATCGATTCGGAACAGTTCAGTGGCTTTGCCTTTGGTATGGGGGTTGAGCGACTGGCGATGTTGCGCTATGGAGTCAATGACTTACGACTCTTTTTTGAAAACGATCTTAAGTTTTTGTCGCAGTTCAATTAGCGGCTGAGCAGTTGTTTATAGGGCCTGCGGCGGCGGGTTTAAGTGAATACAAAAGAATTTGGATTAATAGATGAAAGTCAGTGAACAGTGGCTGAGAGAGTGGGTAAACCCTCGTATTGATTCCGACGATCTGGTTGCGCAGTTAACAATGGCCGGCCTTGAAGTCGATGGTACCGAGCCGGTTGCGGGAGATTTTCGCGGTGTTGTGGTTGCTGAAATACAGCAGGCTGAACAGCATCCGGATGCCGATAAGTTAAGCGTTTGCCAGGTCAGCAATGGTTCCGAAGTGTTTCAGGTGGTATGCGGCGCGCCAAATGCTCGTGCCGGTATCAAGGTTGCGTTGGCAGAAGTGAGTGCGGTGCTGCCGGGTAATTTTAAAATCAAAAAGGCGAAGCTGCGCGGTGTGGAATCCCATGGCATGTTGTGCGGTGCTGACGAGCTGGGTATCGGTGAAAATACCGGCGGGATTATGGAACTGCCTGCCAATGCGCCGGTGGGTGCTGATATCCGTTGCTATCTGAACCTTGAAGACAAGGTGATTGATATTGATCTGACGCCTAACCGCGGTGACTGCTTGAGCATGGCAGGGTTGGCACGTGAAGTGGGCGTGCTTAATAAGGCCGATGTAACGACTGTGGTCGTCACCGAGGTGTCGCCAGTAAGCGATGCGGTCCATGACGTGACCGTGCAGGCGAAGGCTGACTGCCCGCGCTATGTGGGACGAGTGATCAACAATATTGACGTGACTGCGGCAACGCCTCAGTGGATGGTTGAGCGCCTGCGTCGTTCCGGCATTCGTTCCATTGACGCGGTTGTCGATGTTACAAATTATGTGCTGCTTGAATTAGGTCAGCCGATGCATGCCTTCGACCGGGATAAGCTCCGGGGCGCTATTGCAGTTCGCATGGCAGGTGAGGGTGAAAAGCTGACGCTTTTGGACGAGCAGGAAGTGACCCTGACGGCGGATACGCTGGTTATCGCAGATGCCTCTGGGCCTTTGGCGATGGCAGGTGTCATGGGCGGTGCGTCGACAGGCGTTAGCAGTGAAACGCAGCATATTTTCCTGGAAAGTGCTTTTTTCCAGCCAACCACCATCGCTGGAAAGGCGCGTAGCTACGGGTTGCATACGGACTCCTCGCACCGTTTTGAACGCGGTGTTGATTTCGCCCTGCAGCGTCAGGCGGTCGAGCGCGCAACCGAGCTTTTACTGGAGATTGTGGGTGGTGAGCCTGGCCCGGTTATCGAAGTGGTTTCTGAAGCTGACCTGCCTCAGCGCTCTGCCGTCATTTTACGGGAAGAACGGGTTAAGAGCCTTTTGGCGCTGGATATCGGCGGTGCCGAGATTGTCGATATCCTGCAGCGTCTTGGTTTGGGTGTTGAGGAGTCCGCCTCTGGCGAATGGAAAGTGGCGGTGCCTTCCTATCGCTTTGATATTGCCATTGAGGCGGACTTGATCGAAGAGCTGGCGCGGATTTATGGTTATAACCGGCTGCCTGTTTGTGCCCCTACAACAACGCTGACGCCGATGCCGGTGAAAGAAACAAACGTTTCCATCAAAGCGCTGCGTCGGGTTTTGTTGGCGCGTGGCTACAACGAGGCAATTACCTACAGCTTTGTTGACCCGAAAATTCAGGCTTATTTTGACGATGGCGAGCAAAGTATCGCACTGGCGAATCCGATTTCAGCGGATATGTCGGTCATGCGTACCTCGCTATGGCCCGGTTTGGTGCAAGCGCTGCAATACAATCAGAATCGCCAGCAGCAGCGTGTACGTCTGTTTGAAAGCGGTCTTACCTTTAAGCGTAAAGGTGAAAAAATAGAGCAGGTTGCGCGTATTGGTGGTGTTATCGCGGGTGGTCGTAGTGAAGAAAGCTGGCACGGCAAGGTGCAATCCGTTGATTTTTACGACGCCAAGGGTGATCTGGAGGCTTTGCTGTCGCTTGGTGGGGCTGCTGAAACCTTTGATTTCAAGACCAAGACTCATCGTGCGTTACACCCCGGGCAGTCGGCGGTTATCCTGAAAAATGGTCAAGAGGTTGGCTATCTTGGAGCGCTGCATCCGTCCCTGGAAAAAACGCTGGGGCTGAGCGGGCCTGTGTACCTCTTCGAGCTGGACCTGGTTGCTGTTCAGGAAGGCCGGCTGGCAAGCTTCCGCGAGTTGTCAAAATTCCCGGAAGTTCGCCGAGACTTGGCTATACTTGTTTCAAGCTCCACAGAACTATCGGCCATTGTTCAAGCAATGCAAGCTTCGGCAGGGGAATGGTTGTCAGATGTGCGCCTGTTTGACCTTTACGAAGGGAAGGGTATTGAGCCCGGTTATAAGAGTCTTGCCTTGGGTATCACCTGGCAGCATCCAGAGCGTACGCTGACGATGAAGAAATTTCCGGATTTGTTGATTGCATAATCAATGAGTTAGGGTCAAAATTTAATGCAAAATTAAGGGGCTGATTTAGATGGGAGCTTTAACAAAAGCCGCGATTGCAGAAAAGCTTTTTGATGAGTTGGGCTTGAACAAGCGTGAAGCCAAGGAAATCGTGGAGATGTTCTTTGGCGAAGTGCGAGAGAGCTTGATCAGTAACGAGCAGGTTAAACTATCCGGTTTTGGTAACTTCGGCCTGCGTGATAAAAAAGAACGGCCAGGACGTAATCCAAAAACGGGCGAAGATATTCCCATTAGCGCACGCCGCGTGGTGACATTCCGCCCAGGACAAAAACTAAAAGCAAAAGTAGAAGATTATGCTGGAACCAAGTCATAACGACGAGTTGCCACCGATCCCGGGGAAGCGCTACTTTACTATTGGCGAAGTCAGTGAGCTGTGTAACGTTAAACCACATGTGCTGAGATATTGGGAGCAGGAGTTTTCTCAACTTAGCCCGGTAAAACGTCGCGGTAATCGCCGCTATTATCAACGGCAGGATGTGTTGATTATTCGGCAAATTCGCAGCCTCCTCTACGATCAGGGCTTTACCATCGGTGGAGCACGTCAGCGCTTTAGCAGCGAAGATGTTAAGGATGATACCAGCCAGTCCCAACAGCTGATTCGTCAGATGGTTGTTGAACTCGAGGACGTACTGGCTTCCCTCAAAGCCTAGCTTTCTTTACTTGCAATAGGCGGGAAAAATAAAGCCCGTCTATTGTTCCAAACCTCTCTTTCATAAGGTATGATTTGCGCCTTTCTCAAGTAAGCGAATCCGCAATCGGGGCGTAGCGCAGTCTGGTAGCGCACCACACTGGGGGTGTGGTGGTCACAGGTTCAAATCCTGTCGTCCCGACCATTTTTTAGTCCTAAATTTAAGTTGTATGAATGCAACTTAAATCTCTTTGAAAGCCTGCTTTCCACTCTTAAATCCTTTATTATTTCGCCATTCTTTGTAGGGGTATGGATTTGATTATGCAGTTTATTGATTTGGCCGCTCAGCAGGCACTTATTAAAGATGAAATTGACGCCGGTATTATCTTTCACGGCTCTGGCAAAACGTACTATCGAAGTGGCAGAACTTGAAAAGGCACTTGCCGAGTTTGCGGGCACTAAACACTGTATTGCCTGTGCTAACGGTACGGATGCTCTGCAAATCGCACAAATGGCTTTGGGGATCGGCCCGGGTGATGAGGTCATTGTTCCAGGTTTTACCTTTATTGCCACTGCTGAAACAGTAGCGCTCTTAGGTGCCAAGCCTGTCTATGTAGATATTGATCCTCGAACCTATAATATTGATCCGGCTTTGATTGAAGCGGCAATTACTCCATGCACGAAAGCTATTATGCCGGTTTCGTTATATGGGCAGTGTGCCGATATGGATGCCATAAACGCTATCGCTGGAAAGCATAATTTACCAGTTATTGAGGATGCAGCACAAAGTTTTGGTGCGACCTATAAAGGGAAGCGCTCCTAACATAGCACGATTGCAACAACTTCTTTTTTTCCTGCCAAACCATTAGGTTGCTATGGTGATGGCGGTGCTATTTTTACCAAACGATGAGGAACTGGCTATAGTTATGCGGCAAATTGCTAACCACGGTCAGGATCGCAGGTATCATCATGCGCGAGTTGGTATTAACAGCCGATTGGATACGATTCAAGCTGCAATTTTATTACCAAAACTACGTCTTTTCGCTAAGGAGTTGGAGCAGCGCCAGCAAGTAGCTGAGCGATACACCAAATTGCTTAATGAAGCGGGTGTTGAAACTACGCCTTATATTGAGGCGCATAACACCAGTGCTTGGGCTCAATATACAATTCGTGTTGAGAACCGTGATGCTGTTCAAGCGGCACTGCGGGAGCAGGGTATTCCATCGGCGGTTCATTATCCGATTCCTCTGAATAAACAAACGGCACTAGCAGACGACTCAGTAATGTTGCCAGTCGGTGATCAAATTGCAGGAGTGGTAATGAGTTTGCCGATGCATCCCTATTTGGAAGAGCAAGGCCAAAGAAGCGTTGTTAAAGTACTCGAAACACATATAGCCATTTTTCTATTTGTTTGGGATCATGGTGAAATTTTTCGACTGCCGATTTATCTGAAGACATTCATGATGGTTAGGCGGATTTGACCTATTCTACAAATGCTTGGCAACGACAAATAATATCCGTTTCGGATTTTACTTGTCTTGTGCGTAAGACAGAACTGATTTGTCCTATTAGGTAAAATTGGAATAGTAGGTAACGTGGATCAAGACGACTGCTTTTTGCTTTGACTGAAAACATTTGGTGCGAATCTTTTTCTTAGAGAGTCTATGTGCTAGGCATTGGTCTGAAAAAAATTATAAGTGAGGGCTTGGTTGCAGGTGGTTTAATACTCAATTCACTATTATTATTGCTGGGCACCAGATTGTTAACTACTTTTTTGCCCGGCTGGAAGTATGGCAGGCTCGCTCTAGGGTTAAGTCTCGTGGGAATAGTGGTACAAGTTGGAGCAACGCCTATATCTCAAGCGGCTCTTCGTTTTTATTTCGCGCTGAGCACAAAAGGAGGTAGGAGCGATTTTTTTAATCAGATATTTTTCTATCTGGGAATGCTGATTTTGTTAGTTGTACTCTTAGCAACACTTGTTGGTTTTGGTTTATCCGTCAACGGCTCTAATAAAGATGTGCTTTTTGTTATTTTGGTGGCTCTGTGGGCCATTTTGATGTCTGTTAATAGGTTAGCAATTGGTCTAGGAATGCTTTGCGTCGAAGGGCGCTACGTGCGATTATGCAGAGCTCACTTGAGCTAGGGCGTTTTGCTTTGGCTATTTTAATAATGGTATGGGCTCTTGAGCCAACAGCAGAAGCTGCGATGGCTGGATTTATTCTTGCTGGCTTGGCAATAATGGGATGTATATATCTACAAGTTTAATATACTTTATTCTGATTGCCGCTTCTCCTTTCGATTTAAGCATGATGCAACTGGGCTTGAAGATAAGCTGGGTTTTAAGCGTCATATTTTGCCACTGATTGTAAGCAATTCTTGCATATGGAGCATCATGATGATGGATAAGTGGCTGATACAGCTCTTTTATGGGTTGGACATAGTGGGTGGTTATGCTGCAGCTTACCAGCTTACACATACCTTGATGATGGTTGGAAGTTGTATGGTGATATTGACTACTCCAATTATTTTCAAAATGCTTGGGAAGCAAGCGGATGAAGAAAAGGCTGCTAAGGCAACGAGAATAAATCGCTATATGGCTTGTGTGATTTTCGTTACTTAACCTTGTTTTTATCGTTGCTCATTTCTATTACCATTCTGCATTTGCAAGAGTTTATTGGGGAAGAATACCGAATTCACAGTTGGATCTTTCCCTATATTGTGGCCGGAGGGTGTTTTGCATCGGCACAGCAACTGTTTAAACTGACATTTCAAATGGCGTATTTTCATTGCTTGCGCTGATCTGGAGTATATATTAGCTATTCTCTCTGTCCTAGCATATTACGCGGGTTTGCAAATTGGAGGGTTGGAAGGATTAGTATGGACGATGGCCGGCGTTAGCTTGTTATTATTGCTAATTTCACTTTTGATATCTTTTAAAACGGATAAGGTAACGCTGATTGAAGGTAATAACCAATGTTAAATTTGAAATGGAAATTAACTGCCTTACCATCAAACCACCATAAATAGAATAAGGCTGAATTTTGTAAAACCACGAGAGCGGGTTTTTTGTATTGGCCTGAATAAGACCGGCACAACATCATGGACTATGGCAATGCGAGGGTTTGGCTATGTCGTTGGTTCTGAATCTAGGGCAACAGCATTTTTTTGATGATTGGTTGAAAGGCGATTTTACCAGAATCATAGATTACTGTAAGTCTGATGGCGATGCTTTTCAGGATATCCCTTTTAGTTTGCCTGGAACCTTTAGACATATCGATCGGGCTTTTCCTGGGAGCAAGTTTGTACTAACCATTAGGAATTCAGCAGATGAATGGTACAACTCATTGGTTAGCTTCCATGCGAAACACTTCTCTGAATCAGGTTCAGTGCCGCCAACAGAAAAGGATCTGGAGGAGGCTACCTACTGGCGTAAAGGCTTTATAAGAGATTATTGCCAGTTTGTCCTAGGGACGCCAATAAATGCCCCTTATGAAAGAGAGGCTGCAATTAATTTTTATAACCAATATAACCAAGAGGTGATGGAATACTTTGAATCCCGCTCTCGTGATCTACTGGTACTAAATGTTTCAGATGAGCACGCCTATTCCAGTTTATGTAGTTTTCTAGGATTGCCCGCTTGTGACGGAGTCTTTCCTTGGGAAAACAAAACGTAATTAATAATGACTCAAATTCTTAAACATCCGGTTGTCAGCGTATGGGTGCTGACATATAACCATGCTGGTTATATCAGTAAGTGCCTTGACAGTATATTAGAGCAGGATACCGAGTACAGATTTGAGATATGTATTGGTGAAGACGAATCAACTGATGGAACTCGTGAAATCTGTCAGGCATATGCTAAAAAATACCCCGGGACTATCAGGCTTTTTTTACGTGATCGTAATGATCCAGCGAGGGAAGGGTGCTGTGGTGCTTGGCAGTTTAATTTCATCGAAACATTCAAAGCATGTCATGGACAGTTCGTTGCCATGTGCGATGGCGATGATTACTGGAGTGACAAAAGGAAAATTCAAAAGCAAGTTGATTTCCTAAAGCAGCATCCCAATTGTTCAGGTTGTTATCATAAGATTGGGCAAGTAGACGAAAACGGTTTACTAATATCAGCAGATATGGGGTATCCGCCACGCCGTCAGGAATTTTATTCATTGGATTATCTACTGGAATACAGTAATTTCTCACCAATGTTTAGTGTGGTTTTTCGTAATCATGAAAATGTGGCACCTGATTGGATCAGGCAGGCTCCCTTTGGTGATATGATCGTTCATACCGGAAATTTATTACGCGGAGACTATGGTTTTATTGATGAAGTGATGGGGTTTTATCGGATACATTCAGGCGGACTTGCATCAGGCACTTCAAGGGCTGATAACGTAAGGGCGACTCTTGAGGTATATTCAATGATTGGTGACTATATGTCTTTGAAAGGGTCGCCATCATATCGGAAGGGAGTCCGTAACTTAAGGTTCTCTTTGTTTGCTGAAAAATTACTTTCGGCTTTGCTGCCGGTCTCTATCAAGAGAAAGTTTGACCTCGTACTTGGCAAGCGTATAAGAGCCAAAGTAAGACGTATGCTTTCTTTTATATCGCAGTAATTGAGGAATGACTAGCTTTTTTAGTTCGAGATCATAGCTCTTTCATTTCTGATAAAGCTAGTGTACCTGGGGGGTTAAATTCGTAAAAGTGAGTCATAAAATTGGACATTTAGGGTGCTATCTACAACTCTTGGTGTAATAAGCATGGCGGCAAATATCTCAAACAAAAATACTAGAAAATAGAGTCCGGGCCTGAAACGATTGTGATTCGACGACTATAAGCTAGGTAACTTAATGTGTCATATTGTACTCATTATGAACATAAAAAAAGAAGGTGGCAAGTCACCACTAAAGACAGCTTAAACTCTACTTTTGGCAACAGCTGGAGCAGGGTAAGTACTAGAGGAGTTTTATTGGAGATTGCCCAGAAAATATGAAAGTGCTCCACCTATTAAAAACCTCAACGGGTGCAACATGGGCATTGAGGCAGTTGCGCGAACTTGTAAGACTGGGGATTGATGTGCACGTGGCACTTCCAGCGGGGCCTTTGATCGAGTCTTATCAAGAGTACGGTATAACTACTCACATACTGCAGACCGCATTTGATGCTAAGCGACCCTGGAATAACTTCAAACGCTTCAAAGACTTTAGGATATTAGTTGATGTCTTGCAGCCAGATATTATTCATAGCCATTTTGTCGCTACAACACTTACTATGCGCCTAGCATTGGGTAAAAACCATGCTGTCAAGCGTATTTTTCATGTACCTGGCCCGTTGCATTTAGAACATTTTTTCTTTCGTAAGATGGAGATGCTAACGGCCGGTAAAGCTGATTACTGGTTAGCGTCATGCCGTTGGACTGCAGATGCATATCTGCGTTTTGGGGTCCCCGTTGAGCGAGTGGGCCTTGTTTATTATGGTGTCGATTTAGATAAGTTCACGGTTGTCGAGAGATGCGGGCTCCGTCAGGAGCTCGGGCTGGATGAGGATACCAAAATCATTGGGAATGTTGCCTATTTTTATGCTCCGAAAAAATATTTGGGACAGACCCGAGGTCTCAAGGGGCACGAAGATTTAATTGATGCTATTGAAATAGTAGCTAATAAGCACCCCAATGTGGTTGGCGTTTTTGTTGGTGGTCCGTGGGGTAACGCTAAAGGTTACGAGCAAGAAGTGATAAGTTACGCTAAGAAAAAGGGGTTAGGGCGTTTCTTTTTTCTTGGTTTTAGAGATGATGTGCAACAGCTCTATCATGATTTTACGATATCAGTGCACCCATCACATTCTGAGAATGTTGGCGGTGCAGTTGAGTCATTATTATGCGAAAGTCCAACCATTGCTACGGACGTAGGTGGGTTCCCCGATTTAATTAAACCAGGTATTACAGGTTGGTTGGTGCCACCAAAGACTCCCGAAGCTCTTGCTGAAACTATTCTAGAGGCTTTCGAAAACCCAGAGAAATGTCAAATTATGGTGCAAGAAGGGAGAAAACTCGCAGAAAAAATGTTTGATGTTCGACAAAATGCCAACGATATTTTTACCTACTATCAACGACTCTTGGGCCACGATGAATTAGGGGCTATATGAAGAGGGAAATCACTACCAATTTTCCTGCTGGATACCTCCCAGCGATAGAATTGGTAGCGACCCAGTTACCAAGTTAATGCGTTGATGCTGAAGGAAATATTGGTTTAATGTTAAAACGCTTTATGGATGTTTTTGTTGCTGTTGGTTGTCTTTTGCTGCTTGCGCCTGTTTTTCTTGTTGTGGCATGTCTCGTTCGCAATAAACTTGGTTCTCCAGTATTGTTTCGCCAAATTAGGCCTGGCCTGAATGGCACTCCTTTTGAAATGATTAAGTTTCGTACGATGCTCAACGCAGTGGATAAGGACGGGAATTTATTAACCGATGATGCGCGTCTGATACCTTTCGGAAAACTACTTCGATCCACAAGTCTTGATGAATTACCCGAGCTGTGGAATGTCCTTAAGGGTGATATGAGTCTGGTTGGCCCCAGACCCTTGCTAATGGAATATTTGCCGCTTTATAACGAAGAACAATTCAGGCGTCATGAAGTCAGGCCGGGAATTACAGGCTGGGCACAGGTAAATGGCAGGAATGCGGTTAGTTGGAATGAGAAGTTCAAGTTAGATATTTATTACGTTGATCACTATAGTCTCTGGTTTGATTTAAAAATTTTATTTTTAACCGTAAAAAAAGTGCTGATGAGAGAGGGTATCTCAGGTGAAGGTGAGGCTACCATGAGCAAATTTCCCGGGAATTCGAAATGAAAAAACTAGCTGTTTTGGGGGCTAGTGGTCATGGGAAAGTGGTGGCAGATCTTGCAGAGGTGACCGGTTGGAATGAGGTGGTTTTTTTCGATGACTCTCATCATATGAGAATTGATGATGGACGTTGGCCTATTCTCGGTGATAGTGAGCAACTGTGTTCAACACTAGCTGAGTATGATGGAGTCATTGTTGCAATTGGAGATAACAACGTTCGATTCGCAAAGCTTGAGCTGCTCAAAGAGCTAAACGCTCCTCTTGTTTCACTGATACATCCTGGTGCGACTGTAAGTGCCTATGCACAAATTGGTGTTGGCTGCGTGGTAATGGCTGGCGCTATTATCAATATTGACGTTGTTGTTTCTGATGGTGTCATTATTAATACTGCCTCATCGGTTGATCATGACTGCATTCTGGGAACTTGTGTTCATATTTGCCCCGGCGTAAACCTGGCTGGTTCTGTAATTATCAATGAAAGAAGTTGGATAGGTATCGGCGCCAGTGTCCGCCAGTCAATTTTTATAGGGAAAGACGTGCTTGTCGGGGCTGGTGCGGCAGTGGTGACGAACTTGCCCGACTCAGTAACAGCTGTCGGTGTGCCAGCGCGTTTTTAATGATTATTTTAGGATTTTAGCGTGTTGAAAACCTCTTTTTCGCCGTGGCCTTCTTTCTCTGAAGAAGAGGCAGAGGCCGTTAAGCAAGTGTTACTCTCAAATCAGGTCAATTATTGGACCGGAACCAAGTGCCGCGATTTTGAAAAGTCTTTCGCCCATTATGTTGACTGTGACTATGCCGTTGCATTGGCCAATGGAACTGTGGCGCTGGATGTTGCTTTAAAAGCTTTGGGTCTTGGTGTCGGGGATGAAGTCATTGTTACGTCCCGAACATTTTTAGCCTCTGTTTCCAGTATTGTTCTGGCTGGCGCAATCCCTGTTTTTGCGGATGTTGATAGTTACTCTCAAAATATCACACCTGCGTCGATAGAAGCTGTGTTGACGCCACGAACAAAAGCTATTGTTTGTGTTCATCTGGCTGGTTGGCCCTGTGAGATGGATGGGATCATGGCATTGGCAGAAGAGTATAATTTATTTGTCATTGAAGATTGCGCTCAGGCGCATGGTGCTAAATATAAAAACCGCAGTGTAGGGAGCATTGGTCATGTGGGGTGCTGGTCCTTTTGCCAGGATAAAATTATGACAACCGGCGGCGAAGGGGGCATGGTGACGACCAATGATCGTGAGCTCTGGTTAAAAATGTGGAGCTACAAGGATCATGGGAAAAGCTGGCAGGCCATTTATGAAAAAGAACATCCGCCAGGTTTTCGCTGGTTACATGAGAGTTTTGGCACGAATTGGCGTATGACCGAAATGCAGGCGGTGATCGGTTTAATCCAAACGCAGCGCATGCCGGAGTGGCATCGGAGAAGATTGAGTCATGCTGAAAGAATCTGGGATGTGGGTCGACAAATCAAGGGGTTAAGGGCGCCAGAGGTGCCTGAATATATTGAGCATGCTGCCTATAAGTGCTATCTGTTCGTAGAGTCAGAGACGCTAGCAGAAGGATGGAGTAGGGATCGTATTATGGAGGAAATAAATAGGGCTGGCATCCCCTGTTATTCCGGTTCCTGTTCAGAGGTTTATCTTGAGAAAGCCTTTGACGATACTGGTTGGCGACCTGAGGAGCCTTTACCAGTGGCACGAGAGCTGGGTGAAACCAGCTTAATGTTTTTGGTGCATCCAACCCTCAAAGAGGCAGAAATACAGAAAACATGTGATGTGATTGGGCTGGTGATGAAACAGGCTGTTCTTGTTTAATTATCCTACAACCGCTCGTCTACACATTCTTTTGGAAGTACATACTTTACATCAAATAGTACAGAGTTCGGTTTGCCAAATGCACGAATACCTTCGCTGCCCAAAGTTTTGAATTGGTTATGGCCAACAGCTAGGATGATGGCATCATAGGCCCCTGCCGATGGCGATTTCACAAGCTCAATGCCGTATTCTTCTTTGGCTTCCTCTACATCCACCCATGGGTCATACACGTCAATTTGTGCATGATACCCTTCGAGTTCAGCAATAATATCAACCACACGAGTATTGCGAAGGTCCGGGCAGTTTTCCTTAAATGCCAAGCCCATAATGAGAATCTTTGAGTCCACCACGTGGATGCGGCGTTGTGTCATGAGTTTGATGACACGCTCGGCGACATGGGCGCCCATGCCATCATTAATGCGACGACCCGCCAGGATGACTTCGGGGTTGTAGCCGATTTCCTGCGCTTTGTGGGTCAGGTAGTAGGGGTCAACACTGATACAGTGGCCGCCGACTAACCCTGGACGGAAGGGTAGGAAATTCCATTTTGTCCCGGCGGCTTCCAGGACTTCAAGTGTATCAATACCTAATTTATTGAAAATCAACGCCAGCTCGTTTACCAGAGCGATGTTCAGGTCGCGCTGAGTGTTTTCGATGACTTTGGCGGCTTCTGCGACTTTGATCGAGCTGGCTTTGTGGGTGCCTGCTGTAATGATGCTGGCGTACAGGCTGTCGACATAATCGGCAATCTCGGGAGTGGAGCCGGAGGTTACTTTCAGGATTGTGGTAACTCGGTGTTCTTTGTCGCCGGGATTGATGCGTTCAGGACTGTAACCCGCATAAAAGTCCTGGTTAAATTTAAGCCCGGATTCGCGTTCAATGATTGGAATACAGTCCTCTTCGGTGGCGCCTGGATACACCGTGGATTCATAGATGACGGTATCCCCTTTGCTGATCACGGAAGCAACCGTCTTGCTGGCGGCTTTCAGGGGGGACAGGTCCGGTTGGCGGTGTTTGTCGACCGGTGTAGGGACGGTGACAATGTAGCAATTACATTCTGAAATATCGGCCAGTTGATTGGTAAATGACAGTTGCGGCGAGGCTTTTAGCGCTTCGGGTTCCACTTCCAGTGTGTTGTCGACCCCATCACGAAGTTCATTGATGCGTTGGCTGTTAATATCAAAACCGACAGTAGGGTAATGTTTGCCAAATTCAACAGCAAGAGGCAGCCCAACATAGCCAAGGCCAATGATCGCGATACGGGTTTGTTCCAATGTGTGCATTCGTATTCCTAATTTTAGCTTCAAAAAACTGACGTAATTATAGTTTAGTTGTTGAATGTGACAATGCGATAAGTTGAAAGGTAAAAAAAGATACTGAAATAAATTAAGGGGAGTTCTTACTAGCAGGTGGGCAGGGCTATGCTAGTATTACTGAAATTTTAAGTGAGAGCATTTTGCCTGGTTCGTTTTGTTGTGAATCAGGTGCGTAAAGGATTTCGTTGGGGGTTCCCGCTTGGGCACGGTTCGCTTATTTAAACATCATCTGCATACAGCGTTTGTCTGGCTTGCGGTACTGGAAGGATTACTGTTTGTTGTTTCTGTATTCATCGGGGCGTATCTACGCTTTCAGGGGGATACGGTTTATGCCGAAGAAAGTATCGGGCCTGTTTTACCAAGAGCGCTGATCTTTGCTGCTGTGGCATTTATTTCCATGGGGGCGATGGGCCTGTATCAGCCCCATACCCGGGAAGGCTTAAGCGGTATCTGGATCCGTGCTGTGGGAGCCTTTGCCTTCATGGCTGTAGGTCTGTCTCTGATCTTCTACCTGTTCCCCGAATTGTTACTAGGCCGCGGAGCATTGGCCCTGACTGCTGTTGTGGCGTTTTTATTCGTCGGCTTAACGCGTTTTTGCTTTCATCGTTTGGTAGACCAGGAAAAGTTAAAACGGGGCGTGCTTGTTTACGGTGCCGGGCACCGAGCTCAACTGGTGTTGAGTCGTCTGCGAAGAAAGTCTGATCGTCAGGGGTTTCGGTTTATCGGGTTTGTGCCCGTGGGTAATGAAGAAGAGGTTGTTGATCAAAAGCTGTTGGTTCGGCTTGAGAACTCCATACATGAATATGCGGCCAATAACCCTGTCGATGAAATTCTTGTGGCGGTGGATGACCGGCGCAAAGGGCTACCTGTCGAGGACCTCTTGGAGTGCAAGCTGAGTGGCACGGATGTTCTTGATGTTGTTGACTTTTTCGAGCGCGAAGCCGGCAAAATTATGCTTGAATTTGTTACGGCCGGATGGATGGTTTTTTCCGACGGCTTCAACAGTGGCATCGTGCGAGCAACAACAAAACGATTGTTTGATATTTGCGCCAGCTTTGTCCTGCTAATGGCGACATGGCCAATGATGTTGTTGACGGTTATTGCGATTTGGCTGGAGGAGGGGGTTCGAGCCCCAATTGTCTACAGACAGGAGCGCGTGGGTCTGAACGGAAAAACATTTCAGGTGCTTAAGTTTCGCAGTATGCGCATTGATGCGGAGCGGGACGGTAAAGCGGTTTGGGCCAAAAAGAATGACAGCAGGATTACCCGGGTAGGCAGTTTTATCCGGCGTTGCCGGGTTGATGAACTGCCGCAGATTATTAATGTGCTAAAGGGTGATATGGCCTTTGTGGGACCTCGTCCCGAGCGGCCAGAATTTGTTGACCAGTTATCCAGGCGAATCCCGCATTATGCTGCCAGGCATCAGGTGAAACCGGGGATTGCCGGTTGGGCGCAGTTAAACTATCCCTACGGGGCAAACGACGAGGATGCACGGCAGAAACTCCAGTTTGACTTGTATTATGTAAAGAATCACAGCATGTTTCTGGATTTGTTGATTTTGGTTCAGACGGTCGAGGTGGTGCTGTTTGGTAAGGGGGTACGCTAGTTAGATGTTAAAAAAGCGTATCATGCAGGCTTTTGCAAAGGCTGAGCGCGCAACGGCACCGACTCCTGAAAGGAAAGGCTGGATTGGTGTTGACCTGGATGGCACCCTGGCTCGTTATGATGGCTGGTACGGTCCGGCTCATATTGGCGAGCCGATTCCGGCGATGCTTGAGCGAGTCAAAAACTGGCTGAATGAGGGGGTGGAGGTAAGAATCTTTACTGCCAGGGCTTCCGTTCCTGAATATATTCCCTTTGTCACCCAGTGGCTTGAAAAACAGGGGCTGCCTGCGCTGGAAGTCACAAATGTAAAGGATTTCGCGATGATTAGCCTTTGGGATGACCGCTGTGTTCAGGTGGAAACAAACCTTGGGGAACCTAAATTTCCCTGAATAGCGGCCGATTACTCCAGATAAGCGTTGCACCTAACCTTCATTTATTTTGCGTAAGGGTGTCGAAATTTATTACATGGGGCCATGCTTAACCCCTTAAATATGCTATAACTTGATGTAAATAAAAGAAAAAGTGATCGGCGGCGTAAAAATTGCGTCTAATTTTAAAGAAACGGCTGGGGAGTCAAGGGGATGAGTACAGTTTTACTGATTCTGGGCATATTGAGTCTTGGAGCAGTATTAATTGCGGCTTATGTTTTTACAGTTGCTGCGCGAAATTATGTGTCTGAATCGGCAGATATCGACGATACGCTAGACGACTTTCCCAAAACACGGATTTTTGTCGAACGCTCGGGATTTGACCGGCGTGAAAATCATAACGTGATTGAATTCCCTCTCACATTAAGCAATGGCGAGGTTGTCTACAGTGACCGTCGTGCAGGTGAACGCCGGGCTGTCGGCTGCTAGGTCACCACAAACAATGTATCATTAGCGCCGCTTTGAAAGCGGCGTTTTTATTTTTATCCTGATTGAAAGGGAATTTGGCAGTAAGGTAGGTGTAGATTATGGCGCTTATATTGATAACCGGCGGAGCTGGTTTTATCGGGTCTCATGTTGTTGAACTGTTGCTGAAAGAGGGGCACCAGGTTCGCGTGCTGGATGATCTGAGTACCGGTAAACTAAAAAACCTTCCTTTTATGGAGGCTGGTTTAGAGTTTATACAGGGAACCATTGCGGACAAGGCGTGTGTGCAAGAGGCCTGTAAGGGCATTGATGCTGTTATTCACTTGGCCGCCCTGGTTTCAGTTCCGGCATCCATTGAGCATCCAGACCGTTCTGCGTCCACAAACCTCATCGGCTTCCATAATCTGTTGGAGGTATTGCGTTCTCAACAGTTTTCGGGACGTCTGATTTATGCATCCAGTGCCGCTGTGTACGGGGATGATGCCGGCGATTTAGCGTTGAGTGAGGATGCGGCGCCAGGCAATCTTGTCTCCCCCTATGCGCAGGATAAATACAGTAATGAAATGTATGCCCAGTTGTATTGCAAACTCTATGGCATTGATGCGCTGGGTTTTCGTTTTTTCAATGTCTACGGTCCGCGTCAGGATCCTGCCTCTCCGTACTCCGGCGTTATTTCGATTTTTATGGACCGCGCGCGCGCTCATCAGGATATCGTGCTTTTTGGCGATGGCACGCAAACACGCGACTTTGTTTATGTCGGAGACGTCGCAAACCTGTTGAGGCAGGCGCTGGATAGTCGCGAGCAGGGTGTTTTAAATCTGGGTACCGGTATTAGCACCCAGGTTGGGGTTTTGGCTGAGACAATTAAACAAATCTATGCGGCAGACGTAACGGTTGAGAAACGGCCGGAACGGAAGGGTGATGTTAAACACTCATTGGCGAATTTAGAGCGCCTGGAATCGGCTTTTAACGATAAGCCCCAGACTTCTATTGCACAGGGACTGCGCGAACTCAAAAGCTGGATCGACGAGCACTGATCCTTGGGTATTCTATCCCGGTTCAACTAAACAGGCTTTGCTGTTCCTTGGCACTTAAAGCGCTTAAAAAGGCTTTGAGCGTGTTTTTGTGTGCGAGTTGGATAAAATCAAGAAAGTCCTGAAGGGCGCCGCTGGCTTCATCACGGGAATGAAAAGGCCCCACGTCAGTTCCCTCACGGGTCGCAAAGTACCAAAGGTTTTCCATATGAAAAATACGTGAGGATCGAGGCGGGGGGTTGCCGCGTTCGCCTTTGCGGTTTTCTTTCATCTTGCCCTCTTGGTTTTATTCTTTTGGCCGTTAGCCGTACACGCCGGCGCTGGCTTCCCCGGATACCAATTGAGCGAATGTGCCAAGGCCAGTGAAACTGCTATCTGGCAAAAATACTAATCCCTTTTTTTGATAGCCTCAATAGAAAATTGGAAAGGCTGTCGAACCGGCCTGGCTTAAAAGGGTCTTTAACTCTAACGATCAGAATGGAAAAGTGGGCGGCGTGAAAATATTTATTGGGATGATGGCAGTTTCGATGATGGCTTTTTCCGGTTTGAATCGAGCGGATGACGGAGTACCGCTTGAGGGCTGGACGCTGGAGCGAGATAAAGATGGGGTTCAGATATATACCCGCGATGTTAAAGATTCGCCCTATGACCAAGTGAAGGGTGTGATGCGAATCAAGACGCGTTTATCCAGTCTGGTCGCACTGGTCAAGGATACGGATGCCTGTGTAGACTGGGCTGATCTGTGCGCCGATTCCTGGGTTCATAAATCGCTCAGCGAGACTGAGCAATATGTTTACACCCTCAATGACATACCTTGGCCGGCATCAAACCGTGATGTACTTGCCTACGTTACCTGGGAGCAGGATCCAGATAACCTGAAAGTCACCATGCATAGCGAAGCGACCAGTGGATTGCTGAATGAAAATAAAGGTGTCGTGCGTCTTACCGAAGCAAATGCAAGCTGGATTTTCAAACCATTGGACGGCGGTCTCGTGGAGGTAACAACGTTGGCGCACATTAATCCCGGCGGGCCTTTGCCAGGCTGGATGACAAACCTTTTTCTGGTCGATTCTCCCTACAATACGCTAGTTAAAATGAGGCAAGCCGTAACCCGCCCTGAATACACGAATGCCGAGGTTTCTTTTATAAGGGAGCCGGGGGAATAGGTTTGTAATGAAATGTCCCGGTAGCTTGTTATGGCACTTGAACGGTTATTAAACGATATTCGGCATTGCCGTATTTGCGAGGGCAGCCTGCCCCTGGAACCGCGCCCGGTGCTAAGTGCGGCGGAAACAGCAACGCTCTTAATTGTTGGCCAGGCACCCGGCACGCGTGTTCATGAAACAGGAATTCCCTGGAATGACCCCAGTGGGGATCGTTTACGGCAGTGGTTGGAGCTTGATAAATCGGTTTTTTATGACACCCGCCGTATAGCCATCCTGTCGATGGGGTTCTGTTATCCGGGCAAAGGGAAAAGCGGTGATTTACCGCCGCGACCTGAGTGCGCGTACCACTGGCGCGAAAAACTCCACAGACAACTGCCCAACATTCGCCTGACCTTGCTGATTGGTCAATATGCCCAGCGATATTACCTGGCGGAACGCTTTACCAGCCTGACAGAAACGGTCAGAGCCTGGCAGGCCTTCCAGCCGGATTACATACCATTACCGCACCCGTCGCCACGGAACAATATCTGGCTTCGCCGTAATGAGTGGTTTGCGCAGGAGTTGTTGCCGGTTTTAAAAAAGCAGGTGCATCAATTAATTAAATAATCGTTTTGCTGTTCAGCTTTGGTTCATTCTTGTCCGGGTAATCTGGCGTTACAGTCAATACCCTAGGAGACGATAAAATGAACAGGAATAAAAAACTGGTTGCATGGGTTGCCGGCTTGGGCTTAAGCCTTGCGGCTTTGTCAGCCCAGGCAGGAAATGTAGGTTTCAGCATTACTTACAGTGACTATGATCACCATAGAAAAAGCACTTACTATTCCTATGGCCACCCTTCGTCACTCTCCGTTCATTACAGTGACCGGCCCTATCACAGCAAAAAGTATTATCGGAACGACCATCGTTACAAACGACACCACAATGATTGGTACAACTACGGCCACGATTTTGAACGTCGGCACTATAAAAAGCACCATAAGTTAAAAGAGTATAACTATCACTCTTACAAGGATGCCTACTGGTATAACAACAATCGCAAGCATTATGGCGGTCATTTTCACGGTAATGCCTATTGCAACATCCGGCATTGATCGTTTGCGTCTAAAGGCGTGGCGGTGGTAGCGAAAAAGCGATAAGCGTTGTAAGGTGTTGCGGATTTTAAATGGCCAAAATGAGTTAATGCATGAGTATTCAACAACGTATTGAAGAAAAACTGAAGCAGACCTTTAATCTGCAACACCTTGAGGTTGAGAACGAAAGCCACCAGCACAGTGTGCCAGCCAATTCGGAAACCCATTTCAAGGTCACCATGGTTTCGCCAGACTTTGAAGGCAAGACACTGGTGGCACGGCACCAGTCGGCGTACAAGGTTTTAAATGAGGAATTACAGGCCGGGCTGCATGCTTTGGCATTGCATATGTTCACCGAAGCCGAGTGGTTAAAGCGGAAGGGTATCTCTCCCCAGTCACCGGCTTGTATGGGTGGCAGCAAACAGGATGCAAAAAGCCAATAACTTTTTGAATCGATGTATTTTTCCGGGTTGGTTCGATAAAATTTTTCTTTTAGAACCTAATGAGTGGAAGTCGTTATGACGGAGTTTGTGGTTACAGCGCTTTATAAGTTTGTCACGCTGGATGATTACCAGGAGATGCGCGAACCGCTGAAAGCGTTTTGCCAGCAACAGGGCGTGAAGGGTACGCTGCTGCTGGCGAACGAAGGAATCAATGGCACGGTTTCGGCTACCCGAGCGGCCATGGACGCGTTGCTGGCTTATTTCAGCGTTGACCCGAGGCTGGCCGATATTGAATACAAGGAATCCTACTCCGACCATAACCCCTTTTACCGGATGAAGGTTAAGCTTAAAAAGGAAATTGTAACCCTCGGGGTGAATGGGATCGATCCGAATAAAACGGTGGGGCAATACGTTTCCCCGAGTGACTGGAATGCCTTGATCAGCGATCCGGACGTGGTGTTGGTTGATACGCGCAACGATTATGAGGTGGAAGTCGGAACCTTTCAGGGCGCGATTAACCCGGATACCGAGACGTTCAGGGAATTCCCGGATTATGTACAAAACAATCTCGATCCCAAAAAGCACAAAAAAGTGGCGATGTTTTGCACGGGCGGTATTCGCTGCGAAAAGGCATCGGCCTATATGCTGCAGGCGGGCTTTGAGGAGGTTTATCACCTTAAAGGCGGTGTACTCAAATATTTGGAGGAAGTGCCTGAGCAGGAAAGCCTTTGGAAAGGGGAGTGTTTTGTTTTCGATAACCGCGTGACGGTTGATCACAGCCTTGAAAAGGGCAGCTACGATCTTTGTCATGCCTGCCGACACCCAATTTCAGCGCAGGATAAAGCTTCAGCCGATTATCAGGAAGGTGTTTCCTGCCCCCACTGTATCGGTCGAAAAAGCGATGTGGATCGGGAACGATTTTCGCAGCGCCAGCAACAGATCGAGTTGGCCAAACAGCGCGGACAGCATCATATTGGCCTGGAGCCGGAAGAGGTCACCGCCGCACGCAGGGAAAAAGCCGTCCGCCGGGCTGAACAGAAAGCGCGTTCTTGCGCGGGCCAAAAAAACTCGTAAAACCAAAGTAAATCTTTTGTTTAAGGTTTTTCACCATCCGGAAGGCGCTTGATTTTTTGATGCCCGAAGCTTCGATACAGCAGCAAAGAAACGGTTTTAGCTGGCAGTATATTCGCTCAGTGGCGTTCAGGCACCGCCGGGAGTTGCTGATTGCCAATGTCATCGCCGTCCTGGCAACGCTGTCCAGCGTACCCATACCGATGTTAATGCCCTTATTGGTTGATGAGGTGCTGCTGGATAAACCGGGTTTATTGATCGACCTTACCCACAGGGTAGTACCGCAAAGTTGGGCCAGCCCTTACCTCTACATTATTGCTGTATTGGTTGTGAGTGTGGTGTTGAGAGGTATTTCCCTGGTTTGTAATGTCTGGCAAAGCTGGCAATTTGCGGCCATTGCCAAGGATATTATTTTCCGAATGCGCAGCCAGTTATTGAGACGTTTGCAGTACATTTCGATGGCTGAGTATGAAACGCTGGGCAGCGGTGCGGTTGCTACCCACCTGGTGACGGATATGGATGCGGTGGATAACTTTATCAGTAAAACGCTGAGTAAGTTCCTGGTGTCCGTGCTTACCATTCTGGGTGTTGCTGCCGTGCTGCTTTGGCTGCACTGGCAGCTGGCGTTATTTATTTTATTTTTTAACCCCCTGGTTATTTATTTCACGACGGTTTTCGGCAAACGGGTCAAGCAGCTGAAAAGCCGTGAAAACACAGCCTATAGCTTGTTCCAGGAGGCCCTGGCGGAAACACTTGATGCGATTCAGCAGATTCGCGCCAGTAACCGCGAAAAACACTATGTCAGGGCGCTTATTGACCAGGCCCGGGCCGTGCGTAAACGATCGGTGTCTTTTGAGTGGCGCAATGATGCGGCCAACCGCTTGAGTTTCCTGGTATTTCACCTCGGCATGGATATATTCCGCGCCGTGGCAATGGTCATGGTGCTGTTGTCGGACCTGACCGTTGGCGAAATGTTTGCCGTTTTCGGCTACCTCTGGTTCATGATGGGGCCGGTTCAGGATGTGCTGAATATCCAGTATGCCTGGTACAGTGCCAACGGTGCGTTGGAGCGGGTCAATCGCATTTTTTCGTTGCACGATGAACCTCAATATCCCCATAACCAGAATCCCTTTGAAGGAAAGCACAGTGTTGGCATTGAAATACGCGATGTCTGTTTTGCCTACGATCCAGAAACGCCCATTCTGAGGGGGGTATCCCTGAATATCGCTGCCGGTGATAAGGTGGCTCTGGTGGGAGCCAGCGGTGGTGGTAAATCGACCCTTGTACAGGTATTGCTGGGGCTCTATCCCATGACATCGGGGCAAGTGCTGTTTGACCGGGTGCCAATGACAGAAATAGGCCTGGATGTGGTGCGTGAAAATGTTGTCACCGTTTTACAGCACCCAATCCTGTTTAATGATACGGTACGAGCCAATCTCGCCATGGGGCGGGATATTGAGGATGATAAACTGTGGCAGGCGCTGGAGATCGCCCAGCTAAAAACGACAGTGCAGGCTATGGATGCCGGTCTGAATACGGTGGTTGGTCGCCAGGGTGTGCGGCTGTCTGGCGGCCAGCGTCAACGTCTGGCCATTGCTCGCATGATCCTGTCGGAACCCAAGGTTGTAATCCTTGATGAGGCAACCTCGGCTCTGGATGCTCAAACAGAGTTTGCGCTCCATGAGGCGATGGCGGACTTCCTGAAGGAGCGCACGACGCTCATTATTGCGCACCGGCTGAGCGCTGTGAAACAGGCTGATCACGTGTATGTTTTCGAGGATGGATTGATCAGCGAACAGGGGCGTCATGAGGAGCTTATTGCCCGTGACGGTCTCTATGCAAAGCTCTACGGAGAGTATCAATAAAGGGGTATTTCCCTTTTCTTTGGCAAACGCTATTTTCGCGAACTGATTATTTGATCAGTGGTAAAATACCTGATATCTGCGGAAACCCTTATTAAGGAGGGTGGTTTCATCTTGCCTTAACAGAAGGACACTAGTTTACCCGCCAGAAGACAGGCAATTGCTTTCACCGTTGTAAGGAGATTTGGAATGGCCAGGGCACAAGAACACAAAGTGGCGTTTGGGCTGCCAGCTAAACAGGGCTTGTATGACCCCCGTTTTGAAAAGGACAGTTGTGGGGTTGGGTTTGTTGCTCACATCGGCGGTCAGGCCAGCCACCAGATTGTTAGCGATGCCCGTCAGGCACTGTGCCGTATGCACCACCGCGGCGGCTGCGGCAGTGAACCGAACACCGGCGATGGCGCCGGTATCCTTACAGCATTACCACACCATTTCTTCGAGCGGGTACTAAAGGACGAGTTTGATCTGGCGCTTCCTGAAAGCGGGCGCTATGCCGTTGGCAATATCTTTTTGCCGACGGATGAAACAGAGCGTGAAACCTGCATGGCTCTGATCAACCGTTTGCTTGCCGAACAGGAACTGGAGTTGTTGACCTGGCGTACCGTGCCGGTTGACCTGGAAATGGCTGATCTGGGCCCGGCAGCCCTGGCCGCACGGCCTCATATCGAGCAGTTGTTTGTGACGGCCGCGGAGGGCGTCGACAGGGAGGCGCTTGAAAGACGCCTTTACCTGGTTCGTAAGCAGGCCACCCATCAGTTACGAAATAACCGTGAATTAACCCAGCGGCAGGCCTTTTATGTGTGCAGCCTGTCCAGCAAGGTCATTGTCTATAAAGGCATGCTCAATGCCGCGCAGCTGTTCGACTTCTTTGTGGACCTGCTTGATCCGGATTACCAGTCCCATCTGGCGATGGTGCACTCGCGCTTCAGCACCAATACCTTCCCTTCCTGGGATCGAGCGCAACCGGTTCGCTTTATGTGCCATAACGGGGAAATCAATACTCGCCAGGGTAATGTCAACTGGATGACTGCACGGCAGGGTATGGCAAAAAGTGAATTGTTCGGTAATCAGCTGCAACAGTTATTCCCCGTGATTGATGAAGATGTCTCTGACTCCGGCGCCTTTGATAATGTGCTGGAATTCCTGATGCTGTCCGGGCGTACTTTGCAGGAGGCGATTTGCCTGATGGTCCCGGAGGCGTGGCAGAATGATGAGCAGATGTCTCCCGCCAAGCGTGCTTTCTACGAATATAACTCCATGGTCATGGAACCCTGGGATGGTCCGGCATCGATTGCCTTTACTGATGGGCGCTATATTGGCGCCATTCTCGACCGTAACGGTCTGCGTCCCAGCCGCTATTACATCACCCACGACGATCACATCATCATGGCTTCGGAAGTGGGCGTGGTCGAGGTGGATGCCGATAACGTCAAGTACAAGGGGCGGTTGCGCCCTGGCAAAATGTTCCTGCTCGACTTCGAGCAGGGCCGGCTGGTGGCGGACGAAGAGCTGAAAAACAGTTTTGCCGAGCGACACCCCTATGAAGAATGGCTGGCATCCCAGCGTATCGAGCTGGGTAAACTGCACACGGAAGAGGAGGCGCACGGTTTTGATGAGGTAACCTTGCTGCCGCGAATGAAGGCGTTCGGGTACAGTGTAGAGACCATGCAGTTTATGCTCCTGCCCCTGGTTAAGGAAATGCGCGACCCAGTCGGTTCAATGGGTAATGATTCGGCGCTGGCCTGTTTGTCGGATAAAGCACGTCTTATCTACGATTACTTCAAGCAATTGTTTGCGCATGTCACCAACCCGCCGATTGATTCCATTCGCGAAGAGGTGGTGATGAGCCTGGCCTGTTACATCGGCCCCGAGAAAAACCTGCTCGAAACAACCCCGGCTCATGCACACCGGCTGCTTATTCCACACCCGATCATTTCCAATGAAGAGCTTGCTGCGCTCAAGCATATTGATCACAAGCACCTTGATCACCGCCAGTGGAAAGCCAGGACGCTTGATTTGACCTACGCGAAAGCGGACGGTACAGCGGGCCTGGAGACAGCGTTGAAACGCATCTGCGAGGAAGCCTCCCAGGCCATCGCTGAGGATTACAGCCTGGTGGTACTGTCGGATCGTGCCATCAGCGCCGACCGGATTCAAGTCAGTACGCTGCTGGCCGTGGGTGCCGTGCATCATCACCTGGTGAAACGCAGCGAGCGTACCCGGATTGGTATTGTCCTTGAGACCGGTGAGGCCCGGGAAGTGCATCACCATTGCCTGCTGATCGGTTTCGGTGCTGATGCCATCAACCCTTATCTTGCCTTTGAATCGCTCTGGCATTCGCAACGGGAAGGCCTGCTTGAGGGCGAAGCCTTTGATCACGATGACAAAATCGTTGAAGCTTATCGCAAAGCCGTTGGCAAAGGGCTGCTGAAGGTGATGGCCAAAATGGGCATCTCGACATTGCATTCTTATAAGGGCGCCCAGATTTTTGAGGCGGTAGGTTTGGCTGACGAGGTGATTGATCGCTGCTTTAACGGCACGGTAAGCCGCGTTAGCGGTGTCGGTTTTGAGGTGCTGGCCGAAGAGGCGTTGTGCCGTCATGAGCTGGCTTATCCGGCCCGTTCGGATGCAGCAATTACGGAGTTGCCTAATCCTGGCGAGTTCCATTGGCGGGCCGAAGGCGAAAAGCATATGTGGGATCCGCGGGCGATTGCTGAATTGCAGGATGCGTCCCGCAATAACAGCCAGGATGCCTATTGGCGCTTTGCCGAACATATTGATAACCATAATGTGCGTCATTGCACATTACGCGGTTTGCTGGCATTTAATGAACAGGGCAATGGCGGCGCCATTCCCCTTGAGGACGTGGAGCCGGTCAGCGAGATCGTGAAACGTTTTGCCACGGGTGCCATGAGTTTTGGCTCCATTTCGCAGGAAACGCATGAATCCCTGGCCATCGCCATGAACCGGCTTGGCGGTAAGTCCAACACGGGTGAGGGCGGCGAAGACCCGGAACGCTATATCGCGCTGACCAACGGCGATTCCAAACGCTCTGCTATCAAGCAGGTAGCGTCAGGTCGTTTTGGCGTGACTATCTGGTATTTGGCCAATGCCGATGAGCTGCAAATCAAGATTTCACAGGGAGCCAAACCCGGAGAGGGTGGCGAGTTGCCGGGTGGCAAAGTGGACGAACAAATTGCCCGCATTCGTCATTCGACGCCCGGTGTCGGTTTGATCAGCCCTCCGCCACACCATGATATTTACTCCATCGAGGATATGGCGCAGCTGATCCATGACTTGAAAAATGCCAACCCGACGGCGCGCATCAGTGTCAAGCTGGTTTCTGAAATGGGGGTGGGCACCACGGCTGCCGGTGTTGTGAAGGCCAAGGCGGATCACCTGGTGATTGCCGGTCACGACGGCGGTACCGGCGCATCGCCGATTACCTCCATCAAGCACGCCGGACTTCCCTGGGAACTGGGTTTGACCGAAACGCACCAAACGCTGGTGATGAATAACCTGCGTTCGCGGGTTGTTCTGCAAACGGACGGGCAACTGAAAACCGGACGTGATGTGGCCATTGCAGCCCTGCTGGGGGCCGAAGAATTCGGGTTTTCCACAGCGCCTCTGATCAGCCTGGGCTGTATCATGATGCGTAAATGTCATCTCAACACCTGTCCGGTGGGCATTGCCACCCAAGACCCTGAATTGCGGGCCAAGTTCAGCGGTAAGCCGGAACATGTCATCAATTACCTGTTCATGGTGGCCGAGGATCTGCGCCGTCATATGGCCAAAATGGGATTCCGGACCGTCAACGACATGGTGGGAAGGGTGGACATGTTGAAAACCAATGGGGCGATTGACCATTGGAAAGCGCGTGGTATCGACCTGAGTGCGATTTTGGCGCCCGCTGACCCATCCGGTTCCGGTGCCCCACAATATTGCACCATGTCGCAGGATCATGAGCTCGATCTGGCGCTGGATAACGAAATCATTCGCCTTGCCCAGCCAGCATTGCAGAGAGGCGAACGGGTTGAAATGGAGCTACCGGTTATTAATACCAACCGGGTTGTCGGTACCCTGCTGTCCCACGAAATTGCGCGGCAAAAGGGCGGGGACTTACTTCCTGATGACAGCATCAGGATTAAACTGAAGGGCTCTGCAGGCCAGAGTCTTGGCGCCTTCCTGGCCAAGGGCATTACGCTGGAGGTTGTTGGGGATGCTAATGACTATGTCGGAAAAGGCTTAAGCGGCGGCCGTATTATCGTTTATCCCCCTGAACACAGCAGCCTGGTGGCGGAGGACAGTATTATCGCCGGTAACGTGCTGCTTTATGGCGCCATCAGTGGCGAAGCTTACTTCCGGGGCGTGGTTGCGGAACGTTTCTGTGTACGGAACAGTGGTGCTACGGCGGTGGTTGAGGGCGTCGGCGACCACGGCTGCGAGTACATGACCGGTGGCCGGGTGGTCGTACTTGGCGAAACCGGTCGTAATTTTGCTGCCGGTATGAGCGGCGGTATCGCTTATGTCTATGATCGTAGCAGGAACTTTGCAACGAACTGTAATCAGGGCGGCATTGAGCTGGAGGCGCTCACTGAGCCCGACGACATTTCCGAGTTGAAGACGCTGGTGGAGAACCATCTTAAATACACGGGCTCCAGTGTTGCGGAAAGGCTGCTGGCCAACTGGGAGCAGGCGCTGGAATACTTCGTGAAAGTCATGCCCAGGGAATACAAGCGTGTACTGGAAATACAGAAACGTCACTTGCATGGTGCGGTTGTGAAGGCCCCCGTGGTTGATGAGCCTCAATAGCCGGAGTTGAAATATTATGGGAAAAATAACCGGATTTATGGAAGTGACACGCAAAACCGAGGCCTATCGGGATCCGGAATTGCGGTTACAGGATTATGATGAGCTTTACGGCGAGCATAACGAAACGCATTTAAAAGCACAGGGTTCGCGCTGTATGGACTGCGGTGTGCCTTTTTGCCAGTCGGAAACGGGTTGCCCGGTGGATAACCTGATCCCTGAGTGGAACGACCTGGTTTACCAGGGGCGCTGGAAGGATGCCATTGAGCGCCTGCACAAGACCAATAACTTTCCCGAGTTTACCGGACGAGTGTGTCCCGCACCCTGTGAAGGTGCCTGTGTCCTGGGCATCAATGAACCGGCGGTGACGATCAAAAATATAGAGAATGCCATTATCGACAAGGCCTTCGATGAGGGTTGGGTAACGGCCAAACCGCCCAGCGAGCGGACCGGTAAACGTGTGGCAATCGTTGGTTCCGGACCGGCTGGCCTGGCGGCAGCGGCGCAGCTTAATCAGGCCGGTCACCTAGTGACTGTCTATGAGCGGGCCGATCGCATTGGCGGACTGTTGATGTACGGCATTCCCAGCATGAAACTGGACAAGGAAATGGTCGGCCGGCGTGTACAGCTTTTGCACGATGAAGGCGTACAATTTGTGACCAATTGTGATGTCGGCGGTTCTGGCGAGGGCTCATTGAGTCTTCAAACGCTGCAAAAAGATAACGATGCCGTGTTATTGGCAACGGGGGCAACCCGGGCTCGAGACCTGCCAATTCCCGGGCGTGAGCTTAACGGCATTCATTTGGCGATGGAATTCCTGACGGCCCATACGCGCAGCCTGCTGGATACCAGCCTTGCTGACGAAAACTACATATCGGCACAGGACAAACATGTGATCGTCATCGGTGGCGGCGATACGGGAACCGATTGTATCGGGACTTCCCTGCGCCATGGCTGTGCTTCGGTCGTCAATTTTGAGTTGATGTCCGAGCCTCCGGCCGAAAGGGCTGCCAACAACCCCTGGCCGCAGTGGCCGCGAATCATGCGGGTAGATTACGGTCATGAAGAGGCACGTGTTCGTTTCGGAGAGGATCCGCGCAATTACGATATCCTCAGTAAGGAATTTATCGGCGATGACAAGGGCCGGGTAACGGGTATCAAAACCGTGGATATTCGCTGGGTCAATCGTGACGGCAAATTGGTATTTGAGGAAATCGAGGGATCAGAGCGCACCTGGAAAGCCGATCTTGTGCTGTTGTCGATGGGCTTTGTCGGACCGGAAACCTACGCGTTGCAAGGTCAGGCGTTTGCCTTGGATGAGCGCGGTAATTACCAGGCGGACTACGGACGTTTCGAAACCTCGCAACCCGGCGTTTTTGCCGCCGGCGATTGTCGGAGAGGCCAGTCGCTGGTGGTTTGGGGCATTAATGAAGGGCGACTTGCGGCTCGAGAGATTGACCGCTACCTGATGGGCAGCTCCCAGTTGCCCTGAGACTGGACTGCTGATGACCCGCGCTCGGTGAGTGCGGGTTTTTTTTGCGCCAATGAAACTGACTGTGGCATATTCAAAGAAACACGGAAGTTGAAATTATTTACAGACACCTCGGGTCGAATGAAGAGTAAACCGTTTTGGCAATAGCAGGTGGTATGGGTAGATAGTCATGGTGAAAGAGGATAAAAGTCTCACGCAGCGCTCCAGTTCGGCGGAAATTGCCGAATTTCTGGATAAAGCCAAGGAAATGACCCGCTCCACGGCGGACAGTGGCCGAAAGGGGCGATTGATTTTTGCTTTGGATGCGACGGCAAGCCGCCAGCCTACCTGGGACAGCGCGTGCCAGCTGCAAGGCGAAATGTTCGAGGCGGCCCGGCAAGTCGGTAACCTGCAGGTGCAGCTGTGCTTCTATCGGGGATTCAAGGACTCGCGCTATAGCAAGTGGTTGAGTAATCCTTCACAGCTGCACAGGGCCATGTCCAATGTCTTTTGCGCAGGCGGCTTAACCCAGATAGCCCGCGTACTGCGCCACACGTTGCAGGAACACCAGGAGAACGCTGTTAGCGCACTGGTATTTGTGGGCGATTGCGTGGAAGAACCCCCGGATTTGCTGTGCGACCTGGCGGGCCAGTTGGGGTTGAGCGGCGTGCCTGTGTTTTTGTTTCAGGAGGGGTATGATCCCGATGCGGAGCCCGTCTTCAGGGAGCTGGCGCGGTTATCCGGTGGAGCCTGGTGTCGTTTCGATCACCAGAGCGCGGAGCAGTTGCGTGAGCTGTTGGCGGCGGTCGCGATTTATGCGGCCGGCGGTCAAACGGCTTTGCAGGATTTCAGTCAGAAACGCCCGGCGTTAGCGCCTTTGGTTAAACAGTTAACAGCAAAATAGGACAACATCTTGCGCATCGTCATTATTTTGGCTGCCTGTGTGATGCTGTATTTCATCCTCCGGCATCTTTTCCAGCATAACCCCAGGAAATTTACCCGATATTTCTTTTTTACGCTTATCGGGCTTTTCCTGGTGGGGCTGTTTTTGCTTGCTATCAGCGGGCGGCTCCACTGGCTGTTGGCACTCCTGGCAGGTTTGGCTCCCTGGTGGCGCCGCATATTGTCGTTATTGAAACTGGCGCCTCTCGTCAAAATATTCCAGGGCGCGAGCCGCATGAAAAAGATGGGCGCCGGGCGTTCAGCAGGGCAGCGCTCGACAGTGAGCAGCCATTTCTTTGAAATGACGCTCAACCATGATACTGGGGAGATTATCGGTAGCGTTAGCCGGGGTGAGTTTGAGGGGCAGCAGTTACAGGCGCTGAGCGAACCGCAGTTACAACGCTTGTTAAGCGAATGTAAGGCTGACCGTGATTCTTACGCCTTGTTATGCAGTTATTTGAATTACCGTTTTGGCAGTGACTGGCAGAGTCGCTTTCATGAGGAGCCAGAGGCAGGACAGCAGGGTGGAGAATCGGCTCCATCCGGCATGAGCCGTGAGGAAGCGCTGGATATTCTCGGCCTGGAAGATCCGGTTGACCAGCAATCCGTGATTCGGGCGCACCGCAGCCTGATGCAACGCTTTCACCCGGACCGTGGCGGGAGTAATTACCTGGCGGCAAAAATTAATGAAGCCAAGGATTTATTGCTGAACGAAGCGGGCAATTAGTTTGGTAGTTTAGCGATAAGCTTCTAAAGTAATAGAGCGTATCCGAGGCCTGATAACACCCTATGAAGCTACACAAAAAAGACTTTTTCATAGTGTCTGCACTGATTGCCCTGTTGTTGGTGGCGGCGGTGCTGTGGCCCCGGGGAACTACGCATATTCTGCCGGTGCGCTCACTGGGTGAAATCCAGAAAAGTGGGCAGCTGGTGGTCCTTACCCAAAATACCCCAACCGTCTATTACGTTGATCGGCATGAAAATGAAACGGGGCCGGAGTACAAGCTGATCAAGGACTTTGCTGATAGTCTGGGCGTCACCCCTGTTTTTGTCATTAAAAATAATGTTGTCGAACTGCTGGATGCGATCAGTCGGGGCGAGGGCGATCTGGCGACGGCCGGCTTGTCCATAACTCAGGAGCGCAAGCACCAGGTGTCTTTCGGGCCTGCTTACCAGGAGGTGAGTCAACAGGTGGTTTGTCGCAGGGGCGGGGAAAGCCCGCGTCATGTCAAACACCTGGTGGGAACCGATTTGGTCATTATTGCTGGCAGCAGCTATGAAGAGCGTCTGAAAGGGCTTCAGAAGCAATATCCCAAACTGAAGTGGCGTACCAGCAGCGGTCTCAACGCTGAACAGATACTGGAAAAAGTCTGGACCCGTGAAATCGGTTGTACGGTCATGGACTCCAATATTGTTGCCATCAACCAGCGCTATTACCCCGAGTTGCGGGTGCGTTTCCAGCTGGGAGAAAAGGATAAGCTGGCCTGGGCTCTGCCGAAGGACGCTCACGAGCTTCGCAATCAGGCCGAAGAGTGGCTTCAGGGATATAAGGATGCCGGTGAGCTGGCGCGGCTTCAGGAACTCTATTACGGTCATGTAAAACTGTTCGACTATGTGGACACCCAGGCTTTTCGGCGAAGGATCAAGCAGCGCTATCCCGAGTTTGCCGACCTTTTCGAACGGGCTGCGGAGGAAAACGGTTTGTCTGCCACGATGCTTGCGGCTCAGGCCTATCAGGAGTCCCATTGGGATCCTAAGGCAAAGAGCCCTACGGGCGTTCGAGGCATGATGATGTTGACCTGGCCGACAGCAAGATCGTTGGGCGTGAAGAATCGTCTCAATGCTGAGCAAAGTATTTTTGCGGGAGCCCGGTATTTGGCGGGTATCCGAAATAATCTTAAGGACGAAATGCAAGAGCCTGACCTGACCTGGATATCCCTGGCAGCTTACAATGTCGGCTTGGGCCATTTGCGCGATGCCCAGACGTTGGCAAGACGCCAGGGCAAGGACCCTGCCAGTTGGCATGATATTAAGCTGGTGCTGCCGTTACTCAGCCAGAAAAAGTATTATTCGGGGCTCAGATACGGTTACGCCCGCGGTTCGGAACCGGTTCGCTATGTGCAGCAAATCCGGCAGTACGAAGCCATTCTGCAGCAGCATTTAAGTGAAAATCCAAGGATTGCGTTATTACGCTCGGGTGGGCGCGGTTAGCTGTTGGTGAAGTTTAAGCAGTGTCAGGGTGTAGGACAGGGTATAGAGCGTGCTCAGGATCGCCCCCGGCAGGATAGTCAGGAATATTTCCGGCGTTCCCGTTAATGCATTAACCCCCCAGGACGAGCTGTAGACCAGCAGGCAGGTCAATCCAAAGGTGCTGACGAACTGCACGCGAGGCTGCCGGCTCAGGCCGAATAACCATTCCATCAGAAACGCCATTGTCAGTGTCAGGGTGAAACTGTAGCTGCCCTGGGTAAGGCCGGCTTTGATGCCTGCATAGAGGCTGTGGTCCCGGTTTACCCAAAAGGCCCAGCCGCCGTAAGCCAGAAAGCCGGCCGTGGCGGCAAACAGGCCCCTGAGGATTTTGGAGTGGCGCAGTCTATCGAGCATCGGTGCTATTCGTTAAGCAACTGTGGCCAGTTATTATCGGCATCCGTGATGTATTGATCACGTTTTTCAAGCCATTTCCGGTTAATGCTGCGATTGTAATTGAGGTAAAGCTTGCCCTGGTGGATTGTAAACAGGTCGGGCTCAATACCTGCTGTGGTATTTTGGGAAACGGCATAGGCGCAGTAGCCGCCGTACTGCGGGGCATACTTCTCCGGATTCTCTTTAAAGAGCGCCAGGTGTTCGGCGCTGCTAAAACGCCAAGTGGCGCCCATCCACTCCAGCTCATGCTGCTTTTTCCCTTCAACGGCTTTATTTTCAGTGAAATAGGCAACCGGGTCGTACCCTTCAATGGCCAGGTTGCCCCAGAAGGTGGTGTTGATTTTATCCAGGGCAAATGCCTGGGGTGAGAACAGGAGAGCGAGCGCCAGTAAAGGGGTTAAGAGTCGCGAGTTACTCCAATGCATTAAGCTGGTCGGGTGGGATCCTTTCGTCATGTTTTACATCCTCCGTCAAATTCGACTTGACCCGGGTAACCAGTGCTTCGTTGACGGTTGACCAACAGTCTTCGGCACAGGCTTTGCGGGATTCGTAGGCCTGGAGTTTGACTGGAGGGTGCAGGATTAGTTCGACATCGGCGCTACGCATGCCAAGTGCCTGGATGAAGTGAGACAAAAAGGGCATGTCTGAATACCAGGCGTAGTAATCGCGGACTGACTGCGGCATCGGTTGGCCTTTATGGTGGGTGTAGGCCAGTGTGATAGGTTGTATTTGGGTGCCGGCCTCTGCGGCACCTTCGGCGGCGTGAAACAGGCTGCTTTTGAAGGGCTCCACGTGGGCTCCATCGGTACTTGTGCCCTCCGGGAACAGAATCAGGTTATTGCCGTCGGCTAATTGGTTCTGCAGTATTTCGACCTGCTCGCGGGCACGGCGGCTGTTGCGCTCGATAAACAGCGTATTTTGCAGTCGTGCAAGTTTGCCCAGCAAAGGCCAGCCCGCCACTTCGGATTTTGCAATGAAGTAGCCGGGTACAACACTGCCGAGCAGAAAGATATCCAAATACGAGACATGGTTGCTGATGTAGAGGGTCGGGCGATGTTGGCATATTTGACCTGAGACGTTCAGACGCAGGCCAAAAATCCGGCACAGGCCACGATGAAAAATCATGGGCAGCTTTTCGGTGCTGAGCTTTGCCCTGGGGCGAATCAGGCGAATAATGAGGGCTGGAATGGGTAATAGAACAATCCAAAGAATTAAGAGGGGAACGCGTAAAGCAATGAGTAAAACAGAGTAGGGGCGTTTTTCTTTCATGTATTCTTAAACCACTCACATACTGCCAAAAGTCACCGGTGTTGCTCTTTATCGCGTGGGTACTTTTGCTGGATCATTTTTTGATTAGGGTGCCGGGGCCGGTCTGGCCGTTCGCGCCTTACCGCAGAAAACCTGTTATTAATGATGATAGCTTATTTGGGCACCAGTGTATGGTTATCCCTGAGCATATCGGCCGCATCCACATAAATACAGACGAACACGGAATTGAAAACCGGGTCGATAATGGCGCAGTCGCTAATGCGTGCGCCCAGTTTCAGGTATCCGCGCAGCAGCGTCGGGACTGCACTTTTGGCAGTTTCCCAGACGACGTTCTTTTGGTCGATATCCAGTGTGTCCAGGTGTACGTGGTTAGTGACAACGGGCGTTGGGCACAGGTGCTCCGGGGCTGGATTATGCTTGTGCAGGAAGGACAGAATGTCGATATGCTTGTCGATATCCATGTCGTGGAAGCTGGCGCAGCCGATCATCAATTGGTACTGGTTATCAATGATGAATTTCATGGCGAACTTCCAGATCAGCATCAAAATCGTGCCAGAACGCCCGTCTGCGGAAATACAGTAGCGGCTTAATTCAAGAATCTTGCTGTAATGGGTGCGGAGCTTTTCCAGGTTGAACGCTTTTTCGGTGTAAAAGGCCTGGCCTGGATTAAGACGCTGGTTACTGACCAGGCGGAGCGTGCCGACAACCTCGTCATTATTTTTATGGTTGGTGACGATGATATGGAATGCATTGTCATCCCATTCATCGATTTCGCGTCCGGCGGCGACCATTTCGGCGGTAGGTTGGCCGTGATTTTCCTCGTAAAAAACGCGGTAACGCAGCGCTTGTGCGGCTTCAATTTCAGCCTGCGATTCCGCTAGCCTGACTTCATAGGGGCCAGCCTGGAAAGCAATGCGCTGGGTTTCAATTGACTGTGGTTTTGCCTGCATCTCGGCTTCTCCTGGCGGATGTGTTAGCTCGGACGCGCTTGGTTTTTGATGTGGTACACATACGTTGTGGTCAAGCGACATCAGGCTGTAAATAGGGCTGAATCCCGATTTGTGTCGTATGGACCTTGCCCGAACTGCAGGGAGGGCCCTCATAATAACGGAAACTGGCGCTATCATGTGTTACATGGATATGGCTAAAGCTGACAGTCTGGCCATTGTCTCTGTGCATGCACACTGAATAGGGGCCGCTCTGCGGTGAATGGCTGGCATGATAATCGAGCAGCTGATCGGGCTGGGGCGAGCCATTCTTTGAGCATTGGGCAAATTGTCCGATGCGGCTCTTTATGACCTCCTGAGTGTTAAAAGATGAGGAGGTCAGCGGCATGACCGGGGCGTTATGGATGCGCAAGCTTAAACCGTCCCAGCTTAACAACCGGGTATGACAGTCCAATGACAGGGCCAACAGGTCAAAGGGGCGGTATTGCTCCAGGCGCGTTCCCTCTATGTGTTCCTGAATACTGGCGAGATCAGGTAAAGGGGCCAGGTCTGATACCAGCTGGCCACGACTGATCCAGTTGTCAGTTTTGAGCCGGGTTTGCGCGCCGTAGTTGTTGAGCAGGCATAGGGTGAGACCGTATTGGTTGAGGCTGATCCAGGTGCCGCCGGCATCAGGGTCGGTAGGCGAAAGAGAGGTAACGCCTTTACTTACCTTTAGCGCCGGGGGAATTGCCTGTTGGCGTGTCAGCAACTCATCCCGGTTGAAAAACAGCTGATAGCCATTTTTGGAAAAATGCCAGCTTACTGTGCACATGACTGTTGTCGGTTATATATCTGGGTGGAGGCTGCAACGCCAAAGTTCTCGTCCACGGGGCACTCCATCAGTTTCAACTGGGTGCTTATAAGGGCGTAATGGTGTGTGGTGTGACCCTGTAAAAAGGTCAGTTCACGGCTCAGCGACGATGTGGCTGGCGCGTTACAGGACCTGTTGGGCGAGCTGGCAAGGCTGACCTGTAGCGGTCGCTGTGACGCATTCTCTGGCAGGTGAATAAGTTGCCGGGCCAATTCACGCAGCTGGCCGATCAGTTCGGATATTTTTTGCCGCGTGTAAAGGCGCTGGGTTTCGATAGCCGGGTTGCGATCCCGGTGGTCATAGTTAATATGGCCTTTTTCGAGGCCGGCAAAAAAACAGAAATAATGATCCAGGATATGGCGAAAATGTTTGCCGATTGATGCGCTGAAGTAGGGTGACAGAATTTGCGTGTACTGAGCATCGGTGAGGTCGTTGAAAATGGCCGCACCCGATTCAAGTGTCTCAATGTTGCTTTGAATAAGGTCTGATAGTGACAATGCTTCACCCCGGGAAGTTATCTGTTCAAAATTTTTGTCGATGGAGTAATGAGACACTAGAACCTCTTTAAAATTCTCATCGTATTTTCCTGGGGTGGCAATTTCCATGCATAAAGGCACTTTCTTTCCGTCTAAAGCGGGTAGCCCAAGGGTAATTTATAGGTTATCCCTGTCCGTTCCAGCAGAAAAGTGTAAAATAGCGGCCTTTATATTTTGAGCGACCAGGTTTTGAGCGATACAGCGACCATGCAACTAAATAGCATAACCGAGATTATTGAGGATATTCGCCGCGGTAAGATGGTCATCCTGATGGATGATGAGGACCGCGAAAATGAAGGCGACTTGATCATTGCTGCTGAGATGGTGCGTCCCGAAGATATTACTTTTATGGCGCGCCATGCCTGTGGTCTGATTTGCCTGACGCTCACCGAGGAGCGCTGTAAGCAACTGCGCCTGCCGTTGATGGTTCAGGACAACAATTGCCAGCACAGCACCAATTTTACGGTTTCCATCGAAGCGGCCGAGGGCGTGACAACGGGTATTTCTGCGGCCGACCGGGCGAGAACGGTGCAGGCGGCTGTAAAGAGGGATGCTTCGTCGGAAGATATTGTACAGCCGGGCCACATCTTTCCTTTAAAAGCGAAAGAGGGTGGTGTGCTGAGCCGGGCGGGGCACACCGAAGCCGGTTGTGATCTGGCGCGTCTGGCCGGGTTTGAAGCGGCGGCGGTGATTGTGGAAATCATGAATCCGGACGGTTCAATGGCGCGCCGTCCCGACCTGGAACAATTTGCTGCTGAACACGACCTGAAGATCGGTACAATTGCCGATCTGATTCATTATCGTATCCTGCATGAAAAAACCATCTCGCGTGTTGAGGAGCAACTGATTTCAACGCGCTATGGCGATTTTAACCTGATTACCTATCAGGACAGTATCCAGGGCGGCATTCATATGGCGTTAACCAAGGGCGATATTGACCCTGAGCATGAAACGCTGGTGCGAGTGAGTCAGATTGAAGCTTTCCGTGACCTGCTGGGTATTGAGCCGGCGAGCCGTAAGAGCTGGGCGCTGGGAGATGCCTTGACCAAGATCGAAGAGGAAGGCTCCGGTGTTGTCGTCGTGCTCGCCAATGACGATCCGCATGCCGAGTTGCTGGCGCATGTGCGTATGCTGCAGGATGGGGAAGCGGCAGCCCGTGAGGTGGTGCGACACACACCGAGTGTGCATGATACCGTCGGTACCGGCTCGCAGATTTTACGTGACCTGGGCGTTCGTAAGATGAAACTGTTGAGCCCGCACATCAAATATACGGCGATTTCAGGTTTTGACCTGGAAGTAACGGAGTTTGTTGATCCCGTTTAGTGCTTTGAAAACGTTTCGAATAAAAAAAGGCCAATAATCCTTGTAGGTTATTGGCCTTTTTTATATGGGAGCTTGTGAGCTTGTGTTAGCTGCCCGTATAAATACAGCCGCTGGTGCAGGTTTCCTTGATTTCAATTTTGCTGAGCTGAGGCAGAGCAGGTTTCAGGCGCTGCCATATCCAGATGGCAAGGTTTTCACTGGTGGGGTTTTCCAGGCCCTCAATCTCGTTGAGATAATTGTGATCCAGCTGCTCGTAAAGCGGCTTAAAGGCCGCTTTGAGGTCGCTGAAATCCATAATCCAGCCCTCATGGGCTGCGACGTCGCCGCTGATATAGATGCGGGCTTTGAATGAGTGGCCGTGCAGACGGGCGCATTTGTGGCCCTCGGGTACATTGGGGAGCCGGTGTGCGGATTCGAAGGTGAATTCTTTGTAAATTTCCATGCCAGTTATGCCTTTTTGAGCCGGGCAATGATCGATGCCCAGTGAACGCGCCGCATTTTATCACTCTCCGTCGATGGGGTGTAAAAAACCTGACGCTGCATGCCTTTAAAGACGGTTTCAATTAAACAGGATGGCTTGCATTCGGCGGTGTTACACCGGGTTGTAATTGTTGCAGGGTTAAAATGAAAAAAACTGCATTTTTATTACAGATTAGCATTTGACTTGGGGCGCGAAATCTATAGAATGCAGCCTCTCGATTGGGCGGTTAGCTCAGTTGGTAGAGCGGCGCCCTTACAAGGCGTAGGTCACAGGTTCGACCCCTGTACCGCCCACCAATCGAGAAATAGGTAATTGCGGCCCGGTAGTTCAGTTGGTTAGAATGCCGGCCTGTCACGCCGGAGGTCGAGGGTTCAAGTCCCTTCCGGGTCGCCATTTGCACCCCAAGAAACCACCCACGAGGTGGTTTTTTTGTGCCTGGAGTTTGTGGTTGTGCTGCCCTGACTCCGACCAGACTTTTCCTATTAATTGTCGTTGCCGGAGTCTTTTATGCAAATTGAAAAAAACAAAGTGGTTCAGTTCACCTACAAGCTTTCCGATGAAGCGGGTCAGCTGCTGGAAGCCTCTGAGGACGGGCAGCCGGTCGCCTATTTGCACGGCCACAATAACATGTTGCCCGGACTGGAAAATAAGCTGGAGGGGCGCTCCGCCGGAGAAAACTTCGAGATTACCCTGGCGCCTGCCGATGCCTATGGTGAACGACGTGAAGATAGCGAGCAACGGGTGCCAGTAAAACACCTGCAGGGTGCAAAAAAGTGGAAGCCCGGAATGATTGCTACCGTGCAAACGGATCAGGGCGCGCGTCAGGTAACCGTGGTTAAGCTGGGTAAGTTTATGGTGACGGTGGATACCAATCATCCCTTTGCAGGCAAAACGCTGAACTTTGATATCAATATCCTGGATGTGCGTGATGCCACCGATGAAGAGGTCGCACACGGCCATGCTCATGGTGTGGGCGGACATCAACACTAGGTCTGGATGTTGTCATGAAACTCTATATTCTCCTGGATGATGAATCGCCGGAAGAGGTTGCCGACAAGCTGGTGCAAGCCATGACAAAATGGTTTGTCGATGCAGAGCTCGCTGGTGAAATCGTCGATGTACGAGAAGGCGATGTTGAAGACTGGACGGTGGGCCTAAATCTTGAAATCGGCCGAAAAGCAGGGCTTCGAAAGCCGCTGGAGTTCCTTTATAAGCAAGCCAAAAAAATGGAACGTGAGTTCGTTATCGGACTCTATGGTAAAACCGGTAACAGGGAAGATATCTGTTATTTCGGCTTTGAAGAAGGGCGACCGGATGTAGACGAGGTCGCTTTGTATCTGGGGTTAAACCGCTAGTTGTCGCTGATGCGCCGGAACCCCGGTTTTTCGAGGATGGCTGGCATGTATAAATACCCTTTTTTAGCACTGCTATTGGCACTGTTGGTCGGCTGTGCCGCTCAAATTCGGGTGAACTCGGATTACCCCGAGGGGATTCAGTTTGCCCAATACCAAACCTACCGTTGGCAGGATGAGGCTAATATCAACCAATCCGGAGACGAATTTCTTTCCAGTGAGTTTGTGGATGCCCGTGTTCATGCCAATGTCGATACCCAGCTCCGCAGTAAGGGTTATTTATACCGGGAGCAGGGCCCTGTCGATTTCCTGGTGAGTTATAAATTATCCAGCGAACAGCGTGAGGACTTACGCTCCTACGGTCGTTATTACGACCCCTGGTGGAGTGTCGGAGTTTTTAATCGGCACAGTAGTCTGGGTTACGGAATTGGTTTGAGTGGCTCGCCAAGGCTGTCAGTTGATCGCTATTTGCATGCTTCGCTGGTGCTTGATTTTGAGGATGCAGAGACAGGTGCGCTGATATGGCGCGGGAAGGGCGAAGGGCGAATGCCAGGGGAGCAAACTGCTGAAAAGCGTCGTGAAACCTTTGAGCGTTTCGTTGAAAAAACGCTAAAAAACTTTCCGAGTCATCTGGCTGGTCAATATTAAAATTTATTTAAAACAATGAATTACAAGATTGTTTTGATGTTGATTGTTTATCATTAAATCCGGGTAAAGTTAACTTTATTGCCTATACTTAGGTGAGCGTCGTGCGTGTCATGGCGAGTTTTTCTGTGCGCGTTTACTTTTGAGAGCTTGATGATTTCTACCAATAATAACCGTAACGATACTGAAGCGATTTATTTCTTCGATGACGGCCATATCATCAAAGAAATGCTGTATGTCGAGTTTGAAGCGGTACTCGATGCCGTGGTGGGCATACCTGAGTGCCGAAATAAACACTTCAATGCGGCTTATGTCAGTATCGAGAATGGCTTGCGTGTGCAGGCAGCGGTGCTGTTCAATGTCGGCTTTGATGACGATGGCCACGTGCTTGATAGCTGGAATCTGCCGTTGCGTTATTTAGCCAGTCAGGCGGACATGGGGCCGGATCTTGGTGATGGTCCTGTTAAAGTGGTAACGGCTGCTGATTGCGATGACCTTGAATGCCGTGACCAGCTGTGGGACTGCGGTAAACGCCTGGTTGAACTGCTGACTTTGATTAAACGTTCGGTTAAACGCAATAAGCTGGCGATTTACTCGCGAGCACAGCACCGTGCTTCGATCGACAGCATGCCTGCAGGCCTGCTATCTTCGCTGCCAGGTAACGCGCTTATGCCGGGTCTGCCGGCTTTCTTTTCTGAGTTCCAGAAGTTTTCTGCGCCTAACTACATGGCGGCTAATTTAGAGGCGGCTTTGCTGGATCAGCGTGAGCGAGTTCGCAATGAGCTGGCGGCTTCCCACGCCGATTCAATACAAAAGCTGACCGAGCAAAACGAGGCGCTTAAGCTGGAAAGCGAGGCACTGGTCCGGGAAAAGCAGCAGATTGAAGCGGAAGCGCGTAAGCAGATAGAGCTGATTGTTGATAAATATAAAGCCAAGCTGGGCGCGCAGTTGGTTGAGCAGAATAAGCGCTGGCAGGATAAAATCTCGGAGAAGGAATTATTGCTCCATTATGCGGAAGAAAAGCAGAAACAGCTCCAGGAGGAGATTGTTCAACTGCGCCGTACCATCGAATCTGAAAAAGACCAGGCGGTTGAGGATTTCCTTCAGGAGGTGGCTGCCTCGGGAATGGAAATGATTGCGACGGAAAAGGGGCTCGGAAGCTTTGCCGTGAAGCCCCGCGAAGTTTTTGATTATCTTGAAAGCCCGGCAGCATTTTTGGCTGCCCAGTACGGTATCGCTGAAGCAGCCTTCAAGGCCTGGCGAATTCATTATAAGAACCCTGTCTGTCAGGCGGGCTCGACAACCGGGTGTGGTTGTGCCGTGCCGGTCAAGCCGGTGGATGATCCACGCAACTTCGTGATGGGTGAAAGCGATGTCTGCCATGCGCACCGCATGAAAAAGGTGGGAGAATATTAGTCAGTCCGGTTTTTAGCCATGCTTGATACTCCCGCAACCCCTCTGCAGGCAATTCACCATCCCCTTCTTAAGAAATATCGGGTTGAACTCTTTATCAAACGGGAGGATTTGGTTCATCCGCTCATCTCCGGCAATAAATGGTACAAGCTTAAATACAACCTTGTTGAAGCCCGGAGACAAGGCTTTTCACGAATATTAAGTTTTGGCGGAGCCTACTCCAATCACCTGCATGCCCTGGCCTGGGCCGGACATGAATTTGGGTTCGAAACAATCGGCGTGATACGAGGTGAGCTTCAGGAAACGCTGAATCCTACCCTGAGCGATGCTTCTCGATGGGGAATGCGATTGCAGCCTGTCACGCGTGGCGACTATCGGCGGCGTCACGACCGTGAATTTATTGAAGCGCTCCGCACAGCCTATCATCCTTGCTATGTGGTTCCTGAAGGAGGGGCAAATAGCCTGGCGCTGCAGGGCTGTGCTGAAATCATTGCTTCTATTGACCGCCAACTGGAGGCTTACGACTACCTGTGTGTGCCCTGTGGAACGGGTGCAACCTTGGCCGGAATGTCGCTTGCGGCGGGCGCTGGTGTGCGTCTGTTGGGATTCTCTGCATTAAAAGGTTATACCCAATTTGAGTCTGACGTAGGTGCTTTGATTGCCGCCAGTGGTTCGCCAGACCCGGACAATTGGCAAATTCTTGACGGTTTTCACTGCGGCGGTTTTGGCAAGCTGACCGCGGAATTGGTCCGCTTTATGTTGGACTGGAAGCGGCAAACCGGGGTCGAGCTGGAGCCGGTCTATACAGGTAAAATGCTGCTGGGGTTGTTTGAACTCCTTGAAGGCGGCTTTTTCAGGGCGGGTTCTCGAATTGTGGTCGTACATACGGGTGGTTTGCAGGGCTTGCGAGGTATGTAGGCCCGGATGGATCAGCTGGCCGCTTCCGATTGAGGCCAATTGTCTGGGGTCACGAAGTAGCGTTGATGTTCAACGAGTCCCTGATAGCTTTGACTCATTCGGGCGATCATCATAGGGAAGGGGCGCGTGGCGAGCTGCTGCTTAATGCCGCTTTCCAGTTCTCTGGCGGTTAATACAGACGCCTCGTGAGGGCCGGTGACCGGCGAAAGCCACTCCTCTTTTTTCATGACATACCAGGTGGAGTGAGGCGGCAGCTGTGGCAGCTGTTTTTGCCGCAACCAGTAGCCGCGCGCATGTTGGGCATGGCTTTGCGGCGGGGGCGGACAGTTGTTCGACAGCGGGTAGAAAAAATAACCTTTCAGGCAAATTTCGCGTAAGGGGTTATCAATACCCGTCTGCCTAAGGGTTGAGCTGCCGGCCGCTGTTGCGGAGAGTCGTGTTTGTTTGCCAAGCATTTTTGCCAGCTTGATATCCAGGCGATCGACGCAGCCGGGCCCCAGCCAATTGCGCCACTGCGGCTGCGTTTCGGCTTCTTTGGCTGGTAGTCCCAGATAAAATTTGACTGCTGTCTCGAGGTGAATGTGGCGCTTGCGTATATGGCAGTAGTAGATGAAATCCATCTCGCCCAGCGTTTGTTTCCCGGAGATTACCGGCAGGTTGCGGTGAATAAGCTCGAAGTCGGGATAGTATTCGAGAATATATTGCCAGAGCACCTCGAAATAAATACCCAGGCGACGAGGCTGTCGGGCCTTGATCAGCGCCAGTAATGCGGAGGTGTGATCTTCTGTTTGCAGCCAGAGCTGCAATTGCCCGTTGGCGGGGGAAGCGGAAACAGAACGAAGTCCTTGGGCCGAGGGGATATCCCCGAATTGCATCATATCGGCACTGCTTGCGGCCCAAAGCAGGTCGTTTTGCAAGCGTTCCGGGTGTGCGTCAAAGCGCATGTTTGAGGATTGGATATGATGCTAACATCGCTATATTATAGAGTCCTTATTGCAGGTGGCGCGAGCCACCTGACGCCCCCTTAACCCAGACACAGTATTCTCTGCATGCAGCAATTCAAAAAAGTCGGCGTGGTCGGGCGCCTGGAAGGCAACGCCCAGAGTATTGATACCTTAAAACACCTGATTGATTACCTGGCGGGCAAAGGCCTGGAAGTGGTGCTGGAGCAGCATGTTTCTTATGTGTTGCCGGGGCACGGTTTGCCGGTATTTTCCCACGAAGAGCTGGGTAAGCAATGTGATCTGGCGATTGTGGTTGGCGGGGACGGCAGTATGCTGACCACGGCAAGGGCATTAGCCCGTCATAGCGTACCCGTTGTGGGTATTAACCGGGGCGGACTGGGCTTCTTAACCGATATTGCGCCGGACGAGCTGGAAGAGCGCTTGGATGATGTTTTCGCCGGCAACTTCGAGGTTGAGTCGCGCTTCATGATTGAGGGCGATATCTGCCGTGATGGAATGTGTATTCGAACCGGCCAGGCATTAAACGATATTGTACTGAGTGCCGGTTCTTCGGGGCGTATGATTGAGTTTGAGCTGTATGTCGATGACCATTTTGTCTACAGCCAGCGCTCCAATGGCTTGATTATCTCTACACCCACGGGGTCGACAGCCTATGCGCTGTCCGGCGGCGGCCCGATTGTGCATCCTTCGCTGGATGCGATTGTGCTGGTACCCATGATGCCCCATACGCTGACAGCCCGCCCCATCGTTATCGACGGTAACAGTCATATCAAGATCATTCCCGGAAACCTGCACGACAGTCATGCCATGGTGTGCTGCGACGGTCACCTGAATTTTACGATTGAGGGAGACGAAGAGGTTTCGATTCGCAAGATGAAGGATCAACTCAGCCTGATTCATACATTGCCAAATAACTATTACGCTACCTGCCGCCGTAAGCTGGGCTGGGGTAGTCGACTTACCGATTGAGGTGCGGATTGGCGGTATGAGCGGTTTTGATTTGATTGGCGATGTGCATGGCTGTTGCGACTCTCTGGAAGCCCTGCTGCAAACGCTGGGTTACAAAAAGCGTAACGGTGTCTACCGGCACGATAGCCGGCAGGTGATTTTCCTGGGGGACCTGGTTGACCGGGGCCCTAAAATACGTGAAACCCTGCACCTGGTAAGAAACATGGTTGAGCAGGGCAGTGCGCGTATTGTGCTGGGTAACCACGAAGTTTCCGCGATTCGTTATATGACCCCGGCGCGCCCCGGCAGCGGACGAACGTTCCTGCGCGAACATACTGAACGCACCAATTACATGATTCGCGAAACCCTGGATCAATTTCAGGCCTATCAGGATGAATGGGACGATTTTCTGCAATGGTTCTACGAAATTCCGTTATTTATCGAGCAGGAGTTTTTCCGTGTGGTGCATGCCTGTTGGGACCACTGCCACATCAATGCGTTTGTCGAACACTACAACAAGACAACCATCGATGAAGAAATGATGCATGAGCCGCTGAGCAGCCTGGCACGGCAGACCGTCGAGATTCTCACCCGCGGGGCGAATATGATGTTGCCGGGTGGCGAGGAGATGGTCAGCAGCGATGGGTATACGCGCTGTTCGTTTCGAACCAGATTCTGGCATGACAGCCCCGAAACCTATGGCGATCTGGCCTTTCAGCCTGACCCGTTGCCTGAGCATATCCACCACCTGCCATTAAGCGGCAAGGAGCGTAACCAAAGTATGCGCTATGAGGCGCATGAGAGGCCGCTTTTTGTCGGTCATTACTGGTGTCAGGGTAAGCCGGAGATTATTACGCACAATATCGCCTGTTTGGACTACAGTGCGATTAACGGCGGGAAGCTGGTTGCCTACCGCATGGATGAGAATGAGCGGCTGGACGATTCACGCTTTGTCTGGGTGGACTCTCTGGAAAGGATCGATATGGGCCGGTTTGGGGAAGGTTGAGGCGGATTATGATCAAGGCATTGTCCGTATCCGCCGAGGAAAACCTGCAGCCCCTGAGCCAGTATTTAAATGCACAGGGGGTTCGGCACCGTATCAGCGAGCAGGCGCACCGGCAAATTCTTTGGGTCGCCCATGAATCGGATGTCGCTCTGGCCGAATGGGCCTACCAAGCGGCTCGGAATGGCGACCTGCCGCGACCGGCTTCCTCGGTGCAGCCCTGGTCAGCCGGTAAGCATGGCTCGGAGGCGAATCGGGTCATGGCGGTACTGCTTGAGGTGCCGGTCACCAGCCTGATGATTGTAATTAGCCTGGTTTCAACGGCCCTGCTTTACACGGGGTTCGGCGAGAACGTGTTCGATCTGTTGCGGATGGGGACCTGGAGCTACATGTTTGAAAGCGGCCAGCTCTGGCGCCTGATTACGCCCGTATTCCTGCATTTCAGCCTGATGCACATTGCTTTTAATATGGTGATGCTCTGGTATTTTGGTCGCCAACTGGAGAAGCGGGAGGGCTACGGCACGTTGCTCCTGCTGCTGTTGCTTTTTACTACCGTACCCAATGTGGCGCAGTCCCTCGCCGAGGGTATTCGCTTTGGCGGTATGTCCGGCGTTGTCTATGCACTGCTGGGTTATTGCTGGCTGACAAACCGGTTGAGCGGGCGGATGTTGTATATCTTCCCCGGGGCCATTATGGGACTGATGGTCGCCTGGCTGGTGATCGGTTTTAGCGGCATCCTGACCCATGTTGGTTTTCCTCCCATGGCCAATGTCGCGCACCTCGGCGGGTTGCTGATTGGGCTGGCCTGTGCCTTTTGCATGAGTAAGATAAGAACGAAGTGAGTTAATGACGTTATGAGTGAATCCTTTACCGAACAAGCGCAATCCCTTGATGAACAGGCCTATAAAGCCCTCAAGACCGCCCTCGAGCTGGGCAAGTGGCCAACGGGCGACCGTCTGACGGATGAGCAGAAGGAAATCTGTATGCAGACGATTATCAGCTACGAGATGAAACACCTGCCCGAAGATCAGCGCACAGGCTATATGGAACAGGCCTGTAAGAGCCAGTCGGCTGCGGCTAATACCATCGCTAGCGTACAGAAAGACTGATGCAGCTGCGTGCCTCTGGCAGCCTGACCATGCTGGCAGCCAACATTGCGACGCCGGTTTCCTACCAGCTGCCAATCGGGGATGAGCTTGTCCCACTCAATGAGCTGATTGGCGAATCCATACGCCTCAGCTACAAGGGTGAAATTAACTGTATTTACTGCGGTCGAAAAACCAGCAAAAGTTTCAATCAGGGGTATTGTTACCCCTGTATGAGAAAGCTGGCCCGTTGTGACAGCTGTATCGTCAGCCCTGAAAAGTGCCATTATGACGAGGGCACCTGCCGTGAACCGGAGTGGGGCGAACAGCACTGCATGCGCCGTCATTACGTCTATCTGGCGAACTCGAGCGGACTCAAAGTGGGTATTACGCGCGAGGCGAATATCCCCAAGCGCTGGATTGACCAGGGAGCGGTTCAGGCGCTGCCTATCATTTCCGTGGAAACGCGCTTTCAGTCCGGCTTGGTGGAGACCCTGCTCAAGCAGCACGTGGCGGATAAAACCAATTGGCGGGCCATGCTCAAGGGCAATATCGCCATGCTTGATTTAGGTGTTGAACGGGACCGTTTGCTGGCCGAATGCCGGCCGGAACTGGAGGCCCTGCAGGCGCGCTTTGGCCTGCAGGCCATCCAGCCCTGCGAAGCGGCTGGGCAGTTCCTGTTTGAATACCCGGTACTGGAATACCCGACCAAGGTTGTGTCCCATAACCTGGATAAAAAACCGGACCTGGAAGGCCGGCTAATGGGAATCAAAGGGCAGTACCTGATCCTGGATACGGGTGTTATTAACATCCGCAAATACACGGGCTATCAAGCGGAATTATATTGCTAATTTAATTTAAGTTTATTAACTAATTAACTGAAATATAAATATTATGAGAGAAGGCGTTCGCGAAATTCGTTTGGCTGAATATCAGGTTCCAGCTTATTTGATTGATACTACTCACCTGCATTTTGAGCTGGGGGAATCCGGCACTCTGGTGAAGGCGAATCTGCAAATGCGGCTTAACCCCGACTACCCGGAGCGCTCGGGTGTGCCCTTGGTGTTGCATGGTGTGGACCTGGAACTGAAACGTGTCGCCATCGACGGGCACAACCTGAAAGAGGGTGCCTATGAGGTCGATGATGAAACGCTCACGGTGCACAAAGTACCCAAGTGCTTTGAGTTCGAATGCGTCACCCTGATTAAGCCGCATGAGAATACGTCACTGGAAGGGCTGTATAAATCCAGCGGTATGTTTTGTACCCAATGTGAGGCCGAAGGCTTCCGCAAAATTACCTATTACCTGGATCGCCCCGACGTGATGTCGGTATTTACCACGACTATCAGCGCAGACCAAACAAAGTACCCGGTGCTGCTGGGTAATGGTAACGATATCGAACACGGCGAGTTGCCGGGTGGCCGCCATTGGGTGACCTGGCACGATCCTTTCAAAAAACCGGCTTACCTGTTTGCGATGGTTGCGGGGAATCTGGAGTGTATCGAAGACCGTTTCACGACCTGTAGTGGTCGCGAGATTCCGCTGCAAATTTTTGTCGAGCCCGAAAACGTCGATAAGTGCGAACACGCCATGCTGTCCCTCAAAAATGCCATGCGTTGGGATGAAGAGGTCTACGGCCGCGAGTACGACCTCGATAAGTTCATGATTGTGGCCGTGAACGATTTCAATATGGGTGCCATGGAAAACAAGGGCCTGAATATCTTCAACTCCTCCTGCGTGCTGGCCAAGCCGGAAACCGCTACCGATGGCGCCTACGAGCGAATCGAGGGAGTGGTGGCGCACGAATACTTCCACAACTGGTCCGGTAACCGGGTGACCTGTCGTGACTGGTTCCAGCTCAGCCTTAAGGAAGGTTTTACGGTGTTCCGCGACCAGGAGTTTTCAGCCGACATGGGCTCACGTACGGTTAAGCGCATTGATGATGTCAATATACTGCGTACCCTACAGTTTGCCGAGGACGCAGGTCCGATGGCGCATCCGGTGCGCCCTGACGCCTACATGGAAATCTCTAACTTCTACACGGTGACCATCTACGAGAAGGGCGCTGAAGTTGTACGCATGATTTATACCCTGCTTGGGGCTGATTTGTTCCGTGCCGGATCGGACCTGTATTTCGAACGTCACGACGGACAGGCTGTCACCACTGACGACTTTGTTCAGGCTATGCAGGATGCCAGCGGCGTCGACCTGAGCCAGTTCAAGCGCTGGTATAGCCAGGCGGGCACGCCTGAACTGACGGTTAGCGACGACTACGATGCGAGCGAGCAGGTTTATCGCCTTACGGTGAAACAGCAGACACCGGATACGCCAGGACAAACCGATAAGCTGCCGCTGCACATTCCCCTTAGCCTCGGCCTGTTAAATTCAGCCGGTGAAGAGGTTTATTCCCATGTGCTGGATGTGCTGGAAGCGGAGCAGACCTTCGTTTTTGCCGATATGCCTGAAAAGCCGGTGCCTTCGTTACTGCGTGGTTTCTCGGCGCCGGTAAAACTGCGTTACGACTACAGTCGCGAGGAACTGATATTCCTGATGAAACACGACAGTGATGGCTTTAATCGTTGGGATGCCGGGCAGAAACTGGCCATCGCTGTGATTCAGGACAATATTGCCGCTCACCAAAAGGGTGAGGCGTTAAGTATGGATCAGCGCCTGATTGATGCACTACGGGCGCTGTTGACCGATGCCGGGCTCGATAAGGCCATGGTGGCGCGTATGTTGATGATGCCCTCCGAAGCCTATCTGGGTGAACTGGCTGAACCGGTTGATATCGATGCCATTCATACGGCGCGCCGGTTTGTGCGAGAGGAGATTGCCAAGGCGCTGCAAAGCGAGTTGCGCGCCTGTTATGAGGCCAATACCAGTGACGGGCCTTACCGCCCCGAGGCTGGTGAGATTGCCCGCCGCAGCTTGAAGAATGTCTGCCTGGGCTATCTGATGTTGCTGGGGCAGGCGGATATTCTGACGCTCTGCGCTAACCAGTTTAAGGACAGCAATAATATGACGGATACCAGCGCCGCCCTGACGGCTCTGGTCCATGCTGACCTTGATCCGGAGTTTATGACGGTTAAAAAGACGGCGTTGGAAAGCTTCTACAACGAATGGAAGCACGACCCCCTCGTTGTGGACCAATGGTTTGCTGTGCAGGCCAGTGACCCTTCGGAGAATGCCTTTGGGCGCATCCAGGTTTTAATGCACCACGAAGCCTTCGATATAAACAACCCAAATAAGGTCCGCTCGTTGATCGGCGTATTCTGTAACCAGAACCGCATCAATTTCCACCGTGCCGATGGCGCCGGTTATGCTTTCCTGGCCGATCGTGTCATTGAGCTGGATCGCAAGAATCCGCAAATAGCCGCACGCCTGCTGACACCGCTCACCCGCTGGCGGAAATTAACCGCCGATCGCAGTGAGCTGATGAAGCAGGAGTTGGAGCGTATTAAGGCACAGCCTGAGTTATCCAAGGATGTGCTCGAGGTGGTGACAAAAAGCCTTTAACCAGAAAGCTAAGTGCTTGTCTGGCAGGACGGGAGAAGGTTTCCTTCCTGTCAGGCATTAAAGTAACGCCTGGCTGCCTTTTCGGCCCACGCATGGTGCTTGTCGGCACCAGCTCCCAGGATGTTTTCCTTGATGCTGCGGCTGTAACTGGTGTCATCGGCCAGGATATGGTTCAACAGCCAGTGCTGTAGCATTTGAGCCAGATCGCTAGCCACCTGTTCACCCTGGTCAAAACGCTGACGCAGGGTTTCAATCTGCCGTGAAAAGGTCTGGTGGGTCAGTTGGTGCTCAGCAATATCCGGGTAGCCGGCTTCTTCCATCAAGGCTTCCTCGAAAGCAAAGTGGGAGTAGGTGTAATCCACCAGACTGTGCAGTACCTCATCAAGCGTTCCTTTCGAGGTGTCGCTCTCGTTGAGATCGTGTATCAGGTTAATGTATTCAACGATTCGCTTGTGCTGGTTATCGATGACCTCGATACCCAGCTCGTATCTTGAAGACCAGACAATTTTCATGTGCGCTCCTAGGCGGTCGTGACGACGGCAGGCTTAACCGAACAGCCGATTAAACCAGCTTCCTTTTTTGGCCTTCACCGCTTTGGCGGCTGCATTCATATTGGTTTTTACTGCCCCGGAGTAATCGCGGTCATCTCGTTTGATGTGATTAACCAGCCACGCCTTGAGAACATGCAACAGTTCGTCGGTGATATCCTCTCCTGATTTCGCTCTTTGCTGAAAGCCATCGACGCGCTTGGTGAAGAGCTGGTGAACTTTTTTGTGGGCATTAACGAAGGGATAGCCGGCTTCTTCCATCAGGTTTTCTTCAAAGGCAAAGTGGGAGAGGGTGTAGTCCACCAGCTCGTCCAGAACCTCCATAAGTTCTCCCTGGTCGTGGTGTTTTTGAGAGTGTTCCACCTGGCCGATGTATTCCACGATGCGCTGGTGCTGGCTATCGATAACAGGTATTCCCAGTTCTAGGTCAGAACTCCAGACTAATGACATGCTTTAGGGCCTCCATAATTGACGCGTTTTTTCTGTTTCAAAAAATATAGTTAGCCATTTCGGCAATGGCCAAGGAGAGGGGAGGGGAAAGCTGTTCGTTTTTCGATCCTTTTGATGTTGATCAAGAACTTGGTTTTTTTAGAGGTGGGTATTGGAAATTCAGAGGCGAAGGAAAGGGTGGCTGGTCAGGTAGGGCGAAATGGTTGTCTGCATAAGACGTTTAAAATAAATGTGTCCCCTTAATGAGGCTCTATTCTAATAAGTGCTCATAACGCTGATCTGTTAGAGTACGAAGAAAGGCGACCAGTGCATCTATTTCTTTATCGGTTAGCGCTGGGCCGGAAAATTCCTCGCTCTGCAAAGCAAGATTTTGATTAACCTCAGGCTGTGCCCAAGGTTTGCCCGTTTCTGGGTTGAGTTTGCGCGTAGAGTTATTAAATTTGTCGTAAAACAAGACCACCGTACGCAAGTCTTTAAACACGCCGTTGTGCATGTATGGCCCCGTTATAGCAACATTGCGCAGTGTGGATACTTTGAATTTGCCTGCTTGATTGTCATCGTTGATACGTGGGTGTTCAAGTAGCCCTCTATCAATATGTTCTACTCCTAAGCCATTCGCCTTGCGAACCGCAACGTTCACAGGCACACCTAGGTTATGATATTGATAGTTGCTGAAGGTTTCGCGAAGGCTATTTGGAAAGGCTTTGATCTGATGGCATTTGTTGCAGTTGGTAAACTGCTGCGAGAAAAACAGGGCTTCGCCTAATGACTCTTGTTTAGTTAACTTAATCTCACCTTTTAAGTAGCGATCATATTTTGAGTCAAATGGAGAAAAGAAGTCGGTATTTTCAAATTCAGCAATACTTGACGCCATAGCACTGTAGGCTGCCTCGGTGTCATTAAAGATATCGGCCCCAAAAAGACGGGTGAATGCTTTCACATAACTGTCGTTTTCCTGTAATCGAGCTACCACTGCCGTTTTGCTCGGCATTGCCATTTCTACTGGATTGAGCGGTGGTCCGCCCGCTTGTCCTGCAAGATCTCGTTCGCGACCATCAAGAAACTGCCCGCCACGAAACTCCCCAGCATCGTTGCGGGTAATACGCGGTATCAGGTTGGCATAGGAAGCCGTGGGTGCGTTGCGATCACCCAAGGAAACGCCATCGTCACCTAGAGAGACCATCGCTTCGATACCATTCGGTCGATTGTCCACAAAACCATGCGCCGGGTTATGGCAGGTTGAGCAAGACTGAGTGCGGTTTTTAGATAGATTTACATCGAAAAACAGATGTTGGCCCAGATCAGCTTTGGTTTTTAATTCAGATGCTTCTGAGCCAAATGCAAACTGAGCCGGCACAAGTAATGCGAGAGCCAATAAAGTGGCAAGTTTTTTACCCAAGAAAACCTCCGGTTTGGGTGAATCCATGAAGCATCAACGGCAATGGCTGATGTGAGAAATGAAACTGATCATAATTGTAAAGCATTGAAACTACTAGGATCTGATGCACACCAATTACAATTTAAAGCTCGGTACGTGTAGCAGGCATTGGGATGTATTAAGGCGTAGCTGAATTATCGAAGGATGTGTTGGCAGTTGTGATGAAGAGTTTTTGATTTGCCTCGTCATTCAGGACTTGATCCGGCATCTATGTTGGAAAACTCCGGTTTTCTAGTTTTTGTTGAATGTGTTGGTTAAACAATCCAAAACCGCCCCTGCTGCTTGGTCGTTTGCGACTGCCCTGCGCGTTTCACTTTCAAAGGCGGATGAGCCCTTATGGTTTCAAAATAGAAGGGTAATTAAAAACAAATTATTCTTCAGTTTCTTCATTCAACGGCTCTACCCATAAACATACTTATCTGCACTGGTAGTTTCCGCCAGAATGGTATCACCAGGTTGCAGGTTTCCCCTACCATCGAGATAAACGCGATCATTGATTTCTGGAGGATAGGGTCAGCTGTGGCCGGTCCCTAATTTAGTCGTAGAGTTTAGCAATCAACGTCGTCAGCGCATTTTCCACCTTAAGAATGCGCTCCCCCAAATCAACCCCTTCAAACCCAATAGCTTGCAGTTTCTCAACCTCGTAGGGAATAAAACCACCCTCAGGGCCTACCGCCAAGGTAATCCGTTCATTGAGCTGATGCGGGCAGCGTTCTCCTAGGCCAGGGTGAGCAATCAAAGCCCGACTGTCTTCGATGATGCTCGGCAGTTGATCCTCAACAAAGGGTTTGAAGCGCTTATGAAAATGCACCTGTGGCAGGATGGTGTCTTTGGCCTGTTGCAGGCCTTCCACTAGGTATTGACGGATGTTGTCGGGGTGAAGGGCTGGGCTTTGCCAGAAACTTTTTTCGACTTTATAGCTGTTGATTACAATCAGTTGGTCGACGCCCAGTTCCGCCAGGCTGCGGAAAATACGCCGGATCATCTTCGGGCGGGGGAGGGCCAGTACAACCGTAAGCGGTAGTTTGGCGGGGGGTGGTTGATCCAGTTCAATGGCCAGTGTAACAGCTTGGTCATTCAGTTCTGTGATGCAAGCAGAGCCCATCAAGCCGTTCAACTCACCGACACGTACTTGATCGCCAATTTGCGAGCCGTGTACCTGCAGGATTTGCTTAAAACGGGTATCGTGCAGGCGTACGTGTTGTGAATCGATATAGTCGCCAGGCTCAAGCAGAATCAGGTTCACGGTTTCAGTATTTCCCTGCTCAAGGGCAGGTCGTTAGTCGATTTCGTCTTCATAGACGGGCTCGGCCCACAGGTCGTAGTCGTCAGCGCCTGTAATGGTGACTAATAACGCATCCCCGGCAAAGGTATCGGTAAAACCATCGAGGTAAACTTTACCGTCAATTTCTGGGGCGTCTGCATAACAGCGGCCAATGGCGCCTTGTTCGTCGACATCGTCGATTAACACTTCCAGCTGCTGGCCAATTTTTTGTTGCAGTCGTTGGGCTGAAATCGCTTGCTGCGTTTGCATAAAACGCTGCCAACGTTCTTCCTTGACCTCTTCCGGGACCGGGTTGGGCAGATCGTTGGCATCGGCGCCTTCGACGGGAGAATATTTAAAACAGCCGACGCGATCCAGTTGCGCTTCTTCCAGCCAGTCAAGCAGCATCTGGAAGTCTTCTTCGGTTTCGCCGGGAAAGCCGACGATAAAGGTGGAACGAATCACCAGGTCGGGGCAGATGTCGCGCCACGCTTTGATGCGGTCCAGGGTTTTTTCCTGGTTGCCGGGGCGTTTCATCAGTTTCAGGATGCGTGGGCTGGCATGCTGGAAGGGGATGTCCAGGTAGGGCAGGATTTTACCCTCGGCCATCAGCGGGATGACTTTATCCACATGCGGGTAGGGGTAAACGTAGTGCAGGCGCACCCATACGCCCAGTTCGCCCAATGCCTGGCACAGGTCCAGCATGCGGGTTTCCAGCGCCTGGCCATCCACGAAGTCGAGTTTGTATTTTGTGTCCACGCCGTAGGCACTGGTGTCCTGCGATATCACCAGCAGTTCGCGTACGCCGTTTTCGACCAGCTTTTTCGCTTCTTCGACCACATCGCCGATAGGGCGGCTCACCAGGTCGCCGCGCATGGCGGGAATGATACAGAAGGTACAGCGGTGGTTGCAGCCTTCGGAAATTTTCAGGTAGGCGTAATGGCGCGGCGTCAGCTTGATCCCCTGCGGCGGAACCAGGTCCACAAAAGGATCATGCTGCGGCACGGGAGCGTACTCGTGTACGGCATCGACCACCTGTTTGTAATCGGCAGGGCCGCTGACGCTCAAAACACCGGGTTCGGCGGCTTTAATGGCTTCGGCATCGACACCTTTGCCCATGCAGCCGGTCACAATCACCTTGCCGTTTTCCTGCATGGCCTCATGAATGGCATCCATGGATTCCTGCTTGGCACTGTCGATAAAGCCGCAGGTATTCACCACCACAACATCGGCATTGTCATAATCAGGTACGATCTCGTAACCGTCCAGGCGGAGTTGGGTAAGGATGCGTTCGGAATCCACCAGTGCCTTGGGGCAGCCGAGGGAAACGAAGCCGACTTTTTGTTTATCCGTGGGGGTGTCCGATGAAGCCATGAGGGGGAACCTGCGTACAACAAATGAGAGCGCGCATTTTACTGAAAATGCCCGGTTAACGCTATGTGCATGTTTTCCGAAGCGGTCTGGATTTTGGAGGCAAAAAAAAGGTTCATCGCGCATTTCCGGGGAAGGCGGCTTTGATCTTCAGGAAGAAGTAATCAACGTCGCGATAGCCGTAGGCCATGCGCTTGATCACCTTGATCCGATTGTTCACGCCTTCCAGTACGCTCGTGCTGAGCGGATAGCTTGCACTGGCAATGATACCTTCGGCATAGGGCCGCAGATTCCTTGCGAACCTCTCCAGTGAAGCAACGCCGCTCGACAAAGCCTGATTGAGCCAGTGCGTGAGCCGCCACCTGGCGGCCCGTTCAGTCCTCGCATACCACAATCCTTTGAGCTGCGACTTCATCAGGTACGCCAGCATCAGCGGTTGATTCACGGCCAGAAGCTCGTCGAGGCTGGCAGCCTGACGCTGATCGAGATTCTCGGGGTTCCGCAGGAGAAGCCAGCGCGACTGCTTCACCAGGCGCCGCGCGGGCTTATCGTGTCGCAGCTGGTTCGCTTGATCGACACGAACACGGTCAATCACCTCGCGGCCATACTTGGCCACGACGTGGAACAGGTCGTACACGACTCTGGCGTTCGGGCAGTGAGCGCGAACCTCGAGATCCATGGCCGTATTCTGGTCCATCGCCACGGCTTCGATGTGTTGACAGTGTTCGCCAAGCCAGAGGAAGAACGGCCTGACCGACTCGCGCGAACGTCCCGTGCCCACCCAGAGTACGCTCCTGCGCTCAGCATCCATGACCACCGTCGCATAGCGATGACCCTTGTGCAGGGCGAATTCGTCCATCAACAGATAGCGCACACGGCGCAGGTCAGGTGCCGGCAGATCGCGGGTTAATCGTGCTTTATCGATGCCCTTCAGGGTATGCCAATGCAGCCCCGTGAGCTGGGCCACATGCTTGATAGGCAGCAGTCGCAACAACTGCTCGGCGTACTGCTGCATTCGTGTCGTCAGGCGCGCATGGGATGGAAGCCAAGGCAGGTGCTCTCTCGACACACCACAGTGTCTGCAAAGGACTCGCCGAACAGGCACGTCCAGCCAGACGCGGTACTCGAACAAATTCGCGTCCCTGACACGGCGCAAATGGGTATCGTGCACTCGACGGCACGGGTGATGGCAACGAGAACACCGAGCCAACCGGGACGGATCCGCCCGAAGCGTGATCAGTAAGCCCTCATTGCCTAGTGGCTGTGACGAGAGCGGGAGAAACCCTTCCCAGAAGCACGCTGGAAACGTAGCATCGAACATGGCGGCGGTCCTTCGGTCGGCTGTTTGGTCGCACTTACAACCTAAACCGATTGACCGTTCGCCTCTACCAAATTCCCGCTAACCCGCGATGAACCAAAAAAAAGCCG
>JAWKZQ010000007.1:0-67500 GCA_041395865.1 Pseudomonadales bacterium
CTGGGCAGCGCGAAGGACTGGAAATCATCTGTACGCCGCGCTGGCCCATGGAAAAGCTGCCTGCCGTCTAATTAACTCAGAGTAAAGTACCCTATGGATATCACCTACATTCGCGGACTCAAGATCGATACGGTTATCGGTATTTACGATTGGGAACGCCAAATCAAGCAAACCGTCAGCCTGGATCTGGATATGGGCTGCGATATCAAAAAAGCATCTGAAACCGAGGATATCCAGTACACACTGGATTATGAAGCGATCTCCAACTGCCTGATCGAGTTTGTCGAAGGCAGTGCATTCCAGTTGATAGAGACCATGGCCGAACAGGGCGCTGCGCTGGTCATGGGGCGCTTTAATATTCCCTGGATTCGCTTTAAGGTTTCCAAGCCGGGGGCCGTTAAGGCTGCCGAAGATGTGGGCGTTATTATCGAAAGAGGAACGAAGGCCTGATGCCTATGGTGTTTCTCGGCCTGGGCACCAACATTGACCGTGAGCGGTCACTGCGTGCCGGCTTGGAAGCGATTAGAAGCCTGGACCCGGAGGCGATTGTTTCAACCGTTTACGAAAGTGAGGCCGTGGGTTTCGCAGGACCCCCTTTTTATAATTGTGTTGTGCAATTAAATACGGAGCTGTCGCTAGCCGATTTGGTGGCTGAATTAAAAACCATCGAAGATAGCAATGGCCGTAGGCGGACAGCGACCCCGGAAGGGGCCAAAGGTTTGGATATCGATGTGCTGACCTATGGCGATTGGGTCGGGTGTTTTGATAGCGTCGAGTTACCTCGCCCGGATATTATCCGATATGCCCATGTGCTTTTGCCGCTTTCGGAAATTGCGCCGGATGCGTGTTTACCCGGGGGGCGGGTGAGTTACCAGGTTATGTGGAATGATTATGATAAAAGCGGCCTGATTTTGACAAAGGTGGCCTTTTCACTTTGACGTAAAGGTTCTGGCGCCGTGGCATTGTTTTGTAAATAAAAGAGCCCGCATTTGCGGGCTTTTTTGTGTGTGGCGGGTTGACTGCTAGCCGCGCTGGCGCCTGCGGGTCAGTCCAAAGGCGGCAAGCCCAAGCCCCATTAAGGCCAGGATGCCGGGCTCAGGTGTCCGGTATACCAGGTTGTCCAGGTTATAGGTTTCAGCGCCGCCACTCTGGGTGCCTGAGCGTAATGTTACTGAGGTGATTAGCGTATCGGTAACAAAGCCGAAGAATTCTCCGGAAAATGTGCTCGGTATCTCTACGGCGAGTGTTTCGGTGCCCGCTACAATGATAAGGCCAAGGCCTGCACCGCCCGGTGACAGGTCAAAGTTGGCGCCAAAAGCGTAAATCGGAACGTCAAAAGTAAAGGTGGTGGTTGTGTTGTTTCTCAGGCGATCATTGAATCGGTCGCTTGAAATGCCGAAACCGGTATGCCCGCCACCTGTACGGCTGAAGCTGAAACCGTCGGCGCTGCCATCGTTAAAATCTTCTTCGCTGAATTTGTGATTAACGGCCGCTTCCCAGTCTGCGCGTAAATCACCGGCTCCTACGCCGTCGAAAATCTGGATAACGGTTGCATGGCTAAGGGGAGACAGTACCCCAAGCAGGCAAACCAGCGACAAGGAGGCGATGATTTTGGTTTTTATGCTTTTAACCATTAATGAAGTCCTTTTATATTTCAATTTTTTATTATGCGGTCTTAAGCAAAATCTGTTCCGTATTTAAAGATTGTTCGCCTAATTTGTTGATAAATAAAATAAAAAATACTTTATTGGTCGGCGGTCGAGGTTTTTGATGGGGCGGTTTAGCGGGAAGTGTAAAAAAAATGGGCAGTTAATCTTCACGACCCTGCTGCCAGGCGAGTGTCCTCGAAGGTACGGGATGGGCGGTGCCAGAGGGTTAAGAGGACAGGTGACTGGCAAGGGCGTTAATCCGCTGTATGCGTAGTTGTTCGCCAAGTGCCTTGCCTTTATAGCCCTGATCTACCAGTAATCTGGGATTAACGCTCTGGTATCGTTCAAACGCCTGGCGCAGATATTCTGCCTGCGGGTAGGTTTGATCTTCATGGCCTTTACGGCCTCGAATGTCGGCCTCGCATACCAAAAGCAGTTCCTCAAAACGTTCCGGGCGTCGCAGGGCGTCGGCGTCTTCAATCAACTCAAGCAGCTTAACCGGCCGCATTTCGGGTGAAATATGGCAGCGAATATGTAATGCCGATGCAAGTTTTGCCAGTTCCGTATAGTGTTTGGGAACCTTCAGGCGCTCGCCGACAGCCTCCACGGGTTTAATACCTTTAACGTCGTGTGTGTGGTGCTTGGGCCACTCGCTGGGTGAGGTGAGCGCTTTGCCGAGGTCGTGCATCAGCGTTGCGTAACGAACGGTCGTTGATGGGCTTAACTGCACGGCAATCTGCAAAGCCAACAACACGTGTTCGCCGGTATCAATTTCCGGGTGGTGTTGTTCAGGCTGGGGAACGCCAAACAGGGCATCCAGTTCAGGAATCAACACCTTGAGCGCACCGCAGGCTTTGAGGGTGCGGAAAAATTCGGCAGGCGTATCGGTGGTCAAGGCGGAGTGGATTTCTTTCCAGACCCTCTCCGGTACCAGGTGGGCCACTTCTCCGCCGTCGACCATTTGCCGCATCAGCGCGAGGGTTGGCTCGGCGATGCGAAATCCCAGGTGACGATAGCGGGCGGCAAAGCGGGCTACGCGCAGGATACGAAGCGGATCCTCGGCAAAGGCATCTGAAACATGGCGCAGGACTTTATCTTCGATGTCCTGCTGCCCTCCGTAGGGATCGATAATGGTGCCTGCTTCGTCCTGTGCCATGGCATTAATGGTGAGGTCCCGCCGCAGCAAATCCTCTTCCAGGGTAACCTCCGGACTGCTGTGGCAAATGAAGCCGGTATAACCCTGGCCGGATTTCCGCTCTGTGCGGGCCAGAGCGTATTCCTCTCGGGTCTCGGGGTGCAGAAACACCGGAAAATCCCTGCCTACCTGCTGATAGCCTTTGTCGAGCATCTGCTGGGCTGTTGCACCGACAACCACCCAGTCTTTCTCGTCGAAAGGGTAGCCGAGTAACTGGTCGCGCACAGCGCCGCCGACGAGGTAGGTTTTCATTGGGTAGCAAGGTCCGGGTATTGAAGATGGTTTGATTATAGAGCACAGGGCCCCGCATGATAACTGGCAGCAAAGGTTCACTCGCGCGGCCAAATTCATTATCCTAGCGCCTTCGAATCAAGAGACTGCCGCTGCCGGTGGTTTCGTTTTAGGTAGAGGATGAAGCATGAAATTTTTAACCCTGGAAAACGGTCAATTGGGTGCACTGGTGGGTGAAACAGTCGTTGACCTGGTAGCCGCTGCGCAAACCCTGGATGCCGAACTGGCGGCCGATACCTTATTAGGGCTGGTTGAAGCTGGCGACGAAGCCGCGCAGGCTGCCTGGACCCTGGCGGAAAAGGCGGCGGCCGAGAATGTGGCGAGCCGTGTTTATGCCGACGTAACGCCTTTGGCGCCGATTCCAGTGCCGACGCGAAACATCCTCTGTCTGGGCAAGAACTACCAGGAGCATGCCAACGAGGTGGCGAAGAAGATGAAAACTTCCTCTGACGCGCCACCGGTACCGATTATTTTTACCAAGGCAGTGACCTCTGTGATTGGCCCGGAAGCTTCTTTCCCTGCTTATGAAGAGCTGACCTCGAAGCTGGATTACGAGGCTGAGGTGGGGCTGATCATTGGTAAAACAGGCACCAATATTGCCCCGGAAGATGCCTGGGATTATGTGTTTGGGTACACGGCCATCAATGACGTTTCCGCCCGGGACCTGCAAAAGAGCCATTTCCAGTGGTTTCGCGCCAAGAGCCTGGATGGTTTCTGCCCGATGGGCCCGGTTGTTGTGCACCGCAGCATCATGCCTGAGCCCAAGGACATCCGCGTTAAGTGCTTCGTGAACGGTGAAGAACGTCAGAATGATACCTTCGACAACCTGATTTTTGACGTGCCGGCCATGATTTCAAAAATGTCGGCGGGGATGACCCTGTCCGCCGGGGATATTATCGCAACCGGTACGCCCGCAGGTGTTGGCATGGGCTTTACCCCCTCCAAATACCTGAAAGCTGGCGATGAGGTGGTGGTTGACATCACGGGCGTCGGTCCGCTGCGTAATTTTGTTAAGTAATCAAGGTTAAGAGATCAGGAAACTGCTGTGTCACAACTGCCGGAAAAGCGCCAATACATTGCCATTAATGAAGATCAAAGCCTGAGTGTTGCTGAAGAGTCGATGCCGGCCCTGAAAACTGACGAGGTGTTGATCAAGGTAGCGGGAGTCGGTATTAACCGTGGCGACCTGCTGCAGGTTAAGGGTATGTATCCCCCTCCGGCAGATGCCTCGCCGATTCTGGGGCTGGAGGTTTCCGGTGAAATTGTGGCCTGTGGCTCGAAGGTGACCGGCTGGCAGGTGGGAGACAAGGTTTGTTCGCTTACCCACGGTGCCGGTTACTGCAATTACACAACCGTGCCGGCAAGCCAGTGCTTGCCGGTTCCTGACGGTGTGGCATTGGTTGAGGCCGCTGCGCTTCCCGAAGCCCTGTTCACGGTTTGGCATAATGTGTTTCAGCGCTGTCAGCTCAAAGCCGGCGAAAAGCTGTTGATCCATGGCGGCAGCAGCGGCATCGGCAGCCTGGCCATTTTAATGGCGCGTGCAATGGGTGCCGAGGTGTATGTGACGGCGGGCAGTGACGCCAAGTGTCAGTTTTGCATTAACCTGGGGGCTAGCCGGGCGATCAACTATAACACGCAGGACTTTCTCGCAGCGTTGCCGCCGGTGAACGTCATTCTGGACATGGCGGGGGGCGACTTTATTCCTAAAAACATTAAGCTGGCCGCTGAAGAGGGCCGGATTTGCTCGATTGCCTTTGCGCGTGGCCATCGTACTGAAATCAGTTTTGTGCCCGTGCTGATGAAGCGTCTGGTGCTGACCGGCTCCACCCTGAGGGCGCAGAGTTTCGCACAAAAAGCGGTGATGGCCGAAGAGCTGCGCGAGCATATTTTACCGGCTTTTGCCGATAAGCGAGTTCATCCTGTTGTGGACTCCGTTTTCGATTTCAAGGATGTCGCCAAGGCGCATGCCCGCATGGCCAGTGGTGAGCATATGGGCAAAATTTTGCTTCAGGTTGAACATGGAGAAAACCGGTAAGCTGGATTCAAGCCGATACGGATTGCATCAATAAAAAGTCATTCGCTGGCACCCGTTCCAGGGTGCATCAATTGGTAGGCTGTTGAACGTCATGGACGAGCTGTATCTCCGGGAAGCAATGTGAATACCTTCCTTCTGTCCCAGATACTGGCAGGGCTCGCCTTTGCCTTTGGAATGGCTTCCTTTCAGTTCAGGCCCCGCAAGTTGGTGCTTATCAGCATTTTTTTCTGTGCCATATTTAATGCAAGTCACTTCTGGGTGTTGGAGCGCTATGGGGCTGGAACCCTTATTTTTGTAAACGCATTACGTTTTCTGGTGGCTGCTTTTTGGCCCAGCCAGCGCTGGATGTGGTTTTTTATGGGCCTCAGCCTGGTCAGTTTTGCTTTAACCTGGGTGGACTGGGTTAGCCTGCTGGGATTGGCGGCGACATTGATCGGGACTGTTGGCACTTTCAAGCATACGGATCGTGAGGTGCGTGTTTACCTCATGTGGGTGTCGGGGTTCTGGGTATTGCATAACCTGATGGTGGGTACGCCGGTGGCCATGCTCATGGAGGCTTGCTTCTTGGTAAGCAACTATATTGGCTGGCGGCGGTTCTACGGGCGCCAATAGCCGTTGTGGCTAGAGGGCCCGCCTGTTTTGACGTGGCTTACTGCTCAACCTGCGCAGCAATGACCCTGGCGCGGTAGTTCCTGGCAGCTTCGGCCGTCAAGCCGCGGATGGGGGTGGCGACGGCTGTTTGCTGGCCGGGTTTCAGTACGCCGGAAACCTGGTAGGTTGCACTGGGTCCTGCCAGATAAGCGTTGAGCATCTCGCTGACTTCTACCCCGACGTTACTAACGGAAACCGGTGAACGGTTTTGCAAGAGAATTAACAGCTGACCGTTTTTCACGTAAGGCTGGCTGGCAATATATTTATCGGGGGCTTTGGGGATTTCCAGGGCTGCCAGACGCAGTTGTGCCTGTTGCCCGAATTGCCCGCCGCCCTGGGCGGCACTCTGGTAATACCCTAAGGCGGCATTGGTATTATTGGATTGCATGGCGAGCTCGCCAAGCAGATAGCTTGCGGCTTGGGTTTTCAATAATTGATTACTGTGTTCGAGGTCTGTTTTTGCGGCCTGCTTGTTACCCTGCTCATAACGCAGTATGCCGCGCGCCAGGTAGTGGCTGAACAGGTCGGGGTTTTTACTGATGGCGGTGGTGAATGCTTGATCAGCCTTTTTGAAATCCTTCTGCATTTTCCAGGCATGGCCACGCAGTTCCCAGAAATAACCGTCGGCAGGCTGTATTTTTACCGCTTTGTCGAGTTGCGAGAGAGCCAGTTGCGGGTTTTTATTGTTTAGCGCCTTGATGGCTTCCTCTTCGGCCTGGTAGGCGGGTTCGTCCTGTTTGAGTTGGGCAATTTTCTGCTGGTAGCGTTGCGTATAACTGTTTCCCGCGGGCAGTGTTTTAGCCAGGGCGCGGTTGGCATTTACCCGTTCCTGCGAGGGTGGGTGGCTGGCAAAAAGGCCCTCGAGAAAACCGGGGTTCTTGCCCTTGCTGAGTTTGACAAAGGTTTCCTGCAGGGTCACCGCGCCCTGTGGGTCATAGCCGGCGCGGGCCATATAACGCATACCGTAGGCATCGGACTCCAACTCTGCGGCGCGGCCGTAGCGGGCCATAAAGGCTGAAGCACCCAATTGCGTAGCCGTGTTAGCCAACTGGGCGTAACTACTGTCACCGACCGCCATCCCTAGAATTTGCGTACCGGCGCCCAGCAGGGTGCCGCGGGTCATTTGTTGAGCGCTGTGGCGAGCCGCCGCATGCACGATTTCATGGGCAAGTACGGCGGCCAGCTCCGCTTCATTGTTGAGGTGAAGTAGCAGTCCTCGGTTTATGGCGATTTTGCCGCCGGGTAAGGCCCAGGCGTTAGGGACGGAGTTGTTGAGCACGACAAATTCATAGGGCAGGTTAGGGCGGTCGCTGACAGCGGCGAGCTTTTTCCCCACTTCGCTGACGTAAAATTGCAGATCGGGGTCGATGTAGTAACGGCCACCCTGTGCCTGCTGAGAGGGCTGGTAATTTTGTTGACCGAGACTGACTTCCTGATCCGCTGAAACCAGCGAGAACTCGTTTTTACCGGTAACCGGGTTGACGCTGCAGGCGGCCGCGAAAAGTGGTAGCAGCGCCAGGCAGAATAGTTTGTATAACCTGTTCATGAGAGTCTCTTTCCCTGATGTCCGATGCCATAGCATACAACCTTAGTCCAATGATTTCATAAAAGGTTTGCTGTACGTATCGGTCCTTAGGGGGCCTCTGAAACCGATTCCTCTTCGGTTTCTTTACGAGGGTTTACCATGTTGAGTTCCGTGTCGCTACAGTGGTAAGTGGCCGTAATCTCGTCATCCTGCAGGGAGTGGAGGTGAACATCAAATTGCCACAGTTTGTGCAGGTGCTTGATTACCTCTTTGGCATCCTCTGCATGTAACGGAACACGGTTATGCTGGGTATGGTGCAGCGTGATGGAACGGTCGCCACTGAGGTCGACATTGTAGACCTGTATATTCGGCTCCTGGTTGCTGAGATTGTATTGGTTGGCCAGTATTTCGCGAATACGGCGGTACCCCTGCTCGTCATGGATAGCGGTAATCTCGATGTCCTTGCGCTGGTCATCATCCATGACCGCAAAAAGCTTCAGGTCACGGATTACCTTGGGTGACAGGAACTGAAGGATGAAGCTTTCATCTTTGTAACTCTGCATGGCGTGGTGGATGGTATCCAGCCAGTTTGAACCCGAGAAGTCCGGGAAAAATTCCCTGTCTTCATCGGAGGGGTTTTCGCAAATTCGGCGAATATCGCAGAACATGGCAAATCCCAGCGTATAAGGGTTGATGCCGTGGAAGTAGGGGGAATCGAAGTCGGGCTGGTAAATGACATTGGTGTGGGACTGTAAAAACTCCAGCATAAAACCGTCGTTGACCAGACCTTCGTCGTAAAGGGTGTTCAGGATGGTGTAGTGCCAGAAGGTTGCCCAGCCTTCGTTCATGACCTTGGTTTGTTTCTGGGGGTAGAAGTACTGTGCAATTTTGCGCACGATGCGGACCACTTCCCGTTCCCAGGGCTCTAATAGTGGCGCATTTTTTTCGATAAAGTAGAGGATGTTTTCCTGGGGTTCGCTGGGAAAACGTTTTTTCTGCTGCTCGCTCGTCGGTTTCTTTTTGGGAACGGTGCGCCACAGGTCGTTCACTTGGGTTTGCAGGTAAGCTTCGCGTTCCTGCTGTCTTTGTTTTTCCTTCTCAAAGGAAATGGGTTTGGGACGGTGGTAGCGATCCACGCCGTAGTTCATTAACGCATGACAGGAATCCAGCAAGGATTCCACTTCGTCAACGCCGTGGCGTTCTTCACACTGGGCAATGTAGCGTTTGGCGAATAACAGGTAATCGACGATGGCGCTGGCGTCGGTCCAGGTTTTAAACAGGTAGTTGCCCTTGAAAAAAGAGTTGTGGCCGAAACAGGCATGCGCAATCACCAGGGCCTGCATGGTCAGAGTGTTTTCCTCCATCAAATAGGCGATACAGGGGTTGGAGTTGATTACCAGTTCATAGGCCAGCCCCATTTTGCCGCGTTTGTAGCCCTGTTCGGTATTCAGGAATTGTTTGCCGAATGACCAGTGGTGGTAGCCTACGGGCATGCCGGTGGAGGAATAGGCATCCATCATCTGTTCGGCGCTGATGACTTCAATCTGGTTGGGATAAGTGTCCAGCCGGTATTCTTTTGCGATGCGGGAAATTTCCTGCTCATATTTTTGCAGGTTGTCAAAGGTCCACTCAGAGCCTACTGCGATGGGTTTGCGTTTGCTCATGGTTGGGTTTTCCTTTCAAAAAGGCGGTGAAAGACAGGGTAAATATCCTCCAATGAGACAATTTGCTGCATGGCGAACACATCCGGGAAGCGCTTGAGCACTTCTTCATAGGCAAACCAGAGCGCCTGGTGGTCGCGCGGGGTGATTTCTACGTAGGTGTAATATTGCACCTTGGGAAGAATTTTGTTGACCAGGAGGTCCCGGCAGTTGGGCGAATCGTCGGCCCAGTTGTCGCCATCGGAAGCCTGGGCCGCATAGATATTCCAGCTGTCCTCGGGGTAACGTTCGCGAATGATTTCATCCATCAGGCGCAGGGCGCTTGAAACCAGGGTGCCGCCTGTTTCGCGGGAGTAGAAAAAGGTGTCTTCGTCCACTTCGCTGGCGTTTGTGTGATGACGGATAAAGACCACGTCGATTTTCTGGTAATTACGCTTCAGGAACATGTATAGCAGGATAAAGAAACGCTTCGCCATATCCTTGATGTCCTGGGTCATGGAGCCGGAAACGTCCATCAGGCAGAACATTACGGCGCTGGTGGAGGGTTTGGGGATTTCCACGACATTGTTGTACTTGAGATCGAAATCATCCAGGAAGGGGAGCTGGCCAAGCCGTTTGTTGAGTCTTTCCAGTTCGTTTTTGATTTCCTTGATCCGTTGTTCTGATTGCTCCTTGAGGCCGTTTTCACGATCGTTGGCAGCCTGTTTCTGGAGTTCTTTCAGTTCCTCTTCAAGCGCTTTGATTTTTTTGCGGGCCTTGCCGCTTAACGCAATGCGGCGGGCATGGGCGCTGCGTAACGATTGCACCACATTGAGGCGCGCGGGAATCCCTTCGCGGGTATAACCGCCCTTGACCCGGGAATAGCTGGTGGTGTTGGTCAGTTGCTTTTTGACCAGGTTCGGCAGCTCCAGGCCTTCGAACATGAAGTCCATGAACTCTTCCTGGGTGAGCTCAAAGACAAAATCATCCATGCCTTCCCCGGAGTCGGATGGGTCGCCGGCACCACCGCTGCCGCTGCCCCCGCCGCCCTGAGGTCGTTGAATGCGGTCTCCGGTAATAAACTCCTTGTTGCCTGGAAAGATGCGCGTCTGCTTGCCGCCATGACCATGGTGGAAGGAGGGTTCCGAGACATCCTTGCGGGGAATGCTCACGGAGTCACCCCGTTCCATATCGGTAATACTGCGCTTTTTGATGGCATCCGCCACTGCTTTGCGGATGTGCTTACGGTAGCGCCTCAGAAAGCGCTGGCGGTTAACTGCGCTCTTGTGTTTGCCGTTCAGTCGCCGGTCGATGATCAGGAAAGCCATAGGGTTCTACTCGCTCCATACGGAATTTAGAACAGCTGCTTTACCTTTTGCCAGGGCTTTTTTACTAGCCCTGGCAGCTCCATTACTGTGATTTGCGTACCCGCAGATACCATTCGGAGAGCAGCCGTACCTGTTTCTCGGTATAACCACGCTCGATCATGCGGTTAACAAAGTCCTGGTGCTTGCTTCGATCCTCCTTGGAAGATTTGGCGTTGAAGGAAATGACCGGCAGAAGGTCTTCGGTGCTGGAGAACATGTTTTTCTCGATAACCAGCTTCAGTTTTTCGTAGCTGTTCCAGGCCGGGTTTTTGCCTTGATTGGCGGCGCGCGCCCTGAGCACGAAGTTAACCACCTCATGCCTGAAATCTTTCGGGTTGCTGATCCCAGCCGGTTTCTCGATTTTCTCAAGCTCGTCATTGAGTGCGCCGTGGTCCAGGATTTCGCCGGTTTCCGGATTGCGATACTCCTGATCCTGTATCCACAGATCAGCATAGGTGATGTAGCGGTCGAAAATGTTCTGGCCGTATTCGGAGTAGGATTCCAGGTAGGCCGTTTGAATTTCCTTGCTGATAAACTCAATGTATTGAGGCGTGATGAACTCTTTCAGGTAATTCAGGTAGCGGTCATGCTGCTCAGCGGGGAATTGCTCCTGTTCAATTTGCTTTTCAAGGACATAGAGCAGATGAACCGGGTTTGCCGCCACCTCCGTGGGGTCGAAATTGAAAACCTTGGACAGAATTTTAAAGGCAAAACGGGTGGATAGCCCATTCATGCCCTCATTCACACCGGCTGAGTCCTTATATTCCTGAATGGATTTGGCCTTGGGGTCGGTATCCTTCAGGTTCTCGCCGTTATAGATGCGCATCTTGGAATACACACTGGAGTTTTCAGGTTCCTTCAGGCGAGATAACACCGAAAACTGTGCCAGCATACTCAGGGTATCCGGAGCGCAGGGGGCCTCATTCAACGAACTGTTTTTCAGCAGTTTTTTATAAATCTTGATTTCTTCATTGACCTGTAGGCAATAGGGCACTTTGACGATGTATACCCGGTCGATAAAGGCTTCGTTATTTTTATTGTTCTTGAAATTCTGCCACTCGGCTTCGTTAGAGTGCGCCAGGATAATGCCGCTAAAAGGAATGGAGCCAATGGCTTCGGTGCCGTTGTAGTTGCCCTCCTGGGATGCCGTTAACAGCGGATGCAGCACTTTAATGGGGGCTTTAAACATTTCCACGAATTCCATCAGCCCCTGATTGGCTTTGCACAGGCCGCCGGAGAAGCTGTAGGCGTCGGGATCGTTCTGTTCGAAGTCCTCCAGTTTACGGATGTCCACCTTACCCACCAGGGAGGAAATATCCTGGTTGTTTTCATCGCCGGGTTCGGTCTTGGATACGGCAACCTGGTTAAGTACAGAAGGGTAGTGTTTGATGACGCGGAACTGGCTGATATCGCCGTGGTATTCCTTTAGGCGCTTGGCTGCCCAGGGAGACATGGTGGAGGTGATGTAGCGTTGCGGTATCCCGTATTCCTCCTCCAGGATGACGCCATCCTCCTCGGGGTTGAAAAGGCCAAGGGGCGACTCTTGAATCGGTGAACCCTTGAGCGAATAAATGGGGACCTTTTCCATCAACAATTTTAGCTTTTCGGCCAGCGAGGATTTACCGCCGCCGACTGGACCCAGCAGGTAGAGGATCTGTTTTTTCTCCTCCAGTCCCTGCGCGGCATGGCGAAAGAAGGACACGATCTGTTCGATGCATTCCTCCATGCCGTAGAAATTATGGAATTCTTTGTAACGTTTGATGACTTTGTTGGAGAAAATACGGCTCAGTCTCGGATCCTGGGAGGTGTCAACGAGCTCAGGTTCACCGATGGCCAATAGCAGGCGCTCTGCTGCGGATGCGTAAACAGCGGGATCCTGTTTACAGAGATCCAAGTACTCCTGAAGCGAGTACTCTTCCTGTTGAGCCTCTTCGTACCGGGTTTGGTAGTGGTTTAAAATACCCATGTATTTCTCCCCCTTCTAGTGTTAGTGCTGCTGTTGTAACAACTAACTGCCGTCCCTGGTTTCAAGTATAAGATAGAAATTGCGGCCTGAGTTGAAAAAGCCAAATTAATTGGGAAATGAGGGCGCTTCTGGCAACCAGCAAGCGCATCTGAAGCCTCGCCTCACTCAGGTCACTGCTTTAGATAATACGCACCAGATGAAGTTCCGGTTTCGTCAGGTGTGATTTGCCGGCAGCGCTGTGTAGCGGTGTTGGCAGGAGGCTAATCGCCCGGCGTGCAGAGCTCCGGATATTGAACGCACCAGTCGGTATAGCCCCCGTCAAGGCTGTAGACATCGGTGAAGTCCTGTTCGCAGAAGAATTGGGCGGCGCTTTGGCTGCTATTGCCATGGTAGCAACAGACGATGAGCGGGATATCGAGGTCGGCTTCCTGGATGAAACCCTGTACCGAATGGTGATCGACGTGGATGGCCTGGCTCATGTGGCCGTTACGAAAACTGGCTTCGTCACGGATATCAATGAGGGTGACTTCACCGGCGTCAATCATGGCCTTGGCCTGCTGGGCGGAAATACGTTTGAAGTTGAACATCAGGAAACGACCTTTTTGAAAAGTGTTATTTTACCGTGTCGCAGCTGCAACTGAACAGGCGGTGATCTTCCAGGCGCATCATTGTCAGGCGTCCGCCCCAGACACAGCCGGTATCAAGCGCAAAGACATGGTTCTCGTTGCTTTCCCCTTCCAGCGCAGCCCAGTGACCAAACAGAATATTGATATGGCGCGTTTTACGGTGGGTGTGGGAAAACCAGGGGCGGAAACCTTCCCGCACGTCGCTCAGGTCATGTTTGTGATGCAGGTCCAGGTGATCGTCCCCGTCGCACAGGCGCATGCGAGTCAGGTGGTTGGTAATAACACGCAGACGCGGCCAACCCTGCAGGTCGTCTGACCAGTGATCCGGCTCGTCGCCGTACATATGCAAGAGGAAATCCTTAAAATCAGGCCCCTGCAAGGCTGTTTCAACTTCACGGCTCAGGCTGAGCGCCTGTTCGATATCCCATTGTGGAGCAAGCCCGGCGTGTACCAGCGCATAGTTTCGTTCGGGGCAGTAATAGAGCAGAGGCTGCTGGCGCAACCAGGTGAAAAGCTCGTCGGCATCCTCCGCTGCGAAGACTTCGTCCAGGGTATCGCTACGGTGCGGGCGCTTGATGCCGTAGGCCACTGCCAACATGTGCAGGTCATGGTTACCGAGGACAACCTTAGCATTGTCGCCAAGCCCTTTGATGTAGCGCAATGTGGATAGTGAGTCGGGCCCCCGGTTTACCAGGTCGCCTGCGACCCAGAGATTATCCCGGGCCGGATCGAATTCAGCCTTTTCCAGTACGCAGTTGAGCGCCTTGAAACAGCCCTGGATGTCGCCGATTGCGTAGGTTGCCATGGTTTCCTTTGTGCCGGTTAATGCAGGGTATGGGGGGGAGCCAGGCAGAAGGCCGGGATTTCCACATCGAATAGGTGGCCGTCCTCGCTAAGCATTTGGTAGCTGCCCTGCATATAGCCTACATCCGTCGCCAGCAGCGTGCCGCTGGTGTAGGTGAAGCTGCTGTCCGGCCCGATGGTCGGCTGTTCGCCAACCACGCCTTCTCCCTGCACCTCGTGTGCCTCATTGTTGGCGTCGGTAATGATCCAGTGGCGGCTCAATAGCTGGGCCGCCAGGGAACCGGTATTGCTGATGGTGATGGTGTAGGCAAACACAAACTTGCCATCCTCAGGCTTGGACTGGTTCTCGATGTACTGGGTTTCCACGCTGACGTGGAATTGATAGCGGTGATCAGGACTGCTCATGTCAGGGTTGTCATCTATTCTGCTGATAAGGTATCACTGATGGCGACAAAATTCTGCAACGTCAGGTTTTCCGGACGTAGACCCGGGTCTATGCCAAGGTTTTCCAACTGTTCTGCACTGATTAGCTTTTTCAGGTTATTACGGATGGTTTTGCGGCGCTGGTTGAAGGCGGCCGTGACAACATTGCCCAATTGCTTGGCGTCCCGCGCCGGGCAGGGCAGCGTTTCATAGGGTGTCAGCCGAACAATCGCCGAATCCACTTTGGGTTGGGGGTGAAAGGCGGTTGGAGGGACGTTGAACAGGGATTCCACCCGGCAATGGTACTGCACCATGATGCCAAGCCGCCCATAGGCATTATCGCCTGGTTGCGCAGCCATCCGGTCTACCACCTCTTTCTGCAGCATAAAGTGCATATCTTTTACCTGCCCGGCAAAGGACAGCAGGTGGAATATCAAGGGCGTTGAAATGTTGTAGGGCAGGTTGCCGACAATGCGCAGTTTTTCATCGCCACTAACCAGTTGGCTAAAATCAAATTTCAGGGCATCACCCTGATGGATTTGCAGCGCCGGGAAGTTAAAAAACTGGGTTTTGAGCACCTGTACCAGGTCGCGGTCAATTTCGACGACATCCAGATGGCCGCCGGTTGCGTTGAGCAGGTGTTCGGTAATGGCGCCCAGGCCGGGACCAATTTCGGCAATTTTGTCGCCGGGTTTGGGGTTAATACTCAATAGAATATTGCGGATAATATTCTGGTCTTGCAAAAAGTTTTGCCCGAACCGTTTGCGAGCCTGGTGACCGGCTTGTTTTTTCATCGTTGACTCTGGGCCATTTGCAGGGCGACGTTAATTGCGGTTTGCAGACTGCCGGCATCGGCCTTACCGGTTCCCGCCAGATCCAACGCTGTGCCATGGTCGACCGAAGTCCGAATGATGGGCAATCCCAGTGTAATATTCACGGCATTACCGAACCCCAGGTGTTTAAGTACGGGAAGGCCCTGATCATGGTACATGGCCAGTACCGCATCGGCCTGTTCCAGGTATTTGGGCGTAAACAGGGTGTCCGCTGGCAGGGGGCCGAGCAGGTTGATGTGTTCGGTACGTAATTGCTCCAGTGCAGGGCCAATGGTTTCTATTTCCTCGCGCCCGAGATGCCCGCCTTCCCCGGCATGCGGGTTAAGGCCGCACACCAGTATGCGTGGAGACGGTAGACCGAATTTGGTCACCAGGTCGTGGTGCAAGATGCGGCATACGCGATTTAATAAATCCCGGGTAATGGCACCCGGTACGGCCGCGAGGGGCAAATGTGTGGTAGCCAAGGCGACGCGAAGGCCTTCAGTGGCGAGCATCATCACTACTTGTTCGGTATGGGTGAAGTCGGCCAGGAATTCCGTGTGGCCGCTAAAACTGCAACCCGCATCGTTAATGATGCCCTTATGAACCGGGGCGGTAACCATGGCATCAAATTCGCCGTCAACGCAACCCTGGGCCGCACGGGTCAGGGTGGCCAGCACATAGTGGCCATTAGCGGCATCGAGGTGGCCTGTTCGAACCGGTTCGGACAGTTCTACAGGGCAGATGTACAACTCTCCGGGCGGCAATACCGGATGTGCCTGGCCCGGCTTGTAGGGGTGCAGGCAGAGCGGTAGCCCCAGTTGTCGAGCGCGTTCTTCAAGCAGGATTGGATCAGCGACGGCCACGAGAACGGCCTGCTGCGGCCGTTGGGCAATCTGTATCGTGATGTCCGGGCCGATACCCGCAGGTTCGCCCGGTGTGATAGCCAGGGTAGCAAGGCGCATGGGTAACCGCTCGAGCCTTAGATTTTAACGTCTACAAAGGCGCTGTCGCGTATTTCGCGCAGCCAGATTTCCAGCTCTTCGTTGAACTTGCGCTTGTACAATACCTCGTGGGCGGCACGGCGCGTCGCTTCTGAGCCAATGTCCTGCTGGCGGCGCTCAAGCACCTCAAGAATGTGCCAGCCATAGCGGCTTTGGAAAGGTTCGCTCAAGGTGCGGACAGGGATGGATTCCATGACCTTCCGGAAACTGGGCACCAGTGCGTCACCGTTGACCCAGCCAAGCTCGCCACCCTTGGCGCGCGAACCCGGGTCTGCACTGTACAGGCGCGCCAGTTCGGCAAAATCCTCTCCCTGCTGGATGCGCTGGTACAGGTCATGGATGAGCGCCTCGGCTTGTTCTTCGCTGCGAATTTCGGTGGGCTGAATAAGGATGTGGCGTACTTTCGCCTGCGATTGCATGACGGTGCCGCCGCCGCGTTGCTCGATCAGCTTGACCAGGTGGTAGCCGTTGGCGCTACGGATCGGTGCGGCAACCTCGCCAGGCTTCAGTCCCTGGATGGCATCGGCGAACAGGGAGGGGAGTTGGTCCGGTGTGCGCCAGCCCATGTCACCGCCTTTTTCGGCATTCGGGCCGGTGGAATACTGGTTAGCGAGGGCGCTAAAATCGGCGCCGCCCTGGAGTTGCTGGAACAGTGCATTCGCTTGTTGCTCGGCTTGCTGCGTTGCGGCCTCGGATGCATTGTCTGCCATATTAATCAGGATATGGCCGATATGGTAACGGGTTGCCAGCATTTCCTGGCCTTCCCGTGAGTTCAGGAAGTTCTGGACTTCCTGGTCGGTGATCTGGATGCGAGGGCCGACACTGCCCTGGCGAGCCCGGGTGGTAATGAGCTCGCGGCGGATCTGCTCACGCATGGCCGTGTAATCGCTGCCTTCGGCTATGACGGCCTGCTGGAATTCCTGCAGCGACATGTTGTTTTGCGCCGCGATGCGTGCCATGGCTTCATTGAGGGAGGTGTCATCAATACGAACACCGCCGCGTTCGGCAATTTGCAGCTGGATGCTTTCCATGATGAGTCCCTCAACAACCTGCTGTATCAGCAGTTTTTTTGGGGGGATCGTCTGGCCGCTTTGCTTGAGGCGGAAAATCGCGAGATCAAGGGCTTCCTGCACCTGGCTTTGCATGATGATATCGTCATTAACGATAACGGCGATGCGATCCAGGGGCTGGGTGGTTGCGAAGGCGATAGCCGGTATAAGCAGGGCCGTTGCCAGTAAAGCTTTAAGTTTTTTAAGTCGGGAATTAAGCATAAAATTTTCTAAAAATTAGGGTTCCTGGTAACCGGGAATACTGTCGCTGAACAGGCTTTCGATGGAATCGCCAATATCGCCCAGGCCTTTGAAAATGAACTGGATGTAAATGGCATCCTTTTCTTCGATGCCTTCACTATCGGTGATGTCGTCGTTATTAATCCAGTGGCGGCCCACCAGGCGCACGGCCCAGCAGCAGCTTTGGTACTCGACACCGGCGAAGGCTTCGACCACACGATCATTGATAAGGTCATGGTTCCAGCGTGAAATAAGGCTCCATTGGTCGGCAACCGGCCAAACGAAAGACAGATCCGTTTGTTCAAGGCGCTGGCGATCATCGTTACGGCGGCGATAACCGATATTAAAGAGATGGCTGTTGTCGCCATGGTAACGCAGGTAGAGGCTACTCTGGTTGGTGCGCTCGATGTCCGGGTCCCATTCGATATCACCCTGGATGCGCCAGCCTGATTTCAGTGCAAACATCAGTTCGGCGGCCAGCGGCGATTCGGAGGTCATATCGGTGCGCACAGGAGCGCCATCCAGGGTAACCCTGCGGTCTTCGTTGTAATAAATCTGGCCGATGCTGGCGCGAGCCCGCTCAAAGCCGTCGGTTTCGATAAAACGGCTGGTCAGGCCCAGTGAAACCTGGTCGGCATCGCCAACCCGGTCGCCACCGACAAAGCGATTTTCACGGAACAGCTGGTTGTAGCTGAAGTCCAGTTCGCCGCTATCGAAGTCCGGGATTTCCAGCTGGTTCTTTTCTTCCGGCACCTTCAGGTAGAACAGGCGCGGTTCAAAGGTCTGGGTCAGCGGCGTGCTGAACCAGCTGGTGTCACGTTCGAAAAAGAGGCCGCTATCAATACTGTAAACAGGCACCGACAGGTCGGGGGAGTCATTCAGGCCGGATGCCAGGTCGTCCAGCTGGTAACGAGCATAGCGGTAGGTGGCTTTTGGTTTTATATAGGCGTAGGGCGTTTCAAATAGCCAGCTGATGCTGGGTTCTACACGGGTGCGATCGCCCACCGCGCGGTCCAGCCCGGTCAGGCCAGAGTTATCGCGGTCGAAACGGGTGTATTCCGTAAAAAGGCCGAATTCAAAGCCGCTGGCATCATGGGGGTATAGGCCGTTGATAATCAGTTGCGGTAAACGGTCATAGGGCTTATCGGCATCCAGGATTTCAGAGTCAATGGTCTGGTAGCCCTGGGTGCGGGCGGTGATATCCCAGTACTGCCCGTTGTAACGGGCTTCGGCCAGGCGCAGCAGGTGCGTCTGGCTGGTCGCGTGAAGATCCGTGCCAAGATCGCTGAAATAGTCGTCATCACTGACGCTGGTGGCATCGACCCGGGTGTTGATGGTGTTGAACAGGGTGCCCTCGTGGTCGATGGCCCCTAACCAGCGATCCTCGTTCATGAAGTCATCGTCGCCGGGCAGGTAGGCGGCGCCCAGTTCGCCTTGGTTGTTGTTGTGCAGGTAGCGAAATTGAGCTTCGCCCATGACGCCGCGGTCGCCAATATAGCGTGGCGTTAGCGTGGCGTCGTAATTGGGAGCAATATTCCAGTAGTAGGGGGTGGCGATATCAATGCCGTCCGAGGTGCCAATGTCCGGCGTCAGGAAGCCCGATTTGCGTTCATCGCCGAGCGGAAAGCTCATGTAGGGCACGTACATGATGGGGACATCTTTTACATGCAGGCGTGCGTGCTTGACTGTTCCCACACCAGCCTGTTGGTCTATTTTTAGCTCGCTGCCAACCACTGCCCAGGTATTAGCGCCGGGGGCGCAGTAGGTGACGCTGCCCTTATTGACACGCACGACGCCATCGGAACCGCGGACAAGTGTTTCCGCTGTGCCGCGGATATGGGCCTCGTGGGCGACAAACTCGGCATCGCTGATGTTGACCTCTTTGCTGTTAAGGTCAACATGGGTCTGTTCGCCGATCAGCAGAAAGCCCGGTTCGCGATAACGGGCGCGGCTGGTGAAGTTGGCCGTGCCAGACTCGCGGTCAAGAACAGCTTCCTCGCTTTCCACCTGGCGGTAACCCTGTTTGATTACCACATCGCCACGCAGGGTGGTGATTCCGTTTTCATCGGTTTGTGAGGACTGCGCAGCGCCTTTCATGGGCTGTGTGCTGGGGTCAACATCCAGCAGGGAGGCATCGACATAGTCAGGTTCGATATAAAGACCGGAGCAGTAGCCAGGTGTTTCGGCGCGTTGTTCGCTGGTGAGGGCTGATTTGGGTACCCAGTCGAGGCGTTGTGTCGGGCTGCTAATTTGGGCGGCGGGTTGTGTTGCCACCGCTTTTTCCAGCTCTTTTCTTTCTGCCTGGATGTAGCGTGTGCCAAGCCCGTCGGGACTTCCTGCGGCGGAACACTGCCAGCCACCGTCCGGGCCTGCTTTACAACTCCAGCGATTGGCGGCCGTTTCGGCTGTTGCGGATTGCCAGGGCCCGCTAAGGGCGAGTGCAGTGAGCAGGGTGAACTTGACCGTGTGTCGTGATTTTTCAGGCATGCAATTAACCGAATGCTGTTATTTTTATTCAGGCACTACTTAAATGAAGCTGCAAATAATAAGTCATTCGGCAGGCACCGGCTAGCCCGAATGGGGCTGCCGGGGAAGAAAGGTTGATTATTGGTGGTTCAAAGCGTTAACCCCGGGCGCAGGGCTAGAGAACGCTTACGATTGCCTTGCTGAGATAGTCGATATTGCTGCTGTTAATACCGGCAACATTAATGCGGCTGTCGTTCGTCATGTAAATACTGAATTCGTTGCGCAGGCGCTGAACCTGGTCGGCGCTGATATCGAGAAACGAAAACATGCCGCTTTGCCGGGTAATAAAGCTGAAATCGCTGCTGGCGCCGTTGGCTTGCAGCTTTTCCAGTAGCTGGCCGCGCAGGTTGAAGATGCGTTCGCGCATCACTTGCAGTTCGTCCAGCCAGTGTTGATGCAAGGATGCATTTTGCAGGATATGCGCCACTACCGCCGCGCCGTGGGAGGGGGGCATGGAATAAATACCGCGTACGATGCGCGCCAGCTGGCTTGCGCAGGCCTGGGCCTGGTTGCTGTTTCCGGAAACGACCATGACGGTACCGACGCGCTCGCGGTAGATACCGAAGTTTTTCGAGCAGGAGCTGGCGACCAGCAGCTCCGGTAGCCGGGCTGCCATCAACCGCACGCCGTAGGCGTCTTCGTCGATGCCGGTGCCAAAGCCCTGGTAGGCAATGTCGATAAAAGGGGTGAAGCCCCGCTCATTAGCCAGCTGGGTGAGGGTTTGCCACTGTTGTTGTGACAGGTCGGCGCCGGAGGGGTTGTGGCAGCAGCCGTGCAGTAGTACCAGGTCGCCGCGTTTAGCCTGTTGCAGGGTTTCCAGCATGGCATCGAAGTTGACGCCGTGGCTTTGAGGATCGTAATAGGGATAGCTTTTAATTTGCAGGCCTGTATCCCCGAGCAAGGGGATGTGATTGCCCCAGGTGGGGTTGCTGACCCAGATTGTTGCATCAGGGTTGCTCTTCTTGGCCAGCTCCGCCGCTACGCGTAATGCGCCACAGCCGCCGGGTGTCTGCACAGTTGCCACACGGTTGTCGATTCGTGCCGGGTGCTCGCTTCCGAGAATCAGGGTTTCGATGGAACGACTGAACTCAGCGGCGCCCGCCGGGCCGATGTAGAGTTTGGTCTGTTCCAGCTCCAGCAGTTCGCGTTCGGCCTGCTTAACGGAGGCCAGTACCGGGGTATCCCCCTCTTCGGTTTTATAGACGCCAACGCCCAGGTCTATTTTGTTGGGGTTTTGATCCTCAACAAAGGCGACCATCAGGCCAAGGATGGGGTCGGCAGGTAGCAGCGGGAGATTTTCAAACATAGCGTTATCCGGCGGTCAGTTAGGCTGTTAGCGGTGAACTACAGCGGTTGTTGCTGGACGTTTTCCAGCCTGGCCTTGTGTTTGGGGACGGCCATTTTGATGAAATTGATCATCCACTGCAGGGTGACATCGGCATCCAGGGGCGCGCTCAGGGAGGTCAGTGCCTCACGAACCTTGTTGGGCGTGAAATTGTCGATGTTGCAGTCCGCGAGGTAACGCAGGATATCAGGCGTAAACTCCGGGTGACCCTGAACGGTAAGAATGTTTGGGCCGTGCTGGACCATGAAGTAAGGGCAGAACTGGCTTTGGGCGATAATCTGGCTGCGTTCGGGAATGCTGACTACCTGGTCGCGGTGCATAACCAGCATGTCCAGTTTGCCCAGCGACGGGGTCATCCAGGATTTGTGACTGTTCAGCTCGTAAAACCCAGTGCCCAGTGCCCAGCCGCGATCGCAGGGCTCTACTTTGCCGCCCAGGGCTTGAGAGATTAATTGGTGGCCAAAGCAGATACCCAGCAGCTTCTTGCCGCTACGGGCGCATTCGCGCACGAAATCCTCCAGATTCAGAATCCAGGGCGTTCGCTCGTAGGTGCTGCTGGTGCTGCCTGTGCAGATGTATGCGTCGCACTCATCCAGTTCAGGCAGTTCTTCGTTAATGGCGTCAAAGACGCTGAACTTGAGGGCCGGGTCAATTCGCTGGAATGAGGAAATGATCATGTCAGGGATATCGCCGTAGGGCCCCTGTATGTCTTCCGGCAGGGTGCCACACTGCAAAATGCCAATGTGTGTCATGGCTGCAATTCCTCTTTGGTGATGGTAAGTACTCGTTTGCTAAGGCTAGCAGAATAAAGGCGCAAAATTATACTCCGGTGTTTTTGCGAAAGGAAATATTTTACTGTGCCCGGTGTCTTTGCTGATGGGGTTCCAAAATCCATGTATGTCAGGGTTTTACGCGCCGTAACGGATGCCGTAAGATGCAGGCATTTTAATTTTGAGAGATGTGCGTGAATTTAGATGACAGGCAGGCCGCATTAACCCGATGGGTCGCCCAACAGATGCAGCAACTTGGCTTTGCCCGGCGCGACGCCCACGCTGAGCTTGAGGTGGTGTCCGGTGATGCCAGCTTTCGGCGTTATTTTCGAACCAAGCCAGAAAGCCAGGGTATGACTTATATCGCCGTGGATGCGCCCCCTGACAAGGAAGACAGTCGCCCATTTGTCGCCATTGCCCGTGCCTGGCGGCAGTGCGGCGTCCAGGTGCCGGAGGTTCTGGCGGCGGACTTTGAGCAGGGCTTTATGCTGCTTTCGGACTTGGGCGATGATCTCTATCTCCCTCTTTTGGCTGAAGATGCCGAGGCGCTTTATGGGCGTGCGCTGGCGGCATTGGTCAAAATCCAGGGGTGTCCCCAGCCCGTTGATTACGAACTGCCCTGTTACGACAAACAAAAACTGTGGGATGAAATGCAGCTTTGTCCGCAGTGGTTTTTCAAAGAGTTGCTGGGGCTGGCGCTGTCCCCGGCTGATGAACTGCGCTTGCAGGACGTGTTTGATCGGTTGGTTGAAAGTGCGCTTGAGCAACCGGTGGTCTGTGTGCATCGTGATTTCCACTCGCGTAACCTGATGGTTTTGCCCGATGGCGAAGTGGGGGTGCTGGACTTTCAGGATGCGGTTTCAGGGCCTGTTACCTACGATCTGGTTTCGCTGCTGCGAGATTGCTACATCAGCTGGCCGGCGGAAAAAGAGGAAAAGTGGCTCAGGGAATACCTGGGACTGGCTGTCGCGCAAGGTGTGTGGTGTTCAGGTGAGACGCCTTCCTATGCGCAGGTTAAACGCTGGTTCGATTGGATGGGGCTGCAAAGGCACATCAAATGTGTCGGTATTTTCTCCAGGCTGTTTTTACGCGATGGTAAATCCGGATACCTGCCGGATATCCCGCGCACCTTTACGTACTTAAAGCGGGTGTGTGAAGCCTATCCTGAGTTTGCCGAATTCAATGTCTGGCTGGATCAGACGGTGGTGCCGGCCATGGCTGCCTGCTCCCGATTACCAGCGGGCAATCGCCTGTGATGAAAGCCATGATTCTCTGTGCCGGTCGTGGCGAACGTATGCGGCCGTTGACCGATAGCACACCCAAACCGCTGTTGCGGGTCGGTGATAAGCCGCTGGTGCAATACCATATTGAGCGTCTGGTGCAGGCGGGGGTCACGGAGATTGTCATTAACCACGCCTGGCTGGGTGAGCAGATTGAAGACTCTCTTGGTCATGGTGCTCGTTTCGGTGCGCGCATACAGTATTCGGCTGAACGTGAGGCGTTGGAAACGGCGGGAGGCATCTTAAAGGCTTTACCGCTTCTGGGTGACGAGCCCTTTCTGGTGGTTAACGGGGATGTGTGGTGTGATTATCCCTTTTCCAGGCTGTTGAGTGCTGCGCCTGTAGCGGCGCATCTGGTGTTGGTGCCTAACCCTGAACATCACCCGGATGGTGATTTTGCCCTGTCGGAAGGTGGTGAAGTGGGGCTGGCGGGCGCCCATAAGTACACCTTTGCCGGTATCAGTGTGATGCATCCGGCGCTCTTTGCCGGGCTTGGGGCAGGAAAGCGTTCCCTGGCTCCCTTGCTGAGAGCGGCAATAGAAGCGGGTCAGGTGAGCGGCGAGCTCTATCAGGGCGACTGGGTCGATGTGGGAACGCCGCAACGGCTGGAAAAACTGGACCGACGCATGAGGAAACATTAAGGAGCTGAATAGCAGATGATTTTTGGCAAATTATTAGGCGGCCTGTTTGGCTTCGGATGGTTCGGAATTCTCGGGGCCATTATTGGTGTTTTTATCGGGCATCAATTCGATAAGGCCCTGGCGCGAACCATGGCGGGTGGCACAGCCAGCAATCAGGCCCAGATCCAACAGATTTTTTTCCGGGTCACTTTCCTGGCGATGGGTAAACTGGCCAAGGCAGACGGGCGGGTTTCCAGGGATGAAATCGAGTGGGCTGAATTTGTCATGGCGCGTATGAACCTGACGCCGGACATGCGCCGTCAGGCGATGGCGTTATTTTCAGAGGGCAAGGCCGATGATTTCGACCTGGATGCCGAATTGCTCACGTTTCGCCAGGTGGTCGGGCGCCACGCCACTGTTGTTCAGATGTTACTGGAAATTTTGATCCAGTCTGCGTTTGCCGATGGCGCCGTCAGCCAGGCAGAAAATGCCCTGTTACGCCATATTTGCGGCCAGCTGGGTATATCCGAAATGCGTTACAGCATGATCCTGCAGCGCATTCAGGCTGAGCGGGCTTTTGCGCAGCAGGGCGGTTTTTACCAGCAGGGGGGGGATGCCGGTGGTCAGGCGCAGTATGCACCGGCGGATAAACTCAAGGATGCCTACAGAGTGCTCGGCGTTGAGGAAAGCGCCAGCGATGCCGAGTTGAAGAAAGCCTACCGCCGTTTGATGAGCCAGCACCACCCGGACAAGTTGGTGGCCAAGGGCTTGCCTGAAGAAATGATGCGTATCGCCAAGGAGAAAACCCAGGAGATACAGGCGGCATACGACCTCATCAAACAACAGCGTAAAAAATAAGTCCCGGCAGGCTTTTCTGCTGAGCCGGTTATGGCTGTCGGCTGGGAATTTTTCCTTATTTGCTGTTTAAGCGGCGGGAGACGGGGCTAACCCGTAAATCGAACGTGCCAAATCCCTCACAGTGTGTGTAGAATAACGCCCTTTGTTAATGAGTAATTAGTAACCTTTTCCATGTCCGACTTTTTAATTGCACCCTCGATTTTATCGGCCAACTTTGCCCGTCTCGGCGAAGAGGTGGACAATGTGCTGGCGGCTGGTGCCGACATCGTCCATTTCGATGTGATGGATAACCACTATGTGCCGAATTTAACCATTGGCCCGATGGTGTGTAAGGCACTGCGTGACCATGGCGTTACGGCCCCCATTGATGCGCACCTGATGGTGACGCCGGTGGATCATATGATTCGTGAATTTGCTGCGGCCGGTGCGACTTACATCACGTTCCATCCCGAAGCCTCTGATCATATCGATCGTTCCCTGCAGTTGATCAGGGACGCGGGCTGCAAGGCCGGGCTGGTGTTTAACCCTGCCACGCCGCTGAGCTATCTCGACTATGTCATGGATAAGCTCGATATGGTGTTGTTGATGTCGGTGAACCCGGGGTTTGGCGGTCAGAAATTTATCCCTTCCACATTGCAGAAAATTGCCGATTTACGGCAGCGTATTGATGCCAGCGGCCAGGCTATCCGCCTTGAAGTGGATGGGGGAATTGGTGTTGGTAATATTGCCGAAGTGGCCGCGGCAGGCGCCGATACCTTTGTGGCCGGTTCTGCGATTTTTGGGAGTGATGACTATGCCGCCACCATTGCGGCAATGCGCGCCGAACTGTCGAAGGTGGTTTCATGAACCCCGAATATTTCTCTGAACTCGCTGCTAAGGGCTTTAACCGTATTCCCGTCAGCCGCCGCGTGCTGGCGGACCTGGATACGCCGCTGAGCGCTTACCTGAAACTGGCTGACGGCCCTTATTCGTACCTGTTTGAGTCGGTTCAGGGCGGAGAGAAGTGGGGGCGCTACTCCATGATCGGCCTGCCTTGCCGCACCGTTCTTAAGGTGCATGGCTACCAGATCACCCTTGAAACCGATGGCCAGGTTACGGAAACGCTTGAGCACGAAGACCCATTGGATTTTGTGAAGCAGTTTCAGCAGCGTTTCAAGGTTGCCGAAACCGAAGGCGAACCGCGCTTTAACGGCGGGCTGGTCGGGTATTTCGGCTACGACACCGTACGCTATATCGAACCGCGGCTGAAAGACTCGGTACCGCCGGATACGGTTGGTAACCCCGATATCCTGTTGATGGTGTCCGACGAAGTGCTGGTGTTCGATAACCTGGCGGGAACCCTGACGTTGACGGTTCATGTCGATCCGTCCGAAGCGGGCGCGTACGACAAAGCCCAGGCGCGTCTTGATGAGTTGGTGGCCAAGTTGCCGCAACCTTCGCCGCAACTGGCTGAAATTGACCTGGCGGTGGCCCAGCAGGCGGCTGACGAGTTGCGCATCAGCGACGCCGATTTTAAATCGGATTTTACCCAGGAAGGTTTTGAGGCTGGCGTCGAAAAAATCAAGGAATACACCCTGGCTGGCGATGTCATGCAGGTGGTGCCGTCACAGCGCATGACGATTCCCTTCGAGGCAGAGCCGATTAATCTTTATCGGGCGTTACGCAACCTCAACCCGTCACCCTATATGTATTTCCTCAATTTGGGGGATTTCCATATCGTGGGCTCTTCGCCTGAGATTCTCGCGCGAGTGGAAAGCGGCGAAGTGACCGTTCGTCCAATCGCGGGTACCCGGCGCCGCGGCTACAGTGCCGAAGAGGATCGGGCGCTGGAAAAAGAGCTGCTGGCGGATCCGAAGGAAATTGCCGAGCACCTGATGTTGATCGACCTGGGACGTAACGATGCGGGCCGGGTTTCTGAAATTGGAACGGTGCGGGTTACCGACCAGATGGTGGTGGAAAAATATTCCCACGTGATGCATATCGTCTCGAATGTGGTTGGCGAACTTAAGGAAGGGCTGAGCTCTATCGATGTGTTACGTGCTACCCTGCCGGCCGGCACACTCAGCGGCGCACCCAAAATTCGCGCGATGGAAATTATCGACGAGATCGAGCCGGTCAAGCGCGGCGTCTATGGTGGCGCTGTCGGCTATATCTCCTGGGACGACAATATGGATACGGCGATTGCCATTCGTACTGCCGTGATCAAAGACAAAAAACTCTATATTCAGGCTGGTGCCGGTGTGGTTGCCGATTCTGTGCCGCGCCTGGAATGGAAAGAAACCATGAATAAAGCGCGCGCCATGTTCCGCGCCGTTGCCATGGCATACAAAGCGTAGAGCAGGCTCAAGCTATGTTACTGATGATCGACAACTACGACTCTTTCACCTACAACGTTGTGCAGTATTTCGGCGAGCTGGGTGCTGATGTGCGCGTGTACCGAAACGATGAAATCACCCTTGATGAAATCAAGGCCCTGGACCCTGATCATATCGTGATCTCGCCGGGCCCCTGTACACCCAATGAAGCGGGTGTGTCCGTGGCCGTGCTTGAGGAATTTGCCGGTGTTAAGCCGTTGTTCGGCATTTGCCTGGGCCACCAGTCCATCGCCCAGGCCTTCGGCGGCTATGTGATCCGGGCTAAAGAAGTGATGCATGGTAAAACCTCCATGATTCATCACAATAACCAGGGGGTGTTCAAGGGGCTGCCGAATCCCTTTGAGGCGACACGTTACCATTCCCTGGTGATTGATAAGGATCGGCTCCCGGATTGCCTTGAAATTACCGCATGGACTGAGGATGCCGACGGCAATATCGACGAAATCATGGGTGTGCGTCACCGCGACTATGTGATTGAAGGTGTGCAGTACCACCCGGAGTCCATTTTGACCGAGCACGGCCACGCGCAGTTGAAAAACTTCCTGGAAATGAGTGTTTGATCACATGAATATGCAAGAGGCGATTAAAGCCGTCACTGAAAAACGTGATTTAACGACAGCGGAAATGGCCTCTGTCATGCGCCTGATCATGACAGGCGAAGCGACACCTGCGCAGATCGGCGGTTTCCTGATTGGCCTGCGCATGAAGGGTGAAACGGTCGATGAAATTACCGGCGCAGCCCAGGTGATGCGAGAGCTGGTTACACGGGTTGATATCAGCCACCCTAACCTGGTCGATACCTGTGGTACAGGCGGTGACGGTTCCGGTATTTTCAATGTTTCCACGGCGGGTGCTTTTGTCGTTGCGGCGGCGCAAGGTAAAGTGGCCAAGCACGGCAATCGTTCCGTTTCCAGTAAAACAGGCAGTGCCGATGTGCTCGAAGCCGCAGGTATTAACCTGGATCTTACGCCTGAGCAGGTCGCCGGTTGTATTGATTTTGTCGGGGTTGGATTTATGTTTGCCCCAGCGCATCACAATGCGATGAAACATGCCATCGGGCCTCGCCGTGAAATGGGTGTGCGCACTATTTTTAATGTGCTGGGGCCATTGACCAATCCTGCGCTGGTGAAAAACCAGGTATTGGGGGTTTTTTCCAGGGATTTGGTACGCCCGATGGCAGAAGTGCTGCAACGCCTGGGCTCCGAACATGTTTTGATCATGCATTCGGCCGATGGGCTGGATGAGATCAGCATTGCGGCTGAAACCTATATCGCGGAACTCAAAAACGGTGAAATTTACGAATACACGGTTAGCCCCGAGGAGTTTGGCTTGACGCGCAGCTCGCTGGACGAGTTGGTCGTGGAGGATGCTGAAGCAAGCTTCAAGCTTATCAGGCAGGCCTTTAAATCCGGTGAGGGTGCGGCCGCGGATATCATCGCCCTCAACGCCGGCGCCGCGCTCTATGCCAGTAACGTCGCCGATACGTTGAAAGAAGGCGTGCTGTTAGCGCAGGACGCCATCGATAGCGGCCTGGCGCTGGAAAAAATCAGTGAATTAGCCAGCCATACGCGTTGCCTGGCACATTAATCGTTACAGATTTAACGGATACCGAATGACAAACGCTATTCCTACGGTTTTGGAAAAGATTATCAGCCGCAAAGCGGAAGAGGTGGCTGAACGTAAGCAGATTCGCTCCCAAGCTGAGCTGGAGGCGCTACTGCCTGCAGTGGATGAGCCGCGCGGCTTTGCCCATGCCATGCAGGTTGCCGTTGCAGCCGGGCGCTCGGCGGTTATTGCCGAGGTGAAAAAAGCATCGCCAAGTAAAGGCGTCATTCGCGCAAACTTCGACCCGGCCCAGATTGCCCGCAGCTACGAGCTGGCAGGTGCGACCTGTTTGTCCGTGTTAACGGATATTGACTTCTTTCAGGGCAGCGACCTGTACCTGCAGCAAGCACGTGCAGCCTGCTCCCTGCCTGTTATCCGCAAGGATTTTATGATCGACCCTTACCAGGTGGTTGAAGCCAGGGCGCTGGGTGCCGATTGTATCCTGTTGATTGTCGCGGCGTTGCAGGATGCCCAGATGCATGAGCTTAACGCGGCTGCGCAAGCCTGTGGGCTGGATGTGCTGGTGGAAGTGCATGATGCCGATGAACTGGATCGCGCGCTGATGCTTGATACGCCGCTGGTGGGCATCAATAACCGTAACCTGCATAACTTCGAGACTTCACTGCAAACGACCATTGACCTGCTGGATCGCATTCCCGATGACCGCCTGGTCGTCACCGAGAGTGGCATTCACCTGCCGGAGGATGTGGCTTTGATGAAAAAACATCAGGTTCACGCTTTTCTGGTGGGGGAAGCTTTTATGCGTGCAGAGGAGCCGGGCGCCAAGTTGGCCGAATTGTTTTTTTAGGCTGCTGCCTCCCTCCCGTCACTTCAGGAAGGGTGATGCAGGCGTTTGATCAGGGACGTATTACTTTCACTGTTTAAGATTCAAACATGACTATACGTTACGATATTGATCTGAAAAAAAATGTTATTTTTATCGGTGCCTACGGCGCGATCAGCGTGAAAGACATGGCGCATACGATTCAGGAAATAGAATCGACGCTGGATGTCCCGGCACCGATGACCATGGTGTTGGAGCTGCGTGAAATCAAGCGTGCATTCTTCGTTCGGGAAATGGATCGCCTGATTACACTACTGGCGAATGAAGCCGGTCGGTTTGTCAGCTGTTTTGCTTTTATTGTGTCGCGCGATACCATGATGGGCGTCGGTCGCCGTTTTGCGATCAAGGCTGCGCGTCGAGGCGTGCAGCTCGAGGTTTTCAATGATTATGCGGATGCCGCCAAGTGGCTGCGCATGGTGTCCTGATGGATAAAACACCGGCTGAACAGATTTTGTATTATGCCTACGGCTCAAACCTTCATCCGGAACGGTTGGGCGCACGCATTCCTTCCAGCCAGCTGATGGGCGTTGCCGAACTTAGCGGCTACCAGCTTTTATTCCACAAGCGTGGCGCTGACCAGTCGGCCAAATGCAACGCGCTTTATTCAGGAAACCCTGAGCATATCCTGCTGGGGTCGCTGTTCAGCATGGCGGTCCATGAAAAACCGATTCTGGATGAAATTGAAGGGGCGGGTTATGTGGTTGCGGAAGTGATCGTCAATTACAGCGGGTCGCGGTATCCGGCCTTTATGTACGTGGCTGAGCAGGACTATATTGACGACTCGTTGCTACCTTACCAGTGGTACAAGGAGTTTGTTTACCTGGGCGCACGGTATATGGGGTTTCCTGATCACTATGTGTCCAGGCTGGCTGAGGTGGAAGCGATTGCCGATGCAGATGCAGAACGGCATGCGCTCAACGAGCGGGTGTTGAACCTGATGCGGGAATAGTCACCTGGTCGTACCCAGTCTTCGGACCACTTCTTCTCGGTATCTAATCGTCCTTGTCCGTTGCTTAATCCTTTTCGAGTTGTGCCGCGCGCCCTATTAAAAAACCTTGAACCGGAAGATACACCGTTCGGGGTGTCCTGCACCGGGTTTGCCGGATTGAACCTGTCGATAAGCTTTACCCTCTAAACGTCACATCACCAAGGTGGAAAGGTGGCGTGACGATGCCGGAAATGCAGTCTGTCAAGGTTGTATTATATCGCTGGGCGGGTGCCTGGGGGCCTTTCAGCATTAAGATTCCCTGTGGCGAGTGCGCGCTGACTCGCGATGTCATTGAGGATACGCTGGCTAACGAGTTGGTGGGTATCCCGGTCGAGCTGCAGACCTATGACTGGTTAAGCTGCTGGTGGAAGCCTTTGAAGAAGGGTGCCTGGCATGCCCCCATTGTGATGGTTGATGGGACGGTGGTGAGCCAGGGCGCTGCTTTGAATAGAGGCCTGTTGACGCAGGCCGTGATCGAAAACTATGCCGCACATTCCAGGGTGCAGGGAAACCTGGTGTTTGGAAAGCAAAGCTGTCCTCACTGCCGGCGGGCCAAGGGATATCTGGAAAAAGCGGGTATCGAGTACCGTTACCTGGATGTGGTGGGCGAACCGCGGGCCCTGTACGAAATGCTGGCGCGAGTAAAACCGTTAATTAGCGCCAAGGCACCGGTTACGGTGCCGCAGATTTGGCTGGACGGAGCCTATATTGGCGGCGCTGATGAGTTGGCCGGACGGCTCGGCATGCCTGTGGAGCCAAACCCGGAACGGGGGCAGTGCTCCCTTTCTGCAAAACGAGAATAAAATCAATTTCTTGGGCTGGCTTGTCAGGCATTTCCAGGCTGGAGGTCGCTTTGGCGGCGGCCAAAGCTTTTGCGCCGATCAGGCAGTATTGACGACAGGCGCTTGGTTCGCCGACGATCCCCGCGTTTTCGGCGTTGCGTTTTTCGGCGTTCGCTGACGCCGTCGGGAAGAACATCCTTGAACTCGAAATGTGCTTTGCCGCCAGCTTTGGCGATAGCGTCTACATAAGCCTTTGCGACACTCCGCTTCAGTCCTGCTTTAATCACCACTTTGCGGCCGGAAAACAGTCGCTCCAGCTTTCCAGCATCCTCTTCCTTGAGCAAGTCCAGTTTGAATAGACGTGCCATGCCGACCTTCACCTCTTCCGAGGTCCAGCCTTCCATTACTTCTCCTTGAAAAGTAACGCGAAAATTCTCAACACCCATAGCGTCACCTACTACATCCGTTACAACAGAGGCTAACAATAAACATTAACGAAACGGCCGGATAAAAGCTACACCATTTATCTTTTCAGGCATTGACTGTGCGTAGTCATTGGCGCGGGTAATCGGTTATACTACGCCACTTTTTACGGGGCCTCCAACCTGCACAATGGTCGCGCAGGACGGGGTAAAGTCGCCAGGAATTGCTTGTTTATGAACATCAGACATTTTTTAGTGGAGCAGGTTAAAAGTGCCATGCTGGCAGCCGGTTTGCCGGCCGACAGTGAACCTTTGGTTACTCAGAGCACTCGCCCTGAATTTGGCGATTATCAAGCCAATGGCGCACTGCCTGCTGCCAAAAAAATGAAAACCAATCCGCGCGAACTGGCCACAAAAATTGTCGCAGAACTGGCGCTGGACCAGGTTGCAGAAAAAATCGAGATTGCCGGCCCCGGATTTATCAATATCCATCTGGCTCCCGATTATCTGGCAAATCTTTGTGGCGAGGCGTTGGTCGATGAGCAATTGAATGCCCGCCCCGAACGGGACCGGCAAACGGTCGTCGTGGATTATTCCGGACCCAACCTCGCCAAGGAGATGCACGTGGGTCACCTGCGCAGCACCATTATTGGTGATGCTGTCGCCAGGGTGCTGGAATTTGCCGGCGACAAGGTGATTCGCCAGAACCACATGGGCGACTGGGGAACACAGTTCGGCATGTTGATTGCCGAACTTGAGGGGCAATTGCAGGCTGATTCCGACGCCGGTCTGGCGCTGGCCGATCTGGAGGCTTTTTACCAACAGGCCAAGAAACATTTTGATGATGATCCCGGGTTTGCCAATAAGGCGCGTGACTACGTGGTCAAGCTTCAGTCCGGTGATGCTCGCTGCGTGGCCCTCTGGCAGCAGTTTATCGATGTATCTGTTGCCCATAGCGAAGAAATTTATGAGCGACTCAATGTTTCTCTCAAACATGAGCATATTCGACCGGAAAGTGCCTATAACCATGATTTGCCGCAGGTCGTGGCCGATCTCCAGGAAAAACAACTGGCCGTAACCAGCGAAGGTGCCCAGGTTGTGTTTTTACAGGAGCTGGCCGACAAAGAGGGAAACCCCTCGGTGGCGATTGTGCAGAAATCTGACGGCGGCTTTCTTTACGCAACCACGGACCTGGCGGCGCTGAGGTATCGGCACGGCGAGCTGCATGCGGACCGTATTCTGTATTTCGTCGATGCACGCCAGGCACTGCATTTGCAGCAGGTATTTACCATTGCCCGCAAGGCCGACTTTGTAAATGCTGAAACAGGCCTGGAGCACCTCGCCTTCGGCACCATGATGGGACAGGATGGCAAGCCCTTTAAAACACGTACCGGCGGGACCGTTAAGCTGGCCGCACTTTTGCAGGAAGCGGTTGAACGTGCGGCGAAGCTGGTGGCGGAAAAGGATCCGGAACTGGATGAGCAGGGTCGCCAGGATGTTGCCCGGAAGGTGGGAATCGGCGCGGTTAAATATGCCGATTTGTCAAAGAATCGCACCAGCGATTACATCTTCAATTGGGATACCATGCTCAGCTTTGAAGGTAACACGGCGCCTTATCTCCAGTATGCCTATACCCGGATTCAGAGTATCTTCCGTAAGGCCAATGTCGATCCGCAAATGATCGCAGCATCCGTGCAGCTTGAGCAGGCGAATGAACGAAAACTTGCGTTAAAATTGTGCCAGTTTTCAGAGGTAATCGAGCAGGTGGCTAACGACTGTATGCCTAACCTGCTGTGCAGCTATCTCTATGAACTGGCCAGCGAATATATGAGTTTTTACGAGGCCTGCCCTATCCTCAAGGAAGGAGTGGACGAGTCAACGCGAAACAGCCGTTTGCTGTTGTGCCAGCTGGTTGCCCGTACGCTGGCCACTGGCTTGGATCTTTTGGGTATTGAAGTAATGGAGCGCATGTAGGCACGTCGGCCACGATAAAAACCGAATGGGTAAGTGCGCGGTAATCTTAAGATCGATCTTCGTTTGAATGGTAGGATGAAGTGGTTATGGCTAAACAAGAAAAATCCTTGCATATGACAATTTTGATGACGCCGGATATGGGTAATTTTTCCGGCAATGTGCATGGCGGCTCGATCCTGAAACTGTTAGACCAGGTTGCCTATGCCTGTGCAGCACGCTATTGCCGTCACTATGTGGTGACGCTCTCCATTGACCACGTCATGTTCAATAAGCCGATCCGGGTCGGTGAGCTGGTATCTTTCCGGGCTAATATCAATTATGTCGGCAACAGCTCCATGGAAGTGGGCGTAAAAGTTATTGCCGAAGACTTGGAAACCAACTCCAAGCGCCACACTAACTCCTGTTATATCACGATGGTCTGTATGGGTAAGGACGGTAAACCTGCCAAGGCGCCGGAGTTGCAAATCGAAACTGAATTTGAGCGTAAGCTCTTTGAAGCGGCAAAAATGCGTCGCGAACTCCGCCAGGAGGCTTCGCGTCGCAATGCCGAAATCACTGCCGGTATTCCCGACTACAATACCGACGTTAACGAGTAAAAGCTTCGCCCGGATTCTGGTAATCCGGGCCTGCTGACCCTCAGGCACCCAGCTTGTCGCAGATATAGCCGCCAATCGGAATGGATGAGGTGGCAGCCGGGGACGGGGCGTTACAGACATGCAGGATTCTCGCTGTTTCCTTGAACAGAAAATCATGCAGCAGGGTTCCGTCCGCCAGCACCGCCTGCGCGCGAATACCGGCAGGGTGCGGCAGGAGATCCTCCAGCGTTAACTGCGGGCAATATTTCTGCACGCGCTTGAGGTAGCCCCGTTTCCAGAAAGCGCCCTTCATTTCGGCTAAGCCCGGCCGGATGTTATTGCGCATTAATTTCCAGAATCCGCCGAATCCCAGCATTTGGGCCACATCGTTAGCGCAGAAGCTGAATCGCTGATATCCCTCGCGGTCCAGCCCCAGAATTGCATTGGGTCCGACAGTGATTCCGCCGTCAATGGTTTTGGTCAGGTGCACGCCCAGGAAAGGCAATGCGGGGTCGGGCACTGGATAAATCTGGTGTTGTATCAGGCTGTTTTTATTGTCGGGTAGCCGGTAGTACTCGCCGCGAAAGGGAATGATCTGGAAATCAGGTTGTTGGCCCGTGAGCTGAACCATCCTGTCTGCCATGAGACCGGCACACACAATCAGTTGTTTTGTGTGAAACTGATCGAGGGGCGTGGTGACGGTGACCCGCTGGGAACTTTCTTCAATATCAATCACTTCGCTATTCAGTTCCACAGCGCCGCCGCCCTGCTCAAAACACCTGGCCATGGCGTGGCAGACCTGATGGTAATTCACCATGCCCGTATCGGGAATATAGAGCGCACCCAGGCCTTCAATGTTGGGTTCGCGTTGATGGAGTTCCTGGTGATCCATGCGGTCCACCTGGATTCGATTATCCTGGCAGCGCTGGTAGAGGGCCTGCATGCGCTCTAACTCCAGGTTATCTGTTGCGACGAGCAGCTTGCCGGTTTGTTGCCAGGGGATGCCCTGCTCGTTACAGAACTGCTTCATGGCTGCCGCACCCTCTCGGCAGAAACGGGCTTTCAGGCTTTTGGGGTGGTAATAAAGACCGGCATGAATGACGCCGCTGTTATGGCTGCTCTGGTGGCTGGCCAACCTGGGGCTCTTTTCGAGCAGCAGGATACGGCTGCCGGGGCGGCGCTTCTGTAACTGCCAGGCTGTAGAGAGGCCAATAATACCGCCGCCGATGATGAGGTAGTCATAGTCCATGGCGATATTCTAACAGGGCAATCGAACAGGCCCTAAGTCATTCAAAGACGTAACGGCCGGGAGCCGGGTCCATTTTGGGATGCTGTTCGTCTCCCAGGTGCCTTTCTGGCTCGCCTTGCTGGCCTGACCGACCGGCCAGCCATTCGCTCCAGTGGGGCCACCAGGAGCCACGGTGCTGGGTGGCATCGCAGAGCCAGTCATCAGGGTTTTCCGTCACTTCTCCCTTGGTATAGAAGCAGGTATCCGTCGCATCGATGGGGCAGACCAGGGCTCTTGTATGCCCACGGTTGACCAGGACAAATTCATTATCGCCGCCGAATGCCAGGCTGGTTTGATAGCAGGCTTCCCAGGGGGTGATGTGGTCGCAGGAGCCGGCTAACGTGTAGGAGTCGCAGTGAATGCTGGAGAGGTCAATGGCGGTGTTGCACAGTGTCAGCCGGCCGGCATCCAGCAATGGGTTGTCCTGCGCCATGGAAAGAAAATCACAGTGCAGTCCTGCGGTTGTGCGTAACGTATCGCTGTTCCAGAGGAAAATATCTTCGCCGGGGCTGCTTTCGCCGCTGAAGTAGTTGCACACCAGGGGGTTCCATAGCAGGTTGTTTGGGGATAACCAGGCAAAATTGCGTGCCAGGTGTTTCGCGTCGCTGGCCTCATGGAGCAGGGTTAGGGTCTTGGCCGCCTTGACGAGCTTGTCATTCAGTTCCGTGCCTACCTGTGAGGCGGTATGCGTCAACAGGCTGGAAATGGCCAGTGTCAGGCTATTGATTGCAGGTTCACGACGGCGTTGGTTGAGAACATTGCAGGCCAGGGCGCTTAGCATTCCTCCTGCTGCAAAACCAAACAGGTTTAATTTACCCTCAGGCGTTAACTTGTTGATTTCCTCGATAGCCTCGATGCAGGCTTCTGTATAGGTTTCAAGATTCCAGTGCTTGTGGCTGTTCTGCGGGTTACGCCAGCTGATGGTGTAGACCTGGAAGCCCAGTTTAAGCAGGTAGTGCACCAGGCTGTTGCCGTTCTGCAGATCGCAGAGGTAAAAACGGTTAACCGGCGAAGGAATAATGAGGAGTGGAATCCTGTATACCGCGGCGCTTAGGGGCGTGTACTGGATGACTTCCAACATTTCAGTGCGATGGATGACGGCTCCCGGTGTGGCTGCAATATGTTTCCCTACCTGTAGGCGCGATTGCTCCGTAGAACGCACAGATTCTGCATGTTGGAACAGGTCGGTAGTCATGCGGTGCAGGTCATGCACCAGGCTGGCTCCGCGACTTTCATAGGCATGTTGTGCCGGGGAACCTCCGGAATCGCTGCTGGGGGCCAGGCTGCTGATGAGCTGTTCTACGGCGTTTTCGACAAAACTGCGCTCAGTCTGGCCAAGTGTCGATTGCTTTACCTGGGCTCTCAGGTTGTCGCTCCAGGCCAGATAGGCCTGCATTGAGGCCCGGTAAATTGCATTCTGGTGCCAGATTGGATCCTGGAAACGGGCATCTGCCGGTTCGGGTTTAACCTCGGATTGACCGCTTAGAATAAGCTCGAAGGCGGCGTCACAGGCAATAAATTGAGGGCTGAACAACAGGGGCAGGGATATGCCGGAATTGGCCAGCTCGTAGCACATGGCCCGGCTGTCCCGAAAACGCCTTTCCGAGGGATCTGGTGGTTTTATCACTGTGTTTCCCTTCCTGTTGTTGAGAGCCCCGGATGGATGCGACAGGGTATAAATTCCAGGCGGGGACCGCTCATTATGGGTAAAGCCGGGTTTGTTAGTCAAATCCGGCGAGTACCGTTTTATGTTTCTTGAAAGTCGCTAACTCGCTGATTGTAAATATTATTTTTTTTGAAGGTGCAGATGAGTCTGTCTGCTCAAAGCATGACATTGATTTTTTCGTTAATCTGGTTGTTGCGCCAGAAGTTGGATAAGCGCTCACTCAGCGATTCGGTCACCGGCTGGCCCTTGCAAGCGAGCAGCATGCCATTATGGGTGTGGATATCCTGTGCCAGCGACATGTGGGTATCCAGCGCGGCAACGCTGACTTCGCGGATTTGTTTTTCCGATGAAATGGCCAGGGTTTTGGCCAGGGCGCTTAATACATTAGGGTCATACAGGTCGGCATTACTTTGCAGCTTGGCCAATGCCAGCTCGGTATCGAGACCGTTTCTCTCAAAGTTGTCGAAATCGAGGATCACCTTGAGCAGGCGAGCGCCGATTGGAAGCTGTTCGCCCTTAACGCCGTCCAATGAAAGCCCGGAGCCATCGAAGGGGTTGTTTTGGTAGCGAATGCTGGCGGCAATGCCTTCCATGCGCGGAATTTTGCCAATGAGATCCGAAGCCAGCCGGGCATGCTGGTTAAATTGACTGCTTTCCTCCCGGTTGAGCGCTGTGGTGTTGCTTGCTCGGGCGACCAGGTCGTTTGGCAGTGCCACATAGCCAAGCTGGCATAGCATGGCGATGGATTCCAGTTCCCAAAGGTTTTCGAGCTGAAGTTTTTCGGCGCAGCTTGTCATCAGGTTTTTGATTTTAGTGGTGCGACCGAAAACCTCCGGATTCGTTAATTGCAGGACTTCGGAGAGGGCTTCGATACAGCCCTTCAAGGTATTCTCGAGCAGTTCTTTTTCGGCGTTGATTAGCTGATACTGTTTGATCGCCAGGTTCAGGGTGTTGGCCATGGCCTCAGGCGGGCAGGGCTTGTTTAAAAAGCGGAAAACATCGCCCTGGTTGACTGCGTCAATGGCCGTTTGCTGATCGGCATTTCCGGTCAGCATGATGCGTACGGTATCCTGATAGTCTTGCTTGACGCGGGTTAGCAGCTCAAGGCCATCCATTTCAGGCATTCGCATGTCGGAGACAATAACGGCGAAAGGGCCCTCGTTGCGCATTAACTCCAGTGCTTCGGCGCCGCTGGATGCCGTTGCCAGGCTAAATTGGCGCCGTAGCGTTCGGCTGTAGGCGGAAAGGACATTGGGTTCGTCGTCAACGAGAAGAATTTTTTCAGTCATACAGCTTATGCGTCCAGTGCGTGAAATGTTTGCAGGGTAATTTGTTTCCAGTCATCAAGGCGGGATTCAATACCTAAATTGTTAAGGTAGTCGAAGTCTAACTGCTCTTCCACCGCGTTGCTGATACCGGATTCGTCCATACAGCTAACCAGGTTGCTGGCAATATGTGTCATGGTCAATTCCGATAGCGATGGGTTGGCTGACTGGGACGGGTTGATATAAAACATGATGGCGTCGATGATCGGGTTCGGTAAGCCCCAGATACCCAGCAGGTAAGCACCGGCCTGGGCATGCGTAATACCGGTCTTTTCGAGTTCCCACTGCCAGTGCGGCCGGGTTGCCTCGGTTTTATAGTCCAGGTTGAGGTAATTGGCCATGACCAGTTTGCCTCATTGGTGCAGCATGCCGCACATGACGGCCCGGTCCTGTTGCTTGCGTGACAGGCCTTCCGCTTTGGCAAGTTTGCCGGCCAGTATGCCGACCCGTTGGGAAAAATGAGTGAGTTGATTCAGGTCTATCGAGTGGCTGGATTCCTTAAAGGCGGTAAATACGCCGTTGCTGAGTACCAGGCTTTTAATAATATCGATCCCGAGAATTGTAGCGGCTTCCGATGTCGAGGCGATATGTCGGCTTAAGCCAAAAAATGCAGAGTTGACCAGTTGCAGTATCTTGGCGGTCATGCCGATATCTTTAGAGATAATGCCGCCTACGCCATGCAAGGTGCCGTCGGGTGAAGCCGTCTCGTTGAGGATTTCCTGGTAAAGGGACGGCAGACTGGGCAGGCTGCTCCCACCGCTGATTGCGCGTTGAAGCTTTTCGTGGTTCAGGGCGGTTTTCAGGTTAATGGCTGATTCCAGTGTCGCCACCAGTGCATTTGCTGAAATTGGCTTGGCCATAAACTGGTGAGCTGCCTGCGCACATTCCAGCTCCATTTCGATTTCGGCGTGGCCGGAAAGAGCCAGGCGAATGGTGTCCGGGTAGCGTGATCTGACGGTTTTTAACAGCTCAACCCCGTTGATGCCGGGCATGCGCATATCGCTGACGATAATGTCAAAGTGCTCCTTTTCCATCAACTGCAGAGCGACTTCGCCATTTTCGGCAACTTCAAACCGGTATTGATGACGATAGGGGCGCAGCATCCTGCGGATGCCGCTGAGGATGTTGGGCTCATCATCGACAAACAGGACACTGTTCATGGTTGTTTTATCTCCTTGCATTGTTAGCCAAGGTTCCTTAGTTATTATTGTTAAATGGGTAGGCGAATTTCAAAGCGACTGCCGACACCAGGTTGGCTTGCAGCTTGCAGTGATCCACCGTGCTTATGGGTTATGACTGTGTAGGCAATGGACAGGCCCTGGCCGGTACCTTTGCCTACGGGTTTAGTGGTAAAAAACGGGTCGTAAATTTTTTCAAGCAGACTGCCGGGAATGCCGCAGCCGTTATCCTCAATTGAAATGACGGCTTCGCCAGCCTCCCGCCGGGTGCAGATTTCAATTGTGCCCTTTTGGTGGAGGGCGGTTTGTTGCTGTTTTTCCTCGATAGCGTGGGCTGCATTAATGATCAGGTTGAGCAGGGTTTGGTTGATTTCGCCAGGGAAACAGCGCACCTGGGGTAGCGTCTGATCGAAGCGGGTAGAGAGTTCAGCCACGTATTTCCATTCGTTGCTGGCAACGGTGATGGTGCTTTGAATAGCCTGGTTGATGTCGATGCTTTCCATTTCCGAAGCGCCGGGATGTGAGAACGTTTTCATGGCTTTGACAATGCTGGCGATACGTTCCGTGCCCTCTATTGATTGATCAATTGCGGCATCGATGTCCTCTAACAGGAAGTCCAGGTCAATCTGGTCTTTGTAGTCGTTGATATCATGCTTGAGCCGTTTCAGGTTTTCGTCATCAGGTGCCCGTCGTACAAGTTGTTCGTATTTGTTGCACAGGGTCCGGATGTCTTTGCAGGCTTCCTTCAGGAAGTTGATATTGTCACCGACAAACTGGGTGGGCGTATTAATTTCGTGGGCAACGCCGGCGGCCAGGTGACCGACGGCTTCCAGTTTTTGGGCCTGGCGCAACTGCATCTCCATCTGATCGTGCTCAGAAGAGGATTTTTGGTAAAACCTGCGCAGCGGGATATGCCCGAGTATAGCGATGAGTGTGACCAGGGTAACGCTGATGACGGTAGCTTTGATGTAAGGAGCGCGAACCTCGGCAATATCTGTTTTGGCAACCAGGCCGAGCGCCAGGCTTGGCAGGGGAGCATAGGCGGCCAGTACTTTTTCTCCCCGGTAGTCCAGGTCGACAACGGAGCCTGATTTACCGCTCAGGGCGCGGCGCATGGGTTCGGCCAGTAGCCCCTCGTAAGCAATATCCGGAATTCTGTTGCTTGCCAGGTGGCGTGATGGCAGGTGGAAAACCATGCGGTTATGATCCAGCTCGGCCAGCAGGAACTCTCCGGTTTTGCCCAGTGTGGTTTGATCTTTATGGGCTTCAACGATTTGGCCTATGGTTGCGGCCCGTGCGCCAGCCGGGTAGGAACTGCCGCGTTCTTCGTCAAAGGCGGTTACAGCGTTAATCATGCGCACCTGGCTTTGTACGATTTCCTGCAAGCGGGTTTTTTCGTTGTCGAAGGCCGTTTGATAAAGCAACAGGATGGTTGAAACGGTTGCGGTTGTCATCAGGCCGATGAGTACCAGCGAGATCAGCAGGTAGCGGTGGTACAGCACATCAGAATAGTGCTTGATTTTGGAAGGCCCGGGCTGCCCTTCGTTGTTTAACTCGCCAGTGATACGAGCCGCTGCTAGTTCCATTTGTTTACCGTAGGTGAGGGGTGAATCGGTAACGTTTCTTTTAAAAAGGCAGCGTTATTTCAAAGCAGGTGCCAATCCCGGGCGTGCTGTCTACTTTTAGGGTGCCGCCATGCTTTTCTTTAATGACGTTGTAGGCCATGGCCAGACCCTGGCCGGTACCTTTGCCAACCTCTTTGGTGGTGAAGAAGGGGTCAAATATTTTTTGTTTGTGTGCGTCGTTTATGCCACAGCCGTCGTCGCTGATTTCAAGCACTGCCTGATCGTTCCGGCGGGAAGTGGTGATTTTGATCAGCCCCTTGGCGGTGTTGCCGGTAGTCTTCTGTTTGTCCTCAATGGCGTGGGCGGCATTGACCACCATGTTGAGGATTGTTTGATTAATTTCGCCGGGAAAACAGCGAATTAATGGCAGCTCGGAATCGTAATGGGTTTCCACCTCTGCGACGTACTTCCATTCGTTGCGAGCGACGGTAATCGTATTATCAATCGCCTCATTGAGGTCGATGCTTTCCTTGTCTGACGTACCGGGATGGGAAAAGGACTTCATGGCTTTGACGATGGAGGCCACACGTTGAGTGCCCTCAACGGACTGGTTGATCGCGTCTTCCATGTCATCGAGCAGGAAATCGATCTCGATTTCTGTTCTGAAGCGTTCGATTTCCTCCATTTTAGTGTGCATCGCCGAGTTGTCTGCGGCGCTTTTAAAAAGTACCGTGCACATTTTGTTAAGGGTTTGGAGATCTTTTATGGCTCCCATCAGGAAGTGCAGGTTGTCGCCAACAAACTGGATCGGCGTGTTGATTTCATGGGCTATGCCGGCGGCTAATTGACCCACCGCCTCCAGTTTCTGAGCCTGGCGTAGCTGCACCTCCAGCTGGTTGTTTTGCTGGGTTGCTTCCTTATAGCGCGTCACATCGAACATGATGCCGGTCACGTAAGTGGTTTTACCGTTGCTCTGGACCGGCGTGATCACGTCCCGGATATAAAGGGTTTTTTTGTTTTCCGTTTCCAGGCGGTATTCCAGCTGGAAGCTTTTCTTTTCCTTTACCTTGTCCATAAACTCCTGGCGGTACATCGGCTTGTCCTCAGGATGGACGTATTCGTAAAAAAAGTTTGGATTGTCCAGGGCGGCTTTATTTACCCCGGGTAACAGGGTTTCCAGCTGGTGGCTGATAAAGGTGTACTGGTAGCTTTGCAGGTCGAAGCCCCAAACGACGCCGTCGATGGAGTTGATAAGTAGCTCTAGCTGCTGCTGTGTATTTTTTGGGCTTTTGCTCATATCGGGTGTGGCGGAGGCTGGGGCGGTATCGTGCTTAAGCGGAGCCCCTGTGCCCCTGCGACTGTGCTTTTGTTATCCGAAGGCTCGTTGGGCAGGTTGATAGCCAGCGAGTTGTTTTTTATTAAAGAATAGACCCAAAAGCGGGGGTGTAAAGAGAAGGGCTGTGTTATTTTGAGCGGTTTAGGGCTTGTTTGGCGAGATCCCTGAGGGCGTCTCGGTAGGTGTTGTCAGGCAATTGATCCAGTTGCTGGATGGCGAGGTTTGCCTCAAGTTCGGCCTGGTGAAGCGTGTAGGACAGCGCATCAGAGCTTTTGACCAGGGCGATAATCTGCTCAGCGTGCTCTGGTTTGTTTTCCTTGACCGCTTCGCGGATTAGCCGGGCGTTTTCCGGGGTGCTGTTCAGCAGTGTCTGAATAAGAGGGAGCGTCATTTTTCCCTCGGCGAGATCGTCGCCGACATTTTTACCCATCTCTTCCGCGGCGCCGTTGTAATCGAGCAGGTCGTCGACCAGTTGGAAGGTCATCCCCAGGTGAGCGCCGTATTTTTTCAAGGCGAGCTGCTGCTCTTCGCTGACGCCGGAAAGTATGCCGGCTGTTTCGGCTGCGGCTTCGAACAGAATGGCCGTTTTGGCCTGGATGACGTCACGGTATGCCTGTTCAGTGAGGTCCGGATTGCGGGCATTGGTGAGCTGGCACACTTCGCCTTCGGCAATTTGATTGGTGCAATTGGCCATGATGCTCATGATCGGCAGGTTGCCCAGTTGCACCAGCATCTGAAAAGCGCGCGAATAAAGAAAGTCGCCCACCAGTACGCTGGGGGCATTGCCCCACACGGCATTGGCCGTGGAGCGACCGCGGCGCATTTCTGACATGTCGACGACGTCGTCGTGCAGCAGCGTTGCGGTATGGAGGAACTCGATAATGGCAGCCAGCAGGATGTGATGCTTGCCTTCGTAGCTGCAGCAGTTGGCGGCTAATAGCACCAGCAAGGGACGAATGCGTTTGCCGCCGCTGTCGACCAGATACTGGCTGATGGTTTCCACTAAATCCACGTCTGAGTGGAGCTGATCCAGAATCAATTGGTTGACGGCGGAAAAGTCTTCATCAACCACTTTGAAAATGCGTTTGGGATCCATCGAAAAAACGGCCAACTGTCTGTAAATAAAGGCCTCGAATACTAGGTGGCGGGGCCTTGACTGTCAATAATGGGGAAATGAAAATAGCGCCGGTGCGGATCAATAGCAAAAAACCCTAAAATATGCTGTTTAATTGTTCTATTCAGCTTGCCTGTGTTTGTCCGATGCCGTAGAATCACGGCCCCTATTGACCCTACCCAGTTTTGGGGTGTGCAGCATACAGTCCACTGTCGGGGCCAAGGGCTGGTTCAGAATGTCTAAGCTAACAAGTCTGCGGCGGCGGCGCTTGGGCACAAAAGGTTTTGGAGAGCGATATGTACGCGATTATTAAAAGTGGCGGTAAACAGCACCGCGTTCAGGAAGGCCAGACACTGCGTGTTGAAAAGCTGGAGCTGGAAACGGGTGCTTCTGTAGATTTCGGTCAGGCCCTGCTGATTGGCAACGGCGATGACGTTAAAATCGGCGGTCCTTTTGTTGAAGGCAGTCAGGTAACAGGTGAAGTTGTTGCTCATGGTCGTGCCGACAAAGTGAATATCTTGAAATTCAAGCGTCGTAAGCACCATATGAAACGTATGGGGCACCGTCAGTGGTACACAGAAGTTAAGATCACTGGCATTAAATAAGCTTACGGACGAAAAGAAACGAGGAACTGAGGTATGGCTCACAAGAAAGCAGGCGGTAGTACCAATAACGGCCGCGATTCGGAATCGAAACGACTTGGTGTTAAGCGCTTTGGCAGCCAGGTTGTTAAAGCGGGTAACATCATCGTTCGTCAGCGTGGTACGCACTTCCACCCGGGTGTAAACGTTGGTTGTGGTAAAGATCACACCCTGTTTGCCCTGAAAGACGGCGTGGTAAAATTTGAAGTGAAAGGTGTTAAAAATCGCAAATACGTTAGCGTAGAAGCGAACGCCTAAGCACTGGCAAGTTTTTAAAAACCCCGCACTGCGGGGTTTTTTTTTGCCTGTTTGCAGAAGGGTATCTTTGGAAGAGCATGTTTTTGGTACACTGGCGCCATGAAATTTTTTGATGAAGCACAAATTACAATTGAAGCGGGCAAGGGCGGCAATGGCTGCTTGAGTTTCCTGCGTGAAAAATACCGCCCTGAAGGCGGCCCTGACGGTGGCGACGGCGGCGACGGCGGCTCTGTATATATGGAAGCCAGCGATGCCATTAATACCTTGGTGGATTATCGTTATCAGCGACGATACCGTGCTGAGTCGGGCCAGCCTGGCCGCGGGCGCAATTGCACGGGTGCCAGTGCGGATGATCTGATCTTGCAGGTGCCGGTGGGTACGACGGTGATTGACCAGGATACCCGGGAAGTACTGGTGGACTTTACCGAGCCCGGGCAGCGCGCCATGATTGCCAAGGGCGGTTTTCACGGCTTGGGGAATACCCGGTTTAAGTCCAGTGTTAACCGCACGCCGCGGCAGACGACCAACGGCACGCCGGGTGAGTTCCGGAATATCCGCCTGGAGTTGAAAGTGATGGCCGATGTCGGCCTGCTGGGCTTGCCTAATGCGGGTAAATCCACCTTTATCCGTGCTGTGTCGGCGGCCAAGCCCAAGGTTGCAAACTATCCCTTTACGACGCTGGCGCCCAATCTGGGCGTGGTGAGCCTGAACCGGCATCGCAGTTTTGTGGTTGCCGACATCCCGGGTATTATCGAGGGCGCTGCGGAGGGGGCCGGTTTAGGATTCCAGTTCCTGCGCCATGTGTCGCGAACGCGCCTGCTGCTGCATATCGTCGATATGGCGCCCTATGACGGGACCGATCCGGCCGATGCGGTGGATTGTATCTATCATGAAATGGAAAAATTCAGCCCGACATTGGCTCAGCGTGAGCGCTGGCTGGTGCTGAATAAGCTGGATATGCTGCCCGAAGATGAACGCGAAGCGCGCTGCCTGGAAATTATCGAGAAGCTCGAGTGGCAAGGCCCAGTGTACCGAATTTCGGCAATCCAGAGCGAAGGTACCCAGGCGCTGTGCCAGGATATTATGAATCACATCGAGCAGTGCCGGTGTGAAGAGGCTGAAAATCCGGAGGCTGCGGAGCGTGAGCGCCAGATTAAAGTCGCCATGGAAGAGGAGGCGCGTGCCTGTATCCAGGCTCATCACGAGGCCAGGGCGCGTCGTAAAGCGGCCGCCAAGGACGACGATGACGATGATTTTGATGATGACGACTATGATGTCGATGTCGAATATGTGCCTTAGTCCAGGGCTTTGTTCCTTCAATTAAAGTATTAATTGCCTACTGACGAATGGAGTTGGTGCGTGAGTCTGCAAAACGAGTGGCAAAAAATTGGTGAATCGAAACGCTGGGTCGTGAAGATCGGCAGCGCCCTGCTGACCGCGGATGGACAGGGGCTTGATACCGCGTCCATCTCTGACTGGGTTGCCCAGCTGGCCTGGTTACGGCAACAGGGGTTGGAAATCGTGTTGGTTTCTTCCGGCTCTATTGCCGAGGGCATGACCCGCTTGGGAATGAAAACGCGTCCCCATGAGGTGCACCGACTGCAGGCTGCCGCCGCAGTCGGGCAAATGGGGTTGGTGCAGACCTACGAATCCAACTTTCAGCGCTATCAAATGCACACGGCCCAGATTTTGCTCACCCATGACGACCTCTCCAGCCGTCAGCGTTATCTCAATGCCCGCAGCACCATTCGGGAGTTGCTGAGCCTGGGGGTTATCCCGATCATTAATGAAAACGATACCATCGTGACCGATGAAATTCGGTTTGGTGATAATGATTCGCTGGGTGCCCTGGTTACTAATCTCGTGGAAGCGGATACCCTGATTATTCTGACGGATCAGTTGGGATTGCATCGCAGTGATCCGCGCAAAAATCCGGATGCGCCGGTGGTGTCGGAAGCCTATGCTCACGATGCAGCGCTGAATGGGATGGCCGGTGGCAGTGCCGGCGCGTTGGGGCAGGGCGGCATGGCGACCAAAATTAATGCCGGCCGTCTGGCGGCGCGTTCCGGTGCCTGTACCGTGATTGTTGGAGGGCGCCAGGAAAATGTGCTGCGGCGGCTCTATGAAGGTGAGCGCTTGGGTACTCTGCTGGTGCCTGATCTTGAAAAGCAGGCGGCACGCAAGCAGTGGCTGGCAGGGCATTTACAGGCCAAGGGAACGCTGGTTTTGGACGATGGCGCCGTCAGGGTACTCAGGCAGAAAGGCAAGAGCCTGTTATCGGTTGGGGTTTCCAGTGTGCGCGGTAATTTTGTGCGCGGCGATATGGTGACCTGCGAAAGCGCTTCCGGGGAGCGCGTGGCTCGAGGGCTGGTGAACTATAACAATGTTGAAGTGCTGAAGATTTGCGGCAAATCCAGCGATGAAATTGAAGCGCTGCTGGGCTATGTCAGTGAGCCTGAATTGATCCACCGGGATAATTTAGTGGTCTTTTAAACGACGAGCCTGTCAGTGGAGCAGATATAAAAAAACCGGCCATTGGCCGGTTTTTTTATTCGAAACGCTGGGCTTGGCTTAGGCGGCTTTCAGCGCCTTAACCTTGGCGTTCAGGCGGCTTTTCCAGCGCGCTGCTTTGTTCTTTTTGACGATGCCTTTGTTGACCATGGAGTCAATCTTGGGCTGAGCGGCTACAAACGCAGCCTGTGCAGCATCGTATTCGCCAGCGTTGATGGCGGCGATAACTTTTTTAACGGAAGTGCGTACCAGAGAACGCAGGCTTGCGTTGTGAGCCCGACGTTTTACTGTTTGGCGTGCGCGTTTTTTAGATCCTGGATTGTTTGCCACAGTTTGGCTCCTCGGTAAAAATTTTGTCTTACAAAAATGGGTTTTAAATTCAAGGGCGCGAACTATGCCCTGTCAATGCCTTAATGTCAATATTTTTATATTGTTGGGCGGCGAAGCATTGTAGCCTAATCGTACGGGAATAGTTAGCTTTTCGGCGAGGGTAAAGTCGTGCCGGGAACTGGTTTAAGGGCTCTGATAAGGCTATGATGCCGCGAACCTCAAATAAGCGGAAGATACACTGAATCGTATGCAGGAAAAGAATGCGCAGGTTGCTGCGCCCAGTGTAAAAAATGGGTCACGGCTCAAGTCTACGGGTATCGTGGGCGGCTGCACCCTGTTGTCACGTATCTTGGGGTTAGTACGCGATATTGTCATTGCCCATTTTGTGGGGGCGTCAGCCAGCGCTGACGCGTTTTTTGTCGCCTTCAAAATTCCCAACTTCCTGCGTCGTTTGTTTGCCGAAGGGGCCTTTGCCCAGGCCTTTGTGCCGGTGCTGTCGGAGTACCAGACCAAGCGTGATCATGCCGCAGTTAAGTCGCTGGTGGATCATGTGGCCGGTTCGCTGGGGCTGACGCTGACACTGCTGACGATGATAGGCATTGCTGCTGCTCCCCTGTTGGCAATGTTGTTTGCGCCGGGCTTTTTCCAGTACGAGGAAAAACTGGGGTTAACGGCGGAATTGCTACGCCTGACGTTCCCCTATTTGTTATTGATTTCGCTGACGGCTTTTGCCGGCTCCGTGTTGAATAGCTATGGGCGTTTTGCTGTGCCGGCTTTTACGCCGGTACTGCTGAATATCTCACTGATCAGTTGTGCGCTCTTTATGGCGCCGGTTTTGGAAAACCCGGTGATGGCGTTGGGGTGGGGCGTGCTGATTGCCGGTTCTGTCCAGCTGCTGTTCCAGCTGCCTTTTTTGGCAAGATTACACCTGCTGCCGACCCCCCGTGTGAATCGACAGCACGAAGGGGTGAAGCAGATTCTCAAGCTGATGGTGCCAGCCCTGTTTGGGGTATCGGTCAGCCAGATAAACCTGTTGCTGGATACCGTGCTGGCCTCTTTCCTGCAAACGGGAAGTGTGTCCTGGTTGTATTACTCGGATCGCCTTGTCGAGCTGCCGCTGGGTGTGTTTGGTATTGCCATTGCGACGGTGATTCTGCCGAGTTTGTCGCGGCAGCATGTCAGTGCATCTGTTGAGGAATTCCGGGGAACGCTGGATTGGGCCCTGCGGCTGGTTTGTTTGCTGGCATTCCCGGCGGCGTTGGCGCTGTTTGTGTTGGCTGAGCCGTTGATCATGACGCTGTTCCAGTATGGGGCGATGACGCCGCGGGATGTCGAAATGGCCGCGATGAGCCTAAGAGCCTATTCGCTGGGCTTGCTGGCCTTTATGTTGATTAAGGTCCTGGCGCCTGGTTACTTTTCCCGCCAGGACACGAAAACGCCGGTGAAAATTGCCGTGTGGGCCATGGTGGCCAATATGGCGCTGAACCTGGCTTTGATCTGGCCGTTGCAGCATGCCGGGTTGGCGCTGGCAACCTCGCTGTCGGCATTTTTGAATGCGGGACTGTTGTTTGCCGGGCTGTATCGGTTGGGTATCTATCGCCCGCTGGCAGGCTGGGGGAAGATGGGGTTGCGGATGCTCCTGGCTAATGGCGCCATGGTGGCCGTTATCCTTTGGCTATGTGCTGAGAGTCGGCACTGGCTGGATTGGTCGGTTTGGCAGCGCGCCTGGCAATTGGGCGGGCTTTGTTTGGCGGGTGTGGCGGTATACGCTGTCGTGCTCGTTGCGAGCGGCCTAAGATTGCGTCATTTGCGCCACTAATTCCCTGAATTTGCAATGTAAAGGCATATTCCCGTTAAGGTGGATACGCTATAATCGCGCCTTTGCGAGCGGATTATCTTTAACGACTATGGAATTGATCAGAGGGCTGCATAATCTCGACGTTTACCGGCGTAAATTCCCGGCGCAGCAGTGTGTGCTGACCATCGGGAATTTTGACGGAGTGCATTGCGGACACCAGATGATTTTGCAGCAGCTGCGTGAAAAAGCCAGCGAGCTTAACCTGCCTGCGACGGTCATGGTGTTTGAGCCGCAGCCGCTGGAGTTTTTTGCAGGTCAGGGCGCCCCCGCGCGATTGACGCCTTTTCGGGAGAAGGTCCGCCTGTTGGCCGAGGCAGGTGTCGATACGGTTATTTGCCTGCACTTTACCGAGGCGGTTCGCTGCCTGTCCGCGCAGGACTTCGTCAAGGATATCCTGGTTGACCGTTTAGGGGTGAAATACCTGATTGTTGGCGACGATTTCCGTTTTGGTCGTAAGCAAAGCGGCGATTACCCGATGTTGGAGCAGGCCGGCGAGCAGTATGGCTTCGGGGTTACCAACACCCATACGCTGGTCATGAATGGTCAGCGCGTGAGCAGCACGGCGGTTCGTACGGCATTGAATAACAGTGATTTTTCGCTGGCTGAACAACTGTTGGCGCGCCCCTACTCGATTTCCGGGCGAGTGATGTACGGCCAGCAGTTGGGACGTACTATCGGTGTGCCGACGGCCAACCTGGCGCTTAAGGGGAAAAAAGCGCCGCTGGAAGGTGTCTTCGCCGTCGAGGTTGCAGGTCTGGAGGAAGACAAGCTGGTGCAGGGCGTGGCCAATGTCGGCGTACGTCCGACTGTGGGTGGCAAAGTGCCGGTTCTGGAGGTGCATCTGTTTGATTTTAACCGGTCGATCTATGGCGAGCACATCCGAGTGGTGTTCCGGAAAAAAATCCGCGATGAAAAGCGTTTTGAAGGGCTGGATGCGTTGAAAAAGCAGATCCAGCTGGATATCGACAGTGCCCGTCGGCACTTTGGTGCGGGTTAGCCGCCAATCTAATTGACGAAATTTTTGAACTGATATGAGCGAATATAAAGATACCCTGAATCTGCCTAAAACGGCTTTTTCCATGAAGGCGAACCTGTCGCAGCGCGAACCGCAGATGTTAAAGCGCTGGGAAAAAGAAGGCCTGTATGAGCAGATTCGAGCCGCTCGCGCCGGTTGTGAAAAATTTATTCTTCATGACGGTCCTCCCTATGCCAATGGCGATATTCACATTGGCCACGCGGTGAACAAAGTGCTCAAGGATATTGTGATCAAGTCCAAGACCCTGAGTGGCTTTGATGCGCCCTACATTCCGGGCTGGGACTGTCACGGTCTGCCGATCGAGCACAAGGTGGAAACCAAGATCGGCAAAGCCGGCAGCAAGGTGGACTATAAAACCTTCCGTCAGAAATGCCGCGACTATGCCCGCCGGCAGGTGGATGGGCAGCGCAAGGACTTTATCCGTCTGGGCGTTCTCGGTGACTGGCAAAAACCTTACCTGACCATGGATTTCAAGGTAGAGGCCGATATTGTTCGCGCCCTCGGCAAGGTGGTGGAAAATGGCCACCTGCACCGCGGCTTTAAACCTGTTTACTGGAGTGTCGTGGGTGCTTCGGCGCTGGCCGAAGCGGAAGTGGAATACCAGGACAAGACCTCCTTTTCGATTGATGTGCGCTTCCCGGTGGCTGACGAGGCAGCGTTTTTAAATGCGGCAGGTTGTGGCGAGGGCGAGGGTCCCTTGAGTGTGGTGATCTGGACCACGACGCCCTGGACGCTGCCTTCCAACCAGGCGGTTTCGCTAAACCCCGAGCTGGATTATGTGATCGTACAGTGCGATGCCGGGCAGGGTGTCGAGCGCCTGGTGCTGGCTGAAGGGCTGATGGAAAGCGTCTTGCAGCGCAGCGGAATCGACAGCTACGAGGTCATTGGATCGTTTAAGGGTGCGGTTCTGGAAAATCAGCAGTTGCAGCACCCCTTCTACGATAAGACGGTGCCGGTGCTGCTCGGCGACCACGTAACGCTGGATGCCGGTACGGGTGCGGTTCATACCGCGCCTGATCATGGTATGGACGACTTCGTGGTCGGTCAAAAATATGGAATCGGCACCCTGAACCTGGTGGACGAGCATGGTGTTTTCCGGAGCACTACGGAGCTGTTTGCCGGTGAACACGTTTACAAGGTCGACCCGCTGGTGGTCGAAACCCTCAAGGAACGGGGCCGTTTGCTGTGCGAAGGAAAAATTACCCACAGCTTCCCGCACTGCTGGCGTACCAAGACACCGCTGATTTTCCGTGCGACTCCGCAATGGTTTATCAGCATGACCCAAAAGAATCTGCTGGCTGATGTGAAAAGCGCGGTTAACGAGATTCGCTGGGAACCCAGCTGGGGGCGCGCACGTATCGACTCCATGCTCGACAGCAGCCCGGACTGGTGTATTTCCCGTCAGCGTACCTGGGGCGTGCCGATTACGCTATTCGTCCACAAGGAGACGATGGAACTGCATCCGGATACAGCCAGCCTTTTCGAAGCCGTTGCTGAACGTATTGAAAAGGATGGTATGGATGCCTGGTTCGACCTTGATCCGGCCGAGCTGTTGGGCGACGAGGCCGAACAGTACGGCAAAATTACCGATACGCTGGATGTGTGGTTTGATTCGGGCGTCACTCACCACTCGGTATTGCGTCAGCGAGAGGGCTTACGGTTCCCGGCGGATTTGTATCTGGAAGGATCTGATCAGCACCGCGGCTGGTTCCAGTCTTCGCTGAAAACCTCCATGGCCATTAACGGTTGTGCCCCCTATAAGACCGTATTGACTCACGGCTTTGTGGTGGATGCCAACGGACATAAAATGTCCAAATCCAAGGGTAATGTGGTGTCGCCGCAGACGGTTGCCAACGAGTTGGGCGCGGATATCCTGCGCCTGTGGGTGGCTGCGACAGACTTCAGTGGCGAAATGAGCGTGTCGGACGAAATCCTTAAGCGCTCTGCCGACTCTTATCGGCGTATCCGCAATACGGCGCGCTTCTTCCTGTCTAATTTGAACGGTTTTGACCCGGCGACTGACCTGGTAGCCGTTGAGGATATGCTGGCGCTGGATCGCTGGGCGCTTGACCGCGCAGCGCAGCTGCAGGACGAGATTATTCACGCCTACGATAATTACCATTTCCACCAGATCTACCAGAAGTTGCATAACTTCTGTGTTACCGATATGGGCGGTTTCTATTTGGATATTATCAAGGATCGCCAATACACGGCCAAAGCGGACGGCGTTGCCCGTCGCTCGGCGCAAACGGCGCTGTATCATTTGTCGGAAGCCTTTGTCCGGTGGATCGCACCGATTCTGAGTTTCACTGCAGATGAAATCTGGGATCATTTACCCGGCGAGCGTACACAACCCGTTTGGCTGGCCCACTGGTACGATCAACTGGAGCGATTAGAGGGTGGGCAGTTCAGCCATGCGGACTGGCAACAGGTGATGGCCGTGAAAACAGCCGTCAACAAAGTGTTGGAAGCGGCCCGTTCGGCCGGCGATATTGGCTCGAGCCTGGATGCAGAGGTGACCCTGCATTGCGGACCTGAGTTGAAGGCGCTGCTGGATCGATTGCAGGATGAACTGCGTTTTGTGCTGATCACTTCGGGCGCGCAGGTGGTCTTGACTGAAATCGCGGAGGGTGATGAGACTGAGCTGGAAGGGTTGCGTGTGGAATTGAATGTTTCCGCCAATCAGAAGTGTGAGCGTTGCTGGCACCGCCGTGATGATGTCGGAGCGCACAGTGAACACCCTGCTCTCTGCGGGCGTTGTGTTGAGAATATTGCTGGTGAAGGCGAAGTGCGTCAATTTGCCTAGTATGCGTGTTCAATATCAACCGGGTGGCTGTGTGGCAGCCCATACGCCGCCCCTGTTCTCTATGTTAGGTCGGACATGACGCCGCAACAGGTAACGGGAAAGCTGGTTTGGTTATGGTTGAGCCTGCTGGTGATCATGCTGGATCAACTGACCAAGCATCTGGCTGTTGCTTTCCTGGACTATGCCCGACCGTTAGAGCTGTTGCCGGTTTTTGACCTGACCCTGCTGCATAACACCGGTGCGGCGTTCAGCTTCCTGGCTAATGCCGGTGGTTGGCAGCGTTGGTTGTTCGCGTTGCTGGCCGCAGTCGTCAGTATCGCCCTGGTGGCTTGGATAAAGCGCCTGAAACCTCATGAAACCTGGTTGGCAATGGCCCTGGCACTGGTGCTGGGCGGCGCGCTGGGTAACCTCTACGACCGCGTTGTGTTAGGCTATGTGGTTGATTTTATTTCCGTGCATTATCAGCGCCACTATTTTCCCGCCTTCAACTTGGCGGATTCTGCGATAACCGTGGGTGCGACGATGCTAATTATTGATACGGTGTGGTTATCCCGCCGTGCTGCTTCACGGGATCAGAACGAAAATGAGTGACAACAGTCTGGCCATTGGGCCAGGAACGCAGGTAACCCTGCATTTTGCATTAAAACTTGCCAGTGGCGACTTGATCGACTCCACCTTCGATCGGGATCCAGCGGTTTTTGTCGTGGGTGACGGACAATTGCTGCCCGGTTTTGAGGAATGCCTGCATGGCCTGCAGGCGGGTGCCGAGCAAACCTTTGAAGTGGGCCCGGAAAAGGGTTTTGGTCAACCGAACCCCAATAACCGCCAGATCATGTCGGTTGATCTATTCGATCCGGACATGGAATTGAGCGAAGGGCTGATGGTGTCCTTTGCCGATGCTAACAAGGCTGAGCTGCCAGGAATTATCGTAGCCATTGAGGACGGCAAAGTGGAAGTGGACTTTAACCATCCTCTGGCGGGCAAGGATTTGCTGTTCGATGTAAAAATTCTGGCGGTGGAAGCGGTTAAACTGGACGCTTAGGCAGAGTGAGTGATGAAGATTAAACTGGCCAATCCCCGCGGCTTCTGTGCCGGTGTCGATCGTGCGATTGAAATTGTTAACCGTGCACTGGCGGTTTTTGGCGCGCCTGTTTATGTGCGTCATGAAGTGGTCCATAACCGCTATGTGGTCGATGACCTGCGAAATAGAGGGGCGGTGTTTGTTGAGGAGTTGCACGAAGTACCTGATGATGCGCTGGTGATCTTTAGCGCCCACGGTGTTTCCCAGGCGGTTCAGATTGAGGCGCGCAATCGCGGGCTCAAAGTGTTTGATGCCACCTGCCCGCTGGTAACCAAGGTTCACATGGAGGTTGCCAAGTTCAGCCAGTCTGGCCAGGAATGCATTCTTATCGGGCACGCAGGACACCCTGAGGTTGAAGGTACGATGGGGCAGTACGATCATCGTTACGGTGGTGATATGTACCTGGTACAGGATGTGGCCGGGGTTGCTGACTTACCGGTGAAGAATCCCGAACGACTGGCCTTTGTGACACAGACCACCCTGTCGGTCGATGATACCGCCGATATTATTGACGCCTTGCGCCAGCGATTCCCCGAGATTGAGGGGCCGCGTAAGGATGATATCTGCTACGCCACCCAGAATCGCCAGGATGCGGTGAAAAAACTGGCCTTTGAATCGGACCTGGTGCTGGTGGTAGGAGCTGCCAATAGCTCGAACTCCAATCGTCTGCGTGAATTGGCTGAACGCTTGGGAACCCCCGCTCACCTGATTAACGATGCCACGGAAATCCGACAGGACTGGCTCCAGGGCGTTTCTCAGATAGGCGTAACTGCCGGCGCGTCGGCGCCGCAAATTCTTGTGGATCAGGTGATTGAACAGCTAAGGGAATACGGCGGGACCGGCCCGGAAGAGCTGGCGGGACGTGAGGAAAATATTACCTTCAGTTTGCCTAAAGAGTTGCGTTTAAAGCCGGTTGGCTGAGGCAGCCGGTTACTCGATACCGAATTTTTTTAGCCGGTGACGTATCTGGCGGAAAGAAATACCCAGCTTCTCTGCCGCAGCGGTGCGATTCCAGCGGGTCTCCTCCAGCGCCTTTAGAATCGCCTGTTTTTCAATTTCTTCCAGGTAATTATCCAGCGAGCCGTTATCGGTACTGGTTGCCGAGTCAGTGCTTTCCGGTATTTGCTCGGTTACACGGGTGTCGGTAGCAGTCCCGTTTTCAGTTGGTCTTAACTGCAAATCATCGATATCAATGAGGTTGTTCTCGCTCAGCGTATAGGCTCGCTCCAGCGTATTTTCCAGTTCTCGCACGTTGCCCGGGAACGGATAGTTTTGCAGGTTGGTCAAAGCCTGGGGGCTGAGCCTGGGGACGGGCGTTTTGTTGGTCTGGGCTAGCTTCTCGAGGAAGAAATCCGCCAGCAGTGCGATGTCCTCCTGTCGCTCACGCAAGCTGGGAACATGAATTTCAATCACATTGATGCGGTAGAACATATCCTGCCGGAAGTTTCCCTTTTCGACCTCCTGCGCCAGGTTTTTGTGTGTCGCGCTTAGAATTCGCACATCCGTGGGCTCTTCCTTCTGTGAGCCGACCGGGCGAACGGCTTTTTCCTGGATCGCGCGCAGCAGCTTCACCTGCATATGCAAGGGCAGGTCGGCCACTTCATCGAGAAACAGGGTGCCGCCCCGGGCACTTTCGAACAGCCCTGTTTTATCGCTGACAGCGCCGGTGAAGCTGCCTTTTTTGTGGCCGAAAAATTCACTTTCCATCAGTTCGGATGGAATGGCGCCGCAGTTAACGGGGATAAAAGGCGCATCACAACGCGGGCTGGACTGGTGAATTAATCGGGCAACCAGTTCCTTGCCCGATCCCGATTCGCCGCTGATGTAGACGGGAGCCTGGCTGCGCGCCACCTTGTTTACCTGGCTACGCAAACGCTTCATTGCACTGGACTGCCCCAGTAGTTCACAGTCGTCTTTGCTGCAGTCGGCTTGTGTCTGTTTAAGCTTGAGTGCCTGCTGAACCATGTCGCGCAGGCGAGGCAATTCAACCGGTTTCGATACGAAGTCAAAGGCGCCTTGCTTCAGGGCTTCAATAGCCGTTTCAATGCTGCCAAAGGCCGTGATGACAGCGACCGGCGTGCTGGCATGGTTCTGCTGGATATGTGCGACCAGCTCAAGTCCGTTACCGTCGGGTAGATGCATGTCAGTCAGGCATAAATCAAAGGCTTGCCGCGCCAGCAACCCATAGGCTTCGTCCAGTGTCTGCGCCTGCTGGGTCTCAATCCCCATACGCATTAGCGTAATGGCGAGTAATTCCAGAATGTCGGGCTCATCATCAACTAACAGGGCGCTATGGGATGGCTTCATGGCTTGTACCGGTTAATGGGAACTGGTCCCTAGGGGGCTATTGCTTGATGCGGAAAGATTATACGGAAACAGCAGCCGTTAGGGTAAGAGGCAATGTGGTTGAGGCGGGCGTTATTGGCCTGGCATAGCTCTCGTGAAATATAAAGGCCCAGGCCGGTACCGCTCCGCTCCGTGGTATAAAAGGGTTCGAATAAGCGTGCTGATGTGCTGCTATCGATACCGGGGCCTTCGTCAATAATATCAAGATAGGGCTGGGTGGTGTTCGGCAGCAGGCCGGCCCTGAGGTGTATGATGGCCTGCCCGGTGTTTTGCAGACTGTAGCGCAGACCGTTTTGGCAGAGGTTGCTGAGTACCTGTTGCAGTTGGCTGGCATCAAAGCGGACTTGCAGGTGTTCCGGGGTAACCTGAATCTCAAATTTGCCCGGACGGTTTTCCGTTTCATTGAAGCTGCGCACGAAATCCTTCAGCCAGCTGGCAAGTTCAACCTGTTGCGGGATTGGTGCATGGCGTCGTGACAGCTCCAGCACGTTTTCAATGGTGTCGTTCATGCGCAGGGTGTGTTGCTGGATAATATCGCTCAGGCGACGATCTGCGGCGGACAGTGTTTCCGATTCATCCAGCAGCTGTGCAGCATGGCTGATTGCGCCCAGCGGATTGCGAATCTCGTGGGCAATGCTGGCGGTGAGCTGCCCCAGGGAGGCCAGTTTAAGCTGTTGGGCCTGCTGGATGGCCTTGGTGCTGTCTTCGAGGAAAATCAGGATATTGGAATTCTCCTTCTGGTGTAAAGACGCAAAATTAGCCTGTACTTCAGGGCCTTCAGGGGAGGTTTGAAAGGGCGAAGTCCGTTGCTGGGGGTTTTGCGTCCAGAGTTGTAAACGCTTATGCAGGGCGGCGGGAAGCGACCGCGTTGAGGTATCGTTCGGCGTACTGTCCTGGATATCCAGCAATTCCCTGGCCGCTTCATTCATCATCGTTACCTGCCCCATGGCGTTACTGACAATGATGCCGGTACGCATCCGCTGGATAATCAGGCGGTTCATTTTTTCAAGCTGAACAATGTCCGTTGCGCGTTTGGCGGCAAGGGTTTCGCTGGCCTGGATTCGGCTGGAAATGTGCTGGACGAACAGGGCTGTGGCAAACAGGATCATGCCTAACAGGCCGGCGTGTAAATAGTGAACCGGGCTGTCCGGCATTGTGACGGCCCGATAAACCTCAATCAAAATCAGCACGATGCTGCCAAGGGCGGCAAACATCAGGTTGTAACGGCCTCGCAGCAGGATACTGCCGGCGGCAACAGCAAAGATGATCAGGTTGCCCAGGCCGCTGGCGACACCGCCGTTGGTGTAAGCCAGAATCCCGAGCACGATGATGTCGATGCTGATGTTGGCAATGATTTGCTGTGGCTGCAGTTCATGTTGATGGCGAAGTATGAAGACCAAAAGCAGGTTCAGCAGGCCGTAACAGACACTTGTAATCAGGAAAAGGGAGGGGCGTTCCAGCCCCAGAAAGATTTTACTGGCTTCATTGAAGTAGCCGGAAATCAGGACAACAGACAGAACCAGCCGGTAATAATTAAGAACGCGAAGCAGGCGGAGTTCCTGATGGTTACGCGTATCCGTATGGCGGCGGTTAAAAACGCTCGGTTTGTCCATGCCGAAAACTAGACTCCCTGAATGACTGGTTTTTTAAGTATAGTCAGGGGTGGGGATGGGTTGGCGTTTGTGCTGGGTTTTTTTATAGATATCGATAAGTCTGTCACGAACATCATCGCAGACCGGCTTACCCTCGAGAAAGTCGTCTATTTCATCGTAGCTAAGGCCAAGCGCCTGTTCATCGGCTTTGCCCGGGGTTAAGCACTCAAGATCTGCCGTGGGGGTTTTGCGGATCAGTGCGGCTGGTGCGCCTAAAGCCGTTGCCAGTTGTCGAACCTGGCGTTTGCTGAGGCCGAACAACGGCGCCAGGTCGCAGGCGCCGTCGCCCCACTTCGTGAAAAAGCCGGTTAGGTTTTCTGCCGAATGATCGGTTCCCAATACCAAGCCATTAAAGAGGCCAGCAATCTCATACTGAATGACCATGCGCGTGCGCGCTTTTACATTGCCTTTGACAAAGTCAACGGTGCCTTCGGGCGCTTTGAGCAGGTCCTGCTGGCGTAACGCATCCAGGGTTTCCTGGTGAATCTCGTCGGTGCCGGGTTTGGCGTTTACAGCCAGGCTGATACCGGGCTTTATAAATTCAAGGGCGGCTTGCGCATCGTGCTCGTCGGCCTGAATGCCGTAAGGCAGGCGTACAGCGATGAACTGGTAGCCGCTGGATGGGTTTTCCTGGTTCAGCTCGTCGATGGCCAGTTGCGCTAGACGGCCGCAGGTGGTTGAGTCAACGCCACCGCTGATCCCCAGAACCAGGTGTTTCAAACCTGCCTGTCCAAGTTGCGCCTTGACGAAGTCGATACGGCGGCGAATTTCCTGTTGCGGGTCAATGGCCGGTTGTACCTGCATGGCCTTGATAATTTCCTGCGCGTCCATTGTTCTTTTATTTGCCTGGTTTAGTGGTTGCTTCCGTCATCGCCCAGCAGGCCAAAGCTGAGACGGTTAAGCCATGAGCGTTTTGTTTTGATTTCGCCGTCTTCAATTTTGAAATTGGCTTCTTCGCCGAGGCCTGCATAGTCGGGGGCATTTAACTGCAGGATGCGCTGGGACTGCCCGGCGAGCTCGGTCAGCCCCAGTTGCTGGTAAGCTTCAACCATGACAGCAAGTGCGTCAGGAACCGATGGCGTGCGAGGGTAGTTTTCCACGACGTAACGACCGCGGTTGGCTGCGGCAATCCAGGCGTTTCGTTTCAAATAGTAGCGAGCTACATGGACTTCGTGTTGCGCCAACAGGTTGCGCAGGTAAATCATGCGTGCGCGGGCTTCGTCGGCATACTGGCTGTCGGGGTAACGATTGAGCAGTATGCCGAAATCCACGAGGCTTTCACGGGCCGAAGCCATATCGCGCTGACTGAGGTCGATGTTGAGGAAACGGTCAACCAGGTCGCGGTTTTGGTGGTAGGCGGCCAGGCCCCTCATATAGTACACATAGTCCAGCTTCGCATGCTGGGGGTGCAGGCGCAGAAAACGGCTGCTGGCGGCGCGGGATGCTTCGTAATCGGCTGTCTTGTAATAGAGGTAGATCAACTCAAGCTGTGCCTGCTCGGAATAGCGCCCAAATGGATAGCGGGATTCCAGTTCCTCGAACAGTTCTGCCGCCCGGCTATAATTGCGCGATTTGGATGCCTTGTCAGCACTTTCATAGAAGCCTGTTTCCGTATTTTCAGAAAACTCTTTTTTATCGTTTGAGGCGCATGCCGTAACCAGCAGCATCAGACAAACCAGGCTGGCGAGGGTTTTGAAGGAATGTTTAATCATGGCGTGCATGGTGTCCGCAGGTATTTGGCAAGATGTATTGATGTCATTTATGCCCAAGGCAGGCATAATTGCTGGCGTATTAAATCATAGCTGGCCCCTCAAACAAAGCACCGTAAGTAGATGTAACAGATGCAAGAGATTAATTTGAAAGAGCAGATTCCATTTGAGTTAGCCGGAGAACGGTTTGATCAAGTGGCTGCACAACTGTTTCCCGATTATTCCCGGGCTCGCCTGCAGAGCTGGATTAAATCCGGCGAACTGACCCTGGACGGACAGACCCAGAAACCGAAGCTCAAGGTAATGGGGGGCGAGTGGCTGGAGGTCAGGGCAAGACTTGAGCGTTCGGACCGTTGGGAGGCGCAGGATATTGCGTTGGATATTGTGTTTGAGGACGAGGATATCCTGGTTATTAACAAGCCCGCTGGGTTGGTAGTGCATCCAGCGGCGGGTCATGCCGATGGAACCCTGTTGAATGCCTTGCTGCATCATGTTCCGGCGCTTGATACGGTGCCTCGTGCCGGTATCGTGCATCGTTTGGATAAGGATACAACGGGCTTGATGGTGGTTGCCAAAAACCTCATTTCGCACACAAGCCTGGTGGAGCAGCTTCAGGCACGGGAGGTGGGGCGTGAATACGAAGCGGTCACCTTTGGTGTGATGACCGGTGGCGGCAGGGTGGACGAACCGATCGGCAGGCACCCGCATCAGCGCAAGAAAATGGCGGTTGTGGCGACGGGCAAGGAAGCGGCCACCAATTATGAAGTGGTTGAGCGTTTTCGCGAACATACGCATGTGCGCCTCAAATTGGAAACGGGGCGTACTCACCAGATCCGTGTGCACATGGCGCATATCAAATACCCGCTGATTGGCGACCCTCTGTACAGCGGTCGCCCCCGTTTGCCCCGCGGTGCGACGGACGAGTTGGTGACGTTTTTACAGGGGTTTAGGCGCCAGGCTTTGCATGCGCGCCGTTTGCGTCTCATACATCCGAGCACGTATGATGAGATGGAATGGCAGGCTGACTTGCCTGAGGACATGCAACAGCTGCTACAACTTTTACGAGAGGATTCGGCGCTGTTTGCTGAAAGCGAGTGATTGATGCCCCTTGATGTTATCCGGCCAGACTGGCCGGCACCGAAAAATGTTCGAGCCCTGGTGACCACACGGCAGGGCGGTGTCAGTCAGCCTCCCTATGATGACTTTAACCTGGCCATGCATGTTGGCGATAACCCAGAACAGGTGCAACGAAACCGCCAGCAGTTGCAACAGGTGTTGGAGACACCCTATGAACCGCAATGGCTTCAGCAGGTGCATGGTTGCCGGGTTGTTCCCGCCAGGGCGGATGGCGAAGCGCCTGAGGCCGATGCCAGCTTTACACGTCAGGCGGGTCTGCCCTGCGCGGTTTTAACGGCGGATTGTTTGCCGGTCCTGTTTTGTACAACGGGCGGTGACCAGGTGGCGGCAGCGCATGCCGGTTGGCGCGGGTTGGCCGATGGCATTCTGGAGGCGACATTGAGGAGTTTTAATGTCCCTGCCAGTGAGATTATGGCCTGGCTGGGGCCTGCAATCGGCCCGGAGCAGTTTGAAGTGGGTGCGGATGTTCGCGATGCCTTTTTAACTTTTTCGGCGGACAGCGCCTGGGCGTTTACCCCGCATCCCGTCAAAGAGGGGTACTGGTTTGGGGATATGTATCAACTGGCTTGCCAGCGATTGGTTAACCAGGGTGTCGTGCAAATCTATGGCGGCAGTTTTTGCACCTATAATGAAAAAGAACGTTTCTTTTCCTATCGCCGCAATGAAGTGACCGGTCGTATGGCCAGTATCGTTTGGCTGTCGGCCTGATAAACCTGACCTAACCTGTCCCGTTGTTGATGTGGATCAATCGTGCGGACTTGAATTGCCTTTCCTTGCCCCAATTTCCTATATATCACTTTTGAACGCAGCCCTGCTCAGTAGTGGAGCCCTTGACGCTGCGACAAAACACACAGGAGAAAAAGGTGAGAATCGACAAATTTACCACGCAATTACAATCTGCCCTGTCCGATGCCCAATCCCTGGCGGTTGGCAAAGACCATAATTTCATCGAGCCGGTTCACCTGCTGTTAGCCATGCTGGAGCAGCAGGGCGGCTCCATCAAGCCATTACTGCAACGCGCCGGTTGCGATGTGCGCAACCTGCGTAATGAGCTGGATGCGGCGTTTGCGAACATGCCGCAGGTTCAGGGTGGCCAGGGTGACGTGACGGTTTCCAATGAGCTGGGTCGGGTGTTGAACGTTACGGACAAGTTGGCCCAGCAGCGCAACGACCAGTATATTTCCAGCGAATTGGTTTTGCTGGCCATGCTGGAGGTCAAAGGAGCGGCATCACGGTTGCTGGAGAAATCCGGAACCAATAAAGCCCGCCTGGAGCAGGCGATTGAGCAGGTGCGCGGCGGTGAACAGGTCAATGATCCGAATGCCGAAGGGAACCGCCAGGCATTGGAAAAATACACCATCGACCTTACCGAGCGGGCCGAAACAGGCAAGCTTGATCCGGTAGTGGGGCGCGACGAAGAAATACGCCGCACCGTACAGGTATTGCAGCGCCGTACTAAAAACAACCCGGTACTGATCGGCGAGCCCGGCGTCGGTAAAACGGCGATCGTAGAGGGTTTGGCACAGCGTATAGTCAATGGCGAAGTGCCTGAAGGCCTGCAGGATAAGCGTGTGCTGTCGCTTGATATGGGCGCATTGATTGCCGGTGCGAAATTTCGTGGTGAGTTTGAGGAGCGCCTCAAAGCGGTACTGAATGAGCTGAGCAAGCAGGAAGGCCGCATTATTCTGTTTATCGATGAGCTGCACACCATGGTTGGCGCGGGTAAAGGCGAAGGGGCCATGGATGCCGGTAACATGCTGAAACCTGCATTGGCCCGTGGCGAGTTACACTGTGTCGGCGCTACGACCCTGGATGAATACCGCCAGTATGTCGAGAAGGATGCAGCTCTGGAACGACGTTTCCAGAAAGTGTTGGTCGATGAGCCCTCGGAGGAGGATACCATCGCTATCTTGCGCGGACTGAAGGAGCGCTATGAAGTGCACCACGGCGTTGAAATTACCGACTCTGCGATTATCGCAGCGGCAAAACTGTCACACCGCTACATTACTGATCGCCAGCTGCCCGACAAGGCGATTGACCTGATTGACGAAGCGGGTAGCCGTATTCGGATGGAAATTGATTCCAAGCCTGAGAGTATGGATCGCCTGGACCGGCGCTTGATCCAATTGAAAATTGAACGCGAGGCGCTCAAGAAGGAGGAAGATCCGGCGGCTAAAAAACGTTTGCAAAAACTGGACGAGGATATTGCCGCTCTGGAGCGGGAATATGCCGATCTTGATGAAGTGTTAAAAGCGGAAAAGGCCAGTCTACAGGGCACTCAGCAGTACAAGAGTGAGTTGGAAAATGCTCGGATTGAGCTTGAGGCCGCCCATCGGGCAGGTGATCTGGCGAAAATGTCTGAACTCCAATACGGCATTATTCCAGCGCTGGAAAAGAAAATTGCCGAAGCGGCCGATCATAAGGACATGGAAATGACGCTGTTGCGCAACAAGGTTACCGACGAAGAGGTTGCTGAAGTCGTGTCCCGCTGGACCGGTATACCTGTTTCCAAAATGCTGGAAGGCGAGCGTGAAAAACTGCTGCGCATGGAGGATAGCCTGCATCAGCGCGTTATCGGGCAGGACGAGGCGGTTATGGCCGTGGCAAATGCGGTGCGCCGCTCGCGGGCCGGCTTGTCTGACCCCAACCGTCCTAATGGTTCGTTCCTGTTCCTTGGCCCGACTGGGGTTGGTAAAACCGAGTTGTGCAAATCCCTGGCTGAGTTCCTGTTCGATACGGAAGAGGCAATGGTTCGTATTGATATGTCCGAGTTTATGGAGAAGCACTCGGTTGCCAGGTTGATTGGCGCGCCTCCCGGCTATGTCGGTTATGAAGAGGGCGGCTACCTGACTGAAGCTGTGCGGCGCAAGCCCTATTCGGTGCTGTTACTCGACGAGGTTGAAAAGGCGCATCCGGATGTCTTTAATATCCTGTTGCAGGTTCTCGAGGATGGGCGCCTGACGGATGGGCAGGGGCGTACGGTCGATTTCCGTAATACGGTAGTGGTGATGACCTCCAACCTGGGGTCGGATATCATCCAGACGCTGGCAGGCGAAAGCAATTATGCGCAGATGCGTGATGCGGTGATGGATGTGGTAAGCCACCACTTCCGCCCGGAATTCATCAACCGCGTTGATGAAACGGTGGTATTCCATCCGCTGCAAAAAGCGCAGATTCGCGGTATTGCTGAAATTCAGCTCCAGCAGCTTAGAAGTCGTCTGCAGGAAAAAGAGCTGGCGCTTGAAATTAGCGATACGGCGATGGATAACCTGGTCGAGGCTGGTTTTGATCCGGTTTATGGAGCGCGGCCCCTGAAGCGGGCGATTCAGCAGAAAGTGGAGAACCCGCTGGCGCAGGCAATTCTTGCCGGCGAATTTGTGCCGGGTGATACCATTGTGGTGGGTTTTGCGGATGGGCAGTTAAGCTTTTCCAAATAAATGATGTGCCCGCAAAAAAGGCGCCAACAGGCGCCTTTTTGTTTGTATCAGAATTCGGTTCAAGATTCTGAGCAGTTTTCTTCGATCATTTTTTCAGCTTCCTGCTTTTTCTCCTGGATTTCCTGTTCTGTCAGGAAACGAAACTCGCCATCCTCGCCAAGAATTCTGACTCGCGCATTTTCCTGGATTGCTTTTAGGTTGCTTTGTGCGCCGCGGCAGTTTTCCGCTCGAATTTTCGCTTGCTCTTCGGCGATTTTTTGCTGCTCTTCGTAACTGGCTTTTTGCTGCACAGAGGTTTTTTCAGCTTCACGTTGCTGTTCCAGGCGCTGTTGGGCTTTTTTTGCCTCCGCCGCCGGTACTTCGCCGTAGGTTTTAACCAGGGAGTAGTCTTTATCGGCAGGCGCTCGCTCACCATAGTGGGTGACACCCTCTTCGTCGACCCATTTGTAAACTTGGCCGGCTGATAGGTGGGGGGATAGCAAGAGGGCGAAAAGAGGAATACTCAGCATTCTTGCCGTGCGCATAATCGGTTGATCTTTTTTCATTGTGGCGTCCGTATAGGGAAATAATGAGCCCTGGTTTTTCAGGCCGAACTGCTATTTGACTTAGTATAGACGGCTTCGATTTTTTTTCTAAAAAACTCAGGCGCTAAATTTATCTGGCTAAAGGCTGTTTTGGTTGAACAAGTCATTACAAAGTGTCAGAATTACGGGTTCTCTGGGGCGGTTTATCTACGCTCTTGTTAGATTGAAAATTCTTGAATGTCGCCCGTTCAGTTAGAGCGGGCGATTTTGTTATTAAGGTGAGGCAAGTGGAATTATTGTCCGGTGGTGAGATGTTAATGCGAGCGCTGCAGGATGAAGGTGTTGAATACATCTTCGGCTATCCCGGCGGCTCGGCGTTGCACATCTACGACGCGTTGTTTAAGCAAGATAAAATCCAGCATATTTTGGTGCGTCATGAACAGGCTGCGACTCACGCAGCTGACGGTTATACGCGCTCCAGCGGCAAGCCGGGGGTGGTGCTGGTAACTTCTGGCCCGGGCGCTACCAATGCGATTACCGGTATTGCTACCGCTTACACCGACTCTATTCCCATGGTTGTTTTGTCTGGTCAGGTCCCTGCCGAGAAGGTGGGTGAAGATGCTTTCCAGGAAACAGACATGATTGGCGTGTCTCGCCCTATCGTTAAGCACAGCTTTATCGTGAAGCGGGCGGACGAGATTCCGGAAATTATCAAGAAAGCGTTCCATATTGCGACAACGGGCCGTCCAGGACCGGTGGTGATTGATATCCCGAAAAACACCACGGCCCCTACGGAGCGTTTCCCCTATAACTTTCCGGAAAAAGTGAGTCTGCGCTCCTATAACCCCTCTGTTAAGGGGCACCCGAAACAGATTAAGAAGGCCGTGGATTTGTTGCTTCAGGCCAAGCGTCCCGTTATTTATATCGGCGGTGGCGTGATTCTGGGGGGGGCAAGCGAAGAGCTTCGCGAGTTGGCTGAGATTCTTGGCTATCCGGTGACCAATACGCTGATGGGCCTGGGTGCCCACCCGGGTACGCATAAGCAAAACCTCGGCATGTTGGGTATGCACGGCACCTTCGAGGCCAATACCGCGATGCACCACAGCGATTTGATTTTTGCGGTGGGTGCGCGTTTTGATGACCGTGTGACCAATACCGTTAGCAAATTCTGTCCTAATGCGACCATTGTGCATGTGGATATTGATCCAGCGACAATCTCCAAGATCGTCGAGGCTCATGTGCCGGTTGTTGGCGATGTTAAGGATGTGCTGACGCGGATTCTCGAGCAGGTTAAGGCTTCTGATGTTAAGCCTGACCAGGAAGCGCTCGAGGCTTGGTGGAAGCAGATAAACGAGTGGCGCCAACGTTACGGCTTGCAGGTCGCTCCACGCTATAAAACTGACGGCGAATTGATGATGCCGCAGGAAGTGGTGCAAATGCTTTATAAGGTAACGAACGGTGAAGCCTATGTGTCCTCCGATGTTGGGCAACACCAGATGTTTGCGGCCCAGTATTACCTGTTTGACGAGCCGCGTCGCTGGCTTAACTCCGGTGGTCTCGGAACCATGGGCTATGGTTTGCCGGCGGCGATGGGCGCGCAATTTGCGCACCGTGATGCCAACGTTGTGTGCGTGACGGGTGAAGGCAGTATCCAGATGTGTATTCAGGAGCTTTCAACCTGCATGCAATATAACCTGCCTGTGAAGATCATCTGCCTCAATAACTCGGCATTGGGTATGGTGAAACAGTGGCAGGATATGCACTACGAAGGGCGTTACTCGGAAATTCTCTACGAAGACTCGTTGCCGGATTTTGTGAAGCTGGCAGAGGCATATGGTCACGTGGGTATGAGAGTGACCAAGCGTGAAGAGCTGGAAGAAAAGATGCGTGAGTGCTTTGCGCTTAAGGATCGGCTGGTATTTATGGATATTCAGGTGGATCCAAGCGAGCACGTTTATCCCATGCAGATTGCGCCGGGAGCCATGCGCGATATGTGGGTTAGTAAGACGGAGCGTACCTGATGAGACACATTATTTCGGTATTGGTGGAAAACGAGCCAGGTGCCTTGTCGCGTATTGTCGGTCTGTTTGCCCAGCGTAACTACAATATCATGAGCTTGAATGTGGCGCCGACAGAAGATGAGACCCTGTCCCGTGTCACCATTACCACCTTTGGCTCGGATCGCGTGATTGAGCAAATCACTAAGCACCTTAATCGCCTGATTGATGTGGTGAAGGTAATGGATTTGGCAGACGCCGCACATATCGAGCGTGAGTTGTTGCTGGTTAAGGTGCGGGCCGTGGGTGCGCAGCGCGAAGAGATTAAGCGGGTTACAGATATTTTCCGCGGGCAGATTATTGATGTGACGCCATCGATTTTTACGATTCAGTTGGCGGGTACCAGCAGCAAGCTGGATGCTTTTCTTGAAGCGATCGACCCGCTGCTGGTGATGGAAGTTGTG
>JAWKZQ010000007.1:72500-159893 GCA_041395865.1 Pseudomonadales bacterium
AAAGCGATAGTTGACGTATTAAGTAGGTCGGGGCACGTGTAACCTTGACTGAAGATGGGGGGACCATCCTCCAAGGCTAAATACTCCTAGCTGACCGATAGTGAACCAGTACCGTGAGGGAAAGGCGAAAAGAACCCCGGAGAGGGGAGTGAAATAGATCCTGAAACCGTATGCGTACAAGCAGTGGGAGCAGACTTGTTCTGTGACTGCGTACCTTTTGTATAATGGGTCAACGACTTAATTTCAGTAGCGAGCTTAACCGATTAGGGGAGGCGTAGGGAAACCGAGTCTTAACTGGGCGAATAGTTGCTGGGATTAGACCCGAAACCGGGCGATCTAGCCATGGCCAGGTTGAAGGTTGAGTAACATCAACTGGAGGACCGAACCCACGTCTGTTGAAAAAGACGGGGATGAGCTGTGGCTCGGAGTGAAAGGCTAATCAAGCCCGGAGATAGCTGGTTCTCCGCGAAAGCTATTTAGGTAGCGCGTCATGTATTGCCTCTGGGGGTAGAGCACTGTTTCGGCTAGGGGGTCATCCCGACTTACCAACCCGATGCAAACTCCGAATACCAGAGAGTATGAGCATGGCAGACACACGGCGGGTGCTAACGTCCGTCGTGGAGAGGGAAACAACCCAGACCGCCAGCTAAGGTCCCTAAGTGATAGTTAAGTGGGAAACGATGTGGGAAGGCTTAGACAGCTAGGAGGTTGGCTTAGAAGCAGCCACCCTTTAAAGAAAGCGTAATAGCTCACTAGTCGAGTCGGCCTGCGCGGAAGATGTAACGGGGCTAAACTATCCACCGAAGCTGCGGATCCGTAAGGATGGTAGCGGAGCGTTCTGTAGGCTGTTGAAGGTGTGTCGTAAGGCATGCTGGAGGTATCAGAAGTGCGAATGTTGACATGAGTAACGATAATGCGGGTGAAAAACCCGCACGCCGGAAGACCAAGGTTTCCTGTCCCATGCTAATCAGGGCAGGGTGAGTCGGCCCCTAAGGCGAGGCAGAAATGCGTAGTCGATGGGAAACAGGTTAATATTCCTGTACCTCTTATAACTGCGATGGAGGGACGGAGAAGGCTAGGCCAGCAGGGCGATGGTTGTCCCTGTTTAAGGTTGTAGGCTGGGAACTTAGGCAAATCCGGGTTCCTAAGGCTGAGAACTGATGACGAGCACTCTTTATGAGAGCGAAGTGGTCGATGCCATGCTTCCAAGAAAAACTTCTAAGCTTCAGGTTATAAGAGACCGTACCCCAAACCGACACAGGTGGTCAGGTAGAGAATACCAAGGCGCTTGAGAGAACTCGGGTGAAGGAACTAGGCAAAATAGTACCGTAACTTCGGGAGAAGGTACGCCGCTGACGGTGATCGGACTTGCTCCGTAAGCTGTTGGTGGTCGAAGTGACCAGGTGGCTGCGACTGTTTATTAAAAACACAGCACTCTGCAAACACGTAAGTGGACGTATAGGGTGTGACGCCTGCCCGGTGCCGGAAGGTTAATTGATGGGGTTAGCTTCGGCGAAGCTCTTGATCGAAGCCCCGGTAAACGGCGGCCGTAACTATAACGGTCCTAAGGTAGCGAAATTCCTTGTCGGGTAAGTTCCGACCTGCACGAATGGCGTAACGATGGCCACACTGTCTCCACCCGAGACTCAGTGAAATTGAAATCGCTGTTAAGATGCAGTGTATCCGCGGCTAGACGGAAAGACCCCGTGAACCTTTACTATAGCTTCACAGTGAACTTTGAACCTACTTGTGTAGGATAGGTGGGAGGCTTTGAAACGGTGACGCCAGTTATCGTGGAGCCGCCCTTGAAATACCACCCTGGTATGTTTGAGGTTCTAACTCTGGCCCGTTATCCGGGTCGAGGACACTGTGTGGTGGGTAGTTTGACTGGGGCGGTCTCCTCCCAAAGAGTAACGGAGGAGCACGAAGGTGTGCTAATCATGGTCGGAAATCATGAGGTTAGTGTAAAGGCACAAGCACGCTTGACTGCGAGACTGACAAGTCGAGCAGGTACGAAAGTAGGTCTTAGTGATCCGGTGGTTCTGTATGGAAGGGCCATCGCTCAACGGATAAAAGGTACTCCGGGGATAACAGGCTGATACCGCCCAAGAGTTCACATCGACGGCGGTGTTTGGCACCTCGATGTCGGCTCATCACATCCTGGGGCTGAAGCAGGTCCCAAGGGTATGGCTGTTCGCCATTTAAAGTGGTACGCGAGCTGGGTTTAGAACGTCGTGAGACAGTTCGGTCCCTATCTGCCGTGGGCGTATGAGATTTGAGAGGAGCTGCTCCTAGTACGAGAGGACCGGAGTGGACGAACCTCTGGTGTTCCGGTTGTCACGCCAGTGGCATTGCCGGGTAGCTACGTTCGGACGGGATAACCGCTGAAAGCATCTAAGCGGGAAGCCTCCCTCAAGATGAGATCTCACTGAGGACTTGATCCTCCTAAAGGGCCCTTGAAGACTACGAGGTTGATAGGCTGGGTGTGTAAGCGTTGTGAGGCGTTGAGCTAACCAGTACTAATTGCCCGTGAGGCTTGACCATATAACACCAAAGCAGTTTATGCTGGTGTTGTATGACATCAGATATAAGCTTGATAGAGAATTGATTGCATCACATAGCCGGTTTAAGACGCAGAACAGATTTTAAGGTTTTGCCTGACGACAATAGAGTACTGGAACCACCTGATCCCATCCCGAACTCAGCAGTGAAACGGTACATCGCCGATGGTAGTGTGGGGCTTCCCCATGTGAGAGTAGGTCATCGTCAGGCTTTTAAATACAAGTGCCCTGCCACGAAAGTGGCGGGGCATTTTTATTTACGGTCAAGAAAGGTGACCTGCTCGAACGCAGTGACCAAAACGCCGGGAGCGTTTTGGAACGTTGGAGCGAAGCGACGACGGCCCGTAGGGCGAGGGCATGGAGTGCCCGAGTAAGGACGGTCATCGTCAGGCTTTTAATACAGAACCCCGTCCTTGCAAAAGGGCGGGGTTTTTTATTGCCTGCTGAAATGGTGATCAAGCCGGGCCATTCTGGAATGGCTGTATAACTGAGAAAAGGCGTGAACCCGGTTGCTTTCTGTCGTCTTTATTTGTTGTGAAACTTGGTTGTGAATCGGTAATGTGATGATGTTTTGCTGTTTCTGGCTAATTAATCTTTATAACTGCTATGATTTAGCCCCTCTGCTTACAGGTAAGTCGCGGACAAATTTGGTGCTTCGTTTATGAGCCTAGAAAAAATCCTTGGTATTCTCGCTGATGGGCAATTCCACTCCGGTGAAGAGTTGAGCCAGGTGCTGGAGGTAAGTAGAACTTCTGTTTGGAAACATATCGCTAAACTTGATGCGCTGGGTCTGCAGGTTAATGCGGTAAGGGGTAAGGGATACCGATTGAGAGACCGCCTGGACCTGTTAGCTCTTCCGGCAATCTATGAGCACCTTGATGAGTCTGCTTTCGAGACGTTTAGTCAGATAGAGCTCCACCTGACAACTGCTTCAACGAACCGTTTGGCACTGGACGCATCCAAATCTCCCTACGTTTGCCTGGCTGAGATGCAAACCGCTGGTCGCGGGCGCAGGGGGCGTGAGTGGGTGAGTCCTTTTGCAAAGAATATTTATTTGTCTGTAGCCTGGCGTTTCGGTGCGACAACCGCTTCGCTGGATAGCCTCAGTCTCTGTGTTGCGATATCAATTGCCAGGGCTTTGGAAGCATTGGGGTGTCGAGATCTTGGGGTAAAGTGGCCTAACGACCTTTTGTACAAAAATAAGAAGTTAGCGGGTATTTTGCTGGAGGCCTCCGGAGAGTTGGGCGGGGCGATAAGGGTTGTTATTGGTGTTGGGATAAATGTGACGATGACGGAAGAGCAGGGCGCGTTAATTGATCAGGCATGGATCAGCTTGAGGGACTTGCTGCCCACTGATACCTCGCGCAGTGTCATTGTTGCTGAGCTGTTGAATAAATTAGCGCAGGCTTTGCCAGCCTTTGAGCAATATGGTTTTGCAGCGTTTGACGAGGATTGGCGGCGTTTCGACTGTTTGGTCGATAAGCCTGTTGAGTTGTCTGTGGGAAACAAAAAAATTGCCGGTATGGCTCGGGGCGTCGATTCGACCGGTGGTTTGCTGATTGAGCAGGATGATCAGCTGAAGGCTTATCGTGGCGGAGAGGTAAGTGTCAGGGCAAAGGCGAAATAACATGATCCTTGAGGTGGATGTCGGTAACAGCAGTCTGAAGTGGCGAGTCGTGGACAGAGAGGGCGGGGTTCTTGGCAGCGGTCGTGGGACTCATGAAGAATCAGGTCTGGATACGGTGCGTTCAGGGTTCGCTGATTTAGAGGCGGTACGTTTTGCCAGCGTTGCCGGAGAAGAGGTAACAGATGCCCTTTATAGGCAAATCTTTTTCCTATGGGGACTAAAGCCGAGTGTTGCGAAAACCTGTAAAAAAATGGCTGGTCTGGAAATCGTCTATGAGGACCCGTCGAGGCTTGGAGTGGATCGGTGGTTGGCGATGCTTGCAGCTTTTCATCATGCCAAAGGGCGGGTTTGTGTTGTAGATTGTGGCAGCGCTATTACTGTTGACCTGGTTGGTGAGGACGGGCGTCATAGCGGAGGATATATTGTGCCGGGCATCGCTATGCAGACGGAAATGCTGGTTAGTTCAACAGGTCGAATTCGTATGGAGTCCGAGGGTGATGCTCATTGCCGGTCATGGGGAAGGAGTACGGAGCAAGCGGTCAATCATGGTATTTTGAGGATGGTGGCGAGTTTCATTGATTCCGTGGTGGCGGAACAGTCCTCAGAAAATGGAGGTACAGCGCTGTATTTGTGTGGCGGGGACGCTCACAGGTTGCGAGCAGTGCTGGAGTCGCCGGAACGATTCAGTGTAAAAGAAGATTTGGTGCTGGATGGGTTGGGCATTGCTCTGCCATAGCTGCGCATGTTGTTGCGTGTTTTGTTTCTTTTAAGTGTAGATAGAGCTTATGCGTTGGGTTTTTATTGGGCTGCTGGTGTTGAATGCGATGTATTTCGCATGGAATCAGTTCATCAGGGAGAGTGAAGTGTTGTCCCCGGTGGCGCTGCAGCCTGATGGCGGGGATGTTGCGCCGATTCAGTTATTGACTGAGCTGAGGGAAGAGCAGACGAGCGTTTTGGAAAAACGATCCGAGACTCGTAAATGTGATGTGTATGGGCCTTTCTTTTCGGCGAGCGATAGTCGCACATTTCTCCGAATAGTCAGTGAGGCTGGTGTCGAAGGGCGAGAAGAGCAGGAAGAGGTCAGGTTAAAGCCTTACTACTGGCTTTATGTGGAGCCTTTTTCGACAAGAGATGAGGCGGAAGCGCTGGTTAACCGGCTGAGGGGGTATCAATTGAACGCCGAGCTTATTATCGAAGGGCGCTATCGTAACGGTGTTTCACTTGGTAATTTTGAACAGGACCTGGAGGTCGAACGCCTTCTGGAGCGGTTGGCCGCACAGCAGATTGAGGTCAGTAGAATAGAAAAGTCACGTAATTACAAGCAGTTCTGGGTAGTGCTGGAGCCTGGTAGCGAGGCGATAGTGAAAGGTGAGCTGCAGGCGCGTCTCGTTAACCAATACCCGGAAATATATCATCAGCAAAAAGTTTGTAAACCTGTTGCGTCATCTTCATAGTTCGCATAGAATTGCGGCCCTAAATTTGTGATGCAAAGCCTCCTTAGCTCAGTTGGTAGAGCAACTGACTTGTAATCAGTAGGTCATCCGTTCGACTCGGATAGGGGGCTCCACACAGGTTTGGGTGTGTGTTGACGGTCTGATTGGCTCGTTAGTGCAAGCATAATATGACGGGAGGGGTTCCCGAGTGGCCAAAGGGATCAGACTGTAAATCTGACGGCTCAGCCTTCGGAGGTTCGAATCCTCCCCCCTCCACCATATTGAAATATAGAGGTCAGATGACTTGTGATGGCTGCCTTTTTGTGCGGACCGTAGTCTTCTGCCCTCTATATTTTTTTGGCGTATAACGCTGTGGGATTGTGCGGGTATAGTTCAGTGGTAGAACCTCAGCCTTCCAAGCTGATGATGCGGGTTCGATTCCCGCTACCCGCTCCAGATGGACTGGAAAGTGTGGTTATAGGCTCATATAGCTCAGTCGGTAGAGCACTTCCTTGGTAAGGAAGAGGTCACCGGTTCAAATCCGGTTATGAGCTCCAGTATTTGTTGTTTGAATCTTAAATTAAGTTACATAGCAGAAGAGGCGATCGACTCATGGCTAAGGAAAAGTTTGAACGTAATAAGCCGCACGTAAACGTGGGCACAATTGGTCACGTTGACCATGGTAAAACAACGCTGACTGCTGCGCTGACTCGCGTATGTGCGGAGGTTTGGGGTGGTACAGCCGTTGACTTCGCTGGTATCGACAATGCGCCAGAAGAGCGTGAGCGCGGTATTACCATTGCGACATCTCACGTTGAGTACGATTCTCCGACTCGCCACTACGCACACGTTGACTGCCCAGGTCACGCTGACTATGTGAAAAACATGATTACTGGTGCTGCCCAAATGGACGGCGCTATCCTGGTATGTTCCGCGGCTGACGGCCCCATGCCTCAAACCCGTGAACACATCCTGCTGTCTCGTCAGGTAGGTGTACCTTACATCGTTGTGTTCCTGAACAAAGCGGACATGGTTGACGACGAAGAGCTGCTGGAACTGGTTGAAATGGAAGTGCGTGAGCTGCTGGACCAGTACGACTTCCCAGGCGACGACACTCCAATCGTTGTGGGTTCTGCCCTCAAAGCACTGGAAGGCGATACTTCTGACATCGGCATGCCAGCGGTACAGAAACTGGTTGAGACCCTGGACGAGTACATTCCTGAGCCAGAGCGTGCCATCGACGGTGCCTTCCTGATGCCGATCGAAGACGTATTCTCTATCTCCGGTCGTGGTACGGTTGTAACCGGTCGTGTGGAGCGTGGCATCGTCAAAGTAGGTGAAGAAGTTGAGATCGTTGGTATTCACGACACCACAACAACGACTTGTACCGGTGTTGAGATGTTCCGCAAGCTGCTGGACGAAGGTCGTGCCGGTGAGAACGTTGGTGTTCTGCTGCGTGGTACCAAGCGTGATGAAGTAGAGCGTGGACAGGTTCTGGCCAAGCCAGGTTCTATCACGCCTCACACTCACTTCGAAGCCGAAGTGTACGTGCTGTCCAAAGATGAAGGTGGTCGTCATACGCCATTCTTCAAAGGCTACCGCCCACAGTTCTACTTCCGTACAACGGACGTAACCGGTGCGTGTGAGCTGCCAGAAGGCGTTGAAATGGTTATGCCAGGCGACAACGTACAAATGACTGTTACACTGATTGCACCAATTGCGATGGACGAAGGTCTGCGCTTCGCGATCCGTGAAGGCGGCCGTACCGTTGGTGCGGGTGTTGTAGCCAAGATCATCGAGTAAGTGTTTTAGCGGGTGGCCGGGCCGGCATGCTGGTCCGGCCATCTTTGTGTTTTAGGCCAGTAGCTCAATTGGCAGAGCAGCGGTCTCCAAAACCGCAGGTTGGGGGTTCGATTCCCTCCTGGCCTGCCAAGTTTACTTGGCAGTGGCTATATCAATCTTGGTACAGGAATTTTCCGGTAATGAATGATAATACGGCTGTTGAAGGCTCCAAGCTGGATGTCCTGAAATGGGCTCTTGTGGCAATACTGGTGGCAACTGGTGTTGCGGGCAATGCCTATTTTGCCGATGAGTCGCTGTTATATCGTATTCTGGCGCTGCTCGTGTTGGCTGCTGCCGCCGGTTTTGTCGCGCTTCAAACTGCAAAAGGTCGCTCTTTTTGGCAGTTGTTAAAAGATGCCCGCGTTGAAATCAGGAAGGTGGTGTGGCCGACAAAGGCGGAAACGCGTCAAACAACGTTGATTGTGCTGGCGGTGGTGATTCTGGTGGGCCTGCTTCTGTGGGCGCTGGATTCGCTGCTGAGCTTAATTGTATCTGGAATTATTGGTTAGGAGGCAAGGCAAGTGGCTAAGCGTTGGTATGTCGTGCACGCGTATTCCGGGTATGAGAAAAGTGTTATGCGTGCGCTGCAAGAGCGTATTAAGTTGCATGGCATGGAGCACATGTTCGGTGAGGTATTGGTGCCCACTGAAGAAGTTGTTGAAATGCGCGGTGGTCAGAAGCGTAAAAGTGAGCGTAAGTTTTACCCAGGTTACGTGCTGGTTCAAATGGAGATGGATGACGATAGCTGGCATCTGGTTAACTCCACGCCGCGCGTAATGGGTTTTATTGGCGGAACGGCTGATAAGCCGGCGCCTATTACTGATCGTGAGGCTGAGGCGATCCTGCAGCGTGTGCAGGCTGGTGTTGAGCAGCCCCGTCCGAAAACCCTCTTCGAGCCAGGCGAAATGGTTCGCGTCATCGACGGGCCCTTTGCCGATTTTTCTGGTGTTGTTGAAGAGGTTAATTACCCCAAAAACCGCTTGCAGGTGGCGGTGACTATTTTTGGTCGCTCCACGCCTGTTGAGCTGGCGTTTGACCAAGTCGAAAAGACTTAAGCTTTTCTGCGGGTCATGCCGTGTCATGGCCCGTCTTTTGGTTGGTGAGAGACCAACTGTTTTGTAAACCGGGGAGCTTGAAACCAGCAGGAAGTAAAGCGTTTGCACCCATAGGAGTAAAACATGGCTAAGAAGATCGAAGCGTATATCAAGCTGCAAGTGCCAGCTGGTAAAGCGAATCCAAGTCCCCCTGTTGGTCCGGCGCTGGGTCAGCACGGTGTGAATATCATGGAGTTCTGTAAAGCATTCAATGCGCAGACTCAACAGATGGAGCCTGGTCTGCCGGTTCCAGTTGTAATCACTGTTTATAGTGATCGCAGTTTTACCTTTATCACCAAAACCCCTCCTGCTGCTGTTCTGCTGCTTAAAGCGGCTGGCTTAAAGAGTGGTAGCGGCCGTCCTAACACCGAAAAAGTTGGCAAGGTGAATCGTGCGCAATTGGAAGAGATTGCCACCGTTAAAATGCCTGACCTGACGGCGGCTGATATGGATGCGGCAGTACGTACCATCGCGGGTACCGCGGTAAGTATGGGTCTTGAAGTTGAGGGTGTGGAGTAATGGCTAAGTTATCCAAGCGTGCAAAGGCAATTGCGGAGAAGGTTGAAGACGGCAAGCTGTACCCGATCACTGAAGCGGTTGAGCTGCTGGCATCCCTGCCTGCGCCAAAATTTAAAGAGTCTATCGATGTAAGCGTGAATCTGGGTGTGGATGTTCGTAAGTCCGACCAGGTGGTGCGTGGCTCTTCTGTGCTGCCTAATGGCACAGGTAAAGACGTACGAGTTGCTGTTTTTGCCCAAGGCGACAATGCGGACAAGGCTAAAGAAGCCGGTGCTGATATCGTTGGTATGGACGATCTGGCAGAAAGCATTAAAGCTGGCAATATGGACTTCGACGTGGTGATTGCTTCCCCGGATGCAATGCGCGTTGTCGGTACCCTGGGTCAGGTACTGGGTCCTCGCGGCCTGATGCCAAACCCTAAAGTGGGTACTGTAACGCCAGATGTTGCTGGCGCCGTTACAAACGCAAAAGCGGGTCAGGTGCGTTTCCGTACCGATAAAGGCGGCATCATTCACTGCTCTGTTGGCAAAACCGGTTTCTCTGGCGAGGCGATCAAGCAGAACGTTGAAGCCCTGATTGCTGAGTTGAAAAAACTGAAACCTGCCAGTGCCAAAGGCGCCTATGTGAAGCGTGTATCGCTTTCAACCACGATGGGTCCTGGGCTGCAGATTGATCAAAGCTCCCTGGATATCTAACGGCCAGGAGCTGCGCCACCGCCAACCAAGTTGACGGTGGCAGATGGCGAAGCCATCACAAAGAACTTTGGGGTCATCACTGTGTAGTGTTGGCCATCAAAGACCGTAGGCCCCGGGGTTGAGCAAGGCGAGCTGTTGTAGCTGGATCGGGATTCGGGTTAATAGGCCAGCCTACGTAGATGGGGTAGGGCGTTCTGCTTGCAGAATAACTTACCGAAAGCGCCTGAATAAATCGAATTATGTTGATTTGTACAGGTAAAGTGACAGTTGGGGACCCCCCAACGAATTAAGGAGTATCACGAGTGGCATTAAGACTTGAAGACAAAAAAAATGTTGTCGCTGAAGTCAACGAAGCTGCTGGTACCGCTCTTTCAGCTGTTCTGGCCGATTATCAAGGCCTGAGCGTTGAAGAAATGACAAGCCTGCGTAAGCAAGCGCGTGAAAACAATGTGTACCTGCGTGTTGTGCGCAACACTCTGTTGAAGCGTGCTGTGGAAGGAACCGAATATGAGTGTATTCAAGAAGCTCTGGTCGGTCCTACCATCCTGGCCTTCTCTATCGAAGATCCGGGTTCAGCTGCGCGACTGATCAAAGATTTCGCCAAAGAAAATGACAAGTTACAGGTCAAGGCGTTGTCTGTTGGTGGTCAGCTGTTAGGCGCAGAACAAATTGATGTTCTGGCTAAGCTGCCTACTTACGATCAGGCTATTTCTATGCTGATGAGCGTAATGCAAGCCCCTGTTACCAAACTGGCACGTACTCTTAACGAAGTACCTTCCAAACTGGTGCGCACACTTGCGGCTGTTCGTGACGACAAACAAGCGGCTGCCTAGTACTTGAATTAAGTGAAGGCGGTTAAATTTTTTAAAATTTTAAGTTAGGAGATTGAGCATGGCTCTGTCTAAAGAAGATCTGTTAAATGCAATTGCTGAAATGAGCGTAATGGAAGTTGTTGAGCTGATTGAAGCAATGGAAGAAAAATTCGGTGTATCTGCTGCTGCAGCTGTTGCTGTTGCTGCTCCTGCTGGCGGTGACGCTGGCGCTGCTGCTGCTGAGCAAACTGAATTTGACATCGTTCTGGCCTCTGCTGGCGAGAAGAAAGTGAACGTGATCAAAGCGGTTCGCGGCATCACTGGTCTGGGTCTGAAAGAAGCTAAAGATCTGGTTGATGGTGCACCTTCTCCAATCAAAGAAGGCGTTACCAAAGAAGAAGCTGACGACATCAAATCTCAGCTGGAAGAAGCTGGCGCTACTGTAGAAGTTAAGTAGTAGTCCAAGCTTGCTTGGCAAAGTTTGTTAAGCAATTTCGATGGCTGGCAGTGTTTTTCGCTGCCAGCCTTTTGCCGTTTCAGATAACGGCAAAAAAATCACCTGTATTCCTGTTGTTACTCCACTTGGAAATACAGGTCAGAAGCAAATTTCGATGTGGTCAGCAGATGCCTGGCTCATCAACACATTAGTGACAACGTCGAGGAACACTGATGGCTTACTCATATACCGAGAAAAAACGTCTCCGTAAAGATTTTGGCAAATTGCCAGCCGTTATGGACATCCCTTATCTGCTGGCGATCCAGCTTGATTCCTATCGGGACTTCCTGCAACCGGGTAAATCTGTGGAAGACCGTGGCGATGTTGGCCTGCACGCCGCTTTTAAATCTGTCTTTCCGATCACCAGCTACTCCGGTAACGCGGCTCTCGAGTACGTTTCCTATACCCTTGGGACTCCGGCTTTTGATGTGAAGGAGTGTCAACTGCGTGGTGTGACCTATGCGGCACCACTGCGGGTAAAAGTGCGCCTGGTAATTTATGACCGCGACTCGGCTAACAAAGCTGTTAAAGACATCAAGGAACAGGAAGTGTACATGGGCGAAATGCCGCTCATGACGGACAACGGCACCTTCGTTGTGAACGGTACTGAGCGAGTGGTTGTTTCCCAGCTGCACCGTTCTCCCGGCGTGTTCTTCGATCATGACAAAGGTAAAACCCACTCTTCCGGCAAGCTGTTGTATTCCGCTCGCGTTATTCCTTACCGTGGCTCATGGCTGGATTTTGAATTCGATCCGAAGGACTCCCTGTTCGTACGTATTGACCGTCGCCGCAAACTGCCTGCCACGGTATTGCTGCGTGCGCTGGGTTACACCGCAGAGCAAATTTTGGCCGAATTCTTTGAGAACAGCGTGTTCCACTTCAAGGATGGAAGCTACAAGCTTGAGCTGGTTGCCAGCCGTCTGCGAGGCGAAACGGCTACCTTCGATATCAAGGATGCCAAAGGCAAAGTGATCGTGGAAGAGGGTCGCCGTATTACCGCGCGCCATATCCGCGAAATGGAAAAAACCAAAACAACGCAGCTGGAAGTACCCCGGGAATACCTGTTTGGCAAGGTTATTGCCAAGGATATGGTTAACCCCGAGACCGGTGAAATCATTTGTGAATGTAACGCTGAAATCACCGAAGATATTTTGACCCAGCTGGAAACTGTCGGTGTAAACCTGGTTGAAACACTTTACACCAACGATCTGGACTGTGGCCCCTTTATTTCCGATACGCTGCGGGCGGACACGTCCACTAACCAGCTGGAAGCGTTGGTTGAAATTTACCGCATGATGCGCCCAGGCGAGCCGCCAACCAAAGAGTCGGCTGAAAACCTGTTCTACAACCTGTTCTTCGCCGAAGATCGTTATGACCTGTCGGCCGTCGGTCGTATGAAGATGAACCGTCGCATTAACCGTGAAGCGGTTGAAGGTGCCGGTGTACTGTACGATGGCTGTTATTTCGGTGGACGTTCGGAAGAAATCTCAAAAGACCTGGTTGAGAAATACGGCCCGGAATCCGACATCCTGGATGTCATGAAAACATTGATTGCGATTCGTAACGGTTTTGGTTTGGTTGATGATATCGACCACCTGGGTAACCGTCGTATTCGTTCTGTGGGTGAAATGGCGGAAAACCAATTCCGTGTTGGCCTGGTGCGTGTTGAACGTGCGGTACGCGAACGTCTCAGCATGGCCGAGTCGGATAACCTGATGCCTCAGGACCTGATTAATGCCAAACCTGTTGCGGCCGCGATTAAAGAGTTCTTCGGTTCCAGCCAGTTGTCCCAGTTTATGGATCAGAACAACCCGCTCTCCGAGGTGACTCATAAGCGTCGTGTCTCCGCGTTGGGCCCTGGCGGTCTGACTCGTGAGCGTGCGGGCTTTGAGGTACGTGACGTACACCCGACTCACTACGGTCGTGTTTGCCCTATTGAGACGCCTGAAGGACCGAACATTGGTTTGATCAACTCGCTGGCGACCTTTGCGCGCACCAATAACTACGGTTTTCTGGAAAGCCCTTACCGTAAAGTTGTTGATGGCAAGGTAACCGATGAAATTGAATTCGTTTCTGCTATCGATGAGGCTAAAAACGTTATCGCACAGGCTTCAGCCTCTGTTGATAAAGACGGCAAGCTGACCGATGAGCTGGTACAGGTTCGTCACGAAAACGAATTTACAGTTAAGCCACCAGAAACGGTTAACCTGATGGACGTATCGCCTCGCCAGGTTGTATCTGTTGCGGCCTCGCTGATTCCGTTCCTCGAGCACGATGACGCGAACCGCGCCTTGATGGGTTCGAACATGCAGCGTCAGGCCGTACCTACCCTGCGCGCACAAACGCCGCTGGTGGGAACCGGTATGGAGCGTTTCGTGGCGCGTGACTCTGGCGTGTGTATCGTTGCCAAGCGCGGCGGTGTGATCGACAGCGTTGATGCGGGCAAGATTGTGGTTCGTGTTAATGAAGACGAATCCGTGGCCGGCGAAGCGGCAGTGGATATCTATAACCTGACTAAGTACATCCGTTCCAACCAGAATACCTGTATTAACCAGCGTCCGTTGGTGGCTGAAGGAGACGTGATTGCACGCGGTGACATCCTTGCCGATGGTCCTTCGGTTGATATCGGCGAGCTGGCCCTGGGCCAGAATATGCGCATCGCGTTTATGCCCTGGAACGGTTACAACTTTGAGGATTCGATCCTGATTTCCGAGCGTGTCGCTCAGGAAGATCGTTTTACGACGATTCATATTCAGGAGCTGACCTGTGTTGCGCGTGATACCAAACTGGGTTCCGAGGAAATCAGCTCGGATATTCCCAATGTTGGTGAGAGTGCACTGTCGAAACTGGACGAGTCAGGCATTGTTTATATCGGTGCCGAGGTAGGCCCTGGCGATATCCTGGTCGGTAAAGTGACACCTAAGGGTGAAACCCAGCTGACCCCGGAAGAGAAGCTGCTGCGCGCTATCTTTGGTGAGAAAGCGTCCGATGTGAAGGATACCTCCCTGCGTTGCAAAACCGGCATGTCCGGTACGGTCATTGATGTACAGGTCTTTACCCGCGATGGTGTGGAAAAAGACAAGCGTGCCCTGGATATTGAAAACGGGATGCTTGACGAGTACCGCCAGGATTTGGACGAAGAGTACCGCATTGTTGAGGCTGCAACGCTTGAGCGTTTGAAGCAGATTGTGAACGGTAAGCAGGTTGAAGGCGGCGTTGGCCTGAAAAAAGGCGACAAGCTGACCAAGGCCTACCTGTCTGAGGTGAGCACAGAGGACCTGTTTAAAGTCCGTCTGACTGACGAAAATGCTGCCCAGGAGCTTGAGAATGCGGAAAGCCTGTTGGCCGATGTGCGTGCCGAGCAGGATGAAAAATTCGAAATCAAGCGCGGCAAACTGCAAACCGGCGACGACCTGGCGCCTGGTGTGCTGAAAATCGTCAAGGTTTACCTGGCGACCAAACGTCGCATTCAGCCGGGTGACAAGATGGCGGGGCGTCACGGTAACAAGGGTGTTATTTCAGCCATTAAGCCGGTTGAAGATATGCCTTACGATGCCGGCGGCAACCCTGTTGATATCGTTTTGAACCCTCTGGGTGTACCGTCTCGTATGAACGTTGGACAGGTGCTGGAAACCCACCTGGGGCTGGCAGCAAAAGGGCTGGGTGAGAAGATCAACGACATGCTTAAGGCGCAGTCCAAAGTGTCCGAGATTCGCACCTTCCTGGACAAGATCTATAACAAGATCGGTGGTCGTGATGAAAACCTGAAGGAATTCAGCGATGAGGAAATTCTCGAGCTGGCTTCCAACCTGAAAAACGGTGTACCAATGGCGACACCGGCTTTCGATGGCGCTCACGAATCAGAGATCAAGGCCATGCTGGAACTGGCAGACCTGCCAAGCAGCGGTCAAATGACCCTGTATGACGGTCGTACCGGTCAAGCCTTTGATCGCCCTGTGACCGTGGGTTACATGTACATGCTGAAACTGAACCACCTGGTGGATGACAAGATGCACGCTCGTTCCACCGGTTCCTATAGCCTGGTAACCCAGCAGCCGCTGGGTGGTAAGGCGCAGTTTGGTGGCCAGCGCTTCGGTGAGATGGAAGTGTGGGCGCTGGAAGCCTATGGTGCCGCCTATACGCTGCAGGAAATGCTGACCGTTAAGTCTGACGATGTGAACGGTCGTACCCGCATGTATAAGAACATTGTTGATGGTGATCATCGCATGGAGCCCGGTATGCCGGAGTCCTTCAATGTATTGACGAAGGAAATTCGCTCCCTCGGTATCGATATCGAGCTGGAAAACGAATAATCACTGGGGACCGACGCGAATTCGCCGAGTTGTCTTGTTGAAAACTCCTTTTGGAGAAGAGACTGATGAAAGATTTATTAAATCTGTTAAAAGCGCAATCACACGAAGAAGAGTTTGATGCGATCCGTATTGGCCTGGCTTCGCCGGATATGATCCGTTCCTGGTCATATGGCGAAGTTAAAAAGCCAGAAACCATTAACTACCGTACCTTTAAGCCTGAGCGTGACGGTCTGTTCTGCGCCAAGATTTTTGGCCCGGTTAAGGACTACGAGTGTTTGTGCGGTAAGTACAAGCGCCTCAAGCACCGTGGTGTGATCTGTGAAAAGTGTGGCGTAGAAGTTGCGCTGGCTAAAGTACGTCGTGAGCGTATGGGCCACATTGAACTGGCCAGCCCGGTTGCGCATATCTGGTTCCTTAAGTCGCTGCCATCCCGTATCGGTATGCTGCTGGATATGACGCTGCGTGATATCGAGCGTGTGCTGTACTTCGAGTCCTTCATCGTGACGGACCCGGGTATGACAACCCTGGAATACGGTCAGATTCTGAATGACGAGCAGTACTTTGAGGCCATTGAAGAGTTTGGTGATGACTTCTCGGCCAAGATGGGCGCCGAGGCGATCCAGGAGCTGATGCGCCAGATGGATCTGGATGCCGAGATCAAAGAGATCCGCGACGAAATTCCAACCATCAATTCCGAAACGCGTATCAAAAAGCTGTCCAAGCGACTGAAATTGATGGAAGCCTTTGTGGCTTCCGGCAATAAGCCGGAATGGATGGTGATGGACGTATTGCCCATTCTGCCGCCTGACCTGCGCCCGCTGGTGCCGCTGGATGGCGGTCGTTTTGCAACATCCGACCTGAACGACCTTTACCGTCGTGTGATTAACCGTAACAACCGTTTGAACCGCCTGCTGGAGCTGAATGCGCCTGATATTATCGTGCGTAACGAAAAGCGTATGCTGCAGGAGTCTGTCGATGCGCTGCTGGATAACGGCCGTCGCGGTCGTGCCATTACCGGTTCCAACCGTCGCCCGCTGAAATCCCTGGCTGACATGATTAAGGGTAAGCAGGGTCGTTTCCGTCAAAACCTGTTGGGTAAACGTGTGGACTACTCCGGTCGTTCCGTGATCGTGGTGGGTCCTCAGCTGAAACTGCACCAGTGTGGTCTGCCGAAGAAAATGGCGCTGGAACTGTTCAAGCCGTTCATCTTCAGTAAGCTGGAATTGCGCGGCCTGGCGACAACGATCAAAGCGGCCAAGAAAATGGTTGAGCGTGAAACCGCCGAAGTATGGGATATTCTTGCCGAGGTAATCCGCGAGCATCCGGTGCTGCTGAACCGTGCGCCAACGCTGCACCGCTTGGGTATCCAGGCATTCGAGCCCGAATTGATTGAGGGTAAAGCGATTCAGCTGCACCCGCTGGTCTGTGCGGCCTATAACGCTGACTTTGACGGTGACCAGATGGCGGTACACCTGCCGCTGACCATTGAGGCCCAGCTCGAAGCACGTGCCCTGATGATGTCCACGAACAACATCCTGTCCCCTGCGAACGGTGAACCTATTATTGTGCCGTCCCAGGACGTGGTGTTGGGGCTGTACTACATGAGCCGTGAGCGTGTTAACGCCAGAGGCGAAGGCATGGTTTTTGCGGACCTGGAAGAAATCCAGCGCGCCTACGGTGCCGGCCAGGTTGAACTGCAGGCCAAGATCAAAGCGCGTGTTAACGAGGTGCTGCGCGACGAAAACGGCGAATGGGTGAAAAGCACCAGCCTGGTTGAAACCACGGTTGGTCGCGTCATGCTGTTTGATGTCGTGCCTGACGGCCTGCCCTTCAGCCTGGTCAACCAGGCGATGACCAAAAAGGCGATCTCACGGCTGATTAATACCTGTTACCGCAACGTTGGTATGAAGGAAACGGTTATTTTTGCTGACCAGCTGATGTATACCGGTTTCCATTATGCCACGGTGTCCGGCTCGTCCATTGGTGTGAATGATTTCGTTATTCCCGATGAAAAAGTTGCGATTATTGGCGCTGCCGAGTCAGAAGTCCGCGAGATCGAAGATCAATTCGCCTCCGGTCTGGTAACCCAGGGTGAGAAATACAACAAAGTGGTTGATATCTGGTCACGCGCCAACGAGATGGTCGCTAAAGCCATGATGGATACGCTGGGAACAGAGAAGGTTATTGACCGTGAAGGTAACGAGGTCGATCAAGAGTCCTTCAACTCTGTCTATATCATGGCCGATTCAGGTGCGCGGGGTTCGCCCGCTCAGATTCGTCAGTTGGCCGGTATGCGTGGCCTGATGGCCAAGCCGGACGGCTCGATTATTGAGACGCCAATTACCGCTAACTTCCGTGAGGGCCTGTCGGTATTGCAGTACTTCATCTCGACCCACGGTGCGCGTAAAGGTCTGGCCGATACCGCCTTGAAAACGGCGAACTCGGGTTACCTGACTCGTCGTCTTGTGGACGTTGCGCAGGATCTGGTGGTTACCGAGCAGGATTGCGGCACAGAAGAAGGCCTGCTGATGACGCCGCTGATTGAAGGCGGGGAAATCGTTGTGGGTCTTGGTGATCGCGTATTGGGGCGTGTTGTTGCCCGCGATATTGTCGATCCCGGTGATAGTGGCGAAGTGGTTGTGTCGGCAGGTACGCTCATCGATGAGAAAGTCGTTGAAAAAATCGACGAGTACAACGTTGATGAGATTCTGGTGCGCTCCCCGATTACCTGTGAAGTGCGTCATGGTATCTGTACCCAGTGTTACGGACGTGACCTGGGACGTGGTCACCTGGTTAATGCCGGTGAAGCTGTCGGTGTTATTGCGGCGCAATCTATCGGTGAGCCGGGTACCCAGCTGACCATGCGTACTTTCCACATTGGTGGTGCGGCGTCCAGTTCCTCGCAAACTGACAGCGTTCAGGTTAAGCACGGTGGTGAAATTCGCCTGCATAACGTGAAGCATGCTGAGCGTACCGATGGCAACTTGGTGGTTGTGTCCCGTTCCGGCTCGCTGGCGATTGCCGACGAACACGGTCGTGAGCGTGAACGTTACAAGATTCCTTACGGTACCGTACTGAGCGTTAAGGAAGGTTCGAAGGTTGATGCCGGTCAGGTAGTTGCTAACTGGGATCCTCACACTCACCCGATCGTAACGGAAAGGGCGGGTCGTGTTTTGTTCCATGATATGGAAGACGGCATTACCGTTAAGCACCAGGTGGATGAGCTGACCGGCCTGTCTAATATCCAGGTGCTGGACCTGAAAGATCGTCCGGCTGCCGGTAAGGACATGCGTCCGATGGTGAAACTGGTCGATGCCGAAGGTAACGACTTGATGCTGCCGGGCACCGAAGTACCTGCGCACTACAACCTGCCTGCCAACGCTCTGTTGAGCATGGAAAACGGTGCTGAGGTATCGATTGGTGATATTGTGGCCCGTATCCCGCAGGAGAGCTCGAAAACGCGTGATATTACCGGTGGTCTGCCGCGTGTGGCCGACCTCTTTGAAGCGCGTAAGCCAAAAGAGCATGCAATCCTGGCTGAAATATCGGGTACCTTTAGTTTCGGTAAGGAAACAAAGGGCAAGAAGCGTATCGTGATCACGCCGGCAGATGGTGGCGACGCCTATGAGGCGTTGATTCCAAAATGGCGTGTGCTCAACGTGTTTGAAGGTGAGCAGGTTGAAAAGGGCGAGGTCATTGCCGATGGTCCGTTAAACCCGCACGATATTTTACGCCTGCAGGGTGTCAGCCGTTTGGCTGAATACATCGTGGCCGAAATCCAGGAGGTTTACCGTCTGCAGGGTGTAATCATCAACGACAAGCACATTGAGGTTATTGTGCGTCAGATGCTGCGCAAAGTTGATGTGATCAGCGCCGGCGGTACGGAGCTGATTAAAGGCGACCAGGTTGAATACAACCAGTTGCTGGAAGAAAACGAGAAGGCTGAAAAAGCGGGACTGCCTCCTGCAGAGTTCGAGCGCCTGTTGCTGGGTATTACCAAAGCATCGCTGGCGACCGAATCCTTTATTTCGGCTGCATCCTTCCAGGAAACAACGCGTGTGTTGACCGAAGCTGCCGTTACCGGTAAGCGTGATCACCTGCGCGGCCTGAAAGAAAACGTTGTGGTGGGACGCCTGATTCCGGCGGGTACCGGCCTGACTTATCACAACGAACGCAAGAACAAACGTTTGGCTGAAGCCGCAGAAGCAGAGGGTGTTAGCACCGTCAGCGCGGATGAAGTCGAACAGGCCCTGGCTGAGGCGTTGAATACCACAGACGAATAAGTGGACGAGACGACTCAAACCCGGGTTGACTACGGGATGCGAGATCATTAGAATCTCGCATCCTTTATTTTATGGTGGGGAAATCCCGCGTTTTTTTAATAGTGGAGTTTATCAATGGCAACGATCAACCAATTGGTTCGTAAGCCACGTAAGCGCAAAGTAGTAAAGACTGACGTTCCTGCACTGCAAGCCTGTCCTCAGCGCCGTGGTGTTTGTACGCGTGTTTATACTACTACGCCAAAGAAACCGAACTCAGCACTGCGTAAAGTGTGTCGTGTTCGCCTGACTAATGGTTATGAAGTCACTTCATACATTGGCGGTGAAGGACACAACCTGCAGGAGCACTCGGTTGTTTTGATTCGTGGTGGTCGTGTGAAAGATTTACCTGGTGTTCGCTATCATACCGTTCGCGGTAGTCTTGATACAGCAGGTGTGAGCGACCGTAAACAACGTCGTTCCAAGTATGGTGCCAAACGTCCTAAGGCTTAAGCCGCTGGATGTTTGAGGGTTGAGCCTGGGCTTGATCCTGACTGTACAGTAAGGCCGGGCGGCCAAAGTCTTTGAAAGAAAAGGTGCGTCCTGGAAAACCCTGAATAAAAGGTGAGAAGTAATGCCAAGAAGAAGAGTAGTCGCTAAACGCGAAGTGCTGCCTGATCCTAAGTTCGGTAGCCAAGTACTGGCCAAGTTCATGAACATGGTTATGGTCAGTGGTAAGAAATCTGTTGCTGAGCGTATCGTTTATGGTGCGCTGGACACCGTTGCAGATCGCAGTGGTGCAGCAGACCCTGTTGAAGTTTTCGAGAAAGCCCTCGACACAATTCGCCCGCTGGTTGAGGTGAAGTCCCGCCGTGTCGGTGGTGCAACCTACCAGGTTCCTGTTGAAGTGCGTGCGGCACGTCAGACTGCGCTGGCAATGCGCTGGCTGGTGGATGCGGCCCGTAACCGTGGTGAGAAATCCATGCCGTTGCGTCTCGCTGGCGAGATCGTCGATGCCTCCGAAGGCAAAGGTGCAGCCGTTAAGAAGCGTGAAGACGTGCATCGCATGGCTGAAGCGAACAAGGCGTTCTCGCACTACCGCTTCTAAATCGATTTGTCTGATTTCCAGAGGATATAGCTGTGGCGCGTACTACGCCTATTGAGCGTTATCGTAATATCGGGATCTGTGCGCACGTTGACGCGGGTAAAACCACGACAACGGAGCGCGTGCTGTTCTACACCGGTCTTTCCCATAAGATCGGTGAGGTGCATGATGGTGCTGCCACCATGGACTGGATGGAGCAGGAGCAGGAGCGCGGTATTACCATTACCTCGGCGGCAACAACCTGTTTTTGGCAGGGTATGCAGGCGCAGTTCGAAAAGCATCGGATCAATATTATTGATACGCCGGGGCACGTGGACTTCACCATTGAAGTGGAGCGTTCGTTGCGGGTGCTGGATGGTGCAGTCGTTGTGCTGTGTGGCTCCTCTGGTGTTCAGCCGCAAACCGAAACGGTTTGGCGTCAGGCTAATCGTTACGAAGTGCCGCGGATGGTTTTCGTCAATAAGATGGATCGTACCGGTGCGGATTTCCTGAGCGTCGTAGCTCAGTTGAAGGACCGCCTTGGGGCGGTTCCTGTCCCGCTGCAGATGACCATAGGCTCGGAAGACGAGTTTAAGGGCGTTGTCGACCTCGTTAAGATGAAAGCGATTATCTGGAACGAGGCCGACCAAGGGATGACCTTCGAATACCAGGACGTGCCTGCTGACCTGCTGGCGCGTTGCGAGGAGATGCGTGAGCATCTGGTTGAGTCGGCCGCTGAAGCCTCTGAAGAGCTGATGGACAAATACCTGGAAGAGGGTGAGTTGTCAGAAGATGAGGTCAAGCAGGGTATACGCATCCGCACGCTGGCAAACGAGATTGTGCCTGTATTGGGCGGGTCTGCCTTTAAGAACAAGGGTGTTCAGGCCGTGCTTGATGCGGTCATCGAATACCTGCCGTCACCGACAGAAGTTAAGCCGATTGAAGGTGTTTTGCAAAACGATGAGGTTGATACGCGTCCGGCTGACGATAAGGCGCCCTTTGCGGCTTTGGCCTTTAAGATTGCGACCGATCCTTTTGTAGGAACCCTGACTTTCTTCCGTGTCTATTCCGGCCATTTGAAGACGGGTGATACCGTCTATAACCCGGTAAAGGGCAAGAGAGAGCGTATCGGTCGTATGGTGCAGATGCACTCGAATGACCGTAAGGAAATCAAGGAAGTGCTGGCCGGTGATATCGCGGCGGGCATCGGACTCAAGGATGTGACAACCGGTGAAACCTTGTGTGATCCGAATGCCATTATCACATTGGAGCGCATGGAGTTCCCGGAGCCTGTTATTTCTGTGGCGGTGGAACCCAAGACAACGGCGGACCAGGAGAAAATGGGGATTGCGCTGGGTAAGTTGGCGCAAGAGGATCCTTCATTCCGAGTCAAAACGGATGAGGAATCCGGGCAGACGATCATATCCGGTATGGGTGAGCTGCACCTGGATATTATCGTTGATCGCATGAAACGTGAGTTTAACGTTGTGGCGAATATTGGTAAGCCGCAGGTGGCTTACCGTGAAGCGATTCGCAATACCTGTGAGGTCGAAGGTAAGTTTGTTCGCCAGTCCGGTGGTCGTGGTCAGTACGGTCATGTGGTGGTCAAGTTTGAGCCTGCTGAAGACCAGAATGCCGAGGGCCTGGAATTCGTCAACGAAATCGTTGGTGGTGTGGTTCCGAGGGAGTATATTCCGGCAGTTGAGAAGGGTATCGAGGATCAAATCAAAAATGGTGTGCTGGCAGGTTACCCCTTGCTGGGCCTGAAGGCTACGCTGATTGATGGTTCCTTCCACGAGGTTGACTCCAATGAGATGGCTTTTAAAGTGGCGGGTTCGCTGGCGGCTAAAAAGCTTGCGACAGAAGGCGGCGCAGTGCTGCTCGAGCCGATCATGAAAGTGGAAGTTGTTTCACCAGAGGAGTACATGGGTGACGTTATGGGCGACTTGAATCGTCGGCGTGGCCTGGTGCAGGGTATGGAAGATTCGGCAATGGGAAAAATTATCCGTGCCGAGGTGCCTCTGGGTGAGATGTTTGGTTACGCGACTGATTTGCGTTCAGCAACTCAGGGGCGTGCCACCTATACGATGGAATTTGAAAAGTATTCAGAAGCTCCGTCCAATATTGCGGACGAAATTATTAATAAAGTTAGATAGTTATTTGAGAGGCATTTCATGGCTAAGGAAAAGTTTGAACGTAATAAGCCGCACGTAAACGTGGGCACAATTGGTCACGTTGACCATGGTAAAACAACGCTGACTGCTGCGCTGACTCGCGTATGTGCGGAAGTTTGGGGTGGTACAGCCGTTGACTTCGCTGGTATCGACAATGCGCCAGAAGAGCGTGAGCGCGGTATTACCATTGCGACATCTCACGTTGAGTACGATTCTCCGACTCGCCACTACGCACACGTTGACTGCCCAGGTCACGCTGACTATGTGAAAAACATGATTACTGGTGCTGCCCAAATGGACGGCGCTATCCTGGTATGTTCCGCGGCTGACGGCCCCATGCCTCAAACCCGTGAACACATTCTGCTGTCTCGTCAGGTAGGTGTACCTTACATCGTTGTGTTCCTGAACAAAGCGGACATGGTTGACGACGAAGAGCTGCTGGAGCTGGTTGAAATGGAAGTGCGTGAGCTGCTGGACCAGTACGACTTCCCAGGCGACGACACTCCAATCGTTGTGGGTTCTGCCCTGAAAGCACTGGAAGGCGATACTTCTGACATCGGCATGCCAGCGGTACAGAAACTGGTTGAGACCCTGGACGAGTACATTCCTGAGCCAGAGCGTGCCATCGACGGCGCCTTCCTGATGCCGATCGAAGACGTATTCTCTATCTCCGGTCGTGGTACGGTTGTAACCGGTCGTGTAGAGCGTGGCATCGTCAAAGTGGGTGAAGAAGTTGAGATCGTTGGTATTCACGACACCACAACAACGACTTGTACCGGTGTTGAGATGTTCCGCAAGCTGCTGGACGAAGGTCGTGCCGGTGAGAACGTTGGTGTTCTGCTGCGTGGTACCAAGCGTGATGAAGTAGAGCGTGGACAGGTTCTGGCCAAGCCAGGTTCTATCACGCCTCACACTCACTTCGAAGCCGAAGTGTACGTGCTGTCCAAAGATGAAGGTGGTCGTCATACGCCATTCTTCAAAGGCTACCGCCCACAGTTCTACTTCCGTACAACGGACGTAACCGGTGCGTGTGAGCTGCCAGAAGGCGTTGAAATGGTTATGCCAGGCGACAACGTACAAATGACTGTTACACTGATTGCACCAATTGCGATGGACGAAGGTCTGCGCTTCGCGATCCGTGAAGGCGGCCGTACCGTTGGTGCGGGTGTTGTAGCCAAGATCATCGAGTAATTCGATATTGCGGTAAAAAGAGGCTCGTTCGCGAGCCTCTTTTTTTATGGTTAAAACCTGCCGCTATTTATTTGGTACAAATGGGAATAGTTGCTTGACACAAATGTGTCATGTGCCTACAATGCGCTTCCTTTTTGGCGGCGACCATTAAGAATTAATGTAGTTAGCTTATCTTTGCGGAGTTTTGTTCAATGCAAAACCAAAAAATTCGAATTCGACTGAAAGCCTTTGACCATCGCTTGATTGATGCGTCTACACAGGAGATTGTCGATACGGCTAAGCGTACTGGAGCCCAGGTTCGTGGCCCAATTCCGTTGCCGACTGGAAAAGAGAAATTCACAGTACTGATTTCGCCTCATGTTAATAAAGATGCGCGTGATCAATACGAAATTCGCACGCATAAACGCATGCTGGATATCGTCGAGCCAACTGAGAAAACAGTTGATGCGCTGATGAAGCTGGATCTGGCGGCTGGTGTGGATGTGCAAATTAGCCTGGGTTAATTCCCGAGCGCTATAACTAAATTTTAAAAGCAATCAGTGGAACGTGCTGAGAAGCGCGACCGTAGAGGGTTAAAGTCCCGTACACGCTGGTATCGAGGTTAATATGACTATTGGTTTAGTCGGACGTAAAAGCGGTATGACTCGCATCTTCACCGATGAGGGCGCTTCTATACCTGTTACGGTCATCGAGGTTAATCCTAATCGGGTGGCGCAAATCAAGACAGTAGCTGCTGATGGCTACTCTGCACTTCAGCTTGCCTCCGGCGAGCGCAAAACTTCTCATTTAACAAAACCACTGATTGGACATTACGCTAAGGCGAATGTTAAAGCTGGCAGCGCGCTGACTGAGTCTCGTGTTGAAGAAGCTGAGCTGGAAGGCGTTAACGTTGGCGACGAGCTGACTGTTGAGCGCTTCGAAGCGGGTCAGATGGTTGATATTGTTGGTCAATCAAAAGGTAAAGGCTTTGCCGGTGGTGTTAAGCGTTGGAATTTCAAGATGCAAGATGCTACTCACGGTAACTCCGTTTCTCACCGTGCGCCTGGTTCTATCGGTCAGTGTCAAACTCCGGGACGAGTGTTCAAGGGTAAGAAGATGGCTGGTCACTTGGGTGCGGCTCGCGTGACTGTGCAGAATCTTGAGATTGTGCGTGTTGATGCTGAGCGTAACCTGATCCTGGTTAAGGGTGCGGTGCCTGGCGCTCCGGGTGGCGACGTTCTGGTTCGTCCTTCTGTTAAAGCGCGCGGCTAAGAGGAATTAGATAATGAATTTAGCAATCGTGGGTGCAGATAACTCCAATATTGAAGTGTCTGAAGTCACCTTTGGTAGAGAGTATAATGAAGCGCTGGTCCATCAGGTTGTAACTGCATACCTGGCTGGTGCTCGTCAGGGTACTCGTGCTCAAAAGAGTCGTTCCGAAGTGAGCGGTGGTGGTGCCAAGCCTTGGCGTCAAAAGGGTACGGGTCGTGCCCGTGCTGGTACTTCCAGCAGCCCGATCTGGCGCAGCGGTGGTGTTGCGTTTGCGGCTAAGCCTCAGAACCACTCTCAAAAAGTTAACAAAAAAATGTATCGCGGTGCGATGCGCTCCATTCTGTCTGAACTGGTTCGCCAGGACCGTATGGTAGTGGTTGACAGTCTCGAGCTTGATCAGCCAAAAACCAAGGCGTTCGTTGAGAAAATGAGCGGCTTCGGTGTCAGTGGCAGCGTGCTGGCTATTTCGGAAGAAGTTAATGAGAACCTGTACCTGGCAGCTCGCAATGTGCCGAATGCAGATGTTCGTGACGTTGCTTCTGCTGATCCGGTAAGCCTTGTTGGTCATGACAAAGTGGTTATCACAGTGCCTGCGCTGAAGAAGTTTGAGGAGATCTTGGGATGAATCAGGAGCGTATTTACAAAGTACTGTTGGGTCCTCTGATTTCTGAGAAGGCGACTTCGGCAGCAGAGCAAAGCAATCAGGTTGTTTTCAAGGTTGCTGAAGATGCAACCAAGCCGGAAATCAAAGCGGCGGTAGAGAAACTCTTCGACGTTAAAGTTGCCGGTGTGCAAACAGTAAATATCAAGGGCAAGCGTAAGCGTAATCGTTACGGCATGGGTAAGCGCAACGATGTTCACAAGGCTTACGTGACGCTGCAGGAAGGTCAAGATATTGACTTCGTGAGTGCTGAATAAGGGTTTAAGACATGGCTATTGTAAAATGTAAACCGACCTCTGCCGGACGCCGCCACGTTGTTAAGGTTGTTCATAGTGACCTTCACAAGGGCAAGCCGTACGCGCCTTTGCTGGACAGCAAGTCCAAGAGCGGTGGTCGCAATAACAGCGGTCGTATTACGACTCGCCATATTGGTGGCGGTCACAAGCAGCACTATCGTGTAATCGATTTTCGTCGTGCTGATAAAGATGGTGTTCCTGCGAAAGTAGAGCGTCTGGAGTATGATCCAAACCGTTCTGCCAATATTGCGCTGGTGCTGTATGCTGACGGCGAGCGTCGTTACATTATTGCGCCTAAGGGCATTAAAGCAGGTGATGAGCTGGCTTCCGGTGCCGCAGCGCCTATCAAGAACGGTAATACACTGCAGCTGAAAAACATCCCTGTGGGTACGGTTGTTCACTGTATTGAGATGAAGCCTGGTAAAGGTGCTCAAATCGCTCGTAGTGCCGGCACCTCTGCACAGGTTGTGGCGCGTGAGGGTAACTACTGCACGCTGCGTCTGCGCTCCGGCGAGATGCGTAAGATTCTGGTTGAGTGTCGTGCTACTGTTGGTGAAGTGAGCAACAGCGAGCACAGCCTGCGCCGTTTGGGTAAGGCTGGTGCTAGCCGCTGGCGCGGTGTTCGCCCAACCGTTCGTGGTGTTGCCATGAACCCTGTTGATCACCCGCATGGTGGTGGTGAGGGTAAAACATCCGGTGGTCGTCATCCTGTTTCACCATGGGGTGTTCCTACCAAGGGTTACAAGACACGTACTAACAAGCGTACAGATAAACTGATCGTTCGTAAGCGGTCTGCACGCAAATAGACTAAGAGGGTAGCGATAGTGCCACGTTCATTAAAAAAGGGCCCGTTTATCGATCTTCATCTGCTGAAGAAGACTGAAGAGGCTCAGGAAAAAAACGATCGACGTCCTATTAAAACATGGTCTCGCCGTTCAACAATCTTTCCAAGCTTTGTTGGTCTGACCATTGCGGTGCATAACGGGCGTCAGCATGTGCCGGTATTTATTACCGAAGATATGGTTGGTCATAAGCTTGGCGAATTCGCTGTTACCCGCACCTATCGCGGTCATGCGGCAGATAAGAAAGCCAAGAAGCGCTAATCGAAAGGTTCATTAAGGGTATTAAGATGGAAACGATGTCCAGATTAAAGGGCGCTCAGATCTCCGCGCAAAAGGTTCGCCTGGTGGCAGATCAAATCCGTGGCAAGGCTGTGGGTGAGGCGCTAGAGATCCTTCAGTTCAGTAACAAGAAAGGTGCGGCGCTGGTTAAGAAAGTGCTGGATTCTGCAGTTGCCAATGCTGAACATAATGAAGGCGCTGATATTGATGATTTGAAGGTGTCAACAATTTTTGTTGATGAAGGAATGACTATGAAGCGTGTTAAGCCGCGTGCCAAAGGCCGTGCTGACCGTATTCTGAAAAGGTCATGTCATATTACTGTTAAAGTAGCTGACAGCTAAGAAACGTCGGGAGTCTAGATTCAGATGGGTCAGAAAGTACATCCAACAGGCATACGCTTAGGTATTGTTAAAGATCATAATTCCATTTGGTATGCAAACCGTGGTCAGTATGCCGAAAATCTGCTGAACGATCTGCAGGTTCGCGAATACGTTGAGAAAAAACTCAGTCACGCTTCTGTCAGCAAGGTGCTGATCGAGCGTCCTGCGCAAAACGCACGCGTCACTATTTTTACCGCCCGTCCCGGTATCGTGATCGGTAAAAAAGGTGAAGATGTGGATCGCCTGAGAAAGGACGTTAGCGAGATGATGGGTGTGCCCGTTCAGATCAACATCGAAGAAGTTCGTAAGCCTGATCTGGATGCCAAGCTGATCGCCGATAGCGTTGCGGGCCAGCTGGAGCGTCGTGTGATGTTCCGTCGCGCCATGAAGCGAGCTGTGCAAAACGCCATGCGTCAAGGCGCTGAAGGTATCAAGATCCAGGTTGGCGGACGTTTGGGTGGCGCTGAAATCGCGCGCTCAGAATGGTACCGCGAAGGCCGAGTGCCACTGCATACACTGCGTGCTGATATTGATTACGCCACTAGTGAAGCATCTACAACCTACGGCATCATTGGCGTTAAGGTGTGGGTCTTCAAAGGTGAAATCCTTGGTGGTATTGAACAGGTAAGAGCTGAGCGTAAAGGCGAAAAAAGCAGCCAGGGCGCTAAAGGCCGTAACGCTCGCTAAGAGGTAAGGAATTTAATCCATGTTACAACCAAAACGTACAAAATTCCGCAAGACCATGAAAGGCCGCAATCGTGGCCTGGCGATCCGCGGAAGCTCAGTAAGCTTTGGCGATTTCGGTCTTAAAGCTACAGGCCGCGGCCGTATTACGGCTCGCCAAATCGAAGCGGCACGTCGTGCCATGACGCGTCACATCAAGCGTGGCGGTAAAATCTGGATTCGCATTTTCCCAGACAAGCCTATCACCAAGAAGCCACTTGAAGTGCGTCAGGGTAAAGGTAAAGGTAGCGTTGAATACTGGGTATGTCAGATTCAGCCAGGTCGCGTTCTGTATGAAATGGACGGTGTATCTGAGCAATTGGCACGCGAAGCTTTCGAACTGGCTGCTCGCAAACTGCCGGTTGAAACAACTTTCGTTAAGCGGACGGTGATGTAATGAAAGCAACAGAATTACGTGAAAAATCCGCTGAGGATTTGAACAAACAATTACTGGAATTGCTGCGTGAGCAATTTAACCTGCGCATGCAACAATCCACAGGTCAATTGGGCCAGCCTCACCTGTTGAAGGCTGTGCGCAGAGACATCGCGCGAGTGAAGTCTGTGCTAACCGAGAAGGCAGGAGCTTAAGATGTCTGAACAAAAGACTGCGCGCACCATCAGTGGCAAAGTTGTCAGCAACAAAATGGACAAGTCCATTGTTGTGCTAGTAGAGCGTAAAATTAAACACCCTATGTACGGTAAGTTTGTTAAGCGCTCCACCAAGCTGCACGCGCATGATGAAGCGAATGAGTGTCGCATTGGCGATACCGTAACGATCAAGCAGACTCGTCCTATTTCCAAGACCAAAACCTGGGCTCTGGAAAGTATCGACGAGCGAGCTGTAGAAATTTAATAAATGAAATTTCCAGCCGCTTTGCAGTGGCTGGTTTGTAAAGTTAAGGTTGGAGTGACCAATGATTCAAACGGAATCAATGCTGGATGTGGCGGATAACAGCGGTGCTCGCCGTGTCATGTGCATTAAAGTTCTAGGTGGCTCACATCGCCGTTATGCGCGCGTTGGCGACATCATCAAGGTAACCGTTAAGGAAGCAATTCCACGTGGCCGTGTGAAGAAAGGCCAGGTGCTGGATGCGGTTGTGGTTCGTACCAAGAAAGGCGTGCGTCGCCCCGACGGTTCAATCATCCGTTTTGATGGCAATGCGGCGGTGCTGCTCAATGCTCAACATGCACCCTTAGGTACTCGTATTTTTGGGCCGGTTACGCGTGAACTGCGTAGCGAGAAGTTCATGAAGATCATTTCATTAGCACCTGAAGTGCTCTGATCATACGGGATTATAGAGAGGCCGAAGATGCGTAAATTAAAACGAGATGATGAAGTGGTTGTAATTGCTGGTCGTGACAAAGGCAAGCGTGGCAAAATCACCCGCGTGCTGGATAACGACAAGCTGATTATTTCCGGTGTAAACATGGTTAAACGCCACACCAAGCCAAATCCTCAGGCTGGTATCGCGGGTGGTATCGTAGAGAAAGAAGCGCCTATTCACGCTTCCAACGTGGCGATTTTCAACTCTGCGACGAACAAGGCAGACCGTGTGGGCATTAAAGTACTGGAAGATGGTACGAAAGCCCGAATTTTTAAGTCGAATCAAGAACTGATCGACGCGTAAAGGTAACTGGATAGCAAAATGTCTAGATTAAAAGAGTTATACGCAAAAGAAGTTGCGCCTGAATTGCAAAAGCAATTCGGTTACAAAAGCGCTATGCAAATTCCGCGTGTTACCAAAGTCACCCTCAACATGGGTGTCGGTGAAGCGCTTGGTGACAAGAAAATACTGGAATCTGCTGTTGCTGATATGGAAAAAATCAGCGGCCAGAAAGCTGTTGTCACACATGCGCGTAAATCCATTGCGGGCTTCAAGGTGCGTGAAGGTTTTCCGATTGGCTGTAAGGTGACCCTGCGTAATGACCGTATGTGGGAATTCCTGGATCGTTTGATTGATATTTCGATCCCTCGTGTGCGCGACTTCCGTGGTCTGAACGGCAAGTCTTTCGACGGTCGTGGCAACTACAGCATGGGCGTTCGTGAGCAGATCATCTTCCCTGAGATCGATTACGATAAAGTTGACAAGATTCGTGGCCTGGATATCACCATTACCACCACGGCTAATACCAATGAGGAAGGTCATGCGCTGCTTAAAGCCCTGAACTTCCCTTTCAAGCAATAGGATCTGAATAGTATGGCTAAGGTCTCCATGGTCCAGCGCGAGAAAAAGCGCGAACGTACTGTAGCAAAGTACGCCGAGAAGCGTGCTGCTTTGAAAGCGATTATCAAAAACACCGAGCTGAGCGAAGAAGAACGCTGGGAAGCGCAGATGCAACTGCAAAAGCTGCCTCGCAATGCGAACCCGGTTCGCCTGCGTAACCGTTGTCAATTGACCGGACGTCCACACGGTGTATATCGCAAGTTCCGCCTGGGGCGTAACAAACTGCGTGAAGCGGCAATGCGCGGTGACATCGCGGGCCTTAAGAAGTCCAGTTGGTAATTTAAGATTAGAATTTTAGGAGCGCGCTTCATATGAGCATGCAAGATACTTTAGCGGATATGATCACACGTGTCCGTAACGCGCAAATGGCGGCAAAGACCTCCGTTAGCATGCCTTCATCGAAAATGAAGGTTTCGGTTGCTAAGGTGCTGGAGCAAGAGGGCTTTATCAACGGTTACGCTGTTGGTGGTGAAGAAGCCAAGCCTACGCTGACCATTGAGCTGAGATACTTTGAAGGCAAGCCTGTGATTGAAGAAATTCAGCGCGCCAGCCGACCAAGTCAGCGTGTGTATAAGGGCAAAGAAGATTTGCCAAAAGTAAGAGGCGGTCTGGGTATTTCCATCGTTTCTACTTCCAAAGGTGTAATGACTGACAAGGCCGCTCGTGAAGCAGGCGTTGGCGGTGAAATCATTTGTACTGTTTTCTAGGAAAAGGCTATGTCTAGGGTTGCAAATAATCCGGTTAACTTGCCGTCCGGCGTAGAAATTACGCAAAGTGGCCAGACGCTTTCTGTAAAAGGCAGCAAAGGTTCATTGAGCTTGGACGTGCATCCAGCCGTAGAAGTTAAACAAGAAGATGGCGCGCTGGTATTTGCTGCACGTGAAAGCAGTAAAGAGTCCCGTGCCATGTCCGGTACTACCCGTGCATTGGTAAATAACATGGTCGTGGGTGTGTCCGCTGGATGGGAAAGAAAACTTGAACTGCAGGGCGTTGGTTACCGTGCCAAGGTAAGTGGCAATGTTGTAAACCTGTCCCTGGGATTCTCGCATCCGGTTGATTATCAGCTGCCTGAGGGTATTACTGCTGAAAGCCCGAGTGCCACTGAAATTATCCTGCGTGGTTCGGATAAACAAAAGATTGGTCAGGTTGCCGCAGAAATTCGTGCCTTCCGTCCACCAGAGCCTTATAAGGGTAAAGGTGTTCGATATGCTGATGAATATGTGCGTCGCAAAGAAGCCAAGAAGAAATAGGTAGCAGCATGAGCGAAAAGAAAGTACAGCGTTTACGTCGCAGCCTCAAGGCGCGTCATAAAATTCGTGAGCTGGGTGAGAACCGCCTGACGGTTAATCGTACACCTCAGCATATTTATGCTCAGATCATTGCCCCTAACGGTGGTCAAGTTCTGGCAAGTGCCTCTACGGTTGAGAAAGACCTGCGTGAAGGTGCGACTGGCAACATTGAAGCGGCTGCTAAAATCGGCGCACTGATTGCTGAGCGCGCAAAAGCAGCAGGAATCACTCGAGTAGCTTTTGATCGTGCCGGTTACAAATATCATGGCCGTGTTAAAGCATTGGCTGAAGCGGCCCGCGAAGGCGGCCTGGAATTCTAAGGGGTTATCATGGCGAATAACGATCAAGCAAACGGTGACCTGCAGGAAAAGCTGGTTCAGGTAAACCGCGTAGCAAAAGTAGTTAAAGGTGGCCGAATCTTTGGTTTCACTGCCCTGACAGTGGTTGGAGACGGTAACGGTCGTGTTGGTTTTGGCCGTGGTAAAGCTCGCGAAGTGCCTGTTGCTATTCAAAAAGCAATGGAAGCGGCGCGTCGTAACATGATTACCGTGCACCTTGATGGCAATACATTGCAGTACCCTGTAAAGGCTAGCCACAGCGCCTCTAAGGTTTATATGCAACCTGCTTCCGAGGGTACCGGTGTTATCGCGGGTGGCGCAATGCGTGCGGTTCTGGAACTGGCGGGCGTACAAAACGTACTGGCCAAATGTTACGGTTCCACCACGCCAGTTAACGTGGTACGTGCAACCATCAACGGTTTGAAACAGATGAAATCTCCAGAAGAGATTGCTGCCAAACGCGGTAAATCTGTTGATGAGGTTATAGGATAAGCGGACATGGCTGAATCTAAACGAATCAAAGTTACTCTGACCCGCAGCACTATTGGTCGTCTGCCCAAGCACAAAGAAACTGTGCGTGGACTGGGTCTTCGCCGTATTGGTCACGTTGTAGAACTGGAAGATACACCAGCGGTTCGCGGCATGATCAATAAAGTTAACTATATGGTCAGCGTGGTAGGAGAATAACATGCGTTTGAATACTTTGAGCCCAGCTGAGGGTTCCAAGCCTTCTGGAAAACGCGTTGGTCGCGGTATCGGCAGCGGACTGGGTAAAACCTGTGGCCGTGGTCACAAGGGTCAGAAGTCCCGTTCCGGCGGTAGTGTTAAGCCAGGGTTTGAAGGCGGGCAACAGCCATTACAGCGTCGTTTGCCAAAATTTGGTTTCACGTCGCGTACGGCTCCGTTTGTTGCAGAGATTCGCCTTAATGAACTGGCGACTATCGATGCAGACGTGATTGATCTTGCTGCCCTGAAGAGCGCTGACATCATTGGCGAGAAAATAAAATCAGCCAAAGTTGTTCTGTCTGGCGAGATTAACAAGGCAGTTACACTCAAAGGCATTAAGGCGACCAAAGGCGCAAAAGCTGCTATTGAAGCGGCCGGCGGAAAAGTCGAGGACTAAATGGCAAAGAAAGGTACCGCTGCATCGGGCGCTCAAGCCGGATTGAGTGAGCTTTGGCGTCGACTGCGCTTCGTGCTGTTGGCAATCATCGTTTACCGGATCGGGGCGCATATCCCGGTGCCGGGTATTAACCCTGATCGTTTGGCGCAGCTGTTCGACCAGAACCAAGGTACCATCTTAAGCCTGTTTAATATGTTCTCCGGTGGTGCCCTTGAGCGTATGAGTATTTTTGCGCTGGGCATCATGCCGTACATCTCTGCATCGATCATCATGCAGCTGATGACAGCGGTGGTGCCGAGCCTGGAGCAGCTGAAGAAAGAAGGTGAGGCAGGGCGACGCAAGATCAGCCAGTACACCCGTTACGGTACGGTCGCCCTGGCAACCGTACAAGCGATTGGCCTGGCTGTTGGCTTATCAAGCCAGGGCGTAACCTTTGCATCGACTTTCAGCTTTTATATTGTAGCGGTATCGTCCTTTGTTGCTGGTGCCGTATTCCTGATGTGGCTGGGCGAGCAGATTACGGAGCGTGGTATTGGTAACGGTATCTCGCTGCTGATTTTCGCCAGTATCGTTGCAGGCTTGCCTGGGGCGATCGGTCAGTCTTTCGAGTCTGCACGTCAGGGCGATATCAATATTGTATTGTTGCTGGCTGTTGCGTTGCTGGCAGTGGTGACAGTTGCCTTCGTGGTGTTCGTTGAACGAGGCCAGCGTCGTATCACCATTAACTATGCGCAGCGCCAACAGGGTAAAAAGATGTACGCGGCCCAAACCAGCCATTTGCCGCTTAAGGTAAACATGGCCGGTGTAATTCCGCCGATTTTCGCCTCCAGTATCCTGCTGTTCCCGGCTTCTATCGGGCAATGGTTTGGTGAGGGCGAAGGTATGGGCTGGTTGCAGGAAGCAGCATTGCTGATCGCGCCGGGCCAACCCCTGTACATTGTGTTGTTTGCGGCACTGATTATTTTCTTCTGTTACTTCTACACGGCATTGATGTTCAACCCGCGTGAAGTAGCCGATAACCTGAAAAAGTCGGGTGCCTTTATTCCGGGAATTCGTCCCGGAGAGAAGTCTGCCAAGTTTATTGATGGCGTGATGACTCGTTTGACTTTGTTCGGTGGCATTTACATAACAATTGTGTCCTTGCTGCCTCTGTTATTGATTAGCACAGCCAACGTGCCTTTCTATTTTGGCGGTACGTCAATCCTGATTGTGGTGGTTGTGACAATGGACTTTATTTCCCAGGTGCAGTCGCATCTGATGTCTCACCAATATGAGTCATTGGTTAAGAAGTCCCAAATGAAAGGTGGCTATGGCGGCAGCGGCTTGCTGCGCTAAAACTTTTGGAGATCCAAGATGAAAGTACGTGCATCTGTAAAGAAAATTTGTCGTAACTGCAAAGTGATTAAACGTAACGGTTCCGTTCGTGTAATCTGCAGCGCCGAACCCCGTCACAAGCAGCGTCAGGGTTAATAAACACTGAGATCCCGAAATCTGCGCGAGATACCATAATTGCTTGATTTATCGTCAAGCAAACGGTATTCTTTTGCGCCCTTCGTGGTTCGCATTTATTTAATGAATTGGCCGAGCGATGGTATCGAGTCGGCTGGATGTGAGAATTGGAGTTAGCTGAATGGCCCGTATAGCAGGCGTTAACATACCAGACAACAAGCACGCAGTGATCTCGCTGACCTACATCTATGGTGTGGGCAGAACCACTGCTGCAAAGATCTGTAAAACTGTAGGCATCGAACCAACTGAAAAGATTGGTGGCCTGTCTGAAGATCAATTGGATGCCGTACGTAGCGAAGTGGCGAATCTTACCGTTGAGGGTGATCTGCGTCGTGAAATATCCATGAACATCAAACGTCTGATGGATCTGGGTTGTTATCGTGGTATTCGCCACCGTCGCAGCCTGCCAGTAAACGGCCAACGCACCAAAACAAACGCAAGAACACGTAAAGGTCCACCTAAGCCGATCCGTAAATAAGATTGGTTAGTGAATTAACAGGATAGAAAGTATGGCAAAGCCAGCACGTAAAACTAAAAAGGTTAAACGTACCGTTGTTGACGGGATGGCCCACATCCACGCATCGTTCAACAACACAATTATTACACTGACTGACCGTCAGGGTAACGCCCTCTCTTGGGCAACAGCCGGTGGTTCCGGTTTCCGTGGTTCACGTAAGAGTACGCCATTTGCTGCACAGGTTGCTGCAGAGCGTGCTGGTAATGCAGCTGCTGCTGAGTACGGACTCAAGAACCTGGACGTTTGTGTAAAAGGTCCTGGTCCTGGTCGTGAGTCTGCCGTTCGTGCCTTGAATGCATGCGGCTTCAAAATCAACAGCATTACGGACGTTACACCGATTCCACACAACGGTTGTCGTCCTCCCAAGAAACGTCGCGTGTAATCTGGAGACGATCACATGGCTCGCTATTTAGGTCCAACCTGTAAACTTTCACGTCGTGAAGGTACAGACTTATTTCTGAAGAGTGGCGTACGTCCGCTCGACTCAAAGTGTAAAGCGGACACCATCCCAGGTGTTCACGGTGCAAGAAGAAGCCGCCTGTCCGACTACGGCCTGCAGCTTCGTGAGAAACAAAAAGTTCGTCGTCTGTACGGCGTTCTGGAGAAGCAGTTCCGCAACTACTATAAAGAAGCGGCGCGTCTGAGCGGCGCAACCGGTGAAAACCTGCTGCAATTGCTGGAAACCCGTCTGGATAACGTTGTATACCGCATGGGCTTCGGTGCTACTCGCGCAGAATCACGCCAGCTGGTTTCTCACAAAAGCATCCTGGTTAACGGCGAAACCGTAAACGTGCCTTCCTACAAAATTAAGGTTGGTGACGTTATTACTATACGTGAAAAGGCAAAGAACCAACTGCGTATCAAATCAGCGCTGGAAGTTGCGGCTCAACGTGGTATGCCTGAATGGGTTCAGGTTGATGCAGGAAAAATGTCAGGTGAGTTCAAATCAGTCCCTGAACGGGGCGAGCTGCCTGCAGAAATCAACGAAAACTTGATTGTTGAGCTTTATTCTAAGTAACCGATTTGACGATAGGATTGAGCATGCCACGTTCAGTTACAGAGTTTCTAACTCCAAAACATATACAGGTTGAGGAAATCAGCCCCAACCACGCCAAGGTCGTTCTTGAGCCTTTTGAGCGCGGCTTTGGTCATACGCTGGGTAACTCCCTGCGTCGTATCCTGTTGTCTTCTATGCCTGGCGCTGCCATCGTTGAAGTCAACATTGATGGCGTACAGCACGAATACAGCACAATCGAAGGTGTGCAGGAAGATGTTATCGACATCCTGTTGAACCTCAAAGGTGTTGCTGTATCCATGCAGGGCAGGGAAGAAGCAACCCTGACCATTAACGCGACAGGCCCTGGTGCGGTGACTGCCGGCGATATTCAACTGGATCACGATGTCGAGATCGCTAACCCCGATCACCACATTGCGACGTTGAATGGCAAAGGCAAGCTGAACATGTCCATTAAAGTGGCTCAAGGCCGTGGCTACGAGTCTGCGGACAGCCGCGAGCAGGATGGCGAAACCCAAACCATCGGTACCCTGCAACTGGATGCCACTTTCAGCCCGGTTAAGCGCGTTGCTTACGTTGTTGAGAGTGCCCGTGTTGAGCAGCGTACTGACCTGGATAAACTGATTCTGGATATCGAGTCTAACGGCACGATTGATCCGGAAGAGTGTATCCGTCGCTCGGCGACTATCCTGCAACAGCAGTTATCTGCCTTTGTTGATCTTGAGGCGGATAAAGAGCCGGAACAGCAGGAAGATGAGGACGAAGTTGATCCGATCCTGTTGCGCCCCGTTGATGACCTGGAGTTGACAGTTCGTTCTGCCAATTGCCTGAAGGCTGAAAACCTGTACTACATCGGCGACTTGATCCAGCGTACAGAGGTTGATCTGTTGAAGACTCCTAACCTGGGTAAAAAGTCTCTGACTGAAATTAAAGACGTGCTGGCTTCTAAAGGTCTGTCTCTGGGTATGCGTCTGGAGAAGTGGCCACCTGCCAGCCTCAAAAACGACGACCGCGTACTCGCTCGTCGTGATTAATAAATAAGCGAATTTTAGGAAATACGAACATGCGTCATCGTAAAAGTGGTCGTCAACTTAACCGCAACAGCTCTCACCGTCAGGCTATGTTCCGCAATATGGCGGCATCTCTGCTGGACCATGAGGTTATCAAAACGACACTGCCAAAAGCAAAAGAACTGCGCCGTGTTGCTGAGCCACTGATCACTCTGGCTAAGCAGGACTCTGTTGCAAACCGCCGCATAGCCTTCAGCCGTCTGCGTAACAAGGATCTGGTTGGTAAGTTATTCGCTGAAATCGGTCCTCGCTATGAAGGCCGCCCAGGTGGTTACACACGTATCCTTAAATGCGGATTCCGTGCTGGCGACAAAGCGCCAATGGCTTACATCGAGCTGGTTGACCGTCCTGCATCCTTCGAAGAGGCTGACGACGAGTAACAAGCGCTATATAAAAAAGCCGGGCTAAATTGCCCGGCTTTTTTTTGCCTGCAAACATTGCTTTGCAGGTCGGATCGTTCAAATTCCTATCGGGAATAAAAAAGGGCAGGATTAACCTGCCCTTTTTGCTGTGCGCTGTTTAGCCTGTCCAGCCAAGCGCGGCAGAAACGCAGTTGATTGATAGTAAGAGAGGAATCAAGTCTTCCTTCTTATTGCCGGACTCTTCGCAGCGGAAACGTTGGACCAGCTTAACCTGCTCGCGCCCAACGCGGCGCAGGATCAGGTTGCGGCGCCACAATTTGCGTGCAAAGGCGGGGTACATATCATCCACTGGGACGTTGCCAACCACTTCTTTGATCATGTCCAGCGTCAGGAAATATTCCTTCTTGAACATACCAAAGACAGTGTTCCGGACCGTCTCGTTCTCTACCAGGTCGGCATAATCGCTGGCGACGTGGTAATCAACGAAACAGAGGGTTTTCTGGACTTCGTTGATGATCAGCTTGAACAGCGGTGACTCCTGATACATTTCCTTAAGCAGTTCGAGACCGTCATCGCCGCGGATCTTAAGGAAGCTCTCAATGGCTGTACCAACACCGTACCAGCCGGGTGTCATGTGCCGGTTCTGTGTCCAGGCAAACACCCAGGGGATGGCTCTCAGGTCGTTAAGGGTTTTAGCACCGAAACGACGCGCAGGGCGGGAGCCGATCTTGAGCAGTGAAAGCTCCTCGACAGGACTGGCAGACTGGTAGTAGTCAAACAGGCCGTCGACCTCCGCAAACTTGCGGTATGCGGCGTAAGCGAGGCTGGAAAGGGCTTCCATCGGTTCAAGGTATTCGGTCTGTTTCTCGGCCTCTTCGTCGGCTTTGAGGGTGTGCTCGAACACGCTTGCAGCCAGGAGCTCCATTTGATAACAGGCGGTCCCTTCGTTAGCGTATTTTGAGGAGACAACCTCACCCTGTTCGGTGATCCGCAGGCGGCCGTTAACGGAGCCTGCGGGCTGCGAGCCGATCGCCATGCCTGTCGGCGCGCCACCACGGCTGACTGAGCCGCCTCTGCCATGGAAGAAGGAGATGGGAATGCCACATTCTTCGCCCGTTTTGGACAAGCGTGACTGGGCTTTGCTGAGCTCCCAGTTGGAGGTAAAGAAGCCGCCGTCCTTGTTCGAGTCGGAATAGCCAATCATGACTTCCTGGGCGCCATGACCATTGAGGATGGAGTGGCGAATCAGGGGGATATTGAAAAGCTCCTTCATGATGCCAGGGGCGTTCTGCAAGTCTTCGATGGTTTCAAAGAGAGGCATAATCGGCAGGTTACAGGTGCCAACCCCCTCTTTGTCGGCAAACAGACCACCGAACTTGGCCAGCAGGTAGATACCTAAAATGTCGTTCACAGACTGCGTCATGCTCAAAATAAAATAGCCGAAGGCTTCTCTGTCGAGCTTTTTCCAGGTCTCGCCGATGAGGCGGAACAAGCCAAGGGTTGAGTTGGCTGACTCATCGAGGGTTTTAAATTCAGGAAGACCGTTCAGGGGCTCGGCCAGCTGGCTGTTGAGCCATTCACGCCATTCTTTGCTGGTCGGATCGGGAGCCTGATCGCTACCGTTCAGCTCGCACCAGATCGCTGCAAGCGTGTTGTTGGTCGTGGTTGAATTCTCCCTGAGATCAAGTCTCACGGCGCTGAAGCTGAATGTTTCAGCCTCCTGGCGAAGAGGTTTGATCATGGCATTTGCCATGTTTTCGCAGTCGGCGGCGATCAGGCCGTTTTCCATTACCCGTAAATCGTTCAGGAAGTCGGTAGGGGCTTCATAATAACCGCCGTGGCTTTGCTCGCCCTTTTGCACCTTGATGGTGTTGATCATTTTCAGGCGCATGCAGGCCGCGTATTGACGAAATACCTCGCCAGGGTTGCGGGCCGGCAGGCTTTCTTCCTGTGCGGTTTCCTTGAGTAAACCCTGAAGTGCGTTAAGGTAATCTTCTGACAGTTTGATGCCTTTTTGAGCGATACTGATTTTATGAAGAATATCCTTGAGGCGCTTCTGGTAGTGGTTGAGAATAAATTCCCGACTACGCAGCAGGGCTGCACGTGTCACATCATTGGTGACGAAGGGGTTGCCGTCGCGGTCGCCACCGATCCAGGAACCCCATTTGAAGAAGGGTTTGATATTAAATTTATCTTCCGGGTAGTAGTTGGCCAGGGACCATTCCAGGTGACCGGTCAGCTCGGGAATACGCTCGAACAGGGCCTGTTCGAAAAAGTGCAGGCCCCAGTCAACCTCTTGGGCGACGGAGGGCTTTTCGCGGCGCAGTTCGCCGGTGAGCCAAAGCAGGTCGATTTCGTTACGCAGCTCTTGTTCAATGGCAAGGCGCTCGCGGTCGGTCCAGCGAGGCGCTTCCAGGCGATACAGCAGTACATAAATACGACGGTGAATCTCCAGTACGGTAATGCGCTTGGCTTCCGTAGGGTGTGCTGTGATGGTGGGGCAAATGTAAGCATCATCCAGCAGTGCTTGAATCTGCTTGGCGCTGACGCCTGCTTTTGCGGCGTTGGCGAAGACATTGGCAAAGGAGCCTTTAACGCCTTCGGCGCCGAGCGCCTTTTCGGTCATACGGCGGTCACGCATGCCGGCGTTTTCTTCAACAATCGCCAGTAGCTGGAACCAGATACCCCAGGCTTCGAGAACTTCGCTTAACTGTCGGGTGCTGCTTGGAATATCAAGTTCGCCATCCATGATGGGGATGATATGTGGGCAGCGCTTTTTCAGTACGGTGCGCAACTGAGTATCCATGAATTCAACCATGTCCTCAGTGTGCAGGATTGCGCTGCTCTCTAGGTCATTTGCATCAATGACTGAGCCGTTATCAATCAATTCGGCGCTTGGGATTTGATTTTGAGTCATTCCGGTTACCTGTCTACAAAAGATAAATTTTAGGCCATAAAAAAACGCCAGCTCCGGCGCCTGGGAAAGGGTGCTAACTATAACCCTAACCTTAGTGCAAAGGAACTGGCGTTTAGGTTCTGCCTGGCCATGCGGTCAGGCAGACAGGCAATTAAGCCTTTTTCAGTGCATCAGCAACTGTTGTGCCGATGTCTGAAGGACGTACAGCAACAGAAACGTTGCAAGAGCGCAGAATTTCAACCTTCTCGGCAGCAGATTCGCCAGAAGATGAAACGATTGCACCTGCGTGGCCCATGCGACGACCTTTAGGAGCCGTCAGGCCTGCGATGTAGGCGATAACTGGCTTGCTGCAGTTGTCTTTAGCCCACTGAGCCGCTTCTGCTTCCTGAGGACCACCGATCTCGCCGATCATCAGGATGGCGTCGGTTTCAGGGTCATCGTTGAACAGTTTCAGGTGATCAATAAAGGCAGAACCGTTGATGGGGTCGCCACCGATACCGATAGAGGTGGAGATACCAATGCCGTGATCAGCCATCTGTACCGCTGCTTCATAACCCAGTGTGCCGGAACGACCGATAACACCAACACGACCTGGCGTGTAGATGTGGCTTGGCATAATACCCAGCATCGCTTTGCCTGGGCTGATGGAGCCGGCACAGTTAGGACCAGTCAGAACCATCTTGCTTTCTTTGCTGAAGGCCTTCATGTAACGCTTAACGCGGATCATGTCCTGAGCAGGGATGCCGTCGGTGATCGCAACACAGAATTTGATGCCAGCTTCGGCCGCTTCCATGATGGCGTCAGCCGCGAATGGGCCAGGTACGAAGATGATGCTTGCATCAGCGCCTTCCTGGTCAACAGCGTCTTTAACCGTATCAAAAACAGGCTTGCCCAGGTGAGTTTCACCACCACGGCCTGGCGTAGTACCGCCAACGATGTTGGTGCCGTAGCTCATCATGTCTTCAGCGTGGAATGTAGCGATCTTGCCAGTGAAACCCTGAACGATCACTCGAGATTTGTCAGTAATTAAAATCGCCATTAGTTAGCACCTTTCTTTTTTGCGTGTTCGTTAGCAGCTTCAACAGCCTTCTCAGCGGCTTCAGACAGAGAGTAAGCCATGATGATTGGCAGACCGCTGTTTTTGATAATTTCCATGCCCTTGTCAACGTTGGTGCCGGACAGGCGAACAACCAGAGGAACCTTCATGTCGATGTTTTTAACTGCTTCAACAACACCTTCAGCGATCCAGTCGCAACGGTTAATACCGGCAAAGATGTTGACCAGCATGGCGTCAACGCCTTCATCAGCCAATACCAGGTTGAAGGCTTTCGCTACACGCTCTGGGTTAGCGCCACCACCGATGTCCAGGAAGTTGGCAGGCTCGCCACCAGCGTGCTGGATCATGTCCATGGTACCCATCGCCAGGCCCGCACCGTTAATCAGACAGCCAATGTTGCCGTCCAGGCCGATGTAGTTCAGGCCGCGGTCGGAAGCTGCCATTTCACGAGGGTCTTCCTGAGTTTTGTCACGCAGTTCCGCAATTTGTGGGTGGCGGAACAGGGCGTTAGCGTCGAAGGAAACCTTCGCGTCCAGTGCAATGATGCGATGGTCGCCAGTGATAACCAGTGGGTTAATCTCAACCATGTTGCAGTCCAGCTCAGTGAACGCACGGTAGCAACCCATGATGGTAGTCACAGCCTGGCTCAGCATGGATTTTTCGATGCCCAGTTTGCAAGCGATGCGACGCGCCTGGAAAGACTGCATACCAACCGCTGGCTCAACCTGCTCGCGCACGATGGAGTCTGGATTGGTTTCAGCGATTTCTTCGATGTCCATACCGCCTTCAGCAGAGGCGATAACGGCAACTTGCTCTTTACCACGGTCCAGAACAAAGGCCAGGTAAATTTCACGCTGGATGTCAGCGCCGCTTTCGATGTACAGACGGTTACACACTTTGCCCGCAGGGCCTGTTTGGTGTGTCACCAGACGTTTGCCCAGCAGCTCTTCAGCGGCTTTCTCGACTTCATCCTCAGTCTTACACACTTTAATGCCGCCCGCTTTACCACGTGCGCCGGAGTGAATCTGGGCTTTAACAACCCACAGATCACCGCCGATTTCTTTGGCTTGGTAGACAGCCTGCTCTGGGCTGTAAGCCAAGCCACCTGGCAGGGTTTGAACGCCGTAGTCGTTCAGAATTTCTTTTGCTTGATACTCATGAATATCCATTGTTATTCCTCTAAAGATTAACTTTTGGCTTTAGCTTTGATCTGTTCGGCTTGGCGAACCACGTTACGAGCCATGCGCTCGGACGCGATATCGATCATTTTGCCGTCTAGTTGTGCTGCACCAGCGCCTTGTGCGGCCGCTTCTTCCAGAACTTCCAGAACGCGGTAAGCGCGATCGATTTCAGCTTGCGGTGGAGACATTACTTCGTTAGCCAGGTCGATTTGGCTTGGGTGGATCGCCCATTTGCCTTCAAAGCCCATAGCGGCAACACGTTTAGCGGCAGCGCGGTAAGCTTCTGGATCGCTGAAGTCGCCGAAAGGACCGTCGATAGGACGCAGGCCGTAAGCGCGACAGGCAACCAGCATACGCTGGATAGAGGCGTGCCATTGGTCGCCTGGGTAATCAGGGTGCAGGCCGCCGATAACAACGGTGCGTGCGCGGCAGCTTGCTGCGTAGTCAGCTACACCGAAGTGTAGTGCTTCCAGGCGAGGGCTGGATTGAGCGATTTCTTCAACGTTCGCCATGCCCATGGCCGTTTCGATCAGGCATTCGATGCCGATTTTGTGATCGCCGAAGTCCATCGCGTCTTCGATTTGAGTCAGCATGCAGTCAACCATGTATACGTCAGCTGCTTTACCTACTTTAGGGATCAGGATAGTGTCAACGTACTGGCCGGCCTGCTCAACGATGTCAACAACGTCGCGGTACATGAAGTGTGTGTCCAGGCTGTTGATGCGCACAGAAACGGTTTTACCCTTTTCGCGCCAGCCGAAGTTTTTCAGTGCTTCGATGATGTTTTTACGTGCCTGCGGCTTATCTGCAGGGATTACCGCGTCTTCACAGTCCAGGAATACGAAGTCAGCATTGCTGTCTGACGCTTTTTCCATCATCTTCATGTTGGAGCCTGGTACGGCTAGCTCGCTGCGTTGCAGGCGAGGGCGTGCTTGTTCTGGTTGAGTGAAGCTCATTAGTACTACTCCTCGTTAATTTAAATTGAAAATTGAATGAAACTCAGAATTCTTTTGGGGCTATAGCGAATGACTAGGAGCGGGTGTTTGAGGTGACACACTGCTGGGGCTGTGTTTTTTGCAGCCGCTTCAGAAGCGAACGGGTTGTAGCTGTTAATGTCACCATAAATCTATCGCGCGTTTTGCTCGGGGGTTGTCTTTTAGCTATGGCTGGCCGTTTCTCCAAACGCGCATACCCCGCTGTTGATGCGTGCTGGAAGCTTAAAACGAAGCCAGGCGACAAGGACATCGGTCCGGTCGCGGTCGGCTATGATACGAAATTATTGATTTTGATGATAGTTTTTTTTGGTTTGGCGGCTTTTTCTGCGCATTAAAAAAGCCGGCACAGAGGCCGGCTTTTTGGTAAGTGCAGGTGGCTTATACCACTTGGTCGCGCAGTGGCTTGCCGTCAAAGAAGGCTACCAGGTTCTCGATAACGCGCATACCCATGGCAACACGAGTTTCTATCGTTGCGCTACCCAGGTGCGGCAGCAGAACCGTATTTTCCAGTGCGATCAGCTCGTCAGGCACATTCGGCTCGCCTTCGAACACGTCCAGGCCGGCGCCGGCAATGGTGCCGTCTTTCAGCGCTGCGATCAGTGCGTCGGGGTCAATCACGTCGCCGCGTGCAGAGTTGATCAGGAATGCATGGGGCTGCATTTTTTTCAGGGCTGCCGCATCGATCAGGTGGTAGGTGGCTGCGCCGCCTGGGCAGTGCAGGGCCACGAAATCGGAACGCTCCAGTACTTCATCAAAGGTGCACTCTTCCGCGCCAAACTTGTTGATGATTTCCTTGGCAGGCGGATACGGGTCGGAGAACAGGATCTTCATGCCAAAACCGAAGTGGGCTTTGTGCGCCATTGCCTGGGAGATGCGGCCGAAACCGATCAGGCCCAGTGTTTTGCCGGTTACTTTGGTGCCCATCATGTGCGTTGGACGCCAGCCGGTCCAGGCCTTGGTGCGCACGTGTTGGTCGCCTTCAGCCGCGCGGCGGGCAACCATCATCATCAGGGTCATGGCAGTGTCAGCGGTACAGTCGGTCAGGACTTCCGGCGTGTTGGATACTTTTAAGCCCGCTGCTTTGGCGGCTTCCAGGTCTATGTGATTGAAGCCAACGCCGTAGTTGCCCAGAATCTTGGCAGTGATGCCGTCGGCACCCAGGACTTCCGCGTTGATGCTGTCGGAGACAGTCGGGCACAAAGCGTCACAGTTGCGCAGTGCTTCCTGCAGTTCAGCGGTCGTCATTGGAACGTCTGATTCGTTCAGCTGCACGTCGAACAGTTCTTTCAAACGGTTTTCGACTTGCTCTGGCCACCTGCGGGTGACGATAACCTTTGGTTTGCTCATTCTTGTTAGTCCTCTACATTCGGGATTTGCCGGGTGGCTGATAGCAGCCCTCCAGGCTGCTGACAGCGCGGCCAGAGTTTGTCTGGGCGCGGTTTGAAAACAAAGTTCGCTATTATTAGGGATCGCACCTACCGAGTCAACACGGAACAGGCCCGCTTGAGTGGTCGGAACTCTTGGGGCGCTGTGCTAAAATCGGACTTTTAACTCCTTCCGGAAAGACGTTGTTATGTCCAGCAGTGTTGAACACTCGCCTCTAGGTAAAGAGGTCGGGTATATCAGTGAATACACCCCCGAATTGTTATACCCGGTGCCACGGGCCAATGTGTGGCAAGCCAAAGGGCTGACTGCCAGCCCGTTTCAGGGCTATGACATCTGGAATGCCTATGAAATGTCCTGGCTCAATAGCCGGGGCCTGCCACAGGTTGCAATCGGTGAGTTTCGCGTACCGGCAGCCTCGCCCAACCTGATCGAATCAAAGTCTTTCAAGCTTTACCTCAACTCCTATAACCAGACGCGTTTTGATAATTGGTCGCAGGTGCAGCAGCGCTTGACGGCAGATTTGTCGGAGTGCGCGGGGGGAACCGTTGAAGTCGTGCTGAGAAAGGTTGGTGAGGCGCAACACATTCAACCGGGTTTTGAGGGGCACTGCCTGGACGAACAGGATGTGGAAATCACGGATTACGATGTCAACGCATCGCTCCTGAGGGTCACAGGGGGCGAGGAAGTGAGCGAAGTGCTTTACAGTGATTTGCTGCGCTCAAACTGCCCGGTAACCGGACAGCCGGACTGGGGCAGTGTGAGTATTGCATATACCGGCCAGCCGGTGTGTCGCGAGGGCTTGCTGAAGTACCTGGTATCCTTCCGCGAGCACTCGGGTTTCCATGAGCAGTGCGTCGAAACGATTTTTGTTGATCTGCTTCAACAGTGTGCGCCACGCGAGCTTACCGTGTATGCGCGGTATGTGCGCCGCGGTGGCCTGGATATCAACCCGCTACGTTCCACATCGTCCTGCACAACGGAAAATGTGCGGCTGGCTCGGCAGTAGCCGTTATTACGGGGTGTGGGATAACCCTCCCGCGTAGGCGGAGGGTTGTGTCAGGCTGAGGCCTCCAGGCCGGTTTTTAACATGGGCCCCAGGAAGCGTCCGGTGTGCGAACGCTGCACTTCGGCCACCTGTTCGGGTGTGCCGGTGGCGATAATATAACCGCCTTCATCACCACCCTCGGGGCCCAGGTCCACCAGCCAGTCGGCCGTTTTAACCACGTCCAGGTTGTGCTCGATAACCACCACCGTATTGCCGTGATCCCTTAGTCGGTGCAGCACAGAGAGAAGCTGCTCAACATCGTGGAAGTGCAGGCCTGTGGTGGGCTCGTCAAGAATGTACAGGGTACTGCCGGTGTCGCGTTTGGATAGTTCGCGCGATAGTTTTACACGCTGGGCTTCGCCGCCCGACAGCGTAGTGGCGCTCTGGCCCAGTCGCACGTAGGCGAGCCCGACATCAATCAGGGTTTGCAGTTTGCGATGCAGGGCCGGTACCGCGCTGAAAAAGTCGTGCGCCTCTTCGATCGTCATATCCAGCACTTCGTGAATGCTCTTGCCCTTGTATTTGACTTCCAGCGTTTCACGGTTGTAGCGCTTGCCCTTGCAGACATCGCAGGGCACATAAATGTCCGGCAGGAAATGCATCTCCACTTTAATCAGGCCGTCGCCCTGGCAGGTTTCGCAGCGGCCGCCTTTGACGTTGAAGCTGAAACGGCCGGGTTTATAGCCGCGCGAGCGGGCTTCCTGGGTGGCGGCGAACAGTTCGCGAATCGGTGTGAACAGGCCTGTATAGGTCGCGGGGTTGGAACGCGGGGTCCGGCCAATGGGGCTTTGGTCGATGTCCACGACTTTGTCGAACTGCTCCAGGCCTTTGATTGCGCCGTGAGGCGCCGCCTTCAGGGTTGTCGCCCCGTTCAGCGCGGTAGCAGCCAATGGGTACAGGGTATTGTTGATCAGCGTCGATTTGCCCGATCCGGATACACCGGTGATACAGGTCATCAGGCCGACGGGGATTTCCAGTGTGACGTCTTTCAGGTTGTTGCCGGTTGCTCCTTCCAATTGCAAGACGCGGTCGGGATCCATGGGGGTGCGTTGCGGAATTTCGATACCGCGCTTGCCCGATAAAAACTGGCCGGTAATTGAGGTTTTTGACCGGGCGATCTGGGACGGCGTGCCCTGGGCGACAACTTCGCCGCCATGTACGCCGGCGCCGGGGCCGATGTCGATAACGTGGTCGGCCTGGCGAATGGCATCCTCGTCATGCTCAACGACGATAACCGTATTGCCCAGGTCGCGCAGGTGAAACAGGGTCGCCAGCAGGCGTTCGTTGTCGCGCTGGTGAAGGCCGATTGAGGGCTCATCGAGCACGTACATGACGCCCATCAGGCCGGCGCCAATCTGGCTGGCCAGGCGAATACGCTGGGCTTCGCCACCGGACAGGGTGTCGGCGCTGCGATCCAGCGTCAGGTAATCAAGACCCACGTTAACCAGGAAAGAGAGGCGCAGGCGAATTTCCTTGAGGATTTTTTCGGCCACTTCGCCGCGTCGCCCCGGCAGGGTGAGCTGCTCAAAGTAACGTTTAGCCTCGCCGACGGGCAGGCGGCTCAGGGTGGGCAGGTTGTTTTCCTCAATGAAAACATTGCGGGCCTCAATGCGCAGCCGCGAACCGTCACAGGAGGGGCAGGGCGCTTCGGTGAGGTATTTGGCCAGCTCTTCGCGCACCATTTGGGATTCAGTGGCATGGTAGCGGCGTGTCATATTGGGAATGACGCCCTCGAAGGCATGCTCCTTGGTGATGATGTCGCCGCGTTCGCTCAGGTAGTTGAAGGGGATTTTTTCCTTGCCGCTGCCAAACAGAATAATGCGTTGCGCCGATTCCGGCAGTTCGTTGAAAGGCGTGTTGATATCAAAGTCAAAGTGCGCGGCAACGCTGGACAGCATCTGGAAATAGTAGGCGTTACGGCGGTCCCAGCCACGGATCGCGCCTTCGGCCAGCTTGTGACCGGGGTGAGCGACAACCCGTTCGTGATCAAAAAACTGATGGACTCCCAGCCCGTCACAGGTGCCGCAGGCGCCGGCCGGGTTATTGAAGGAGAACAGGCGCGGTTCCAGTTCAGAGATGCTGTGGCCGCAGACCGGGCAGGCAAATCTGGAAGAAAAGAGCAGCGTCAGTTCTTCGTTAGCTTCTTCTCCCTCCATTGGCATGACCATGGCCGTGCCGTCGCTCAATGTCAGGCTGGTTTCGAAGGACTCCGCCAGTCGTAGTTCGAGATCCGGGCGCACCTTGAAACGATCCACAACCGCTTCAATGGTGTGCTTCTTGTTTTTATCCAGCTCCGGTAGGCTGTCAAGATCGACCACGATGCCATCGATACGTACCCGGATAAAACCCTGCGAGCGCAATTCATTGAACAGGTGTTGGTGTTCGCCTTTGCGACCCTGCACCATGGGCGCCAGCATCATCAGCTTACTGCCTTCGGGCAGCGCTAAGACCTGGTCCACCATCTGGCTGATTTCCTGGGCCTGTAGTGGTTTGCCGTGTTCAGGGCAGCGCGGTTCACCGGCGCGGGCAAAGAGAAGGCGCAGATAATCATAGATTTCGGTAATGGTGCCCACGGTGGATCTGGGGTTGTGAGAGGTTGCCTTTTGCTCGATGGAAATGGCCGGCGAAAGCCCCTCGATGTGATCCACATCCGGCTTTTCCATCATCGACAAAAACTGGCGTGCGTAGGTGGATAGGGACTCGACGTAGCGGCGTTGGCCTTCTGCATAGAGTGTATCGAAAGCCAGCGAGGATTTGCCGGAGCCTGATAAGCCGGTAATGACGACCAGTTTATCGCGCGGGATGTCCAGGTCGATGTTCTTTAGATTGTGGGTGCGGGCACCGCGAAGCTGAATGCTATCCATGTGTTCCGTTGCAAAAATACAAAAGGCGCAATTATACCGTCTATTGGGCTTCGCAGACAAAGGGGCGACGGCGGATTGGGCTTTTTTAGCGGAAATTTATGGCCGCTGTCTTTTTATTTCGCAAAGGGGCGTATAGGCTTGCCCTGTTTGGCGGATTGCCCGAGGGCTCCGTCAGGTTCGCCAGCCCTTTATTTGGTCGATAACAGTTAAGGTCCATGTTACAGACAGGTTCAAGCATGAAAGGACGCTTCCTGCGTTGCTTTGTTCAGTTGCTGGGGCGACTGCCCCTGTCCGCAGGGCGGAGCCTGGGTAGCCTGGTGGGTTGGCTGAATGCTGTGCTGAATACCCAGCTGGCCCGTACCACTCGCCTTAATATCGAGCGCTGTTTTCCCGATTTGACGGAGGCGCAGCGCGACTTGCTGATTAGACAGAGTTTGCTTGAAACCGGGCGGACTGCTGCCGAAATTCCGCAGATCTGGGTAAAGCCCTATGGCTGGCTGGAAAGGCACATTACCGAGATTCGCAACCGCCATTTACTCGATGAAGCCCTGGCCGAGGAAAAAGGGCTGATTATTCTGTTGCCGCACCTGGGTAACTGGGAAATTTTCGGGCCCTTTATTGCGCGCGTTACCGACATGACGGCCCTTTACCAGCCCCCCAAACAGGCTGAGCTGGAAGCCTTGATCCGGCGCTCCCGCGAGCGTGAAGGGGCAAGGCTGGTGCCAACCAGCAACAAGGGCGTAATGGCGTTGCTGAAGGCGCTTAAGTCAGGAGGGACGACGATTATTCTGCCCGACCAGGTCCCGGCTGATGAAGCGGGTGAGTTTGCGCCTTTCTTCGGTATGCCGGCACTTACCATGACCCTTGTGCACGGGTTGGTTCAACGCACCGGTTGCCGTGTGTTGATGGGGTATGCGATGCGAACCGGAGGTGGTTTTGAGATGGTCTTCGAAACGCCGGATGCCGAGCTTTACAGCGCAGACCCGCGTGTTTCGCTGGCGGCGATGAATCGCAGCGTCGAACACTGCGTGAATGCGTGTCCGAGCCAGTACCAGTGGGAGTATAAACGCTTTCGCAAGCAACCGCCGGGAGCCGCGAAGTTTTACAACTAAGGCTGCGGTTGCTTTGGTTTGAACGACGTGCCGAATCTGCTACTATCGCTGTCCGTTCAATTGTTTTTTTGATGCCCTCCGGCATCGTAGCAGGAGTGAAAGATGGCCTCACGAGGTGTTAACAAAGTAATTCTGGTGGGTAACCTGGGGCAGGATCCCGAAACCCGTTATTTACCCTCGGGTGGCGCGGTAACCAATGTGACGTTGGCGACTTCCGAAACCTGGAAAGACAAGCAAACCGGCCAACAACAGGAGCGTACCGAGTGGCATCGGGTGGTCTTCTTCAACCGGTTGGGCGAAATTGCCGGCGAATACCTGCGCAAAGGCTCAAAAATTTATGTGGAAGGTTCGCTGCGTACCCGCAAGTGGCAGGGCCAGGACGGGCAGGACCGTTACACCACGGAGATTGTGGCCAGTGAAATGCAGATGCTTGACAGCCGAGGCGCTGGCGATAGCTTCGGTGGCGGCCAATACCAGCAGTCTGCACCTCAGCAAAATACAGCGCCACAGCAAGGTATGGCTCCGCAACAGCCTGCGGCCCAGCCGCAACCGGCGCCGGGCGGGTTTGATGATTTCGACGATGATATTCCGTTTTAAGCCGGGCTGGATCTAGGATATCTGTTGTTCATGAAAACCCCTGTTGCCAGGGGTTTTTTATTGGCGGGAAACATTTGCCCATGTGGAAACTGTTGTGATGATAAAAGGATCGAGAAAAACGCAGCTTGCGATGCTGGGCGTAGCCTTTTTGTTTGTGTTGAGCGGCATCGTTCTTATTGTCTGTGAGATGTATAAAACCATTGAGCCGGTTTATTTGTTTGGTAAATTGAACCTCGCCGTTGTGCTTGTCGTCATTGGGGTGTCATCACTTTTCTGGCCCCTAGACCGCCGGGGAAAAGAAAAAACGCAATCATTACTAGGAGCCCGGAAGGCGAAAGCCAGGAGGATTGTTTGTCAAACGCAGCGCTTTCAAAGGAAATCAATGCACTTTTGACTGCCCAGGTCCAAGGAGTGCTGGCTACGCTGGACGGCGAACAGCCCTGTTTGCACCTGATGGCCTATGCTTTTAGCGATGACCTGGCGGACATTTACCTGGCTTCCTACGCCGATACCCGTAAAGTCAGCAATATGCTGAACCAGCCCCGGGTTTCCCTGCTCTGGGATAATCGCACCGGTAATAACAGGGATCATGTCGAAGGCATGGCGTTGAATGCCACCGGTGAAGCACGGCTGCTTGACGGCACCGTACGCCAGGGGGCGATCGCCAAATTGCTGGTCCGGAATCCATCGCTTGAAAAGCTGCTGGGTGATGAAAAAACGGCGGTTTTTGCGGTAAGCGTAGCGCGTTACGTGTTCGCCCAAGGTTATACGAAGGTGCGGGAATACTGCCCCGGTTAATTTGCTATTGTGGTACGACTTGCCAGCGGCCGGCATTACTGTCCGAGCCTTCATAGCCCAAGGTTCCCTTGAGGTTGCTTTGTTCCATGGTCAGTACGCCCTGACCAAAGGCGCTCCCCCAGACCCACTCGAAACGCAGCTGTTTCCCGCTGACAAAGCCCTCAATGCTGCCGGCACCCAGGCCGAAATCGAAATAACCTGTGACACGTGCGCCTGAGCGGGTAAGGCTTAGCGCCAGATCGAGTTCTTCGCTGTCGCCTGCGGGAAGAAAATGTTCAAAGACGCCGAAGAATTCCCCGGAGAAGTCTCCACTGGCAACTGCCGGCGCTTTTGCCCGGTAACTCAGGGAGTCGAGGGTGATGGCCTTGGCCTTGGCGGCGATACTGCGTTGTACCTGCGGGTCTTCAAGGATGTCAGCAACCGTATCGATTTGGCTGGCGATGTACAGCACACTTTGTGCCCCGGTTTGGGCGTCTGTCGCTTCTACGCTGAAATCCGCCGGGTTTTTGCGCAGGTCGGCTGCAAGTGCTCGCATACGCGCGGCGGTAAAGGGGTGTGTTGACTGTTCGGCGAGGAACGTTTGCCATTTTTCGTCGGAAGCAAAGTCGCCCCGGTTTGCCGACCAATGCGCCATGGCAATAAAGAAATTGGCCATGCCTCCCGGTGCAACGCCAATACGGCGCATGATTTCATTGGCGAAATGATCCGCCTGGGCTTCGTTGGCCTGCGCCTGTTTAGCCGGAACATGCGGACCATAACCGGGGTGCCGGTATAGCAGGTGGGCGACTTCGTGGGCCATGATCCATACCACCGCCGATTTCAATATTTTCTGCGAGACATCATCAATTTTGGCATCCTGCTTCCAGATATCGCTGGGAATGCCCAGTGCCTGCAGGGGCGGCGGGAAGCCTCCGGGAGGCGGTTTCTGGTATTTGAGCATGGCGACATAATCGGTGACATTCTCAAGGCTTTTGCCCTTTGCCCAGGCATAACCCCAGGCGAGGGAGAGATCATCAAGAAACTTGACCGACTGGATGGGTATCACCACTGACTGGTTTTTGGCGTAAAAGGTCATCGGGTCGCCCGCGGCATCTCCGGGGGCGCGCAGGGGTAATTCAAGGCGAACCTGGCCGATTTGGGCGCGTTCCTGCGGGGTTAGCGAACCTAACACCAGGCGATTAAAGTTCGAACGTAACGCCGGTTCGTAGCGGTCATGGCGCTCCTGCAGGTATTGGGTGGTGTAGAGGGAGGCGAGACTGGCCGCTGTGGCTGGTTGTAGCGCCAGGCCAAGCAGCAGAAGCAGGACAGATAGACGCATAACGTTACTCCCTTCAGTCCAGGTTTAAATGCTGACGAGCCGCTTCGCTTAAAGTGGCGGGCGGTGACGCCGGGTCGCCATTGTGAACCCAGTCCAGAAAGGCCTGCTGATCCCCCCATTTCTCACTGTCCCAGACCGATAACATCAGCATTTGGCGTATGTGGGGGAGGGCAATTCGTAGCCGGTTAAGGTCGGCATCGGACAGCATTGGCTGGCCGTTGCTGGCAGAGGCCAGGGCTGTGTCCAGTTGTTTGAGTGTGTCCAGGTCGCGCAGGGTACGCCCGCGCTCCGCGTCGAACACCTCACTGTTGCTCTGGGCTCCGACATAGGAGGCAGAGAAATTGTCGGCAGCTGGCGTAGCCTCTGCTGCTGGCGGGTTATTTACTTTGGCGGGGTTGAGTATGGAAAAGGCCACAATGGCTGTGCCGAACAGCGCGAAAAAAATACCGGGCCCGACTCGGCTGACATAGATGGATACGCCCCCCGGCAACTCTACCTTGCCCTCGCCGTCAGATTTGAACTCGCGAAGCGAGGTGAACAGCAGGTAGCCGAAGTAGATGGAAATGGCGCCGATGAAAAGGGCAATCAGTCGTTCCGCCGCGCGCCACATGAAAAGATTGCCGGTATCAAAAAACTCCATGTGCTGCTCCTGTCAAAAGTGATGGCATTCACTTTCCTGCCAGAAACGGGCAACTACTTGCCAATACTACTCCTATGGCTGCGGCTTGTTAAATGCCTTTACGGGCACGGGAAAACAGGTTTGTCGAGTTTCCTTCGGCACAGAACGGATTTCCGTTATAAACTGGATAGTAAAAGCGAACAAAAACAACAAAGAGAGCAGCGGCTTGCTGGACCTTATCAGGCGGTTACAGAAGATATTTCCTTACCGGGAACAGAGCAACGGCGAGGAAATTGCCAATACCTTCAGTCATGGCTTGGGCTTACTGATTGCCATATTCGGTACGCCCGTCATGATTATTTATGCCGCGCAGCAGCAGAATGCCAGGTTCCTGGTCGGTGTGAGCATCTTTTCGGCGACCATGATCTTTCTTTACCTGGCGTCCACGCTTTACCATGCGGTGCCCAAAGGCAGGCTAAAGAAGGTGCTAAGAAATATCGATCACTCGGCCATTTTCCTGTTAATTGCCGGCACCTACACGCCCTTTACGCTGGGGGTGCTGAACGGTGTTTGGGGGTGGTCCATTTTTGGAGTGGTGTGGGGGCTGGCGGCCATCGGTGTGACCTTGAAATCGATTTATAAAACCGCCTATCCCCTGTTGTTTACCTGCCTGTATCTGCTGATGGGATGGCTGGTGGTCATTGCCATTGAGCCGATGATTGAACGGGTGCCCACTGCCGGTCTCCTCTGGCTGGTCTCCGGCGGGCTTTTTTATACCCTGGGGGTGGCTTTCTTCGCCACCGACTCGGTGATCAAATACGGCCATTTTGTCTGGCATTTGTTTGTGATTGCCGGCACCGGCTGCCATTATTTTGCCATACTTTGGTATGCCGCTTGAGCGTACCCGTCACCGAAGGAAAGCCTTGAATAATGATGGATGAGCAACCCTGGTTGCGCGAAAAGAAATGGTCGGATAATCAAATCCTTTCCGGCGCCAGGTTGCAGCATTATGTGCTGTGGGGGTTTGCGCTGTTCTGGAACCTGATCAGCTCGCCGATGCTGTTTAGTGCCGAGGAAATCTGGCAGAAAACCCTGCGCGAGCCGTTAACCGGCCTGGCCTTTTTATTCCCTGTGGTGGGCGTGGGATTGATCGTGGTGGCCATCCACTCTACCCGCAACTGGTTGAGGTTCGGCCGGACGCCCTTAACACTGGATCCGTTTCCCGGGGCGTTGGGCGGTCATGTCGGTGGGCGTGTGGCGACTAACATTCCCTTTCGGCCTGATTGCCCGAGCAACGTCGCCCTGCAGTGCGTTTATAGTTATGTCAGCGGCTCCGGCAAAAACCGCAGTCGAAAGGAAAAGGTGAAATGGCAAACCGACGGCGTGTGCCATGTTCGTTCCGGTGCGCAGGGAGCGGAATTCAGTTTTCGCTTTGATGTGCCGGATAATTTACCCGAAAGTGATGTGACAAAGGGCAGCAGTTATCATCTGTGGCGTGTCATCATTGACAGTGAGCAGGATGGCCCCGACTTTTCGCGCAGTTTCGAGATTCCCGTCTTCAGGACCGGTGCCCAGTCAGCTGACCTGCCGGAAGGTACGGAGGAACATCACGCCACCGTCGATGCGGCGTTGGCGGGCGTTGAATCCGTCGCTAATATCCAACCTGTTCCCGGCGGTTTGCAGGCCTATTTTCCCGCTTTCCAGCGCCCCGGCCTGGGCATCCTGTCTGTTGTGTTCGGTGTGTTTTTTGCGGCGGCAGGCCTTGGTGCAGGCTTTGGCGGTGCGCCTTTGATTTTTCCGGTGGTCTTTACCCTGGTGGGCAGCCTGATTGCCCTGTTCGGGCTTTATTACCTGGTTAAGTCGTTACAGGTACAGGTGACGGAAGCAGGGATTAAATCCCGCCGTTTTTTGTTTGGTTATCCCATCACCACCCGAACCATGCCGGCCGCCGATATTGCCCGGCTTGAAATAAAGGAAGGGGCGACCATGAGCTCGGGTTCGAAAACCAGGGTGTTTTACCAACTTGTGGCGGTGAGTGGCACGGGGCGTCGCATACCTTTGGCGGAACGCTTGACCAGTCGAGCTGAAGTCGAGCTGTTAAAGGAAAGCTTTACGGCTTACCTCGGCGCTTAGAAACATTACTCCTTTGCTCATGCGATACCCGAATACTGTTGATCCATCGCCGGGTATTTACAGCATCTTTTGTTAGCCGCTTTCATGCTCCTGTCATCTTGCTTTTGTATTGGTAGACCCGAAAAGCGGGCGGTCATACTCAGGAGCACAGATATGCGCAGGGTTGTATTTAATCAAAAGGGCGGTGTGGGCAAGTCCACGATCAGCTGTAACTTGGCGGCAATCAGTGCTGAGCAGGGGGTGAAAACGCTGCTGGTCGACCTGGATCCGCAGGGAAACAGCACCCATTACCTGACGGGCCGGATGGGCAGCGAGTTTGAAAATAATGTGGCTGACCTTTTCGAACAGACGCTGCAGTTATCGCTGTATCACAAAGCGCCACAGGCCTTTGTGCATGAAACACCCTTCGAGAACCTGGCTGTGATTCCGGCACACCCCCGTCTTGAGGAGCTGCAGGATAAGCTGGAGTCCCGTTACAAAATCTACAAATTGCGCGAGGCGCTGGATGAGCTGAGCGAGTTTGAGGCGGTGTATATCGATACCCCGCCAGCGTTGAATTTTTATTCCCGTTCGGCCCTCATTGCTGCCAAAAGGTGCCTGATCCCCTTTGATTGCGATGCCTTTTCCCGGCAGGCTCTCTATAGCCTGCTCAATTCCGTACAGGAGATCACCCTGGATCACAACGACGAGTTGCAGGTGGAGGGTATTATTGTCAATCAATACCAGCCCAGGGCGAGGTTGCCGCAGCAACTGGTTGCCGAGCTGAATGCCGACGGACAACGGGTATTGACGGCTAAACTCAGCAGCTCGGTGAAGATCAAGGAGTCACACTCGGCTTCCAGTCCGATGATCCGGTTTCTGCCGCGGCACAAGGTAACGGGCGAGTACCAGGCCCTGTACGCGGAACTGAATGGCGAATAAGACACGGATCGTGTGGCGGCTATAACTCGCTGAACGATTTAAAACTGTGCTGCATGCCGAGGCCTTCGGCAACAGCCCGGTTGGTGATGTAGCCCCGGTAGGTATTCAGGCCCTCGGCGAAATATGGGTCCTCGCGCAGCGCCTCAATGCCCTGGTTAGCCAGACGCATGACGTAATCGAGGGTTGCATGGGTGAGTGCCAGGGTTGAAGCCTTCGGATAGGCGCCGGGCATGTTGGTCACGCAGTAATGGGTGACGCCGTGCACGGAGTACACCGGGTCAGAGTGAGAGGTTGGCTGTGAGGTTTCGATACAGCCGCCCTGGTCAATGCTGACATCCACGATTACCGAGCCGGGTTCCATGCCGGCCACCATCGCTTCTGTGATCAGGTGGGGCGCCCGACCGCCCGGGTGCAATACGGCGCCAATCAGCAGGTCGGTATTCGGCAGGGCTTCGGACAGGCTTTCCTGGCTGATCAGTTTGACGTCGAGGCGGGGGGAGATGGCTGCTTGCAGTGTTTTGATGCGATCCTCATGGCGGGTGAATATCCGTGTTTTTGCGCCCAGTCCGATAGCCGCCTGGGCAGCATGGCGTCCGACGACCCCATCTCCCAGGATCGTGACCCTGCCATAGTGTTTGTCGAGGGCCGAACCCAGGAGCATGCCCTTGCCGCCGTTTGGTCGTGCCAGGTAATAATTGCCGACGCTGACTGCCATGCTGCCGGCCACCGCGCTCATCGGAGCCAGCAAGGGCAGTTTGCCGTTGGCGTCCCGGACTGTCCCATAGGCGATCGCGCTGGTGCCGGCCTTGAGTAGTTGACCGGTCAGGGCCGGCGCAACGCCGGCGAGGTGTAAAAAGGTGAACAGGAGCTGCTGTTTGAGAAAACCGTATTCCTCGGGCAGGGGTTCTTTGACCTTGAGAACCAGGTCGCTTTGCCAGGCTGACTCGCGATTTACCAACTGGCAGCCGACTGCCCGGTAGGCATCGTCCGTAAACCCGGAGCCTTCGCCCGCGCCCTGTTCAACCTTGACCTGATGGCCGGCTTTTATGAGCGGCTGTGCACTGCTGGGCGTCAGCGCAACCCGGTATTCGTTGTTCTTGATTTCTTTGATGACACCAACCTGACTCATCGGGCACCTCGGAAACTTGTTGAGTGACGGTGCCGTAAGGTTAGCACTGTCCGGGCGTCGAGCCCAAGCCCCGGGCGGGGGCTAAGGCTAAATGATTCGTGAATACCGTGTTTCGGTATTGCGTTTCAGGTAGGCATCAAAGGCCATACAGATGCTGCGAATCAGCAGGCGGCCGCCTTCCTTGACGACAATGCCGCTGGCATCAAGGCTAATGAGGTCGTCCTTTTCCATGGGGCGCAGGCGCTCCAGCTCATCGGCAAAATAATCGCTGAAGCGAATGTTGAATGCCTGCTCGATGTCGCTGAAGTCGAGTTTGAAGTGGCAGATCAGTTTGTTGATGACGGCTTTGCGAATGAAGTCGTCCTCATTCAGCATAAAGCCCTTGCTGACGGGCAGCTTACCCTCATCAATACTGGCCTGGTACGCTTTAATGTCTTTGAAATTTTGGGCATAGATATTGTCGATTGCGCTGATCGATGAAACCCCCATTGCCAGCAGGTCACAGCCACCGTGCGTGGAGTAGCCCTGGAAGTTGCGTTGCAGGGTGCCCTGTTGCTGGGCCAGGGTCAGTTCGTCATCGGGTTTGGCAAAATGGTCCATACCGATGTAGACATAACCGGCTTCGGTGAGGCGCGAGATGGCCAGCTCGAGCATTTGCAGCTTAACCTGCGGAGCGGGAAGCTGGTTCTCGTCGATTTGTTTCTGCACCTTGAACAGGTGGGGCATATGCGCGTAGTTGAACAGCGACAGGCGATCCGGCCCCAGTGCAATGGTTTGCTCCAGGGTGCGTTCCAGTGACTGTAGAGTCTGCTTCGGCAGGCCGTAGATCAGGTCCATGCTGACCGAGTGGAATCCCTCCTGGCGGATTGCCTGCATCAGCTGACTGACTTCGTCGACGCTGTTAAAACGGTTAACGGCCTGTTGTACGTGCGGGTCGAAATCCTGAATGCCCATACTGATACGGTTGAAGCCGATTTCACGTAGCACCGGAATCGTATCCACGTACATCTGGCCGGGGTGCACTTCGATGGAGTATTCGCCGCTGTCGTCGTCGAGCAGGTTGAAGTGCGTTCGGGTGGCGGTCATCAGTTCGCGTTTTTCAGCATCACTGATGTAGGTCGGTGTGCCGCCGCCCCAGTGCAGTTGCTGTACGGGCCTTGTGGTGTCGAACAGGGCGGCATGCATCTCGATTTCTTTGACGAGGCGGTCCAGGTAGGGGCGTGCGCGTGACTTGTTGGCCGTGATGATCTTGTTACAGGCGCAGTAATAACAGACCGTGTCGCAAAAGGGGATATGGAAATACAGGGAGAGCGGGCGCTTGCTGGCATTGCTGCGCTCGATGGCGGCTTTCAAATCATCCTCGGAAAAGTTGTCGCTGAACTGGGGCGCGGTCGGGTAGGAGGTGTAGCGCGGCCCGCTCAGGTCATAGCGTGCGATGAGTTCAGGGTTCCACAGGGTGAGGGCGGGTGCAGGCATGAGGCGACGTTTTCCTGATGATCAATGGGTGCTCAGTATAGCCTTAAACAGGCAGCAATTGGACTGATCTGGATCAACTGGGTTCGCAGAGTGATCGAACCACAGGCGCCTGTTAAAGTCCTACTCTATATTTTAATGGGTGGGCGGGGCATTGCAGCAAAGCATTAACAGCATCATGAATAAACGGTGTTTTTTCCTTTTAGCGGGCTTATTGGTTCCGGTATGGCTGGCAGGCTGCGCCGCAACGGCCACGCCTACTTCGGTAACCGGTGTGACTAAGCCGGTCGATAGCCAGGTGCAACATGAACGGGATTACAGGGTTCGCTCGGGAGATACCCTGACGGCTATTGGCAAGCGTTTTGGTGTGAGCTCGCTACAGCTGCAATACCGCAATAATCTTAGCGACCCCCACGCATTAAGCATCGGGCAACGCCTGGTGATTCCGGCTGGCAGCCTGAAGGTGCCGGATACTTTCAGTGACGGCGCGCGGTTTATATGGCCGCTGCAGCGCTTTGATGTCTCGTCGGAATTCGGTTCCCGGAATAATCGACACAAGGGCATTGATCTGCGAGCCCCGCGCGGTACGCCAATCCGGGCAGCGGCCGACGGCGTGGTCCATTTTGCCGGACGGCAACGCGGGTATGGCAAGGTGATCATCATCAAGCACGCTGGGGATATCCAAACCTTCTATGCGCACAACGATAAAAACCTGGTGAAAAAGGGACAGCGGGTGCAGCAGGGCGACGTGATCGGAACCGTGGGTAAAACCGGTAATGCCACTGGTTACCATGTGCACTTCGAGTTTATTCGTGGGCGGCTTCCCTTGAATCCCAGGCACTATATCTCAGGTTAACGCTTTCGATGGCTAGGGAAATACGCTCTTGATAATCTATAAAATCGATTGTTATGATCATGACAATTAAATTTAATGATTTTTATGCATCGCTATAATGGCCTGCACAGATTAACGAGACGGGTGTTCTCGCCCGAAACAAACCAGTTGGAAAACTAAACGGAGAAATGAAATGGAAAAGCGCGTCCCGAATGTTGTTTTTAAAACCCGAGTGAGAAACGAGGCCCTGGGTGGCCCCAACCCCTTTGAATGGAAGGATTTGAGCAGCGATGAAATCTTCAAGGGTAAAAATGTGGTGCTGTTTTCGCTGCCGGGTGCCTTTACGCCCACTTGCTCCACTTCGCACCTGCCGCGTTACGAAGAGCTGTACGAAGCTTTTAAAGCTCAGGGGGTTGATGCCGTTGTTTGTTTATCGGTAAACGATGCCTTTGTGATGTTCCAGTGGGGTAAAAGCCAGGGCGCAGAAAATGTCTTCCTGTTACCGGACGGCAACGCAGAGTTTACGCGCAAAATGGGTATGCTGGTGGACAAGTGCAACCTGGGATTTGGTCAGCGCAGCTGGCGCTACTCCATGTACGTGGAGGATGGCGAAATCAAGCAAATGTTCTGCGAACCCGGGTTTGAGGATAACTGCCCGACCGATCCCTTTGAGGTTTCGGATGCCGACACCATGCTTAATTACCTGAAAAACCGATGATCTGTTGCGCCGGGCAGGGAGGCCCGGCCATTGCGGCAAACCTGCTCTGGCGGGTTAGTGTTTAAAGGCTTTATACCCGGGGGATGTCAGCCGGTTAAAGTTGCTGTTCAGCAGGATTAACAGGCGTATTTGTTGATATATTAAGTTCCTTCAACCCTTTCGGCGACAGCACATATGCCTGCATCCAACCTTTTAGATAAACTGGTTGCCAAGAGCCTTACCGGAGGCTTGCCTGTCTTTATCCTTCTCCTGTCATTATTGCTGGGTGCCATTGCCCTTAATTTCATTCCCCGTGAAGAGGAGCCGCAGATTGTCGTTCCGGTGGTGGATGTATGGGTGGCGTCGCCAGGTCTTTCAGCCAAGCAGGTGGAACGGCAGGTAACGACCCCGCTGGAAAAATTGCTCGCCCAGATACCGGGCGTGGAGCACGTCTATTCGACATCGAGCATGGGGCGCAGCGTTGTCACGCTTCGTTTTTATGTCGGGGAGGATCGGGAAGACTCGCTCCTCAATACCTACAATAAACTCTATTCGAATCAGGACAAGGTGCCGGGTGTCGTGGCCAGCTGGATGGTCAGCCCCGTTGAGGTGGATGATGTTCCAATCGTGATGCTCGGCCTGTGGAGTACCCATCCCGATCGCACCAGTGATTTCGAGTTACGGCGTCTGGCTGATGAGCTGTCCACCGCGTTGCAGGCGATTGAGCAGACCAGTGAGGTCAACGTGATTGGCGGGCGGCCTCGTACCATCCGGATTCTGCCTTCGCCGGAAAGCCTGGCGGCGCGGCAGAGTACACCACTGGATATTATCAATGCCCTGCGCGTCTCGAATTTACTGCAAAGCGCCGGACGCTGGTCATTAAGCAATACTTCCTTCGTTCTGGAGAGCGGCGATTTTATTCGCAATCTCGATGAGCTGAAGCAAACCGTGATTAACGTCGTCGATGACCAACCCGTTTTCTTGCAGGATATTGCCCAGGTTGTTGACGGGCCCGGCGAACCCGACAGCTACAGCTGGATCAACTTTTCCCCGCACCATCCCGATTACAAAGCAGGGGCGGGCGATTTCCCGATGGTGACGATCAGTGTCGCGAAGCAGCGCGGCAGCAATGCCGTCCAGGTTGCCCGGGATGTTCATCAATTGATTGCGCAGCTGGAGCAGACCCTGATTCCCGCCGATGTCCGGGTTGAGGTGCTGCGTGATTACGGCGCAACGGCCAATGAAAAGGTAAATAGCCTGACGTCCAGCCTGGCCTTTGCCGTTTTCACCGTGGTGGTTTTTATTGCGGTGTTCCTGGGGTGGCGCCCCGCGCTGGTGGTTGGGCTGGCGGTCCCGGTCAGTTACGGGATTACCCTGGGACTGGATATGGCCTTCGGTTATACCATTAACCGGGTCACCCTGTTTGCACTGATTCTTTCCATCGGCCTGCTGGTGGATGACCCGATAACCGGCGTTGATAATATTGAGCGTTTTCTCAAAAAGCCTGCCGGCTCGATGAAGGATAAAATCGTTGCCGCGATTTCAGAGATTAAAAGCCCCTTACTCATGTCGACCGTGACCATTGTGCTGGCTTTCCTGCCCTTGGCTTTTATTACCGGCATGATGGGGCCTTATATGGCGCCGATGGCCTTCAATGTGCCCGTTAGCGTTGCAACGAGTACCCTTGTTGCCTTCTTGGTAACCCCCTGGCTGGCCAGCAAGCTGTTGCGTTCGGAACAAGCGGTTGCCCATCGAAATTTTAGTTTGCCCAATCAAGAGTCCACATGGGTAACCTATTATCGAGCCATCCTCGAACCCCTATTGAACAGCCGAACGAAGGCCAAATGGGTGCTGGGCGGCGTCGTTTTGCTGTTTATCCTTGCCGCGCTATTGCCGTTGCTGCGCATGGTGCCCTTAAAGTTGCTGCCCTTTGATAATAAAAACGAAATCCAGGTCATTATTGATATGCCGGAAAGCGCCACCCTGGAGGCAACGGCGGCCATGGCGCAACAGGTTTCCGAAACGGCCCTTCGGCTGAACGAGGTACAGGCCGTCGCCAGTTTTGTCGGGGAGCCGTCGGCGATGGACTTTAACGGTATGGTTCGTCGTTATTACCAGCGCCAGGCGCCCAATCTGGCGGATTTGCGAATTACCCTGGTCGATAAGGCCCTTCGCGAGCACCAGTCCCATGGTGTGGTGTTACGCCTGCGTGAGCTGTTAGCGCCCTTTAATGTGGCGGGCGTCTCGATCAAGGTTGTCGAGGTGCCGCCCGGACCGCCTGTTTTGAGTACCCTGGTGGCCGAAGTGTACGGCTCGGAGCTGACCTCCTACGAAGCGCTACAACAGGCCGCCCTTCAGGTTAAGGAAAGGCTGGAGCGGGAACCTTCGGTCGCGGAGGTGGATACCAGCGTTGAGGCCGATTACCAGCGTCTGCGATTTATCACGGATAAGCAAAAAGCCGCTTTGTCGGGTATTTCAACCGAGGATATAAACCAAACGCTGCTGATGGCTAACGAGGGCGTGGTCGCCGGCTTTATGCACTTGGAGCGCGAAGCCAAACCCTTGCCGCTTCTGTTGCGTTTGCCGCTCGCTGAGCGTGCTTCGATGGATGACTTGCAGCGGCTACAAATCAAAGGCCGCACCGACATTACACAGGCCAGTAGCCGTAACGGGCTGGAGCGCGCGCCGCAACCGCTGGTCGCCCTGGGTGAAATCGGCGGGTTCGCGGTTTTGGACGCCGATAAATCCATCCACCATAAGGATCTCAAGCCCGTAGTGTACGTCACCGGCGAACTGTCGGGCAGAACGCCAGCCGAGGTGATTGCTGACGTGGGCGGTGACCTGGGTGCGGCGCCGGGCGAAGCCAGCGATTGGCGCGATCGAACCTTTTTTGGCGCAGGCGGCGGCGATGGCTGGCAACTTCCCGATAATATCCATATTGCCTGGAACGGCGAGGGTGAGTGGAAGGTTACCCTTGATGTGTTCCGGGATATGGGGCTGGCCTTCGCCTTTGCGCTGGTGGGGATTTTCTTTGTCTTGAAGCTTCAAACCTCCTCGAGCCGTTTATCCTTGATTATTATGTCGGCGATCCCCCTCACCCTGATTGGCATCATGCCCGGTTTTTGGTTACTGAATCAGTTTGGCGAGCGGGAAATAGCGGGATCGCCGGATCCGGTCCTGTTCACGGCAACGGCCATGATCGGCATGATTGCCCTGGCGGGCATTGTGGTCAGGAATTCGCTGATCCTGGTGGAATTTATTTCGCAGGGCCGAGAGCGGGGCGCCGATATCAAGGAGGCATTGATCCAGGCCGGGGCGATACGGATGCGGCCTATTTTGCTGACGGCCGGGACAACGCTTTTAGGTAACCTGGTGATTACCTTGGATCCGGTATTCAGCGGGCTGGCCCTGGCGATAATTTTCGGCATTATCGCATCGACCCTGTTTACATTGTTGGTTGTTCCGCTCGTCTACCAACTCGTTTACGACAATCACCGACACACAGAGACCTGATGCGATGAGACGCTCATTGACTAAACTAGCCGTACCCCTTGTGACCATCCTGGCGCTGTTGGTCGCGGTGGCCTGGATGGCGGGTGCCTTCAAACAAAAAGTGCAGCCCGGAACCGGTTTGCCGGATACGGTGACACCTGCCCAGACGGTTGCGGTGCTCAAGCGGGAGCAGCTGGTCTATGAGCCGGTGCCTGCCAGTATTGAGGCCAAGCAATCCACGATTATTTCCTCACGGATTCTCGCACGGATTGAACGGGTGCATGTGCGTGCCGGGGATGTCATTCAACAGGGGCAGCTACTGGTCGAACTCGAGAAAACCGACTTGAAATCAAAGGTTTCCCAGGCGCAGGCGGCCAGGCGTTCGGTGCTGGCAAACCTGAAGGAAGCCAAGACAACCCTGGCCCGTGTCACATCGTTAGTGGAGAAAAAAGCGCTGGCTCAGGCCGACCTGGATAAAGCGCAGGCCAACCACGATACACTGGTCGCGAACTTGGCCAATATTAACCAGACCATTAATGAGGCCGAAACGGCGCTGAGCTTTGCCGACATCAAGGCGCCGATCAGTGGCCGCATCGTCGATCGTTTTGCCGAACCGGGTGACACGGCCCAGCCGGGCGTGAAACTGCTTTCACTTTATAACCCGGCTTCGCTTTGGGTTGAGGCGAACGTGCGGGAACAGCTGGCGTTATCCTTGAACATCGGCCAGCCGCTGGCGGTTTCGATCCCGGCGTTAAAGGCAACGCGATTATCGGAAATCGAAGAAATGGTGCCGGCAGGCAACGTCAGTTCACGCAGTTTCCTCGTTAAAAGCCGGCTGCTGGATTCACAGGGACTGTTGCCGGGCATGTATGCGCGCCTGGATGTGCCGGTTGGGCAGCAGACGCAATTGCTGATACCGCAAGCGTACCTCGCCAAAATTGGCCAGCTGGACATCGCCTGGGTTATGCATGAGGGCGCACTTGAGCGGCGCTTTATTCGTATCGGCAAGGCCTATCCGGACGGTATGGTTGAGGTCATTTCAGGGCTGCAGGAGGGCGAACTGGTTGCACCTGCCGGTGAATAGGACCGTTTTACAGGCGCTGCCGGTAATGCCCGCCGATTTCATACAGCGCATGGGTCAGCTGGCCCAGCGAGCAGTAGGGAACGGCTTCCATCAGCGCGGCAAAGGCATTGTCGCCGCGGCGGATGGCACACGTTAATTTTTCCAGTGTTGCCGGTGCCTGCTCGGCATTCAGGCGCTGGAATTGGCGTAGGGTTTCAACCCGTTGTTGTTGTGTTTGCCTGTTGGTGCGGGTTAAGGCGGTCGGCGCACGTTCTTTTACGAGTGAACTGGACGTAAAGCAATTGACGCCGACAATGGGGAGCGAACCGTCCTGCTTACGGCGTTCGTATTCCAGGCTTTCCTGTTGAATACGGTGGCGCTGGAATCCGCTTTCCATGGCGCCAAAGACGCCGCCGCGCTGATCGAGTTCCTCAAAGCATTGGTAAACGGCTTTTTCTACGGCCTGCGTGAGTTGTTCGATGAAATAGGAGCCCTGCAGGGTGTTTTGATTCAGGCCCAGGCCAAACTCCTGTTGCAGGATCGCCTGGATACCCAATGCCCGGCGTACGCTGGCTTCGGTGGGGGTGGTGATGGCTTCGTCGTAGGCATTGGTGTGAAGGCTGTTGCAGTTGTCCAGACTGGCATAAAGCGCCTCGAGCGTGGTGCGTACATCGTTCAGGTCAATATCGCGTGACTGCAGTGAACGTCCGGAGGTCTGGATATGGTATTTAAAGCGTTGAGCCTGCTCATTGGCACCGTAGACCTCTTTCAGGGCGCGTGCCCAGATGCGGCGCGCCACCCGGCCAATCACGGCGTACTCGGGGTCCATGGCGTTGGAAAAGAAGAAGCTCATCTGTGACGCAGCCCGGTTCAGGTCGAGCCCCCGTGCGATGAAATATTCCAGCAAAGTAAAACCATTGGCGAGGGTGAAGGCCAGCTGGGTAATCGGGTTGGCGCCGGCTTCGGCCATGTGGTAGCCGCTGACGGAGACGGTGTAGAAATTATTAACGCCCTGTTCCTGGCACCAGGCCTGCACATCCCCCATGAGTTTCATGGCGAAGGAAATATCGAAAATACATTCGTTCTGCGCCTGATCCTCCTTAAGGATATCAGCCTGCAGAGTGCCGCGGAGATGGGTCAGCACCCGGCAAGAAATTGCCTGGTAGGTTTCGGCCGGCACTAACTCCCTGCCGGAGATGCCCAGCAGGCCAAGTCCTGAGCCGTCATGGCCATCGGGTAATGGGCCCTGGTAGCAAGGCCGCTCACTGGGTGTGAAGCGACTTGCCAGTTGCCGTTCGATGTCTGTCCATTTCCCCTCCCTGCGCAGCTGGATTTCCACTTCCCGGTCGATTGCGGCATTAAAGAACTGGGCCAGCAGAATCGGGGCCGGACCGTTGATAGTCAGGGATACGGAGGTTTGTGGCGCACAGAGATCGAAGCCTGAATAGAGGATTTTCATGTCGTCCAGCGTGGCTACGGAAACCCCTGACATGCCCACCCGTCCGAGAATGTCGGGTGCGGAATCCGGGTCTTCGCCATACAGCGTGACCGGGTCGAAGGCGGTTGACAGGCGAATGGCCTTTTGACCGCGGGTCAGGTAGTGGAAACGGTGGTTGGTTTGCTCGGGGCTGCCTTCACCGGCAAACATGCGCGTGGGGGCTTCGTCCTGACGCCGGTAGGGGAAGATGCCGGCGGTATAGGGGTAGTGGCCGGGCAGGTTTTCATCGAGCAGGAATTTGAGGCGTTCGCCCCAGTCCTCGACCTGTGGCATGGCCAGCTTGGCAATGGGCAGGTGAGACAGGCTCGCCGTGAAATTCGACCCCTGGTAATCCCGCTCGCGCACCTGGTACTGGTAATGCTCGGACTGGATACCGCTTTGCATCTGTTGCCAGTTTTGCAGTTGCCGGATGTCATCTGCGACCAGTTCGGTGAGCGCCTGACTGTAAGCGGCCCTGAGTGCCTGCAGGCTGCTGTCGGCTGTTTCCGAAAGTGCGCTATCGACGTAGGGGGTGACGGCTTCCGGTAGTAACGGGTCTTGCAACTGTTGCAAGCTGCCGAAGAGTTGAAAGGCGCGACTGGCGGCACGAATGCGCTTTTCCTGGTGCTGCTGGAGTTCCTGCGCTCGGCGGGTGATTTCACCCAAATAGTGGCGGCGCTGTACGGGCAAGGGGGACAGCGGCGGCTCGCCAGAAGAGGAAACAAGCCTGTTAGCGGCCCAGTCAGGGGCAATCCCAGACAGCTGGCGGCATAATTCGGCGAATACTGGGTCGGCGCCGAAACCGTCGCCTGAACTGGCTGCGCAGGGGAAAACCGGTAGTTCGGCCTCAGGTGTGAAATGCTGTTCGTGGTTATGGCACCACTGTTTTTTTATCTGTAACAGCGCGTCTTCGCTGCCGGGGTGGTCGGCCTTGTTTAATACCACCAGGTCGGCGTTATCGAGCATCTGAATTTTTTCCAGCTGGCCCGGACCGCCGTAATCGGGTGTCATCACATACAGTGATACATCCACCAGCGAACAGATTTCGGTATTGCCCTGGCCGATCCCGGCGGTTTCCACAAAAACCAGGTCAAAGCCGCTGCTGTTGAGTCGGTGAATGGCTTTCTGCAGCGTGGCGGAAGTGGCCGCTTCGGGCCGGCGGGTGGCCATTGAACGGAAAAAGACCTGTGGGTTGTCCAGGCTGTTGATACGAATGCGGTCGCCCAGCAGGGCGCCGCCACTGCGCTGCCGGGTCGGGTCCATGGCTAAAACGGCAAAGTGCTTGTCAGGGAAAGTGTGGATAAAGCGCTGTAACAGTGTATCGAGCAGGGTGCTTTTGCCTGCGCCGCCGGTGCCAGTCAAACCCACCACCGGACAACCTTGATGATCCTGCAAGGGGGGCAACGCAATGCCCTGCTCAATCATTGATAGCTGCCGGGCTATCTGCTGCGGACTGAAATCATTGCCTGGAACAGGACTCCGCCTGGCATCTGACGCACGACAGACCTGAATCAGGTCATCGGCAATGGCCTCCAATCCTGGGTCATCACGGTGGCCGGCACTGTACACGCGATTTACGCCCAAATTTTCCAGCGCTTCGGCTTCTTCAGGGGTAATTGTGCCGCCGCCGCCACAAAAAACATGGACGTGCCGGGCTGAAACCCTGTGCAGTTCCTTCACCAAAAACGCAAAAAAATCCATGTGCCCGCCCTGGTAGGAGCTGATGGCAAGTGCATCCGCATCCTCCTGTATGGCGGCCCTTACCAGCTCAGCCACACTTCGGTTGTGGCCGAGGTGAATAACTTCGCAGCCCTTGGCCTGCAACAGGCGTCTCAGCACATGAATAGCGGCGTCGTGACCATCAAAGCGGGCTGCCGCTGTGATGATGCGCAACGGGTGCGTCAGGGGAGAGCCCTTTAAAGAGTGCTTGCTAAATTGCATAAAAGCGTCCTTTACTAACCCCAAGCTGTAACAAATTTGACTCCGATAGCGGATAGAATCTCCGACATTTGTTGTGCAGGAATTTCGCACCGGATAATCGGTCTAACCTCTCGAATAAGGATTAATACTATGCAGTCTGACGCTATTTATATCACCGCTGCGCGCCGGACACCGTTGGGGGCTTTCCTTGGGCAGTTTGCTAAATTGCCTGCCACCATCCTGGGTGAACGTGTGATTGCGGCTTTGATTTCATCTCCTCAATTTGATCCTGACCGGATTGATGAGGTGCTGATGGGGTGCGTACTCGAAGCCGGGCTTGGCCAGGCGCCGGCGCGTCAGGCCGCGCTGGGAGCCGGTGTGCCTGCCTCGGTGCCTTGCACCACCATTAACAAGGTCTGCGGTTCGGCGATGAAAACGGTGATGCTGGCCCATGACATGATCCGGGCGGGCAGTGCCCAGCTGGTTATTGCCGGCGGCATGGAATCAATGAGCCGTGCGCCGCACCTGGTAACCCAGACCCGCCAGGGCTATAAGCTGGGCCATCAGCGAATGCTGGACCACATGCTGCACGATGGGTTGGAAAATCCCTATGACGGTCGCCATATGGGTGAATTTGCCGAGGACCTGGCGTTGCAGATGGATATCAGCCGTGAAGCCCAGGATGCCTATGCAGCGGATTCGACGACACGCGCTCTGAGGGCGGCGGCTAACGGTGAGTTTGACCAGGAACTGGTGGAAATGGATGACAAGAAAGACCAGCTGCCGCCGCCACCGGATTTGGTGAAGCTGGCGGCAATGCGCCCGGCGTTCCGTTCCAACGGCACTATTACGGCGGCTAATGCCTCTTCGATTGCTGATGGTGCAGCGGCATTGCTGCTGGCCAGTGCCGCAACAGCGGAGGAGCTGGGTTTGCCGAAACTGGCCAAAGTGGTTGGCCATGTCAGCCATGCCCAGCAGCCAGCCGAGTTTACCATTGCACCCATTGGCGCGATTCGCAGCCTGTTGAGCAAGATCGGCTGGCAGCTTGAGGATGTGGACCTGTTTGAGATCAATGAAGCCTTTGCCGTGGTGGTTCTGGCGGCTGAGCGTGAGCTTGGACTGGATCATAGCCGGGTAAACGTCAATGGTGGCGCCTGCGCCCTGGGACATCCGATCGGAGCCAGTGGCGCCCGTATTCTGGTAACGCTGGTCCATGCGCTACGCCAGCGAGGTTTGAAACGGGGTGTAGCCTGTCTCTGTATCGGCGGCGGTGAAGCTACGGCGGTTGCCGTTGAAATTACAGACTAAACTCTTTGCTAGAGGATTCTTTTAACGTCAGCGGGCGGGAGCGTAACCAGAGCAGCAAGTAAATTTTTTCAGGTGTTCACAGGAATAGAACGTGATGGGGGGTCATGCGATGACAATTATTGAATCACGGATCGATACCGCTTCCCAGGACTTCGCCAGCAATCGTGACAGGATGCAGGCGCAGGTGGACGACCTGTTGCAGGCGCTTGCCAAGGTTCAGGAGGGCGGCCCTGAGGCGGCGCGCAGTAAACACCTGGCGCGTGGCAAGTTGCTTCCTCGCCAGCGTATCCAGCTGTTGCTGGATAAAAACAGTTCCTTTTTAGAGTTATCGCCCTTAGCGGCGCTGGATTTATACGATAATCATGTGCCCTGTGCCGGCATCATTACCGGTATTGGCCGGGTGCAGGGCCGCGATGTCATGGTCATCGCCAATGATGCGACCGTTAAAGGCGGAACTTATTTTCCGTTAACCATCAAAAAACACCTGCGTGCCCAGCGGATTGCCGGGGAAAACCACTTGCCCTGTATCTATCTGGTGGACTCCGGCGGCGCTTTTTTGCCCATGCAGGATGAGGTGTTCCCTGACCGGGAGCATTTCGGCCGCATTTTCTATCAACAGGCGCGTTTGTCCGCCATGGGTATTCCCCAACTTGCCGTGGTGCTCGGCACCTGTGTGGCCGGTGGCGCTTATGTACCTGCCATGTCCGACGAGGCCATTATTGTGCGCCAGCAGGGTAGCATTTTCCTGGGCGGACCGCCGCTGGTCAAAGCTGCTACCGGCGAGGTGGTTGATGACGAAACCTTGGGTGGAGGCGATGTTCATGCCCGCCTGTCCGGCGTCGTTGATCATTTGGCGCAGGACGATGAACATGCTTTGCTGCTGGCGCGTTCCGCAATGCAGCACATTGGCCGCAAGGCCAAACCCCCGCTTTCCCGCCAGCGTGTCAAACCGCCGCGTTACCCTGCCGAGGAAATTTACGGCCTGGTTCCGGAAAACCCGAAAGTCCAGTATGACCCGAGGGAGCTGATCGCCCGGCTGGTGGATGACTCCGAGTTCCATGAATTCAAGGCGCTGTTTGGTACCACTCTGGTCTGCGGTTTTGCCCATATTGATGGTTGGCCGGTGGGTATTCTGGCCAATCAGGGCGTGCTGTTTTCCGAGGCGGCCTTGAAGGGGACTCACTTCGTGGAGCTTTGCTGTCAACGCAGGGTGCCGATGGTTTTCCTGCAGAATATCACCGGTTTTATGGTGGGGCAGCGCTATGAGCATGAGGGTATCGCCAAACACGGCGCCAAGTTGGTAACCGCGGTTGCCTGCGCCCAGGTGCCCAAGCTGACACTCATCGTGGGCGGCTCCTTTGGGGCCGGCAATTACGCCATGGCGGGGCGCGCCTACGATCCGCGCTTCCTGTGGATGTGGCCTAATGCGCGTATTTCGGTGATGGGCGGCGAGATGGCCGCTTCGGTACTGGCTAAAGTCAAAGCCGACGCCCTGAAGGCGCAGGGGAATCCCTGGAGCGCATCAGACCAGGCCTATTACGAAGAAACCATTCGCAGCCAATACGAGGAGCAGGGACACCCCTTCTACGCGACGGCCAGGCTTTGGGATGATGGCGTCATTGATCCGGGTGACAGCCGCCATTACCTGTCGCTGGGTCTCGCGGCCTGCATGAATGCGCCCATCGGCGACAGCCAGTTCGGTATCCTGAGGATGTGAGGCCTGCCATGAAGGAACCCCTGGACATCAACATTGATCCGCGCGGAGTTTGCCAGCTTACCCTGAACCGGCCGCAGCGGGGTAACGCACTGGATGGATCATTGGTTCAGCAGCTTTCGGCGGCGTTGGCCCATATTCGTAGCGATCCGGTTATTCGGGTGGTGATCCTGACGGGACAGGGCGCTTCCTTTTGCAGCGGTGCGGATTTGCAATGGATGCAGCGAATGGCTGAGGCAGATTTTGCCACTAACGAAAGCGACGCCTTTGAACTGGCGCTGTTGCTTGAGGATTTTGCGCAGTTGCCGCTACCCACCGTGGCTCGGGTTAATGGCCCCGCCTATGGAGGCGCCAATGGCCTGATCTCGGCCTGCGATGTGGCCATTGCCTGCGACAGCGCGGTTTTTACCTTCAGCGAGGTGCGCCTCGGGCTGGTACCGGTGGTAATTGCGCCCTATGTGGTGACGGCGATGGGGCTGCGACAGGCACGCCGCTGGTTGTTAAGCGCCGAGGCCATGGATAGCGCAGAGGCTGTACGGCTGGGGCTGGTTCACCAGGTTGTGGCGGATAGCAACTTGGATGAAGCGGTGGAAAAGCAGGTTCAGCTGCTGCTCAAGGGTGGCCCAAACGCGCAGGCCAAGCTTAAGGCGATATTGAACGAGTGGCAAAAAGCGGCACCCTTTGAAAAGGAGGACTTGGCAGGTTTGCTGGCAGAAATACGTACCTCCTGCGAAGGACAGGAGGGGCTCAAGGCTTTTTTGGAAAAACGTAAACCCAGGTGGCCCACATGAGCGATCGGCTGCGTATTGTTGAAGTCTCACCGCGGGACGGGTTGCAAAGCGAACCGCGAATCCTGCCCGTGGCGCTTAAGCTGGAGCTGATTAATCGCCTGGTCGCTGCCGGCCTCAGGGAGATTGAGGTAACCGCCTTTGTGCGGCCGGAACGCCTGCCCCAGCTTGCTGATGCCGATGAGCTGGCGTCGTTGTTGAAGCCTTCCGGGACGGCTCGTTATTCCGCCTTGGTCCCCAATAAGCAGGGCCTGGAAAGAGCGGCAAGAACGGGAATCGAACACATTGCCTTTTTTACGGCGGCCAGCGAAAGTTTTTGCCAAAAGAATATCGGTTGCTCCATCGGTCAATCCCTGCTGCGTTGCCAAGCGCTTCATGACCAGTTTCGCCAGCAGGCAAGCGGGCGATTTCGCGCTTATATCTCCTGTGCCTTCGGGTGCCCCTATGAGGGGCGGATGGACACGCAACGCGTTGTCGATGTCGCCGTCAAGCTAGCGGAGCTGGGCAGCGACGAAATTGTATTGGCTGATACTATCGGTGTTGCTTCGCCATTGATGACGCGCCAGTTGGTCAAAAGCGTTGCCGAACATATCCCGGTTGGGCAGCTGGCTTTGCACCTGCACGATACGCGCGGGCAGGCGCTGGCCAATATTTACAGTTGCCTGGATTTGGGCATTGCGGCGGTTGACGCCTCCGTCGCCGGACTGGGGGGCTGTCCCTATGCGCCCGGTGCTACGGGGAATCTGGCTACCGAGGACCTGGTCTACCTGCTGGAGGGCTGTGGTGTTGCGACCGGCGTCGATCTGGAGTGCCTGATTGAAACCGGGCGTTTTATTTCCGAACAGGTGCAACGACCCAACCAAAGTCGCGTCGGTATCGCAGGGGTACCCTTTTGAGGTTTGTTAGTGATTGAAATCGCAGCGTTTTTATATTGGTAGAAACTTTCTATTTGGGGTGTTTTCAAAATCAGTAAGGTGACAGGGAAGTCCTGGGCGTATGTTCAAAGCGCCTGTTCGCGCCTCTTGAGATTGGGCGATATTCAATTTCCGCGGTTGCGGATGTTTTTTAAAGAGAGACAGCAGGTGAAGTGAAAAGGACTGAGCAACTCGCCGGACTGTTGACGTGAGGCGTAATAGAGCGCGGGTAGCAACCGATTCGCAATAGCGTTTAAAGGCTAACCAAGAGGAGAGCCTCGTGATGAAGTCGATAGCGCAGTTCACCATCAATTACGCACAGTACCTCAACGCTGAGGGGCAGGTTGTGGAGGAGCTGCCGGCCTTCGCACAGCAAACCGACGCCCTGCTCCCACTCTATCGAGCCATGTGGCTCACCCGCCTGTTCGATCAAAAAGCCATTGCCCTGCAACGTACCGGTCAGCTCGGGACCTACGCTTCGCCGCTCGGTCAGGAGGCGATAGGCGTCGGTATCGGTTACGCCATGCGTCCTGAGGATGTCCTGGTGCCGGCCTACCGAGATATTGCGGCCATGTTTGTCCGCGGTGTTCGCATGACGGACATTTTGCTGTACTGGGGCGGCGATGAACGGGGAATGGACTACCAGGAAGCGAGGGAGGATTTCCCGATTTCCGTGCCGGTCGCCAGCCAATGCTGCCATGCCGTCGGCATTGCCTATGCCATGCAACTGCGCCATCAGCCGCGGGTCGTTGTATGCTGTATCGGCGACGGCGGTACCTCCAAGGGCGACTTTTACGAATCCATCAATGCGGCCGGTGTCTGGGGCTTGCCGGTGGTCTTTGTTATCAATAACAATCAGTGGGCGATTTCTGTGCCTCGGTCAGCGCAAAGTGCCAGCCAGACCCTGGCGCAAAAGGCGATTGCGGCCGGCATTCATGGCGAGCAGGTTGATGGAAACGATGTGATTGCCATGCGCGCCAGAACGGAGGCAGCGATTGAGCGTGCCCAGCAGGGCGAGCCCTCCGTCATTGAGGCGTTGAGTTACCGCATGAGCGACCATACTACGGCTGACGATGCCAGCCGTTACCGCCCGCCGGAGGAGTTGGAAACATATGCGGCCCGCGACCCGATTGAGCGTTTGCGCCGTTACCTCTGCGATACCGGCAGTTGGTCTGATGAGCAACAACAGGCGTTGCAGCAGGCGCTGGCTACGGAGGTTGAGGAGGCCGTGCAACAGTACCTTGGTACCCAGCCGCAAGCGGCAGCGTGTATGTTCGACTACCTCTACGAAACATTACCCGTCGCACTGAAGCCGCAACGGGACGAAGTCGTGACGGCGCATACTAGCGAAGGAGGCAACTCCCATGACTGAAGTTACCCTGGTGGAAGCGGTCACCCAGGCACTGAACTGGGAGATGGCCGCGGATGATAATGTTCTGGTGCTTGGTGAGGATGTTGGCGTTAACGGTGGCGTGTTTCGCAGCACGGCCGGACTGCAAGACCGGTTCGGGACGGAGCGTGTGATTGATACGCCCTTGGCCGAGGGACTGATTGCCGGTATGGCGGTGGGATTAGCCGCACAGGGATTCCGCCCTGTTGCGGAAATCCAGTTCATGGGGTTTATCTATTCGGTGATCGACCAGATTCTCAACCATGCCGCCCGCCTGCGCAATCGCACCCGGGGCCGTTTAAGCTGCCCGATGGTGCTGCGTGCGCCTTATGGGGGCGGTATCCATGCTCCTGAGCACCATTCCGAGAGCACCGAGGCGCTGTTCGCACATATTCCCGGATTGCGGGTTGTCATTCCATCCTCGCCGGGGCGTGCCTACGGTTTGTTGCTGGCGGCTATTCGCGATCCGGACCCGGTGATTTTTCTGGAGCCCAAGCGTATTTACCGCCTGGTTAAAGAGGAGGTTGTCGATGACGGCGCCGCCCTGCCGCTGGATGTCTGCTATACCCTGCGCGAGGGGAGCGACCTGACTCTGGTCAGTTGGGGCGCCATGATCAAGGAAACCCTTGATGCCGCTGATGTGCTGGGTGAGCAGGGCGTTAGCGTTGAAGTCATTGATGTGGCCACGTTGAAACCGATTGATACGGCTACCATTCTTGAATCGGTGGCGCGGACCGGTCGTTGCGTGATCGTCCATGAGGCGGCACGAAGCGGGGGTGTGGGGGCGGAGATTGCGGCGGTATTGGCGAGCGAGGGGTTGTTGCACCTCATGGCGCCGGTGCAGCGGGTTGCCGGTTATGACACGGTCATGCCGTTATTCCGTCTGGAAAACCAGTATATGCCGAACGTACAGCGCATCGTGCGGGCGGCCCGACAAACACTGGAGTTCGCATGAATATTTTTAAGTTGCCCGACCTGGGCGAAGGGTTAACGGAGGTGGAGCTACTGGAATGGCATGTAGCCCCCGGGGAAATGGTCAGGGAAGACCAACCGTTGCTTTCGGTGGAAACCGCGAAGGCGATTGTGGATATTCCCAGCCCGGTGACCGGTAAAGTGGTGCGTTGCTATGGCGAAGCAGGGGATATCCTGCATGTCGGTGATCCGGTTGCGGAATTTGATGCAGCGGGCGCAGCCTCGAAAGCGGCTTCCGAACCGCCCGGCCAGCAGGCGGAAGCGGTATCGGAAAAGCGTGATGCAGGCAGCGTAGTTGGCCGTGTTGAAAGCGGTTCCCAGGTGTTGCGAGAGGAAACCAGTACGGGCGTTAAGGCATCCGTCGGCGTTAAGGCATCGCCAGCGATAAGGGCTTTGGCCCGCCAGCTGGAGGTGGATCTCTCGGTGGTGACGCCCTCCGGGGCTGGCGGGGTTATTACCAGCGAGGATGTGCAACGAGTCGCGAAAATCTTGAGTGAGGTTGGGGCCTTGGAACCACTGCGGGGCGTGCGAAGGGCGATGGCACAGTCGATGAGCAAAGCGGCGGCCGAGGTGGTCTCGGTGACCGTCTGTGACGATGCCGATATTCATGCCTGGAAAGCCGGCGAGGATGCCACGGTGCGGTTGATTCGTGCACTGGTGGCCGGTTGCAGGCAGGAGCCTGCCTTGAATGCCTGGTATGACAGCCATTCGATGGGGCGCCGCCTGATTAAAAAAATTGATGTTGGTATTGCGCTTGATACCCCGGAGGGACTGTTTGTTCCGGTTCTGCGTGATGTCGGCGATGCGGACGCAGCAGCGTTGAGAGCGCGTATCGACGTGATGAAAGAGGATGTTCGCAGCCGCCGGATTCCCCCCGAGGAGCTGCGCGGCAACACCATCACGCTGTCTAATTTCGGCTCCTTTGGCGGGCGTTATGCCGACCCTGTCGTGCTGCCTCCGACCGTGGCAATTTTGGGGGCCGGCAAAATGCGCGAAGCGGTGGTCGCGGTGGACAGCAAGCCGGTGGTGCATCGGATCATTCCGCTGTCCCTGACCTTTGATCATCGCGCAGTGACAGGGGGAGAAGCGACTAGGTTTTTGATGACGGTGATTGAGGATCTGGAAAAATCGACGTGAAGTCAGGAGGCCGATATGGGCAATGCACCCCAGGCAGGGTTGGCTGGCATCGTCGCCGGACGGACGGCGATATCGACCGTTGACCCGGACGGTACCGGGCTGTTCTATCGAGGCTATGCGGTGGCAGACCTGGCCCAACAGGCCAGCTTCGAGGAGGTGGCGTGGCTGCTGCTCTACGGGGCGCTGCCGACGCGTTCCGAATTGGCCTGTTACGGGCAGAAGCTGCAAGGCTTTTATGTGCTCCCGGAACCGCTCAAGCAGCTGTTACAGCTGCTTCCCGCCGATGCTCACCCCATGGATGTATTGCGTACGGCCTGCTCGGCACTGGGTTGCATGGAACCGGAAACCTCCTTTGCCGAGCAGCAGGAAATTGCGGATCGACTCTTGGCCAGGATGGGAATTATGGTGCTTTACTGGCATAACTGCCACCAGGGTTGCCAGGGCAGCGTTTGCGGTTGTCCCCGTGGCAGCTTGGCCAGTTGTTTCTTATCCACCCTGCAGGGCGAGGACCCTGATCCTTTAGCCGTTCGTGCCTTGGATGTGGCTTTGACGCTCTATGCGGAGCACGAGTTTAATGCGTCCACCTTCAATGCCAGGGTATCGGCCTCTACCCTGAGCGATTTTTATTCAGCCATTACCGGTGCCATAGGCACGCTGCGAGGCCCCTTGCACGGAGGCGCAAACGAGGCCGCACTGGATTTGATCCTGAGTTACCCTAACCCGGAGGACGCCGAGGATGGCTTGAAGGCTGCATTGGCTCGAAAGGAAAAAATCATGGGCTTCGGGCACCGTGTTTATCAGCAGGGTGATCCGCGATCACCCATTATCAAGCTTTGGGCGTACGAGCTGGCCAAGCAACAGGACCAGTTGCCGCTGTTTGCTGTTGCCGAACGGATTGAGGCGGTCATGGTGGCTGAAAAAGGCCTGTTTCCTAACCTGGATTTCTATAGCGCCGTGGCCTTTCACCTCTGTGGTATTCCAAAAGGCCTCTTTACCCCTATTTTTGTCATGGCTCGGGTGGCGGGCTGGTCGGCGCATATCATGGAGCAACGCGCCGATAATAAACTGATCCGGCCAACAGCGGATTACACCGGGCCGGACCCGAGAGCTTATGTGCCCTTGGCTGACAGGAAGTAACCGATGCGAGAAATCGTTCATGATGCCACGGATCAGCTGTTGGGGACGCTGGCCGATTATGTGTGTGACACCGAGGGGTTTTCAGAGCAAAGCCTGAGTGCGGCCCGGCTTTGTTTGCTCGATGCCTTGGGGTGTAGCTTTCAGGCACTGTCGGATCAAGCCTGCCGCCAGCGCCTGGGGCCGGTTGTTGCGGGCGCTGAGATGCGGGGCGGTGCCAGGGTGCCGGGAACGGCCTATGAGTTTGATCCGGTGCGAGCCGCGTTTAATACGGGCTGCCTGATTCGCTGGCTGGATTACAACGATACCTGGCTGGCGGCGGAGTGGGGGCATCCCTCGGACAACCTGGCCGCTATCCTTGCCTGTGCCGACTACCTGGATCGTAGCGGGCAGCGTACGCTAACCATGCGGGAGGTGCTCATAGCCCTGATCAAGGCTTACGAGATACAGGGCGTGCTGGCATTAGAGAACGCCTTTAACCAGCAGGGATTGGATCATGTGTTGCTGGTCAAGGTCGCCAGTGCCGCCGTATCCGCCCATTTAATGGGCGGCAACCGCGAGCAGATCGTGAATGCTCTTTCCAATGCCTGGGCCGATGGCGGCAGCCTGCGTGTTTACCGGCATGCGCCCAACACCGGCTGGCGGAAATCCTGGGCGGCCGGTGATGCAGCGGCACGCGGGGTTCAGCATGCGTTGATGGCGCTGGCTGGCGAAATGGGCTGTCCGACAGTGTTAGGCGCCGAAAAATGGGGTTTTGAATCGGTATTTATGGCAGGTAACCCCCTGCAATTGGGGCGCTCTCTGTCGGACTATGTGGTCAATAATATTCTCTTTAAAGTGGATTTTCCTGCCGAGTTCCATGCGCAAACAGCCGTGGAGTGCGCTTTATTGCTGCATCACCGTTTGGAGGGGTTGTGTGAGGGTATTGAGGAAATTTCGATTTATACCCAGGCGGCGGGCAAACGTATCATTGATAAAAGCGGCCCGCTCAATAATCCGGCAGATCGGGACCACTGTTTACAGTACGCCGTTGCGATTGCCCTGCTCAAGGGCCGTTTGAAGTCGGAAGACTATTCCGATGCGGCAGCCGGCGATGAACGCATCGACAGGTTGCGCGAGAAAATGCAGGTTGCGGAAGAACCGCAATACAGCCGGGATTACCTGGATCCGAATAAGCGTGCGATTGCCAACCGTGTTGAAATTTGCATGCAGGATGGAACCCGGCTGGTGGAAGAAAAGCTGTACCCTTTGGGGCACCCGAAACGACGCGCCGAGGCGATGCCGCTGTTGCTCAAGAAATTCCGCAAGGCTGCCAGTTTGGTTCTGGGGGCTGAAATGTCGCAGCGGCTCCGAACCCTGGTGCTGGAGGCGCCGGGGCTGAATAGCATGCCGGTTGCCGGTTTTATGGCGCTGTTGGTGCCGGGAGCAGACGATGACTGAACTAGGATGTTTTCAGGACGCAATGCCCGGCGATGTCTGTTTTGGTTGTGGCGGCGAGAACCCCAAGGGTCTGCAAATTCGAAGCTTCTGGCAGGGTGATGAGGGCGTCTGCGACTGGCAACCCGAACTGCACCATCAGGGGTGGGGCGGGCTGCTCTGCGGCGGCATTATTGCGACCCTGGTGGATTGCCACTGCATGGCAACGGCGATGGCGCACGCCATTCGGAAGGAAGGGCGGGCGTTGGGCAGCGAGCCTTGTTACCGCTTTGCGACGGGTTCAATGTCGTTGCGTTTTCTCAAGCCAACACCGGTGGACAGTCCGTTACGGGTAAAGGCACGGGTCACCGATATAAAAAACGACCGCAAATACAGCCTGACCTGCGAGGTCGAGGTGGCTGGAGAGGTGACGGTGACGGCAGAGGTGGTTGCTTTCCTGGTATGGCGCAGTGACCTTGATAATGGATCGGCTTTTTCGGCGACTTGAATCATGGTTGAGGAGGGGTTATGACGGAGCTCTTCAAGGGCTTGAAGCTGATTGAGCAGGCACGCGAAGAGGTACGCGGTGCCAGCTTTATGTCGGGACTCTATCTTGGAAAACCGGATTTCGACCTCCTGTTAATGCCGCCTGAACCCGATCAAGAGCGGCGCGAAGGGGAAGCCTATTGCCAAAGGGTTGAGGCTTTCCTCCAGCAGCATGTTGATTCGTTGGAAATCGAGCGAACCGGTGAAATTCCCGAGGCCGTCTTACAGGGCCTGCTGGAGTTGGGCGCCTTTGCCATGAAAATTCCGAAGCAATATGGCGGACTGGGTTTCTCGCACCGTAATTACGGGCGCGTCCTTACCCTGATTGCCAGCTGGAGTAACAGCCTCTCGTTGACGGTTGCGGTGCCGCAGTCCATTGGCATTGCCATGCCGATACTGCTGTTCGGAAACGACCAGCAGAAGCAGCAGTATTTACCCTTAGTGGCGCGACAGCATATTTCCGCTTTTGCGCTGACCGAGCCGGAAACCGGCTCTGATGCAGCGAACGTTAAAACCGAGGCGGTGCTTGTTGATTCCGGTGATGCATTTGTCATCAACGGTGAGAAGCTATGGTGTACCAACGGCGCGATTGCGCGCTATATCACATTGGTCGCCCGGGTGCCTGCCCGACAGCAGGAGCAGGATGGGAAGTTGGTGTGGCAGCCGGTTAGCGATCCAGTTACTGCCAATGATTCCGTTCATACGGCTTTTATCCTTGATATGCAAAGCCCCGGCGTCTCCATTAAACAACGCTGCCGCTTCGCCGGTTGCAGGGGCATTGCCAATGCGCATATGGTTTTTAACCAAGTCAGGGTGCCGAAGGAAAATATCATTGGCGAGGTCGGGAGTGGTCTTAAGTATGCCTTATCCATTTTAAATATTGGTCGGGCGGTCAGCGTGCCTGCCATTTGCCTGGGTATGGCCAAGCAGGCCTGGCAACCCTCGCTGGACAGACTTCATTCCCGGATGACCTTTGGCGAGCCGCTGGCCAACCGGCAGACACAGCGTATCCGGGCTGGCGAAATGGCAAAACGGCTTTTTGTGATGGAAGCGCTGTGCGAGCTGGTATGGCAGATGGCGGACCAGCATCGTTACGACGTGCGAATGGAAGCAGCGGTTACCAAAATGTTCTGTTCGGAGCACTGTATCGCTTTTCTTGATGATGCCCAGATTATCTTTGGCGGCATGGGGTATGAGGCTGCCGATTCAAAGCAGGTTCGTGGGGAGCCAGCGTTTCCGATGGAGCAGTTGGCGCGCGATGCCACCATGTATCGTATCGGTGAAGGTGCCACGGATATCCTGCGCGCCTTTGTGGCGCGTGAAGCGCTCAATTTTCACCTGCACAGGAGCCGGGAGCTTCTTGAACAGGGTGTGACGGGAGCCCGTTTGCTTGCGTTAATACGTTTTTACGGCCCTTGGTATCTCTCGCAGTGGCGCCCCAAACCGGTGACGGAAAAGCTGCGTAATCCCAGGACCAGAGCGTTGCTCGGGTATGTCGAACACCGCAGCCGAGCATTGGCGCGGGCGATTGTTTATGCCCTGCTATTGCAGCGGCAGGCTATGCAACAGGACCAGGGGCGACAGAGCAGGATTGAGTGCCTGGGCGAAGCGTTGTTTGCGATGGCGGCGGCCGTGTTGCATGCGCAGAATATTAATGAACCTTACGCCTGGGATTTGGTGGATGAGTTTTTCCGTACTGAAAAGGGGCGTATTAAACACTTGTTGCGCGGGCTTTTGGTGAATGATGATCGACAGCGGGAAAGGCTTGGGCGACAGGCGGTTCAAGGTGAATTCGGTGCGCTGAATCGTGGCATCGTTAATCGAACGCTCGCTGACTATCGAGCGTCAGTGCCAGAAAACCAAGATGAGGGCCTGGAAACAAAAAAAGGCTGACCTGCAGGTCAGCCTTTATGGAGGCGATTTACATGACTGGCTTAGAACTTGTAGCTCAGGCCGATCATGTAAACATCGGGGTCGACATCCACGTCAACTTTTTGTTTGCCGACGTTAGCTGTTTTTAATGTGGCTTCAGTGTCGATGTCCAGGTACCAGTAAGCGGCATTCAGCGACCATCTGTCGTTGATTTGGTAATCGATCCCGGCATGGAAAGCTAAACCCCAAGAGTCATCAAGCTCAACATCAGTCTTTCCTGCAACCGCTTCAAATGCTGAATCTGCATCCTCATCAAAGAAGATTGTGTAGTTGATACCTGCACCAATATAGGGTTGGAATTTAGAGTCGGCGGATGCTGGGTAGTAATTAAGTGTCAGTGTAGGTGGAAGGTGTTTGATGCTCGCTACATCCACGCCACCAATTACTGCGCCGGTGCCTTTTACGTCATGTTCAAAGGGAGTGGCAGCCAGCAACTCAATACCAACATGGTCTGTGTACATGTAGGTCAGGGTAAGACCGAGCTGTGTGTCATTGTTTACTTTTGCGCCTTGAGAGCCGGCCAGGGGAGTAACATCACTGCTGTCTTCATTAGGCGCTACAGTGGCGGCACCGCCCTTAACAAGGATGTCGCCCGCTTGGTAGGCAATCGCAGAAGTGCTTGCCATCAGTCCGACAGTGGTAGTGGCTAACAGGAGAGATTTCAGAGTGCTTTTCATGATTAAGCCCGTCTTTTTAGTTGTTGAGAATTATCAGTTGGCGCCAGTATAGGGGGATGGTTGGAACGGGTATTGACTTGGATCAATAAGGGTTTCAGGGTGACGGTGAGAGCTTGATTTAAGTCAATAAAGCGCGGGTTGACGCCGTTTTGATGGTGATAGAGCCCGAGTCGTTCTAAAAAAGGCGTTTTTGGCATACACTATCCGGCCTTTCACCTGAAGCAACATGAACAATGCGTACACTGCTGATTTGGACTCGCTCCCTGATATTTTTTGTGGTTTTCTGCCTGGCCGTTGTAACTTGGTCAATCGTTTGCCTGCTGGTCTTTCCTTTTCTGCCCCTGCGCAAGCGGTTTCGCTTCGGGATTCTGATTAATCACTTTATTGTCTGGTGGTTTGCGGTGAGCTGCGGTGTCCGTTATGAGATTATTGGCCGCGAAAACCTGCCTAAGCACGATAGCGGGGTGCTGATCAGCAATCACCAGAGTGAATGGGAAACCTTCTTTTTGCAGGTCCTGGTGTTTCCCCTTTGCACGGTGCTTAAGAAAGAACTGTTGCGTATTCCTTTCTTTGGCTGGGCGCTGGCTATGGTGAAGCCGATTGCGATTGACCGGACTAAAAAAGCCAATGCGTTGAAGCAAGTGGCGGAACAAGGCTCCGCCAAATTAGCTCAACGCTTTTGGGTGCTCATTTTCCCCGAGGGAACGCGAATGGGCGCCGGCGAGCTGGGCAAGTACTCCAAGACGGGGGCGCTGCTGGCCGCAAAAACGGGTAAGCCGCTGGTGCCGGTTTTGCACAATGCTGGCGATTGCTGGCCCAAGAACGGGTTTATTAAACGGCCGGGAACCCTGAGGGTTTTGATCGGGCCTGCAATCGAGGCCGAAGGCAAGAGCGCGGCTGAAATGCACGATGCCTCAATCCAATGGATTGAGGCAAACCGTGACCGCGTATTTAAAAGCTAACCGCGTCGCGCTTAAGCTTTGTGGCGTTGGAACACCAACGAAGCGTTGGTGCCGCCAAAACCGAAGCTGTTGGACATGATGGTGTCGATTTTCACATTGTCCATACGCTCGGTGACAATCGGCATGCCCTGCGCCTCTTCATCCAGGTTTTCAATATTGGCAGAGGCTGCAATGAAGTTATTCTGCATCATTAAAATGCTGTAAATCGCTTCGTGTGCGCCTGCCGCTCCCAGAGAGTGGCCGGAAAGTGATTTGGTTGAGGTGATGTGGGGCAGCTTGTCCCCGAATACTTCGCGTACAGCGGCCAGTTCCTTGACATCGCCGACCGGCGTGCTGGTGCCGTGGGCATTGATGTAATCCACTGCGCCGTCAACGGTAGCCAGGGCTTGTTGCATGCAGCGCACAGCGCCCTCGCCCGAGGGGGCAACCATGTCATAGCCATCGGACGTGGCGCCATAACCGACAACCTCAGCATAAATTTTAGCGCCACGGGCCAACGCGTGTTCACGCTCTTCGAGTACCAGCATGGCGCCACCACCGGCAATAACGAAACCGTCACGATCGGCGTCGTAGGCACGGGATGCCTTGTCTGGTGTGTCGTTGTATTTGGTGGACAATGCACCCATCGCATCGAACAGGCAGGTCAGCGTCCAATCCTCTTCTTCGCCGCCGCCAGCGAAAACGATGTCCTGCTTGCCCAGCTGGATCAGCTCCATGGCATTGCCGATGCAGTGCGCACTGGTGGAACAGGCTGACGTGATGGAGTAATTAACCCCTTTGATTTCAAAAGGCGTTGCCAGGCAGGCGGATACCGTGCTGGACATAACCTTGGGTACTCGATACGGGCCAACCCGCTTAACGCCTTTCTCGCGCAAGATATCAGCGGCTTCCACCATGCAGGACATGGAGGCGCCCCCTGATCCGGCAACCAGACCGGTGCGGACATTGGATACCTGCTCCTTGCTAAGGTTGGCATCGTCGATAGCCTGTTGCATGGCCACGTAGGCATAAGCAGCGGCATCGCTCATAAAACGGCGCGGGCGACGATCAATAAGCTCGTCGAGGTCAATGTTAATGCTGCCGGATATGTGGCTGCGCAGGCCCATCTTTTCATACTCAGGCGAAAAGGTGATGCCGGATTTACCGGTTTTTAATGACTCCAGGACACTGGCTTGATCGTTGCCCAGACAGGACACAATGCCGATTCCTGTAACTACGACACGTTTCATAGAGACCCCTTAGAAGCTGTCTGTCGATGTAAACAAGCCGACTCGCAAGTCTTTTGCGATGTAGATTTCCTTACCGTCCACGAACATCTGTGCATCGGCGATACCCAGAATCAATTTTCGGGTGATGACTCGTTTTAAATGGATTTTGTAGGTGACTTTCTTTGCGGTGGGTAGCACCTGTCCGGTGAATTTTACCTCGCCGCAGCCCAGGGCGCGACCGCGGCCGGGGTTGCCCATCCAGCCCAGGTAAAATCCGACTAGCTGCCACATGGCGTCGAGGCCAAGGCAGCCTGGCATAACCGGATCGCCAGGGAAGTGACAATCGAAAAACCACATGTCGGGGCTGATATCCAGTTCGGCAATTACACAGCCTTTGTTGTAGTCACCACCTTCGGTATCAATATGGGTGATACGGTCAAGCATCAACATGTTGGGGATGGGTAATTGGGCGTTACCCTCGCCAAAAAGTTTGCCGTGCCCGCAATCCAGTAGTTCGTCGCGGGAGAAGGAGTGTTGCCTTGATGTCATTTAGTATTACCAGCCTTAATTTTTAATTGGCGACCATTGTACTGAACTCGCCCTTTCAAAGCGAACGTAATTACGAGGAATTGGCCGTCAGTGTTGGGGTTAGCCTTAGGTGGCCTCTGTGTCCGGGTGCTGCAAGAGACTGGCTTTGACATCAAGTGCGTCCATTAGCTCAAAGGGTTCGAAGTGGCCGTTATTGAGTATTTGTTGCATGACGATAATGATCGTGCTGTTTTGCTTGCGGACCACTTCGGCGCTGATAACAAAGGTGCGGCGGCTGTGCTCAAGTTTCATTGAAATAATGATTCTGCGCTGGGGCTTCAGCTGGTCCAGTAGTTGGGGATTGTTGCCGATTTCAACCTGGGCATGAAGCTCCGAGTAATCCATGAGTAAGCAGGTGTGGAAGGGCTCTTCGATAGAAAGCTGCAGTTTTAGGGGTAAACGGGTTTTGATGCGATGGTGAGTGCGTTGATCGCGAAAGCTTAATTGCGGCGAAAACACCTGGAGTAGTGTCAGCAGGTGGCCCCGGTAAAAGCCTTCCTTGGGTTGGACGGACTCGCGAACCTGTGAATCGAGGCTGACCACGCCATGATCTTCGCCCCGTGCAACAAGCGTGATGCTGTTGCCGTTTCGGAATTGCCCCAATTTTCCCAGTGAGGCTTTGCGGGGGTAATCCAGCTTGTTCTCCTCTCCTGCGTTGCCTGGCAATATGATGCAGAAAGTGTTGATTTGCAGGCAGTCATGCTGGCTGTCTGAAAAGACCAGGGTTAATTGTTCGGTTCCGCTTTTTGTTGACCCAAATCGGATCTGGTTTTTTGAGTAGATCGGGTATCCGTTTATTTCATAACCCAGGATGATGGAGGGGAGTAGCAGGTTTTCCTGGTATTCGGGGTAGTAATCAATGCGTTCACCGATGGGAAAGTGTTCGATAAGTTTTTTGATCTTGCTAATGCTGATGGGGTCGGGAGCAAAAGGCATGGGGATCTTCTTTCAGGCTGTTAGCGGTCGTTTTGGGCGGTTTCGGGTTGCCGTTTAATAACGACCTGATTGGAAAAATCATAAGGTGAAATAGCTGGATTGTCGATGCTGTTGTGGCGCTGTTTAGGAGCGGGGCTGGAGGGCAGAGAAATTCGGGATAAAAAAAACGGATATCGCGGGGCGATATCCGTTAAGTAACACACAAGGGGATGTGTGGGAGGAAATTGTTACGTAACGTTACGAATTTTGAAACAAATGTGAAAAAGTGTTACATCGGTAACGTTGCGCGCGATATTACATACCGCTCTTTCTTAAGTCAAGCCAAAAACAAAATAATTTCAAAAAAATATTGCATAACCTTGTCATGATATGTTTGGGATCGGAATTCATGAAAAGCGGCCTGTTTCTCTAAACGGGCGTTTTGAATTAGCTGGCGGCGCTCTATAATCTCCTTTTCTTATTTAACACAAGATAGAGACAGGTTTATGCAAGCGAAGATTAAATGGGTTGATGGTGTTCGATTCCTCGCTGAGTCCGGGAGTGGGCATGCGGTAACAATTGAAGGTCCGCCTTCACATGGTGGCAATAACACCGGTATTCGCCCCATGGAATTATTGCTTTTAGGCCTTGGCGGATGCACATCCTTTGATGTGATGAATATTCTCGGGAAGGCGCGTCAAAAAGTTACCGACTGCGTTGCAGAAATCGAGGCTGAGCGTGCCGATGAGGTGCCCGCCGTGTTCACGAAAATTAAGGTGCACT
>JAWKZQ010000008.1:0-99412 GCA_041395865.1 Pseudomonadales bacterium
CACGAGCAGCAGAATGAAACGCCGGTGATGGCCATCGAAGAGATTGAGAGTGCCTATTACCTGCGACTGGAGGTCGAGGACCGGGCTGGTGTTATGGCGGAAATCGCCACTATTCTGGGTGAGCAGGACATCAGTATGGAAGCCATTATCCAGAAGGAGCCGCAACAGATCGGCGACGAAGTCAGCCTGATCCTGTTGACGCGTAAAGTACAGGAAAGCAGCCTTAATCAAGCGATTTCCCGTATCGAGGCGCTCAATTCAACCCACGGCAAGGTTACCCGTATCCGTGTGGAAACCCTGAAAGACTAATTCAATAGCAGGAACGAACAGCCAGTGAAATATATCAGTACCCGCGGCCAGGCACCGGCCCTCCAGTTTGAAGATGTCCTGCTGACCGGTTTGGCCAGCGATGGCGGCCTGTATGTGCCGGAGCAGTTGCCGCACTACAGTATCGATGAAATTGCTTCCTGGGCTGGGCTTAGCTACGCCGAACTGGCTTTCAAGGTGATTCAGCCCTTTGTTGACGGCGCTATCCCGGATGCGGATTTGAAGGCGTTGATCGATGAAACCTATGCAGGCTTTGATCATGATGCGGTTGCTCCGCTGAAACAGCTGGGACATAACGAATGGGTGATGGAGCTGTTCCGTGGCCCAACGCTGGCCTTTAAGGATTTTGCGCTGCAACTTTTAGGACGCCTGCTGGATTATATCCTGCAGCGCAACAACCAGCGCGTCGCGATTGTCGGTGCGACGTCCGGCGATACGGGTTCGGCAGCGATTGAAGGTTGTAAACGTTGCAGTAACGTGGATATCTACATTATGCATCCGCATAACCGCGTGTCCGACGTGCAGCGCAAGCAAATGACCACTGTTATTGGCGACAATATCCACAACCTGGCTATCGAAGGTAACTTCGATGACTGTCAGCAAATGGTGAAAGCCTGTTTTTCCGACCAGTCTTTCTTGGGCGGCGAACGCTCCCTGGTGGCGGTAAACTCCATCAACTGGGCGCGTATCATGGCGCAGATTGTTTACTATTTCCATGCCGCCCTGTCGCTGGGCGGGCCGCACCGTCCGATTTCCTTCTCGGTCCCAACCGGTAACTTTGGCGATATTTTCGCGGGTTACCTGGCCAAGAAAATGGGGCTGCCTATCGCTCAGCTGGTGGTGGCTACCAATAAAAATGATATCCTGCACCGCTGTATCAGTCGCAACGATTACAGCAAGCATACCCTTGAGCATACCTTGTCTCCCAGCATGGATATCATGGTTTCCAGTAACTTTGAGCGGTTGCTCTTTGATATGTATGACCGTGACGGCGCGGCAGTGGCTGACCTGATTGAGCGTTTTGCCAGCGGTTCGGCATCCCTCGATGACGTGGCCTGGCAGCGTGTGCGCGAGCACTTTGACAGCTTTACCGTCGATGACGAGCAAACCTGCGCAACCATTGCCGAGGTCTACGAAAGCACCGAGGAGCTGCTTGATCCGCACACCGCTATCGGTGTTAAAGCAGCCCGCGAATGTAATCGTGATGCTTCCACTCCGATGGTGACCCTGGCCACAGCCCACCCGGTGAAATTCCCCGAAGCGGTGCTGAAAGCCGGTTGTGAAGAGCCTAAGTTGCCGCACCATATGAGTGATCTGTTCGACCGCGAGGAGCGCTACCAGGTGGTGGCTAATGATATTGATGCGGTGAAAGCCATTATCACTGCGCAATAAGCGGTTTTGCTATCCGATATGCCAGGGGACAAACGTATCGTTCAGCGCTATGTCGACGAGACAGCGCTGAGCCCCCTGGCCAGCCTCCACCCGGTCGTGCAGCGAATTTATGCGGCCAGGGGGTTCGTTCCCAAGAGGAGCTGGCGTTAACGCTGACTTGCTCCCCCTTTCATCACCTCCAGAGATATTGGTGCGGCGGTTACCGTACTGAAAGCGGCTCTTGAGACACAGCAAAGTATCCTGATCGTTGGCGATTTCGATGCCGATGGCGCTACCAGTACTGTGTTGGCCATTCGCGCCTTGCGGGCCATGGGGGCGCGGCGGGTGGATTATCTGGTACCCAATCGCTTCGAGTACGGCTATGGGTTGACCCCGGAAATCGTTGAGGTCGCCAAAACCCAGTGGCCCTCGACTCCGGATGTGATTGTCACCGTGGATAACGGGATAGCCAGTCTGGCGGGCGTGGAGTGTGCCCGCCAGGCGGGTATTGAGGTGGTGATTACCGATCACCACCTGGCCGGTGACGAATTACCCCGTGCCGCGGCCATTGTTAACCCTAATCAGCCCGGTTGTGAATTTCCCAGTAAAAACGCTGCCGGCGTTGCGGTTATTTTTTATGTCATGCTTGCCCTGCGTAGTGCCTTGCGTGACAGCGGCTGGTTCACTGCGCAGCAGGTCGCCGAGCCTAATCTTGCCGAGCTGTTGGATTTGGTGGCCCTGGGTACGGTTGCCGACGTTGTACCGTTGGATAGAAACAACCGGATTCTGGTGGAGCAGGGGTTGCGGCGAATGCGTGCGCGCAAGGCCTGCGCGGGTATTCTGGCCCTGCTCGAGGTGGCAGGGCGGGAAGCAGAGTACCTGGTATCCAGTGATCTGGGATTTGCTGCCGGACCACGCCTGAATGCGGCTGGGCGGTTGGATGATATGTCGCTGGGTATTGAGTGCCTGTTGACGGACGATTATGAGCAGGCCCTCATCGTGGCGCGAGAGCTGGACGACCTGAATCGCCAGCGTAAGGATATCGAAGCGGACATGAAAGCGCAGGCGTTGGCGCATCTTGAACGGATGGAGCTGCATGCCAATTCGACCGAAGTGGGCTTATGTCTCTATAACGCCGATTGGCATCAGGGCGTTATTGGTATCCTGGCGTCGCGTGTGAAGGAGCAGTTTCACCGGCCGGTGATTGCTTTTGCCGATAGCGATGAAGAGGAAATCAAGGGGTCGGCGCGCTCAATTCCCGGATTTCATATCCGAGACGCGCTGGATCTGGTGGCCAAGCGGCACCCTGAGTTGTTGACGAAGTTTGGCGGCCACGCCATGGCGGCGGGACTGACGTTGAAAAAAAATGATTTGAAGGCTTTTCGGAATGCCTTTAACCAGGTAGCGCAGGAACAGCTCGATCAGGATGCCTTGCAGGCTGAATTGCACACCGATGGTGTTTTGAGCGGCCCCGACTGCTCTCTGGAAATGGCTTACCGGCTTCAGGCGGCCGGGCCCTGGGGGCAGGGGTTTACAGAGCCTCTCTTTGAGGGTGAATTTGCAATTGTGCAGCAGCGCCTCGTAGGAGAAAAGCACCTTAAACTTCGACTGGTTGACGAGACTTCAGGCCAGCAACTGGAAGCCATCGCCTTTTTCATTGACCTTGAAGAGTGGCCTAATCAGGCGAACCGGGTTCGGCTTGTTTATAAGCTGGATATTAACCGTTTTCGGGGAAACGAGTCTCTCCAGCTTGTAGTGGAATACCTGCAGGCAGTGGGTGCCAGCTAGTCGATTCTTGCAGCGCAGTGTACCCCGTCTTTCTTGCCGGCCAGGGCCGGTTTACCCAGCTTGCAATGATCTGCCGCCGTTGCGCTGGCATAAGCTTGCTATGCGGACTTTTCGGGCCTCTAGGCGGGATCGGAGGCGCGAGGCAGGCAGGTGCGCCGGGTCAGGGATATAAAGCCGCCCAGGGATAAAAGCAGCAGGGCGCAGGCCGCCAGGATCGCAACCGGGTAGTAAAGGTTGCCAGCCAGTTCCAGCTGGCTGTATTTGATGATCATGATCAGCGCTTCGAGCACCAAGGCAATACATACGGTCCCCACAAAACGTGTGATGGTGCGGCGAATATTATGGAAGATGTTTTCCTGCTCTTCGGCAGCCGTGTACTCCTTGCCAACACCGATTCCCAGCTCATACATAGCCAGCGCGATGACCAGCGTATTGATGGATTTGATGATCAGTGTCACCAGGTCAAACTCCGGGTTATCCATGCCCTGGATGAAAAGGTGTATGGATACGCCGATTAAAACGACGGCAATGAGGTGGAAAATACCGGCGAATAGCAGCGCAATACTGAGCTTGTAGTGTTTTAACATGTTTAACCTTTCGTGGAAGCTTGTTTTATCGACCTGAATCCTGGCTCGGGGTTCCTGGTCGGTCTAAAGTTTGCGGGCCAGAACGTTCAATCCAGGCCGCCAATCAGGTAGAATGCCTGCCTTCGGCACAACATACCCAAGGCTTAGTTTTAACATGATGGAAACCAACGCTATCGCTCAGGCACTCAAAGACCTACAGGCACGCACCGACGTGCTCAGGGGGTATCTTTGACTACGCTGACAAGCAGGATCGTTTACAGGAAGTAGAGCGAGAGTTGGAGGACCCTGCGGTTTGGGATAACCCGGATCGCGCCCAGGAACTCGGCAAGGAGCGTTCGCTGCTTGAGGGTATTGTTGCGACCATCGATACTCTGGATAGCGGCATCAGTGATGCACAGGAGTTGCTGGAGCTGGCTATCGAAGAGGCTGACGAGGATACTGTCGGCGAGGTTAATGCGGAAATCGCGCAACTGGAGTCACACCTGGCACAGTTGGAATTCCGCCGCATGTTCTCCGGGGAAATGGATGCCAATAACGCTTTCCTGGATATCCAGGCAGGTTCCGGTGGTACCGAAGCCCAGGACTGGGCGGAAATGATTCTGCGCATGTACCTGCGCTGGGGCGAAGCCAAGGGCTTTAAAACGGAGTTGATGGAAGCGTCTGCCGGAGATGTGGCGGGTATTAAGGGCGCTACGATCAAGTTTGAAGGCGAATACGCCTTTGGCTGGCTGCGTACGGAAACGGGCGTTCATCGTTTGGTGCGTAAATCCCCCTTCGATTCTGGCAACCGTCGCCACACCTCTTTTGCCGCCGTGTTTGTATCCCCCGAGATTGACGACAATGTTGAGATTGATATTAATCCGGCGGACCTGCGTATTGACACCTACCGTGCCAGCGGTGCCGGCGGTCAGCATGTGAATAAGACCGATTCAGCGGTACGTATTACCCACCTGCCGACCAATGTGGTGGTTCAGTGCCAGAGCCAGCGGTCCCAGCACCAGAACAAGGATTTTGCCATGAAGCAGCTGCGTGCCAAGCTCTATGAGCTGGAAATGCAAAAGCGCAATGCCGAGGCGCAGACGCTGGAGGAAAGCAAGGCTGATATTGGTTGGGGGAGCCAGATTCGTTCCTACGTACTGGATTCCTCGCGTATCAAGGACCTGCGGACCAACGTGGAAACCTCCAACACCCAGGCGGTACTCGATGGCGGTCTTGATATGTTTATTGAAGCCTCCCTCAAAGCGGGCCTCTAGAAAAACGACAACCCAATTTAATTAAAAACGTGAATAGCTGATGAGCAACGAACAACCGACCCCACAGGATGAAAATAAATTAATCGCCGAGCGTCGTGCCAAACTGGATACGCTGCGCGAGGAAGCGGAAGCCAAGGGCACCAGCGCCTTTCCAAACAATTTCCGCCGTGACAGCTATGCAGGCGACCTGCAAAAGGCTCACGCTGACAGCGAAAAAGAAAAGCTGGCAGAGCAGGGGTTGGTAGTGGCTGTTGCGGGACGAGTCATCCGTAATCGCGGCGCTTTCATGGAAATCCAGGATATGAGCGGCCGTATTCAGCTTTATGTGAATAAAGAAGCGCGTGCCTTCGCCAAGACACTGGACCTGGGTGATATCGTCGGCGTTAAGGGCGAGCTGCACAAATCCGGAAAAGGCGATTTGTATGTGGATATGGCGGAGTTTCAGTTGCTCACCAAGGCGTTGCGTCCGCTGCCGGATAAACACAAAGGCCTGACCGATCAGGAAATGCGCTATCGTCAGCGTTACGTGGACCTGATCGTTAACCAGGAATCGCGTGATACCTTTTTTGCACGTTCTAAAATTATTGAGGCAATTCGTCATTACCTGACTGGCCAGCGTTTTCTCGAAGTTGAAACGCCGATGATGCAGGTGATTCCCGGTGGTGCGGCGGCGCGACCCTTTACCACCTATCACAATGCATTGGATATGGAGCTTTACCTGCGCATTGCCCCTGAGCTGTATCTGAAGCGCCTTGTGGTGGGCGGAATGGAGCGGGTGTTTGAAATTAACCGCAACTTCCGCAACGAAGGGCTATCCACGCGCCATAACCCTGAATTCACCATGCTGGAGTTTTATCAGGCCTATGCGGATTACCATGACCTGATGGACCTGACCGAGGATATGCTGCGCCATATTGCCCAGGAAGTGCTGGGGACTACCGCCGTGCATTACCAGGGGTCGGATTATGATTTTGCCCAGCCCTTCCAACGCATGACGGTGGTTGAATCGATTCTGCACTTTAACCCGGATGTGACCCTGGCGCAGGTCAGCGAGCTGGATTCTGCCCGTGAGGTTGCCAAAGGGCTGGATATCCCGCTTAAGGATACCTGGGGCCTGGGCAAGGTCCAGATTGAAATCTTCGAAAAGACGGTGGAGCATCGCCTCGATCAGCCAACCTTTATCACCGAATACCCCACCGAGGTTTCTCCGCTGGCGCGCCGTAACGATGAGAATCACCATGTAACGGATCGTTTTGAGTTTTTCGTGGGTGGCCGTGAAATCGCTAATGGATTCTCCGAGTTGAACGATGCGCAGGACCAGGCGGAGCGCTTCCGCGCCCAGGTGGCTGAAAAGGATGCCGGCGACGATGAGGCCATGCACTATGACGACGACTATGTGACGGCCCTGGAGTATGGCTTGCCGCCGACTGCAGGCGAGGGTATCGGCATCGACAGGCTGGTGATGCTGTTTACCGATTCGCCGTCGATTCGTGATGTGCTGCTGTTCCCGCATATGCGCCCAAGCGCTAGCTGATCAGGGTGGAAGTGGCCCCCTTTATGACGCTTCACCCTTCATGGCAGGCCCATCTGGGAGCGGAGTTCGATAAGGATTATATGCGCGAACTGCGTACTTTTCTGGTCGAGGAAAAAAAGGCGGGTAAAACGCTGTATCCGCCGATGCCGCAGTTATTCCACGCCTTTGAGTTGACTCCCTTTGAGCAGGTCAAGGTGGTGATTCTCGGCCAGGATCCTTACCACGGACCGGGACAGGCGCATGGGCTGTGCTTTTCTGTGCAGGAGGGGGTGAAGCCGCCGCCTTCACTGCAGAACATCTTTAAGGAAATCCATGACGAGCTGGGTATCCAGTTTAGCGGGTCGGGTTGCCTGACGCCGTGGGCAATGCAGGGTGTGCTATTGCTGAACTCAGTATTGACGGTTGAGCGTAATTGCGCGGGTTCGCACCAGGGTAAAGGATGGGAGCGTTTTACGGATCGAGCGATTGAGGTGCTGAATGAACAGCACCAGGGGCTGGTTTTTCTGTTATGGGGCAAGTATGCCCAGGATAAGGCCGCTGTTATTGACCGCAGCCGCCATCAAGTGCTGATGTCCCCGCACCCTTCGCCCTTTTCTGCGCCCCGCGGTTTTTTGGGTAACGGGCATTTCGCCAAGGCAAACGAGTATTTGCAGGCGCAGGGCAAGACCCCGATTGATTGGCGATTGAACTAACCGGCTGCTTGCCCTAGTGTAACGCCAGACGCGTTTCGTTATGGATAATGGCGTCAATCACATTCGCTGTACCGAAGGGGTCAATAGGGTTGCCGGTGAAAGGGCAAACCATTGGGTTATACAGACCGCACCACTTATCGATTTGCTTGATATCCTCTTCTTCCAGCGCGTAACGCAAATCCTCGGCTAAATCGACAGGCCAGAGACCGTACTCCGGGTGCTTGCGGCCATTGCAGCTGATATATGCCATATCGGCGTCGTTTTCCTGTATCGCGCCCAGCAGTTGCTGTACCAGGTCGTCCGGTATCAAGGGGGAGCTGGTTGAGAAGGAGGCAATCCATTCGCAGTCCGGCATGTGTTCGTGCGCCCACTCCATGCCGGTCAGAATTCCCGACAAAAGGCCTGGGTGGTCGTTGATGGCGTCGGGCACGATGGGGATATCGATATTGCTGAAGCGGGTCGGATCGCCATTGGCATTCAGGATCAGCTGGCTGACCTGGGGATGAACCTGCTCAATGATGTGGTGTAAGACCGGCCTTCCCATCAGCTTGCGCAGGCAACGGTCCTGGTGGGTGGGTTTGCCTGTTGGGCCGTTGGCTAACAGGACGCCCAGAATTTTGGGTTGAGATTGCTGCTTTTTCATTGCCTGTCCTCACGGTATCAATGATACAAATTGAACGAAAGAGCAAATGGACGCTCCGGTCTGGAAACAACAACTCCTGTGAAAATTATCGTGTAATTTTTTCATTTAATGCAAGTGCTGATTTTTTGCAGAAAAATGATTCTCCAGGGGCGCTGAAGAATGCCGCTGCCGGGAAATTAGCACTAGTGAATTTTTTTGATAACGGGTATTATTTCGAGGTTTTTTTATGTGCTCTCAACGCGTTTGGGGTGCGTAGCGGGCAATGCCCAGTGGGCAGGCCTGCAAGATTCAACCCGACTAAATAATAGGTAATTAAGAACATGGCAAAGATTATTGATGGTAAGGCTTTTGCGGCCTCCCTGCGTGAAAAGGTGAGAATCCTGTCTGATGAACTGAAGGCAAGCCACGGTATTACTCCGGGTTTGGCTGTGGTGATTGTAGGTGAGGACCCCGCCAGCCAGGTTTACGTGCGCAGCAAAGGCAAGTCAGCGACAGAAGCGGGCTTTAACTCCTATGAGCACAAACTGCCCGAAACCACTTCCCGCGAAGAGCTGTTGAGCCTGATCGATGATCTGAACAACGACGATAACGTTCACGGTATCCTGGTTCAGCTGCCGTTGCCAAGCCACATTGGCGAAGAGGAAGTGATTAACCGTATTGATGCGACTAAAGACGTTGACGGTTTCCACATTGTGAACTCAGGCCTGCTGGCAACTGGCGGCAAAGGTTTCGTACCTTGTACGCCTCTGGGTTGTGCCATGCTGCTGAAAGATGAGCTGGGCGATCTGTCCGGTATGAATGCCGTTGTTATCGGTCGCTCCAACATCGTGGGCAAGCCAATGTCTTCCCTGCTGCTGCAGGAAAGCTGCACTGTAACTGTTGCGCACTCACGTACTAAAGATCTGCCAGGCGTTGTTCGTCAGGCTGATATTGTGGTTGCTGCTGTTGGTCGTCCTGAGATGGTCAAGGGTGACTGGATCAAGCCTGGCGCTACGGTTATTGATGTGGGCATCAACCGTATCGAGGTTACTGAAAACGGCGAAACTAAGACGCGCCTGGTTGGCGATGTTGATTTCGAGTCAGCCGAAAAGGTAGCGGGCGCAATTACTCCGGTTCCAGGTGGCGTTGGCCCAATGACAATCGCATGTTTGCTGTTCAACACACTGCAATCAGCCTATCGCCGTGTCGGCATCGAGCTGAGCGACGACCGTCTGTAAGTTTGGTTTTCGCACAAAAAAGCCCGGCTCATGCCGGGCTTTTTTGTGTTCGCAGTAAAACCGGTTCAGGCCAGCAGTGCTAAAGCCGCCTCCATGTTGGCCGACAAATCCTCTTCCTCATCATCTTCCGCCTGTGACGGATCGAGACCAACCTGTGCAAAGGCAGGGATTTCAGACCAGTCCATTTTCGTGTAGGGGTGATCCGTTCCGGAATAGTTCTGTAGATTCGCGACCATTACCAGGTCGGTAAAATCCACTTTTTCGCTTTGACGCTTGAAGTTCTGGTATTGAGAAGGTACCTGGCTGATTTCGTCAGGGAAGTCCCAGGCTTTAAGAATCATGGTGCCAAAACGGGGGTGCAGTTTTTCAATGACTTCATCCAGGGTAATGGCGTCTGCCAGCAGGTGTTCGTTTTCTTCTGCAAACCGTAGAATGGGCAGCACTCCAATCAGGTGTGTCAGGCCTGCTAGGGTCGCTTGTCCCGGTGACAGGCGTGTGTAACTTTGCGCGAGCACGTGACAGATGCTGGCCACTTCGGTGCTACGCGTCCATACATCACGCATACGCTCATCGATCATATCCGTCGTGGCCTGGAACATTTGCGCCATTGCCAGGCCTACGGCTAGATCTGCCGAGTAGCTCATGCCCAGGCGATTGATCGCCATTTGCAGGTTTTCTACCGGTTGCGGTGCGCGTAAGAGGGGGCTGTTGCAAACCTTGATAATACGCGCCGAGATGGCCGCGTCGTTGCTGATAACCCGCGCCAGGTCGGAAACCGATGCGTTTTCATCCTGCGCAACTTCCCTTACACGCAGTGACACCTCGGGCAGCGTGGGCAGTACCAGCTTATCCGTTGCAATGGCGGTGACGATATCGTTTTCAATGGTTTCGATCAGGTTGCTCATAATACAGACTGCTTAGTTCCTTATTGTTGAAAACAAGTATAGGAGGCTTTCCCAAAAAGGTGAGCTAAACAGTCGATTATTTGCAGTTTTTTCCGGACTGCCGCTGCCTTATTCCAGGTTGTAGGGCAGTGGGAGCTCTGTAGCCTGATAGTGCGAATCGCCGCTGCACAAGGTTAGGGCTTGCTCGGTGTCCTGGTCGGCACTGACCACCAGCAAAGCCTGCTGGCAATTGTTCTCGTTTTCGCTTGGCGCTGAGCAGATAACCGTTGCTAGGGTTTTATCGCTATCCGGCTGATGTAACTCTGTGCCGGTGGCGAGTAAAGGGCCACCGGATAAGCTAAAGCGTTTCATCAGGCGCTTGGACTTTCCACGGTAATGGGTGCGTGCCACGATTTCCTGGCCCGTATAACAGCCCTTGTCAAAGCTGATGGCGTCCACAAGCTGGAAGTTCAGCATGTGAGGATTGAAGTCGCTTTCGGTAACGAGGCTGACTTCGCCAATTCCTGCTTCGACCTCCTGCTGTAACCAGCGATAATTGGAAGCCCGCTCGGCCTGTTCGGATAGGGCTTCCCAGGCAGTGGCGATGTCGGTACTTTTTACCCAGCATTCATAGCGAGATGTGTTGCCGGGCACGCGAATGATGATGGCTGCCTCGCTGCGAGTAACCTGGGCGGTTTCTTCTGGCGAGAGTGTGACGCCAAATACCTGGCTGACGAGTTGTTCGCACCCGTCGCCCCAGACGCCAACGCCTAACCAGGAGTCAGAGGCGTTGCCCAGATCTGTTTTAAAGAAAACGCTGTATTTATGTAGTGCTTCTTGCGTGTGGTCCACTAGGTCATGACGCATTCTCAGCAGGTAGCCGCTTTGCTCCGGAGCCTGGAAAACGCGGAAACTGGTCAACATACGGCCCTGAGGGGTGCAGACGGCTCCCAGGATCGAATTGTCTGGCGTGATCCTGTGAATGTCGCAGGTGATTTGCCCTTGCAGGAATTTAGCGCTATCCGGCCCGATCACGCTAAAGATTCCCTGGTAGAGCAAGGGGGTTATTTGCGTTTTTCCAGATTGACGGGGTGAATCAAAGGACTCCACCACCAGCTTGTCCTGATCGGAAAATTTCGCCTGTTGGGATTGAAGGTAGGCTTGCCATTCGACTTTATTCATAAATAACCCGGGTTATCCCTGTTTTAGAGGGGTGAGAAACTGTGACTTGTAAGAACATCTATATATAATTGCTTTCCTGTTTTTCAAGCATCAAGAGATTAAAACTGTGGATGAAAATAAGCTCAAACGTTTGCATTGGCATAGCCGCCGCGGGATGCTGGAGCTGGATTTGGTATTGATGCCATTTCTTGAGAAATATTATGCGGACGTGAGCGAAGAAGATCAGGCACTTTACGAAGAATTGCTGGAGTGCGAGGATCAGGATCTGTTTAAATGGTTTCTTGGCAAGGAACAGCCGGAAGACGAAAGGCTTCGTCACATAGTAAATGTCATCATCAACTGCGTCAGAGCTCCTAAGGGTAGTAGTTAATCCCTCCAGGCTAGCCTTTATCTATCTGTTGCTTGCGCACAGCCTGGCTTTCTGGGCTGTGCTGCAGTCGGGTTTTTACCTGATGCTGCCGGTTATCCCCTTAAGTCTTTTTTATTATGAATGCTGGCGCCGCCGTTATGTCTTTAGCCTGCTGTTTCGTGGCGCAGCGTGTTCAATTGAGCAGAAGGGGTACGCCATTGACTACAATCTGGGAAGACGGCACTTTGTTTGCGGCCTTCTGGTGATTGTGCAGTTACAAACCAAAGCATGCCGCCCTTGTCGTTACCTGGTTCTGTTTCGTGATGCTGTGGAGCCAGACACCTTTAGGCGCCTGCGAGTATATTTGTGTTTTCGGCCTTCCCTGCCGAAGCATGGAAGTTCGCTGGGGTTAAAATAGTGTCCTCGGCCTGGCTGGCAAGGCTGGGGTAGTCCAGCGTGTAGTGAAGACCGCGGCTTTCCTTGCGAGCCATTGCTGAGTGAATGGTCAGGTCTGCAACGCAAATCAGGTTTCGCAGTTCCAGCAGGTCATTGCTGACTTTGTAATTGCTGTAGTATTCGGCAATCTCCCTTTTTAAAAGGGAAATACGGTGCTCCGCCCGCTGCAGGCGCTTATCGGTGCGGACAATGCCGACATAGTCCCACATGAAACGGCGCAACTCATCCCAGTTGTGGGAGATGATAACGTCTTCATCAGAGTCGGTTACCTGGCTTTCATCCCAGTCTGGCGCCTGTTCGGGCGCGGGGGTCGAGCCAATGTTATCGAGGATATCCTTGGCGGCGGCATCGGCGAAGACCAGGCATTCCAGTAGCGAATTGCTGGCTAACCTGTTGGCGCCATGGAAGCCGGTAAACGCGGTTTCGCCGATGGCATAGAGCTGTTTCACGTCGGTGCGGCCATGCAGGTCCGTCACTACCCCGCCACAGGTATAGTGAGCGGCCGGTACAACCGGAATGGGCTCACGCGTGATATCAATGCCGAATTTCAGGCAGCGTTCGTAGATTGTCGGGAAATGCTCGAGAATGAAATCCTTGGATTTGTGGCTGATATCCAGGTACAGGCAGTCGCACCCCAGACGCTTCATTTCATGGTCAATGGCGCGGGCCACGATATCGCGCGGTGCCAGTTCGCCGCGCTTGTCAAACCGATTCATGAAGCGCTCGCCATTGGGTAGTTTTAAAACGGCGCCTTCACCCCGTAATGCTTCGGTTATCAGAAAAGATTTGGCTTGCGGGTGATAGAGGCAAGTGGGGTGGAACTGGTTGAATTCCATATTGGCAGCCCGGCAGCCTGCCCGCCAGGCCATCGCGATGCCATCGCCGGTGGCTCCGTCAGGGTTGCTGGTATAGAGATAGCTTTTACTGGCGCCACCTGAAGCCAGCACAACAAAACGCGCTTTAAAAAGCTCTACGGCATCGCTATCGCGGTTTAGTATGTAAGCGCCAAAGCAGCCTTCGCCGGGTAATCCAAGCTTTTCGCGGGTCACAAGATCAATGGCGACACGCTTTTCGTACAGATCAATGCTGGGGTGTTCCTGTACCCGTTTAATCAGCGTTTGGGAAATGGCGCGTCCGGTGGCGTCTGCTGCATGGATGATACGGCGATGGCTGTGACCGCCTTCCTTAGTGAGGTGATAACTGCCTTTTGTGGGGTTGTCGGGGTTTTCGGTAAAGGGAACACCCTGTTCGATTAACCAGTCGATGCAGCTTTTGCTTTGGCTGACCGTGAAGCGAACAACATCCTCGTTACACAATCCGGCGCCCGCTACCAGGGTGTCGCTGACATGGGACTCAACGGTATCGGTGCTATCAAGCACGCCGGCTACGCCGCCCTGAGCGTAGAAGGTAGAGCCTCCAGAGGCGACATCTTTGCAGAGCAATGCTACCCGGAGGGAGTTTGCCAGCTTCAGAGCCAGTGTCAGTCCGGCTGCACCGCTGCCAATAATCAGGACATCATGTTCGAATTGTTGTGACATGTGAAACTATATAAACCAAAAGAAAAACGCTTAATACCACAACCGGTAGTGGCTGTCCTCTGATATTTTACAATGTTTACAGAATTGGGTGGCCGGTTAAGAATGTTGGCGCTGGCGATGGCAGTATGTTGTGATTACTCTATAATGCTATCGGGTCGGACAGCTCTATTTCAGGTGGAAATCGACGGGGGCTTAGGGCGAAAACGACCGGCTAAAAAGAAATACAAACAAAAACCCACATTCCTCGAACTTCTGGAAACCCACATGGTCTATCAGTCAAAGTTTAGCTCGCCTGTTTTAACGTGTGTAAACTTCGGCGAACGGTTATGGCGTAGCTCGGAGCGGAAGCGTTGAAAGAACAGGAGACTGACAAGCAGTTAGTTGCGCGCGTGCAAAAAGGTGACAAGCGCGCGTTTGATTTGCTGGTGCTTAAGTACCAACACAAAATATTTGGTCTGATCAGCCGTTATATTCATGACAGCCATGAGGTGCTTGATGTCGCCCAGGAAGCCTTTATCAAAGCCTATCGTGCTATCGACCGCTTTCGGGGAGACAGTGCCTTTTATACCTGGTTGTACCGCATCGCCATCAACACGGCCAAAAACCACCTTGTCTCGCGTAGTCGCCGTCCTCCCGATACCGACGTTGAAATCGCTGACGCTGAATATTATGAAAGTGCGACTAAGCTCAAGGATAATGCCTCACCTGATGAAGAGTTGCATAAAAGTGAATTGGAAGCCGCTGTTTTTAAGGCGATTGAGCAGCTGCCGGAGGATTTAAAGGCCGCCGTGACGTTACGTGAATTCGATGGAATGAGTTATGAAGAAATTGCCGAGGTGATGCAGTGCCCGGTAGGGACTGTTCGCTCAAGAATTTTCCGGGCGAGGGAAGCGATTGATAAACATATTAGTCATTTGATTGACTAACCTATAGAGAGTCTACAGATGCTACAGAAGCAAGAGGTGAAAACGGATGAGCGATAGTTTGCGTGAATCGATTTCAGCGTTAGTGGATGATGAAGCGCAGGAACTTGAGCTTCGCCGTGTGCTGTCCAGCATGGAAACCGATGATGAGTTGCGTAAAACCTGGAAACGTTACCAGGTTGCCAGTTTTGCTATGAAACGCCAAATGGATGGTCGCTTTGACCTGGATATCAGTGGCCGTGTTGCCGAGGCAATTGATAAGGAGCCTGCTATTAAGGTCTCCAAACCGCGTTTCGGTTTCTTCAAACCGGTTCTAAGTATGGCGGTTGCTGCTTCGGCAGCATTTTTGGTTATTTTTGCTGTGCAGTTTGGTACACCCGATGAAACCGGGCAGCAGCTGGCGGCTGGCGAGCAGCCCTTGACAACAAGCCTGTTGGCCGGAAGCGAACCGCTGATTGGAGCGGAGAACCTTGTTACCGTTAGTACTGAAGCCCGAACGCCCGTCGAAAAAAGATTACAGACGCTGATTGAATCCCATACCCAGCAGGCCAGTATGTCTGAAAATCGTGGTGTGATGCCCTATACCCAGCTGGTTGAAAGCCAGGAAGGTCAAAGGTACTAAGACGTGCTGTTGCGTTTGTTTTCTGTGCCACGGCTGATACTTTTTAGCGCTTTCCTGTTGCTGGGCCTCTCTACGTTGCAAGTGCAGGCCAGCGAGGCCTCACTGAAACGTATGTCCGAAGCCTTTGCTACGCAAAGTTATGACGGTGTCTTTGTGTATGTGCATGGCAGCAGCATGGATACCCTGCGGATTATTCACAGTGTTGTGGATGGCGAGGAAAGGGAGCGTATTGTTCGCCTGGATGGTCCCCAGCAGGAAATTATCCGCCATGGCAGCCAGGTGACGTGTGTGCATGGCAGTGACTGGAATGGGAATATCAACCATAAAATCCCCCTGGGGCCTTTTGCGCGTGCCTTTGTCCGTGACATGAGCGAACTGGGGGATAGCTATGAACTGGTTGAAAAAGGCACGGGGCGTGTGGCCGGGCGTAGCGCGGATGTGCTGCTGATACAACCGCGTGATGAATATCGTTATGGATACCGGATTTGGCTTGATCAGGAAACCGGGTTGTTGCTCAAATCGATTCTGGTTCACCGCGGTAAAGTGCTTGAACGATTTCAGTTTACCCAGTTGAAATTGACGGATGCCATTGATGACGCATTGCTTGAGGTGGGAATTGCAGGTGAAACGATGGTGCATTACCCGCTGCTTAGTTATGAAGAAACCCCTATTGCTGCAAAACCCTTGAACTGGAATCTTAACTGGCTGCCCGAAGGGTTTGCAATGCGTATGCAGGGTGCCCATCGTAAGGATGGTGGTGAAAGTGGTACTGAAACCTTGACTTACACGGATGGAATGGCCGCCTTTTCTGTTTTTATTGAAAAAATTACGGATCAGCAATATGAAGAAATTGCTGCCCAGAAAGGTGCGACCGTGGCGGTGACCCGTATTGTCAAATACCCAACCGGAGATCATTTGGTGACTGTGGTTGGTGAAATTCCTATGAAAACAGCTAAGCGACTTACGCTTTCCGTTGTTCCCGCTGTCACTGCTGCGGCTGAGCCAGTCAGTACAAATTAATCAGCTGAGTTTTTCATGATTGAAGAAAGCGGTCGGGTTGTGGCGGTCGATGGCCATGAAGTGTGGATCGAAACGATCCGAAAAAGCGCCTGTTCAGGTTGCTCCGCGCGTTCCGGTTGTGGACAGGGTGTGTTGTCGAAGCTGGGCAATAACCCGCGTAGTCACATACGCCTGCATACGGATCTTGGCCTGCAGGTCGGCGATGAAGTGGTTCTGGGGCTTCCGGAACAGGCGTTTATCCGTTCCTCTTTTCTGGCCTACGGGCTGCCTTTGGTCGTCTTGATAGCAATGGTACTGGTGGCCGACAAGCTACTGGCGTTGGCAGAGCCTTGGGTCATTTTGTCAGCGATTGTCGGTTTGGGCGTGGGTTTTGCTGTCGTTCGCCTATTGAGCCGGTTAGCTGAACACCGTGCCGACTTTCAACCGGTCATTGTGAGGGCTATCCCGGCCGTTGATGCTGACTGACCCGCGTGCGGGCAGCCAGCCGCTCACGTTATAGTTGTTTAACCGCTTCCAGAACTTCCTCAACGTGGCCCTTCACTTTGACTTTGCGCCATTCCTGGCGTAACACGCCCTGCTTGTCGATGAGGAAGGTGCTGCGTTCAATGCCCATGTGCTTTTTGCCGTACATATTTTTTTCCTTAATGACATCAAACAACTGGCAAAGCGACTCCTCCGGATCGGAAATTAACTCGAAGGGAAAAGCCTGTTTGGCTTTGAAATTCTCGTGAGAGCGCATTTTGTCGCGGGAAACACCAAAAATAAGGGTGTCTAACGCCTTAAACGCATCATGCAAATCGCGAAAATCTTGGCCTTCCGTGGTACAGCCTGGCGTGCTGTCCTTGGGGTAAAAGTAAATCACGATATTTTGGCCTTTTAGCCCGGAAAGAGAGAGTTCGAGTTCGCTGGTTGCTTGAGCAGTAAAGTCCGGTACGGGTTGGTTTAAAGCGACGCTGGACATATCTTTTTCATCCTCATTTTAAACATAAATAATCTGGGCCCGGCTTGTGATTAGGCAATGCCGCGATTACTATAGCAGCTTATTTTTTGGCCGGAGTAATAGTAGATGATTGTCGGTAGTATTGTAGCGATTGTTACACCGATGGATAAGAGCGGAGCCATTGATTGGGCTGCGTTGGAACGCTTGGTGGATTTTCATATCGAGAATGGTACCAATTCCATTGTTGCCGTAGGTACAACCGGTGAATCAGCAACCCTGCCAGTCGATGAACACCTTGAAGTCCTTCATCAGGTGATTGCCCGCGCTAACGGCCGAATTCCCATCATTGCCGGCTCCGGTGCGAATTCTACTGCTGAGGCGCTTGAATTGACCGAAATGGCCAAGTCAGCAAATGCAGACGCCTGCCTGATTGTAACGCCTTATTACAATAAGCCGACCCAGGAAGGGCTCTACCAGCACTATAAACTGCTGGCCGATTCTGTCGATATTCCACAAATTCTTTACAACGTTCCTGGCCGTACAGGCTGCGATATGTTGCCGGAAACTATCGAGCGTTTAGCGTCTCACCCGAATATCGTCGGCCACAAGGAAGCGACGGGCGACCTGGATCGCGCGCGGGACCTGTTTGATCGTTGTGGCGATCAGATAGCTGTTTATTCAGGCGATGATGCCACGGCTGCCGAATTCATTCTGGCGGGCGGAAAAGGCAATATTTCGGTAACGGCCAATGTGGCTCCCCGCCTGATGTCAGACATGTGTGCTGCGGCATTGCAGGGCGATGCAGAAAAGGCTCGAGCCCTTAATGCAAAGCTGGAGGGGTTGAACCAGCAACTCTTTGTTGAATCCAATCCTATCCCCGTCAAATGGGCCTTAAAGGAAATGGGGTTGATTCAGGAAGGTCAGCGCCTGCCGCTGACGCCGCTGGATTCCCAGTACCATGATGTTGTACGCCAGGCTTTACGTCAGGCTGGTGTCCTTTAATTACAGTTACTGGAGTCCCGAATGAAATTTCCCCGCATTTTGGCCCTGACAACTCAGGGTGCTTTTTTGGCCAGCCTTATGGGGTGTAGCTGGATTGTCGGGGAAGAGGGTTTTATTAAGGACCGCCGTGAAGAGTATCGCGAAGCGGTTGTTGCGCCGCCACTGAAGCTGCCAGCCGGAAGTGATACTCAGGCACTGGGTGAACTCTATGAAATCCCCGGTGCTGGCCAAGCGCTAACCTTTGACGGTGACGAGTTTGATGTGCCCCGCCCGGATACTCACGTTTCAGCGGCGCCAAAGGATTTAAGAGCCTTTAAGTCTGGCAATGAGTACTGGATCGTACTGGACGGCGAGCCCGGACAGGTATGGGGACGGGTACGCCGTTTCTGGGACGTGAACGGCATTGCGCTGGCACGCGAAATTCCTTACCAGGGTGTGATGGAAACAGTCTGGTTGAAGCGCGACAGTGACGGCCAGGTTACACGTGATAAATTCCGCGCCCGGGTTGAGCACGGCCTGCAAAAAGGGATGTCGGAGGTGCATGTGGCGCACCTCGGGTATAATTTTGAAAGCCCCGAAATTTCTGCCGAGAAGCTGGATTGGAGTCAGGCCAAGCCTGGAGATGAGCTCACCTTGGCGATGATCCAGGAACTGTCTTCTTTCTTGATCCAAACGCAAACGTCTGCCGCGCCTGCTTCCCTGTTAGCGCAGAAGTTTGAAGGCCAGCCCAAGTCCTCCCTGTCTGTTACTGATAGTGGCGAATGGGTGATCGACATGCGCCTCAGCTATGGTCGGGCCTGGAATGCCGTTGCCAAAGCTATAGATGCTGCCGGATTTGAGCTCGAGAGCCGTAATCGTGATGCCGGGACTTACCAACTGATTGTTAATACCGGGCAATCCGAAGAGGAAGAGGGTGGCTTTTTCTCCTTCCTGTCCTTCGGCGACGATGATGCAGAAGCGCAAAGCTACCGGGTCAGTATCCAGGTGAAACCTAACAATGGTCAGGTGCAGGCCTTTATTTCCGATTACGAAGAACGCGTTAGCCCTGAACTGCGTAAGGAAATTCTGACACGTATAAAAGGTCAGTTAATTTAACGTTCCTGTTTAGGCTTTTGGCGCTTTTCATGCGGTTTGCTTCGTTGGGCAGTGGCAGTAAAGGTAATGCCACCTTGGTTGAAGCAGGCCAAACCTGTTTGATGCTCGATTGCGGGTTTACCCTGAAGGAAGCGGAAGCCCGTTTGCAGCGCTTGGATAAAAGCGGCCATGATCTTGATGCGATTGTTGTTACCCATGAGCACAGCGATCACCTCAAGGGCGTTGGTGCCCTGGCACGGAAATACAAATTACCCGTTTATTTGACAGCCGGCACCTACCGCGACGCAAGGCTTGGTAACCTGCCTCGGGTGGAGTGGGTGAATTGTCATCAGAGCTTTAGCATCAAGGATATCGACGTTCAACCGGTACCTGTCCCGCACGATGCCCGCGAACCCTGTCAATATGTGTTTACGCATGCCGAGCGCAGGCTTGGTGTCCTTACGGACTTGGGCAGCCTGACGCCCCATATCCAGATGCACTACGATGATCTTGATGCGCTGGTATTGGAGTTTAATCACGACCTGCAGATGCTGGAGGAGGGTCCCTATCCTTACCAGCTCAAACAACGTATTTCCGGGGATTATGGCCACCTCAGCAACCTGCAGGCGGCACAGCTGCTGGCTCGTATTAAGCGTGACAAGCTCCAGCACCTGGTCTTATCCCATATCAGCCAGCAGAACAACAGCCATGAGCGGGTTTGCAGTGCTGTTTCTGAATGGCTGCAGGGAATGGCTTGCTGTGCCGATGAGGGCTTCGCGATCGCCTGCCAGGAGAATGGTTTTGATTGGCGTGTGATCTCCTGAGGGCGTATGCTATTAACAGTGGCTGACGAGGTCGTCGGTGCCATCTTTAGTCAGCCCTATCGACAGGAGGTGATCTGATGGCCGTTTTACTGCGTTATTTCACTGTTCTGCTGTCGCTATTTTGTGCGATACCTGCTGGTGCGGCGCCAGACCTGAAACAGTACCTGGATCAGTACTTTTCTGGGGCGGCCATCCAGTATGGATACGGTAGCGGCACATCCTCCAGCAACCCGCGTGTTGAGCTGACGATTCATTATTGTGCGTCGGGGCTTTATTTCAGTTCGGGTCAATCCTGCCGCCCCAATCTCTATGCCAGCGGTTATCAGTGTACGGGACTCGAAGATGCCGGGCAGTGGCGCGTTGCAACACAGGGCGGGCAGGCCGTTATGCAATGGTTGTCTAATCAAAGCGGTCCGGGGGGGCTGGCCATTCAGACCCGGTCCGATGGTATGGTTGTTGATGCGCGCGGTAATCCTTTTTATCGGGTAGGTCCCGCGAGCTGCCGCTAATTAGAAAAGCCATTAAACGGCTCGATTTGACCGCCCATCGGGCAGGACATAGAGGCTCATTTAGCAGACTGTTTATAATCTTTCTAAGAGAGAAGAGGAGGGATCCGAGTGCAGCAAGCCTGCTATTTAATCCTTGACCAGGGCGGTCAGAGCAGTCGCGCGCTGATTATCAATAGCCACGGCGATACACTGGCCTGTGAGTCTGTTCCGGTTGCTACCCGGCACCCTGCCGAAGACCAGGTTGAGCAGGATGCGGAAGCCTTGGTGGCAAGTTTGCTGGATGTTGCCCACCGAGCCGTGGCCAGTCTGCCCGGCGAACAGGTCAAAAACCTGGTTGCTGCCGGACTGGTCACGCAACGTTCCAGCCTGTTGTGCTGGCAGGCAAAAACATTTGAACCCCTAACGCCGGTGATCAGTTGGCAAGACCGGCGCGCTCACGCTTGGCTTGAACAATTAAATATAGAGCCTCACTGGTTCCGCCGTCATACGGGGTTGTATCCGAATGCCCACTATGGCGCCAGTAAAATAAACTGGTGCCTCAACAACCTGCCCGATGTGTCACAGGCTTTTGTGAGCGGGGCGCTGTGCTGCGGCCCCCTGGCTACCTACCTGGCCGCTCGTTTAACCGGGTCACATCAGCCTTTGCTTGATCCTGCCAATGCCCAGCGAACAGGGCTCTATAACATTGAACAGGGTAGTTGGGATGCGGATTTGCTGCGGCTTTTTGATATTCCTGAGAAGATACTTCCCACGCTGGTAAAAACCATCAGCAGTTACGGCCTGATTCCGCTGGGCGGTAAAAATGTGCCCTTAAGGTTGGTGAATGGCGATCAGTCAGCCGCTATCTTTGCCCACGGGGAACCCCAGCTGGACAGTGCTTATATCAACGCCGGCACGGGTGCATTTGTGACGGCTCCCTGGGAGGGCGATCATTATCCCGAGCAGTTGCTGAAAAGCATTGTTTATAAAGATGTTGAATCTCATTATGTCGTCGAGGGAACCGTAAACGGTGCGGGTAGCGCCCTGAATTGGGCGGCTGAACAGCTGCAACTGCAAAATCTTGAGGAGCTGGATCATTGGGCGCGTGTCTGTGAGCATGTCCCGATTTTTATCAATGCTGTGGGCGGCCTGGGGGCACCTTATTGGCGTGCTGACATGGTTTCCGAGTTTATTGATGTTGAAAATGGCAGGATCTGGAGTGACCAGCAGAAAATGGTTGCGGTGCTGGAGAGTATCGTATTTTTGCTGCAAACCAATCTGCAATTGATGCAGGCCTATGGGTTTCGACCGCAACGTTTGGTCGTATCCGGCGGCCTGTCGCAACTGGACAATTTCTGCCAGAAGCTTGCCGACCTGAGCCGTATTCCAGTATGGCGCCCCGATCAGGTAGAGGCGTCGGCCTGTGGCGCCGCCTTTCTGCTTGCCCGGCACAGCAGGCCGAAGGAACTGGGGAAACTGAATTGGAAAACTTTAGGTGGTGCCGCCTTTGCGCCCAGTGAAACTGGCCACGAGGTGCTTAATCAGCGCTTCCATAATTGGCGCGAGGCGTTGCAGACTCGTTTGTCGCTGGGGTGAGTAACAGCTTGCGCGTATCGGCCCTTGCCGACTTCCTGCCAAGCGACTTTGTCATCAGTTTGACCGCTTTCTGGGCCGTGGCCCGGTAGCCGGTCAGTTTCCCGCCATACACACTGATCCAGCGTGGCGAACAGGGGTTATCGCAAAGCAGCTGTGTTTCTCTGGAACGATGAAAGGCGTGGCGTGCTTCGTCCCTGGGCAGTACTCGCAGGCCGGCAAAGCGCTCGAGAACCTGGGGATTGAATGACGGAAAATAGTGCTTGAGCACGATTAACAGGTATTCCTCTTCATCCTGCCGGGGAGCAACCTGATCCGGGTCGCCCTCGAAGGTTGTTTCGGTGGTGCCCAACAGGGTATTTCCCTTCCAGGGCAACACAAAAACGGCGCGTTGATCCTGGGGCGCTTCCAGGTAAAAGCATTCGCTGCTGATTTGACCGGCCAGAACCAGGTGAGTGCCCTGTACCAGATCCACATTGGCGCAGGGCGGAGCGGGTGTGACGCAGCTATTAATCAGGTTGGCCCATGGGCCGCCTGCGTTCACCACGAGTCGGCTGAACACTTCATGTTCGGTATTTTGCCAGTCGATTTTCAGGCGGTAGCCGCCGCCAACGTGTTTGGCCGCCAGCAGGTTGGCTGGGTTACAGGCGTGAGCGCCCAAAGAGCGAGCCGAGTCGATCACTGCGCGGGTTAGCAGGGCGTCATCGGTTTGTGCGTCCGGGTAGCAAAAAACCTTTTTAAGACCTGCCTTTTGCAAGCCGTTGAGGTGTTGTGCCTGGTCGTTTGTAAGCACCCGGTAACGGCACGCTTTTCGGTTAAGGCCAAACAATGCGTAAAGGCACAGGCCGATGTGAAGCTGCCAGCTTCTGTAATGAGAGCCTGCGTAGAGCGGGATGTAGAAGTGATTGCGATGCACCAGGTCGGGGGCGATTTCCAACAGAATTTCCCGCTCCCGAATACTTTCCCTGACCAGAGAAAACTGGCCTGTTTGCAGGTATCGCAGCCCCCCGTGAATCAGCTTGCTTGATTTGCTGGATGTGCCGGATGCCCAGTCTTTTTTTTCCAGAAGTAATACCGAATAGCCTGCGGCAGCTGCGGCTTGGGCAATACCCGCACCGTGAATACCGCCGCCAATAACGGTTACCTCATATTGCTGCCGCAAGGTGTCCTGTTCCTTCGTATCGTTCAATTTTGCTCCATAGGCTGATATCGGCTTTCCTGCTCCAGTGCCTCCTGCAACTCGACGGCGGCGAAGCTCTCGATATATTCAATGCCGCGTTGCTGCAGGTCTTTGGCGATTTCAGGGCAGTCTACTTCGTAGATCACCATTGTGCCGGGAAACTGGTCCAGCCGCCCTTGCTCGGGCAGACTATCGTAGTCGACAAAAAGGTATTCGGGATGAAGCGCCTTGACCTCTTCCCGGTGCAAATCCTGCCATTTTCTAGGAGCGACACCGAGCGAATGCCAGCCTGCCGTGCGAGCATGGTGGATAAAGGGAATGTGGAAACTGATCAGCGTGCATTGCCCGGCGACTGGCGCGAGCACTTCCTGGATACACTGGAAGCAGGTTTCAATGCCGTGGAAGTCGATACTGATCGACTTGGCTTCGATAAACGCGTGTACATGGGAGTGGGTTTGCAGTAGGTCCACCAGCTCCTTGAGTGGCGTAATGGTTTGACTGATAAAGCGTTTTCCAAACCGCAAGGGCTCGTGATTGGGCGTACGCACGAGCTGAGCGAAGGGATAGTCGTGAATAGCTCCTTTTGCACCGCTGCATCGCTCCAGGGTGCGGTCGTGGTAAAGGACGGGCTGTTTATCTGCACTCAGCTGGACATCCGTTTCAATAAACCGGATTCCACCTTTGACGGCTTCAACATAAGCCAGCAGAGTATTTTCCGGGAAGCGCCTTTGATAGCCCCGGTGTGCGACTAAATTGATGGGACTCATGAGGTTTCCATTCGCTGATCTACGAGCCAGTATGCGTGAAAATTTGAGGCGATTCCAGTGGCTTGTTCAGCTGCTCGACGCCCTTGATAAGCAGGCGTAAGATGAATAAACCCCGGTGCAGTCAGGAGATGGGTATGAAGGTTTTGAAATGGGGCTTGGCCGGTATTGTGGTGTTGCTTGTCGTGGGCTTTTTGCTGCCGTCGACAACCCGGGTTGAGCGTAGCGTGACGATTGATGCGAGCCCCATACAGGTTTTTGTCTACCTGAATGATTATCGTCATTTCAACCAGTGGTCGCCCTAGTATGAGCGCGACCCGAATACCCAGTTTGAATTTTCCGGTCCGGCGACTGGCGTCGGCAGTCGTATGCAGTGGCAAAGCGATCACAGGCAGGTAGGCGCCGGCGCACAGGAAATTGTCGAGTCGGAACCCGCTCGCTACTTAAAGGTGCGATTGGAGTTCGGTGATGGTGCCCCCGCCTATGCAGACTTTAGGCTGACACCGCTGGAAGCCGGCACCCAGGTGGTTTGGGGTTTTCAAATGAGTCACGGCTGGAATCCGGTGTCGCGCTGGTTCGGGCTGATGATGGACCGCTGGATCGGTCCGGATTACCAGGCGGGGCTGGCCAACCTGAAACAGGTTGTCGAAACCGATCGCCAGTCGCTGCCCTAAGTCGATCCCGGAATCGGCTGAGTTACTCCGGGTATTCTGAGAAACTGGTAATTTCGTCACTACAGGACCAGTCACTGCGTGAACCGCAAAAAATACGGGCTTCGGGCTGTATGTCTGGTTCGTGGTCCAGGGTACCGGCCGGCAAAACCACCATGCCCATTTGTGGAAAGTGGCGTGGCAAAGAGGCGCCGCATTCACTGCAAAAATCGTTTCTGAACCGTTGCGCTTCGGGAACTTTATACTGTTTGATCAGCTCTTCTCCCCGGAGCCACTCAATGCCGGAAGCTTTTACCCGGATAATACTGGCGTGGCCGGTTCCGGTTGCTTTGCGGCAACGTTGGCAATGGCAGTGATAAAAAGCAGTGGTTTCGCCTTCGATTTTATAAGCGGTTTTACCGCATAGGCAGCTACCGGTCAGTGTTGTCATCTTGTACCTCGCTATTCGATGTTTTGGCCAATTCTAGACATTGTTTGCGCCCTTGTGCACGCCTAAGTAGAATAAATTGCTGATCACAAACGGAGGAGGCTATGAAGGTCAGGATATTGCTGTGGACATTGTTATGTCTGCCGGGTTGGGCGGCGGCACAGAATGAAGCGCATATGCAGCGAATGATGGAGCAGGCGCGTGAGGCCCAGATGTGCATGGAAAAAATAGACCGTGCCCAGTTGCAGGCGTTGGCGGACAAAGCCCAGGCTTTCGAAGCGCAAATTAAAAAATTATGTGCCGAAGGGAAGCGGACCGAGGCGCAGAGCCAGGGTATCAAATTCAGCCAGGAGATGTCGCATAGTCCGGTAGCCCAAGAAATGCGCCGTTGCAGTGAAATGATGGCGGGTGTGATGGCGGGGTTTGGCGGCATGGCGCATGCCGGAGTGCCGACGGTGGAGGAAATGGAAAGCCAGCACATCTGCGATACCTTCTAGGCCAAGCGCTTACCTATTCTGAACGCTCCCGGTCAGGTGTGCTGGGAGTAAAGTTTTCCGAAGAGGCCAGGTCGGGGGAATCGTCCTCGGGAGTATTCGGGAGCACCTCCTCAACGCTCTCTCCGTCCTTGTCCGTTCTTTGGATGCCGATCCTGAAGGCGGCGAACCCAGGCATAACCACCTGGTTGACGGCCATGCCCAGAATACGCCCCTCAAAGGGAGCCGTGATCTCGCTACGGACGTTGGTAATAGGGTCTGTGACGGTACCGAGTAAATCGCCTTTATCTACCTTCTCACCAAGCTCGACATCGCTGAAAAGGATGCCGCCCCGATTAGCGCGCACCCAGATAGAATGATAATAAACGGGCTCCGGTGGCCCCCAAAGACTCATTTTCTTGCCCATGCCCAAGGTGCTGATGAGGGTGTTAATGCCCTTAACGCCGTGTTCGACTGCTTCCTCTTCGAGATGCATCGAACCACCTGCTTCAAGTGTGACTGCCGGAATGCCGTTATCGGTTGCTGCCCGACGCAGCGTGCCGACGGCACCCGTACTGTGTAACACGGCTGTGGCGCCGAATCCCTGGGTGAGTTTAACCACCTCGGGCTGGCTCAGGTCAGCGCGCAGTTGTGGCAGGTTGATGCGGTGAAAGGAGCCGGTGTGAATATCGACCAGGGCATCGCAATGGCTAATCACTTCCCGGAAAAAGGAATAGGCGATACGGGATGCAGAACTGCCTTGGGTGTTGCCGGGGAAAAAGCGGTTCAGGTCGCGCCGGTCGGTCAGGTAGCGGGAGCTGCGCTGGAAGCCCTGCAGGTTGACGATGGGAACACCGATGACTGTGCCGGAGAGTTTTTCCGCTTCCAGTGCATACATTACCCGACGCACAATTTCGATACCGTTCAGTTCATCGCCATGCACGGCTGCCGTCAGGCAAAGCACCGGTCCGGTATTTGCGCCTTTGACAACCAGCACGGAGGTCGGTGAGGCAATGCTCTCGAAAGACTGGCTGGGCGACCAGGCCAGGCGGGTTGAGGTGCCGGGCAATACCTGGGTGCCCAGGAACAAGAGGGGGGGCGTGGCATCGGTTTCTGCCGCCGGTTCGTCGCTGGCCACCTCGCTTTCCTGTTCAAAAGCTTGACCTGTCTCTTCGACGGGTTCGTCAAGGTCAATACTCTTGGCGCGCGGAAGGAGTGTCGCCGACGCCTGCAAATCGGTTTCATCCTCTAAACGGCTTTCGTTGGCTTGTACGAACAGGGGCTGCAGGCTGAATAGCAGGATTCCCAGGCATAAAGCCAGCTTTGAGCCATGTCTGTTGATGGCCTTGGGAAAACTACTGCGAATGTGACTGTAATTTTTAGACATAACCGCTGTCTGGGAAGAAATCGGGGGCGACAAAATGCTCTAGCTGAAAGTATAGTTGGAATTCTGCATCTTGCCGTGTTGTTTTTCAAATTGTCAGCGTTAGAATGCGCGACCCGGTGAGGGTTCCTCCCACTCATAAATTTTAAGTTGTTGTCTATGTGGTTTAAGAATTTACAAATCTATCGCTTTACCAAACCCTTTACTCGTACGCCTGAAGAGCTTGGCCAGCTGCTGGAAGCGCAGGCTTTTCAACCCTGTGCCGGCCAGGATATGTTGAAACTGGGGTGGGTGCCGCCTTTAGGCCGTTTTGGTTCCGAGTATGTACACGCCGCAAACGGGTACATGATGATTTGCGCCAAACGACAGGAAAAGGTGCTGCCCGCGGCTGTTATCCGTGAGGAGCTGGAAGAGCGGTTGTTGGCCCTGGAAGAGAGCGAGAGCCGCAAAGTCGGGCGCAAGGAGCGCAACCAGATAAAGGACGAGCTGATCTTTGAGCTGCTGCCCCGCGCCTTTGGCCGCTCAAGCCTGCAGTTTGCCTACATTGACGCTAACGCCGGGCTGTTGGTGATCAATTCCTCTTCTGTGAAACGCGCCGAGGAGCTGATTGGGCTGCTGCGCGATGCCGTTGGCGTTTTGTCATTGATTCCGCTGGCACCCAAGAACCTGCCTATCCAAACCATGACAGGATGGCTGGAGAGCGGCCAGGTGCCTGCCGGTTTTGAGTTGGGGCAGGCCTGTGAGCTGCGTGATAACAGCGATGAAAAAAGCGTCATTCGCTGTACAAACCTGAATCTTGAGTCGGAGGAAATCAACAGCCACATCAAGGCCAGCATGCATGCGAGCAAACTGGCGCTGTGTTGGCAGGAGCGCGTGGAGTGTGTTGTTGATGACAAGCTGGCGATCAAGCGCCTGCGCTTTACCGATGTGGTGCAGGAAAAAGCGGCTGAAACCGATGCACAGGATTTTGCCGAACAGTTTGATGTGGATTTTGCCATCATGACACTGGAACTGTCGGCTTTTATCAGCGCCTTGCTGGACGCTTTTGGCGGCGAGGACAGCGATCATTCGCCTGTTGATGCGCAGAATGCTGCCTAGATTCTGTTGATGAACGTTGCGGTTGCCGACTAATGCGGCTTTTCCTAGCCCCCATGCAGGGCGTGGTCGATCACAGTATGCGGGAAATGCTGACCCGCATCGGTGGTTTCGACCGGTGTGTGACCGAGTTTGTCCGGGTAACCAATACGCGTTACCCGGAGAAGGTCTTTAAACGTTACTGCCCCGAACTTTTACAGGGCGGTACTACCGAGGCCGGTACACCTGTTTATGTGCAGTTTCTGGGGGGAAACCCCCATTGGATGGCGGCAAATGCGGCTAAGGCCGCAAGACTCGGAGCGCCCGGTATTGACCTCAACTTTGGCTGTCCGGCCAAGATTGTCAACCGTAACGATGGCGGCTCGATCCTGTTAAAAGAGCCGGAGCGGGTTGCCGCTATTGTAAAAGCGGTGCGCGATGCGGTTGATCCCGCCGTTCCCGTGACGGCCAAAATACGCCTCGGCTTTAAGGATGCGAGCCTGCTTTCAGAGATTGCGGGGGGTATCGAAGAGGCGGGCGCCAGCGAACTTTGCATCCATGCGCGCACCCGTGAAGACGGTTACAAACCACCTGCCTATTGGCAGCATATTCATGCCGTGCGGTCGCAGTTAAACATTCCTGTCATCGCCAATGGGGAAATTTGGACAGTGGCTGATGCCCTGGAGGCGCAACAGCAAAGCGGCTGTGTGGATTTGATGCTGGGGCGGGGGGCTTTGGCCTGTCCGGACTTAGCGCTGGCAATCAAACGGCAAAACCTCAGCAACAGTATTGAATTGATGGCCTGGAACCAGGTCGTCGATGAGCTGGCGGATTTTTTTGAGAACTGTGATCAGCCCTGCCCAAAATATGTGGGTAACCGTACCAAGCAGTGGCTATCCTACCTGCGGCGGCAGTACCCCCAGGCGGAACTGTTGTTCCAGCGACTGAAACGGCTGCGGACTGTGCCGGACATCCTTTCGGCCCTTGATACGCACCGTCGCTTCGATCTCCAGGAAAGCTTTCCAGGTTAACCCGGTGGCAACGCTTTATTACTTCCATGACCCCATGTGTAGTTGGTGCTGGGGATACCGGCCGGTATGGCAGACGTTGAAAGCCCGCTTGCCTGCCGAACTTGACGTTGAAAACGTACTCGGGGGCCTCGCGCCCGATAACGACCAGCCGATGCCGCTTGAACTCCAGGTGCAGATACAGGCGCATTGGCGCCGCATTGAAACCGAGTTGGGGCGGCCATTCAACTTTGCTTTTTGGACCCGGAACCAGCCCCGGCGATCAACCTATCCGGCCTGTCGGGCCGTACTGGCGGCTGAACGGCAGGGGCGGGAAGAGGCGATGATCGAAGCGATTCAGCTGGCCTATTACCAGCGGGCCTTAAATCCTTCGGACGATTCGGTGCTTGAGCAATTGGCCCTGGAGCTGGGGCTGGATGCCCGGAGCTTCAGCGAGGACTTGAGATCGCAGGAAACCGAGCGGAAGTTAGCGCAGCAGGTGGCTTTTTCGCGTGCTGTCGCGATTTCCGGCTTTCCGTCGCTGCTATTGAGGTGCGGCGGGAGCGATACCCCCGTCGCGATTGATTACCGGGATCATCGGCCTGCGTTGCTACAGATTACGCAGGCCATGAGCCTCGAAAAGAATTAGGCCGCGTTGGCGAAACGCCCCTGCAGGTATTCAACGATTGCGTTGGAATCGTACAGCCAGTTCACTTCGCCGTTTTCTTCGATGCGCAGGCAGGGCACTTTGATTTTACCGCCCTGTTCCAGCAGTTCCTGGCGAACTTTTTCGTCGTTTTTGGCGTCGCGGGTTACAACTTTCAGGGAATGGCGCTTAAAGCAGCGACGTACCTTGATGCAGAAAGGACAGGCTTTGAATTGGTACAGTGACAGGCCGGCAGTTTGCTGATCGATTTGCTGTTGCAGCTCTGGAGAACGCTTCACGCCACGGGGAGTGGTGATCCAGTTTAAGAACAGCAGGATGGGAGCAAGGATCATTCGAACGATACGCATGGATAAAATACCTAACTTGTTGAATTGGTTTGCCAAAATGGCCGGGCATACTAGCACAGGCCCGGGTGTTTTTGAAAGAGGGAAGCGGGCCTGCGGAACTTCGATAGGCGTTGATAAACGTATGATGGATCGCCAAAATATTCTTTCCTGCGCTTAACTGTGTTATTGGGAAGGAAAGTCGCTGACCTGTCGCTCTACAGATGCGCGTTCAATGCTCAAAACAGGAACAGCGATAGCAGGCTTGGTTTTTTCTTTAACGTGCTGCAAAAAGGCGTTTCTGGTGTATTCGGCCGCTAATCCTTATCGGGTTGTGATGCGCTAACGTCTAGACTTCTACAGGATGTGTTCGTCATGCTTGAATCCAATACATTATTGATTCTCGGCGGGTTAATGCTCTTTGCAGGCATTCTTGCAAAGGTTATTTCAGACCGCTTCAAGCTACCACTGCTGTTATTGTTTTTGATCGTGGGCATGCTGACAGGCGAGGACGGCATTGTTGGTATCGAGTTCGATAATTTTCAGGTTGCATTTGTTGCGAGTAATTTAGCCCTCGCGGTCATTTTGTTGGATGGCGGTCTGCGAACCTCGTTGCAATCCTTTCGGACGGCGCTGGGGGCCGCCAGTACGCTGGCAACGGTGGGGGTTATTTTAACGGCCGGGGGCGTTGGTCTTTTTGCGACTTGGCTGCTGGATATTGATTGGCGGCTAGGCTTGCTGCTTGGGGCGATTGTCGGCTCAACGGATGCGGCTGCCGTGTTTAACCTGCTGGGGCAAAGCGGTATTCAGCTTAACGAGCGGGTTCGTTCGACGCTGGAAATTGAGTCCGGCGCCAATGACCCGATGGCGATTCTTCTGGTGCTGGTGCTTCTGGAGTATATCGCTCTGCAGGATCAGGCGCCTAACTTTGTGACTGCGCTCGTCATGTTGGGGCAGCAGTTTGGCCTGGGTGCTTTGGCGGGTTGCCTGGGGGGCTGGATTCTGGCGCGGTTGATCGGGAACCTGCGCCTGTCGGAGGGGCTGTATTCCCTGCTGGTGCTTTCCGGCGGTATCGTGATTTTTGCCGGTGTTAACATGTTGGGCGGCAGTGGTTTCCTTGCCATTTACCTGACGGGTATTTTGGTGGCCAAGAAACCGGAGCAGGCCACCGAACACGTCAAACTGGCTATGGATGGGTTTGCCTGGCTGGCGCAGGCCGGCCTCTTCCTTATTTTGGGGCTGTTGGTAACGCCTTCCCACCTGGTACAGTATCTCCTGGTCGGACTTGCAATCGCGATCTTCCAGATGTTTATTGCCCGCCCTGCTGCCGTCTTTCTGTGCCTGCTCCCGTTTCGCTTTCCGGTGCGTGAAATTACCTATATTTCCTGGGTCGGGTTGCGTGGTGCTGTTCCGATTGTTTTGGCAATTTTCCCAACGATGGCCGGTCTTTCGGAATCGGAATTGCTGTTCGATATTACCTTCGTTGTGGTGTTTGTTTCGCTGGTTATTCAGGGCTCAACTGTGCCGACGGTTGCGCGTTGGCTGAAGGTGCTGATTCCCTACCGGGCCCAGCCCTTTGAGCAGCAGATGCTGTGGTTGAGTAAAAAAGAGAATGTGGAGCTGGTTGCCTTCACGGTAGAGGAAGACAGCCCGGCGCAGGGGAGTAAGCCTGCACAATTGGACTGCCTGAAGATACCTGGGCTTGAGCTCTTTCAGCTGGTACGCCACGGGCAACGTTACGCGCCAGCCGATTCATTGTTTTTTCAGGAAAGCGATGTGCTTTGGATGATTTGCGAGCCCGGTCATACAGAACGGCTTGCTGACTTTTTCTCTCATCGCGATCGCAGCGGCGAGTTGGCCAACCGGTCCTTTTTCGGGGAGTTTGTTATCGGGGGAGATTCCTCGGCTGCCGATCTGGCAAGATCCTACGGGGTTGCGTTATCCGACCAGCAGATGGGCTGCACCATCGGCGAGTTAATAAGGCTGTCAAAAGGGCGGCGTATTGTGGTCGGCGACCGTGTGGCGCTGGGCCCCATTCGCCTCACCGTAAGAACCATGGAGGGCAGTCGTATTCTCACGGTGGGCTTGAAAGTATAGCAATCCGGCATCGAATGCCCCGCCGCACTGGTCGCCGGGCTACAACGGCTGGCAAGCACAGCGGTTTCTTTAAAACTGCCGAGGTTAGCTATTAAAAAAAGATTCTGGCGTCGCGAAAACCGATCTTTCTCAGTTCGCTAAATAATTTTTCGAGATCTTCGGCAACAAGGGGTTGGTCGTTTTCATCGGCCAGCATCAGGGATTTTCCGTCAACTTTTATGACCATGACAAACCACTGCTGGTTATCGCTGGGGTTGCGTCTAACCTCTATTTGCTCCAGTTTCCCGGCCTTGAATTGCGCGATTGCCTGTGAAATTTTCATTGTTAATTCCTTTTAGCCTGGCAAATTCAGCAAGGCATCAGAAAGTGTTGGATAAACGGTACAAACCTCCGCATCGGGTTTGAAGCGGGCCTTGGCCAAGGTTTTTAAGGGCTGGTATTGAAAGTCGGCCAGGTAAACCCGGGTTTTTACGCTGGCGCAGTTCTCCACAAATTTATTGAGCGCGGATAATCCGCCCGCATCAAGGATGGTTACGCCGTCCAGATAAAGAACGACACCCTGTTGGTTGTCACAGAGCAGTGATAACTCCCCGAATACCCGCTCGGCGGCGGCAAAAAACAGCGGGCCGTTGATTTTGAAAACTTTCCATCCGTCAGGTACCGGTTTATCGATGAGTTTGTGACTGCCTGTAATCTCTTTTACCTTAGTCATCTCCGCTATGTTTCTCATGAAAAGCAATGCCGCCAGGACAATACCGGCGGTGATTGCGATGACCATATCAAGCAGAACGGTAAGCGAGAAACAGGTGGAAAAAACCATAATATCGCTGCGCGGAGCATTTTTAAGCAGGTGAACCGCTTTGGGTGCTTCACTCATATTCCAGGCAACGATGATTAATAAAGCCGCCATGCTCGCCATCGGCAGGTAGCCAAGAAATTGTGAGAGTGACAGCAGGGCAATTAAAACCACCACGGCATGCACCATGGCGGCAACCGGGGTTTGCGCGCCCGCCTTAACATTGGCGGCTGAACGGGCAATGGCCGCTGTGGCGGTAATGCCGCCGAAAAAGGGAGTGACGATATTACCGACACCCTGGCCCAGTAATTCACTGTTGGCACTGTGCTTTTTCCCGGTCATTCCGTCGATTACCACCGCACATAAAAGTGATTCGATCGCGCCCAGCATGGCGATGGCGAATGCGGCTGACAGGAGATCCTGAACAAGTTGCCAACTGAGGGTGAGAACGGGTTCCCCGGGCTGGACTCTTTGCCAGGGCGATTGAATATCCGGCAGCATCGATGGAATGCCCGAGATCAGGTTGCCATCCGGTGAAACAAAACTAAAGGTCGACGCGATGGTTGCGACTGACATTCCCTGCTGGTTCATGGCGGCAGCAATGACCGTAGCAATGATGACAGCGGGGAGATGCGGCGGCAGGGGCGTCCTTAAGCGTGGCCAAACCAACATCACCAGCAGAGTGGTCACGCCGACGATCAGGCTGCCTTCTGAAAAATCGGGCAGGGCGTGGGCCAGCGCTATGACTTTGCCCGTGAAGTGTTCCGGCATGGGGGTGTCAGCCAAGCCCAGAAAGTCCTTTATCTGCAACGTCGCAATCACCACGGCGATTCCGCCGGTAAATCCCAGCGTCACGGATTCGGGGATGTACTCAATGTAACGCCCAAGTCGCAGGAGGGCCATTATCACCTGCAATCCTCCGGCCAGGATGCTGGCAATGAGTAATCCAGCCAACCCGTATTGCTGAACCACCGGGAAGAGGATGACAACAAAGGCCGCGGTCGGCCCGGATACGCTATAGCGTGATCCGCCTACCAACGGAATCAAAAATCCGGCAATAAACGCACTATAGAGGCCGTATTGCGGGGCGACACCGCTGGCAATAGCCAACGCCATGGCCAGAGGAATGGCAATGATGCCGACAGTAATCCCAGCAATCAGGTCTTTGAGCAGCGTTTTTTTATTGTAACGCGACTCTTTCAGCGCTTCGCGTAGCGCATGAGCGACTTGTAAGGAAAAAAGATGTCTGCGATGCGCCATGGCACAATTCAATCCCTTTTATTTAGTTGTGTTGAATAATAATGAAATACGAATTATCCTCTCATATGAAACAAATTCAATGTTAATATGATTAACATATGATGTTAATAAAAGTTTAAATTAGGAGCTCAGATGGAACAACGAACGGCCCGCCTGACATTGTTGATTGATCCTAAAAAGAAGGCTTTATTCGAGAAGCTTTGTGCGCAGGAGGATGTCACGCCATCGCAAAAGGTCAGGCAATTCATCCGGGAATACATTGAACAGCAGCTTGGCCCAGACTGGCAAGAACAGGTATTTGGTAACGATAAGGCTTAACGGCGAAGGGTTGGCATCGGCGCTTTAAGGCCGGTACTGACTCTATTTATTGGAAAGGCGTTGAGGGTTTTTTGCGCCCCACAGCACAAATTTCTTATCGCTGGCGATGGTTTTTACGTTGTTAAAATATCGCTTCAGCTCAATGTGGTAGCCCAGGTGGCGGTTGCCGATGATATAAAAGGTTCCGTCGGCTTTTAACACCCGGGCGCTGTCTCGGAACATTTGCCGGGCCGTTTGGATGCCGACGGCCTGTTGCTGGTGAAAGGGCGGGTTACACAAAACAGCGTCTACGCTGTTCTCCGCAAAGCCCTGCAGGCAGTGATTCTGGTGGAGTTGCCCGCGATCAGTCGCGCCCAGGGCTTCCAGGGCGCAGCGGGTTGCGTAAATCGCCTGGCAGGATTCGTCCACAAAACCCATTTCAAGTTGCGGGTTTTCCCGAAGGGCATATAGACCCAAAATGCCATTGCCGCATCCCAGGTCAATGGCTTCCTTGACGCCGCTTAAATCCGGGAAATGCTGCAGAAAGAAGCGGCTGCCCTGATCCAGCTTGCCCGCAGCAAACACGTTGGGCGTGTCAAACAGGGTCAGTCCAACTTCAGGCTGTTGCCGAGCTTGTTCCAAGCGGGGGGGTGTATAGCCTCCCCTGGTTTTTCCCAGCAGCAGGCGGGCCTTTTTCCTGGCGAGGGTTGTACTCGTCTTGTCCAGATGCTGTTCGAAAAGTTTGAAGAAGCTGCTGCTCAGGTATTTCAGCATTGCCCCGATCAATACCGGGGTGCCTGCGGGCAGGTCGTGATTGAGCTGCTGCAACAGGTATTCGAAGTAGCGGGTATTTTTGGGCAGTTTGAGCACGACCACTGCAGCGTTCGGGAGCGGGCTGATACTGTCCCGTATTTCGAGATTGTCGCCGCCATTGACTCGCAGGTTGGCGTCGATAGCCTGTTGGCTGACAAAGGAATCGCTCACCATAACCGGGTTGCGGCTACGCAGCGTGACGCCGATAGCGCCAAACTGGTCGTTAATAACCAGGGGCTGCAGGCTGTCCGGGTAATTTTCCCGCAGGTATTCCAACAGGTACTGGTCGGCGGCATCCCAGGCGTGCAGGGTATGGGTTGGATCCGGCGGCAGGCGCTCCAGTTGCACGGTGCCGAAAGGGCTGCTGAATTCGGCGTCGTTTGGCACTAGCGGGATTTTTTCCTGTTTTGTTTACGGGCGGCTTTCTTGGCTGCTTTCTGGGCTCGGATAACCTCCAGCTCCGCCAGTTCCCGCTCCATCATTTCCGGGGTTTCGAAACTGATTAAACCGATCATGCCGGCGCGCAGCTCGGTCAGGAAGAGTTTGGATACCCGGTTGAGGTCGACCTGGCCGCCACTGCGCAGGCAGCCGCGGTTGCGGCCAATCACCTCCAGGATTTCCAATTCACTGTCGGGTAACGTATCGAGTGCATAGCGTTTTTTTAATTGCTCCGGGTAGGCTTTGGCCAGGTAATCCACGGCAAAAAAAGCCACATCCTCGTATTCCATCGCGGTTTCGCGAATGGCGCCAGTGGTGGCCAGACGGTAGCCGCTGTGCTTGTTTTCCACGTTCGGCCACAACACGCCGGGTGTGTCAGAGAGGGCAATGCCATCGTCGAGTTTGATACGCTGCTGCCCTTTGGTGATGGCAGGCTCATTGCCGGTTTTGGCAACGCTGCGTCCTACCAGCGTATTGATCAGGGTGGACTTGCCCACGTTCGGAATACCCACGATCATGGTGTGGATGACCTTTTCACGCTGGGCTTTACCGGGCACCATTTTTCGGCACAACTCAGGCAGTTGCCTGGCCAGCGAGGGCTGTTCAGTGGTGATCGCGAGGGTCTTGACGTTTTTCTGGCGTTCCAGCCAGGCTTGCCAGGCTGCCGTTGTCTGGGGATCGGCCAGGTCCGTTTTACTGAGCACCTTGATGCAGGGTTTGTCGCCTCGCAACTCGGCCAGCATGGGGTTTTCGCTGCTGAAGGGGATGCGGGCATCCAGCACTTCGATAATCACATCCACTCCCGGCAGAGCTTCCTTAATCTGTTTGCTGGCCTTGTGCATATGGCCGGGATACCACTGAATCTGCATACTTTTCTCGAGCGTCTTCTTCGTTTTTAGGGGGCTAAAGCAGGGTGATTTTATCTTTTTCGATGTTAATCAAACGCTGCTTGTAGAGGGCTCCCAATGCTCGTTTATAGCTGGCCTTGCTGGCATTGAATTTTTGGTAAATCGCCTCGGGGGAGCTTTTGTCGGTGAGGGGGGAAATACCGCCCTGTGCCTTTAAATCATCCAGAATTCTTTCTGACAGTTCATCCCGCGCCTCCTGCCCCTGGAGCTGAAGGCAGAGCGTGATTTTTTTATCGCGGCGAATCTCCTTGATATACCCCTTCAAGCGTTGGCCGATTTCAACGGGTTGCAGGATGTCCTGGTGGAAAAGCAGGCCGACACAACGATTGTCAATGGTCGCCATGTAACCCAGGTCGGTGCGTTGATAAATGAGTAAATCCACGGCCTGGTCGGGCGCCAGGTACAGGGCTTTACTGCTCAGGTGCTTATTCAGTTTACTGGAGGCGACAATGCGATGGGTGTGCGGATCCAGGTAGGCAAAAACCGGGTAAGATTTTCCAACCTCCATGGGACTGCTCTGTTCACGGAAAGGCACCAGCAAATCCTTGGGTAATCCCCAATCCAGGAAAGCGCCGATCGGCGTGCTGGAAATGACCTGAAGGTTGGCGCATTCGCCGACTTTGATCAGCGGTGTTTCAGTGGTTGCGATCAGGCGGTCTTCAGAATCCAGGTAGATGAAGACATCCAGTTTGTCGCCGAGCTGGGTGCCCTGTGGTACATAACGGCGCGGCAGTAGAATGGTGCCTAATTCGCCACCGTCCAGGTACATGCCGAAATCGACCTGGTTGACCGCCTCGAGCCGGTTTATTTTGCCAATGTCTGTCATGATTGATTGCTATTGGGGGAGTGAGACCCGCAAGTTTATTCGTGATAGCGTCTGGGTGCGAGTAAAATTCTACACTCCAGAAAAACCATTGTCGTATTCGAGAAACTAGAATGAAGGGAATTCCCTGCGGGTTGGGCGACGAACAACCCGTATTTAGCGTTTATATCGCCAATCGGCCGCCATTGGACGAGTATCAGCAGTTGCAAACCATGCGGCCATTATTGCCGGGCGAGGTGGCAGGGATTGCCCGGCAGACCGGGAATCACTGGCGGAAGATTTTTAATGTGTATGCCAAACTGGCCTTTGCGCTGGATAACCGGGGCTTTGAAAGTTGGCAGGCTTACCGTGACGGCATTTTATTGCAAGCGGGTTCCGGACAGGCGCTGTTGTTCAGTCTACCGGATTTGCCGAGCCCCGGCGTTCACCTGATTACCGGTAAAACCTATGCGCAGGCATTGCCGCTCAATGCACGGCTCACAGTGCTCGACAGCAGCTTTCAGGCGGATGCGCGGCGCTCGTTATTTGTGACGCCTTATTTTGATTATCGCCAGCTCAACAATGAAAAAATTATACGGTTGGTGGCCATGATCCGGGCGCTGGGTTCGGGGCGCGAATTGTGATGAAGGATGTGTTAGACTGCAACGCTTTAATTTTTAAATCATTTTGAGTGAGTACTATGTCGGAAAAATTCTCCACCCTCGAAGACAAGGTCAGCTACGGTATTGGCCGTCAAATGGGCAAGCAGCTGGCGGGAAACCCGCTGGATCGCGTTGAAATCGATGCTGTTATTGCCGGTCTGCGCAGCGGCTTTTTTAACGAAGATGGCGAGCTGAGCGACGAAGAGTTGAAGGCGGCCTTTGAAGAGATGAATGCACTGTTGCAGGAACGCCAGGCAGAACAGGCCAAAGCGTTGGCGGCAGAGGGTGAGAAGTTCCTGGCTGAGAATGCAGGACGTGATGGTATTGTGGTGACCGAAAGCGGTTTGCAATACGAAGTGATTACCGAAGGCAGTGGCGACAAGCCGGGTGAAGCGTCCCGCGTGCGCACCCATTACCATGGCACTTTTATCGACGGTTCTGTTTTCGACAGCTCCTACGATCGTGGCGAGCCGGCTGAATTCCCCGTAAATGGCGTGATTCCCGGCTGGACAGAAGCCCTGCAAATGATGCCAACCGGCTCCAAGTGGCGTATTTACCTGCCGCATCAGCTGGCCTATGGCGAGCACGGTGCCGGTGATCGTATCGCACCCTACACCACGCTGGTTTTTGATATTGAACTGCTGGATATCGTGGCTTAATACTACAAATTTAAGCGCATAAAAAAACCGGGCAACAGCCCGGTTTTTTTATGGCTCGAGAATATTAATTTGCGCCGTGGCATTTCTTGAATTTTTTGCCGCTTCCGCACCAGCAGGGATCGTTACGGCCCGGTTTGGCAATGCTTTTTCCGGTGGTGTCAAACAGGTCGCCATCGACGTAATACCAGCGATCTGAATCCTTTACAAAACGCGAACGCTCGTGCAGGAACCCTGACTGGCCGCCTTCACTCCAGGTTGCGATAAACTCGACGGTGCCGCGCTCATCGGTTTCCCGGCCCTGTTCGCAGGCGCGTACCTGCAGGCCGAGCCAGCGGGTGTTATGGAGCGCGCCTTGCAGCAGTTCGCGATCCTGCGGTTGGCGCTTGCTGGGATGTAGCGTTGCAATCAGGTAATCAATGTTGCCCGTTGCAAAGGCGCTGTAACGCGAGCGCATCAGCGCTTCCGCCGTTTTTGCATACGCCTCGTTGCTCAGCAGCGGCTGGCAACAATCCGAGAAGGGGCGTTGGCTGCCGCAGGGGCAGGGCGATGAGCTGTCTGGGGTCATAAGGGGGAGTCCTGATAGCTAATATTGCACTTTGCCACGCAGCGATTTAATTTGCCCGCGTTTAGTTTTACTGTCGGTGCGCTTTTTACGGGCGCTGAGCGAGGGCTTGGTGGCGTGGCGGGTCTTGTTTACCTGAATGACACTGCGAATCAGTATTTGCAGGCGATGCAGGGCATCGGCGCGATTTTTGTCCTGAGTGCGAAACTGCTGCGCCTTGATGACGACAATCCCTTCTTTATTGATACGGGAATCGCGTAATGCCAGCAGCCGCTCTTTCCATTCATCGGGCAGTGAAGACGCCCGGATATCAAAGCGCAGGTGAATTGCCGTCGATACCTTGTTGACGTTTTGCCCGCCTGCGCCCTGTGCCCGGATAGCACAGAGCTCTATTTCTTCATCACCGAGCTGCAGGTTATGGGTGATGATCAGCATGTTTATTCGCTCTGTGCTTCGGGAATTTCTGCTTTGGCGTGTTGTAACGCTTCAATATTCTGCACAACCTGATCATAGTCGCGAGGCGGGAAGTAGTGGAATATCTCTTTATCGTCATCATTAATCAATAAGACAACACCTTTTTCAGGGTACAGCCAGTAACGGCTTTGGTCATTAATCTCCATTTCATCAACAGGGTCGCCAAACAGGTGCTTCAGGCTTTTGGGACGGGTATCAACTGCAGGAGAATAAGACAGGGCGACAATGGTCATCTGCATGGCTTTTTCGAAGTCGTCACCACTCAATCTCAGCTTGTAATTGCCGGTCGGAGTTGTATCGCTGGCCGGACTGTTAGCGGCGAACTTGGCGAGTTGTTCCTGGCTGGCTTTGAGGTTGAGAATAACACGCGCCTCAAAGGGACCCAGCTTTATTTTGCCAAGGTAGGACTCCAGGCGGTAGCTGCCATCGGCTGCCCGGAACAGCGCAATTTCCGGGTACGCGCGCCACAGCTCTTTAGCTTGCGCGGCGGTGGTGGCACCCACATCGATACCGAACACCCGGGTATTGCCTTCCTGAGTGATTTCAATATCCCAGGGCAGGTTCTTAACCGTTTCCTTTGAACCTTCGGGGCCGGGGCCGAAATACACATTTGCAACACCTATGGCGATGATTGCCAGCGCCGAAATAAGGAGCCATTTTTTCATATTAACTGCTCGTTTTAGTCGATTCGAAGCCGGGCATTTTAGCCGATTTGAGCAGTTTTTGCTGATATAATGCGCGCTTTTACGTGAAGCAGGAGGTTAAACGGTGCCCAAAGCCAGTGAATTGAAAAAAGGAATGGTGGTAGAGATTAACGAGGCTCCCCATGTGGTTAAGCAGGTTGAAGCGAAAAGTCCTTCCTCGCGTGGTGCGTCTACCCTCTACAAGGTGCGTTTTGCGCACCTGCAAACCGGACAGAAACTGGATGAGTCCTTCAAGGGAGACGATATGCTCAAGGACGCCGATTGCGCGCGGGTGCCTTTGCAGTATTCCTATCAGGACGGCAGTACCCTGATGTTTATGAATATGGAGGATTACAGCCAGTACGGGCTTAATCCTGAAGATCTGGAGGGGCAGGTTGAGTTCCTGTACGAGGGGTTGGAAGGACTCGTCGGGTTGTTGATCGATGGTGTGCTGCGGGGAATCGAGTTGCCTCAGTCGGTAAACCTTACCATTGTTGAAACCGCACCCGCGATAAAAGGGGCGACGGCAACGGGGCGGACGAAACCCGCGCAGTTGAATACGGGTCTGGAGGTGCAGGTGCCGGAGTACCTGGCAACGGGCGAGGTGATCAAGGTTAATACCGGCAATGGCAAGTTTATCTCACGCGCCTAGCTGTCGGGTTTTTTTACAATCGTTAATGTTTGTTGATCGGATTTACATTTAATCTCTTGTTTTTAAAGACTTTTAAAAAGTTGGTATTGGCTTTGCTTAGTATGACGGTTAGAAAAAGAAAGAAGGTGTAACAGCACCCTGGTATGCATTACTCGGCCCGCCCTGTGCGGGCTTCTTTATTTTTATCCGGCGACTGAATTCATAGGCGTGATTCGCTTACGCCCAGTCCACTTTTAACCCTCGGGTTATCCTGCCGCGCTGATGACTTCCAGAAACTCGTCGCCATAGCGCTCCAGTTTGGCCTGGCCGACACCGGTAATATTCAGCATTTCGCTCACGGAGCTTGGACGATACTGCATCATTTCCATCAGTGTGGCGTCGTGGAAAATGACGTAGGGCGGTACGTCCTGTTCGTCAGCCAACTGCTTGCGGCAGATCTTGAGGGCCTCCCAGAGGGCGCGATCTGCCTCGGTAATGTCGGTCGGTGTGCCGGCGCGTGTAAATGCCGAACGACGGCTGGTTTGGAGTTGCGGTTCGGGCAGGTCCTCACGCAGGAACAGTGTCATTTCGCCGCGTAGCAGGGGGCGGCTTTTTTCCGTCAGCTGCAGGGCGCCGAATAATTCCACGTCGGAGCGGATGAATCCCTGCACCAGTAATTGGCGGATGATCGAGCGCCATTTCTGCTCGCTGAAATCGCGACCGATGCCGTAGGTGCTGAGTTGCTCGTGATTGTGTTGCTTGATTTTGGGAGTGCTCTTGCCGATCAGAATGTCGATCACGTGACCGGCGCCGAAGCGCTGGCCGCTGCGGTAGATGCTGGACAGCAGTTTCTGGGCCGCCACGGTTGCGTCCCAGGTGTCCGGCGGATTCAGGCAAACGTCGCAATTTCCGCAGGGCCCGGATGGTTCGTCGCCGAAATAAGCCAGCAGGGCCTGGCGCCGGCATTGCGTGATTTCACACCAGCCCAACAGACTGTCCAGCTTGTGGCGTTCAATGCGCTTTTGCTGCTCCGGTGCGCGCGACTCATCCATCATCTGGCCAAGCCTGACCACATCCTGCAGCCCATAAACCATCCAGGCTTCGGCAGGTTCGCCGTCGCGTCCGGCGCGGCCGGTTTCCTGGTAATAGGCCTCCATGCTTTTCGGCAGGTCGAGGTGGGCAACAAAGCGTACATCGGGTTTGTCGATACCCATGCCGAAGGCGATGGTGGCCACCATGATCACGCCTTCTTCACGCAGGAAGCGTTCCAGGTGGTAGGCCCGCAGTTCCGTGGAAAGTCCGGCATGGTAGGGGAGTGCTTTCAGTCCCCGGCTGCTCAGCCAATCGGCAGTGCTTTCCACCTTTTTCCGCGACATGCAGTAAACGATGCCCGCTTCGCCGCGGTGTTTGGCAATAAATTTAATGAGTTGTTTTCGGGCGTCGTTTTTCGCCTGCACGGCATAACGAATGTTAGGACGGTCGAAACCGCTGACAAAGGCCTGGGGGGTGTCGAGTTGCAGGCGCTCCATGATTTCCCGGCGGGTGCGCAGATCGGCGGTGGCGGTTAATGCCATGCGCGGTACGCCGGGGAAATACTCGCGCAGCAGGTGCAGGTTGAGGTAGTCCTGCCGGAAATCGTGCCCCCACTGGGAGACGCAGTGGGCCTCATCGATGGCAATCAGGCTGATCTCCAGCGGCTTGAGTCGTTGCAGGGTCCGTTCCCTAACCAAACGTTCCGGGGCGATATAGAGCAGGTCAACCTCGCCAGTCTGGAGCCCGCGGGCGAGTTGCTGTTGTTCCTCCAGCGAGAGTGTCGAATTCAGGAAGGCCGCACGGATGCCGAGCTGTTGCAGGGCGCTGACCTGGTCCTGCATCAGCGCGATCAAGGGTGAGACGATAATGCCAACCCCGCTGCGCAGCAGTGCCGGCAACTGGTAGCACAGCGATTTGCCGGCACCGGTAGGCATCAGCACCATGCAATCCTGCCCGGACAGTGCCGCGTCTATAATCTCGGCCTGAAGGCCACGAAAGTCCTCGTAGCCGTAGGTGCTTTGCAGGAAGTGCCTGGCGTCTTCGAGCGAGGGCATAGCGGGGTTCAGGTTTTATTTGGCCGTTAATGCAGGTTGCTCGAAGTGAATGCCGTTCCAGCCATGTTGCATAAAGCTGCGGATGTTGCCGTGGTCGTTACCATCGGGGTTTTTCAGCACGTCGTCGCGGTAATAGCCGCCAAAACAGGCCAGGGTTTGCTCAGGCGTTAGCTGGTTCAACTGGGCGAATGCAAAGATTTTACAGGACCCTTCGTTGCTGCCGGCCTCGTTGATCACCTGCCCGTCTCCGCTGCCGTTCGTGAAGCGGGTGGGCGTGTAGTTGTAATGGGCAGCTATCGTATCCATAACCGCTTTGAATTCGACGGTTTCGGGGTGGGTTTGCAGTTGCTTAAGCAAATCTTGAACGGTCATTGCGTATCCTGGACAGGGGTTAAAAAAGGCGCCTAGTGTAGCGGTTTTTGGACTTGGGGTTTAGGTGTTTATCGGTTGTTAGGCGAACTGTTTATTCCATCGCGCGACAGGATGCCGTTATCTCTGACACCGATAATGACGAATTAATTGCTCATCAGCGCTTGACGTTGGAGCATACTTCAAGGTTTATGCTGTGCCTATCCGTTAATAACAGGAAGGAATGCTTATGTACCGTATTGGTGAGCTTGCCAAGCGCTGCGAAGTGACGGCTGACACGGTCAGGTTTTACGAAAAATCAGGTTTGTTATCCACACCCGTACGCAGTGATTCCGGCTACCGGCTCTACTCGCAGGCAGACGAAGCTAAGGTTAAATTTATACGCCGTGCTAAAAATAGCGGCTTTACCCTGCAGGAAATCGGTGAGTTGCTGTCGATCCGGGTCGAGCCCAAACACCACACCTGCGAAGAGGTGAAAAGGATCGCCGATGAAAAAATTATCGAACTGGAGCAGCGTATTGCAGAGTTGAAACGTTTTCAGAAGTCGCTGAAAAGTTTAAGCGAGAGGTGCTGTGGTGGCGATGAAAGTGCCGTTAACTGCTCCATTCTCGATGCCCTGGAGAGTCAATAATGGAGTTGATATTCAATTTCTGGCAATTACTGGTGACGGCGGCGCCCTGGCTGTTGGCTGGGTTTGCCGTCGCCGGGCTTATCCATGCCTTTGTTCCCAAGGATTTAATGAGCAAATACCTGGGCGCTGATGGTTTCGCCAGTACGGTAAAAGCGGCGCTCATTGGTGCGCCGCTTCCCCTTTGCTCCTGTGGCGTGATCCCGGCAGCCCTGGGCTTGCGGCGTAGCGGAGCTTCCAAGAGCGCAACGGTCTCCTTTTTGGTGGCAACCCCTGAAACTGGCGTGGATTCGGTCTCTGTTTCCTACGCCCTGCTTGGCCCGATTATGGCGGTGGTGCGCCCCGTTGCGGCTATTTGCAGCGCCATCGTTGCCGGTGTGCTGGTCGGTCGGGAGGAAAGGGTACAAGTTTCAGCGGCTGAGCATGTTGAAGCAAAAGCCTGTTGCAGCAAACAGGCTGCCGGGTCGGCAACACCCGGTGGTAGCGGCCCTGGGCTGGGTAACTTGGACAGACCAACCTTTGCAGGAAAGCTCTGGTTGGCCGTTTGTTTTTCAACCGGCAAGCTGGTTGCCGATACGGCCTGGTGGCTTGTTATTGGCCTGTTTTTCGCCGCGTTGGTGCAAACCTATGTGCCAACCGCTTTTTTGGCGGCCTATGGTGAAGGCATTCTCGCCATGGCCTTGATGGTGCTGGTCTCCATCCCGATGTACATCTGTGCAACCGCATCCACCCCGATTGCGGTGGGACTCCTGTTTGCCGGCGTGTCGCCGGGCGCTATTTTGGTTTTTATGCTGGCGGGGCCGGCAACCAACATGGCAACACTGGGTGTGGTAGCAAAAGAACTGGGTAAACGCCCGTTGATGGCTTATTTGGTGGGTGTCATCGCAACGGCTATGCTATTCGGTGCGGCTCTTGATTTTGGCTTGGATTATTTTGCGGTCAATATCCGTGAGGGCATTGAGCAACACAGCCATTTTGTCCCTGAGGTGGTGAGCCTGCCCCTGGCCTGGGTGCTGGTGGCGCTATTGGCGCGGGCTTTTTTCAATAAGGTCAGAGCCCGCCTGTCTTTTGCTGGCGCGGACACTGCCGCTAAAAAGGGCAACCTGTGAGCCGGTTGAAGGTTTGCGCCAGGCCGGTTTAGTGCTTCCCCAGTTGTCGTTTGAGTTCTTGAATGACTTGCTCTGCGCCCTGGGTCTGGATTTCCAGACACAGGCTCAGCAGCATACCCAGTTCGCCTTCGGGAAAGCCTTTGCGGGCAAACCAGATCAGGTAGGGTTCGGGCAGGTCGATCAGCACCCGCCCGGCGTACTTACCAAAAGGCATTTGCATGGAGGCCAGTTTTAGCAGGTGTTCCTTTTCAATCATCAGGTGCGCTTTTTCAGTGGTGTAAAGCCGGCATCCTGCGGCTGGCTGTTGTTGTCGGTTTTACGGCGCTTGCCGACATTCTGGGTGTCGCGTTTGCGAACCTTGGTTTTTGCCCCTTTTTTTGTGGCTTCTTTTTTGGCCTGTTTTTTCTTCTTGGTACCGGCGGCTTTTCCCGATGCCTTGAGTTTTTTAGGGCCTTTGTAATGGCCTTTAAGGCTTTCAACCAAACGGCGCTCAAAACGCTGGCCCAGGTAGCGTTCGATGCTGGCCATCAGGTTCCATTCCGGATCGCTGATCAGTGAAATGGCCAGACCGGTTTCGCCGGCCCGGCCGGTACGGCCAATACGGTGCAGGTAATCATCGCCGTTGCGGGCCATATCAAAGTTAATGACCAGGTCGATGCCCTTGATGTCCAGGCCACGCGCGGCAACATCGCTGGCAACCAATGCCTTAATGTGCCCGGTGCGCAGGCGTTCGACCACGCGGTTGCGGTGCTCCTGTTCCATTTCGCCATGCAGGACGCCGCTGCGCACCTCGCTTTTAAAGAGCAGTTCACCGAGGCTGTCAGCCTTGGCGCGGGTGTTGGTAAAGATCAGCGCCTTGTCGTAGTTTTCTTCCAGCAGCAGAGCCAGTAACAGCTTCTGTTTGTGGCCGTTGTCATCGGCCAGAATAACCTGTTGACGGATGGCCTGGTTGGCATCGCGTGCTGTGTTGAGCAGCAGCTCCTCTGGCTCCCGAAGCACCTTGTCGATCATGGGTTTCAGGCCCTTGCCGGTGAGGGTGGCGGAGTACAGCAGCGTTTGCCGTTGCGGGTTGCAGGCGGTGGCAATTTTCAGGACATCCTCGCCAAAGCCCATGTCCAGCATGCGATCCGCTTCGTCCAGCACCAGCACTTCAAGGTCGTTAAAGTCAGGCGTGTTTTGATCCAGGTGTTCCATCAAACGACCCGGTGTGGCGACGAGGATCTCCGGATTCTTGCGGAACAGGGCTTTCTGTATCTGGAAATTTTCGCGGCCAATGATCAACCCGGTTTTGAGCGGAGTGAAGCTGGCCAGGGCTTCGCACTGTTTAAGCACCTGACGCGCCAGTTCCCGTGTTGGCACAAGAATCAGGGCGCGCGTGCCTGTGTTGGGTGCATCGCTGGCGAGCAGTTTGTTTAAGAGCGGCAGTAAAAAAGCGGCGGTTTTGCCGCTGCCGGTTTCAGCGTTAACCAGCAGGTCCTTGCCGGCCAAGGCAGGCGGTATGCTTTGCGCCTGTACGGGAGTGGGCGTTTCAAAGCCCAGTTTTTCCAGAGCCTTGAGCAGGCGTTCTTGCAATGGGTTGGCCGGTGAAATTTCGCTGAACAAAGTGGCAGTCTCGGTAGATGGTGTGGACATTCATGTTATTACGCGGATTCTAACCAAAACTCGCTTTAATTGCTTGAGCGAAGTGATTTTTCAGGGCATTGTTGTACCCGTTTTGAGTGTTGATTGATGAGGTAAAAGCGTGTCTACGTCATTGCAGGAACAATTGTTAAAGGCGGGCCTGGTTAGCGAGAAGCAGGTTAAGCAGGTCAAGAAAGACAAGCGTAAAAGCGCTAAACAGAAAAAGCATCACAAAGAGCCGGTGGATTTGGCTAAACAGGCCGCCGAACAGGCGCAAAAGGAAAAGGCTGAACGTGATCGCAAGCTGAATGAAGAACGGAACCAGCGTAATGAGCGCCGTGCAATTGTTGCGCAGATCCGGCAGCTGATCGATGCCAACCGGATTGCCCGACAGGATGGCGAGGTTCCCTATAACTTTGTTGATGATAAAAAGGTGAAGAAGCTCTATGTCACCGAAGCCCAGCACCAGCAGCTTTCCAGCGGTCAGTTGGCGATCATCAGTTTCCAGAAAGCCTATGAGTTGGTGCCGGCCGCGGCGGCACAAAAAATTGCCGAGCGGGACAAAAAATGTGTGGTTTCGCTGGTTGATAAAAGTGCGATCCAGGCCGAAGAAGACGAGTATGCAGATTATAAAATCCCCGATGACCTGATGTGGTAGCAGGCGTTTAAATGACGGAAACGCCTGATAAGGTCTGGTGGGTATACATGATCCTGGCCGACGACGGCGCCTACTACACGGGGGTGACCACGGATGTTGAACGGCGCTTTCAGGAACACCGCGAGGGCAAACGCGGGGCGCGTTACTTTCGGGGGCGAAAACCGCTTGCTGTTGTGTATCGTGAATCGGGGCATAATCGCAGCAGCGCCTGCCGACGCGAAGCCGAAATCAAGCGGCTGAGGCGTGAGCAAAAGCAGGCCCTGATCGATAATAGCCCCGCATAAATTCCGCTTCACCTCCCTTTGCTTTAAACTGGCCCTCCTTTCTTACGGGTGCGGGAAATCGCTTGAAATCTTACGATGTTATTATCCTTGGCGGCGGTGCGGCCGGCCTGATGTGTGCTTTTACGGCAGCGCAGCGTGGTCGCCGTGTACTGGTGCTGGAAAAATCCAACCGGGTCGGTAAAAAAATCCTCATGTCCGGCGGCGGGCGCTGTAACTTTACCAACCTCTATGTGGAACCGGATCGCTACCTGTCTGCTAACCCGCATTTCTGCAAATCGGCCCTGAGTCGTTACACCCAGTGGGACTTTATCGCGCTGGTTGAAAAGCATGGCATTGCCTATCACGAAAAGACCCAGGGGCAGCTTTTCTGTGACGAGTCCTCGAAGGCGATTCTGGATATGCTGCTGGCGGAATGCGACCAGGCCGGTGTGGAGATTCGCACTGACTGCGAAGTGCAGGCTGTCAGTCACACAGGCCATTACCGGGTTGCAAGCAGCGACGGTACTTTCGATTGTGATTCATTGGTGATTGCCACCGGCGGCTTATCAATTCCAACTCTTGGCGGCAGTGGCTTTGGCTATGAGCTGGCCGGGCAATTTGGTTTGCAGCAGCTGCCGCTGATGGCAGCGCTGGTGCCCTTTACCTTTACTGACGGGTTCAAAGCCATTTCCGAGCGGCTGACCGGCTTATCGGTCAATGCCCGGGTCAGCACTGACAAGATGTCTTTTGTGGAACCCGTGCTTTTTACCCATCGCGGACTCAGTGGTCCTGCCGTGCTGCAGCTTTCCAGTTATTGGCGGGAAGGGGAAATCGTGACCCTGGATTTGCTGCCGTCCGAAGATGCCGCCGCTTTGCTGAGGGGAATGAAGGGCGAGGCGCCAAAATCGCTATTGCGAACCCAGCTGGCCCGGCACTTGCCGAAGAACCTGGTGATGGAGCTGGAAGGCCTCTGGTGGGCCGGTTATGCCACTACACCGCTTGCCGAGATACCGGACCGGGTGCTTCAGGCGCTCGGCGAGAAACTGAATAACTGGCTGTTAAAGCCTGCTGGAACCGAAGGTTATCGTACCGCGGAGGTAACGCTCGGTGGGGTTTCCACCGACGAACTCTCCTCCAAAACCATGGAGTGTAAAACCCAGCCCGGCCTTTATTTTATCGGCGAAGTGGTGGATGTCACCGGGCATCTGGGCGGGTTTAATTTCCAATGGGCCTGGGCGTCGGGGTATGCGGCGGGGCAGGTGGTGTGAGTGTGTTCCGTAACATTGAAATTGAGACAATTCTATTCTCAAGGTTGGCAGCTCACAGGCTTGTTAAATAACAGGTTTGTTAATATAGAAAGGGAGGCTGATCAACCAAGCATTCAGGTGATGGAAACAATAAAGGTAGGATGCTTGTGGAGGCTCTTTTTGGTTGAGGGGCTGTTACCGACCCCTAGCGGAACTTACATCACTCAATATCCCAACAAGGCTTATAGTCTTTGTATTTCTCTTGCCGTTCCACGTTGAATCATCTAACACACCGACTATACTTGCCCACTTTGTATTTTTCAGGGCGCTGATCAGCGCCTGCTTTATCAAAAGGAAGTGATAACCATGTATTCTCCCTTGAAGACAATCCTATTGCTAACGATCGCCCTGCTATTAGTCGCCGGGTGCACTCCTACCCACACCCAGCTAACTGAACGTTATAACAAGCAAGTTGAACATAATAATCAAGTTATTCGCCATGAGGTGGATGCCCTGCTGTCCGAACTGGGTGATGTCAATCGCAAATCCCCCAAGAAAGCAATGTCGCCTTTAATGGCTGCAGCCTACCTTTCGCCAGAGCGCATTCCAGAAATGATCGCAGCGGGTGCAGATGTAAATTATGCACCCGCTGGTGGCTCAACCGCTTTGCACATATTGGTGATTAGGGAATATAACTACCGGGCGGCTTGGGCTGAGTACGGGTATGGACCTTATAATGATTCTCATGAGCTAGCAGCAATTGAGGCTCTTTTAAAAGCAGGTGCAGACCCGAATGCTGTTAATGAGAATGGGTCTACACCTGCTCACTTGATGGCTAATCCTTCGCTTTCCTATTATAGCCCCGGTAATTCTGGGCTAATTAAGGATATTGAACGTATGGCTTTGCTCGTTAAGCATGGTGCTGATCTCTCTCTAAAAGATAATAGCGACAGGACACCCTATGAACATTTTCCAACAGGTTTTATGTCGCGTCAGACCGGAGATTTTAAGAGGTTTGTGAATGATGTTCAGGAAGAGGGGTTAGAGGCCGCGCTTTTTAATTTTTATCACAGGGAAGAGGTTCGGGCTCAGGCTCGGCGCGAGAAGGAGGCCGCCGAAGCAGAGCGCCAGCGTAAACGTCAGGTCGCCAGAGAAATTGCGCAACAGAAACGCAAATTCATTACCCAGGCCTTCAATGAAAATGCTGACTTGCGTGCAGCACTTACCAGTCTAAAAGAGTCGGCTCGTCCTTGCTTCACGCTGGGTGATATGTATAGAAAGGCTGATGATTTCAATTGCATTGCCATGATTAAGGGCTCAGCTTACCCATCCAAATCTTGTGAGGATTACCAAAGGCAGTTATTGGGTGTCATTGAAAACCAGCGTGATCAAATCTGCTCGCCTTACAGACAGCAGCGTAAACACATCGCTAATTTATTTGCTGAGAATTCATCTATAGCAGACTCAGTTATTGGCAAGTCCCTGACCGACCTGTCTCATACTGTCGATATTGAAAGACAGTACTTAAGTGAAATCAGGCGCATGAAAACGATTCGTGATCGTGAGATTCGTAGCGAGAGAGCGGAGGAAGATCGTGTTTATCAGCAGGGTATTTATAATTACATGCAATCTTTGCAAAGCTCTGCCGGCGCCAACACCGCCGCTGATCAAATCATTCAAAAGAGTGTCGCTGATACCCAGAGAACCTTGTACGCCATCGACAGCGCACAAAAAATGGCGAAGATCAATGCTGATTTGGAGGCCATCAACAAGCAGCTTAGGAACATTAAAACCACATCATCGCCACCGTCAGCCGCTTCCTCCACGCCAAGTTATCAGAGTAGCAGCAATCAACCGGCAAGCCCCCAGTCAGTAGTGACAAAAAAAGAGTGCGTGGCTCAGTCTGAGAGCAAAGGAGCAATGCCCAATGTCCCACAGCGCTACTGCCAATATGTTTTTTCTGACAATACCGACACGGTTAAAGTTAATTGGGACGATTACTCCAACCAGTTCAATGAGGAGTCTGGCAGTCTTCAACAGGCACAGAAGAATATTGGAACACCTTTGCTGAAAAAAGCCCGGCAAGTGTGTGAGGGCAGAGGTTACAAGCGTGTACATCATCCTGAAACCTATCAATTCAATCAAGTTGCATCGCAGGTGACGGACTGCAAGGAAAACAGCCGCCTCGGTAGTACATTCCATCTGTGTATAGGAACGGCATCGTTTATTTGCGCTCGTTAACGACCTGCTTTTGGGACGGAGTCGATAAAGCCTCGATCTAATTGGGGCTTATTTGAAGGCATTAAGCTCGATAACTATTTACTGTTTGCGGGCGCGGGCGTTCGGCTTAATTGATCATACAGGCGTACCACAGCCGCATCCATTGGCCCGAAAGTATGTAGCGTGAGTACATAATCAATAAGCAAGTTCGCCTGTTCTTCCGTCAGGCTGTGGAACTTCGGCATTTGAATTTGCTGATGTTTAACGAAAAACCGGGCGACGGGGCCTTCAATCATGCTGTCGAACAAGTCTGGATCAAGGCCGTTTTTGATCCACGACTCGACTGCAGCTCGAGAGGTATTATTGGTAAGCCTGCGGAAATCCTCGCCAAAATAGCCTGGAATGTAGCCTTTCAGCGCGCCGTTATTGGGGTAACCTCCCTGACCAAGCTCCCCGTGGCATTGGAAACAATGAAAGGACCGTGCCAAATGTTCACCTGCTAACAGCCTGTTTGGCGCGCCTGCGGCGAATCGGCTGGCAAATGTGTTTCTCACCCGGACGGAGGCAAAAAATGCCAGGAGGTCTTTGCACTGCCCCTGGTAGGAGGGATGGCTTTCACGCGTTGTTTGTTGATGGCAGTGAAGGGACCAGTCGTCCGGAAGTGCCGGGTCGTCCCTGCCGTGGCACGTAAGGCATGCATAGACTCCCTTTTCCTTAGCGCCGCGGGCTATGGGGGAGCTCTCGGGTTTTATGCGATCCCAAATGCTCGTTAGGGCGAACGTGACGCCAATGGCGAGAATCAGGCTAATAACAGTCGTGCGACGGAACATTGCGGTAACAGGGCCTGACGTTCAGATTGACGTGATAGGTGTTCTTCGCGATATAGCGCGGCTCGTTTTTTTCTGAGCCGGGATGGAAGCCGCCATAAAGGCCAATCAGCCTTTATGGCGAGTTCATCCTGCTACTCTGGCAGTTTCAGTGGTTCTACAATGGGTCGGTAAAGATCCATATAGACCATATCCTCGTGGGCGTTACTGATATGGCAACCCGCGCATGCGGCAATAGGTGCGGCTTTTGCCGAGGGTGCATAGGGTTGGGCATGGTGGCCGAAGTTGAAGTAACCCCAGTTATTGGATTCGGCAAAACGTGTAGAATCCTTTACGGAAACATCCATGCCGTTGACCTGGCCTGGGAAGTAGCCCCGGCCGGAGGTTTCGTACCGTGAGCCGTCCTCTTGTTCGCCATCTTTGCCGTGGCTATCAACCAGCTGCAGTTCTTTCAGCATCATGGTGCCCTCAGGCCATACGCCGTGGTCGCGATAGTGCTGAAAAGCTTCGGGTTGGACATAGACATTGTGGAACTCGGGGAAGTTGGCATGCCCGCCGTTCATTCCGTGGGGGGTGAGGGGAGCGCCGATAAAAATCCAGCGCCTGAAATCCCTGGGCTGGAGCAGTTCCAAAGGGTCCTTCTTGGACCAGACCGGCACAATATCCATGTGCTTATAACTCTTTGCAAAGGTCGACGGGTCTGCCTTATAGTCGCTATCTGCCAAAACGGAGGTGGCTGTAGAAGCTCCGCTGATGGTTACAAAAAGCGCCGCCGCACGAATGGTTTTTTTCATGGTCCCTCCCCAAACAATCGCTTATTGAGTGCTGAGAACGTATCACTGCATTTCTGACGCTGTCCAATAGGCAGTAACGTGCTATGTATAAGCGTCTGTTATCGAGCTGGATGCTTTCCTAATTGGTTTTGCTAACCGGGCGCTGATATATTCAAAAATAATTTTCAGGTTGGAGGTGTTTATGTCTGGAACAGAATTTGAATGCATTATTCTGGCGGGCGGCTGCTTTTGGGGAATGCAGGATTTATTCCGCCAGCAGCCGGGCATCATTCAAACCCGTGTCGGTTACTCCGGCGGTGATACGCCGGATGCAACCTACCGGGAAGTGAAAACGGGCACAACGAATCATGCCGAGGCGGTCGAAATCCTATTCGATCCGGGGGTTACGAGCCTGAGGAATATTCTGGAGTTCTTTTTTCAGATACATGACCCGACAACTTCAAACCGCCAGGGCAATGACCGGGGCAGCCAGTACCGGTCGGCGATTTTTTATACAACTCCCGCGCAGCAGGCAATTGCGCTTGAGACCATCGCTGACCTGGAGGCTTCCGGGTTGTGGCCGGGTAAAATCGTGACGGAGGTTACCTATGCCCGCCCCTTCTGGGAAGCAGAGCCCGAACATCAGGATTATTTGGCGCGCAACCCGAACGGTTATACCTGTCATTTTGTCAGGCCCGGCTGGCGATTGCCGCCGCGCAGCAAAACCTGAATGTGAGACAGGCTTCTCTTAGGAGGGCGATAGCCCTATAACTGGCCGGTTTGGGTGAACGGTTTCGATACCTATTCGTTATCGGCAGTGGTTAATCCGGCAATCGCCCTGTCGGCCGGGTAACAGCGGGCAAGGTGTCGGCCTGGTTAGTTCGGGACAAGGGCATGTGCGTTAGGGTTCAACGAAGGAAGGAGTGATAAACGATGATCACATGGGCTGATGTCATCCACTTTGTTAGCAATGGTAATCCCGTGCCGGATCGGCGGGTCGAGAAGACGCCGGCACAATGGCGTGAAATATTAACGCCGGAACAATACAGGGTTACAAGGGAGAGGGGCACGGAGCGTGCGTTTAGCTCTCAGATGTGCAGCCTTTTCGAGCCAGGCTTGTACGCATGTGTCTGTTGCGACTCGGTTCTGTTCGACTCTGCGACTAAGTTCGAGTCAGGCTCCGGCTGGCCGTCATTTGACCAGCCCGTCACTGAAAACGCAATCGCCTATCATGGCGATACGTCGCACGGTATGAGCCGCGTGGAAACACGCTGCAATACCTGCGATGCACATCTTGGCCACGTTTTCCCCGATGGTCCCGAGCCGAGCGGTTTGAGGTACTGCATGAATGCGCTCGCACTGAATAAAATATCGACCTGATTTTTTTGCTCTGTGAGCGGGTAGTGCTAAGGCGTATGCAATAAGAAATTTCATCGGGCGATGCCGGGATTTTTGATGAAATTTAACGGGTTAGGGCGACTAACGGGAGCGTCGAGTCATGCAGGATATTTCCTTTCTGATGATCGCTTTTTTGGTGACGGCCTTGGTCGGGCTGAATGCATTGACTTATTATTCAAGCCGTGTCGTGATCTTTCCCGATATTGTCTGGGTGCTTTTACTTGGCGTGGGTTACGGGCTTTTGTCCCGCTATTCCGCCTTGGGATTGCCTGAAATCGTTTTGAGCTCCCAGCTTGTTTTGTATGTGTTTGTGCCTTTGTTGATTTTTGCTTCGACGCAAAAAATTTGTTTGCACCATATTCGCAAAGTGCTTGTGCCTGCAAGTTTGGTCGGTAGTGTGGGCATTTTAATCAGTATGCTGGTTATTGGTGCTGCCTTGCATTTTATTTTTGCCATGCCCTGGCTTTCCTCCCTGTTGTTTGGCGTCATTATTTCCGCGACGGACCCCCTGGCGATCGGTGCGCTATTGCATGGAAATAAAAAGCTACCGGAGTCCCGCAAATTGTTGATTGAGGGTGAATCGATCCTTAACGACGGTTTTGTGGTAACCGTTTTCGGCGTTTTTGTATTGATAATGTTTGAGGGTGAGGCGTTCAGCCTGGTCAGCAGTGGCACCAGCCTGCTGAGTCATGTGGCCGGCGCTTTAATTGTCGGCGTGCTGGCCGGGCGGGGAGCCCGTCTGTTGCTGGATTATTGGCACGGCGATCATTTTTCACTAAAAACGAATATGACCCTGGCCCTGGCATTCGGCAGTTTATTGTTGGCTGAAGGTTTGCATTTTTCAGGAATCCTGGCGGTGTTTGCCGCAGCACTTGCCTATGGCTATAAACGCCCGGAACCCGATCATAATGCGCATATTCAGCGCCATTTGTGGGATTACTTCGAGTATATCGCCAACGCTTGCCTGTTCTTTTTGCTGGGCGCCAGTTTCGCCGGGCTTGCATCCTTCGAACAATTGCCTGTTTCGCTGGTGATCGCGTCTGTCGTGCTGCTGTTTGTTGCAAGGCTTGCGGCGATATTGATCCTTTCGCCGGCTATTAAAATTGAAGGTGAGCACCTGACGCATCAGGAGTTTTGGTTGCTGAATTTTGCGGGCGCGCGCGGCGCTGTCTCTATTGCCCTCATTCTATTGCTGCCTGATTCATTTGAGTTAAAGGAAGCTTTTTTGTCGATAGCTTTTGTCATGATCCTGTTTTCTCTGGTGCTGTACCCCTTGGTTGTACGGCAGCTGCAGGGCGCGACGAATTGATGTTCAGTATTTGCTGGTTAGGCGTTGTTTTCCTGTCGGGCCAGATACTCCCGGGCGGATAAAACCTTGCCGGTGTGCTGCATCGGATCATTCTCCAGCAGGCAGCGCAAAGCGCGGGCTGCCATTTCGGGGGGGTGCGTCCAGGTATCGATATCCTGATCCGGGTATAGCCGGCGAACGGTTTCGGTTGCGCTGGCGGAGGGCGACAGGGAAACGCAGGCGATGCCGTGCTCTTTGAGCTCCGCGCCCAGGCCAAGGGTCAGGCGATCCAGACCGGCCTTGGAAACACCGTAGGGAATATTGAGGAAACCCGTGCGTACCGCTGCCCCGGAGCTGGTGTTGATGATTGTCCCGCGGCCCTGCCGGATCATCTGGGGCACAACGGCATGGCTGCAGAGAAAGGCGCCCCAGAGGTTGGTGTCGATAATGTCCCGCCACTGTGACGGCGATATATCCGTAAAGGCGATATCGCCTGCCATGATGCCGGCATTGTTTACCAAGACATCGATTTTCCCAAACTGGTTAAGGGCTTCTTCGAGCATTGCAGAGACCTCCTGCTCGTTGCGCACGTCAGCACAGATTGCCTGCGCCTCGCCTCCTTTGGCGATAATGGCATCACAGGTCGCTTTCAGGGCTTTTTTGCCGCGTGCTACCAGGGCTAACTGCGCGCCGCGCTCTGCGAGGTTGAGGGCCATCGCCTGACCGATGCCGCTGCTGGCTCCTGTGATGAGGATAACGCTTTCGCTCAGATTCATCGTGAACACTCCCAGACGTTCGGTTTGCGAGAGGAAAGGGCGCCCTCATTTTACCTTTTTCGGCTCCTGCTGCACCTGAGCCTGGCGCGACTTTTCACTGAAAAATTATTTTATATAAACATTAATTTATTAATGTTTATCTTTATTTTATTGTTATTAAAGTTAATATATTGATGTTTATTGTTAATTTGTATTTTCTTTTATAAAATCTATAATCATTAAAATATTGCTATTAAAGATATTAAATTTATTTTTAACGTTAATTTGTTGATGTTTATGTATGAATAAGCTGGATTATTACGCAATGACGGATGCGGCAATCGCCGAGGCGCTGGGAGAACGGTTGGAACAGTTGCGCCTGGAAGCCAATATTCCCCAAAAAAAGATTGCCCATGAGTTGGGTATTTCGGAAGGAACGTATCGTAGCGCCGTGAAGGGGCGGGCAAAATTCGAGGTGATTATCGGCATCTTGCGGGTGCTGGGTAAACTGGAAAACCTGGAAAACTTCCTGCCAAACGAGCCCTTTAGCCCGTTGGAGTTGCTTAAGCGGGAAGGTAAAAAGCGCCAACGGGCGGGAACCCGGCGTACCGGGCCGGAATCCAAAAACCGCGAAACGGATGAGGCGGAGGCATTGGAGTGGTAGCGAATCAGGTCGCGCGTGTGGAGATGTGGGGGCGTCTGGTCGGCGCCCTGGCCTATGATGACGGTAGCGGGCTGTGCGCCTTTGAATATGATCCCGGCTGGTTAAAAGGGGGCGTTGAAATCAGTCCGGTTAAAATGCCCCTGTCGGAGCGGGTTTACCAGTTTCCAGCATTGCCGAGGGCGACCTTTCAAGGGTTGCCGGGCGCGTTTGCGGACACCCTGCCGGATGATTTCGGTAACGCGCTGATTGACGCCTGGCTGGCGCGCAGCGGTCGGGATAAGTCTTCGTTTACGGCGCTGGAGCGGCTGCTTTATACCGGCAAGCGCGGCATGGGGGCATTGGAGTATTATCCGTCCATTGACCGTAAGCTGGATCAGTCTCAAGTGTTGGCGCTGGAAAGCCTGATCGAAATGGCGCAGGCGGTACTCGATCAACGGGCACATTTGCTGGAGCAGCTGAACGGAGCTGAAGCCCGCGATGCCTTGACGGCCATTTTGCAGGTGGGCACGTCGGCGGGCGGTGCACGCCCGAAGGCGGTTATCGGCATTAACCGTGAACGAACCGAAATCCGCAGTGGGCAGGTGGATCTGCCGCCAGGCTTCGAACATTTTATTCTTAAATTCGATGGAGTGGTGGAGCATTCGCGCTCCCAGCAGACCTTCGGTGACCCGCAGGGCTATGGGCGTATGGAATATGCCTATTACCTGATGGCAAAGGACGCCGGTATCGATATTTCTCACAGCGAACTGTTACTGGACGGGGAGCGCGCTCACTTTATGACGCGGCGTTTCGATCGGGAAGCGGGGCGGAAACTGCATTACCAGTCTCTCTGCGCCATGGATCATGCCGATTATCGCCAGCCAGGGCATTACAGCTACGAGCAGCTTTTTACGTTGATGCGTTCACTGCGTTTGAGCCGGGATGAGGCGCTGGAGATGTACCGGCGCATGGTGTTTAACATCGTTGCCCGGAACCATGACGACCACACCAAAAACTTTGGTTTTGTGATGAGTGAGGCGGGGCGCTGGCGATTGGCGCCGGCCTTCGACGTTGCCTATAGCTATAAACCCGGTTCGCAATGGGTGAATTCGCACCAGCTCTCCCTGAACGGTAAACGTGATGATTTCGTGCGGGAAGACTTGCTGGTGCCGGCGGCAACCTTCAGGAAAGAAGCGGAAGCGATCATTGAACAGGTTGTTGAGGTGGTGTCGAACTGGCCCCGCTATGCGGATCAAGCCGGCGTCTTCCCGGCGTTTTCGCGCCAGATTCAGGCGCATCAGCGGCTTGATTTTTAGCGCGCGCCCGGGCTTGGGCATAGGCTCGGAAGGCCCTGTCACAATTGTGCAATTTTAGCGCGTTACCCTCCCTTAGATTCAACTTGCCTGCCGGGGCGTTCTGGTAGCAGTTCTGGCGGTGTCCATTCATTGCAAATCAAGGGAAATAAAAACGATGAAAAAATTTGCCGCAATCACCCTGCTAAGTGGCGCTGTTGTTGCACTGACTGCTTGCCAGGTTAACCAATCCGAGCCGGTTGCCGAAGCGCCCAAGCCGCAGCTTAATAACCAGGACCTGTTCGAGGTGGACCACGAAGGCCGTCACTATGTGTTTGATGATTTTGGCACCTATCAGCAGTTCCTGACGGTTGGGGAAACATCTTATCGCAAGGTCTTCATTGGAGAAGGGCCGCACGGTAAAACCCTGGTGTTCGGATTGCGTGAAGAGGATAAGAAAAAGCTGACAGGCCTGGCGGGCGTGGAAATGTTTAAGGGCAACATGTCTGCCGCTGAGGATTTTTATGGTGAAATGCGCGGCGAAGACGGGCGTCTGTATGTTTTTGACCGCCTGGAAGATATGGAAGCTGTTCGTGCCACGGGTGAGGCAGCCTATCGTTTAACTCAAATCGGTGTAGGCCCTCAGGGGCAGACCGTGGTCTTTGTGCTTAATAAGGATAATAAAAGCGAATACCCTGCCGGCTTGATTGCCAAGTATAAGAAGATCAATAACATGTAAGTGTTGCAGGCATAAAAAAACCCGCCTTATTGGCGGGTTTTTTTATGGGGTATCAAGACTGGGGCTCGGTGCTTTCGGATTCCTGGGTGCCGGTTTGTTGATCGGCAGCGGGTTCCACGCTAGGGCAGGGTGAGTCAGTGCTGTTATCGTTGCACAGGTAAATTTCGCCAATTCGCTCGATCCAGGTATTGATGTCGGCCTGTTCAACATCGCCGCGCCAGCCTTTCTGGAAGAGGTAAATGTGACGTTCGCCGCCCAGTACCAGATTAATGATGCGCGACGGCGCTCGCTTGGCATGTAAGCAGGTGGTTTTCCAGAAAATAGCGTCGTATTTGCTTTTCAGGTTTCGCTGCAGTTCTTCGGATTCGTAGGCGCTGCAGTCCCGGCGGCCGCGGATATCGACCCAGTCACGGACATGCGCCAGCCCTTCCTTGTCGTCGCTTCTGTTATAAACGTTGATCATGTAAAAATCGTCAAAGGCTCTGCCTTTGGTGCGCATTTCCTTGTTGTACCACACCAGGCCTTTGGAGTTGATCAGGTCTTTGTTGTGAATTTCCCATTGCTCCGGGTCGGGTTCGAAGGCAATGAAACGTTCACCGCTGGGTTGCTCGAAACCCGCGAGGACGGCATTGGAGAAGAACGCTGCGAACAGCAGTGAAAAAAGCACACGAATTTTCATAAAAGCTATTACCTTATACCGCTTGATTGCTCCGCTGAGAGCCAAATGGAGTCGGGAAAGTTTACTCACCCCGATACTTTATTTGCAAGGGTTGTTTTACCAGCCCGCTGCGCAGGGGCGTATAATGAGCCTTGTTTTGTGTGGTTGTTAGGGGCAGTTTTGCCTGTGTGTTCTTCAGGAAGAGGAAAAATATCATGTTAGTAGGTCGTTGTGTACGGGTTCAAATCTTGCTGCTCGGGCTTTTCAGTTCTATTTCGTTGCACACTGTTGCGGCTGAAAAGTCCTGGCTTGATTTGGGTGGCGGTATGCTGGACTCCCTGTTGGGAGGAAAGCAGGAAACTGAGGTCGGCCCGGGTGGGTTAAGTCTTGAAGAGGTATCAGCGGGGCTTAAGGAGGCGTTGCGGGTCGGTAGTGAGCGTGTGGTGTCGCAACTGGGACAGGCTGACGGCTTCAATGCCGATCCGGCTATCCATATTCCCTTACCGTCGCAATTAGAGCGGGCGAGGGATGTGCTGGATCGTGTCGGTATGGCAGGTATGATGGATGACTTGGAACTACGCCTGAACAGAGCGGCGGAACAGGCTACGCCAAAAGCCAAAGCGCTGTTTTGGGATGCGATCAAAACCATGAGTTTTGAGGATGCCAAGCGTATTTATAATGGCCCTGACGATGCGGCAACACAGTACCTGCGTGAGAAAATGAATGATCCGCTGACCCATGAGTTGCGCCCCCTGATCGACAAAAGCCTGAGCGATGTGGGAGCCGTCCAGGCCTATGATCGCGTCATGGGGCAATACCAGAGCATTCCCTTTGTGCCGGATGTAAAGGCCAATTTAACGGACCATACGCTGCAGAAAGGGCTCGACGGCATTTTTTTCTACCTGGCCAAGGAAGAAGCTGCCATTCGTAAAGATCCGGTCAAACGGACGACCGAGCTGTTGCGCAAGGTATTTGGCGGTTAGGCTCAACCCAACAGCGCCGGTGCATCCAGGCCGGTTTCAAGCCGGGTAGCGTACTTCGGGGGTGATATCGATGTTTTGTTCGTTATCACTCACCGAAACCATGCCGTCCTGAAGGCTAATGTTCAGGTGCATCGTGCGTTGCGCCATGGAAGCCAGTGCTTCGCAGCCATCGGCCGGCAGGTTAACCACCTTCAGGTTGTCAAAACGGTGCAGCTGCCTGGCGATTTGTTCCCACCAGATTTCGGCGCTATGCCCGCTGTAACAATAAACCACCACTTGCCTGGCTCGTGAACAGGCTTTGCGGATACGTTTTTCATCGGGCTGCCCCAGCTCAATCCAGAGTTCGATTTCGTCGCTGAGACTCTTTTGCCAAAGCTCCGGTTCGTCTTCGGTGCTGAGCCCTTTGGTGAACTGCAGCGCTTCGTTCGCATTGAGTGCGAAGGCGAGAATCCTCACCATCATGCGTATGTCGGTCTCTGAAGGATGCTGCGCCAGTACCAGGTTGTGGGTCTGGTAATAGTGCCGGTCCATGTCGGCAATGTTGACTTCGGCTTTGAAAATGGTTGCGCTTAGGGCCACGGGTGCTCCTTGGGTGTGGTTGCGATAGCAATGGCAGCGCAGTTTACCGTATCATTCGCGCCTGTAGAAAGATAATGACGAATTGAGGGGTTTTGTGGCGGAAATGAATTTTGTACCTGGGCAGCGTTGGATCAGCGATACGGAAGCAAACCTGGGCCTGGGGATTGTACTGGAAATTGCGAATCGTCGTGTGACCCTGAGTTTTCCGGCGGCGGCTGAGCAACGCACCTACGCGGCAGATAATGCCCCTGTTTCCCGCGTCACCTATCAAGCGGGCGACTATGTAACCAGCCTGGATGGTTTGCACTTCAAGGTTGCCGAGGTGGTTGAAGACCAGGGGTGCCTGCTGTACCGGGGCTACGACGAGAATGGGCAGCGGGTAAACCTGCCTGAACTGGAGTTGGACTGTTTCGTGCAGTTCAGCACGCCCCAGGCGCGCCTGTTTGCCGGACAGGTTGATAGCCCCCAGCGCTTTAACCTGCGCGTCGAAACCCTCACACACTTGCGCAAGCATCAACAATCCAGCGTCAATGGCCTGCTCGGTGCACGGGTTCAATTGCTGCCGCACCAGATTTATATCGCTAATGAAGCGGGGCAACGCCGTGCCCCTCGGGTACTGTTGGCTGACGAGGTTGGGCTCGGTAAAACCATTGAAGCAGGCTTGATCCTGCACCAGCAGCTGGTCAGTGGCCGTGCGCAGCGTGCGTTGATCGTGGTGCCAGACAGCCTGGTGCATCAATGGCTGGTGGAGATGCTGCGTCGCTTTAACCTGCATTTCACGATTTTGGACGAAGCGCGTTGCCGGGCGCTGGGCGACATCCAGCTGGAAGCGGATTGGGATGATGAGCTGGCACTGCTGACCGACGAGCGGCAGGAACAGGAGGAGAATCCTTTTGAGTCCGCCCAGCTGGTACTTTGCGCGTTATCTTTCTTGACCGAGCACCCCGAGCGCCAGGCGCAGGCCGTTGCCGCGGGTTGGGATTTATTGCTGGTGGATGAAGCACATCACCTGCGCTGGAATGAGCAGGCGGCGAGTCCCGAATACCAGTGTATAGAAGCCCTAGCCAAGGTGGCGAGCGGACTCCTGCTGCTGACCGCAACTCCCGAGCAACTGGGCATGGAGAGCCACTTCGCCAGGTTGCGGCTGCTTGACCCGGACCGTTATTACGACCTGCAAAAATTTCGCGATGAGGAAGCCCAATACCAGCCGGTCAATCACCTGGTTGAGCAGCTGTTGCAGTTGACGGTTGAAAGTGAGGTGGATGCTGTCTTTGAGCAATTGGCCAATTACGTGCCTGAGCAGCAGGTGGCGCAGTTAATAGCCGCTATCCAGGCCTCGGATGCGGAGCTGCTTTATAAAGCGATCGACCGTGTTATCCGGACACTTTTGGACCAGCATGGCACCGGTCGGGTGCTGTTTCGCAATACCCGCTCCGCTGTGAGCGGTTTTCCCGAACGCCATTTGAATGGACATTGTTTGCCGCAGCCCACCCACTATGAAGCGTTAGCGGCGGTTGCCAGTGTCGAAGAGCTGTTAACGCCGGAGTGGCTGTTTGGCGGTGCCGGCGATGTCAGTTGGTTGCAGCAGGACACGCGGATTGACTGGCTGGCCAGTTGGCTGCAGGCGCAGCGTGACGAAAAAGTTTTGCTGATTTGTGCGCACGCTTCCACCGCAATTGCTCTCGAAATAGAGTTGCGCCTGCGCCGGGGTATCAGCACGGCGGTATTCCATGAAGAACTGGACCTGGTTGCCCGTGACCGGGCTGCGGCTTACTTCGCCGATGCCGATGAGGGTGCCCAGGTATTAATTTGTTCGGAAATCGGCAGTGAAGGGCGTAATTTCCAGTTTGCCCATCACCTCGTTTTGTTTGATTTACCGCTCAACCCGGATTTGCTTGAGCAGCGCATTGGGCGATTGGACCGAATCGGTCAGCGTCATCGGGTGGAGATTCACGTGCCTTATTATGAGGGAAGCGCCCAGTCCGTTCTGTTGCGCTGGTATGACGAAGGGCTCAACAGCTTCAAGGCTGCCTGCGCCGTGGGTCAGCTGATCAGCGAGACCTTTGGCGAGCCACTTAAAACCTGTCTCCAGGACCTGGGTGGCGCGGATATCGACCGGCTGGTGGCCGATACGCTGGCGCTGAGGTTGCAGGCCGAGCAGCGTTTGCAGGCCGGGCGGGATCGTCTGCTGGAGCTCAATTCCTGTAATCAGGAAGAGGCAAATGCACTGATTGAACAAATTGTCGTGCAGGAGCGCAGTCATGAGCTGGGCAGCTATATGGAGCGGCTGTTTGACCAGTTTGGCGTAGAGCAGGATCGTCACAGTGCGCTGAGCACCGTGCTTGAGCCGGGTGATCATATGCAAACCGCTCACTTCCCCGGATTGCCTGAGGGGGGAGTGACGGTGACCTATCAACGGGAATTTGCCCTGTCGCGTGAGGATATCCAGTTTCTCAGCTGGGAGCACCCGATGGTCAGCGGAGCCATGGATATGGTGCTCAATGAGCAGTTCGGCAATACCTCGGTTGCCACCGTCAAACTGGGGCCGCTCAAGCCGGGCACCATCCTGCTGGAGGCGATTTTCGTGATGCAGTGCGCAGCGCCGGCATCCCTGCAGTTGTTCCGCTACCTGCCCTGTACCCTGGAAAGGGTGCTGATCGATCCGAAGGGGACGCGACTGGATCAGGTGCTGAGCCATGGCAAGTTGAACCAGTTACTGCAGCGGGTTGCTAAGGGTACCGCGCGAGATTTGGTGCGTCATGCCCAGTCTGAGTTAGCGGGAATGATTAAGAAGGCCGAGGACAGTGTTGCCGGCCGCCAGCAGGCTTTGATCGACGCAGCGCTGGAGCGTATGCTGAGCCAGCAGCAAGCCGAATTGCAGCGCCTTGAGGCGCTGGCAGCGGTCAATCCTAATATCCGTCAGCAGGAAATTGATTTATTGCGTGATGAGACGCAAAGCCTTGCTGGTTATCTGAATGCAGCGCAACTGAAACTGGATGCGTTGCGTGTCATAGTGGCGACTTAACAATGTATGTATTTTCAGTGAATGCGATCGCAAAGGAAGCGGTTCAGGGTATTGCAAAGGGACAGAAGGTGCCCTTTATTGTGTATATCAATTCGAAGAACCGGGCCGGGGCCAAGAAACTCTGCGTTTTGCGCCTGCTAAAGGCGGGTTTTCACCAGGTTGAAATTTGTGAACACAGGGTGGTGGGGGAGAAAGCGCTGGCCGATGAGAAGGTGCTGAGCGCCCATCGTGGGCTCAGGGAAGCGCTGGATCAGGGCTATTCGATCCATTTGTTTGACGAGGGTTAACGCCTCGCCGGCATGCCTGTTTCAGGACGCCTGAAAACAGCGGGTTAAAAGAAACCCCGCAGTCAATGCGGGGCTTCTGAGTAACCGTTTCTGGCTTTAGGCAACTGCTACAACCTGAGTCGCCTGAGGACCTTTAGGGCCTTGCTCAGTTTCGAAGGTCACCTGTTGTCCTTCCTTGAGGGTTCTGAAACCTTCGGACTGGATCGCAGAGTAGTGAACGAAGACGTCTTTGCTGCCGTCTTCCGGTGCGATAAAACCAAAGCCTTTGGTTTCGTTAAACCATTTAACAGTTCCTGTAGCCATGAAAAAAACCTCAAAAAAATAAAGTCAAATATAAGCAATGTTGCAAATCTTGGCAGGTAAAAACAGGACCGCTTTTTGGCAAATTCTGAAGACCTGGATTATGCAAACGCAAACAATCTTATAGCAAAGTTTTTAAAAAAACAGCACCTCGGTAAAAAATTCTCAGTGCTGTTTGGCCGGTCAAAAAAGCGTTACGGAATGTGGATCTTGCCGCCGCCGGGCATGCCGCCGGTGAGCGAATCCATTTCGGGAGAACCTGGAACAACAATCTTATTGGCGGCTTCACGCTGCATCTCTTCGATTTGCCGGATGGTGCGCTCGGCGCCTTCGCGAGCAGCCTCGGCGAACTTTTCGGCAGCTTCGCCGATGTTGCCGGCTTCGATTTCAAAGCTGATGGGCAAGGGGCCGGCTGCAGTGCGCATCTGGGTTTCGCCCAGGAATACTTTGCTACGTGAGGCGTCGTCTTCCCCATTGGGCAGTACCGGTGTCAGTACGTGGATGGTGCCGATTCGACGGTCCGTGAAAGTTTCTTCGCGAAACAGGCCGTTTGGGTCCATGCCCGCATCGGCGCTGGCTTGAGTTTGCTCGCTCATGGTGTTCTCCAATCATGCAAAAGCCTATATATTACCGATTCCTGATCGGTACGGATAGGTGACATAGACCCATAGGACGCAAGATGAGTGAATCGGATAACAAGAGAGAGATCGCCCCTGAAGAGGAGGTGCGGATAAAACTGAACCGTGAAACGGCTCGTATAGGCTGGGGCGAGCTGGAGAAGCATTTTGCATCCGGCAATGTCGTGTATGTCTCGCCGGAACTGGACCTGATTGAAGTGGCTTACCAGGTATCCCTCGATAACAAGGCGGCTGTTCAAAACTGGCTTAAGGCAGGGCAAGTGGCCTCGGCAAGCGATGAGCAGGCTGCCGAGTGGCACGCCAACAACGCAGAACTTTGGGCGGTGGTGGTGGCACCATTGGTGCTGGTACAGCCCTTACGGCAGTAGCGACCAGCGGCACGTACCCTTAAGGCATTGGCAACCCGTCAGGCCTGCTTGCAGTGTTTGGCGAGAAAACGATCCAGTGCATTGGCAAAGGCCTGCCGGTCACTGTGATTAAGCGGAGCGGGGCCACCGCTGACCTGGCCGGTGCTACGCATCTCTTCCATAAAGTTGCGCATCGCCAGGCGTTGCTTAATGTTTTCCTTGGTATAAAAAGCGCCGCGCGGGTTAATGGCGTGGCCCTGTTTTTCAATGACTTCGGCGGCCAGTGGAATATCGGCAGTAATCACCAGATCCCCGGCAGCCATCTGCTGAACAATGTAGTTGTCGGCGACATCAAAACCCGGCGGAACCTGCACGGTGCGAATCAGTTTTGATGGGGGCACCTTGAGCGGTTGATTGGCGACCAGCACCAAATGCAGCTGTTTTCGCTGGCTGGCGCGGTAGAGAATTTCCTTGATGACGCCTGGGCAGGCGTCGGCATCGACCCAGATTTGCATCTTCGCGTGTTCCTATCCTCCTGCCGTGCAGGAGGATAGGAAAATCAGCTTATTCGTAGGTGCACAGGTAAGCGGTTTCGACCGCAACTTTCAGGTAGAAGGTTGCGTTGGCGTCCACCACAAAGTATTCGCCGGCCGAATAGGTTTTCCATTCTTCGCTGCCAGGCAGTTTGACGGTCAGGGCGCCACTGACAACCGTCATGGTTTCCTTTTGGCTGGTACCGAATTCGTACTCGCCCACGGCCATCACACCCACAGTGGCGGGCAGGGTTTCCGTTTGGAAACCGATTGAGGTCACTTTACCGTCGAAATACTCATTAACCTTAAACATCTATCACTCCTGTTATTATTTGCGGGCAGGTTTGCCCGCTTTGGTTTTGCGTTTTGTTGCGTGCTTTTTAGCACGGCTTGGTCCGTTTGTCTTTGCCGGGCTTTTCCGGCGTGGCTTTTCGGGTACGGCCAGTGCTGGGGCATCGCCGACCAGGCTGATTTTCATGGGGTGGTTACGGATGCGAACGCGGCGCAGGTGTTGGAAAATTTCCTCGGGCATACCCTCGGGCAGTTCTACGGTGCTGTAGCTCTCTTCGATATAAATATGGCCGATATAGCTGCTATCCACATCCGCTTCGTTGGCAATGGCGCCGACAATATCCCGCGGTGTTACATCGTGCTCAGCCCCGACTTCCAGTCGATACTCCTGCATGGCGATACCGCCGCTGGCGGGAGCTGGACGCCTTTTTCTCGGCGCCGCATCTTCTTTGGGCGCTTCGTTGGTTTTTGGGCTCGGCGAAGGGCTGCCCTTGGCTTTGGATTCCGGTTTTTCCTTACGGTCACGCTTTTTACGATCCGGTGCGGGGTCGGCAACCTCCAGCGGGCGTTCCTTTTGCAGTTGGAAGGCAAGCGTAGCGGCGATCTGCTCCGGCGCACAGCTGAGTTCGTCGCACAGCTCCTTGATCAGGGTGTTGAAGAAGGGCTGGGGTGTTTCCGCCATGGCAGCAACTAAGTTTTCCTTGAAGCGTTCCCGACGCTGCGCGGCAATTTCGGCTGAGCTGGGGAAGGCCATCCGGTCGATGGCCTTGCCGGTCGCATTTTCGATGATGCGCAGCATGCGTTGTTCGCGGTGTGAAACAAACAGAATGGCTTTACCCTGCCGGCCTGCCCGGCCGGTACGACCGATACGGTGCACATAGGCTTCGCTGTCGTAGGGAATGTCGTAGTTGATGACGTGGGATATCCGGTCAACATCCAGGCCCCGTGCCGCTACATCGGTGGCCACCAGGATATCAATGCTGCCCTTCTTGAGCTGCGAGATCATGCGTTCGCGCATACTTTGGTTCATGTCGCCGTTAATGGCGCCGCAGGCGTGGCCACGGGCAATCAGTTTTTCGGTGACTTCCGTGGTGGCGCCGCGGGTGCGAACGAAGATGATGATGCCGTCGAAGTCTTCCACTTCGAGAATACGGGTCAGGGCATCCATCTTTTGGTTGTTATTGGCGATCAGGTAGCTTTGGTCGATGGTGTCTACCGTGGTGGTTTTCGCCTCGATCTTGACGTGTTCCGGGTTATTCAGGAAACGTTTTGAGACCCGACGGATGGGTTCCGGCAGGGTGGCTGAAAACAGAGCGGTCTGCTGTTCGCCGGAGGTATGGGTGAGGATATCCTCAACATCGTCGATAAAGCCCATCCGCAGCATTTCGTCGGCTTCGTCCAGCACCAGCGCATGAATGCCGCCGATATTGAGGCTGCCGCGGCGCAGGTGGTCCAGCAGGCGTCCTGGCGTACCCACGATCACATGCGGGCCGCGTTTCAGCTGGCGGAGCTGGTTGCTGAAGTCTTGGCCGCCGTACAGGGGCAGGACGTGGAAGTCTTTCATGAAGCTGGCATAGGTTTGGAAGGCTTCGGCCACCTGGATGGCCAGTTCACGGGTTGGCGTTAATACCAGAACCTGCGGATGGTTTTGAGTGATATCCACGCGCGCCAGCATGGGCAGGGCAAAGGCCGCAGTTTTACCGGTGCCGGTTTGGGCCTGGCCGATCATATCGCTGCCGCTGAGCAGTACAGGAATACTGGCGGCCTGAATGGGGGATGGGGTTTCGTAGCCCACTTTATTGAGGGCGTTGAGCAGCGGTTCGGGAAGGCCCAGTTCCTGGAAGCTGGTCGTTTGGTTGAGCATAATCTAGGTGCCTGTTGAGCACTACAAAACTGCGTCTCGACAGGTCGGTAGTGAGGATTTAAATGGGCGCGTATTCTACCTTATTTCTAGCGAAAACAGTGAGTTATTTTGTAGGTAAGGGCGGTTCAGGCGGCGTTTTGGATCAGTTCGTCCAGCCGGCGCGGGCGTGCAATGCCGTAACCCTGGGCGAAATCCACGCCAATTAACTGCAATTGCTCGCGAATGGCGTCATTTTCGACGAATTCAGCAATGGTCTGTTTGCCCATCAGGTGGCCGATATCGTTGATGCTTTTCACCATGGCCAGGTCGATCGGGTCATCGAGAATATCGCGGACAAAGTCACCGTCGATTTTTACGTAGTCCACCGGCAAGCTTTTCAGATAACCGAAGGAGGACAGGCCGCTGCCAAAATCGTCGAGAGCGAAACGGCAGCCGAAGGCCTGCAACTGGCTGATGAAATAACGCGCCTCCTGCATATTGCTGATGGCGGCTGTTTCGGTAACCTCGAAACAGAGTTTGTTGCCCAGTGCGGGGTTGGCCTTGATATTCCGGATGATGCAATTGAGGATTTCCTCCTCGCCCAGGGACAGGCCGGACAAATTGATGCAGAAGCTGTCGTAACGGTTTAACAAATTTGTATTTGCGGTAAGCTGCCTGAACGCATTTTCAATGACATAGCGATCAAGTTTTGGGGAAATGCCGTATCTTTCCGCCGCTGGCAGAAAGGCGCCCGGCGGCGTCAGGGAGCCGTCTTCGCTGCGATAACGGATTAATAACTCCAGGTGGCTTTCGTTCCGGTTACTGTCCAGGCTAACGATTTCCTGTCCGAATAAGATAAACCGCTGGTTAGCGATACCGGCGTGGATGCGTGATATCCAGTGCATTTCTCCCTGGTGTTTGGCGGCTGACTTGTCGCCCTTTTGATGAACCTGAATGCGGTTACGCCCCTTTTCCTTGGCGAGATAGCAGCAGGTGTCAGCTTCGCGGAGTATATCGGCGACGCTGGTGTTTGTATGGTCGATACTCACTACGCCGATGCTGGCGGTAACTTTGAACTGGCGCTCTTCCCAGGCGAAATTGAATTCGTCGATGGCCAAGCGCAGTTTGTCGGCAATCATCCGGGCATCATCCGGCGAGCAGTACTGCAGCAAAATGGCAAATTCATCGCCGCCCAGGCGAGCGACATAATCATATTGGCGTACCTGTTCGCGCATGATACTGCTCAGTTGAATCAACAGCTGGTCGCCGACCATGTGGCCGCAGGTGTCATTAACCAGCTTGAACTGGTCAAGGTCAATAAAAAAGACGGCGTGGGTTTCCTGCGGATTATCCGTTTGGCTGAGGATGTTTTCCAGACGCCGTTCGAATTCATGGCGGTTGATCAGGCCGGTCAGCATATCGTGACTGGCCTGGAAGCTCAGCTTTTCGGCCAGCTGGCGCGACTGGGTGATGTCACGGGCGGTTGCAAGGTGGGTGACAATCTGGCCGTGGCTGTCACGTAAGGGGACGGCATGGCTTTCAACGCTTTTGCGCGTTCCCTTGAGGCCGATGATATCGTACTCAATGATTTCCGAATGCCCGTCAAAAATGCGTTTATTAAAGTCGATGTAGCGTTGCCGGTGCTCCGGTACGATCAGTTCGTAAACGGAATGTCCCCGAACCTGATCGATATGATCGGCTTCAATAATAGCGAGGCCGGCAGGGTTCATATCCAGCAGCACGCCATCCCGAGAAACGGTTTTCACGCAATCGGGCGCGTATTGAATAATTTGGGACAGTTTCTGGCGTTGATCCAGCAACGCCCGTTGTTGCCTTTCGATATGCAGAAAAGCAAGTGAACAGGCCATGCCCGTTATAAAAATAAACAGGGAGGCGGCCAGCAGAAACAGCGTTTCGAGTGGTGACAGGTGGGTCAGTTCATAGAAGTAACCCCGTTCCTGGTTAATCAAGGCATCAATCGCCGGATCCAGCAGCCACAGGAGTAAAATGAGTAAAAAGGTAATTTGGCACGGCCTGAAGCGAATGAGCTCAGGCAGGCTGATATCCTTAAACAACTGCGAAAAAATAGGGGGTCGTTGCATGGCCTGTCCGTCCTTTGGTGAGACTCAGTTTAAAACAACGCGCAGCAATTTCACTCCTATTTTTCTGATGCGCCCAATAGGCGTTTCGGCGCCGGTTCAAACCTTCGCTTAAATTTGACTTCCCAGGGCCTGTTAACGCTTATTGAAAGTCTCTGTTATGGCTAAAAAAGCACCAGGTAAGGCATGAGGAGAGCGGTTTGGTTATTCCAAATGAGCGAGAGTCTGCCCCGCGAGCGGAGCGAGTGCTTTGGGTACGAATAACGCAGCATGGTGCTTTTTTAGCCTTAACCCCTTCTATTGATAAAAAAAGGGCTGAAGCTATTTTTCCCTTCCACGGTGTTGTTACTCACTTATGTAGCTGGCTACACTGCGCTGGTAACGCCTTGTGGAAGAAAAAATAGCGTCCAGCCGTGATATTTCAATAAGCGTTAACAGGCCCTAGTGATAGCAGCTGGATGCCTGAACCCAGAAACGGCCGGGTTTTGAACGCTCGTAATCGCCGGCCTTGCCATCGTCGAGTTGCTCAAGGACGATGTCGTGCAGCTTTTCTGCATAAGGAATCAGGCAATCGCAAAGCAGCTGGCGTAATGCTTGGTTAACCTGCGGGTTTCGACACAGGAAGGTGAGTTTTTTGTGCAGTTGGACAAGCACCTCCCGGGCTTCATGTTCACGGTATTGCTGTACCAGTGCGGTTGCCAGGTATTGTGCGGCGAGCAGGGTGTTTGAAGCATTTTCTGCCGTTATTGTCCCACTGAGCTGATGGTCCAGTATAATCGTGGCTGCTTCGTATGCGGCCCCAAAGCAATATTGGGCCTGGGTGAAGTTTTGGCAGTTGACGGCCTCCATCCCGCTGGACATGGCCTGCTCCCAAAAACGGTCGGCCTTGTGGAGGTTTTGGCAAAATTCATGGGCGTGCTGCTGGCATAGGTAGCGGGGCTTCATGCTGAAAGGGTCTCCTTGGTAAGTTCTGTTGCGAACCGTGATAAAAGTGTTCAAGCGGATTTGTGCTCGTCGGCGCAGGCAAGCAGCAAGAGTTGTTTGAACAGTTTTTGCATTTCCTGTTTGTAAAGCTGTTCCTGATGCTGGACTTCTTTAGGAAAATCCCAGGTTAGCGAGGTGTCGCCGCTGCGCGAGTTGATTAAGCGCAAACGTGGAGCGCCATCCTCCAGCCAGGCATTGACGGTGTAGCTCATGTCGTTTCTCCTTTTAGGGATATGCAAGGGATTTGATTATATGAGAATGATTATCATTTACAAGTAAAGAGTGGAAAATTTCCTTGAATAAGGGTATGCCTGCCCATGTTTGCCAAGACGGCGCGTCGTTGGCGTCCCTTGTGACTGAATACACATGACTTCACCGCAACGAAAAATCATTCACTGCGACTGCGATTGCTTCTATGCGTCCGTGGAAATGCGTGACGATCCTTCGCTGCTGTACCTGCCCTTGGCGATTGGTGGGCCTGCGAGTCAGCGCGGTGTGATTGCGACCTGCAATTACGAGGCGCGGGAGCATGGTATTCATTCAGCGATGTCTTCGGCGCATGCGCGTCGACAGTGCCCTGGGCTGGTAATTTTGCCGCCCAACTTTGATAAATACCGTGAGGTGTCGCGGCAGATTCGGCAGATTTTCTTCGATTACACCGATTTGGTGGAGCCGCTATCGCTTGATGAGGCCTACCTGGATGTGACCGACAGTGAAAAATGCCGCGGCAGCGCCACATTGATGGCGCGGGAAATTCGCCAGCGTGTAAAGCGGGAAATCGGTATTACGCTGTCCACGGGGGTCGCGCCAAACAAATTCCTGGCCAAGGTGGGCAGCGATTGGAATAAGCCGGACGGCGAAACGATCATCCTGCCTGAACAGGTGGACGACTTTGTGGCGGCCCTGCCGGTAAAAAAAATCTTCGGCGTTGGCAAGGTGACGGCGGAAAAACTGCACCGCTTTGGCGCCGGTACCTGCGGGGAACTGCGGCAGTTTTCAGTGTTTGAGCTGACCGAGCATTTTGGACGTTTCGGCAGCCGCCTGTATGAACTGTGCCGAGGTGTCGATAACAGGCCGGTGAAGCCTTCGCAACGCCGTAAATCGCTGAGTGTCGAGCATACCTATCCTGAGGATTTGCAGGATCTGGATGCCTGCCTTAAACAGTTGCCGGAATTGCTCATCAAACTGCGTTCGCGGCTGCGGCTGGTGGATAACCAATACCTGATTACCAAGCAGTTTGTGAAGATGAAATTCAATGACTTCCAGACCACCACCGTGGAATGTTTGAACCGTAAGGCTGAAGATGCGGTTTTTCGTGAATTGATGGCAACCGCCCACGAACGGGGCAATCTGCCGGTGAGGCTGCTGGGTGTCGGGGTACGCTTCGTCGACCTGATGGAGGAGGGCAAGCCCGAGCAACTCGAACTGTTCGAGGAAAAGCGCTGATCCTGCCTGTCCTATTGGTTGTCTTGCCCCTGCGACGCAGGATAAAGTAAGCCAATGCAACCCATTCTTGAGGTCCGCCACCTGAGAAAAGAGTTTGCTCAGCTTACGGCGGTTAATGACATCAGCTTTCAAATCCAGCCTGGCACCTGTTTCGGGTTGCTGGGGCCGAACGGTGCGGGCAAAACCACCACCATTGAGATGATTGAGGGGCTGACCGAACCCACCAGCGGTGAAATTCTTTACCAGGGTAAGCCGCGCGATCCGCGTTTTCGCCTGGAGGCGGGAATCCAGTTCCAATCCACCTCGGTGATGGAAAAGCTGAGCGTTGGCGAAGTCGTGGGTCTTTTTCACAGCCTCTATCATAAACGTACTGACCTGCAGCAGCTGGTTGAGCTCTGTGGTTTGGGCAGCCTGATGAAGCAGCGGGCCACCCGGTTGTCGGGCGGCCAGAAACAACGGCTGATGTTCGCGCTGGCGTTGATTAACGATCCGCAAATCGTCTTCCTTGACGAACCCACCACCGGCCTTGATCCGCAATCCCGGCGGAACCTGTGGGACTTGATCGAGCGTATCAAGGGGCAGGGCAAGACGGTGTTGCTGACAACGCATTATATGGATGAGGCAGAAATACTGTGCGACACGCTGGTCATTGTGGATCGCGGCGCCATTATCGCCGAGGGTTCGCCTCGGTCACTGCTGAAACAGCATTTTGACCATTTTTATGTATGCCTGGATCGCGAGGATTTTAAAGCCCATTTGAATCACTGGCCTGAGCCACTGGTGACGGTCAATGACCGGGTGGAAATACAGAGTCATTCTGTCGAAACGACCCTCCGGCAACTGCAGCAGCACAATATTAATTTGCAATCCCTGCGGGTGCGTAACCCCACCCTTGAGGACCTGTTTTTGAAATTGACGGGGCACAGTCTTCGTGAATAAACCCTTTGCGACCCGTGGCGTAATTATTTGGGCGCTGTTTGTAACGCGCACCAAGGAGTTTTACCGTGACCGCGGTGCACTGCTGTGGTCTCTGTTATTGCCTATTTGTATCGTCACCGCCATTGCGATTGCCTTTTCAGGCAAAGGGCAGGAGCTGTTCCGGGTGGGCGTTTACCTGCCAGCTCCGGAGGCCGCAGCGATTGAGGCGCAGCAACCTTTGCTGGCGAAGCCTTACGTACAGCGGATTGACTACGATAACCTTGGGCAGGCGCTGGAACGTGTCAGGCATCACCAGCTGGATTTGCTGCTGGCAGCCGATCAGCCGGGTAAATACTGGATTAACGAAACCTCTGTAAAGGGCAAGGCGGTTGAGGCGCTGCTGTTGGGTCAACTTGCGGCTGACGATGCCGGGCACTGGTCGCGGCAGCTGGTTTCAGGCCGCCAGGTTCGTTACGTTGACTGGGTAATTCCTGGCGTGCTGGGTATGAACGTGATGTTTGGCGCCTTGTTTGGCATTGGTTTCGTGATTGTCCGCTACCGCAAAAATGGTGTTCTCAAGCGTTTACAGGTAACCCCGGTTACCCCGCTGGAGTTTTTGACTGCCCAGGTGTTGTCGCGCCTGCTGGTGATGATGGTCACCGCCACCCTGGTTTATATCGGCTGTGACCTGTTCCTGAATTTTGTCATGCTCGGCAGTTACCTGACCCTGTTACTGGTTGCGGCGCTGGGTATCTTCGCCATGATTACACTGGCCTTGATCATTGCCAGCCGGACGGCCAGTGAAGAGTTGGCTAACGGCCTGTTGAATTTTGCCGCTTTTCCCATGCTGCTCTTGTCCGAAGTCTGGTTTTCGCTGGATAATGCGCCCGCCTGGTTGAAAGTCGTTTCGCAATGTTTTCCACTCACCCACATGGTACAGGCTGCCCGGGATATTATGATTGAAGGCGCGGGCCTGGTGGATGTGACCTACCATTTGCTGGTGATGGCGCTGATGAGCGTTGTCTTTCTCGTTATCGCAGCCTACCTGTTCCGTTGGAATGAAAGGTAAGCGTTGGGCCGGTAACCTGAATCACCCTGACTTAGAGAATAGCTATGGAAGCCGAATTTTGGCATAACCGCTGGCAGGAGGGCCGTATCGGCTTTCACCAGCCGGATGTGAATAAATTTTTAAAAAACTGGTGGCCCAAACTTAAGTTACCTCGGCAAAGCCGGGTTTTTGTACCGCTGTGCGGCAAGACCCTGGATATGTTGTGGCTGGCCTCGCAGGGCCATCAGGTCATCGGGGTTGAGCTCAGCGAGGTTGCTGCCCAGGCATTTTTTGCCGAGCAAAATGTACAGCCTGACCGGCAGCTTAAGGGCGACTTCACCTGCTACAGCGCCAATGGTGTAGAGATCTGGTGCGGTGACTTTTTTGATCTCAAGCGGGCTGATTTGCAGGACGTCACAGCGGTTTTTGACCGGGCTGCCCTGATTGCGCTGCCCAAGGCGATGCGCCAACGCTACGTTGAGCATCTGCGCACCCTGATACCGAACGGCTGCCAGTTGCTGCTGGTGAGTATGGAATACGATGAGTCAGCACTGTCCGGGCCGCCATTCCATGTGCCCTGGTCTGAAATAACAGATTTGTTTGACCATCAGGGTGAGTTGAAAATCCTCTCTGAGCAACAATCCGACGCGCGCGGCACACCCTGCCTGGAACGCCTGTACCTGTTGACTTACGGTTCCGAATAGCAGGGTATGTATCGGCATTACTGGAGTTTTTACTGGCCCCTGGCTTTGACCACCTGCCTGATGCTGTTGGGCATGCAGGTGTTCAACGGTATTCTGGCCCGTTACCCCAATGCGGAATACGAATTGGCGGTCATGGCCTATGCCCTGAGTACGGTGCTGTTCCTGGAAATCGCCACGGTGTTCATGCCGCAGATGGTGACGGTTTATGCCCGTTCGCCACAGGCCCGGCGCAAGGTGCTTATTTTCTGTGCCGCCATCGGCCTGTTGTTCAGTGTGCCGATTCTGTTGCTTGCCGTCACGGCGGGCGGACAGCGTTTTTTAAGCAGGGTTTTCCAGATTGAGGGCGATATGCTGACCTATGTCGCCAGTTACCTGCTGTATCTGACGCCCTTGATCATCATTCGCAGTTTTTACCAGTTCTGTGTGGGACTGCTGACCCAGATAAACCGCACAAAGTGGGTGTCGGCCAGCGCTTTTTTTGGCGTAGTGATCGGGGTTGTCGCGGCGCTGGTTGGCTTCAATTCCGGTTGGTCGGCACAGCACAGTATGGTCGCTGCCCAGCTGGGTTCAACGTTTTGCTCGGCAGTGTTTGCGATAACGGTCTGCAAGTTGCTGTACTGCCCGGAACCCGTTGCCGATTTTGAGGAGCCTGGCTACGCAACGCTCATCAAGTTTTTCTGGCCGGTGAGTCTCTCCGGGATGAGCTTCGGCATCAGTCGCCCCTTGCTGTATGCTTTCATTAGCCGCACACCTGACGCTATTGTGACAATTGCGGCCCTGCGGGTGGCCTTCGACTTTTTCATGATGGTGCAGTTGGCGGTAAACCAGTTCCGAAGTTTCTTTCCGGGGCTGGGGCTGGATAACCTGGATAAGAAGCGGCGTTTTATTGCGCTGGTGACTGCCAGCCTGATGGCGGTCATGGCGCTGTGTATCCTGACACCGCTGGACCGGCTGATTTTTCAGCAAATGCTGGGTTTAGAGGGCGTGCTTTTTGATATTGCCACCCAGGCCGCCATGGTCATGCTGGGGACACCCCTGATTCTGGCGGTTCGTAATTATTACCACAGCCTTTTGCTGGCCTATAAACGCACCCATTCGATGGCGGTGGGCAGTGCCTCCCGGGTGGGATTGATTATTGCCTGTTCCTGGCTGTTCCTGGAACTGGGTTGGCTGAACCATTGGACGGCGCCGCTGGTGATGATTATTTCCTTCAGCTCGGAGTTGCTGGTGTCCTGGCTGGCGGTGCGGGGTATTCGGCAAAAAGCGCTTTAGGAGTATGCTAGAGGGGCTTTCTGCGCAGCCGTTTTTGAGGTATTTCACAGTGATTAAAACAGAGATTTTTTCCTATCAGCAGGGTAACAGCCCTGTGATTGTCAGCTTTCCTCATGATGGTATGCGCCTGCCTCCGGAGATAGCGCCCCAGCTCAACGAACTGGGGAAACAGGTGCCGGATACCGACTGGTATGTGAACCGCTTGTATAACTTCCTGCCGGAATTGGATGTCTCTTTCTTTATCCCCGAGTTTTCCCGCTATGTGGTGGACCTGAATCGTTCGTCCCAAGGTGGGGCACTGTATCCGGGGCAGTATGAAACCAGTGTTTGCCCGGTGGCGACCTTTGACGGAGAACCCATCTACCGTGAGGGTTGCGAACCGGATGCGCAGGAGGTGCAACGCCGTATCGGTAGCTATTGGCAACCCTATCACGACCATATCCAAAGCGAGATTGAGCGGATCAAAGCGCTGCACGGTTACGCCATCCTGTGGGATGCGCACTCCATTCGGGGCATGGTGCCGCAGTTATTCGACGGCGTATTGCCCCACCTGAATTTCGGAACCGGTGGCGGCTTGTCCTGTACTCCGGAAATTCTTCGGCGCGTCACCGACATTGCCTATGGGCAGGAGTACTATAGCGTGGTGGAGAATGCCCGTTTCAAGGGCGGTTTTATTACCCGTCATTACGGCAATCCGGCGGAAAATGTGCACACCATCCAATTGGAAATTAACCAGAGTATTTATATGCAGGAAGGCGCTGCGGCAGCATTGGATGAAGCGAAATGCGAGCGATTAAGGCCCTTGTTAAAACAATTTCTTCATGCCCTGTCGGCAACGATGCCCTGAATGGCTAGACAGTCTTCGCTCTTTCAGAAGAGCGAACCTTTCAATCCGGCAGTTGCAGGAGGATAATTAACCTCCTGCCGAATTGAAGGGGGGTTGTAATGGCTCACACCTCATCAAAATTTACCCTGTGTTTCGTTGCCATCGGCTTGCTGTTATTGCTGGCCGGTTGTTCCCAGCAGCAATTCAAAGCCCTTATCGACCCGAACAAACCCTTCGAGGTGGATGAGGAGTGGGATGGCTGGTGGTCGCAGTCCCAGTCCGATGTAATTACCTTTGCGGGCGACGACCGTATTATGGGCGCCTACCTGGTGGACACCAAAACACAGCTTTGCTTTTTTATCGCCGGTGGCGGAGCCACACAAATCCCCTGTAGCAGTCTGGCAAGACGAGCTGAGTGGGTTCCTATCATCACTTGGGTGCCTGCTTCGCAATAGCTGAACGACTGCTTTTTCAAGGGTATCCGAGGCGCTTCAAAATCCAGAAAAAATCTATTTTCGCTAACAAAAAGCACTGCTATATTTGCGCAAAATTTCCCCCGAAATTTTGTTAATCGCCGGTGAAAGCAAAGCAGTAGCAAGCGTACCGACAAGTGGGCGAGTCGGGGTGCCCACCGCTGAGCGGCTTGTGTCTCATACCTGGTCTTGTTCAGAGAACATACATGATCCACCCATCGACCGAACTGCGCTTTATCAATAATGAGATTGGCTATGGAGTTTTCACAACGGAATTTATTCCCAAGGGCACCCTTGTCTGGGCACTGGATAAGCTAGATCGCCAGTTTTCCGGGCTGGAAATGCTGGAGCTTGGCGAGCCCTACCAGCAGATACTGAGTCGTTATTGCTACCGGGATAACCAGGGGCATTTTGTACTGTGCTGGGATAACGGCCGTTATGTTAACCACAGCTTCCATGCCAACTGCATGTCCACGGCCTACGATTGCGAAATTGCGATTCGCGATATTCAGCCGGGTGAGGAGCTGACCGACGATTACGGCTACCTGAACCTCATGGAGCCCTTCCGGGCACGGGACGAGGGGGCCAGGCGCAAGTATGTCTATCCCAACGACTTGGTTAAGTACCATAAAATCTGGGATAAGAAACTGATGTCGGCTTTCAAGCATTTTTCCAGAGTCCAGCAACCCTTACAGCGTGTCATGAGCCCGGAAATGTGGGACCATTGCGTCAAGGTCTCCTGTGGTGAAGAGCCCATGGCCTCTATTGTGAATATTTATTTCGACCAATCGGTGAGTATTGAGGCTGGCGTGGGTTCGGCGAACGGGTGAGTTTAATTCCCCGTTCCAGCGGCCAGGCTTGGGTGCTGTTGACGAAGCCCATCAATGCCCACCTAAAACAGTGATACCGCCTGAAATTGAAGTTTCGACCGCTTAAAAAACTACCTGAATATGTGTCGGTTTCCCCGCGGCCGGTGAAATGGGCGCGTATTCAGGTGCATCCTACCGGGGAAGTGAAAATTGTCGTGCCTCGCGCGCTCAGCGGGGCTGACATCGTATCTTTCTATCAAAGCAAGCAGGGCTGGATTGAGGATAAACGTCAGCGGGCATTGGCGCGTCAGTCTGAACGGTTGCAGTTGGCCAATGATGAACTGGTGCTGTTCGGGCGCACCTTTCAGGTGTGCCTTGATGCCAGCCAAAAGCGCGCCGCCCGTATCGATCACGAAGCCCTTAGCATTGCTTACGCGAAGGACCTGCAGGACCCGGATGAGCGGCATCAGTGGTACCGTTGTTTTGCCAAACACTATTTGTCGTTCCGCCTGGTCCAGTTGGCGGAGCAGCACGGTTTTGAATTCAATCGGCTGTTTATCCGGGAACAGAAAACCCGTTGGGGCTCCTGTAGCTCACGGGGGAACATCTCCTTGAACTGGAAGCTCATAAAAGCGCCGGTATGGGTCAGCGACTATGTCATCCTGCATGAGCTGGTCCATACCGAAATCATGAACCACAGTTTGGCCTTTTGGCAGCGTGTTGAAGGTGTGTGCCCTGAGTACAAAAGGGCCAAGGCGTGGTTGAAACGTTATGGCTTCCAACTGTAGGTTCCTGTATCGGCAGTAGCCAGGCCTTCTTGTTTTGCGATCTGTTTTACCAAAGCGGGGAGCTTAGCTTCGCCGAATCGAATCCGTTATAAGCAATCGAGCGGTTTTCTTCTAGACTGTAAGAAACCGACCGATAACCTCAGGAATGTCTGGTGCTTAAACTGTTTCGCTTTCTTTTTTTGTTCGCTCTGATTGTCGCCGTAGCCCTGACAGGTGCTCTTTTTTCTGCGCCGCCTGAAGACCGTCCGAAAATGATTGCCTGGGCTAAACAGACTATTTCCGACAAGCTGGGTTATGACTTGGTAAAGTTTGAGAAACAGGTCGAGGAAATCGTTCCCGAGCAGGTACTGGAAACCTTCGGCCGAATAAAGGTGGCGGAGACCTTCCAGCAGGTTGCAAACTGCGGAAAAACCGAAACCACGGCGTTGGAGAAAAGTACAACGTCGGAAATTTATCGCTGGATCGACGAAGACGGCAAGCTGCACTTTTCCGATGTGAAGCCCGGGGATACCCGTAATAACGAGGTAATGACGGTCAGTTATGCGGACCGCAAGCAGTACTTCAAACTCAAGATTGTTGAGGATACCGAGAGCCTGCCGGCCTTTACCCGGGATAAGGTCAATGCGGAGGTGCGGCAGGTTTACCGGATTCTGTCGCGGGACCTGGATATTGAGCACCTGCGCAAGGTGTTCCTGAATGTCCGCATCATCGGGACACAGGCGGACTTCCAAAACTATCGACAGCAAAAGGCGCCCCGGCTACGAACCGATTCAGGGTTTTATACCAGCGAGAATAACGAAGCCGTGGTGTTCCAGGGAAATAACCCCGAAGCAATGCGAGCGGTAATTCGCCATGAGGCGACCCACGTTATTATGGCCGGGCTCTATGGCGCAACGCCGAGCTGGTTTAACGAAGGGCTGGCAGAATATTTCGAGCAGCTTGAGGTCAGTGGACAGGCCCGCAAGGTCGGGCCGGTCGATTACCATTGGCAGCACCTGCAACAGCGCCTTGATCGCGGTGAGCTGATGGCGTTGCGGGATTATATCAATCTGCCGCCGCAGCGCTGGTATGCGGGTAATCTGCGGGATAATTACGGTATGGCCTGGTCGCTGGTTTATTACCTGATGAGTGAACCGAAAGGTAAAGCATTCCTGCAGACGATGATGAACGACATGGCCGAAAACTATTGCTGGTCTTCACCCGGAAGCGATTATTTCGACGAGCATTACCCGGGTGGTTTTGCGGCCTTCGAAGCAGGCTGGAAGGGCTGGCTAAGCCAGCCCATGCCGACAGCGCACCGCTATTAAGCTTCTTTCTTTCCTCCTCGCTGGACGAGAAATGACCGTCAGCGAGGATGATGCAGATAGTTTTTCAACAGCCTGCTAAGCGGGTACAAAGCGCAATGCCAAACCGTTATTGCACCACCTTAAGCCGGTGGGTTTGGGGCCGTCTTTGAAAACGTGCCCCTGGTGGCCGCCGCAACGGGCGCAATGGTATTCGGTGCGGGTGTAGAACAGGCTGTCGTCGGGCCGGGTGTCAATGTGTCCGGCAATGGCGGTGTGGAAACTGGGCCAGCCGGTACCGCTGTCGTATTTATGTTCCGACTTGAACAGGGGCAAATCACAGCCGGCGCACACATATTCGCCGGGACGATGTTCTTTATTGAGCGGGCTGCTGTAGGGACGCTCGGTACCCTGGTCCCTGAGAATATGGAATTGTGCCGGGGTTAAACGTTCGCGCCACTCCCGGCGGGAATAATTGATCGGCGTAATTTGACCGTGTTCGGCGCGTAAGCCGAAGGGCAGGGCTCCTACCGTGGCAAAGAGTACACTGCATTGAAGAAAACGCCTGCGGTTCATTTCAACCTCACCTTAACTGTTTGACGTTGCAGTTAAGACGGAGTGGCGCCCGCTAAGTTCCTTAGGGCTTGTCGGCCAGGATGACAACGCGTTTCGGAGCGGGATAGCCTTCGATTGTCAGGTTGTGGTCATTGGGGTCGAGGTATTGCTCCAGGGAATGAAACTGCATCCATTCCGTGCGACGCTGTTCTTCGATCGTCGTTTGAGCGACGTTGATAATTCGAACGTTCACGAAGCCCATGCGCTCCAGCCAGGCCACCAGGGTGTCGCAACTGGGCAGGAACCAGACGTTGCGCATCTGGGCATAGCGGTCCTGCGGCACCAGCACTTCATGGAGGCCGCCATCGATAACCAGGGTTTCCAGTACCAGTTCGCCGCCGGGACGCAGTGCCTGCTTAAGTTCTTCCAGGTGATCGAAGGGGGAACGGCGATGGTAAAACACACCCATCGACAGGACCGTATCGAATACCTCCATCCGTTCAGGCAGGTCTTCACTGCGCAGTGGCAGGAAATGCAGGGGCGCCTCAGGCACGAAGCGTTTGAAAATCTGGAACTGCATCAGGAATTTGTGGGAGGGATCGACCCCGACAATGAGTTCCGGCTGCTGGGCCAGCATGCGCCAGCAGTAGTAAAGGTTGCCGCAGCCCACATCCAGTACCCGCCGACCTTTCAGGGGTTGAATATGCGGCTCGACCCGGTCCCACTTCAGGTTGGAGCGCCATTCGGTATCAACATCGATGCCAAAGAGCTCGAAGGGGCCTTTGCGCCAGGGCATCAGCATTTTTAAGGCGGCAACAAGCCGCTCTCGCTGTGTGTCAGTGATTTGGTCACTGCTGCCAATGGTCACGGCCGGGCGATCATAATGTATTTCGCTGGGTGTCAGCTGGGGAAGTGCGTTGATAATGCTTTCCCAGCCGTCCAGTTCGCCATGGGGACGGTTATAAAAACGTGCTTCAATGGCGGCTTTGAAAGCGTCGGAGAAGGGCTCCAGCAGGGTGCCTTCGATGCGTTGGTGAAAGTCGTCGAAATTAATCATGCAGTCGGTTATTTGTGAGCCAGCAAAGACATAAAGTTAAAGCACTGGAACCAGGGCGTGATATGGCTGAATCCTGCCTGATGCAGTCGGGTGCGGTGGGTGCCGAGTGTGTCGGGAATCAAGACGTTATCCAGCGCCTCTCGTTTCTGGGCGATTTCCAGGTCGCTGTAGCCCTGCTGGCGTTTAAAGGCGTAATAAAAGTCGGTCAGGGTGTCCTGTTCGTGCTCGTTGGGCAGGTTGGTTTTTTCCGAGAGCACCAGGATGCCGCCTGGATTGAGGCCCTGGTAGATTCGCTCCAGCAGCGGTTCGCGCTGGTCCGGCTCGATAAATTGCAGGGTCAGGTTCATGACGACCAGCGAGGCATTTTCGATGGGAGTGGTCAGAATATCCTCGCAGCGGATTTCCACCGCTGCCGGAGAATCATCGGAGTCGATAATTTTCCGGCAGCGCTCGACCATGGCTTCGGAATTGTCCACCCCGATAATACGGCAGCTGTCGTCGGGCAGGTTGTGGCGAATGCTCAGGATGCCTGCCCCCAGCGAACAACCGAGGTCATAGCAGTTGGAGCCGGGCTTGACGGTTTCGCGGGTTATCACGCCGATCATGTCCAGCATCATGCCGTAGCCGGGAACTGAGCGGCTGATCATGTCGCTGAATACCGAGGCGACCCGGTCATCGAATTTAAATTTTTCTATCTGTTCGCGGGGTGTGGCGAACACGTCGTCGCGGCTCATGGTGGCTACACTGCTGTCTGGTTAATGTGGCGCGAGTGTAGCAGAAAAGCGGATGATTTTAATCACCCCATAGCCGCTCGAGGCGGGCATCGCGACCGCAGGAAAAACGGTAGTATTTATAGCGGATCGGGTTTTTCTGGTAATAGTTCTGATGGTATTCCTCGGCCGGGTAAAAGCTGGAAGCCTGGACAATCGGGGTCACGATCTCGTCGCTGAAGGGTTTGTCGGCTACCAGCGCTGTTTTGGATTGCTGTGCCAGCTGGCGCTGCGCTTCGGAGTGATAAAAAATGCCGGTTCGATACTGGTTGCCACGGTCACAGAACTGTCCGCCCGCATCGGTTGGGTCAACATTCTTCCAAAAGGTTTGCAGGAGCTTTTTATAGCTGATCCTGTCCGGATCATAGGTTACCTGCATAACCTCTGCATGGCCGGTGCCGCCCTTTGAAACCTGTTGGTAGGCGGGGTTGTCTACATGTCCGCCCATATAGCCGGAGGTGGTGCTGATAACGCCGTCGAGTTTGTCAAAGGGGGGCTCCATGCACCAGAAGCAGCCGCCGGCGAAGGTGGCAATTGCGTAGCCTTGGCTGGCCTTCTGTTCGGCAGCGTTCGCATTGGCCGTTAGGGCGAGCAGGGTACACAGGGCGATAAGCAGGGTTTTCATGGTTAATCTCCACTCACTGAAGCAAAGCTTGGCTTTAGGACTCCCCGTTCAGTGAATGGTTCGTTACCGACGCAGAGGCCATTGCAATGGCCGATAAAAAAACTGATGATCAAGCGAGGGCCTGCATACAGGCCCGAATAACTAACAAGGTGTGATTCATGATCAAGTCGTTGAGTGCTTTTTCCGTTCGAGCCGGCCTGCTGGCATGGCTGTTAATTCTGTCGGGGTGCGCTTCCCTTTCCATGCCCTTTGAACGCCCGGATGTTAAGTTGGTTTCCGTAAAGCTGCTGCCCTCGGAGGGAATGGAGCAGCGGTTGGCCATCGGCTTGCGGGTATCAAACCCCAACAATATGACGCTCAACCTGGTGGGTATGAAATACAGCCTGAGACTGCAGGGTTTTGACCTGATGAGCGGAGTGACCAAGGATATCCCGCCGATTGCAAGTTATTCCGACACCTCTCTGGAGGTGATCGCGACCGTAGATTGGCTCAATGGCCTGCGGTTGCTGCAGTCGCTGATGGCGAATCCCGGCTCTTCGGTGAGTTACGAGCTGGATGCCAAGCTGGACCCCGGAATTCTTTTGCCCGCTTATCATGTGAAGGAAGCGGGTAGGATTAACCTGGCCCAGGCGGAGTGATCGTCTTCCCTGAAACCTGCTTTAAACAGCCTCAGAAGCGGGTAACGTGATGAGATTATCCGTCAGGCTGATTGTCAGCTTTGGGCTGCTGACGGGGCTTGTTGCCGCCTCTGTGGACATGTATTTGCCGGCCATGCCTGATCTGGCAAAATCCCTGGGCAGCACCACCGGCCAGGTGCAGCAAACGCTCTCCATGTTTTTATTGGGCGCGGCGCTGGGCCAGGCCCTATTCGGACCTTTGGCCGACCGGTATGGCCGCCGAAACGTCCTGTTGCTCGGTACGGCAATCTTTACCCTGGCCAGCCTGTTTTGCACCTGGGCTGAGAACGTGGAACAGCTGACCCTGCTGCGCTTATGCCAGGCGTTGGGTGCGACCTGCGGTGCGGTGATCGTACAAGCCCTGATTAAGGACATGTTCCAGCGGGAGGACGCGGCCCGTATGATGTCCTATGTGATGATGGTGATGACGCTCATCCCGCTGCTGGCGCCTATGGCGGGGGGCTATTTGCTGATGTGGTGGGGGTGGCAGTCTATTTTCTGGTGCCTTTCCCTGTGCGGCCTGGCGGCGTTGATGCTGGCCTATTTTCTTGTTCCCGAAACGCTGACGGCGGAAAACCGGCAGCCTTTACATCCTCGGCACGTGGTGAGGGCTTATGCCCGGATTGCCCGTCACCGGCGGGCCATGGGTTATAACCTGTGCGCAGGCTTTGTGTTTGCCTCGATGTTTGCCTTTATCACCGGTTCACCCTTTGTCTATATCGAATATTTTGGCGTCGCACCGCATTATTACGGTTACCTGTTTGGCGTTAACATCCTGTTTATGATGCTGTGTAATTTTTTCAACGGCCGTTGGCTGAACCGGCTTGGCAGCGAGCGACTGTTGCGTACAGGCGTTTCAGTCCATGTTCTGGCGACAATTTTCCTGCTGCTGGCCAGTGTCACAGAGCTGGGAGGGTTGATTGCGGTTATGGTGCCCTGTGTCGTTGCTGTCGGGGTGTTGGGTTTGGTGGCCGCCAATGCCACAACGGCCGCTCTGGCCTGTTTTGACAGTCATGCGGGTACTGTGTCCGGGATGCTGGGCATCACGCGTATGGGATTGGGTGGTTTGTCCGGCGCGGCCGTGGGTATCCTGCATAACGGCAGCATCCTGGTGATGGCTGCCGTCATGCTGGTCTGTGCTTTGTTAGCCTGGTTATCCCTGGTGTTGCTCGTTGGCCCCGCTGAGCGCCGTTTTTAGTTCCTGAATCTTGTGTTGGATATCCTGGGTGTTTTGCGGGCCCATGCGAATCAGTTGTTTGTGAACATCCGGGCTTTTTTCCAGCGCCGGATCCAGGAACTTGTAATACACCGAAGGCCGTACCAGTTCCACTTTGCCATTAATGACCGGCGCCTGAAGCAGGACATCAAAAGCCTGTAGAAGGGTGTCATGGAAACTGCGGTCGGCGTAACCCAGTTCAGCAAAGGCTTCTTCAAGCAACGGTGAGTAGCGCTGGTAAAGACGAGCGGTCATTGCCGTATCAATATTTTTAAACAGCCGCACATAGGGCGTGTAGCGCTCGAAGCCGGTGGGATCCAGGTAATAATTGATCCCGTCCTCTGTACTCCTGAAGATCGCTTTGGGTTTCGGTACCGGCAGGTGTTTCCTGGCAATTTTGCCGGCGGCGAGGTTGTCGACCACCACCACAAGTTTGCGGATTGCTTCGTCAGTGGTGACCCAATCTGACCAGCCCTCGGTATTGTTCAGGCTCATTGCTGCTTCGCGTACCTTTTCGTCACTGTTGTTAAGATCCGGCAGTGGCGGAAGGGCTTGCACCTCGGCTTGCGGCTTTTGTTCAGTCTCGATGATCGGGGACGGCGTGTTTATTTCAGCGATACCGTTCTCAGGCTCGGCGGTTCCTTCAACACCGGTTTTGGGGGCGAGCGCCTCGATCGTTTCCTGGTCGAGGCTGCCCTTGAACAGGCTGAACAACAGGTAGCTGCAGACAATCACGGTGGTCAGCGCTACGACAACACCGATCGACATGGTGACTGAAGCGAGTTTGGGATGATGTTTTGGCGCCGGTGCGTCTTCTGTCTCGGGTGTCAGGTCGTCTTTATTGCTGTTCATGCTGTGTTCCTGAGGCGAAAATAAGCGCCGGTTAGTCGTTTAGGGCGAAACGCACCTGAACCTGGCGGGATAATGAAATTTCACCGGTTGGGTAGCTGGCATCGCCCTTGGCTTCAGCCATCATTGCCATGCGAACCGGAACGGGGCTGTGCATAGCCGATGCCTGCACCCACAGTGCTTTGCCCAGTTTGTCGCCGGATACGTCGGCCAGTAATTGTGCCTGAGCCCTGGCATCCTTGAAGGCAGCCTGCAATGCTTGGCCCTCAAGTATTTTGCGATTACTGAAATCCAGTTGCAACTGGCCGGTGTTGGTGGCGCCAATTTCCACGGCGTTTTCCAGTAGTTTAGGGTAACTCAAGAGGTCCCTGATACGAATCTTGACATCACGACTGACCCGGTAACCGATGAGCTGACGGTTATTTTTGTAGTCATATTCCGGATGGATGTTGATGCGGGCTGCCTGTATGTCCCTGGCTTCAATGTTAAGTTGCCGGGTGAAGGACAGAAAATTCTCGACCTGGCTGTCCACGGTTTCCTTGGCCTGGGCAGCCTTTTTCTGGCGTTCCGAGAAGGTGACGGTCAGAAGGGCGATGTCGGGTGTTTCGTGAATAATGCCCTGGCCGCTGACTTCTATGTAGCGGGGTTCCGTTGACTCTTTCGTGTGTGCCTGTAATGGCATGGCGACCAGTAAAATAACTAGAATGCTGCTGGTCCATTGGGCTATCCGCTTCATGTTTACTCCCTTTATTATTCTGCATGTGGTGTTATTCCGCATGCTTAGAAGGGGAGTATGGCACATAGTTCCTTACCGCAGGGTGAAGGCTGCAGGCATAACGGCTTAAATCATGTCCATCAGGTTGCGTAATCCGGCAATGGCATTATTGCCGCGGGCGCGTTTAGCCTGGGGGTTGGTTTCCGAGCCGCCTTCCCATTCAAGATCCTCTTTTGGTAATTCGTCGAGGAAACGGCTGGGGGCCGTATCGATGGTTTCGCCGTATTGCTTGCGTTTTCTGGCCAGGGTCAGGGCCAGGGTTTTCTGGGCGCGGGTAATTCCCACGTAAAACAGGCGTCGCTCCTCGGGGATGTTCTCGGATTCAATGCTGTTGCGGTGGGGCAGCAACTCTTCCTCAAGACCCATGATGAACACATGGGGGAACTCCAAGCCCTTGGCGGCGTGCATGGTCATCAATTGTACCTGGTTTTTGTCCGCCTCATCCTGCTGGCGTTCCAGCATGTCCTGCAACATCAGGCGGGACAGGGCGTCGGCCAGGTCAGCGACAGGATCCTGTTGGCTGTCTTCGGGCAGGTTGCGTTTAATCGTGTCCATGAGAAACCAGACATTTGCCAGGCGACGGTCTGCGACAGGGCGGCTACTGCTGTTTTGTTCCAGCCAGCTGTCATAGTCCAGCTCGTCAATCATTTCCTTGACCACATCGTCGAAATCCAGTTGGTGCCAGCGTTTGACGATCGAGTCCAGCCAGTGACGGAAACGGCGAAGTTTGTCCAGGTGTTGCGGCTTGAGGTGCTGTTCCAGCCCCAGCTCGTTGCTGGCGCAGTACAGGCTGGTGTCTCGCTCGGTGGCGTACTGTCCCAGCGCCTCAAGGGTACTGGGGCCGATTTGACGGCGTGGTACGTTGATCACCCGCAGGAAGGCGGTATCGTCATCCGGGTTCGCAATCAGGCGCAGGTATGCCAGCATGTCCTTGACCTCTGCCTTTTCAAAGAAAGAGGTTCCGCCACTGATGTGGTAGGGCACCTGGAACTGCTGCAACTTGAGTTCAAGGATGCGGGACTGGTAATTGCCGCGATACAGAACGGCAAAGTCTTCGAATTTGCTGCGTTTCTGCAGGCGCTGGCTGACGATTTCGGTTGCAATGCGTTCGGCTTCGGCTTCCTCGTCATCGCACTGGATAATCCGGATCGGGTCGCCAAAACCGATATCGCACCAGAGCTTTTTATCAAACATGTGCTCGTTGTTGGCGATGACCTGGTTGGCGGCCTTCAAAATACAACCGCAGGAGCGGTAGTTTTGCTCCAGCTTGATCACCTCCAGACGCGGAAAGTCGCTTTGCAGGCGAGCCAGGTTTTCCGGTACCGCCCCTCGCCAGGCGTAGATGGATTGGTCGTCATCGCCCACTACGGTAAAGGCCTGCCTGACGCCGACCAGTTGCTTGACCAGCAGGTACTGACTTTCGTTGGTATCCTGGTATTCGTCCACCAGCAGGTAGCGGATTTTATCCTGCCAGCGGTCGAGGATGTCCGGTTGTTGTACGAACAGGCGCGTAGGCAGCAGGATCAGGTCGTCGAAATCCACGGCATTATAGGCGCGTAACATCCGGTTATAGTGGCCGTAAACCTTGGCAATGGTCATGTCGTTGCCGGTTTTCGCCATTGACAGCGCGTCCTCGGGCTCCAGCATGGCATTTTTCCAGTTGGAGATCTGGTGTTGCGCCTGGTTGGCAAGCTCGCGTGCCTGGTCTCCCTCTTTTGGAAGCAGTTCCTTGATAAGGGTGAGTGCGTCATGGGCGTCAAAGAGTGAAAAGCCGGGTTTGATATCCAGGTGCTTGTACTCTTTGCGAATAATGTTTAATCCCAGGTTGTGGAACGTGCTGACGCTGATGCCCTTGGCCGCTTCACCCTTAAGCTGTTTGCTAACCCGTTCCTTCATTTCCCGTGCCGCTTTGTTGGTGAAGGTCACGGCATAGATGTGGCGCGGATCAATGCCGACCTTATTAACCAAGTGGGCGATTTTATGGGTGATAACGGTGGTTTTTCCGCTGCCAGCTCCAGCCAGCACCAAAAGCGGACGGTCGTTGGTTACGATGGCCTGTTGCTGCTGTCTGTTGAGTTTTGACAAGGTCGCTGATCCGGGGCGTGGGTGAAAAGAAGACCGATTTTAGCAATGCATCTGCCTGTGTGAAAGCCAAGGCATGAGGAGAAAGTTGGAGAGCGATGAGAGAATGATTAAAAACAATTTAAAATAATTGTAAACTTAATTAAAAATATATTTTATATGTTTTTTTATTTAACAATAAAAATAAATTGTTTTGCTATACTGGGTTCAGATTAACCTGGCTTGATGACTGTGCATGCGGCGACATTACTTTGTATTACTGGTTGATGTGATTGATTCCTCCAAGTTGAAGGATCGGCAGTCCCTCAGCGTATCGCTTGGCGAGGCCCTGGTTAGGCTGAACCAGGACTTTACCGAGAGTCTGTATGCACCCTTTGAAATTACCCGAGGGGATGAGGTTGCCGCCGTGTTGACCACGGCCAAACCTCTCTATGCGATGTGCCGGGTGCTCAATAACTTCCTGCATCCGGTTAAATACCGGCTGGTTTTGAATTACGGTGAGTTGTGCGCCGGTCTGGAAACACGGCATAGCCCCATTATTGATGGGCCTGCCTTTTCCAAGGCCGAGCAGATGATGCATGCGCTTAAGCGAAGCCGGCGGTTTGTCTCCTTAAGTACCCGCGCCGCTCACATCGACCCGGTTCTGCAAAGCCAGCTGGACTTATTGCTATGGCACTGGGCCGGATTAACCCCATTGCAGCAGCGGATACTGTCTTTGTACCTGGATGAACGTAACCAGCAGCGTGTGGCAGCCAGGCTTGGGCGCAGTCAGCAGCAGGTGCAACAAACCCTGAGCCGGTGCGGATGGGAAATTATTGCAGAGGCGGAGAAGCAGGCAGGACGGTTATTGGCTTTGATGCAGCGCGCGCATTAGGCTATTGCTGCATCATTGGCTTTTTCAGGCCACTGCCCGTCCGGAGAACAGCGTATCCAGGGCGATGGGTTTTTCGATGTGGTAACCCTGGGCGTAATCAATCCCGATTTGAACAAGTTGCTCTTCAATAGCGGCATTCTCGACATACTCCGCAATGGTTTGTTTGCCCATCAGGTGTGCCATCTCGTTGATGGAGCGAACCATGGCGAGGTCTTCCGGATTGTTGGCGATACCTTTGATAAAGGCGCCGTCAATTTTCAGGTAGTCAACCGGCAGTTTTTTCAGGTAAGTGTAGGAGGACAGCCCGGTACCGAAATCATCGAGGGCAAATTTGAAGCCCAGGTCCTTCAGTTCGGAAATAACCTCCACGGCGTCGGCCAGGTTTTTAACGGCGGCGGTTTCGGTCACCTCAAAGCAAACCTTGTCACGGGGAATCTCGAATTCCAGCAGTTTATCGAGGATGTGGTCCATGAGGGTTTCATCGTTGAGGGAGTGCCCGGACAGGTTGATCGTGCAACAGTCAATCTGGTCCAGTTTGTCGCGGTTACGGTTTGCCCAGCTGAAAACATTATGAATGACCCAGCGGTCGATGGCCTGCATTCGGTTGTATCGTTCGGCAGCGTGAATAAAGTCACCGGGCGCCAGTTGAATGCCCAGCTCGTCTTCGACGGACAGCAGGACCTCGTAATGGGGTTTCTCGTCATTATCGGCAACCGGACTGATTTTCTGGCAACGCAGGGTCAGGCGCTCCTCGTCAAGGGCACGGTTGAGACGCGCCATATTGTTCATGACTTCGTTGCGAATGGCCTGATCCTTATCGTCAGGTTCGTAGATATAGACTTTGTTTCGACCTGACTCCTTGGCGGAAAGGCGGGCGGAATCGGCGCAATTCAAAATGGACTGCACGCTCTGGCTGGCTTCGTCTATGGAAACCAGGCCGATACTGGCGCCGAGTGTATAGGTTTTGTCACCCCAGTCGAAACGCAGCTCCTGGACCGCCTCTTTAATTTCCAAGGCGAAGTTCTTGGCGCTGGGCATGTCGTAGTTTTTCAGGATAAACAGGAATTCGTCGCCGGCCGAGCGAGCCACTACATTAGGTTCTTGAATGTAGGTGTTTAACAGATCGCCGACTTTCTTGAGCATGGTGTCGCCGGCTTCGTGACCGCAGGCGGTGTTGATAACCTTGAACTGGTCCAAATCCATGTGGCAAACGGCGTGCTGGTTTTGACGGCCTCTTGCATCGGCAAGCGCATGTTTCAGGTGGCGTTCAAATTCCTTGCGATTAATCAGCCCTGTCAGCTCGTCGTGGGTTGCCTGATAGTTCATCTGGTTATACATGTCCTGGACCATGGCATCCAGGTTTTGGTCGACAAAGGGCTGGTCAGGGTCGTCGATTCGACGGGCGTGGCCGCTTTGCAGGTGCTCGGCCATTTCCCGTAAGCTGAGTTCCACCACCTTCATACCCTGGTGGTTCACGAAAACGAATTTATGGTGATCCTGGCCGATCCAGGCCAGGCGCATTTGCGTGGCTTCGTCATTTTCACCGTATTCTACCCAGGCGCCGACCTGCAGGTTGCGGGCGCGTCGTACCCAGCGTGACAGGGCCTTGTTTTGTATTGCCTCGTCGTCGATATAACTGAAAGCATCATCGGGTGGTGCCAGCAGGGTGTCAGCTTCGGTAAATTCCGGCGCAGGCGAATTGGCGTTGGGGGTTAGCAAGTCGGCCAGTGCGGGAAGCAGTTTTTTCATTTGCGACTGCCCGCCCGGCGCTTCGTTAATACCGATTTCGATAATTTTTAAGAGTCCGGTACCCTGCTGGTGAAGTAAGCTGCGGTCGGACTGGGGATCAACTTGTCCCAACGATTTCACGACGTTGGCATAACTGTTCCAGATGGCACTGCCCTGCCCGTCACGCAGCAGGGTGAAGACCAACAGTTCTCGCCAGCCCTGATTAATCAGGTCCACCAGTGCCCGCGGAACAATTTTCCCGGACAGCTCTTCCTCTATAAAGCGACGAATGCTGTATTTGCCCTTTTCAATAGTTTCGAGTCCGTCGCAGGATTTCACCAGCCTTTCGGTATTGCGTTGCGCTGCTTTTTCCTGGCGGGTAATCAGTTCGTCCAGCTCATTGACAGCCTGGTTGAAAATACTCGGATCGTCCTCGAACTCCTGATTTATTGTTTTGATTGCGTTTTCGACCCGCTGGGAGTTCTGTTGGCTTAATTCGCCGCCATGCGCCCCAAGGCGGGCTAGCCGGTTGAGCACTTGGCGAGCCGGGTGGTTGGCGTCCTCGAAGAAACTCGCATCCTTGATAAAAATTTTCAGCAGCGGGATTTCCAGCTGTTTAAAGACGGGTTTGATTTGAGTGGACAAATGCTGGTTGGCGTCCATGGCCGAGAAAAATTTTTCCGTCACCTCAACCGCTGTGTTGTCCTGTTCGCTCAGTTGCTGCTCCTCGCCACACCACTCGGCAATCCGTTCACTCAAGGGCCTGATTCCCGCTTCCTGGCTAGCGGGTGCTTGTTGCTTCTGGTACAGGTTCAGCTGCGACATCAGCTGTTCCGTTGCGACCCGTTGGATCGGGTGGCCCCGATGTTGCTCGGGGGGCTCTTTGTGGCGGTGCCTAAGCGCTAACATGCTCTGTACGGTGGACAGGGTACGCATGGAGTTTTGAGCGCTGTCGCCAGCGGGCGAAGTGACTGCGGCGTCGTTGGCTGCCCCTGAGATAGGCTGGCTGGAGGAGCCTCTTCCGGAAACCGGTTCCTGCGCTGCCTCCGGGCTGTCGCCTGGCGCCTCTGTATCGGAGTATTGTCCTTCGGGGGAGACGGCCTTAACCGCATGGTAAACAATCGTGGGCAGGACATCGTTATCGATAAACAGCTGGTTCAGGGTGGAATAGAGCTGTGCCAGCCCCTCCACAACCACTTGGGCCTGGAACGCGGACAGAACCGCCTGCATCATATCGCGAGACAGCTGCAAAGGGCTGATAGCACGGTAAAAGGCATGGCTGACATAGGCCGGGCTTAACGGGTTGTTCTTGTAGCTGATTTCAGCACCCGACATTTCCGACATGCGGAGCTGAAGGTCATAAAGGGTTTCCTTGTAGTGCTGGTCAGCCTTGTTGATGATGACCTTAACCAATAGCCAGTCTTCAAATTCCTCTTTTTCAACCAAAGCAAGGCCGGCGCTTTTTTCCGGTTGCATCGCTTCCGGCAGGCTAACGGGTATACCCTCAAGCCAGTTTTCAACCTGCTGGAGCACGCCTTTGTGGAAGGCTTGATGAATACGCTCCTGGTATTTCCTAAAACGCGACGCCGTGTCGGCAAAGGACGTTTCGTGGGCATTGTCGGTGGCGTGCTCGGCTCGCTCTAGCAGTTGTTTATCAATTTTGCGGTAGAGTTCACGATGTGATGCCGTTAAAAAACTTTCGACGATTTGTTTGCACTTGCTATGAAGGTGTTGGTAACGGGTGTCGCTATTACGGGGCTGGGTGGCCGCCGGTTCCTTCGACAACTTATACAGGGCGTGGATCGCTTCGGGGTTATTGTGGGTAATTTCCAGGCCCAATGCGCCCTCCACGATACGGGCAATGCGGACATGAAGGCGGTAGTTAAGTTGCAAAATGCCGCTGCTCTTGAAGTCAACGAACAGGGTGTCGTTGACGGTCAAGGCGTGTTGGACGCTTAGCTCCGGGTTTTCAAAGGTGATAAAGAGGCCGGTTTTACAAAAGTCTTTAATGACGCAGGGCAGCGGTTTCTGATGGGGACTGGAGTACTGTGCTGCGTGGTGTAGAACTTGTCGAGTAAAGGCCCTTTTTTCCACAGAAATATGTCCTTGTCGTGTGACGCTGAAATCAGGCAAGCCAACAGGTTGTGTGAATAAGTGTAACTATAGGCAAAAACTATTGAAAAGAAAATTCCGACGCAGAGCTCCTGTCAGCAAAGCGTCGGTTAAGAATTGTAACCTATAGCTGTAAGGCCTGTTTAGGGTCTGTTGCGCTGGGGTGGTCGCTGCCTGTTTTTGGACGCGGGTGCTGAGCTTCGGGTCATCGCTGGCGCTTTTTCCAGCAAATGACTGGGGGGCTGTTGGCAAGGCACGCTGTTGCCCAGCAGCTCCTGAATAGGAATGAGGTTAAAGGAATCGTCCTCACAGGCAAAGCTGATTGAGGTGCCCGATTTCCCTGCGCGACCCGTGCGACCGATTCGGTGGATATAATCTTCAGGCTCTTCCGGCAGGGTGAAATTGACCACATGGCTGATGCCGTCAATATGAATACCGCGTCCAGCCACATCGGTGGCTACCAACACATTCAGCTCGCCGGACTTGAAGGCCGCCAGCGTTTTGACCCGTTTGTTCTGGGCTATTTCACCGGATAACAGGCCCACCTTGAAACCGTGTGATTGCAGGCTTTCCTGCAAACGGCGGCATTGATCCCGCCGGTTGGCAAAAACAATGGCGCTCTCCACCTCGTCCTGTTTAAGGATGTTGTACAGCAGCGTGTACTTTTCCTGTGCTTCGGTCAGGTAGATAAACTGCTGAACGGTATCGGTTGCTGCCCGCTCGGGTTCGATTTCTACTGTTACCGGGTCTTGAGTCCACTGTTCCGTGAGGTTGAGCACCTGGGGAGTAAAGGTGGCGCTGAATAGCAGGGTTTGGCGGTAGGATTTTTTGGGCGTCTGGTTAATGATGCGCCTGACCTGGGGTATAAAACCCATATCCAGCATGCGGTCGGCTTCGTCGATCACCATGATTTCCACCTGATCGAGATGTACATCTTCATTGCTGCAAAAGTCCAGCAGGCGGCCCGGTGTGGCAACCAGGATGTCAACCAGTTCGCTGTGCAGTTTTGATTGTTGTTTGGCATAGTCCATGCCGCCGACCAGTGTCTGGACTTTCAGGTCGGTGTATTTGCTGAGTGCATTGGCATCATCGGCAATCTGCAGGGCCAGTTCTCGGGTCGGTGCGATAACCAGCGCCCGTGCCTCGCCTGCGAAGCGTTCATCTTCGATCGGATGGCGTAGCAGGTCCTCGATAATGGTGACGAGGAAGGCGGCAGTTTTACCCGTTCCGGTTTGGGCTTTGCCAACGAGGTCCCTGCGTTGCAGGGTATGAGGTAGAGACTGGGCTTGGATGGGGGAGCAGTACTCAAAGTCGAGATCAGCAATGCCATGCATTAAAGGAAGGGATAACCCCAGGTCATGAAAACGTGTTTTTCCTTCAGCTTGGGGTACCTGAAAGTGCGTCAAATCCCAGTTTTTTGGGGCGCTTTGGGGTTCGGGTTTATCAGGTTTTTTCTGTGTCCCTTGAGTATCGCCAGTGTTATTGCTTGATCCTCTATCGGGCTGTTTTTCAACAGCTTGGGGCGAGGGTGATTTCTTGTCTTTTTTGAACAGCTTGTTAATCAAGGCTTTGGTTTACCGTTAAGTTTCAATTGCAGCGGAGTATAGCATAAAGGCCCAGATGCTATATATAACCTATTGATTGCTATAGGGCGGATTGGCGGAAAAACGCAATATCCCGGTTTTTTTAAAATAACTGATGCAAAGTCAGCATTTCTTTATGGCATGGTCTATGCTTCTTTTTACTCAAGTTGACATTTTGTTTTCAACCCCTTGAAAGGTAAACAATAAAGCACTCATGGAAGTTATTGAAACTGATTCCCTGCTGGAGTGCCTGTTGGTTATTTCCAGCTATCATGGCCGGCCAACAACCCGGGAGGCATTACTGGCTGGCCTGCCCGTGGAAAAGCAGCTAACGCCCGGTTTATTTTCACGGGCTTCGGCCCGGGTTGGGCTGATTAGTAAAATAGTGAGCAAACCGCTAGAAAAGCTGAACCCGGCTCTACTGCCTGCAGTTTTGTTGCTGGATAACAATGAAGCCTGCCTTTTGATGGGGTGGAACTTAGAAAAAGACCAGGCGCGAGTCGTTTATCCGGATCTTAGTGAAGCTGTTGTTGATGTGCCGGCCAGTGAATTGCTGGAACGCTACAGTGGCAAGGCTATTCTTGCACGCCCCCGTTTTCGTTTTGATGATCGTGCCCCAGAGATTAAGGGAGGGCATGATACGCATTGGTTTTGGGGCGCAATCAGGGAAAATATGCCCACCTACAGAGATGTGCTGGTTGCGGCATTTCTGATCAACCTGTTTGCCCTCTCAATGCCCCTGTTCACGATGAATGTTTACGACAGGGTTGTTCCCAATTACGCCATAGAAACCCTGTGGATGCTGGCAATTGGCGTTTTGCTCGTGTTGGTGATCGATTTGGTCCTGCGCACGATGCGCGGCTACTTCCTGGACCTTGCCAGCAAACGTATTGATATCAAACTGTCGTCGCAAATCATGGAGAAAGTACTGGGTTTGCGGATGGAGGCGCGGCCGGTCTCCGCAGGCTCCTTTGCCGCCAATTTGCGCTCCTTTGAAACGGTACGCGACTTTATCGCTTCGGCGTCTATTACGGCCCTTATCGATCTACCCTTTGTGTTTATTTTTATGGCGGTTATCTTCTGGATCGGGCCGTTGATTCTGGTGCCCTTGCTGGTGGGGATTGTCATTGTTGTTATTTATGCCTGGCTGACACAACGTCGTTTGCAGGAGCTGACCGAATCTACCTACAGGGCCGGCGCCATGCGCAATGCAACGCTGATCGAAAGCTTGGTGGGCCTGGATACGATCAAAGGCATGGGCGCCGAGGGCGTGATGCAACGGCGCTGGGAAAAAACGGCTGCATTTTTAGCCAATACCGGCGTCAAATTACGCCTGCTTTCGAGTGCCAGTTTGAATGTGACGCAATGGGTGCAGCAGCTGGTTAATGTGTCGGTGATTATTACGGGTGTGTATTTGATTGCCAGAGGCGATTTAACCATGGGTGGATTAATTGCCTCGACGATGCTCAGTGGGCGCGTGATGGCCCCCTTGGGCCAAATTGCTGGTTTGATGACGCAGTACCATAATGCCACCACGGCGCTGGCGTCTCTCGAGGAAATTATGGCTAAACCGGTAGAGCGGCCGGCCGACTCAAATTTCCTTTCACGCCCAAAGTTTAAAGGTGAGATCGAATTTCGCCACGTATCTTTCGAATACCCCGGCGGTGGCATTCCGGCCCTTCACGATGTTTCTTTTAAGATTAACGCTGGCGAGCATGTGGCGATTATGGGGCGAATTGGCTCCGGGAAAAGCACCTTGCAAAAACTCGCCATGGGATTTTATCAACCGACCGATGGGGCGGTGCTGATTGATGGTGTTGACCTTCGCCAGCTGGATCCTGCCGAGTTGCGACAACAGGTGGGTTTTGTTCCTCAGGAAGCGACACTGTTTTACGGAACCTTAAGGGAAAACCTGGTGCTGGGACACCAGCAGGCTGATGACGAGGCTGTCCTGAGAGCGGCGGAATTTGCCAGGCTTAGCGAATTTGTGAATAAGCACCCACAGGGTTTTGACATGCTGGTCGGCGAACGGGGCGAGTCTCTTTCAGGGGGGCAGCGCAAAGCGGTGGCAATGGCGCGGGCAATCATCCATAACCCGCCGATTTTGTTACTGGATGAGCCAACCGGATCCATGGATCATTCGACCGAAGTCTGGGTTAAGCAGCAGCTTAAAGAGTTTTCAAAGGGCAGGACAATGATGGTGGTCACGCACCGAACGTCCTTATTGGAAATGGCTGACCGTATTATTGTGGTGGACAGTGGCAAGATCGTTGCCGACGGTCCGCGTGAACAGGTCATTGATGCGTTGCGCTCAGGCCGTATTGGGAGGGCAGCATGACGGGCAATCCCGACATGAAAGGAAAAAAGCTGCAAATTGCATCTGAAGACGCTGCCCAGCTACCTGGGAAAAAAGGCTCCAGAGGCAAGCTGCCAGCTGTTTTTGGCGGCTTCTTTTCGCGCGCAGGTATTGAGGCTGAAGAGGAAACGCTGGATTGGCTGGTCGACGCTGATATCGCGCAATTGCAGCAGGATCCAGCGCGTGCTCGGGCTATTCTTTACCTGGTGGCCGGGTCACTCTTATTACTGTTGGTTTGGGCCGGTTTCGCTAAGGTTGATGAGATAACCCGTGGGGAGGCCAAGGTTATTCCCACCCGACAAATTCAAGTGGTGCAGTCGCTTGATGGCGGCGTGGTTACTCATATTGAGGTTCAAGAGGGTGATGAGGTTGAGGCTGGGGAACTGTTGGTCCGACTGGATGCAACACGTTCCACGTCGTCCCTGAGAGAAAATGAAATAGAGTATCTGGCGTTACAGGCCAAGGCCTCAAGGCTTCGGGCGGTTGCTGAAGGCGTTCCTTTTGAGCCGGAGCAAGCCTGGCTTGATAAAATTCCGGATGTCGTGAGCCAGCAACGTATTCTTTACGGCACCAGCATCGCTCAATTGGCGTCACTTAAAAATATTGCAGAGCAACAACTGGAGCAGCGGCAACAGGAGTTGGCTGAAGTTGAGGCGCTTAGGAAACAATCAGCCCAGGCGCACCTTTTGGCAATGAAAGAACTTACCAAAACGAAGCCCCTGCTTGCCTCGGGTGCCGTTTCTG
>JAWKZQ010000009.1:0-98905 GCA_041395865.1 Pseudomonadales bacterium
GCTGCGCAGTTGCATATCGATACCGATACGCTTGAGGTTGCGTTTAAAGGGGAGCAGCACCTTGGCGAAACTGGGTTGATCGAACAGAACCTCGAATACCAGCGGCTCACCGGTTTTTATATTAATCATTTGATTGTTTTTTATTTGCCATCCTGCTTCCTTGAGCAGTTTCAGGGCTTTTCGCTGCTGTTTACGCAGGGTTCCTTTGCCATTGGTAACCGGCGTTTCGAAGGGCGTTTCAAACAGGTGCGCTGGCAAGTTTGCCCGGTAGGGCTCCAACAGGGTCAATTCTTCCGGTGTTGGCATGCCGCTGGCGGCCAGTTCGGTATTCGGGAAAAAGCTGCGATTGCGTTGGTAGGCGTTAAAGAAAATAGCCCGGTTCAGCCATTCGAAATCGAACATTTGGGCAATGGCTTCGCGAACCCGTATATCCTTGAATAATTCACGGCGGGTGTTGAAGAAAAAAGCCTGGTACCCGGTGGGAATATCGTGATCGATTTCGAGCTTGATGACGTCACCGCGTTGCAGGGCAGGAAAGTCATAACCGGTGGCCCAGTTGCTGGAAATATAATCGCGATAAACGTCAAATTCGCCGGATTTAAAGGCCTCGAAAGCCACATGAAGGTCGCGGTAATAATCAAAGATGACGGTGTCGAAGTTGTAACGGCCGCGATTTACAGGCAGTTCTTTACCCCAGTAATCCTTCACCCGTACAAATTTGAGGCGGCGTCCCGGCTCAAAATCAACCAGGCGGTAAGGGCCGCTGCCCAATGGTGGTTCCATCAAGGCTTTTTCAAAATCACGGTTTTGCCAGAAGGCCTTTGAAAGAACGGGCAGTTCGCCAACACGCAGGGGCAGAGCGCGGGTGTCTTCGCCGCTGAAGGTGAATTTAACGCGTTTGGGGCCGAGTTTTTTGACGCTTTTAACGTCCTGATACATCTGTTGAAAGCGAGGATGTCCTTTTTCGACCAGGGTTTGATAGGAAAAGACGACGTCATCGGCGGTGATGGGGGAGCCATCGTGAAAGCGTGCTTCGGCGCGTAAATTGAAAATAACCCAGCGGCGATTTTCAGGGTATTCGATACTTTCGGCAATCAGGCCATAGGCCGTTTGGGGTTCGTCACCGGAAGGGGAATATTGACCGGAACCCACCATCAGTGGCTCGTTTAACCCGAATACGCCCCAAAGGCTGAGATAGGGCGGCAATCCCTTTAGGGTGTAGGGGTTAAGCGTATCGAAGGTTCCAACACCCATAAGCCGTATTGTTCCCCCCTTCGGCGCGTGGGGGTTTACGTAGTCAAAATGGCTGAAGTTGGCTGGGTATTTCGTGGTGCCATGCAGGGCGACCGCATGGGACACTAGGATTTCTGAACGAGCGGGCCCGTTGACCGTCAATAGTAGTAGGAGCACAAAAAAGGCTCTTGATATGTGTGCTGTTCGGAGCAAGTCAGACAAACCTGGTTTAACCGTTAATTAATGATGACAACTTGACCTCAAAAACGGTCATGCGTTCGTCATTATCTCCTGTGGAATAAATAAATCCAGACCGATTCGCAATCCGTACAGCGATTGTGACGATGATGGATATACTGACGCTTTTGGAACCGCTGGACTGGAAAGGCATTTCCAGTGCGTTACTGGCAGGCGGCATTATCGGCCTGGAACGCCAGTTAATGGGCAAGGCGATCGGAATTCGTACCAGTGCGTTAATATGCCTGGCGACCTATCTGTTTATAGCCATGTCCTTTTCAGTCTCGAACGATATGACAGACCCGTCCCGTATTATTGGCCAGGTCGTTACCGGGGTCGGCTTCCTGGGGGCCGGTGTTATCATGGCCCGCAAAGGCGTGGTACTCGGGGTGACATCGGCGGCGGTTATTTGGGTGCTGGCCGCGCTGGGTATTGTTATCGGCACCGGGCATAACCTGTTGGGAATCATACTGGCACTCTTGACCGTTGGCATGCTGGTGGGGCTGGAGTATGTCGAAAATATCTTCAAGTGGTTGCAGCGTAGTGTCGATGAAACCATCTCGCGTCAAAGCAGGGAAAAGGAGCAGGGCAGAGATGACAAGACATCTCTGCATAAAAACTCACGGGAATAGCTGCTTACAGGCTGGCTTGGGTGATATCGACGTAAAGTTTGAGGGGTTGTCCTGGTTGCAGGTATTTTTTACGGCTGATTCCGTTCCAGGATTCAATATCACCGATCGTGACGTTAAATTTTTGTGCAATCCGCGCCAAGGAGTCGCCATTCCTTACTTTGTAGGCAACGCGGCGGATGACCTGGCGATCGTTTCCGTTCGTGCTGCCGGCTTTGCTCCAGACGACTAATTTTTGACCAACCCGCAGGGTGTCGCCGATACCGAGGTTATTCCAACGCACCAGCTGGCGGGTGGTAACCCCGTATTTACGGGCAATATCCCAATAACTGTCGCCGGGTTGAGCGATATGAATTTTTTTAATGCTGGATGAGACGTTACGGTTTTGCTTTGTTTTTAAACGTTCGGTGGCAGTGAGGACATACTGTTCGGCACCTTTGCTGGCGACCGGTACAAACAGCACTTTGCCGGCGCGAATCTGGTTATTGCTCATGCCGTTGACGTCACGCAGCACCTTCGAGGTTGTTTTGTAGCGCGAAGCAATGACGCTGATGGAGTCGCCCGGCTGAATTTTATAGCGCACCCAGTTCACACGCTTTTCGGGCGGAAGGTTGCTCAGGTTGACCTTGAAGGCAGGGGCTTTTTCAACGGGAACGTTAAGCAGGTGCGGGCCATCCGGGCGAGTGGCCCATTGATTGAAACCCGGATTGAGGAGGTACAGCTCATCAAGGCTGATTTCCGCCATATCAGCGGCTTGCGCCATATCGATCTGGGAACCGACATCCACGGTTTCGAAATAGGGGGCGTTGGCAATTTCTGGGAACTCAACACCGTATTTTTCCGGGCTTTGGAGGAGCTGGGCCAGGGCAATCATTTTTGGCACGTAATCTTTGGTTTCCTTGGGCAGTTCCAGCGACCAGAAGTCGGTTGGCTTGCCCTGTTTCCGGTTTTTCCGAATCGCTTTGTTCACATTGCCTTCACCGGAGTTATAGGCGGCCAGTGCCAGCAGCCAGTCCTGGTCGAAACGTTGATGCAGGTAGGTCAGGTAGGCTAGCGCGGCCTCGGTAGATTTAACAACGTCGCGGCGACCGTCGTACCACCAGTCTTGATGCAGACCGAAACGCTTTCCGGTGGCAGGGATGAACTGCCACATACCGGATGCACGGCCGTGTGAGTAGGCAAATGGGTCATAGGCGCTTTCAACAATCGGCAGCAGCGCCAGGTCTGCGGGCATACCCTGTGCCTTGATAGTTTCTGCTACATGGTACAAATAGCGGTTGGCGCGCTTTGCGACGCGCACAAAATACTCCGGGTGACGAGCATACCAATTGCGCTGTACGCGAACCGCTTTGTTATCGACAGACAGGTCAAAACTGAGGTCGTCGCGAAGGCGTGTCCAGACATCGTCAACCAGGTCTACTGACTGCTCGTTTACGGAAAGAGGGGCGCTAACCAGCAGCGTGTTGTCAGCCAGGTTGAGGCCGGGGGAGTGCGTTGCTTGCTCGAGCAATGCTAAAGAATTGATATCGCCCTTGCTGAAGCTTTTCTGGGAGGGCGCCTGTTCCAGGTGCTGCTGTAACGAACAGCCGGCAGTTGTCAGCAGGGAACCGCTTATCATAATTGTTGCAATAACTTTAGCTTTGCTTTTTAACATATTGATAAATATCTTTTTATTTATTGATTTGTTGCGCTTTCTCGAGTGGAGAGTCGCTTGCTCAGCGGCAGCTTACTCCTAAGCATAGCTGCTAGAAACGATCTTTCCAGGCACGTGTTTCGCGGAAAACGGCGACCGGGCTGCTCAGTGTTTGCCCGCAATGGGTACTGACCGAGGCGCCAATAGCCACTTCTTCACTGCGTAAAAAGGGGTTGATTGCCCGTTCGTTGGCGATGGTGCTGGGAACCGTGGGAAGCCCGGCATCACGTTGTTGCTTGCACCAATCCTGATAGTCGCGCAGAGCCTGGTTGGAAGGCTCTACGGCCCTTGCAAAATCCAGGTTGGCCAGCGTGTATTCATGGGCTGGATAAACCCGTGTTTCTCCCGGCAGGTTTGCCAATTTGCTCAGCGACCTGTGCATTTGTTCGGCTGAGCCTTCAAACAGGCGACCACAGCCGCCGGAAAACAGGGTATCGCCGCAAAATAATAGCGGTTGAGGTAGCGTTTCGCTGACAAAGGCGATGTGATCAAGGGTATGACCGGGAACCTCTATAATGCGAAAGGTTTCACCGAGCACTTGAACCTTGTCGCCCTCGCTCAATCGTTCGGTTATTTCGGCAATGGCCGGGTTGTAGGGGCCGTATACAGGCACCTGGGCGTCACGGGTTAATTTTGCCAGCCCGCCCACATGGTCGCCATGGTGATGTGTGATCAGGATGGCATCCAGCGTCAGGTTTTGTTTCTGCAGGATTTCCAGCACAGGAGCGGCATCCCCTGGGTCAACGACGACAACCCTGTCACTGTCATCAAGATGCAGCATCCAGATGTAATTGTCGTTAAAGGCGGGTATGGGGGTGACGGTTATCATAATCCTGCTCGGTATTACTAAAGGGTCGGCGTATAATAATTAAGGCGTGAGTGATTTACTAATCGGATTTATTGGCATACGCAAATGAAGCTTTTTGGTCAACAACGCAGGTCAATAGTTCAACACCAGATTGACTGGCAACTTTGGCAGCAACAGAAACTGGGCCAGCACCTGTTGGGTTATGAGCGGGCACTGCTCTCGCCGCATATCAAGCGCAAACTGGGTCGGCACCTTTTCCAGCTGAGTATCGCTGGCTGCGAACCCATCTACGACAGCTCCCCGATGCCCTACCAGAGTTTTGCGCAAATCAGTTGCGCCGGTGACAAACGCAAGGTGCCGAGCAATAGCAGCCTGATCGTTGAACCCTGCTATTTGCCCGTCGCCAACGATGCGCTCGACGGCATTATTCTTCACCATGTTCTTGAGTACACAAGAAACCCCCACCAGGTTCTTCGCGAAGCACATCGGACACTGACCTCGGGAGGACTGTTGTTTATCGTTAACTTTAATCCCTGGAGCATGATGGGAATGCGGCGAATGCTGACGTTTTCACGCAAAGCTCCCTGGAGCGGCAGTTACCGGTCGGCGATGAGATTATGCGACTGGCTTAAGTTGCTGGGCTTTGAGGTTGAAGTGATTCAATACGCCTTTTTTAACCCGCCTTTGAATGCCCGCGAAAAGGGTGCAAGCGACAATTGGATTGAGCATTTCGGGAAAAAATACAATTGCTTTTTCGGTAGCACCTATGCCATCGTTGCGCGCAAACAAACCGCCGGTATGATACCGTTGCGGGAAATCAGAATAACGCGCCGGGTGCTGGCATTCCCAATTACCGAGCCCACGACACGTAACCTCAAAGCTTCAGACGAGAAAGACCTTTGACCTCTGCTTCAAATACTACTGTAGAAATATTTACCGACGGTGCCTGTAAGGGCAACCCTGGCCCGGGTGGTTGGGGAGCGCTGCTACGCTATAAGGGGCAAGAAAAAAGCCTTTTTGGCGGCGAAGCAAATACGACCAATAACCGAATGGAAATGATGGCGGTTATTCAGGCGCTGAAAAGCTTGAAACGCCCCTGCGAAGTGGTGCTCACCACGGATTCCGTCTACGTTAAAAATGGTATTACCAGCTGGATTCACGGCTGGAAGCAAAAGAACTGGAAAACTGCCGCAAAGAAGCCCGTCAAGAATGTCGACCTCTGGAAGCAACTCGATGAGGAGGTGGCCAGGCACCAGGTACACTGGCACTGGGTAAAAGGGCATAGCGGTCATCGTGAAAATGAAATTGCCGATCAACTCGCCAACCAGGGGGTTGAGCAGGTATTGGCAGGAGAGGCCGGATGAGACAGGTTGTACTGGATACCGAAACCACCGGCCTTGAACCCTCCCAGGGGCACCGCATCATCGAAATCGGCTGCGTGGAACTGATTGGCCGCAAACTGACCGGACGTCACTACCATCAATACATCAATCCGGAACGGGAAATTGATGACGGCGCGGCAGAGGTGCACGGCATTACCTCGGAGTTTCTAGCTGACAAGCCGGTGTTTGCCGATATCGCCGATGAATTTTTGGCCTTTATCAAAGGCGCTGAACTGGTGATTCACAACGCACCCTTTGATGTGGGGTTTATCGACCATGAACTGAAATTGCTCGATCAGGGTTATCCATCTGTCAGGGATATCTGTGGCGTGGTGGACAGCATTGTTCTGGCGCGTAAAAAACACCCTGGGCAGAAAAACAACCTGGATGCCCTTTGTAAACGTTACGGGGTTGATAACTCCCAGCGTGATTTGCACGGGGCTTTGCTTGACTCGGAGATTCTGGCTGACGTCTACCTGTTGATGACAGGCGGGCAGACGGCATTAAGCCTGGGTGCCGAAGAAGCCGGTTCAGAAAATGGTGAAATGAACTTCAATCGAGTCAGCGCAGAGCGTCGGCCGTTAAAGGTTATACGCGCCAGTGGCGACGAGTTGGTAATGCACCAGGATGCATTGCAGCAGTTGCAGGAAAGCGGTGGACACTGTATCTGGCTGGACATGGAGCCGGTTACTGAGTCGACATAGCTAGGCAGTTAAACAGGACAAATAAAAAAGCCACCCTCAGGTGGCTTTTTTATTTAGGTTTGCTTGCGGTTACAGCAGGTAAGTAACCCCGAGGTAGCCCACGACCGAAAGCACAATGGTGTAGGGCAATGCCATAATGACCATGCGGCCGTAGGAGAGGCGGATCAAGGGCGCAATAGCAGAGGTTAGCAGAAACAGGAAGGCGGCCTGCCCGTTGGGCGTCGCCACGCTAGGCAGGTTGGTGCCGGTGTTAATGGAAACCGCAAGCAGGTCGAAGTGCTCGCGGCTGATGGCGCCAGAGTCCAGGGCCAGCTTGACTTCATTGATGTACACCGTTGCCACGAACACGTTATCGCTGATAGCGGACAAGAGGCCATTGGCGATAAAAAACATCCCCGGTTGAATCGACTCGTCCATATCTAGCACAGCGTTTATCACGGGGTTAAAGAGGTGCTGTTCGTGGATAACCGCGACGATCGCAAAAAACACCACCAACAGCGCGGTGAAGGGCAGCCCCTCTTCGAAGGATTTGCCAATCTGGTGTTCGTCAATGACGCCATTGATTGCGGTTAACAGCACAATCACGGTCAAACCGATAATGCCCACTTCGGCAAGATGGAAAGCCAGTCCGATGATCAGGAAAACGGCAACGAGACCCTGTGCAACCAGTGAAACCTTTTGCCTGTGAGTCCGTTGGCGGTCGTGGTCGCGGGCAACATCTTCCAGGATGCCGCGTACCTCTGCGGGAAGTTTTTCGCCGTAACCAAACCAGCCGGTCATCTCCAGTAAAATGACCGTCAGCAAACCTGCGCCTAGAACGGGCAGGGTAACGGGCATCATACGGGTAAAGAACTCAATGAACTCCCAACTGGCAACCTCGGCAATCAACAGGTTTTGCGGTTCGCCTACCAGGGTGCAAACGCCGCCCAGTGCCGTACCGACGGCGCCGTGCATCAACAGGCTGCGCAGGAACGCCCTGAATTTTTCCAGGTCCTCACGATGGTATTCATGCAGCGAGGAGTCACTGTTGTGGTCATGCTCAAGGGCAACCGGCTTTCCGGAAGCGACTTTATGGTAGATCGTATAGAAACCAACACTCACGCTGATCAGTACGGCGGTCACCGTTAGGGCATCGAGGAAAGCCGACAAAAAGGCGGCAACGAGAGAAAACAGCAGCGACAGCGCCATTTTCGACTTCACCTTAATGAGGATTTTGGTGAAGACAAACAGCAGCAGGTCCTTCATGAAGTAAATACCGGCCACCATGAAAACCAGCAGGAAAATAACCTGGATATTCGCTACGGCTTCGTTGAATACGGCTTCGGCGCTCGTCATGCCGATGACAACCGCTTCGATTGCCAGCAAGCCACCGGGTTGCAGCGGGTAGCATTTGAGGGCCATGGCCAGTGTGAAGATGAACTGGGCGATAAGAAGCCATCCGGTAATAAAGGGGCCAAGTACAAAAAAGCAAATGGGATTCAGGATTAAAAAAGCGAGAATCACTTTTTTATACCAGAGCGGGGCGGTGCCGAGAAAGTTTTGAAGCATCGCCTGGGTTATGTGTGTTGCCATTATTATTTTTCCATACTTTATACGCCGGATTTGGCGGCTTTTAGCTGCGAAGACTGACCTTTTCGTGCCGTTAGCCTAAACCGACGCATCATAACCCAGCTTGGTTCGGGCATGCAATTTTCGACCGTTTTGATGACGTGCGCGTGACGCTTCAGGCTGCGCCTTTTAAGGACTCGTAGAGTGCCATAATAATGCCGGCAGTAACGCCCCAGATATGCGCGTTCTGGTAGTGGGCCGAGTAGTAATGGCGTTTTTCACCTGAGTGAACAACTTCACAGAGGCTAAAGTTGGCTGGGTCCATCAAAAAGTTCAGGGGGATAAACAGGGCATCACAGACTTCGTTAGGGTCCAGGGTCAGTGCGGGTTTTTCATTAATCAGCCCCACAACAGGGGTGACGCGATAACCGCTGACGGTATAGTAGTGGCCCAGCTGTCCAAGGATCTGTACGTGTTTGGGCGCAATGCCGATTTCTTCGTGGGTTTCCCTGAGTGCGGTGTCATGAAGCGTGTTATCAAGGCTCTCATGGCCACCGCCCGGAAAACTGATTTGCCCTGGGTGGTGCCTTAGGTGCTCTGCCCGCCGGGTAAGGATGACGTCCAGCCCTCGCGCGGTTCTGACGATGGGAATCAGCACCGCTGCTTTCGAATACCGGTTTTCAAAGCGGGCCTGGAAAGCCAGCGACTCTGGGTGGCGAATAGGCTCTGGCCGGCGATTCCGGTTTTGATCAAAATGACGGCGCAGTTCGCAAAGTGTGGGCTGAATGGCGCCGCATTCATTGAAATCAAGCGTCATCAGGGAAACCTTTGCTGAATCAGGCCAGCCCTTCCATCAGGTGCGATACTTTAACCAGGGTTTCCGAGTATTCCTTATCGGCATCGGAGTCGGCAACAATACCGCCGCCGCCCCAGCAATAGATGCGGCCGTCATGGCAGACCAGGGTCCGGATCAGGATGCTGCTGTCCATGTTGCCGTTGCAGTCGATGTAGGCAATGCTGCCACAGTAAGCGGTGCGGCGGTGCGGCTCAAGCTCTTCAATGATTTCCATGGCGCGTAGCTTGGGTGCGCCTGTGATAGAGCCGCCCGGGAAGCAGCCTTCCAGCAAATCGACGGCGTGTTTGTCGGCAGCCAGTTTACCCTGCACCGTGCTTACCATGTGATGAACGTTGGAATAGCCTTCGATATCAAAAAGCTTGGGTACGCAGACACTGCCCAGCTCGCAGGCCTTGCTGAGGTCGTTGCGCAGTAGATCGACAATCATCAGGTTTTCAGCACGGTCCTTGGTGCTGTTCTTCAACAGCTGGGCATACTGGCGGTCTTTTTCCGGATCTTTGTCCCTGGGACGGGTGCCCTTAATGGGTTTGGTCTCAACTTTGCCGTTGGAAACCTCGATAAAACGCTCCGGCGAAAGCGAAACCAGCGCATAATCTTCCGTTTGCATGAAAGCGCTGAACGGGGCATCGGTCCGGCGGCTGAGCTTCTGGTAGGCAAACCACTCATCGCCCTCGTAAGAGGCTTCGAAGCGCTGGGCAAGGTTCACTTGGTAACAGTCACCGGCTTTGATGTAGTCGATGATGCGGTGATATTTTTCCTTGTATTCGGCCACCGTCATGTTGGACTTGAAATCAGCAGTCAGCTTGAAATTGGACGGCTCTGCTTCAATTTCTTCCTTTTTAACGAGCGATAGAATGGCGTTGCGTTCAGTTTCGTCACAGGCCGGGTGCGCAACGAACCAGGCTTTTTGTTGTTGATGGTCGCGGATCAGCGCCCAAAGGTAGATACCGATATCCATCAGTGGAATAAGAACATCGTTCCTGGCGAGGTTCGGCAGGTGTTCGATGACACGGCCAAGGTCATAGCTAAGATAGCCGATTGCGCCGCCGTGGAAGGGAAGCTCGGCTTCCTCACAGTCTGCCGGTTGCAATTGTGCCAACTGCTGTTTTAGCAGCGCAAAGGGGTTTTCTTCATTGCACTGTTCAACGCCAGATGACCGGATCAGCGTACCGGATTCGTCGGTCGTCAAGGTGGCGACAGGGTTGGCGCTAATAATGTCAAAGCGCTGGGTACCGTTGGAGTCGTAACTGCTGTCCAGCAAAACAGGGCGCGGTAAATGGCGGATACGTTCAAACAGCTGCTCGCTGTTTAACTGGTACGAAAGTGCTTCTATAAATACTTGTGTCATTGAGTCCTATTTCTACAAACACTTCACATGGTTTGTAGAAATGCCTTTTAATCTATTGTTTTTAAAGCTCTGGCTTTATCGTTTTGTTTTTTGCTGAGCGGTGACGCTCACGCATTTCCACATCAATATACTTATCGGTAATGGCGCTTGAACCATGGCCGGCATCATCGCGTACGTGCTCTCGAGGGCGATGTTTAACATCATCAGAGATGCCGGTATGACGCAACCAGTGAACGGTCGCCGACTTTAAGAGTTCGGCATCCTGGTCCAATCCATCCTTTTGCATGCGCATGATAGATTGATCGAAGCAGTTTTTCACGATATTCCTGACCTGACGGGTACTGCTGATTCCACCACGACCGCGGGTTTTATGAACCAGGGGGGTGGACTCGCCCGGTGAGGGCAGGGGCGCAAGCCCCAAAAAACGACGATAACGTTTAAGGGCGTCAAGCATGGCGTCACTGACCGAAATATCACGTTCCTTGTTGCCTTTGCCTACCGTTGTAAACCACCAGTTACCGTCCATGTCCATGCTGAAATCGCCCATCTGGGGTTTCCAGCGCTCCGTTTCAGTGAGTTCGGAAATCCTCAGGTACATGCCGTAAAGCGCCTGGATTACAAATAACGTTCGCTCATGCTGTGCCGGATCATCCTGGGCCAGTAATTCGGCCGTTTCTACCACATAGGCCCACTGCAGGTCTGTCAGGCGGCGTATTTTATCCTTTTGTTGGCGTTTGCGCAGGTATTTACTTTTTTGGCGAATCAGCGCCACCGGATTGATTTCCAGGTACTCTTCCTGAATCAGGTAAGTGTAGAAGCTGCCCAGAATAGCGAAAACGGCCTGCAAGGCTTTGGCGGATAGCGAAAAATCATGGGGACTTGCCTTTGGGTTGTTGCGCGTTCTTTTCATGACGAAAGGGCGCCACTCCGGGTTGGCGACCCGGAGTCCCTCCTTATTGGCGAATCGGGGTACTGTTTTGGTGGCTATCCAGTTAGTGGGCGGGTGCTGGCAGAAATCGATATAGGACTCGATGTCAGCCCGCTTCAAATCCTTGAGCGAAGTTTTTTTTATAAACCAGCACCACTGCAATAAGCGTTCAATCTCCCGGCGGTAGGAGGCAAAGGTGTCAGCGCTGCCCCGGTAACTGTATAAAAAAGCCAGCGCATGCTCATAGTCGGCAGAGGCGTTATCGATGCCGGCACTTTTGATATAGGCCTGTGCCGGGCGCTCTCCACCGTGCATAATATCGGCGAGGTTTTCGAGCGTATCGAATAGCGGCTGCGGCTGGTTGATTTTGGCGTTGCTTGTCATGGGGGTGCTGTAACCCTGCGTGTTGAGTTGCGTAATGATGTCAGTGCGTTGATAGCAAAGGGGCGGGGTGTTTACAACCTCTATTGAAAACCTGACGGGCTATTATTGGAAAAGAGTGAACAAATAGCCGGATTTGCGGGTCATTAGACATATTCGAATAGTGGTCGATGGGTTAGAATCCAATACGGGTACTCGGGCCTGTTAACACTCATTGAAGCCCTGGTAATGATAAATAGCGAATGATTGAATGATAAACATATCCTCGCTCAGGTTGTTTGCGGTCTTACTGATGCTGGCGTTTTCCAGCCAGACGCTGGCAGGCCTTCAGAGCAGCTGCAATATGCCTGACAGTGTACGGGCAGGGAAAATGCATGCTGTTGCATTGGACGCAGATGCTACCCCGTCGTTATCCCATACTTCAATGCTGCCGGAGCATTCCCTGTCCCATTGCCCTGATTGCACGTGTACGCCCAACGGCTGCACCCTGGTTATTCCTTCCGAGATACTGAGCTGCGCGCCACCCCGGCCCGGCAACCTCAACCCGGACTATACGGATTTTCCTGAGCTGGAGCAGATTTCCCTGCTGTATCGCCCCCCCATTTCCCGATAACACACTCGAGTTACGCCTGAAATTGGCGTTTTTTCTTTTTTGTTATTGGGAGTCTTTATGAAATTCTATTTAAAATCCCTTGTATTGGCGTGTGTGCTCGCACTGCCAATCGGCTTGTCGGCCTGCAGCGAGAAAAATGACCCGCGCTCCGAGACCCTGAGCCAAGATCCGCAAACGCTCCAGGCGGAGACTGTAAAACTGGATGTCTACAAAAGCCCGAATTGCGGTTGTTGCGGCGATTGGATCGACCATATCGAAGCCGCCGGCTTTGAAACGCTGGTCCATCATCCAGAGAACCTGAGCCTGGTTAAAGAGGCGAACGGCATCCGTCAAAACATGCAGTCCTGCCATACGGCGATCTCCAATCATGGCTATGTTTTTGAAGGCCATATTCCCGCTGACGTGATGCAACGTTTTCTGGAAAACCCGCCAGCCGAGGCACTGGGGCTGGCTGTTCCCGGTATGCCCATCGGCAGTCCGGGCATGGAAATGGGTGATCGTTACGATGATTACGCCGTCTTGCTGATAAAAAAAGATGGCCGTACCGAAGTCTTTGAAAGGATAAGCGGGCGAGGTCATCATGAGTGATTCTATTTCTACCCAGAAGCAAAATTTATCTGGTTTCGGGTCGATGACGCGTCGGCAATTTGTTACGGGCACTGCCGCCCTGGGTGCAACGCTGGGGTATCCAGCGGCTGCCAGTGCCGCGTCCGGCGGCTTGCCGCAAATACAACGGCAGCAGGTATTACGCGGCCAGGAGTTCAGCTTATCCATTGGCTATGAAAAGGTTAATTTTACCGGAAAGGAGCGCCTGGCGACTGTTGTTAACGGCAGCCTGCCGGCACCGACGTTACGGTGGCGGGAGGGCGACAGGGTGACCCTGCGCGTTACCAACCACCTGGCGCATGAAACCTCGCTGCATTGGCACGGCCTGATTCTCCCTGCCGGTATGGATGGTGTTCCGGGCCTGAGTTTTGCGGGCATCGCGCCGGGCGAAACCTTTACCTACCAGTTTGATGTTAAGCAGAGCGGCACCTACTGGTATCACAGCCACTCGGGTTTCCAGGAGCAAACAGGTCTTTACGGCGCCATTGTGATTGATCCGGCAGAACCTGAACCCTTCGATTATGACCGTGATTATGTGGTGCTGCTGTCAGACTGGAGTGATGAAAAACCCGAGCGCATCTATGCCAACCTCAAGAAAATGGGGGATTACTACAATCGACAGGAACGAACCCTTGGCGATTTGTGGCAGGACATTAAAGCCAAAGGCGTCAAGCAGACCTGGGATGAGCGTGCCATGTGGAATGAAATGCGCATGAGTGATCGCGATATTGCGGATGTTACCGGCGCGACTTATACCTACCTGATGAACGGCAATACGCCTGATGATAATTGGCCGTGTCTTTTTAAGCGCGGCGACAAGGTGCGGCTGCGTTTTATTAATGGCTCCGCCATGAGTATTTTTGATGTGCGGATTCCGGGTTTAAAAATGACCGTCATAAGCAGCGATGGACAGCCTGTTGAGCCTGTGACGGTTGAGGAATTCCGTATCGGCACCGCTGAGACCTACGATGTGCTTGTGGAGCCCGATGCCGAGCAAGCCTATACCTTGTTTGCACAGAGTATCGATCGTAGCGGCTTTGCGCGTGGCACGCTGACACCGGATTTGGCCCTGCGCAGTGAATTGCCGGCGATGGATCTACCGGTGGTGCTGGGGCATTCGGACATGGGAATGGGCCACGCTCCGATGGATGAGCACGGTATGAAGCCCATGGGCCAAATGGGTGAACCATCAATGATGGCCGGTATGTCCATGCATGCGTCAATGCACAGCCACCATGCCCAGCAGGTTCCCAGTATGACGACTCAGCAGGCGATGACGCTTTCCCATGCGGCCAGCGAATTTGGGCCGCAGGTGGATATGCGCGCCATGGCGCCCGCTAACGGGCTGGACGACCCGGGTATTGGCTTGCGCCATAACGGTCGGCATGTGCTGAGCTATGCGGATCTCCACAACCTTTACCCGACACAGGACCAACGTGATCCGAGCCGGGAGGTTGTGCTGCACTTAACCGGCAATATGCACCGCTATATGTGGTCCTTTGATGGAATGGCCTTTAATGATGCGGAAGCTTTGCAGTTTCGCTACGGCGAACGGCTGCGGATTACCCTGGTGAACGACACCATGATGACGCACCCGATTCACCTGCATGGCATGTGGAGCGAATTGGACAGCGCGGAGGCCATGCACCTGCCGCGAAAACATACAGTGTTGGTCCAGCCGGGCTCTAAAATCAGCTATCAGGTAACAGCGAATGCGCTCGGTCGTTGGGCCTATCACTGCCATTTGCTGTATCACATGCCTGGCATGATGCGTGAAGTCGCGGTTGTTTAGGGGAGGTGCAGCATGATGAATAAACCGATTGCTTTGAGTGCGTTTCTTGTTGCTTTAAATACACCTTTGGCGGCGGCACAAATGAATAATGATCCTTTGCTGGGTTCGATTCTTGTCGATCGGCTCGAGGTGAGGGATCGAGGACACTCAAACCTCAACTGGGAGCTCGAGGGCTGGATTGGCAGGGATCTTGATAAACTCTGGATTAAGGCTGAAGGGGAGCGAAATGATGGCCGTACTGAAGGCAATGAACTCCAGGTGCTTTACAGCCACGCGGTTGCTCCCTATTGGGACCTGCAGGTGGGGGTGCGGCAGGATTTCGAACCCTCGCCGGAACGCAGCTGGGCGGTCATCGGATTGCAGGGCCTGGCGCCCTATTTCTTTGAAATTGATACGGCGCTTTTTATCGGGGAGTCGGGGCATACTGCGCTACGGTTGAAGGCTGAGTACGAACTGTTGCTGACCCAGCGATGGGTGCTAGTGCCCGAGCTTGAAACTAATGTATATGGCCGAAACGATGATGAAAGCGGGTTCGGTTCAGGCCTTTCCGACTTGGAGTTGGGCCTGCGACTGCGTTATGAGGTGACCCGTAAATTTTCGCCCTATGTTGGCGTGGTCTGGGAACGAAAGTACGGCAATACCGCCGACTTTGCCCGTCAGGATGGGGAAAGTGTAGAGGAAGCGGAGTTTGTGCTTGGCCTGCGTGCCTGGTTTTAAATCAATGGCCAATGGCCGCCAGACGGGGTTTAAAGCGAAGCATCGTCGGCGGCCAGTACATTAAACGGGCAAGAGGGCTCCCGCCTCCTGTAAAACGGGCGGTTAGTGCGATAAAACACCGGGATTGAGTAACCACCAAATGCCAAAGCTGATGACCAGCAGGCCGCTGACCAGCATCTGTTTTTGTTTGCTTCGGTGCGAGCCTTGTTGTTGATAAAGGCCTGCCAGTTTGGTGCCCAGTTTCCGGTTGGCACACAGGGCTGAGATGCTGCCGCTGGTCAGGCAAAGCAGGGCGGGAATGAACTCGATTGTCATAACGCTGCCTCCTTAAAAGCGAGTAGGACCCTAGGATGCAAGTTTCGTTGCGGGTGGTGCGATAGAGCGCCCAGTGCTGCCGGGTTTTTTAGGCCGGGTGTCCCTGGCTAAAATATCGACCGCATGGATGAGCTTTTCTTTCAGCTCGCTCTCGGAACACTGATCCTCGAAGCGGGTGGTGCCCTTTTCGGTCGAAACCATGACTTCACGCCCCGACTTTTGCTGCAACCAGGTAGCGATGGTCGTGGTGATGGTGTCCCAGGGCATTTGGCTGGAGGGCGCGCTGATCACTTCAACAACAGGTGAGGCATAAGTGATGCTGGTAAAGGATTGCATCCGGCCGTGGGGTATATGTGCCGCGTCGAGCGCAGCGACGAAACTCTTTTCGCAGTTTCTGAAAAGGTTGATCGTTAAAATATTGAATTCTTCCGTATCCATCATCGCCTCCTTGTGCTTTAACGCGAGTCAGACAAGGTGTAGACATCCGATTGCTTACACCGCACAGTGTGCCTGTGGTTTGTGACTCGTTTATGACAGATTGATAGAAAGCGGCGACAGGGCAAGCGTCCTGACGATGTCCGAAGAGGAGGGCTAAGTGCTTTGTGCCCACGCTCCTACAATCTGCCGGGCAAAACTCTACACTACGCCCCTCACTTGAGTAAATCAATAAAAGCGGTAAGTGTTGATGCCTGGGCGACCTTCTTTCAACAAGAGGCGTTTTGCACAAGCCGGGCGGAACAGTTTCAGAATTTATTGATTGTTCGTCTTGAACATCAAGCGCCTTTCAGAGACAATGCCCCACGATTTTTATGGCGACTTCTATTGGTCCCTCCGCAATGATAGATTGCGAACCCCGCCAGGCCCGGAAGGGAGCAACGGTAGCAGTGGACTCATGTGCCGGGGTGTGGCTGGTGGGAGTCGCCACCCAAATCGCTTTTCAAAAGCAATATTCCACCCGGCAAAGAAATTCATCATCCCCTGATTTTTCGCTGGTGCTATGTGTCTCGAATCGCTAGCATAGTCCCCCTGAATCACAGCGATAACTCTTCATCAGGCATCTATGGAACATCAGGTCTTAGCACGTAAATGGCGCCCGCGAACCTTCCAGCAAATGGTTGGGCAGGAGCATGTGCTGAAGGCGCTTATCAATGCGCTGGACAATAATCGTTTACACCATGCTTATCTGTTTACCGGCACCCGTGGCGTCGGCAAAACGACGATTGCACGAATCCTGGCCAAATGCCTGAACTGCGAACAGGGTATTACGTCGCAGCCCTGCGATCAGTGTCCCTCTTGTGTCGAGATCAATGAAGGACGTTGCGTCGACCTGATTGAGGTGGACGCCGCATCGCGTACCAAGGTTGAAGATACGCGGGAACTGTTGGAAAACGTCCAATACCTGCCAACGCGTACGCGTTATAAGGTGTACCTCATCGACGAGGTGCACATGTTGTCGGGGCATAGTTTCAATGCGCTCTTAAAAACGCTGGAAGAGCCGCCCGAACATGTGAAATTCCTGCTGGCTACCACCGATCCGCAGAAACTGCCGATTACCATCCTGTCGCGTTGCCTGCAGTTTAACCTGAAGAATATGTCGCCCGAACGGGTGGCCGAGCACCTTAAGTATGTGCTCAGCGAAGAAAATATTCCTTTCGATGAAGCGGCGCTCTGGCAGTTGGGCCGTGCAGCCGACGGTAGTATGCGGGATGCCCTGAGCCTGACCGACCAGGCCATTGCCTTTGGCGAAAACTCCGTTATGGAAACGGATGTCAGCACCATGCTGGGCAGTATCGACCGGGGCCGGGTGCAACAGATTTTCGAAGCCCTGCTGCAACAGAATGCGGCGGCAATCCTGGATCATGTTGCGGAACTGGCAAATTACTCGCCGGATTATGCTTCGGTGTTGGAGGAATTCATTTCGTTGCTGCATCGCATCGCTGTTCAGCAGGCGGTGCCCGGCAGCCATTACGGCGATATAAGCGAGGCTGAAAAGGTAGCGGCCTATGCCGGCCAGATCAGCCCCGAGGATTTGCAGCTCTATTATCAGATTGCCCTGATTGGTCGCCGCGATCTGCCCCTGAATCCCGATCCTAAGGCCGGGTTGGAAATGGTCCTGTTGCGGATGCTGGCGTTCAGGCCGGCCGACTCCGATCAGCCGGAAGCGCCTAAAAAAAAACTGAACACTAGCCCCCAGAGCGGGGTAAAGAGCGCCCCGTCCCAGCCGCCCGTGTCTTCGCCGGACCCCGTTGTTCCGGCATTGCAGTCTGTGCCGCACAATACAGGCCAAAGCAAGGCAGCCCAGGCATTGGCTGTTGCCCGCGGTCATACCGAGGTTGAAAGCCGACCCCAGACTGAAAGTCGAACCAAACTTGATCTGGTTGTCGATAACGATGTAGCCGGTTTCAGCGAAGTCGCTGCCGAACAGCAACCCGACGTATTGCCGGAGGAAGCGCAACCACAGGAAAAGAGGGAGCCGACGGCATCTGAGGATGCTCCGCATGAGGCGCTCAGGGCTGATGAGCCTGCCGAGCCTGTCGTGCAAAACGAGGCTGAACAAATGGGGCTTTCCCCGACTCCAACAGAAAGCCTGCAACCGGATTCCCAGGCGCGTTTTCCGCTCGCGGAATTAAAAGGTAATGAAGCCTGGATACAGCTGGCGCACCGAATGCCGTTAAAGGGCATGACCCGCAATATCCTGATGCAATGCGGCTTTGTTTCCTGTGAAGGCGGCACCCTTAAGCTGGTGATCGACCCGCAGTATATTGATCTGCTGAATGCCAGCCACCAAAGCCGCATTGAGCAGGCGCTTGCAGAAACACTGGATGCCGCGGTAAAGGTTTCCGTGAATGCCGGTTCGGTTGAGGTGGAAACGCCGGCAGCCTGGGAGCGCCGTATCAATGAGGAGCGTTTGCAGGCCGCAAGGGCCTCCCTGGAGGCCGACGAAAATGTACAGCATTGGATGGCTGAATTTGGCGCAACCCTTGAGGTTGATTCCATCAGGCCGCTCGATGATTGAAGTAAGTTAGCAGTAAGAGGTATGCAGAATGAACCCTGATTTAGGCGAATTGATGAAACAGGCTCAGCAAATGCAGGAGCAGTTTCAAAAACAGCAGGAAGAACTGGCTAATGCCGAGGTAACTGGCGAGGCAGGCGCAGGCATGGTTAAGGTTACCATGACGGGGCGCTACGATGTGCGCAACGTCAACCTGGATGCTTCGCTGCTGGAAGAGGATAAAGAAATGCTGGAGGATCTGTTGGCTGCCGCCGTGAACGATGCGGTTCGTCGCGTTGAGCAACTCAACCGCGACAATATGGCTAATATGGCCTCCGGTTTCGGTATGCCGCCCGGCTTTAAAATGCCGTTCTAATTATTTGATACATAACTATTTATGTCTTTTAGTCCTCTCGTAGATCAATTGATTGATGCATTGCGTTGCCTGCCGGGTATCGGCCCTAAGTCGGCCCAGCGTATGGCATTGCACTTGCTCGAGCGGGATCGCGAGGGGGCCTTTCGGCTTGCCCAGAAGCTTGCCGAGTCGGTCCGGGATGTGAAACATTGTCAGCAGTGCCGGATTCTTTGCGAAACGGATTTGTGCCGAATCTGTGCCGATCCGAAGCGCGATGACAGCAAATTGTGTGTGGTGGAGTCGCCATCCGATGTGCTTGCCATTGAGCAGACTAATCTGTACCGGGGCCATTATTTTGTCCTGATGGGGCATCTGTCGCCGATCGATGGCATCGGTCCCCAGGATATCGGCATTGATCTGTTGGTAGGGCAGGTTCGGGACAAGCAGGTTGAAGAGCTTATTATGGCTACAAATCCAACGGTCGAGGGTGAGGCGACAGCGCATTATATCGCCGGCCAGCTCGAAGCCCTGGACCGACGTGTCAATGTGACCCGCATTGCCCACGGCGTACCCTTGGGGGGTGAGCTGGAGTTTGTTGATGGCGGCACGCTGGCTCACGCGTTGCAGGGTCGCCAGAGCATTTTTTAACAACAGGCTTGCCCCGGGGCGAGAAACCTCCGTTCGAACCTTTAAGTATTTGACGTTACACTGCGCCGCACTTCCAGGTTAGCGTTAACACTGAGCTTTTAATTAAACTCCAACAACATCGAGAGAACTTTGACTTCACAACCCTTTGCCAATAACGCCTTTGTATACATCGATACGGATACCGGACTGCAGCAGGCGGCCGCCGAATGGGCGCATTGCGACTGTGTGGCGCTGGACACAGAATTTATGCGGGTCACCACCTTTTACCCGCAGGCGGCGCTTTTCCAGATAGCGACCCCTGGGTATTGCTTCCTGGTGGACCCCTTGCCAATCAGCGATTTCTCGCCACTGATCGAACTACTGGAGAACCCGGAAATCGTTAAGGTCATGCATTCCTGCTCCGAGGATCTCGAGGTCTTCAACGTTTTCCTGAATTGTCAGCCGCAGGCAATATACGACACCCAGATTGGCGCGGCTTTTTTGGGGCATGGCTTGTCCATCGGTTACAAAAACCTGGTGGATGGTATTTTTAATGTCGATTTACCCAAAGGCGAGCAACGGTCGGACTGGCTGCAACGCCCTTTGTCACAAAAGCAGCTGACTTATGCGGCACAGGACGTCACTTATCTGATCGAGCTGTACCGCCAGCAAGTGGTTGCGCTGGAGAAAAAGGGCTGGCTTGGCTGGGCGAAACAGGAATGTGAGGAAATGCTTAACAAGCAGCGCCGTAACGGTGATCCTGCCGAAGCCTACTTGAAAGTTAAGGGAGCTAATCGTCTCGACTTTGAGCAGGTGCAGACCGTCTACTTGCTGGCAAAATGGCGCGAGATAGAGGCGCGTGAGCGCGATATACCGCGTGGTTTTCTGCTTCAGGACGCACAATTGCTGGACATCGCACAGGCGAGGCCGTCACACCGAGAAGCCTTGGCTCGTATCGATGGTATCCGTCGCCGTGTGGTTCGTGAAGATGGCGATACCATCCTCAGCCTGGTTCAGCAAAGCATTGATGATGAGCCCCATGTACCTGCGTTCCCGGAGCCTTTACCGCCTCGGGCCAAGCCTTTAATCAAGGAGTTGCAAAGCCTGCTTGCCGACATTGCCGAAAAGAATGATTTAATTCCTGAATTGCTGCTTAACCGCAAGGCACTGGTCGGCATGCTGACCGAACTGATGCACAGCGGCGAAGCAAAGTTGCCGGCTGAGCTGCTCGACTGGAAGCGCGCCCTGTTTGGCGACCAATTGCTCGATGCCTTAGCCGAAATGAAGGGGAAGGTTTAGTGATGTCGATTTTATGCACGATTTATCGTAGCCCCAAAAAAGAGGGCATGTATCTGTATGTGGATAAAAAGGAAGATCTGGAGCGTGTGCCTGAATCCCTCCTGAACGTCTTTGGACCGCCTCAGTTTGCGATGACATTGCTGCTCAGCCCTGATCGAAAACTGGCACGAGCGGATCGCGAAGAGGTGGTCCTGGCCATTGCCGAGCAGGGTTATTATTTACAGATGCCGCCTAAACCTGAGCAGATGTATAATAACGAGCACAACACCAAGCTTGTTTAATGACCCGTTGATGTATCCCCTATGGCCGATATCGTAAAACCTTTCTGGAAAAGCAAACCCATGGAGGAAATGACTCCTCAGGAATGGGAATCCCTGTGCGATGGTTGTGCTCGCTGTTGCCTGGAAAAACTCGAATGTGAGGATACCGGTGACGTTTATTTTACGCACCTGGTGTGTCGCTACCTGGATCAGGAGAAGTGCCAGTGTACCGATTACCAGAATCGCACCGTATTGGTGCCGCACTGTGTCCAGCTGACGCCGCAAAATGTCCTTGAATACAAGTGGCTGCCCAATACCTGCGCCTACCGATTGATTGCGGAGGGCAAAGACTTGCCTGACTGGCACCCCTTGATTACCGGCACCCACGACAGTGTGCTGGAGGCGGGCATTGCGGTTACGGGTAAAGTGATTTCCGAGGAGCACGTGCCCTTTGATGATTGGGAAGAGCATATCATTACCTGGGCCAGTTGCGACTAAGCGAATCGTAACGCCTGTAGCTGAGCGTTAACATCCCCATTAACGGTTCCGGTCTGTGCCGGAATGACGGCTTGAATGAAGGATTAGATGACCATGAAAACCGCCGTTATCAGCCATCCCGACTGTAGCCTGCACGACATGGGCAATAGCCATCCCGAAAGTCCTGAACGATTGCGTGCCATCGAACAGCATTTCCAGGATACCTGTCTGGTCCAGGATGTGATCGAGCTCGAAGCCCGGCCGGCAACCCGGGAACAGGTCCTGCGGGCACACCCGCAAAGTCATGTCGACTATGTGCTTGATCTTGCGCCGGAGGAGGGGTTGGTTGCGCTGGACCCTGATACCCGGCTGTGCCCCCATAGCCTCAGTGCCGCAAATCTCGCGGCTGGCAGTATCGTCCAGGCCTGCGATGATGTGATGAACGGCGATTACCAGCGCGCCTTTTGCGCTGTCAGGCCTCCAGGCCATCATGCCGAAGCCGATACCAGCATGGGATTTTGCATTTATAACGGCATTGCAATCGGCGCGCGTCATGCCCAGGTTGAGCATGGCCTGGAGCGAATCGCGATCCTGGACTTTGATGTTCACCACGGTAACGGTACGGTGGATATCTTTAAGGACGACCCGTCAGTACTGGTTTGCTCCAGTTTCCAGCATCCGTTTTACCCCTATAAATATTTTGATATTGATCGACCCAATATCGTCAATACACCGCTTGAGTCGGGTACGCGCGGTGAAGCTTTTCGCAATGCCGTTGAGCGGGACTGGCTGCCCGCCTTGAACCGGCACCGTCCGCAACTGATTCTGGTTTCTGCCGGTTTTGACGCGCACCGGGATGATCCACTGGCTGGCCTCAACCTGTTGGAAAGCGATTATGCCTGGGTGACGGACTTGATTTGTCATGCCGCTAACGATTACTCGCAGGGGCGGGTTATTTCCGTCCTGGAGGGCGGCTATAATCCCGAGGTTCTGGCGCGCTGTGCCCTTGAGCATGTGGCGCGCTTTCTCGATAGTTAGCCTAACTTGCTGAAATTTAGCGGAAAGCGTGACGAACATTTCGATTGAAGCGTTGTCACAGAGTCGCGTTTTTCGGTCACCTGTCTATGCTTTCAGTAATCAATCCGGTGGCCGTCGTATTGAGCGTTTTGCCTGGATTACGGCACTGACTTCAACGTCTTTTTAATTTGAGGATATAAAGACACCCATGTTCGAATTGGACAGACTCGATTATTACGCCCTTGGCTGGTTTTTCTTTTGCTGGTTTGGTTACGCCTGGTTTTCACGCCGCCACTCGAAACGCAAACACCGCCTGCAAAGCGCCCTGGAGTGCTACATTGCCGGGTGGATGAAGGTGTTATTGAGGCGCGATGGGCGTATTGCCGATACGTCGGTGGTGGGTAACCTGGAGCGTACGGCAACTTTCCTCGCTTCCAGCAGCCTGCTGATTATTGCCGGCCTGGTCACGGTGCTGGGTGCCAGTGACAGCGCCACCGATTTCCTGTTGGAGTTGCCCTATACGGACTACTTCAGCAGTCGCGGCTGGCAGGGCAAGGTGCTGTTCCTGGTATTTATTTACGTGTATGCCTTTTTCACCTTTACCTGGTGTATTCGGCAATACGGTTTTATGTCGATCCTGATTGGCAGCGCCCCCCTGTTTGACGACGACAGTTACACGGAGGAACAGCGCCAGAAATTTGCCGAAACCGGCGCCAAGCTGGTCAGGTTGGCGGTGTATTCCTTTAATATGGGGCTGCGCGCCTATTACTTCAGCCTGTCCCTGCTGTTATGGTTCATACATCCCTACGGCTTTATGGTGGCCTCGACCTGGGTGGTGGCGGTGCTTTATCGACGGGAGTTTCGTTCCCGTACGCTGAAAACCCTCGCCGAAGGCGCCTGTTTCACAGCCAATAAACCCTAGTTTAAATGCCGGAATTCTTCCGGCATTTTCATTTTCGGGCACTTGAAAACTTCTCCGGCAACCCAATCTATCGGTTACTGAATTTGAAAAATGGCTAGTCCAAAGGCGGGTTGGCCTGTCGATATTTGCAACCTACGGTTATTAATCGGGAGAAGTTTTTAATGTCCGTCGAAGCACAAAAAGAAACCCTGGGATTCCAGACAGAAGTCAAACAGCTTCTGCACCTGATGATTCACTCACTGTACAGCAACAAGGAAATTTTCCTGCGTGAGCTGATTTCCAACGCCTCCGATGCGGCCGATAAATTGCGTTACGAAGCGCTGGAAAACAACGATCTCTATGAAGACGACCCGAACCTGAAAATTCGCATCGACTTCGATAAGGAAGCCAAAACCATCAGCATTTCCGATAATGGCATTGGCATGACCCGTGACGAAGTGATTGCCAACCTGGGCACCATCGCCAAGTCCGGAACGGGCGAGTTCCTGAAAAACCTGACAGGCGACCAGAAGAAGGACAGCCAGCTGATAGGTCAGTTCGGGGTGGGCTTCTACTCGGCCTTTATTGTGGCAGACGAGGTGTCGGTCGAAACCCGTCGTGCCGGTATGGATGCCTCCGAAGGGGTGCGCTGGCAATCGGCTGCTGAAGGCGACTTCACCATCCAAACCATTGAAAAGGCCGACCGTGGTACCCGCATCACACTGCACCTGAAACCGGAAGAAACCGAATTCGCCGATGACTGGCGCCTGCGCTCCCTGGTTCGTAAATACTCCGACCATATTTCCCTGCCGGTAGAAATGCTGGAGCAGGAAATGCCGACTCCGCCTGCCGAGGACGGCGAGGAGCAAAATGAGGAAGCGCCCAAGGCGCGTCAATACGAAGCGGTTAACGAAGCCAAAGCCCTGTGGACCTGCGGCCGCAGCGAACTGAACGACGAGGACTACAAAGAGTTCTACAAGCACGTTTCCCACGACTTCGACGATCCGCTGACCTGGAGCCATAACAAGGTAGAGGGCAAGCTGGAGTACACCAGCCTGCTGTATGTGCCCAAACGCGCGCCCTTTGATATGTGGAACCGTGATGCTCAACACGGTCTGAAACTCTACATCCAGCGTGTCTTCATCATGGACGACGCGGAACAGTTCCTGCCGCTGTACCTGCGCTTCATCAAGGGTGTGGTTGATTCCAACGATCTGTCGCTCAACATTTCCCGCGAAATCCTGCAGAAGGACCCGCAAATCGATAAGATGCGCGGTGCCCTGACCAAGCGTGTGCTGGATATGCTGGCCAAAATGGCCAAGAAAGAACTGGAACAGTACGCCAGTTTCTGGAAAGAGTTCGGTACGGTTCTCAAAGAAGGCCCTGCGGAAGACTTTGCCAACAAGGAAGAGATCGCCAAGCTGCTGCGTTTTGCTACGACACACGACGATGTGGAAGAGCAGGCGATTTCCCTGGAAGACTACGTGGGCCGCATGAAGGAAGGTCAGGACAAGATTTATTATGTGGTGGCCGACTCCTTCAACACCGCGAAGAGCAGCCCCCACATCGAAGTGTTCCGCAAGAAGGGCGTCGAAGTGCTGTTGCTGTCTGACCGCATCGACGACTGGTTGATCAGCCACCTGAATGAATTCGACGGCAAGCAGTTCCAGGATGTCGCCAAGGGCGAACTGGACCTTGGCGACGTGGAAGACGAAGCCGAGAAGAAAAAGCAGGAGGAGGTTGCCGAGCAGTTCAAGGAGCTGGTTGAGCGCGTTAAATCGAGCCTGGAAGAGCGCGTTGAAGAGGTACGCGTTACCAGCCGCCTGACTGATTCTCCCGCCTGCCTGGTGGTCGGCCAATATGACATGGGTGCGCAAATGCGCCGCATCATGGAAGCGGCGGGTCAACCGTTGCCCGAAAGCAAACCAACCCTGGAGCTCAACCCTGAGCACCCGTTGGTTGCAAAGCTGAATACGGAAAGCAACGAGGAGCGTTTCGCTGATCTGGCAGCGATCATCTTTGACCAGGCCCAACTGGCCGAAGGCGGTCAGCTGGACGATCCGGCATCCTACGTGCAGCGCCTGAATAAACTGCTGCTTGAGTTAAGCCAGTAGGGCAGACACGCCCTGGCGTGTTCTTAAGCTGAACGGAAAAAGGCGACTTTCGAGTCGCCTTTTTTGTGCCTGCCCTAAAATTCAGGCTGCCGGCCTGTTCTGCCGAGGGCCTAACGCATTCAAATTTTTTATAGTGATCAGGGTCGCTATAAAGCACTAGATGTAGTGTCTAATCCCGAAACCTGTGTTTAGGGTTTTCCGCAAAAAACCGGCATTAATTTTTTCTGAAACGGTTTTCTCCTTTTCTAAAAACGAGGCGAAAAGAATTCTCTTATGAAAACAGCCGCTTAGCGTAAAAGCTTAAATCCTTGCCTCAGCTGATAGATTAATTTGATCTCAAGCGCCATTAAAATAACTGCGTTTTTCTATAAAATTGCGCTTGCCTAAAAACAATATTCGGGTACTATCCGTTCAACAAACACAACATATAGTGTTTTTGATTGTCGAAGACACAGATTAAGAAATTATAAAAATCAACCACTTTTTCAATGAGGAAGTCGCATGAGCGCTGAGCTGAAAGCTGTTTCTGAGGATGTGAAGGAAATTCCTTTACAGGACGCATCCCTGGATATCTGGGACAAAAAATACCGCCTGAAAGCCAAAAATGGCATGGCCGTAGACCAGGATGTGGATGCCACCTTCCGTCGTGTCGCCAGAGCACTGGCTGATGTGGAAGAAACATCGGCTAATCAGGAAAAGTGGTACGGCGAATTCCTGTGGGCATTGCGCAAAGGCGTGATTCCTGCCGGCCGTATTATTTCCAATGCCGGTGCCCGCGAGCACAAGCCAGCAACCTCTACGATTAACTGTACCGTGTCGGCGGTCATCCACGATTCCATGACCGATATTCTCACCAAAAACCTGGAAGCAGGCCTCACCCTGAAAGCCGGTTGCGGTATCGGTTACGAGTTTTCAACCCTGCGTCCTAAGGGTGCTTACGTATCCGGCGCCGGTGCTTACACCTCCGGCCCGCTGTCCTTCATGGATATCTACGACAAGATGTGCTTTACCGTGTCCTCCGCTGGGGGACGCCGTGGCGCGCAAATGGCCACCTTCGATGTGGGTCACCCGGATGTCTTCGAATTTATCCGCGCCAAGCGTGAAGACGGCCGCCTGCGCCAGTTCAACCTGTCGCTGCTGATCACCGACGAGTTCATCGAAGCCGTTAAAAACCAGGCCGACTGGCCGCTGGCGTTCCCGGTTTCCCAGAAGGAAGTGGAAAACGACGGCATCGACCTGAACGGTGCAGACATTATCTGGCGTGAAGCTCCCAATTTTGAAGACTACGTTCATAACGACGAAGGGCTGGCCGCCTGCCGTATCTACAAAACCGTTAAGGCGCAACGCGTGTGGGACGCCATCATGTCCTCCACCTACGACTTTGCCGAGCCAGGTTTCATCCTGATCGACAAGGTCAACGAAATGAACAACAACTGGTTCTGCGAAAATATCCGCGCGACCAACCCCTGCGGCGAACAGCCACTGCCGCCTTACGGCAGCTGCCTGCTGGGCTCTGTGAACCTGACGCGTTTCGTTGTTAACCCTTTCACGCCGGAAGCCTACTTCGACTGGGATGAGTACCGCAAAGTGGTTTCCGTATTCACCCGTATGCTGGACAACGTGGTTGAAATCAACGGCCTGCCGCTGGAGCAGCAGCGCCACGAAATTCACCACAAACGCCGTCACGGCATGGGCTACCTGGGGCTGGGCTCCACGCTGACCATGCTGGGCCAGAAATATGGCGATGAAAACTCCCTGGAGTTCACCGAACGCGTCACTAAAGAAATGGCGCTGGTAGGTTGGGAAACCGCGCTGGAGCTGGCGGAAGAGAAGGGCCCTGCACCCATTATGGACGAGCTGTTCGAGGTAACGCCCTGCATGCTGAAGAAGCGCCCTGAAATGGTGAGCGACGGCTTCAAGGTGGGCGACGAAGTGGCGGGCAAAGTCCTGCACGCCAAATACAGCCGCTATATGCAGCAGGTGGCCGAAGAGAACCCCTGGCTGGTGGAACAACTGGCCGAGAAGGGCGCGCGTTTCACGCACCATACCTCCATTGCACCGACCGGCACCATTTCCCTGTCGCTGGCTAACAACGCCAGTAACGGTATCGAGCCGAGTTTTGCGCACCACTATTCACGTAACGTGATTCGTGAAGGCCGCAAAACCAAGGAAAAAGTGGACGTGTTCTCCTACGAACTGCTGGCTTACCGTGAGCTGATCAATGAAAAGGCGATGCCGTTCTCCGAGAACGCGGACGAGCAACTGCCGGATTACTTCATCTCGGCGGATGACATCAAGCCGAAGGCGCATGTGGACATCCAGGCCGCCGCGCAGAAGTGGATCGATTCCTCCATTTCCAAAACCGCCAACGTGCCAACGGATTTCCCGTACGATGACTTTAAAGACATCTACATGTACGCCTACGAGCAGGGCCTGAAAGGCTGCACCACCTTCCGCTTCAACCCCGAAGCGTTCCAGGGCGTGCTGGTGAAAGAGAAGGACCTGGAAAACACCACCTACAGATTTACGCTCGAAGACGGCTCCGTGGTTGAGCTGAAAGGGAACGAAGAGGTGGAATACGATGGCGAAACCCACACGGCGGCGAACCTGTTCGATGCCATGAAGGAAGGTTACTACGGTAAGTTCTAAGTAAAACACGCCAGCGTAGACGAGATAAAAGACACTAGAGAGGAGAAGGGGGCAAAGAAAGCGCCCCCGCGAGGAGCCCAAAATGGCCACTAAAATCGAAAAGAAAATCGTTGGTTACAAAGTTATCAACGAAGAGGAAAAAGCCCGTCAGCAAGCCGAAGCGGCCGCTGCTGCCGAAGAGCAACGCCAGAGCAACATCATCCAGATGCATGAAAGCGTTGAACGCCCGGAAATGCTCATTGGCTCAACCTACAAGATCAAAACGCCGGATTCCGAGCACGCCATGTACATTACCATCAATGACATCGTGCTCAATGAAGGCACCGACCACGAACAGCGTCGACCCTTTGAAGTGTTCATTAACTCCAAGAACATGGATCACTTCCAGTGGATTGTTGCCCTCACGCGAATCACTTCCGCGGTATTCCGTAAGGGCGGTGACGTGACCTTCCTGGTGGAAGAAATGCAGGCTGTATTTGATCCGAAGGGCGGTTACTTCAAAAAAGGTGGCCGTTACATGCCATCGCTGGTGGCTGAAATCGGCGGCGTGATCGAAGATCACCTCAAGAAGATCGGCATGATCGTCGATGAAAGCATGCACGAGGAGCAAAAAGCCATTCTCGCGCAGAAACGCGCCGAATACGAAGCTGCGCAAAAAAGCACCACAGCGGATGCCGCCGAAGAAGCGGGTGAAAACCAGTACCCACCCGGTGCCACCGTGTGCAAAAAATGCAGCACCAAAGCCGTGATCATGATGGACGGCTGCATGACCTGCCTCAGCTGTGGCGACTCCAAGTGCGGCTAGCCGCACCGTAAGCAATACCAGCAGTAAAAAGCATTTCGTGGGTGCCTTCAGCGCGCCCATAGCGGTTTTAGGGGGGAAAGGGAAGCGGCGACACCTTCACAGAAAGGTGCGCTGCTTCTCCCTTTACCCCTCAGTGACTTAAAGCGTCGAGGGATTGAGTCGCTTGGATTTGGGCTGATGTTTCCTGATTAGGGGCATTGGCTGTTATTAACGCAGGGAGAGGCGAACTTATATGAAAATAAATGCGTCCCCTTTTCTTTCTCCTTTTCTTTTTGCGCTTCGCTTCATTTCAGCCGCCCGTGTGCTGGGCGTTGTATATATAGGAGTAATTACTGGCAATGATTAATATTGCTGGTTTAGCAGTGTTTTAGAAGTTTTTGCAGTTGTCTTATTTATTTATTTGAGCTTGCTCAGCTGTGAGCGCTTGGGAAAGAAAGCTTGAAAAGTGCTATGAGCTTGTTCAGGAAAAAGTTGAATTAACAAAAAACCATGAGGCATGCAGTGAAGCCGTAATAAATTCAACATACACTGCTTCGAAAATTCTTACTAGGTTTGCTCTCAATAGTATTCTCAGTCTGGTCTTCTATCTCTTCTTATATATGTTGGCTATTTTCCTGATGCAACGATGTCGAAATTTTGGATGGCGGTGACGTTGTTACTCTATTTCTAGTTGTTCCTGTTATTTTACGGTAATTTACCTAAAAGCAGCGCGCATTATTGATGAGCATCAGAACATGGGAAAGAAGTTAATGAAGCGAAATGGTTCCTAACAAGTAGGGCGAGCAGGGGAGTGCGTTCCGCGTTGCTTCACTTGACCCTCACCTTAAGCGTTATATTTCTTCAGATATCGGGAAATTTATGTTTAAAAAAATTCTATTTTTATCAAAAAACCTAATGCCAATAGTGGTTTCAATTGCAGCTCTTATTGTCGCGTACAATTCATATTTGATCTCCCCAAAGTCAGCTCAATGTTGCAACTATTGGGTGTTGAACCTCATTTTTATGTGGATGAAGTCCCTTTATATAATGAGGAAACAAAAAAGTTGGCATGAACGTGAGATTGAAGATCTTCAATGTTGGCGCTCCCGCTGCAAATATTAAAACTAGTGTAAATACATTTTATAAAGTTAATGACTATGGAGAGATTGGAAGAAAGTTAATCCCTCTTAATGGTATTACTACGCTTCTTTCAGGACTGGTGAACCGACGGGTAAACTCTCGACACACATTGGGAAAAAGAATGCTAAGAGAGAAGGATTTTAGGGTGACGTTTATACAATTTCGAGATCAAAACTCAGATTACGTGGATATTCAATTGATACATGCTGTATTTATTCATATAGAGGCATTTAATGGTGCTAAAGAAGGAAGTGTGCTTTTTAGATCAGAGTCTCGTGGATTGCGAAAACATGAGTAAATATAGGCGAAGCACCTATCGATTCTCCGTTGGAACTTGATGGGCTTACATACAAGAAACTAATCGAAAAATATGAAGCATACAAAATATAACAAAAGCAAAGGCACGATCCGAACGTCTTCGCCGCGCTGCTTTGGGCGTTAGGCAGAAAATGGATATTGCATACTTTAAGGAGAAAGCTGTCTGTTATTCACTCAGGAGATGAATTCGCTTCTACTCAAGGAGAAGACCTGTTTAGGAGTAAAAGCTCATCATTAGGGAAAAAAGGGGCGCATTTATTTTTCACAACTTAAATCTCAACTTTTTTATTTGCTGAATGCGCCAACCCCCCTTGGCTGCGTGTCGAGCATTTGCAGCTTTCAAATGAGAAAGGGCGAGGACTGTTTGAGGACTGAAAGCCGAGTTCCGCAGCCATTTGAAAGTGAAACGCGCAGGGAAGTCTGAGAAGCGGCCATGCAGCGGGGCGGTTTTAGGATTGTTAAGGCTTTGGAGCGGTTAAAAGCCTTAACTCGCCCAACGAGGGTGAAACAAAAATGCCTAAAAGATTGATTGAAGGCGCCTTGGCAAATTAACGAGCCTGCTGAGTGGCCTACCAAAGCTCCACTTTTTTTCCATTTCTTAGTACGGTGCTGCTGAAACAAGCGCGATCATCACTAACGACTCGCTTAAACCTCTGCAGCTACCTTTTTCTCAAACAGCTTATCGGGGTTTTTCATTGTTTTGATTTCAGGATATTCCCGACCGGATCGGCAATGAAAAAGGTTTCCTGCTCAAATTCTGTATCTTTGAAACGAATGTAAGGATCATCCACGTAAGGTATGCCAGAACCCTCAATGCGCTGTTTCAACGCCTCAAATTCCGGTGCACCCAGATGCACGCCGAAATGCGGTACAACCACTTTGCCCATGTCGACTTCATGGCGCACGCCGCGCCATGATTCATCCGGTTGAGAGGCATGCAGCGTGAGTTCATTGCCCCAAAAGTCGATATCGATCCAACTGTCATTGCTATTGGCTTCCGAATTGCCCCTATTACAGCCAAGCAGATCACAATAAAATTTCACGGCAACATTCAGGTCGCCGGCGGGAATTGCGAGATGAAATCTGTTTGCCATCGGTATCATCCTAATCGACGTTGTTGCTTCATTAGACCCGCATGAAGACGGTGGAATTCCCTACGGGTAATTAGCCTGCCAGCCGACAGTACGGTGATTGGTGGCTTAAAACCGAATCACTGGGTCTGGCCTGGCGAAAAAGGGCGATCACGATTTGAGGTTGAAAACCCCTTTTTCGTATCTGTATTCGGGCTTGCTTCCCGAGAAAGCTATCAACATAATACTGTATATTTATACAGGTTTTATTATGTCTCGTTTTATCTCCCATTTAACACGCTTTAATTTTCGGGCGCCGCTCTACAGTGCGCGTGTGCAGGCGGGTTTTCCCAGCCCGGCTGACGATTACCTTGAAACAACGCTGGATTTGAATGAACACCTGATTGCGCATCCGGCGGCTACTTTTTATTGTCGGGTTTGCGGCGATTCCATGACCGGGGTGGGCATTTTTGACGGAGACCTGTTGATTGTCGACCGGGCCCTGACACCGCGTGACGGCGATGTGGTGCTGGCGGTGCTGGATGGCGAGTTGACCTGCAAAATTCTCGACCTGCGGGGCCGGCGGTTATTGGCGGCGAACAGGCGTTATGCGCCCGTTACCATTCCCGAAGGCAGCCACTTTGAGGTTGAGGGCGTGGTGATCAGTTCGGTGCGGAGGCATCGGTGTTTGCCCTCGTAGACTGCAATAGCTTTTACGCCAGTTGCGAACAGGTGTTTCGTCCGGAACTGCGCGGCAGGCCGGTGGTGGTGTTGTCCAATAACGACTGTTTTATTGTGGCGCGCTCAAAGGAGGCCAAGGCGCTGGGCGTTCCTGATCTGGAGCCTTTTTATAAAGTTGAAGCCTTGCTGCGCAAGCATCAGGCGGCGATTTTTTCCAGCAATTATCCGCTTTACGGCGATCTGTCTAACCGTGTGATGCTGACCCTGACAGCTTTCAGTCCAAACCTTGAGGTGTATAGCATTGACGAGATGTTTCTGTCGCTGGAGGGGTTTTCCTGCCCCCTGAAATGTTACGGGCAGGAGATTAAAAGCCGGGTGTGGCGCGATGTGCGCATCCCCGTAAGTGTCGGGATGGCGCCCACGAAAACGCTGGCGAAACTGGCGAACTGGGCCGCCAAGAAGATACCGGCCTGCGACGGCGTATGTGTCTTGGATGAACCGCAGAAATGGCAATGGTTGTTGAGTCGTGTACCGGTAACGACGCTATGGGGCGTTGCCCGCCGTCTGGCGGCTCGCCTGGCGCCGTTGGGTATTGTCTCCGCCTGGGATTTAGCCTGCGCCAATCCTCAATTGGTGCGCCGGCATAGCAGCGTATGCCTGGAGCGGACGATTGAGGAGTTAAACGGTCATGCTTGCCTGCAGCTGGAGGATCAGCCGGTACAGAAAAAACAGATTTATTGCACCCGGTCCTTTGGCAAAAAAGCCACGAGTATACAGCCGGTGCTGGAGGCGGTTTCCCTCTATGCAACCCGAGCGGCAGAAAAGTTGCGTCAACAAAAGCACCTGGCGTTGACGTTGCACGTGTTTATTCAAACGTCGCCCTCGATGGCCGACTTTATCAGTGTCAGCCAGACGGCCCAACTGCCGTACCCAACCGACGATACCCGTGCTATTGTCGCGCTGGCCCGGCAGGTGGCCCGTCGACTTTACCGGCCTGGACATGCCTACCTCAAGGCGGGTGTGGGGCTGATTGAACTGACCAGCAAGCAGCATCACCAGCTCGATTTGCTGCATCCGGGGCAAAGTACAAAGGCCGATGAACTGATGGCTGTCATGGACCGGATTAATCGGCAGGCGGGGCGGGGCACCCTGTTTATGGCGTCGCAGGGTACCAGCAAACCCTGGTACATGCGGCAACGCTATACATCGCCGCAATATACGACGCGCTGGCAGGATATTCCCCGAGTGCGGGCGTGAGTGCAGGAAAAAAACGAATGAGAAAAAGGTGCTATCAATGCCCTTTTTTATCTATAAGCTATAAAGCCTGTGGTCAGCGACGGTCAGCCAAATACCGTTGCTTGGAACATTAACAAACACATAAGATCGAAAATGACGCCAGCCATTAATGTTGCTAAAAAGCAAAAAGTTAGCCATAAAATTCATGAGTATAGCCATGACTCCTCCAGTGAGTCCTACGGTCTGGAGGCGGCTGAAAAGCTGGGCCTTGATCAGGCGCGAGTGTTTAAAACGCTGGTGGTGAAGCTTGATGGAAAGGAGCTGGCGGTTGGTATTATTCCGGTTTCATCCCTGCTGAGCATGAAGTTGATCGCCAAAGCGGCAGGCGCTAAAAAAGCCGTGATGGCCGAACCCGCCGAGGTGGAGCGCGCCACGGGGTATGTGCTCGGCGGTGTCAGCCCGTTGGGACAAAAGAAGCGCTTAAAAACGCTGCTCGACGCTTCAGCGCAACCGTTCGAGACTATTTATGTCAGCGCGGGCCGCCGGGGACTGGAAATCGAATTGAGCCCTCAGGACTTGCTGAAGCTGGTTAGTGGCAAACTGGCGGATTTGCGGCAGTGAGCCTGCAGCCAGTCTGGCGGCAATGGATTATTTGATTCACTTAAAAGAGGGGTAAAACGCGCATGAAAGCCTGCCAACGGGGCTTTAACCCGGTTTATAGCGAAGAGGCGCCGACACAGGAGGAGGTGAAGGCGTTAAGTGGTGATGCGCTGCTCGAATTCGGTGCGCCCTGGTGTGAACACTGCCGGGCGGCGCAGCCTGCGCTGCAGCGTGTGTTGGCCGAGTACTCGGCGCTTCCCCATATTAAGATCTATGATGGCAAAGGTAAGCGGCTGGGCAGGGCATTCCGCGTGAAGCTTTGGCCGACCTTGGTCCTGTTGCGGGACGGAGAAGAGGTTGCCCGCCTGGTTCGTCCTGTGGCAGCAGATGAAATGCGTGAGCTGCTGGTTTTGTAGGCTGATAGAGGGATTCATCCTCGCGCGGCAGCTATGACTAAAAGCCAGTGGCTGCGGGGATTGATGCAAGGGCGAAGTTATCGCTCCAAAAAGTTTGTTTTGAGAAGGAGGCCGTTATTTGCCCCTTTTTTCCTTTTCCGATGCGGAGACAGGTACAATGCCGCCATTTTCACCCTTTGACTTGTAACCATTCCAACAGGACATCAACTTTATGACGATTATTCGCAAATCCACCAACGAGAAAGTCAGCCGCGTCGTGATTCACAATGATACCGTTTATCTGTGCGGCCAGGTTGCCTATGATGTGACCGGTGACATCGTTGAGCAAACCAAGTCCGTACTGGCGCGCATTGACGAGCATCTGGCGGAGGCGGGTACCGATAATTCCAAGCTGCTGTCGGCGCTGATCCACATTAAGGACAATAAAGATGTGGGCACTTTCAACGAGCTGTGGAACGCCTGGCTGCCTGAAGGTTGCGCACCGGCCCGTAGCTGTGTTCAGGCCACGATGGCGCGTGATGCGATTCTGGTTGAGGTGACGGTGATTGCGGCGCTTTAGCGGAACGTCAGCCACCGTAAAATTCAGGCAATCGCTGAATAGGTAAGGGCAGAATGGTTATGCGTTTTGCCCTTATTTTTTGAAAAAAGCTAACGCTTGTGCGGCGCTCAACTAAGCTGAAAAAAACAGGCTATCAGTTTTTACCCGGGTGGCCTTCATTGCCAGGAGGCCCTCTACTGGCTGTCGAGCCTGTAACCCAAGCCATTCTGCCAAGGGAAACCATCATGAGTGATAACACCGCACAAATTCAGGAATTTTACCGGACCTTTGCAACCGATGAGGCGATGCAGGAGCAGTACCTTAAAGACCCTGAAGCCTTTTTAAAAGCATCGGCCTTGCCGTCGGCCTATGTCGGTGAACTTCTCGAGGAAATGCGTTCGCCGCAAATCCCTGCCGAAACCGAGGGCGTTGCAGAAGCGCCTATTCTGGCAGGGGCGAAAAAGGGCAAGCCTAAAATTACCGTTTCAACCAAGAAGTGGCACGGCATACCGACCCTGTACACGATTCGTTTAAACACCCAGGCAGTTGACGATATTGCTGAGGGCTTACTGGTTGTGGCGGGGCTTGCAGGCATGCTGCTGGCAGCCGATCCGGAGCCCTTTACCAAGGTGACAGCCGGTGTTTTAGCCGGCGCTTTGATCGTTGAGTCGCGGGCAATGAAACTGGTCGATCGGGGTAATGGCGTGCATTATTTTTTGAGCCCGCTACTGATGGCGACGTTGGGGCGGGTAGCGCCGGTGGTGATTGCGGCCCAGCTGGTTCCTTTTTCGAACTGATTGCAACGACTCGTTATTTCTAATTGCCAGCGGTTTTACTGCGTTGGCTCTGGGCCTGTTCTGTCAAAAAACGCTGTGTCAGTTGGCGGTTCTTTTCATATCGGTAAGTAGACAGGTGCGGGCCCTGTGTCTGGACAAGTGTGACCTGTGTTGCTTGCTGCACTGCAAACCGATTAACCAGATCGCGGGTATGGTGTGCCGGAATGATTCGGTCATCGCGGCTGCTGAATATTAAGGTGGGTAGCGCCGGCCAGCCGGCAGTTGCCTTGTCGGGGCTGAAACGGTTATCGATGAACCAGGAAAGCGGGTATTGCAGTGGCCAGGTAAGCCAGAATTCCGATAGTTTTTCACGCCCTAGTTGGCGGTAGCTGGCAAAGGGTGTGTCCAGTACGATGGCCTGTAGCCCCTCTACAGTGTGTTGTGACAGGTAGTAGGCGCTCAGGGACGCGCCGATACTCTGGCCCAGCCAGTAGGCGGGCACCTGCTGGGATTTGCTGCGTTGGCTTAACCAGTCGGCTGCCGCCGCTATATCCTGGAATACCTCCGGCAGCACGGGTTTGCCTTGGGAGCGCCCGAAACCTCGATAATCCAGTAACAGCAACTCATAACCTTCTTCGGCCAGCCAGGCGACGCTGTGGATGTGTGTGCTGATATTCTCTGCGTTGCCGTGCAACACCAGGATAATACCTTGAGGGTGGCCTTCCGGGAGGATATGCCAGGCGTGCAGTTGCGTGCCGTCCTCGGCAACTAAGCTGACATCGCGGTATTCAAGGCCTATCAAGTCGGGCGTCAGGCGAATATGCTGGTCAGGATAAAAAAAGGGGCGACTACAGGCCGCCAGCAGCAGAGCGGTGATAATGAGCCCAATCCTGCAAAGTTTCCTGTGCATCAGAAACGCCACTCAATGCCCAGCTGGTGAGAGCGGAAATAGTCGTCCTGGGTATGGGTTACCTCAAATTCGCCAAAGAGGGACAGGTTGGGTTGCAGGTGGTAGCTGAGTTGCCAGTCCAATTGGCTGTAATAGTGGTCATAGCCGGCAACCGCTTCGCTGTATGTCGCCGAGAGATGATGTTGCCAGTTGTTATAGGTGGTCAGCCAGCCAGCATGTAAACCAAGATTCGCTGCATAATTGGTGGGCATGTGGGTTTGGTGCTGGAGTTGTGTTTCGAGCAACGCATAAAGCTGTTGGCCGCCAACTTCATAACTGTGTCCTGCGCCAATGGTCAGGGTAGGTGTGAGCGGGTCGTCGCCAGGCGATAAAAATTTGCGGTACAGGCCAGCATCGACGCGCCAGGACAGGGGCTTGAAAAAGGCATCGCGCGGGCTCAAGGAGGAAATGTTGAGGCCTGTGAAACTGGCAATACGCGTTGTACCCGTTTCGCGGAAATCAATTTCTGTTTCCAGGAATTTAATCTGGGCGCCAACGGGATAACCCGCCACCGGATCACTTAAATCATGGTAGGCGGGTCGGATGCGCAACCGTGTTGTTTCCGTTTTGTCGTAATTCCCGTGGCTAAGGCTGAGCTCGAAGGTTTTATGCCCTTCGTCATCCCGTACAGCCGGTTCGGGCACGGCTGAAAACGGTGAACTGGCGGGGAGTTCGCTGCGCTTTTTGAGCAGGGCCAGCGAGTGATCGGCAACCTGCTGACGGGGAATTTCTGCCTGTTGGGCGTGATAGCGATTGTAATCAAAGGCGACTTCCAGAATAGCCGCCTGGTTGGATATCGGCAGGCTGCTGATTTCCGGCAGGTTTAATTCGGTATCCGGCTCGGCGGCCTGCAGTGCGGCTTTGTGCAGCGTTCGCGGCAATTGTTTGATCTTGTGCTTGAGTTGCGTTGCCATTGACGGGCGGTAGCGAACTTCACTGACAAGGTTGCTGCTTGCCAGCACCCTGAGCGTATCCGAAGGGATGGCATAGGTATAGAACTGACGGGTCAGCTGAAGCGATGGACGGGCAACATCCAGCAGGGTCAAAATGCGATAGGCGCAGTTTTCGTCAAAAAAATAATAGTCAAAATGAACAGGTAAAAGCTCCCAGGTGTGCAGGAGCAGGCGCTCAATTTCGGCTTCATCGAAATCCAGCTGATATTCCCAGATATCCCGGTTTTCAATTTCGCTGTACTCTTTGGCTTTTTGGTAATAGGGCATCACAGTGATGACGCCGGGGTAACCGCCAAACAGGCCCCGGTAAGCAAAAACCAGTTCGGGATCGTTTTCGTTAACGTTAGCGGCAAAGTTGATGGTTTTGGCCAATAGCCGGTTTGCAGCCGTTTGATTACGCTGGTCGACCCGAAGGAAAAGGTGCCCGAACATCGATGAGGGGCTATTGAGGTAAGCGGCCGGGAAAATAAGGCTAATGCTTTCGGCGTCAAACCCTTGGAGCCAGGTCTGGAGCTCGGGGCAGCTGTTGGCGTCGATTTTCAGCGTTTCCAACAGCCCCTGTTCGTAAAGCCATTGTGCCCGGGCCGGAAACCGGCATTGCGTGTCAGGCGATGCTGAAAAGGCCGCCAGGGTGGCATGCAACTCCGATAGCGGGTTTGTTTTTCCTTCATCTGAAAAGAAAAAGGCGGGATCATCGACCTCAGAGCGCTGGCGACCATGCCAGTCGCTGGGACGGAACTGGAGCAGGTTATGCCATTGCTGTTGCCTGGCGGCTTGTTCAGCTTCGTCCTGTGTTTCAGCTTTGATTTGAGAAACGGGTAACAGCAACCCTATTGCGAGGCAATAAAGCAGGCCTCGTCGCAGCTTTGCGAAAACAGCAAACATGGCAAGAAGTTGTTTAGGATAGGCAGAGGTTTAACCGTTACCGACAGCCGAAGCTGTCGGTAACGAATTTACGTTTATACGTATTTAGACAGCGCTTCGTCTTTTGCCATTAAGGCAATAATGCTATCAACAACCTGTTCGCTGGTAACATCGCTGGAAGCGTAGATGGATGAAAAGTTTTCGTGCATGACGCGTTTGAAGACAGGAACATCCTGCTCTTCAATACCGATTACGGCAGCCAGGGTAGAGAGGATTTCGCCATCACCTTTAGCAATATCATTGGAAAGGCGATCCATGTTGTGGAATACCACGGCACTGGTGCCGGTGTAGTCAATCGTTTGTGAGGTATCGCAACCATTGGTACCTGACGTCATACCGAAGGTGTTGTTACCGGATGTGCCGTTGGTCGTTGCCGCAACGACGTGTGGAGCAACACCGGATTGACCTTCGAATAACATGGAACCCCACCCACAGCCAGGACCCGAGTCGGTTGCCATTGCCAGGGAGCTGACGCTCATCATCAGTGATCCAATTAAAAGTGGTTTTATCATAGCTAAATTCCTTCTTTGTTTCGTTTTTCCTGTCATAGGAGTCCCAAGTATAGAAACTCTTTCTATGAACTGTCAGCACATTATTGGCGGATTTTTTATAAATGGCGCTTCCATTGCTCTTGGCGGGGCGTTTGTTGTTAAGGGATGAGGTTGGCTCAATAGGAGGCTGGATCTACTCTGGGGTTGTAAAACGATTCGGCGCAAAAGAGCGTTCAGGGCGAGCCTCTGGCGGGGTACTTTGCCATCCAGTGCCGGGCAATATCCTCGCGCCGGCAAATCCATACCTGTTTATGCTCCTGTACATAATCAAGAAAGCGTGCCAAGGCTTTGGCTCTTGCCGGGTGGCCACTGATACGGCAGTGCAAGCCGATGCTCATCATTTTCGGATGTTCGCTCCCTTCATGCCATAGCTGGTCGAAGGCATCCTTGAGCAGTTCGAAAAAATCATTGCCGCTGGCAAAACCTGTTGGCAGCAGGTAGCGAACATCGTTGTTCACCAGCGTATAGGGAATGATAAGGTGTGGCGGGGTGCTGGCAATCCAATAGGGCAGGTCATCGTTGTAGGCGTCGGAACTGTAGAGCAGGCTGCCTTCCTCAATTAACAATCGGCGCGTATTGCGGCTAACGCGCCCGGTGTACCAGCCGACAGCCGGTTTTTTGCAGGTTTGTTCAATGATGTCCAGGGTTTTGCGGATATGCTGGCGTTCTTCCGTTTCAGGAATGTTGCGATAGTCCAGCCAGCGGTAGCCGTGCCCGGCGACTTCGTGATCGGCTGAACGGAGAGCCTGGCCAATCTCGGGATTAAGCGCCAATGCCATGCCGGTAGCGAATGCGGTCAGAGGTAGGTTACGGGTATTGAACAGCTCCAGGATTCGCCATACTCCGGCACGCGAGCCGTATTCATACATACTTTCAACGCTCAGATCCCGTTCGGCGGTGCGAAGTGGACGCCCAGGCAGTTCGTGTAAATAGGATTCGGAAACGGTATCGCCATTAAGAGGACTCGATTCGGCGCCTTCTTCGATATTGAGAACGAACTGAACGGCAACTCGTGCATCTCCTGGCCAGTGGGGATGAGGAGGCTTTGCGCCGTACCCGATCAGGTCGCGTTGGCTCATTAGCCTAACTCGAAGGTCGTGATGCCGAAGATGCGGGCATGATTGATGTCCGGGAAAGGACCTAGGTACATGCGTGCACAGCCGAAGACTTCGGACATCCTATGTCGTTTTGCCAGCGCCATCGCCCCGGGATTGTTTTCCGGTACATCAAGGAATACCGGACCGCCGCTTGCGAAGTTGGCCAGTCGGGTATAAAGGTTGTTGGCAATTTTGGCATCGTCGGCGAACAGGGGGCCGATCTTGTGACCTTCCCGGCAGCGCCTTACCACGCCATAACCTTGCAACTGATTATCATGCAGGTAGCCGAGGGCAAGTGAATCGGGCTGCTTTATCCAGCCCTCCAGAAACGTTGGGCGAAGGGCGGGGAAACAGGAGCGATCGTAATTGAGTAGCTGCTCAAAGGGAATTCCGGTCAGTGGAACAATATGCGGATCACTAACCGGCAGGGTTGTCGTTGATGCGGACTCTTCGTGACAAAATCGCAGGTTACGATGGGAAAAGACAAAACCGCCCTTGGCGTAGTATTCCTGCATGTTAAAGACGCCATCCATGCCAATTGTTGCACTCGGACGCAGCCGGTTGATGAGTCTGTCGCGGCGAGCGTGCCAGAGGGTGTTGCCAAAACCATGGCCGCGAAATTCGGGGCGTACAATGAAAAAGCCCATAAATCCGAACTCGCCGCTGTAGGAGGTGATGGCGCCGCCACCAATTAACTCACTCTCGAGGTTTGCGGCAATAAAGGCTTCAGGATCATTGGCCCAGAACAGTTCGGCGTCATGAAGACCCGGATTCCAGCCTTCGAGCGTAGCCCAGTCGATCAGCTGGTCCATTTCGAGGCGGGACATGTGGCGTATTACCAACTCGTTAGGCATGAGCTTTCCCTCCAGAAAGGAGATATGGCGAAACGATTACCTTTGGCTATCATAGCGCCAGCTTGGGCTTGGCCTCAAATCAGTGTCGGGCAGATTTTGAGCATGAGGCCTGAAAACGATGAGGGTTTACTTCAGGACTTTTCCGCTTATTTTTTTAAATTCGAGCGCTTTTTTATGAAAAAACAACTTGGAATTATTTTTTTGTGCACACGCCGTAGCAGGTGTGTCCGTTGGATAATACAAACACACTGATTTTTACTTTCAAGGCTCTTGACTAATATAACTAATTGATAAATAAGTATTATTTTTGATTGGCTAAATAGTGAGCAATTTTCAGGAATCCCTGCGCTGACGCCCGGTTAGGGCACCTACCCAAGTCTTATTCCCAAACTTATCCACAGAATATGTGGAAAACACTTTTCTTTAATAAATGCCTTGAAGGTAAAGCCTGGTGTTTTTTACCATGCTGGCGCTAGGCGTGCGGTAGAAAGGCTATTGCCTGGGAATAGACCTGAGAGATTCGAAAATGATGCGTAAGCACAGCAGTGTATGTCTCGAGCGCATGATTGAAGTGCTGGCAGTAACGCTTGTCGGTAGATGGAGGTATTACCACTGGCGATAAAGCCTCTTTATTGTATTTTCGCCTTCATTGAAATGGTCGCCCTGGTCATGTTTTCCTTAAGAACGCAGTTGAGCGGATTGAGGTTTTAGATCAGCAATACCGGCCGCTTGATTTATGGCTTTTGAAGCAAAGCCGGTTGCTAGTGCGTTAGTTGTGGTGGTGGGGGCGATTAGGCGGCGAGAGCGCAGGAAACTATATTTTTGCTTCTCAGGGAGCCAATAAACTCGGTTATATGCCACCAATCTGTTGATCGCCACATAGTGAAAACATGCTGTGGGTATATCCCTAAGGTGAAAGAATGGAGGAATATAAGTTACTGATTTTAAGTTTTGTTAGAGATTATTTAGGCCGTCGTATCGCTTTTTTTGCTTAGAAGAATTGTTACGGGTTACCCATAAAGGGGTAATTATTTCTGGCAATAGACTTGCCCCCCCTGTGAAGCATAGATTCTGGCCTTGCTGTGGTGGAGGGGAAACCACTCGCAGCGAAACTCACAAATAATTATTAATTAATACGTGGATTTACCTATGTCTGAAGTCGCAATATTTGCCGAGCAGGTTACGACTAACCAGCTCTTGCAAAACCTTCTTTACGCTTCCGGTACGGTTGGAGCAATTTTTGTTGTAGTAGGCCTACTGCTGGTTGATTCCGGTGGTATTCGCCGTCGTAACGTTTTCAACGCCACAGTGGAAAAGCTGGTCGGCTTTTTCATCGGTGTTGTTGTTTATTTCCTGATTGGTTTCGCCATTTGGGCGTCTCAGTACTATATCATGTACCAAGGCCCGGATTATCCGGCTTCCGTTGCCTTCATGGATTCGATCAAGGCGCTGTGGATTGGCGGCGACATGGTGAACGCGTTGGCGCAGCATGTTGATCCTGCCGTATTCCCAGGACTGAACAACTTCCAGATCTTTATTTTCTTCCTGGCTGTGTTCGCCGGTATCATCAACGTTCTGCTGCACTTCGCGGTTTCCGAGCGTATGAAAGCCTCTGCGTACTACATCACCTGTGCCGTTGCCACGCTGGTTTCTTCTGTACTGAGCTGGTGGTGCTGGGGTTCTGTCGGTCCTCTGACTAATGCGGGTTTCCACGATTTCTTCGGTGCCGGCTTCGTTTACCTGTTCCCAGCCGGTATGGCGCTGGTATTTGCGAAGGTGCTGGGTCAACGTCCTGGTATGTTCACGCCTCACCCTGAGGTTGGTGAGTACCTGGTGCCAAACCTGGGTCTGGCGACTACTGGTATTATGCTGATCTTCGCTGGCCTGCCTATGGTTATCCTGTCCTGCCTGTTCTTCTTCGATCCTGAAGCGCTGGCGGTGAGTGTGACTATGGCTGACACCAGTGTGGGTATCACCTTCAACAATTACGTGGCTGCCTGGGCGGGCGGTGCCATTACGGGTGCCATCATTGCTTACGCAAAACGCAAGTACAGCTACCTGCTGCTGGGCCCTCTGGCCGGTTATGTTTCCGGTGCGCCTGGTTTTGACGTGTACGTGCCATGGGAAATGTTCCTGGTTGCCGCTGGTGCGCCGTTCATCGCTTACTTTGTTTATGAGCTGACTCAGAAGCTGCACATCGACGAACACAAGCTGATTCCTCTGTTCGGTGGTGTTGCGACTTACGGCTTCATCATGGTGGGTCTGCTGTTCGCAGGTACGCCTCGTGGTGGTTACCTGGGCTTCGAAGAGGGTGCCTATGCGTTCCAACACGGTGAAATCAGCCTGGTGATGCAGCTGGCGGGTGTGGCTGTTTGTCTGGGTGCTGGTATCCTGACCGCTTTGATTCTGACGCCAATCCTGAAAGTTACAACAGGGCTGCGTGTTTCTGACGAAGATCAGGCGAAAGGTCTGGACGTTGTTTACTGGGGTATTGAGGCTGACGTTGCACCTCACTCAGAGAGAGCAAAATAAGCAGAAACAGAGCCTGGTTCTCAGAGAACTGCTCGAAAGAAAAAATCCGGCTTCGGCCGGATTTTTTTTGAGCTTAAAAATGATCAGTCGGCGAAACCGTTGCGAGGTGACTGAAGTTGCCATGTTTCAGGAAGTGCAGCGTTTCCCTGATAACCTGTTTGTTTTTCATCATCATTGGGTGTGTGACGGGCAGGGCGATAAAATCGCGCATGCCTTCAACCTTGGTGCTGGTAACCCTGACCTTACCATCATCGGTATCGGGCAGATAAGTAGAAAGGATCAGGTTGATGCTGCGGGTACCAGCGATGACGCCCAGTTCGAAGTCAACGGGTCCCAGTTGCCTGGGGATATCTTCATCAGAGGTACCCAGTTGTAATCCTGCCGGTCCGTTCAGCGCTTCAAAGCCGGGCATATCGCGCAGTTTATCCACGACTTCACTGCCTTGATTGGGCGGGCCGAGCATAACGACTCGGTGTAGCTCGGGAATACGTTGTTGTTTGAGGTACTGGCGAACAAGAATTCCTCCCAGCGAGTGTGTTACAAAATGGATTCTTCCAGTTGGCTGACGGCGACATTGTTGTAACCCGCTATTTATGGCCAGCTCGGCCAGACTTTCTATCGGGTATTTACGCGACTCATAATCCACATTGACGACACGATAGCCTGCGTCGAACAGGCGTGATTCGATCTTTTCCATGGACGATGCGGTACGTGCCAAGCCGTGTAACAGGATGACGCAATCGCTAGCCTCTGTGTCGAGGGTGTTTATCATGGAGCATACCAATAGCAGGCACTTGCCGATGTTTTTGAGCATAACATCAGCCAGCCAGTTCCTGTGCCAATAGTTTGGCCTGTTTGAAATCAGTTTTACCTGAGCCCAGTTTAGGTACAGCGTCGATGCGATAATAGTCGGCGGGAATCATCAAGGGATTACAACCCTGAGCGAGCATGTTCTGACGCAGGGTTTCGGCATTAAAGTCCGCGGCACAGAGTAGCGTGATTTTCTCGCCTTTCTTGCTGTCGGGCAGGTTAACGGCTACCACCTCGGCTTCGGGATCGGCGAATGCCGCGCGGACACTTTCCTCAACAGCAGTCAGGCTGATCATTTCTCCGCCCAGCTTGGCAAAGCGTGAGTAGCGGTCGACAATGGTCAGGAATCCGTCTTCGTCGAGATAACCCTTATCTCCGGTCACGTACCAGCGTCCGCCTTCGATTTCCTTAATCACCTCGGCGGTTTTTTCCGGGTTATTGAGATAACCTTTCATGACCTGGGCTCCGCCAATCAATATCATGCCCGCTTTGCCTGTTGGAAGTTCTTCGAAGCTTTCCGGGTCGACAACTTTGAAGTTTGAACCTGGCAACGGCATACCCACGGATCCCTGTTTGTTACCCACCTGGACCTGCCAATAGTTGAAATCCAGTACATCGGGCAGATTTACGCTGGCAACCGGCGTGGTTTCGGTTGCGCCATACCCTTCAAGTATGTCCTTGTTAAACTTTAGTTTAAACGCGTCTCGAACCTCAGGCGCCAGCTTTTCCGCGCCAGCTACGGTAATGCGCAAGCTGCTCAGCATGAGCGGGTGAATACGCTTGTTTTTAATATAGAGCCTGAAAAAGGTTGAAGTGCCGCAGAGCAGGGTGGCTCTGTATTTGGCGATAGCCTTGGCAATGTTGAGTGCATCGGCCGGATCCGCGTGGCAAACGACCGGTAAGCCCTCAATAAGCGCCATGAACTGGGTGACGGTCAGGCCAAAGGCGTGGAAAAGGGGAAGGCAGGCCATGACGACATCCTGTTCCTCGGTGTTCAGAACGTCTGAAACCTGTTTGAGGTTCGCCATTATATTGCGATGACTCAGCATCACGCCCTTGGGGCTTCCTTCGCTACCGCTGGAAAACAGGATGGCGGCAGTTTCATCGGCGTCTCTGGCGTGGCAATAAAAGGTCTTCAGCCAGCTGGCTGGAAGCAATTTAACGGTTAGCCAGGTACGCAGCATTTCAGCTTTGCTGATTTCCTGTTTCAACTGCTCAAGATAGACCACTTTAACCTGGGCCAGTAGAAGGGAGAGATCCACACCTTTGTCGGCCAGTTTTTTCAAAAAACGCTCTGAGGTATAAACGGTCCTGATTTCTGCTTCTTTTACCGCGCTGGAGAGGCTTTCCTGGCTGGCGGTAAAGTTCAGGTTAACCGTCGTTTTACCACAGAGCAGGGTTGCCATATTAGCCAGCATGCCACCGGCGCTGGTCGGCAACAGCAAACCGATATTTTGTTCGGGGCTGAGTTTTCGAATACGGCGCGCAAAGGCAATTGCGGCAGTTAAAGCCTGGTTTGCCGAAAGCGGGGCACTGATGAGCGTATCGGCGATCGCCATTTCGTTACCCATGGCCTTGACGGTATCAATCCAGGCGTCTGGAAGCGTCGGCAGCGTTTCGGCGTACTCCTGCCAGGATGTAATGGAGAGGTCGAAGACTCGGCGCTTTAATACATCCGCTGTTGTGTTTTTGTTCAGGGGCTCACCAAAGGCAACGATAATATCGCGCGTTAACCCTGAGCTACGATTGTTTTTCAGCTTATCCGAGGAGCGGGAGAACTGGCTACCCCACAGTCCGCGGAGGTAGAAGGGCAGTATAACCACCTCCTCATTTGCCTGTTCGCAGGCTTTCTCATAACCGCGGCGGAACTCTGCCAGGTGTCCTGTACGGCTGATGCTTCCCTCGGGGAACAGGCACACGACCTTGCCGCGATTTAATAACTCAGTAACACGCCCAAGGGATTTTCGGCTACCGGCACCCTGTTCGATGGGAATGGTGTCGAAAATTTTGAAAAACCATTTCAGGTACCAGCGTTCGTAAATGCTTTTGATCATAACAAAACGGATGGGACGTGGGCTGGCGATTTGTATGATGGCCCAGTCCACCCAGCTGATATGGTTGCCAAGTAATAGGACGCCACCTTTTTCCGGCATGTTATGGAGGTTTTGTACGTTGACCCGGTAAATGCGCGAAACCACCATGCCGAGTACAAAGCGCACCAGGCTTTGTGGCAGGCGATAGATGGTATAAGCGGTGCCAATCAAGGCGATGAAGCTGATGGAAATGAGTAAGTTTTTGCTGCCAAATCCGAGCAGGGCAAAGCCTACGGTAATGATGAGGAAAGTCGTCATGCTGAGGTTCTGGAACAGGTTGTTAGCAGCAATGACATTGCCCAGTTCGTTTTCGCTGGCGTAAAACTGGATCAAGGCGTTAAGCGGTACGATGAACAGGCCGCCCATCATGCCGATGAAAAAGTAATTAATGGCATGTGAAGTAACGCTTTCCAGGTGCGGCACCCAGAACAGGCCAAAGCATATTCCGATGGCGCCGACTGGAATTAAACCGGTTTCAATGTGGTGTCTGGAAAAGCGTGCGGCCAGCATTGAGCCGATCGCGATGCCAATGCCTGTCGACGCCAGAATACCCTGTATAACGATCGTGTTGGTGACGCCAATCGACTCTTTTGCAAAGGCTGGAAAGGCTGCCAGCATGACTTGGCCCACAGACCAGAACACGGACAGGCCAATGATGGATAAACGTATTTCATCGCGGCTGAGCACCGGTTTTAGTTTTTCCCGGGTCATCCGGCCCCTGACATAGGCAGACCAATCGAAACTGGCTTGCTTATCGGTCGCCTTAAAGCAGGGCAGGCGAAATGCCAGCAATAATTCGAGGAAACTGTTGATAACCAGTAACCAGCCAATCGGTGCGATAGCCTGGAGAATGGCTGATGTCTCCCGGGAGCCTGTGGGAAAGCGCGATTCAAACAGAATTGAAAAGGCAAAGGTACCTAACAGGATGGCGATAATGGTTACCGCCTGAACGTAGCCGTTGGCCTGTCCAAGGTTGTCTTTGCCAAACAGGTGTTTGATATAACCGTACTTTGAGGGCGAATAAAAAGCTGATTGCATCGCAAGCAAGAAGGTCATCACAAAGGCGGGCCAGAACCAGCCCTGGTAATAACAGAGGGTAATTCCACCGCTGAGAATCAGGGCAATTAATGCTGAAATCCGGATAACCTGGCTTTTGGGATATTTGTCGGAAATGAATCCGGCGGGGCTGAACAGCAGGATAAAGGGTAACAGAATCAACCCGTTGACGATGGCGGTAAGAATAACCTGGGTATCACCGTCATAGACTTTAAAAACCGTATTCTGAATCGTAATTTTGTGGCCCAGGTCTACAAAGGCGTTGAGAAAAACGATGACTAAAAAGGGCAGTGCGCCGGCAATTTTCAACAACTTTGTCATAGGTTTTTTTCCGTGGGTCATAGATCCGTTTTGTTATGGATTTAATTGTAAGGGTAACCGTTAGTACCGCAACTTTTAAATGAAAGGTTGCGAAAACTGCTATAACAAGTATTGTTTTTTAATACCTTTCGCGAGAGAAACTTGACTATGGCCCAAATCCACGCACTGGTTAAGACCTTGAAAAAACAGCTGAAGGCAAATGATAAGACCTATGCTGATGTTGCCGGTTGCTTAGAGTTAAGCGAGGCATCTGTAAAACGCCTTTTCGCAGAAGAGAACTTTACGCTGCAGCGGCTGGCGTGTATCTGCGATATGCTCGGCATGGAGCTATCGGACCTGGTTGCTGCCATGAATCAGGAACAGGAGCGTCTTTCCCAGTTGAGTGAAGCGCAGGAAAAGGAGATAGCCGGTGATCTGTTGCTGTTGCTTATTGCGGTTTGTGTGATTCACGGTTTTAGCTATGACGAAATTCTACGGCGTTATGAGATCAGTGAAGCTGAATGTATTCAGAAACTCGCCAAGTTGGATCGATTGAAAATTATCGAGTTGTTGCCAGGAAATCGTATCAAGCTGCGAGTGGCTGCAAACTTTAACTGGTTGCCCAATGGGCCAATACAGCGATTTTTCCATCACCGCGTGCAACAAGACTTTTTCAATTGCCGCTTTGATAAAGCCCATGAAAAACTCATTGTTTTAAATGGCCTATTGAGTGATGGCAGCAATGCGGAGTTTCAGCGGAAAATGCAGCGCTTGGCCAGGGAGTTTGACCACCTGTGTGTCGACGATTCGGCGTTGCCCATGGAGCAACGTAACGGTACAAGCGTAGTGCTTGCCATTCGACAATGGCAGTACAGTATCTTTGAGGGTTTAAGAAAGGGATAAGGTTTTATCTATTTAATTAGATATAAATCAAATAGATAAAAATTTAATGTGAAGTAATTTATATAGTTTGTTTCGTGTTGCTTTTTGATTGAGTCTTGTTATTTGCGACTCTGCGTTGCGCCTCCCGCGACTTTTTCCAATTCGCTATCATCCTACCTGTTCCAGTCACAGAATGTTTCTCGCAATAACCCAATTTATCTGAGGAAGGAGAAGATTGCGATGAAGCATTCCTATCGATTCAGCCATTTGTTGCTGACACTCTTAGTCGTTTTTTCCGGTCAGGTTTATGCCGCCGGATTACTTAAGCCAGTGAATAGTCAGCTGCCGGATCTGCAGGTTATAGAACACCATGTAGACGTGGTGATTGAGGATGGTTACGCCACTACGACGGTTGAGCAGGTTTTCCGTAATCCAAACAACCAAAACCTGGAAGCTGTTTATTCATTTCCCGTACCCGAAAAGGCTGCCGTTGGCGAGTTCATTTACTGGATTAACGGCAATCCGGTTATCGGCGAGGTCGTTGAAAAACAGCAGGCCAGAGAGGTTTACGAACAGCAGAAACAGGCCGGGCAGCAAGCATCTTTGGTTGAAAAGGACGCCTATAAAACCTTTGATATCAGCATTGCTCAGGTTATGCCCCAAAGCGATGTGAGAATTCGCCTGGTGTATTTACAACCTGCCCATGTTGATACGGGCATCGGTCGCTATGTTTACCCGCTGGAAGAAGGCGGGGTCGACGAGGCGAAACTGGCCTTCTGGTCGCGCAATGAGCAGGTTCTGGAGCAGTTCAGTTTTAATTTGAGCTTTCGCTCCAGCTACCCCATTGATGCGCTGCGATTACCCAACCACCCCAATGCGAAAATCGACCGGGTTAGTGATAAGGAATGGAACCTTTCGTTAAGCAACAGCCGTGGGGCAACTAACCAGGATCTTGCTGATAATACCGGCGAAGCGCAGGGCCTATCCGGTTCTGATCAAAGGGCGATGCCGGTTGCTTTTCTGGATAAGGATATTCTGGTCTATTGGCGCCATGTTGAAGGACTTCCTGCCGCCCTGGATTTGCTGGCCTATCGCTCGTCGGATGGGGAGGAGCGTTCGAAAGCGGCAGGCAAAGGCACCTTTATGTTGACGCTGACGCCGGGTGATGACCTCGCGCCGCTTCAGGAGGGGCGTGACTGGGTCTTTATCCTGGATATTTCCGGCTCCATGCAGGGTAAGTTTGCGACGCTTGTCGAGGGCGTACGCCAGGGGCTCGGTAAATTGAGCTCATTGGATCGTTTTCGGGTGGTGATGTTCAACAGCCGTGCCACGGACTTCAGTGGTGGTTTCCAGCCGGTTACGCCGCAGTCTGTAGAAGCCGTTTTAAACCGTCTGGAAAACTTTCAACCCCAGGGCAGTACGAACCTTTATGCGGGCTTGAAAATGGGATTAAATCACCTGGATTCAGACCGGAGCGCGGCGATTATTCTGGTGACTGATGGCGTCGCAAATGTTGGCGTTACTGAGAAAAAAGCGTTTTTCCGACTGCTGGAAAAGCAGGATGTGCGCCTTTTCACCTTTATTATGGGCAATAGCGCCAATCGTCCTTTGTTAGAGGGCATGGCGCAGATTTCTAACGGTTTTGCCCAGTCAATTTCAAACGCCGATGATATCGTTGGGCAGCTGATGCTGGCTACGGGAAAAATGACTCACCAGGCGCTTCGCGATGTTGAGCTGAAATTCAAAGGCAATCGCGTGACCGATGTGACGCCCTCCCGGATCAACAGTCTCTACCGAGGCCAGCAGTTAGTTGTCTTCGGCCATTATTGGCAGGGTGGAGACGTCGAGGTTGAATTGACAGGACGGATCGCGGGCGAGAACCGACGTTATCAAACACGCTTTGTCCTGCCAGATAACAATAACCGAAACCCGGAACTGGAGCGTTTATGGGCCTTTGCCCAGATTGAGAGCCTGCAGACACAGCTGGATTACTTCGGGGCCAGTGCTGATACTGAGCAGGCAATCACGGATGTTGCCCTGGAATATGGCCTGGTGACCGATTACACCTCAATGCTGGTTGTTGACGATGCTGTGTTTAAGGCGTTGGGGTTGGGTATTGATCGCAATAACCAAACTCGTGTGTTGGAGGAACAGGCGGCGCGTGAGCTGCGTAAGCAGCAGGACGTACAGGATAATCGCGTCGATCAGGCCCAACCTATGTTCAGCCGGCCGAGAGCGGGCGTGGGCGGTGGCGCTGTCGGGCCATGGGCTTTGCTGCTAATGCTGGTGTTATTTGTTTCTGGCTACAGAAAATTTAAAGCAGCACAGTAGGGCCATTCGCGTGTTGTCATCCGTACGCTGGTTACATCGTCAAGCTTTGCTTTTCCCCCGCTCAAAACGGGGGGGAAGCAAGGTTTTATTCCGATTGCCCTGGTGTAGTTTTACCTTAGCTGCGCTTGTCGTTGTCGCTTATCTTGTTCCTGGAAGCCTTGCATGGTTTTGTTTTGACAGGCAGGCGATCGGGGAAGGCGAATGGTGGCGGCTCATTACAGGCCACCTGGTTCATAGCAGTCCCAGTCACCTGTTATGGGATGTGCTCGCTTTTATCTGCATTGCCGCTTATGTGGAATGCTATTCGCGGGGTGTCTTACTTGCTTCGATCGTTGCGGGTGCGCTGGCGGTCGATACCTTATTACTTTCCCCCTGGTCTACGCTTGATTTTTATTGTGGTTTGTCTGGACTCCTGTTTGCACCTTTAACCGTGGCGCTTTGGCAACACTGGCAATCTAACAGGGGCATTTATAGCGTTGCACCCGTATTGGCTTGTTGTGCGAAAGTAAGTTGGGAAATAGGAACAACGGACGGGTGGTTAGTGACCTCTGGCTGGCCAGCTTATCCTGAGGCTCATTTGGCGGGTATCGTTGGCGGTTTAGTCTGTTTGTTTGGCTATCAGGTTATTTTCAGGAATTGGTATGGACGGTGACTTGGTCATAAAAAAGGCGGGGATGCATTGGCATCCCCGCCTTTTGTTGAGCTTAAGAGGTAAAACCCAGGATTAGCAATCCAGCGTGTTCTCGCGCTCCCATGGGCTCAGGTGGTGAGCGTATTGCTGCCATTCTTCCAAACGCAGTTTGGTGTAGGCATCGATCAGCTCATCACCCAGACATTCACGTACACGCTTGTTCTTCTGAGTCAGGCGCAGCGCGTCAAGCAGGTTCGAGGGCAGCCTTTTGGCGCCGCGAACCTTATGGCCTTCGGTGTACATGTCGATATCCAGGCGCTTACCCGGGTCGGTTTTCTGTTCGATACCCTGCAGGCCACTGGCCAGCAGGGCGGCGGGTGCCAGATAAGGGTTCATCGCGCCATCGGCCAGGCGGAATTCAAGGCGGTTGCCTTCCGGAATACGAACCAAGTGAGAGCGGTTGTTACCACCGTAAGTGATGGTGTTTGGTGCCCAGGTTGAACCTGAGGTTGTTACAGGCGCGTTAATGCGTTTGTAACTGTTGACGGTTGGGTTGAAGATGGAGCACAGGGCTTCTGTATTAGCCAGGGTGCCGCCGAGGAAGTGGTAAGCCGTTTCGCTCAATCCCAACTCACCTTTGGGGTCCTGGAAGACGTTTTTCTTACCGGTTTTATCCCACAGGGAGCAGTTGATGTGACAGCCGTTACCGGTCAGGTGCATGAAAGGCTTGGGCATGAAGGTGGCGCGCATACCGTGTTTTTCGGCAACGGTTTTGGCCATGTATTTGAAGAATACGTGGCGGTCGGCCGTTTTGAGCACATCGTCGTATTCCCAGTTCATTTCCCACTGGCCATTCGCATCTTCGTGGTCGTTCTGGTAGGAACCCCATTCCAGTTCGACCATGGCGTCACAGATTTCTGAAATAACATCATAACGACGCATCAGCGCACTTTGGTCGTAGCAGGGCTTTTCCTGTGTATCGCGTTCGTCGAAGATGTCGGAACCGTCGGCTTTAATCAGGTGGAACTCGCACTCAACGCCGGTTTTGAAGGAATAACCCATTTTTGCAGCTTTGGCGATTTGGTTTTTGAGGGCGACGCGGGGAGAGGCTTCCAGCGGTTTACCGTCCAGGTACAGGTCGCTGGCTACCCAGGCGACATCACGTTGCCAGGGAAGAACGATAAGGCTGTCAGGATCCGGAATGGCCATTACGTCCGGGTGAGCCGGAGTCATATCCAGCCAGGCCGCAAAGCCGGCGAAACCCGCGCCGTTTTTTTGCATGCCTTTAATTGCGCGAGTCGGCACCAGTTTGGAACGTAATACGCCAAACAGGTCCACAAAACTCACCAGAAAATATTTGATGCCATTGTCTTTAGCAAATTTTTCGAGATCTATTGCCATGTTGTCATGCTCCCACTTGATTTTTTTATCAGCCCTTGATTTTCTTTATAGGGTGTTGTTTTTCTGGCTCTTTCAGCTTTACCAGTACAAAACTCTATAAGATTACATTGATTTATATTCTGGAATCCAGCCTGGAATAGTAACTGAAAGCGCTAAAAAGCGTGTTTTTTTATGAAAAAAGAGGAAAAAGGCCTTACAAATGCCCAAAAAAATGGAGTAAGGCCTGAGAATTTGTTTTTTTGAGCATTAGACCGCTCAGTTGTTATGTGAAAAGTTTAGTTTCTAAACCCGTATTCAAGCGTGAAAAAACGGGCCGGTAATTCGGCAAGCGGCCCCCTTAATTTTTCCAGTTCAGCTTCCGGGCCATGAATTTCCAGGCGGCCCAGCTCAGAAATCTGCAATGCCTGTTCCAGTAAATCACCAATATTTTCCAAATGTGCCAGGGCGGCTTCGGCATTTTTATAGCCTTCACGGCAGTGAGCTTCATTGCCGTTAAAGCTGAAACCGTAATAAAGGCAGCCGTCTTCGGTTCGGCTTTTGGCGACAAACTGCTCACAGAGCGCTTTGAAGGCGGTCATTTGCTCGGGTTGAACATTGAAGTAGGGTACGATCGTGCAGCAGGTGTCCTGGGTACTCATAAATTTTCTCTCTATGTTAGTGCTTTTATTTCATAGGTATTTGTCCGCTTAAGACTAATTGCCCGGCAGATTGGTTGTCTAATAAATTTGAAGAAAAAATCAAAGCGTTGGAGGGTGGCTATGTATGACCTTGAGCGTTTGGTTGAATCAAACCCCGATATTTTAGATGGAACACCGGTTTTTTCCGGAACCGACGTACCCGTAAAGTATTTGTTTGATTACCTTGAATCTGGAGAAAACATTGACAGCTTTATCGCGAAGTACCCGTCTGTCAGCCGTGCTGAAACCCAGGCCGTGTTGGATTATGCACGCCGAGCGACACTGAATAATGCCCATTCTGTAAAGTGAAATCTGGTGGCGTAGAGCGCGACTGTATTTTATTCGTTTTGTCGCGGGTAGAGCGACTTCTGCTCCGGCGGCTTTTGACCTACTTTTCCAGTATTTTCATGATAACTGGTGCCCGCGCCAGAGAATCCGGTAATAGCGATAATGGGATGTTGCCGGCTCATGGAACTCTCGGGTGTAAATCTTCTTAAGGTTATAACACCCCGACGCGAATATTTTTCATTTGTGGTGAACCGCGGCCTTTATCCGGGCAAAAAAAAGCCGCAGTGTTTTAATCACTGCGGCTTATCACAAGCTGAAAGGGTTTATTTCAGGTTGTAATGTGCTGCCATCTCTTCCAGGGAAACCGGTTTGATTTTGCTGGCATGGCCTTCACAGCCAAAGGCCTGGTAACGGGCCTTACAAATATCTTTCATCGCTGCGACGGTTTCTTTCAGGTATTTACGTGGATCGAATTCCGCTTTGTTGTGCTCAAGGAAGCGGCGGATCGCACCGGTGGAAGCTAAGCGCAGGTCAGTATCGATATTGACCTTGCGAACGCCGTGCTTGATGCCTTCGCAGATTTCCTCAACGGGCACCCCGTAGGTTTCCGGAATTTCGCCGCCGTATTCGTTAATCACGGCCAGCCAGTCCTGGGGTACAGAGGACGAGCCGTGCATGACCAGGTGAGTGTTTGGAATCGCCGCATGGATTTGCTTGATGCGGTCAATCGCCAGAATGTCGCCGGTGGGCGGGCGAGTGAACTTGTAGGCGCCGTGTGAGGTGCCGATGGCAATGGCTAGGGCGTCCACATTGGTCTTTTCGACGAAATCGCGGGCTTCGGTAGGATCTGTCAGCATTTGCTCGTGTGACAGGGTGCCTTCGGCGCCAACGCCATCCTCTTCACCCGCTTGGCCGGTTTCCAGTGAGCCCAGGCAACCCAGTTCACCTTCAACGGATACGCCGCAGGCATGAGCCATATCGACTGTGCGGCGGGTTACGTCAACGTTGTATTCGTAGGAAGAGGGGGTTTTCCCGTCTTCGCGCAGGGAACCGTCCATCATGACGGAGCTGAATCCCAGTTGGATGGAACGCTGGCAAACAGCAGGGCTGGTGCCATGATCCTGGTGCATCACCACAGGGATGTGAGGGAATTCTTCAACGGCGGCCAGAATCAGGTGGCGCAGGAAGGGAGCGCCGGCATATTTACGGGCACCGGCAGAAGCCTGCACGATGACTGGGGAGTCGGTCTCGTCAGCCGCTTCCATGATGGCGCGCATCTGTTCCAGGTTGTTAACGTTAAAGGCCGGAATACCAAAACTGTTGTCGGCGGCGTAATCGAGCAGTTGTTTAAGCGAGACTAGAGCCATTTTAAGACTTTCTCCGTTACATCGAATGGGTTTTGCAGGCAACGCTGAATTAGCCGGTAGTGACTAATTTTGAAGCCCTTGTTGAAGGCGCCTAGCTTACACGGAAAGCGCTACGCCATCCAGCAAATCGGGCATCCGCATCGTCTGAAAACGATTCCAAGGCCCGGGCAAGCTGCCGGTGCTCTTTGCCGTACTGAAACGGACCGGCTCCGGATAACCCGCATTGGTAAGCTTGGTAAATAGAGCGGGCGCCTTCGGGAGGGTCATCGAGGTGACCCTAGTCGCCGCCTGCGGTTATCATGACTTTGCCGTGCCCGAGGTTTTCAAAGAAATTCAGCGCCCTGAACGCATTCATGCCGCCTGAAATGATGGGTGTTGTTGGTTCTATACCTATGCCAAGGCTGTTCAAAATGCGGGCCGCTGGCAATGTCCTGCTCAAGCATATAGGCCGACAGGTGGTCGCTGGCTTCTGCCTCCATTACTGCCTCCCACAAGTTACGTACTTATTGACTCAGAGTAAGGTGCGGGAAAAACTGTTGAGGGGGCAGATTAGTTTGAAACGGCTATTTTTAGCCACTCATCGGGCGTATAGGTTTTTACCACGAGCGCGTGCACCGGGCTTTGTAACTCCTCAGAAAGGATGCGGTAAACAAGCTGATGGCGCGCGACCCGGCTTATTCCGACGAATTGGCTGGATACGATGACAACCATAAAATGACTGTCGGTGCTGCCATGCTGGTGACCGGCATGTTCATGGCTTTGATTGACGACTTCCAAGAATTCCGGATCAAGGGCTTTGGTGAGTTTGCTTTCGATTGTGCTTTGTACCGACATTCGTTGCGCTCGCTGTATTTCCAATTAGCGTGAAATCAAGGGTAACAGTTCATCCAGGCTATCAATGGTGATATCCGGACGATGCTGGCGAATATCTTCGCCGTGGTTATAACCATAGCTTAAGGCGACAACCGGACAACCAGCGGCATGGGCGGCTTCAATATCGCTTTTGGAATCACCGACCATCAGGCACTGGTCTATATGCAGCCCGAACTCCTGAGCGGCATGAAGCAGCGGGCCGGGGTGAGGTTTCTTGGTTGGCAGGGTATCGCCACTGACGACGAGCGAGAAATACCGGGCAATATTAATGTTTTCCAGCAGGATTCCGGTAAATTGTGCCGGTTTATTGGTGATACAGGCCAGTTTGATACCGCTACTCTTCAGTGCTTCGAGGGTATGCTCCACATGCTCGTAGAGCTGGCTGTGTAATGCCAGGTTTTCATGGTAATAACGCTCAAAGAGCGGCATGGCCCGGTTGAGTAGCGCCTCGTCCGGTTCACCGTGCATGCTTCCGGTTAAAGCGCGTTTAACCAGTTTTTGGGCACCGTTGCCTACCCAGGTGCTGACCTGTTCAATGCCGGGGGCGGGCAGGTCAAAATGGCTGAGCATTTTGCTGACGGCAAAGGCCATATCGGCGACAGAGTCGACGAGCGTGCCATCAAGATCGAAAAATACAGCGCTGGGTTTGAACATAAAAAAGCACCTGTTGGAATCGGGACGGCACATCTTACCGTATCGTTGTCTCCTATAACCAGCTTTGTATCCGGGCATCATGGACAAGACTGGCCAGACAGGGTAAAAGTGTGGGCCCAAACCACTTTAAGGCATGAAAGGACTTTATATGGTAAGCATTGAACAATCTCCACTGGCGCGATTTCTGCTGAGTTGTGCAGCTTTTGTGATTGTCGTTGCGGGTATGAAAGCGGCTGAATCGCTGCTGGTTCCCTTTCTGCTATCGATTTTTATTTCTGTTATTTGCGCCCCCCCCTTGGCTTGGCTAACCAAACGAGGCATGCCGCTGGCGTTGGCCATGCTGTGTATCATCGCCTTTATCGTAACGTTCGGATTTGCTGTGGGCGCGATTGTCAGCAGTTCGATCAATAGTTTTTCCCAGGATCTCCCCAGTTATCAGGCCAAGCTTAGCTCCCTGACCATCAGCTTTTTACAGTGGCTGGAGGGTATGGGCTTTGCGCTACCTGTCGACCAGATTCAGGAAAGCATTAAGCCTGGTACGGTGATGGGCATGGTCGGCAAAACATTGGCTTCACTCGGTAATGTAATGACGAATGCTTTTTTAATCCTGCTTACCGTTATTTTTATTCTTTCCGAATCGGCAATGTTCCATTCAAAGCTACAGCGGGCTGCCGGTGAAGGCTCCAATTCATTGCTGGCCATAGAGCGTTTTACCTCAAGCATTAATCGCTACATGGCTATCAAAACCGCATTGAGCCTGCTCACCGGTCTGCTGATAACCTGCTGGCTATGGATTCTTGGTGTTGATTACCCCGTTCTGTGGGGGCTGGTTGCTTTCCTGCTGAATTTTGTGCCGAACCTGGGTTCCATTATTGCCGCAGTTCCAGCCGTTTTATTGGCATTGATCCAACTGGGTCCTGTCGAGGCGCTATTAACCGCCGGGGGATATGTGGTAGCGAATACATTGGTTGGCAATGTGCTTGAGCCTCGTATGATGGGTAAGGGGCTGGATCTTTCCACGCTGATCGTATTTCTTTCGTTGGTTTTCTGGGGCTGGGTGCTCGGGCCGGTTGGTATGCTGCTGTCGGTTCCTTTGACCATGACGGTTAAAATTGCGCTGGAAAGTACAGGTAAACCATCACTTGCCAGTACCCTGTTAGGGGCGGGTGTGCCTGATTCTCAGTCGCAAGAAATTAATCGCTGAGGGCTAAACCGGAATTGCCTGTGGCTGGTTGATTGTCATCCTGCATAGACCTGAGCTTGACGCTCATGTTATGGGAGGAGTCCGCATGGCTGATGGCTTCTTCCCTGGGAATCTGCTTGTTCTTATAAAGTTCGTAAATGGCCTGGTCGAAGGTCACGATTTCCTTTTCCAGGTTCCGCTCGAAGGCATCGCGAATTTCGTCTATTTCCCCTTTTTTATCAGCTCCTTGATGAATGGTGAATCCTCGAGTATCTCTACGGCAGGCCAGCGCTTACCATTAATGCTCGGTATCAGGCGCTTCACGCATGGCATTTTTGAGTGCCTTGCCATAACTTTTTGTGTCCGTGCCGACTTCCCGTTGATTGACCACTGATTTTTATAAGCGTGTAAAAATCCAATCGGATCCTCAATCGTCAGGATGTGACCATGCGGGGTGCTGTTACGATGGTCGATCGTTGAAGTAAGCGTTGTGGACTTTCCCGAGCCAGTGGCGCCGGCAACAAGAATCAGCCCGCATTTTTGCATGACCAGGCCCTTAAGATTAAGAGAAACGTTGATTTCCTTAATGCTTGGCGGATTGATCTTTACATTACGAACCGTCATGGCGGCTTCGCCGCGCTGGCGCATGACATTGACCAGAAAGCGGCCAAGTCCACTAACGGACACTCCCATATTGACTTCCCAGTTCGATTCGAAAGTTTTCATATGGGGCTCACTCATCAGCGAGAAAGCTAACTCTTTTACCTCAAGCGGAGACAGGCGATGGTGTTCGGCAATTGGCTGGTAAATGCCCTCGATTTTAATAAGAACAGGAGTGCCGGGGGGGGGTAAAGAAAAGATTTGACGCATCCTTTTGCGTCATGAGCTGTAAATAGCCTGAAATATCCATGTAAAGACCGAGGGTTGTTAATCGGATATTACAACCATAATCGATAATTTTTTATGGGGAGTAAAAGTGGTTTAGTAAAGCAAAAAAACCCGGCATGTGCCGGGTTTTTGGGAGAGTGTGGAGTGGGCCGGGTATTATTTCCTGCGACGGCTCAGTGCAAGACCAATCAGGCCCAAGCCAAGTAAACCAAGCGTACCCGGAACTGGCACGTTTGGGTCATCGGGTGGCTCCTGACCATTACCGTCACAGCCGGGTAGGTTGGGGTTCTCGTCACAAACGTCACCGCCGCCACTGAAACCTGCTAGCAGGAACTTGCGGATATTTTCAAACTGGTCACCGTTGAATTGGCTAACCAGGCTGGGTTGGCTGTTTACGTCACCATAAACCACCAGTCGGCCCATGTTGTTAACCAGTACATCGGGGCCCCATGCCGCAGCTGTGCAGGTTGTTCCCTCTGAAACCGTGAAACAGGCATCGCTGTTAATCCCGCCGGTGGGTTGTACGCGCCCAGGCCCGTTATGCAGCGCTGGCTGGCCGGTAATATCGTTGGGATCAGTCAGAATAGTGGTTGGGCTCAGGGAGAAGGCGTGGCCAAACAGGTCTGGCAGGCCGCCAATCAGGATTCCGTTATCTCCGGTTAGATTGCGTGCCACTGTTTGGATGCCACCATTGTGGGTTTCACAACAACTGCGCTCAGCCGTCAAAAACAGGCCGCCGTTATTGTTAACGTAGCTTTCCATGCGGGTTTGAACGGCAGCCGGTATGGCTGCAAAAATGTCGCCTTCCCAAACAATGTCGGCTGAGAAAATTGAGTCCAATTGGGCGTTTGATAGACCACTCCAGCCGGTATTGTAACGAGTGACGGTGTCACCAAAGCTATTCATAAACTCGCTTTCGATGGTATTTAGTTCAGCCCGTGATCCAACAATCGCAATGTTGGCTGCCTGAACGGGCAGGGCCACCACTACGCACAGAGCGACTGGAGCAAGCAGCTTAAGGAACTTTGAGATACTCATTTTGCTCTCCCTTGGAAATTTTAACTCGGACGGCGTCTGTAAATTCCCTGATCGGACTGACCGTCATTTATTATCGACTTTGCCTTTCCTTGGTTAGCAAATACCTATTATGGATAAGGCATAAAAGGTGCCAGTGTGAGAGCAATTTTTTTAAGTTGTTGATTTTGGTGAGTTTATTTTTGCGGGGAATTTGTTTTTAGCTTCAGAGGTTTTTAGGTGTAAATTTTTTCAACAATGCGCTTAGCGATAAAAGTGTAAGGATTTAATTTTTTGCAAAAAAAAACCGGCCCTAAAGGCCGGTTTTTGTGAGAGTGAATCCTCAAACCAAAATCTTATTTTGTTTTTCTTTTACGGCTGTATGCAACACCAATCAAACCCAGGCCAAGTAATCCGAGGGTGCCGGGGGTAGGAACGCGGTTGTCGCCACCGTTGTCACCGCCGCCGTTGTCTTCACAACCTGGCAGGTTGGGGTTTTCGTCACAGACATCACCACCGCCACTGAAGCCGGCCAGCAGGAAGCTACGGATGTTTTCGAATTGTTGGCCATTCAGGTCTGAAGTCAAAGAATCCTGGCTGTCAATATCACCGTAAATCACCAGTCGACCCATGTTGTTGACAAGCAGGTCTGGACCCCAAGCGGCGGCAGCACACTCAGGTCTTGGGTTGGAAATGATGAAGCAAGCGTCGCTGTTAATGCCGTCGGTTGGGCTAACTCTACCGGGCGCATCAAAAACAGCTGGAGAGTTACGAATATCGTTAGGATCAGTCAGGATAGTCGTCGGGCTGTTAGAAAAGATGTGGGGGCCGTTACGGTCTCCGTCGTCACCAATCAGAATGCCGTTGTCGCCGGTCAGCGTTCTGGCGAGGGCTTGAATGCTGTCGTTATGAAGCTCACAGCATGGGCGCTCGGCAGTTAAAAACAGGCCACCGTTGTTGTCGACAAAGTTTTGCATACGGCTCTGGACGTTGGCGGGAATGGATGCAAAAACATCGGCTTCCCAGACAATGTCTGCTGAAAAGATTTCATCCAGCTGTGCTTCTGACAAGCCTGACCAGCCACTGTTGTAACGGGTAGCCGTATCGCCAAAGTCATTGCTGAAGGCATCAGCAACCACTTGCATTTCAAACCGGCTGCCAATTACGGCAACGGTTGCGGCATACACAGGCACCGCCATAACAAAGGACAATGCTGCCGTTATGAAAAATTTTAAAATTCTTGGTGCTCTCATTGTCGCTCTCCTTATTGATTTAGATCGAGGAACCTCTCTCGATTAATGCAAAGCATAAAAAATGCCAAATATAGAAGGATTTTTATAACCTTTTGAAAAATAAAGAGAAATATATGTGTTGTTTATTATTTTCAATGACTGTCAAGTTAAAGCGACGATAAAGTGTAAATTTTTTTAACACTCGCTAAAGGCAGTGTCGGGTGGGCAAAGTCGATGCAGTGCAGCCTGTTTGTCACCGAAAATTAGTGTTGGGCGCTTGGCTTTTCAGGCTGCAATGAGAGCGTGGAACTGTGAATAAGGCTCTATACCTTTATCGGGTTTGGGAGAGCTCTTCCTGTAATTTCATGGCGGCTGTCTTTTGCTCAAAGGCAGGGTAATCCCTGAGAACACGGGACAACTCTTTTTTGGCCTGATCGTTCTGGCCGTTGTCTGCGAGCGCTTTGGCAAGGTGGTAACGTATGCCGGGTTTTTGTGGGGCACTTGAGGCCGCAGCCTGAAGTATTTTGAGGGCTTCCCGTTTATTGCCTTCATGCAGCATGATCCAGCCATAGGTGTCGGCAATATCCGGATTGTCGGAGGTGATTTGGAACGCTTTTCCGGCCGTATCCAAAGCCGAGGCATTGCCATCCAGCCAATAGAGCCAGGACAGGTTATTGAGTACCAAGGCGTTATCAGGAAGCGCCTTGGCAAGTTGTTCGTATTGAGCAATGGCTTTCTTATTCAGCTCGAGCTGCTGATACATGGCGGCTAGTTTTAAGCGCGCATAATTGTCCGAAGGAAATGCTAGCAGGAATTGCTCCAACAGTTTTATGGCCTCATTAGGCTGCTTATTTTCTGCATAAAGATCCAGGAGTACATCAAGCAGGTAGTCCGTTTTTTGTTGTTCAAAGGCACGCTGATAGGCTGTGATGGCGCCTGTCGAATTGTTTTCAGCAACCAGAATATCGCCGAGCAATTGGTCGTTTACATAATTGTCCGGGTAATAGTTGACGAGCAGTTCCCGTGTTTTACGGGCTTCAGCGATATTTCCCTCTTTTAGGTGAATTCTGGTTTCAGCGACAAGTGCTGCGATATTGCCTGGTTCCAATTGGAGTACTTCATGCAGCCGAGTTAGCGCCTGATCGTATTCTTTCGAAACGAAATGAACCTGGGCCAGTTGGAGGCGGTGATTAATATCCGTAGGGCTTTTAGCCAGAATTTCACTGAGAAACTCCTTGGCGCTGGGGTAGTCTTTGCGGGCAGAGTAGACCAAGGCCATCAACGAAATGGCTTCCAGGTCATTGGGGTTCTGTGAATAAAACCGGTTTGCTTCGTTAAGCGCTTTGAGGGTGTCGCCCATCGACAGGTAGTAGGTGACCAGCAGGTTTACCGGCTTAATGGATTCCGGATGATAATCCTTGGCTCTTTCCATCCATTTGATCGCACTTTTCTGGTCGTTCTCGGCGTTAGCCAGCTGTGCCAGGTTGATTGAGGCATCAAGATGGCCGGGCTCCAATTCGTTCATTTTCAGAAAATGTTCCCGCGCCTGTGTATTTTGCCTTGCCTTCAGGTGTAGTTGAGCAAGTGCAAAATGAATAGGGAGGTGATCGATCTTCGCCTTTAGCGCATCAGTGTATACACGTTCAGCCGCCTCGACGTTTCCCTGTGCCTCAAGGGTGCGGCCTTTCAAAATATAAAAGGTGGGTGTGTCGGGATAGTTTTCCAGTGAACGATTCGCTAAACGTAAGGCTTCATCAAAGTTTTGCTGTTTCAGGTAAGTCAGGATCAGCAGGGTATAGGCTTTCTCCGAATTGCTGGTCATTTGCGCAAAGGTTTCGAGCCCTTCGCTTGCCTTGTCCAGGTCACCTGAAGCGATATAGCCGTAGGCAAGGTTTATTCGTGAATCGTGGATGTTGGGGTCGAGTTCGAGAGATCGGTTTAACGCGGTAATACCTTTTTCAAAATCCCCTGTTGTTAGGTAAGCGGTACCTAAAATGCTGAGCAGTTTGGCATCTTCTTTTTGGTACTGGCGATTAAAACTTTCAATCAGGTCGATGGCAGCCTGTTCATCACCGAGTTCAAGATAAACGGCCCCGAGCAGGCGGGTGGCTACGGTATGGGAGGGAACTGTGCCCAGGAATTTTTCCAGATATATTTTTGCCTGTTCATAATTCTGTTGGGCGTAGTGCGAGGCGCCTGACACATAGTGGGTCATTAAATGTTCCGGGATATGCCTTAAAACTTTTTCCGCAGCCTGTTGTGCCAACGCAAAGTCATTGTTCATCAGGTACAGGCGGGCGCGTACGATATTCGCGGGTGCATAATCGGGTTTTTCTTTTAATATCAAATCAACGTCCGACCTGGCTTGCTCAATGTTGCCTAAAGCCAAATCCAGGTTAGCCTTCATGTACCTTGCCTGGTGGCGCTTGGGGTCAATGGATAGAAGTTTTTCAAACGTTTTGATGGCGTCTTCAATTTCGCCGAGATTGGATTGTGCCTGGGCTTTAGTAAAAAGCGCATCAAGGTTTTCAGGGGCTTGGGCAAGTGCTCGTTCAGCGAGGGCTTTTGAATCCTCGAAGCGTGCTTCAAGCAGGGCGATTCTTGCCTTGCCAACAATTGCGATAGGCGTTTCGGAAAGAGTTAAAGCTTCTTCGAATCTGGCGGAAGCGCCTTCAATGTCTCTTTTCAGCAGTTTTCCGTGCCCGATATTCGCCAGAACCAAGGCTTTTTCCGTTTCGGGGATATGAGGCAGGCTCTCCATGGCCAGCAGCTTGTCCAATTGTCCTGAGTTTAGGTAAGCCGTACTCAGGAGGGCGGCCCAGCCTGTTTCGTCAGCATCGATGGATTGCGCTTTTTCAAGTTCCTTTACCGCATCAAGGGGTCGCTTGATTTTAAGATAAGTATCCCCCAGCAAAATGCGCGCCTTAATGTCCTCGGGATTGTCCTGAAGCACATTTTTGAGCTGGATAATGGCTGAGTTGTAGTCGCCCTGTGTGTAGTAGTTTTGCGCGTCTTTATAATAATTGGAGCTGGCGTTTGAAACGGCTGGAGTAAGAAAAAATGTCAGGGAAATAAAAAGGAGAAAGCTGCAACGATTCAGGTTGTAAGGCTTGTCCATATCTGGCACCCATAAGAGAATATGTAGCGTTACGGATCAATCTTGCCACGCAGTGAGGCTTTTAAAGTATCACTCAAAACTTATTAGAAGCAACACCGCAACGCTTTATAACAGGGAGAAGTAAAGCGAAAAGTTGGGAGACCACAACTGATAGTCTGAAGACGAAAGGAGGTGGTATAGGGTGAGACGGAGAGTAAACCGGGCTGGGTTGGAACTGATTCAGCATTTTGAATCACTTCATCTCGAAGCCTACCAGGACAGTGTCGGTGTTTGGACGATAGGTTGGGGACATACCGGCCTTGCCCAGCGCAAAGGTCGTGAACGTGTTTACGAAGGATTGCTTATAAGCGTAGAACAGGCTGAAAAGCTACTAAAAAAGGATCTTGGCGTTTTTGAGCAAGCGGTACAAAAACTGGTTAAAGTTAAGCTGAACAGCAACCAGTTTTCTGCGCTGGTGAGCTTTGCTTTTAACCTTGGCGAAGCTAATTTGAGGACCTCGACGCTTTTGAAACTGCTCAATGAGCGTAATTACTTCGGTGCTGCGGGAGAGTTTAAGAAGTGGAACCGGGCGGGTGGTCGGCGTATGGCGGGGCTGCTACGGCGCCGGTTGTCGGAGCGTAATCTATTTTGCTCCTTCGATGAGCCGATCCTCAAACGGCTTCCCAACAATTGGGCGTCGCACTACCGGGAATTATAAAAGGGCAAGCAGGAAAACAGCCTGCCCCTTTGCAGGATCAGTGGTGATGGCCTTCGGGACCATGTGCGTGGCCGTGCTCCAGCTCTTCCTGACTGGCATCGCGAATGGCTTCCACTGAGACATTGAAGGTCAGCGACTTGCCTGCCAGTGGGTGGTTAGCATCAACGGTAACGGTTGCCTCGTCAATTTCAGTGATGGTCAGGTTCGCAGGACCCTGCTCGGTTTCTGCTGTAACCACCATGCCCACTTCGATTTTCTCAATGCTCTTGAACGCCTCGATAGGCACCTGCTGAACACCGCTCGCGTGACGCTCGCCATAAGCGTCTTCAGGTGCAATCGTTACCTCAAATTCATCACCTACTTTTTTACCTTCCAGGGCTTTTTCGAGACCGGGGATCAGGTTGTTGGCACCGTGTAGATAGGCCATCGGCTGCTGTCCCTCGGAAGATTCAATGAGGCTGCCATCGGCTGCGTCAACGACTTTATAGTGGATTGTTACCACTTTTTGTTCGGAAATTGTCATATCGTATTACCGTTTGATTCTTGCTACAGGAATAGATGAATAGAATTCCGGCCAGAATTAGCGGTAACCGGGCCGGGAGAGTAGTACGTAGAGGCGACGTGAAGTGGTATGACAGAGGCCGGTCAATACGAAAAGGGAGTATACCAGTGCAACAGCCGTTGGGAAAATCGGGGACAGGGAAGCCTCCGGCTTAAGCGCCGGAGCTTCCTGCCTGTTCCCGCAGGGTTTTCTGAATAATTTGTTTGATTTCCTGCCGGTAAGCGGTTTGATCCTGCATGGCGCTGATCAATTGATCGCTTAAAAAGCCTTTGCCTGATGCATGTTGGTGCAGGTCGATGTTGCCGCGGTAATTGATTTCCAGCAGCAGCGGGCCATTTTCTGACAGTGCGATATCAAAGTGCAGCAGGCGAATACCGGGCAGAACCCGGGCAGACTGGAAGCAAAGCGTCTCAAGTTGAGGCCAGTCAGGGAGTGTCAGAGGAAGAAGCGGTTTGCCGGTATTCGGGTGTTCGGTTACTTCAATAAACTCTCCATCGGCGCCTTGTCCGATGATGCGTTTGATTTCGCCGGTTTGAACATTGACCGAGGAAACCAGGTTGCCGGTGCGGCCATGCTGGAAGTTGTCAATGACGTTATTGCCGGTCGGTATTTTCCAAACGGCCGACAGCAATTTTGCGCCTTCCTTGTCGATCACGACCACAACACGAACGGTACTGGATCTTGGCCCGCAAATGTCGACGAGAGCAGACGGTGGGTTGAATACCTGCTGGAAAATATAACCGCCGGACAATTTTGTCTCGAGGCTCTCGGTAAAGGAGGAAACGGCTTCGGTTGAGCCGTCATTGAAAACGACGTGATCGTTTTGTGGATCATAACCTGACAGGAAGAAGCTGCCGCGCCCAAAGTTGCCATGGCTGGGTTTTGTAAATAAGGGATAGTTGGCTTTAGTGCGCAGGTAGTCCGCCAGTGCCCCGGCGGAGGTCAGGGTTTCTGTTCCCCGCATGAAACGGTTGTTGATTGAATAAAGCGCATCAACTTTCGGGTAGGGGATGCCGGCCCCCTCAAGGAACGTATAAAAAACGATTTTATCGAGCGATAAGGCGGCCCATTCGGATTTATTGAAATGGTCATTGATGTTTGTTTCGCCATTCCAGCCAACAAAGGCCTGTCTCGATTTTTCGTCGTTTTTTTCGTCGTCAAACAGACCGTAATCAAAATACTCTGAAACGCCAAGTCGACCGCTACCCTTGCGCAAGCGCAGAATTTCGCGGATTTGAGTAACAATGTTTTTCCCGGTAAGACGTTTGGCTTCACGGGATCGATCTAGTAGTAATGACAGGTTCATAGGGCCGCTGCTTACTCTTTGTTAGTGGTTGAAAATCCCTGGCTTGAATGTTTGACGTTCACGCTGCCTGTTTATCGAATGAAGTATAGTCGATGGACTTGATTTGTGACCGCCAACGCGGTGATTCATTGCTCGAGGCGATGGATTTCCATTCGTTCGCTATTGCTCACCCTGACGGTTTGTCCGTCCACAGTTTTGAAACGGCGGTCTTCAAGATCACCTTTATAGACCTGGTAAATCATGGTTTCTCCGTTGTAGGGGTTGATAATTTTTACGGATAAAAGCTGGCGGTTATCCAGCCAGTTATGAATAAAAAACCCCGTTACTGCCGTTAAGCTTAATGCCAGCAGCGCCACGGAAAGCCATTTGACCGACGTGCGGGCAGGGCGGTGTTCAATGGCGGGTACAGCTTTTCCCTGGGATTGTGTGAGTTGTTTATTGCATTGGAAACGCAGGAAAGTGTAGCAACCAAGAATGACCAGGGCTGTTATCAGAATTTTGGTCAACATGCTTTGTGTCTTTTACAAACGCCTGAGTAGAGCGGGATACCGATTCTTTAGCAATTGGCGGCAAACTGCAAGCCTGCCGGTTCCCCGCACTACTCATAAGCAACACATGTGAGCGACTTATGCCATGGCTAAGCTGTCTGCAAGGCGTTAGTGATGGTGCGCGTGCCCGTCGCCGATGTCATGTCCATCCGCATCGTAGAAACCGGAGCCGCCATGCTCCACAAAACCAAGGTTGATCATATTCAGCAAAAACGGATCGGATTCGTTGTCGCCAATATCGGTGTAATCGGTGGTGTCGTACAGGGCTAATGTTTGAAATTCCTGGGCAATCTGCTGAGCGTCCTTACTTGTTTCCAGTAGCGTCCACTCGGTTTCTGATGCCGAGGATTTAACCTTGAAATGCTTGATGAGTTGCTGTTTAGGGAACCATTGCAGGTCTAGTTTGCTGCCATCGCTTTTTTTAGCGTAGTACTCGACGGTTTGACAGTCCTTGCCGCGCGTTTTTCTTAATGTCATCTGGCTGATCAGGGTGTCTGAAATGAGCTGTCTTTTTAGGCTCCAGTCCTGATTGCCTTTAATTTCATTGGGTTGGTATTCAATTCCACGGCCATGGGCGTCGAAATAACGAACCAGGTGCAGCTTGTTGTTTACGGTGAGTTCCCATAACTCTGTGATGGCATTTGCGGGGTAGCGAATCGCAACCTGTTGAGCATTTCGCCAAAGTTCAACTTGGTATTTGTCGGATTTTTTTCCGTTTTCCGACATTTTGACCTGGTAAACGGCGGACACGGGTTCACTTGAGCAGTGTTGGGGCGCATTGCTCTGGGCCTGCGCAGAAAATGGGTAAATAGTGGCGGTGAGGCAAATCAACAGGGTTTTTAATGAGGGCATGGCAAAACCTTATTTTGGGATTGTTTAATGCTTGAATTGAAATGAGGGGCCAAAGGCCCCCCATTGCTAGTCGTCCGTTAAATCGGGTCGATCAGGTTAGTCATTATGATGTTTGTGATGGTCGCGATCCTGGTGCTTATCACGGTCATGGTGCTTATCACGGTCATGGTGATTGCCACGGCCATTCATTTGGCTGCTTGCTTGCTTTTCCAGGTTGGCGCTACGGTTCATGACATGGAAAATCACGCTTTGCTCGTTAGTGCCGCTGACCATATGGGCGCCTGGGCCTTTACCGTAAATAGCCACATCTTCACCGGCGTGAGTTTCTGAACTAAGCGGTACCAGCGCTTCCTGGTGATAGCCGCTGGCTTCAGTGTCGATATGGGTCAGATCTTTGCGACCTGCATCGATAGGTTGCTCATAGCGCGCGTCAGCGTCGGCTTCATCACCCAGGTCGGCGTAACCCAGACCGTTGGTATAACCCAGCGTGGTATAAGGCATGCCGTCGCTTGCCAGGCTTGGCGAGTCGGAACCTACGCCAACCACTTTACCCAGGATTGGGTTGCCACGCTTCGGATAACCGGCAATGGTAAATACATGACTATGGTCAGCAGTTACGATGATCAGGGTCTCATCCATGTTCACGTTTTTAACGGCAGCTTCAACGGCCTTGGAAAGCTCGACGGTGTCGGTCAGGGCATTGAATGCGCTGCCGGCATGGTGACCGTGGTCGATACGGCCGGACTCAACCATCAGGAAATAGCCTTTGCGGTTGTTGTCCAGGATATCGATGGCTTTGGCTGTCATTTCGCTAATCGAAGGTTCGCCGGCGATATCGTTCTGGCGATCGGCTTCGTATTGCATGTGAGACTCGTTGAACAGACCAAATACACGCTCGGTTGTATAAGGGTTGATAGAGTCAAAACCAGCTTGGTCGAAGATATAGGAACCCTGAGGGTAGGCTGTCTGCCACTCGGCAACCAGGTTACGACCGTCAGTGCGGTCACCTTCTGTGGTGCTTACGGCATCGGGGCTGTTAAATGCAGGGTCCTTGGGCAGGAAGTGACGGCGGCCGCCACCCATAACCACTTCAATGCCGTCGATGTTGCGGGCTTTAGGGAAGCGCTCTTTCAGGTTGCCTTCGAAGTTAACCAGCTGGGAAGCGATATCTTCGCAGCCCTGGGCAACGGCATCGGCCGGCATGTCGGAAACATCTTCCCAGTTACGATCTGCCGACTTGGCATACGTGGCGGCAGGCGTAGCGTGTGTAATGCGCGCTGTGGAGATAATGCCGGTTGATTTTCCGGCAATTTCAGCCAGTTCCAGAGCCGTTACCAGCTCGTTGCCTTTCACCGTGGAGCAGTCGCCGCGCACGATGTTTTCGTTAACGCCGATCACGCCAACATCCGTTTTAACACCTGACATCATGGCTGTCATGGTGCCTGCCGAGTCAGGCGTTTGTGCGTCTACGTTGTAGGTTTTTGCCAGGCCAGTGTAAGGGAACAGGTCGAAGCTGAGGTTGTTTTCTTCACCCATCATGCCCTTGAGCTGACCTTCCAGGATACGTGCCGCCGTTACAGTTGAAACGCCCATACCGTCTCCCACAAACAGGATGACGTTTTTGGCTTTACGGTTGCCTGGGAAAAATTTTGCTTTAACGTTATTTTCGCCATCAACGAACCAGGGGCTGTTTTTCTGGTAGCCGGGGATGACGTCGTGTTTATTGCCGTCTGAAAAAGCGCTGCTGGATGCAGCCAGTGCGAGTGCGCCAACAAACGCGGTGGTTTTGAGTTTCATTTGAGTGTTGCTCCGTGTTTTTTTAACAACAACCGGTTAAAGGGGAAGCAGTCCGTCAGGAACCGCACTCAAGAGGCTATCCTGTAAATATGACGGATACGGGGCTAACTCATGACAATTCTTTGAAGCTTTTATGACGCTGAACCACGAAATATGTGGATTTTTGTTGCCTATTGACCCATGTCAATATCCCTGCCCAGTAAAAGTTTTACTGTGCTCTCAGTCCTTGGTTTTTAGTTAGTTACGTTAAATTTCACGATTAAATCAGAGGGAGATTGACATGGAATTATTAGCAGAACTGTTCAGTGACTGGGTTGGCATTCTGTCATTTGGCGTCGTTGCATTTGTTATTGTGATGGCGGTTTACATGTTCAGGTGGGTTGGCAAACATGTGGCGGAGGATGCCAAGAAAGCTGGCTGAGTGCCGTTGGTTTGCTCTTCGACAGCGTTTAAATAATCCTCGTTTTTTTGAAGCCCCGCCATTGACCTGACGGGGCTTTTTTTTGGGCGCTGGTTTAAAAAACCGGATACCGGCTATTCCATATTGAATTCCGGGTAGGCTTCCATACCACATTCACTGATATCCACACCGTTGTATTCCTCTTCTTCGCTGACGCGTATGCCCATAACGAGTTTGATGGCATACCATACCACCAGGCTGGCTCCGAAAACCCAGCTAAAGATGGTGAGTGCACCGGCTATTTGACCGAGGAAACTGGCGCTGTCATTGGTTAAAGGCACGACCAGCAGACCCCAGAGCCCGACAACACCGTGAACGGAAATGGCACCCACAGGATCATCGATTTTCAGCTTATCCAGAGCAAGGATTGAAAACACGACGATAATACCGCCTACGCCGCCAATCAGCGTTGCATAAAGCGGTGTGGGCGTTGAGGGCTCAGCGGTAATTGCAACCAGGCCTGCCAGCGCACCATTTAACGCCATCGTCAGGTCGGCTTTGCCGAACAGGGTACGGGCTACCGCTAACGCTGCTACCAGGCCCCCAGCTGCTGCGGCATTGGTGTTGAGAAAGACCATTGCAACCGCATTGGCGCTGTTAATATCGCCTAACTTAAGAACAGAGCCGCCGTTAAAGCCGAACCAGCCCATCCATAGGATAAAAGTGCCCAGGGTTGCCAATGGCAGGTTTGCGCCAGGGATTGCGTTGACTTTGCCATCCGCTGTGTATTTTCCCATGCGAGGGCCTAGCAAGAGTACACCGGCCAGTGCGGCTGAGGCGCCTGCCAAGTGTACGATGCCGGAACCGGCAAAATCGGAAAACCCGAGTTCGCTGAGGCTGTACAGGCCAAAGACTGCGTTACCGCCCCAGGTCCAGCTGCCCTCAAGCGGGTAGATGAGGCCGGTCATGACGACGGCAAACAATAGGAATGCCCAGAGTTTCATGCGCTCTGCGACAGCGCCGGAAACAATCGACATGGCCGTTGCCACGAAAACTACCTGAAAGAAAAAGTCTGAAGCATCGGAATAGACGGCATCGCCATCAAAGCCTGCTTTGGCAGACTCGGCCAGTACTGCCGCGGTAAGGCTTTGGGCGTCAGGCGCACCATCCAGGGCGATTCCACTGATGAAAAGATCGCCGCCATACATGATGGCATAACCGCAGACCAGGAACATGATGCAGGAGATTGAGTACAGTGCCACGTTTTTGGTGAGGATTTCCGCGGTATTTTTTGACCGTACCAGGCCAGCTTCCAGCATGGCAAAGCCTGCGGCCATCCACATCACAAGAGCACCGCATACCAGGAAGTAAAAGGTATCGAGGGCGTACTGAAGTTCAAAGATATTGTTTTCCATGACTAAGCTCCACGAAGCGTTAAATAGCGGCGACACCTATTTCGCCGGTACGAATACGAATGACTTGATCGAGACTGGTTACGAGGATTTTTCCATCCCCAATTTTCCCTGTGTTGGCGGCCCCGATCAGTGTTTCGATGACTTGATCCGCTAACTCGCTCTGCACAGCCACTTCCACTTTCACCTTGGGCAAAAAATCCACGACATATTCGGCACCCCGATAAAGTTCTGTATGACCTTTCTGTCGCCCAAAGCCTTTGACTTCCGTGACGGTGATGCCATGGACACCCAGTTCGGCGAGCGCTTCGCGTACGTCGTCCAGTTTGAAGGGTTTGACTATTGCGGTAATCAGTTTCATCGGTCTCTCCCAGTTGTAACGGATGATTAAACCTTGCCTGTAACTGTGTCATAGCAACGCTTATGCCAGGTTTTTAAGTGTTTGAATTGAGTGCTTTTATGCGGGGTTTGCCAGGGAATCCTATCTGTTTGCACCAACTTGGTGCGCGGCGGTCTGGTGATGCGTGCAACAATGGTGCGTAATCAGTTATACCGGACAGCGTGGGAGTTGTGTCAATCGAGGTGCCGTGAAGCAAAGAGGTTAACGCAGGATAAACCGCACTTATTTTTACAGGGCACCTCTAAAGGGAAATATCAGTCGATGAAACCTTTCATCAAGGAGGACAGTAATGAATACCCTGACAATTGACGGCTGGTGCAAGCCCTACGAGGGCGAAAAGTCCATACCGCTCGGCGCCTTTCACTTCAGGGTTGACGAGGCCGTTCATCTTGAGATGGAGCGTGCCGAGGAAAAACTACAAGACACAGAGGAAGAGGAAATCTTCATTCATGCTGATCCGGGCAACATGGGATTGGAAACACCGGAAGGCTGCGGCAGTTTATCCGACTGCCGGTTCAGGGTTTATTTGAATCCAAATGATCATCGCGGTCATTTTCACCTGGTTGGACACCGTGCGAGTGATGGCAGCCTAGTCTATACCAATGCCGTTATGGTCGATCAGTTGGGATAGGAATTAAGCCAGGAATTATCTCAGGGGCCGCGCTATGCGGCCCCTGTTTTTGTCGCTCTTTCACCGCTGAGAGCACGGACACGAGCCGTTCATCCGATAGGAAACCCCACTTTAAACGCGCCGGAGTCCGCAATGACTTTTATTGAGCGTGATGCGATAACAGCACAAAAAAACAGCCGGGTGCTCAATTTGTGCGACGATGAGGTAAAGAAAAGGTTAAATGGCTTGGTTAGCGCTAAGTACCCATAGTATAAAAATGCCTCAAATAACTGGAGTTACGAATGAGTCTTGCTGATCAGGAACATTGGAACGAGCGTTTCAGGCAAACCGATAAAACGCCGGTTCCGGCCCGAGTTCTGACCGATAATCAACACCTGTTACCCGTAACAGGCAAGGCGTTGGACCTGGCCTGCGGGCTTGGCGGCAATGCACTCTGGCTGGCAGAGAAAGGTCTTTGCGTTGAAGCCTGGGACTGTTCTACGGTGGCGCTAGGCCGGCTTGCTCAAAGGGCGGCTGAAAAAAAGCTACCAGTGACGACTCGCCAGGTTGATCTTGACGAAGATGTCTTACCCGAAACGGCTTTTGATCTTATTGTAGTCAGCGGTTTTCTTTCCCGACCGCTTTGTTCCGCTATCGCCAAGGCATTGCGTCCGGGCGGGTTGCTGGCTTACCAGACCTTCACCCAAGCTAAGCCTTTAGCGAATCTTCACGGCCCTCGGAATGCTAATTACCTGTTGGCGCCAGGCGAGTTGCTAAGGCTTTTTCACGGTCTAAGCCCCTGTGTGTATCGAGATGAAAATGGTTATGGGGACCTTCAGCAGGGCTTGCGTAATCAAGCCTACCTGCTGGCCTGTCGAACTGAATAAATAAAACACTAATTTGGGAACGGATATGAAATATCACTACGAAGAGATGCCTGACAAGGATGGCTTTTTTGGCGCATTCGGTGGGCAGGAAATCCCGCTTGAACTGAAAAAAATCATGGATGAGATTGATCAAGCCTATGAAGAAATCAGGCAGCAACCGGCGTTCCAGCAGGAACTGGCTCAGTTGTTCGCAGATTACGTCGGTCGCCCGAGTCCTGTTTACCATGCTAAACGGCTCAGTGAACAGGTTGGCGGTGCGCAGATTTATCTGAAGCGTGAAGATCTCAACCATACCGGCGCCCATAAAATTAACCACTGCCTGGGTGAGGCCCTGTTAGCCAAATACATGGGTAAAACCAAGGTAATCGCCGAAACCGGCGCGGGGCAGCATGGCGTTGCACTGGCAACGGCCTGTGCCCTGGTGGGAATTCCCTGTGAAATTCATATGGGGCAGGTCGATATTGAGAAAGAACACCCGAACGTCACCAAAATGAAAATTCTGGGCTGCGACCTGATTCCGGTAACGCGCGGCACTGCAACGCTCAAGGATGCCGTCGACAGTGCATTCGAGGAATACCTCAAGGACCCGGTTAATTCTATCTATGCAATTGGCTCGGTGGTTGGCCCGCATCCCTTTCCAAAAATGGTGCGTGACTTCCAGAGCATTGTAGGCCAAGAGGCCCGGGAGCAGTTTCTCGGTCGCAATAACCGCATGCCGGACTACGTAGCGGCTTGTGTAGGGGGCGGCTCCAACGCCATGGGCATTTTCACGGCTTTCCTGGATGACGATGACGTAAACCTCGTGGGTATTGAACCCGCCGGGAAGGGGCTCAATACACCGGATCATGCGGCAACCCTGACACTGGGGAAACCCAGCAGCTTGCATGGGATGAAGTGTTATGTGCTGGAGAACCAGGAAGGCGAACCGCTGCCCGTGTACTCCATCGCTTCCGGCCTGGATTATCCGGGCGTGGGCCCGCAGCACTGTTACCTGAAAGAGTTGGGCCGGGTGGAATACGATACGGTGACTGACACCGAGTGCCTGGATGCCTTCATGACCTTATCCCGCGTTGAAGGGATTATTCCGGCGCTGGAAAGTGCCCATGCAGTCGCCTGGGCTATGAAAAAGGCACCAGTTCTCGGAAAGGAGCAGACTATTCTGGTGAACCTGTCCGGCCGTGGCGATAAGGATGCCGACTTCGTGGCTAAAAAGCTTGGGCTCTAGCTTCGTTATGAGGGCATGCAAGTGATCGGGCTAACCCTGCGAGTAAAATAGCTTCGTATTCTACTCGCCGTCCAGGCTGGCTGTGACGAGTTTTAACGCCAGCCCGACAAAGACGGCGCCCGCAAGCCGGTTCAGGTAGCGCTGGATTTTTGGCGAGCGATGAAACCAGTTACCCAACTCGCCGGCTAACAGTGCGATAATGGAAAAAGTGACCAAAGCGACAAGGATAAACACCCCACCCAGCAGAAATATCTGTGGCATCAAAGGGCCGTTCTCCGGAGATGAAAATTGGGGCAGGAAGGCCAGGAAGAAGATCGAAACCTTTGGGTTGGTTATGTTTATGATGATACTGCGCAGGTACAAGGCGCGGCTCGAACGTATGTTTGAGTGAAGCGTTCCCAGGGCGGTAGCCGGTGCATGAAACGCCTGCCATGCTAAGTACAGGAGGTATAGAGCTCCCAATAGCTTAAGCAGGGTAAAGGCGATCACGGAGGTTTGGAAAACAACAGCGATTCCAAGCGCCACAGCCGTCGTGTGCGCAACCAAGCCTGTACACAACCCCAGTACCACCAGGATGCCTGATTTCCTGCCGTAAAGGGCTGACTGGGCAAGCACGAAGATGTTATCCGGCCCCGGCGCGATGCTCAGCAGGAATGAAGCAAGAGTGAAGGCAAGCAGTGATTCAATGGGCATCATCGGCTTGTCTGGCCTTGGGTATGAAGCGCGGTAAATTATTTAAACTTAACGGCGGTTCCGCAGACGCTCACCATCATCATGCCGCCTTGCTGGCCAACCACTTCGTAATCAATGTCGATACCCACGATTCCTTCGGCGCCGAGCTGCCTGGCTTTTTCCTCCATTTCCTCAAAGGCAATATCGCGAGCCTTGCCCATTTCTTTTTCGTAAGCGCCGGAACGGCCGCCGACAATATCCCTGATTTTGCCAAAAATATCCTTGAAGATATTGGCACCAAGAATCGCCTCTCCCACAACGATGCCTAAATAGTCTGAAATTTCCTTACCATCCACAATTGAGGTTGTCGTTTTTAGCACCGCTGATCTCCTAAGGTCGGTTTCCTGAAGGCTATAAGATGGAGCCTGCAGTTTTGAAAGCTAGTTGCCGGTTTTGGAGTCATCGCAACCGGCGTTTTCATTCGTTTCGTTTGCCGGTTCTTTTTTATCGGCTTTGTCGGCAGGCCTATAAAGGGTGCTGGTATCACCCCAGATATCGTATTTTTCCCAAAAGTTTTTCGGTTCGCACGTATTGCTTTGCGCCTGTTCCATCCGACTGTTTTCATGATCTCTCGGCTTTTCTGCTGTCTCGCTGGGCTTCAGTTGGTAGTAGAAAAAGAGGGATGCACAGACGACAAGAAAAATGATGGGGCGTGTGTATCGGGAAAAATTCAAAGTAGCCTTACCTGGATTCGTTAGCGCGAGTTCAAACCTGTTTATTGCCTGAAATTCTGGAGCATTTCGATAACCGGGGTCAAACTTTGCAAGCGCTCCGAGTCCGCAGTATAGAGCACATAGACATCACGTTCGAAACATTCAGTCCGGGGAACGAGAAACAGGCTTTTATCACGCAAATAGGGCTCAATCATGGCCCTGGGTAGAAAAGCGGTTCCTCCCTTGGCGAGAATAAAATCCAGCGCGATCTTACTCTGCTGTGTATGAAGGGTAGGGGTCGATGGCGCTGGAAAATGTTTTGCCTGGTGCATGTTAAAAGCGGTTCCCCAATCCACAAAAACGTACGCTGTTTCAGCGATACCCTGAAGATCCGCAACTTCGGGATAGCTGCTACAGAGTACCAATTCGATGCTGCCGATCCTGGCTGATTCCAGTTGTGCAATTCGAGGCGGGTCAAAAACCACGCCGATATCCAGGCGACCACTCAACAGTGATGAGACCAGCTCCTGGGTGGAACTGATCTCGGTACGAAGATAGAGGTCTGGAAATGAGTTGGCGATTTTTAGCAGCAGAGGTTGCAGGAAACCATCCCAGACATTGGATGTGCCGCCCAGTGTCAGTTGCAGCTTGAAGGGGTCCGAGACGCCAACGTCATGCAGGGCTAATTGCCAGGCAGCCAGGATATTCTCTGCATGAGGCACCAGCCTTTCCCCCGCGGCGGTGAGCAGGATGTTGTTGCGCTGGCGGGTAAAGAGTTGTGCGCCGACAGTCTCTTCCAGTTGCCGAATCCTGAAACTGACTGCTGACTGCGTCAAAAACAGGTTTTCCGCCGCTTTGCCGAAATGCCGTGTTTTGACGACTTCTAAAAAGGTTTTCAGTAGTTCAAAGGTCATCTTTTCGATCAATAATTTTTATTGAGATAACAAAAAAATGTCATTTTACATCCATTTTAGAAGAAAAGAGAATCGCCACCAATGAGCTTCAACTCGCTTTTTTTGTGGAGATGAAATGACACAAAACGCTTCTTTTACTGCCGAACGCCGTTTTTGGGACGATCAGCACTTCCCCTATGGTTTTTCACGTAGCGGACACTTCACCATTGAACAAGCTGCGCTTCTTGAAAAGCATGGTTACGCGTATACCTTGCTTGCCAAGGGAGAACGCGAGCCTGTGGATGATTTGGAAAAAGCCTTTGTTACCTTTTGTCTGGGTGAAAAGGAAGCCGAAAGCGTGCACGAAAAAATTTGGAAACGTTATTCCGAAGCTATTAATCGCCGCGTTGATCGTTACTCCCTCACGCGGGCCGAAGCACGATATGGTGGTGCTTTCGAAGAGGATTCAATGGATCTGGATGACTAGTTACAACCGATTTAATATTTTAATCGTGTTTATTGTTGGCGCTTTTTGGCGCCAATAATGACGAACAGCGTGACACTCTTTTCGAGCGGACTTGTCGATTGGCATCAGTTAGTCGATATCAGCCCCTATAAATGGAAAGCCATTGGTACGGCAATTTTTTGCGGTGCCATCATCGGGCTTGAACGCCAGCTGCGAGGCAAGCCGGTCGGTATTCGAACCTCTGCACTCATCACCCTGGGCACTTACCTGTTTCTTGCCAGCTCCTTTCTTTTGGAGGGGCAGGTGGTCGACCCTTCTCGCGTCATTGGGCAAGTCATCACCGGTATCGGTTTCCTGGGTGCCGGTGTCATGCTGGCGAAGGATGGGGCCGTTTTAGGGGTTACATCCGCCGCAACCATCTGGGTGCTGGCCGCTATCGGCGTCATGATCTCAACGAACCACTTATTGGCAGCGATTAAGCTTTCCTTTCTCGTGGTGTGCATTCTCTATGGACTTGACCTGCTTGAAACCCATACCAAGGCCTTTAGTCGCGGTGTTCATGCGTCCGTCAAACGCTATAAACGGGAACGGACATTGGCGCGTAAAGTGACGGAAAGCGATCGTTAGGAGCAAATTATTGTATCAGCAGCAGACATGCGACGATGGAGTGTATGACGCCGGGTTTGAGGGCATTGCCAATGACCTTTATGAGAAGGGCTATGCCATTTCGGATCTGGCATTACCACGCGCATTGGCTGAGCAGCTTCGCCTCCAGGTTATAAACTCCGGGTCTGATAAGTTCCACCGTGCGGGCATTGGCCGGGAAAAGCACCATGCCATCAATGATTCAGTTCGCACCGATGAAATCTGCTGGATCACAGGAAACAGCTGTGCCGGCCAGGCATGGCTGGATTGGACGACTAACCTGAAGGACTATTTGAACCGGCGCCTGATCCTTGGGCTCTTCTCCTTTGAAAGTCATTTTGCCCACTATGGTCCAGGCGATTATTACAAAATGCACCTGGATGCCTTTAAGGGTGAAGCAAACCGTGTTTTGACGCTGGTGGCCTATTTAAATCCGGACTGGAAGCCCGAATATGGCGGGCAGCTGGTTATTCAAACAGGCAAGGGAGAGCAGAACAAGCGGTTTGTTTTCCCAACATTTGCTCGGTTGGTCGTGTTTTTAAGTGAAGATTTTCCCCATGAGGTTCTACCGGCTACTCGTGATCGTTATTCGATTGCCGGTTGGTTCAGGTTGAATACGTCACAATCAAACCGGGTTGATCCCGCCACTTGATGCCGGAAAGGCTTGAGTTTTTATGACTCAATCCGACCCCGCGTAGTCGAAGAACGGCTTCAAAACGACATCGTCGCGAATCGCTCTCTTTAATCCGGGCACAACGCTGAAAAACAGCACCTGGAAATGTCAGGATTTTTTACATTTATACGCTGATGACTAAATCGGATAGCATCTAATCGATTGATTTTGCTTGTAATAGCCTGTTATGGCATAAATTATGCGCACTAACTGTGTTACCCATCGGTTGGTTTCGAGACCCCTGGGCGGGTGCCGATAAATATCGGTCAATCGTGAAGTCTAGAGAAACCTGTTAAAGCCACTTTACCTAGCGGGCTGTTTCTTGAGGGGCAATTTACCTTGCTCCAGTGCGACAAGGGTTTGTCCCTCCTTCAAAGGTTATTTAGAGGGAGGAAGGTATGAATATATCATCGCATAAGCTCTTTCATTTCCATGCGCTAACGGCCTTTGTGGGCGTGGTTGCGTTGAGCGCACTGGGTTTGTTCGCAAACATGCAACCCGCCGTTGCAGGAGAGCCTTGCCTGAACGATCTTGCCGGTTTCAATAACGCGACCTGCACCGCCAATGATGTTCGCATCAGTCGGATTAACGTGCTCGATGGCCCAACTCAGTGCGAAGAGGGCAAGCTGGTTACCATTGACTCACTGGAGGCTGAAGTCTTGGGTGGCGCAAAGCAACGCTATGATATCGGTATGTATCTCGCGCTTGATGGAGGCGATGCGAAATCCTCTGTAAGTGGCGCAAATGATGGCTGTAGAAGGGATATTCTCAATCCCGCGGGCGTTAACCTTGAGCAGGATGATGCAGCTGATATGTGCAACGATATCGAACAGGGGGTTACCGAAACCAAGCCCCTCGCTAATCTTGAGATTGAATGCCAGGATACCGACGGCGATGGATTCCTGGATGTCGGCACCTGCCTGAGCTGGGACAATAATGCCAAGGATACCTGTGTTGATGTCAATGATGTCGTTCCCGGTACGCCCTCAAAATGTCGCTGCGAACCTATTCGGGTTGGCGATATCGTTGTGATACCCAAAGGTGAGATCGTTATTCAGAAAATTGTCAGAAATATCAAGGACGATCCGACCGTGTTTACCTTTGAAGGTGACGTCTCAGGTGCAATCACAGAGCAGCAAACCATTTCGGTGGGTGGGCTGGAGCCCGGCGTGTATACCTCAACAGAGATCGTACCAGTTTCTTATATACTGGAGAATGTTGAGTGTGATGATGAGGACAGTGTCGGAGATAAGGATACGGCCACTGCGACGATTTACCTGGATGCAGACGAAACCGTGACCTGTACGTTCACTAACGCAGCGGGCGGATAAACCTAAACGCAGGTTATGTAAAAAGCCGGAGTCAGCGCAAAGGTTGTCGCTGGCCCCGGTTATCCGGAAACAGGTTTTGTCGCTCAACAAAAGATAAGTGATGAGCAAAAAGCCCCGCCTGAAACCAGGCGGGCTTTTTTTCGGAATGACTTAATTGAATTAAACGCGAACTTCCGTGATTTCTACCGCCGTAATCTTCTTGCCTTCTTTTTTGGAACTCAAGGATTTTGTTGAAGTTCGGGCACGCCTTTGCAAAGGGGCAGCGAAGAACGTAGTGTAGGCTGTCCAATGGAGCCATGCTTTTTGTGGCCGGAGGTACTTGAGCAACTGTTATAGTTTACCCGATACGATGTATTTGAAAACCAAAATATTTTTAGGAATAGATCGCCAAAGTCAAATGATTGCACCGATTACATGCCAACAGTTTGCAAGATGTAAATAAAACTGTCGATTTAAGCCCCAGCGCCATGCTTTACTGAATTTTCTTCGTTTATTTACATAACGAATTACCACAGCCATTCCAACCAGCGAGCGCCGATCTGGTTTGAGCAACTTCTGTCCATACGACAGAAAGAATAATTGCAGCTCGAATATGTGATAACTAATACGGCAGTGACCATAATTATTGCAGAATGATAATTAATCATGCTATAACGCCCAGCACACGGGCGGCTGAAATGAAGCGAAGCGTAATGTGGTTCATCCGGTTCAAGGAGCCTTTTGCGGGCTTTCGTGCCGCTGTTTGTTATGTTTCACTGTCCGGCTTCGTGTCAATTACCTTTATGCTAACTGACTCGGAAGCAGTTTTGAACTTCAGGCAACCTTAGCATGTGCTATTATGCTTCCAGATTCGTTTGATTATTATTTACTTTTCTTGCATCTATCCACGCTACGATAACTTTGGCAATGGTGTTCATGCATTGCATCGAAATTGCACTGATAGACCAACAATTCCAGACATCTGGCCAGAGAAAACATTTGTACTGCCATGTCTAATAGCAGCCTCATCTAGAGCGGACAAGAATACCTTCGCTATGCTTAAATACGGCTAACATATACCCTTTCAGAACTCATTGATTTTTTCCCGTGGGAAACATAACAGTAGGATAAGGAACCATTTGTCCCATAATAGGTTATATACGACTTTGGTTTAAAAGGCGGGAATCCATTTGCTTTCATAGGGTTACGCTGCTCCTTAGCGATTAATTCTCAATATCGTACGTGTCCTTTTTGCTGTTTTCAATAACACCGTTAACTGACGTACCCTTATCCCAAAATCGTTACCAAAAGGGACACGGTGAAATGCTTTTGGTTACAGTCAGTTAGGCTATTTTCAGTCAATAACAGCTAATAAAAAAGGACACTTTTGGGGTGGGTATCTGGCTTGATGAGGTCAGTCGATAATGCTTAATAAAAATAAAAAAAACCCCGCAGGTATTAGCTTGCGGGGCTTTTTGTTGAGCTAACTCAAGGCCTGAAACTAGCCAACAATTCTCACTGGCTCGGCTTTAACACTCAGGTCTTCTGCTGGCGGAGCAAAAGAAGTCAGGTGAATACCTTCAACGGCTTCTTTGTACTCTTCCAGCGTCGGGATGCGACCCAGGATAGTCGACAGAACAACCATTGGGGTAGAGGCCAGCAGAGATTCACCTTTCTTCTCGGCGCTGTCTTCTACAACACGGCCCTGGAACAGGCGGGTGGAAGTGGCCAAAACGGTGTCACCCGGTTCAGCTTTTTCCTGGTTACCCATGCACAGGTTACATCCAGGACGCTCCAGGTACATGATGTTCTCGTACTTGGTGCGCGCTTCCTGCTTAGGATTGTCGTCGTTAAATTCAAAACCGGCGTACTTCTCAAGCAGCTCCCAATCGCCTTCGGCTTTCAGCTCGTCAACGATGTTGTAGGTTGGTGGCGCAATAACCAGTGGCGCTTTGAACGAGATAGGACCTTTTTTCTCCAGGTTGCGCAGCATCTCGGCGATGATCTTCATGTCGCCTTTGTGCACCATGCAGGAACCCACAAAGCCCAGGTCTACCTGACGGCCATGGTAGTAAGACGTCGGACGAATCACATCGTGGGTGTAACGCTTGGAAATGTCTTCGTTGTTTACGTCTGGGTCAGCAATCATTGGCTCGTCGATTGCATCCAGGTCTACAACAACCTCAGCGTAGTACTTGGCGTTGTCGTCTGGAGCCAGAGCAGGAACTTCGCCAGATTTCACTTCAGCGATACGCTTGTCAGCCAGGTCGATCAGGCCTTGCAGCATGTTGGCACTGTTATCCATACCTTTGTCGATCATAATCTGGATGCGAGACTTGGCCAGTTCCAGCGATTGAACCAGGGTTTCATTGGTGGAAATACAGATAGACGCTTTCGCTTTCATCTCTGCAGTCCAGTCGGTGAAAGTGAAGGCCTGGTCAGCCAGCAGCGTACCGATTTGTACTTCGATCACACGACCCTGGAATACGTTTTCGCCGTTGAATTGCTTCAGCATCTGCGCTTGAGTTGCGTGTACGATGTCACGGAAGTCCATGTATGGCTTCATGTTGCCTTTGAAGGTTACCTTCACAGACTCTGGGATTGGCATTGCTGCTTCACCGGTTGCCAGTGCCAGTGCCACCGTACCGGAGTCAGCACCGAAGGCGATACCTTTGGACATACGGGTGTGTGAGTCACCGCCGATGATGATGGCGCGATCGTCAACCGTGATGTCGTTCAGTACTTTGTGAATAACGTCGGTCATGGGGTGGTAAACACCCTTAGGGTCACGTGCAGTGATAACACCGAAGTTGTTCATGAAAGACATCAGTTTCGGAATGTTGGCCTGCGCTTTTTTGTCCCATACAGAGGCTGTGTGACAGCCAGACTGGTAGGCACCATCAACGGTTGTAGAGATGGTTGAAGCCGCCATCGCTTCCAGTTCCTGACAGGTCATAGGACCGGTCGTGTCCTGAGAACCTACGATGTTCACTTTAACGCGAACGTCTGAACCTGTGTGCAGAGGCGTCTTGGAAGTAACACCTACCGCGTTGCGGTTGAAGATTTTCTCAACAGCCGTCAGGCCTTGGCCTTCGTTTGAAATTTCTTTCGCGGGTGCGTAAACCTGAGGCGCTTCAACACCCAGCGTTTCAGCCGCGAAAGTTTGCAGTTTCTTACCGAATACAACCGCGTAAGAACCACCAGCTTTCATGAATTCCACTTTTTGCGGTGTGAAAGCGGCAGATACGTCGACCAGCTCTTTGTCGCCGTTGTACAGCTTCTTCGTTTTAGTATCGATCGTCAGAACGGTACCGGTAGCAACAGAATAGGCTTCTTCGAGTACTGCGTCGCCGTTTGCATCACGCACAACGTTGCCGTTCGCGTCTTTTTTCTGAACCCAGTTTTTCAGGTCCAGACCGATACCGCCGGTTACACCAACAGTGGTCAGGAAGATAGGCGCAATACCGTTAGTACCCGCAACAACAGGTGCGATGTTGATGAACGGAACGTATGGGCTTGCTTGTTTACCGGCCCACAGCGCTACGTTGTTCACACCAGACATGCGGGAAGAACCCACACCCATGGTGCCTTTCTCAGCGATCAGCATCACTTTAGCGTTCGGGTGCTTCTTGCCTAATTCAACGATTTCCTGCTGAGCTTCCGGCGTGATCATGCACTGGCCGTGCAGTTCACGGTCGGCACGAGAGTGAGCCTGGTTACCTGGAGACAGTAAGTCAGTAGAGATGTCACCTTCAGCAGCGATGTAGGTAACAACGTCAATTTTTTCGTCGATGTCTGGCAGCTTGGTGAAGAATTCCGCTTTTGAGTAGCTTTCCAGAATGTCTTTAGCAAGGGCGTTGCCCGCTTTATAGGCGTTAGCCAGGCGAGTGGTGTCAGCGTCGTACAGGAAAACCTGAGATTTCAGAACTTCAGCAGCCGCTGCAGCCTGCGCGTCGTCAGACAGGGCGATATCCAGCAGTACTTCAACAGAAGGACCACCTTTCATGTGAGACAGTTGCTCCAAAGCGAACTCTGGGCTGATTTCGGCAACGGTTTCGTTACCCAGTACGATGTCTTTCAGGAACTGAGCTTTAACGCCGGCAGCAGGGGTTGTGCCTGGCAGGGTGTTGTAGATAAAGAACTTTAGAGAGTCTTCACGGTTTGCGTTACCAGTATCTTTGATCTGGTCAATAATCTCTGACAGCAGTTCGGCGCTATCAATTGGCTTTGGATTCAACCCCAAGTCCTTTTTACGGGTTGCGATTTCATCCATATATTCTGAGTATAAGCTCATTAATGTCCCCTCTAAGTGGATTAAGCATGTCCGGGCGTGGGCGATGAGGTGCAGGCCCTTTTCCGGGAAGGCCGATATTTTATAGGAATAGGGCCGTAAAGTTAAGTTAAGGTGTTGTTACAAGGCTCGGTATTGGAGATGTAACTCATTGATAAAAAAGGATATGAAAGCCCGTGTATGTTTAATATAAATAAAATCTATTATGGGCGGGTGCTTCATAGAAGCTCGAAATACAAAAAGCCGGAAAGGTGCGTGTTAAACTGGGCAGGAAATCGTGGCAAGACTTGAGTCAGTATGCGTATCCAGGCTGGTTTACATTCCCCCATTAAACGACATGCCCAGTTCAGGTTTTATCAGGAATTAAATGACTTTTTGCCGGGGACAAAACGTGGCAAAAATTTCGATTATGTCTTTTCCGGTAAACCTTCGGTTAAGGATGCGATTGAGGCAATGGGTGTGCCTCACCCGGAAGTTGACCTGATACTGGTCGATGGTAGCTCCGTTGCGTTTAACTACCCGCTGAAGGGTGGGGAACGGGTTGCGGTTTACCCCGTATTTGAGCGTTTTGACATATCGCCGCTGGTACATTTGCGCCCCCAGCCGCTGCGAGAAACAAAATTTATCCTGGACGTGCACCTGGGAAAACTGGCGAGATACCTGCGCCTATGCGGTTTTGACTGCTATTACCGCAATGACCTGGACGATCCGGAAATTATCCGGCGGGCAGCCGATGAGAAGCGAATTATTCTCACGCGCGACATTGGGATTCTTAAAACCCGTTCAGTGACCCACGGCTACTGGGTCCGCAATACAGCGCCCAAACTGCAGCTGAAAGAGACAGTTGAAACACTTCAGCTTGAAAAAGCTTTAAATCCTTTCAGCCGTTGTGCCGATTGCAATGCGCCACTTAAAACGGCCGAGAAGGAAATGTTGCAGGGACGGATTGATGATGCCGTTTGGCAGGGCTTCAGGGAATTTGCCGAATGCACCGGCTGTCAGCATATCTATTGGAAAGGGACTCACTATGATCGTATTTGTGAGCTTATAAATTGGGTTATAAAAAGCGATTAACTATTTGTTTTTACAGCTCTTCCCTGGAAGTCGCCCGTCGCGGGCAAGGCGCTTGCGCGTAAACCACCCGTAGCTGTGCTTGATGACGGACTTCAACACCGGGAGCGAGGCAAGCCAGGCGAGGGGGCGAAACAGGGGCGCCTGTTGCCATAACAGGATAAAGGCATCAACGCCTCTTACGACCTGATTGTCAGGCGTTAATACATGAAGTTCCAGCAAAGCGGCGTCAGGATCTATGTCTCGCTCGAGCAACCATGCTTCCTGGCCGGTAATGTCAAACCAGCAGATGTCAGCAGATTTGCAAAATCGCTGGTACTGTTGCATCTCTTTGACGCAAACCGGGCAGGCACCATCGTAAAGAACTGTCAGCGCAGCCATTGGAAGCACTCCGGTTAAATCAGTAAATCCAGTATGCGCCTGTTTCGAGTGCGCCAGCAAGCGACTTGCTTGCCAGGGCGGCTTTCCGATTTAGGTTCCTGGTACTTCGCTAGGTATCAAAAGAGGCCCAGATCGGGCAGTGATCAGAAGGTTTTTCCATGGCACGCGCATCATAGTCGATACCCGTATCACTGAGGGTATCGATAAGCGGGCGAGTCGCCAGAATATGATCAATGCGCAGGCCGCGTTTCGGGCTGTCCTCGAAACCTTTGCTACGATAATCGAACCAGCTAAACAGGTCTTCAGTTTCAGGGTGTTGGTGACGGAACGTATCCGCCACCCCCCAATTTTGAAGGGTTTGGTACCATTCGCGCTCTTCCGGCAGGAAACTGCATTTTCCGGTCCGCAACCAGCGTTTGGCATTGTTTTCGCCGATGCCGATATCAAGATCGGATGGCGAAATATTAAAGTCGCCCATGATGACAACGCGGCTGTCGGGGTCGTGAGCGGTTTCCAAGTAGTGCATCAGATCCGCATAGAATTTGCGCTTGGCTGGAAATTTAATTTCATGCGCCCTGTTTTCGCCCTGGGGAAAGTACCCGTTGATAACGGTAAGGGGCTCTCCGTCGGCACATTCATATTGGCCAACAATTAAGCGGCGTTGAGCTTCTTCGTCGTCAGTTGGAAATCCTTTTTGGATGTGAAGCGGTGATTTTCGAGATAGCAGGGCGACACCGTAATGCGCTTTTTGACCATGATAATGAACCTGGTAGCCCATTGCCTCAACGGCTTCGACAGGGAAGTCGGGGTCGTTGACTTTAGACTCCTGAAGACCGATAACGTCGGGGCTGTGGCGATCAATAATGGCTTGCAGCTGGTGGAGGCGGGCACGAATTCCATTGATGTTGAAAGATATTATCTTCATATTTTTCAGTTTCTTATCAAATTTTATTAATTATTTTTCTATGCGTTCTACACGGGTCTCGAGGGAGCCGTCCGGGTAAAGTGTCAGCCAGCGCAAGCCGGGAGCCAGGGCTTCGTCAATCGCGAAATCGTCGCTGCCAACGGTAAATTGAACGGGGCCGGCTGCTGGCGCGCCCAGCAGTCGTAACGAGCCCCGTTGAAGGTCTGTTTCCTGGTGAGCGTGTCCCCAGATAACGACTTTAACGGATCGACCGGACTTGGCTGCGTTTTCGTTAAATGCTTCGACCAGCGCAAAAAAGTCCTCGGCGTCCTTAACCCGCATACTGTCCATCCACTCGCTATCAAGTTTTACCAGCGGGTGATGCAGCGTAATCAGGATATTCGGCTGCTCGCCGCTGAGCAGGGCTTTTTGCAGGCGTTCAAGCTGGGCGGCGCCTAATTCGCCATCACAGTTGTGAGGAATGGTGCTGTCCAGTTGTATCACCTGCCAGTTATCCACCTCAAAACTGCCACAGGATTCTATTTCCAGTTCCCTGCAGCTTTGCGTCAGTAATACGGGGTCATCGTGATTACCCGGTATGTAGGCGATCCTGGTTGTCCGAGCGGCTTTACCTAATTGCTTGCGCAGCTGTTTGGCCAGGCGGGCATAGCTTTCCTGATAACCGGCAGGGGTTTCATCATCGACGATATCCCCGGTGACCAGGATCAATTCAGGGGGCCAGTGTGGGTCGGCGGCTGCAAGCCTTAAAACGGAGTCCAGCGCTTTCTGGACATTGTGACCACGCCACAAAGCGCCGCTATCGGCTTTGAGGTGCAAGTCGGTAATTTGCAGGGCACGGATGGCGGGTTGGGATTGCATAAAGGGGATGATCAGGCCGGGCGGGCAAACTGCCCGCCGACCAGTAAGGGGTCGCCTTAGCCGCGTTGGCGGTTTGGCAGCACACCCTTAAGTTTTTCGTGCATTTCCAGCAGGGATTTTTCCGTGGTATCCCAGTCGATACAGCCATCGGTAACGGAAACACCGTAACGCAGTTCGGTGAGATCGTCGGGAATCGGTTGATTGCCGAATTCGAGATTGCTTTCGATCATCAATCCAATAATGGAGTGATTGCCTTCCAGAATCTGGTTAGTGACGTTTTCGATAACCAGAGGCTGCAGGGCCGGATCCTTGTTGGAATTGGCGTGGCTGGTATCAATCATGATGTTTTTCTTCAGGCCGGCATCTTCCAGGCGTTTTTCACAAAGCTGAACGCTGACTGAGTCGTAGTTAGGTTTGCCTCCGCCACCGCGCAGCACAATATGGCCATACTGGTTACCCGTGGTGCGGATAACAGCGACCTGGCCGCTCTGGTTCATGCCCAGAAAACTGTGCGGATGGGAAACCGATTGCAGTGCATTGATGGCTACATCAAGACCGCCGTCCGTACCGTTTTTGAAGCCAATTGCCACGGACAGACCGCTGGACATTTCGCGGTGTGTCTGGGATTCAGTGGTGCGTGCGCCGATGGCGGACCAGCTGATCAGTTCCTGAAGGTACTGAGGTGAGATAGGGTCCAGCGCTTCAGTCGCTGTCGGCAGGCCGATTTCAGCCAGGTCGACCAGCAACTGGCGGCCGATATGCAGGCCTTCTTCAATCTGGAAGGAGTCGTCCATATGTGGATCGTTGATCAGGCCTTTCCAGCCAACCGTGGTGCGGGGTTTTTCAAAGTAGACGCGCATCACGATCAGCAGGGTATCCTTAACGGCGTCGGCCAGCACTTTCAGGCGATTGGCGTAATCCTTGGCGGCCTTGATGTCGTGGATAGAGCAGGGACCTACGACAATGATTAAGCGATTGTCCTTGCCGTCCAGGATGTCCTGGATTTGCTGGCGCCCGCTGATAACGGTTTCGCGGGCTTTGTCGGTCATTGGGATTTCGTTTTTCAGCTGTTCCGGCGTGATCAGAACATCCTGTGATTTGACATTAACATTGGTCAAACGTGAAGCTGTCATTTGTAAACCTTACCATCAAAGAATCGGTGTGTAGCCTCGGGCCGACTGTCTGTACTCAAGCCGTGGGCAGATTGCCAGTAGCTATCCAGCGGCTGGCCGAAAGGCCACTATCATATAGGAAAAAATTAGCGGATATAACTCAATCAGGGCGATATTGCCGGGATTTTATGACAATTCAATTAAACAGGGCATTTCCGTGCCCGCATAGTAGATTGCCGGTTTGACGGGAAGTTCAGTGAGCTGGCTAAGTGCGCCTGCAGCCGCCTGCAAGTGCTGTTGTTTTTGCCTCATTTCCTCTGTATCGCCGGGTGATATCAGGCATTCAAAGGATACCAGCCAGTGCTTACCGTCAGCCACAAATGAGCGGTCGATCGCGTATTGAATAGTGTCATTGATACCGCCCGTCGAAATATGCTGGTTCAGTTGCCACTTGGTTCGGGCCAGCGGATGACGGCCGGAAAGCAACCATTGGCCGGAGGTATCGGCAAGCGCTCGGCGGAGCCCGTTAACCAGGGCTTGCCGGGCGACGGTTTCGTTGTAAAAACCGCTTAGCCTCAACTGTTCTTCAGCCAGCGCCTGCAAGGACTCATCATTAGCCGCTTGCCAGTATTCGCTGCCACGCTGGCAAATGGCCAGCAATGCGTTATGGAAGCAGTCAGCGATGTGCGCCTCCTGTTCTTCCAGACCGGCCTCAAACACAGGGTAAAGCAGGTTATCGCCCGCATATTCGTGGCCCCGGAAGGCGGCCAGCAGGTCGCCGCGCACCGGCTCGCGGGGTTGCCATGTGGGAGAAAGGCGGTTAATCAGATTTTTCCGGGGCGCTGATGACGCTTGCCGGGAGGTAAGATTATCCACCCGGATCGCCTGATCTTTAATTTGCGGCCATATGCTGTGTAGCAGGCTGTTTTCTGAGGGCGCTTTAAGTTCATCGGTGCCTTCGCGATGGGTTAGCGTAGCCAGCAGCCTGAGCTGCTTGACGGCGCGTGTGGCTCCCACATACAGCAAACGACTGTTCTCCAGCCTCTCTTTAAGCCGGTGTTCGCGTTTCAGGTATTCGTAGAGCGGATCAGACGCGGTGCCTTTTTCCGGCAGCGATCCCATCAGCAGTAACGGGTTTCCCGATCGTGAGAGCTGCTCGTGCCAAAGCAGTAATTCCTGATTGCGCGATGCGCTGCCTCTGTCCAGGCCGGGCAGAATCACATGATCGAACTCCAGTCCTTTTGACTTGTGGATCGTCATTATCTGCAGGCGAATTTCGGGATTGCTGGCTGGTTTCGCAAATAAACCGCTGACGGCCTCGTTAAAGGCAGTCACATCTGTGATGGTGCCTCCCTGTTCATGCTGGGTCATGAGCTCGAAGAAGGCAGGCACTTGATTCAATTCCTGCGAAGAGCTGGCGGTCAGGTGACCGCCTAGGGCCAGCCACAGGCCTTCGATCCATTGCCTTAGCGGTTTGCGCTGGCGTTGTTGGATGGCCGGTTTAAGCGCAGCCAGGAAGCGGGCGATGGCCAGCCGTCCCGGCTCGCTCAAGCTTTCCAGCAGGTTTTTGTGATTGAGCTGGCGCCACAGGGTGGACTTTGTTTTCCCGTCGGATGCGGGCAGGGAAGTCAGTCTGTGCAGGTCGTCCAGCGAAAGGCCGCACCAAGGCGCCCTCAGGATGCTTAGCCAGGCTATACGGTCAGCCGGATTAAGCATCGCGCGGGTCAGGGCGATCAGGTCGCTGATCAAGGGGCGTTTTGCCAAGGGGTCAATATCAACAGCTTGCCAGTCAATGCCCGCATCGCGCAGGGCCGGGATAATGTCTCGCAGGTGCGGACGGTTGCGAACCAGGATGGCAATACTGTCCTGCGGGTGCGATTGGCTGATTTCTTCGACCAGCTCAACCACCTTGCGGGCTTCAAGCTCGCGGCTTTGCTCTTCGATACAGGCAAAAAACTGTACCGGCTCCGATTGACTGCAGGCATGTACGGGCACGGATGGGCTATAGGTGACAGCGCCACGGGCAATGTTATCTTCGGCAGGAAAGGCCGCGGCGAAGCTTTCGTTAACCCAATTGACGACACCGGCGTCGGAACGGAAATTGGCACGCAGGTCGAGTGCTTCAAGGCTGGCGTTGCCGATGCCAAACTCCCGCGCCGCAAGAAAGAGTCCGACATTGGCTTCGCGGAAGCCATAGCAGGATTGCATGCCGTCGCCGACAATAAACAGGGTGCGGCCATCGCCGGGTTCCCAGCCTTCGGTCAGGCGACGCAGCAAATTAAATTGCGGCGTCGAAGTATCCTGGAATTCATCGACGAGGATATGCTTGAGTTGATAGTCAAGCAGCAGGGCGATATCGGTCGGGCTGTCATCGTCCCCCAGCGCCTGAGCGGCGGCACTGGATACCTGAGCATAGTCCAGTTGCCCCTGTTCCATGAAGACCAGGGTTAATTCTGCTACCAGGTTTGGCAGCAGGCGTGTCAGGGTGTCCAGCAACTGCCATTGACGGTCGGCGTATTCGGGTGCCGGCAGGCTGCGAACCTCCTGCAGTTTTTCCAGGGAATCAGGGCATTCGGCCAGGGCTTCGATCAGGACCAGGCATTGTTGCTTGGCGGCCTTGAACGCTTCCTTTTCATCTTTTTTGCTGCTCGATGGGAAGCCCTGGTTTTTAGTCAGGCTGGCTCGAAAGCGCCCGTCCTTGGTGAGTAGCAGGTCGGCTAATGCCTGCCATTGCAGAAGCGCAGCGGCGGAGCATTCAGGCAGCTCCGTCAGCCCGCTACAGACCAGCAGTTCAGCGTCAGGCGCGGATTGCTGAAGTTGTGAGCAGGCAAAATCAACGCACAGCATGAGCTGTGACTCAAAGGGTTGGAGGCATGCGCTGCAATCCTCCAGTACTTCCATCACCCGTTCATGAAGGCAGTTTTGCAGGTAATGCCTGAAGTCAAAGTCGGCATGACGCGCCATCGTGAAGTGGCGCAGCCACTGCTCGCGCTTGCTCAGGATAGCGCACAGCAGTTCCTCAATGCGGGCGGTATTATTGTCCAGGTGCCGCAGCAGGCGCTGTAAATCCTCACTGATAGCGGTGCCTTCCTCCAATCGAGCCAGCAGACTGCGAGCGGCCGCCTGGTATTGCGCCAGCGGGTTATCGCTGATCCGGGCTTCAGCCCCGAGTTTTGAAAGCAAAGGCATGCGCTGTACCAGGTGCATACAAAAGCTATCAATGGTTTGAATGCGCAGGCGGTTTGGATTATCCAGCAGGTTCCACGCAAAGCTGTCATCCTGGGCAAGTACCGCACGCGCGAGCTTCCAGGTATTTCGCTTATGGGATTCTTCGGGTTCCTGGTCACTCTGCGCATCCTGCAGGGCGGCCAGGATTCGGCTGCGCATTTCATTGGCAGCCTTGCGGGTAAAGGTGATCGCAAGAATCTCTTCGGGCTTTTCGACCGATGCAAGCAGTGTCAGGCTGCGTTGGATCAGCAGCTCTGTTTTGCCCGATCCTGCCGGGGCGGTAACCGCAAAGGATGTGCGAGGATCCAGGGCGCGGGCTCTCTGGTCTGCATCTACGACTTCAACCATCGACTTCGCTCAACGCTTCTAATTGGTGGATACGGCAGAACGGCTGTAGCTGGCAATATTGGCAAGTGTTATTGCGAGCCGGGTCAACGAAAGCTTCGCCGTGCAGGAAGGCTGTTGCCAGGGATTCCAGCGCTTCCCGCCACTGACTGTTAAGGGAGGGCCAGTCCAGGTCCGGATTCCAGCCACGGGTTTTTTCCGGGCTGCAAACACCCGGAACGATGCCGTCCCGCGCGGCAATGCCAACGAAGCCCAGCTGATCGACGCTAATACGGGCGAAGGCCAGAGCCTGGGGTTCGCCTGCATCGGATCCGGCCATACTGATGGCATAGAGGGGAAGCTGGGGCTCTTCCAGGCGTTCGCCTTGCCATTTGGTACTGCTGCACAGGCCTGTTTTATAGTCGATAAGCACTTGGCTGTTATCGTCAAGGCGATCGATGCGATCGATACGAATTCGCAGCGGCAGACCCTTGAGGTTGATCAGCATGGCCTGTTCTGTGGCGATCACTTTGAAGGGGATTCGTCCTTTTTCAATCGCCAGCAATTGGCCGAGTAAGGCGGATAAACGTTCAATTTCACTGCGCTGGTAACAGTCCCCGAACAAATCCCGGCGTTGCTGCACGATAGGGCGTAAGGCGTTACGCACAGCGGTATCGATTATTGTCGGTAGTTCATCGTCATCGCAGGCGAGCAAAGTATCGTAGTCAGCGAGTTTGCTCCAAAGTTTTTCCACTGCGCGATGCAACAATGTGCCGCGCTGTGCGGCGCTCAGGTGGTAACTCGGCTCGGGTAACTCATGGGCGCCCAGCCGGTGTTTGGCAAAGGCCCGAAACGGACAATCAGCCTGGTCCTTAAGGATCGCCGAGCCGCCGGCAACCTGTTCAGCCTGGGTTTGCAAAGCCGGTCCGCGGCCGTCTTCAAAGGTCTCCTGCGCCTGAGGGAAGCTTGCCTGTAAATAATAGGGATGGGGCGCGGTGTCGGTGCTCAGTTCAAGCTCGGCTGCGCAAACCGGCGTGAAACTATTAATCAGGCTGCTGGCCCGCAACGGCTGATCGTCGGCCTGCCGGGAATAACTGGCAATCAGCAGCGGGGTGGCTTGCCGATAGGAGTCGAGCAGCTCGCGAGAAAAAGCCAGTTCCCGTTCCGGACTGGCGTGCGGCATATCCTGCGTTTGCTGAAGGCGAATCGGAATAAAGGGGTTAGGGTTGGCAGAGGGTGGCCAGATATGGTCATTCATGCCAAGTAGCCAAACGGCATCAAAGCTTAACCCTCCGCCTTCGAGCATGCCCAGTACTTGAATGGGAGTTTGGGGTGTTTGGGCCTGGAAATTGCTGGCGGCCGTTTGGCGGTTAAGCAGGTTAAGCGCTTCCCCAAGGCTGAGTTTGCCGCATACGGATTCGCCTGCCGCTGAGAGTTGCGCGAAATCGTTCAGCAGGCGTTGCCAGCTGGTCAATTGCTGGTATTCCCGCTGGTCGAGGCGGCGAGCGGCGACCGGCCAGTTAAAGGTTCAGTAAACGGGCAATCACAGGCCCAATGTGCGGAATTCCGCCGTTACCGGCGATCGTTGTTCCCGAATTTCACCTTTGCCTGCAGGATTTCGAGAAACCTGCTGTAGCGGCCTGAGGTGTCCGCTTTCGGCAATGATGTCGACCAGCATTGTGAGGCTGAATTCCAGGCCCAGCCGCCCTCGCGGAACACCGGTTCGGATTCGCCGCTGTCGAAATCACCGGATTCCTGAAGCTGGATAAAAGGCGATTTTGGGGAGGGCATGGCGGCTGGTAACCGAAGGGATTCCTCAATGTTCAGCTGGAGTTGAGCGCCGAAGGTGATCAATGCCATGGCCCGCCAGAGGGATGCCGGCGCTGATGTTAAAGGGCAGTTGATAGCGCGGTGTACTAGGCAGCCAATACTGCGGCTCAAATACCGCGGTCAGTGCGCTTTCTATTTCGCTACGCTGCTGGGCGAGGTCGAGGCGATGATGGCAATGCTGCTGATTGGGATTGGCTTCCAGTCTGGCGTGAGCCATTGTGCTGCAGTCGCAACTCCTGGGTTGCGTTTTCACAGGCTCGAGCTGAGGTTTGTGCCTGGATTTGTTCCTTCGGTTGTCCGTTGATTTGTACCTGTGTGGGTTTTGTACCGCTGTTTTGATGAGGTGATCATAAAGTGGCGGCGGGTGCTGAAAGCCAACCAATAGGGCGTTATCGACCTTGCTAAGCAGATTGTCCGCAGAGCCCTCAAGGACGATAGCGGCCTGGCCTGCTGGTGTGGTCAGCCTGAACTGTTCGCAGTGCGCCTGGAACTGTCATGGCCCAGTCGACGAAACGGTGCTATCCGGGTGAAAATAAAAGGTCTGGTCGTGTCGCACTGCCGGAGGTTGCGGCCTCCGCCAGGCTGCCTGAGCCTACTTTGCCGTATGGCCTTAGGGTTTTAGCAGCAGGCTTTTTTCGTCATTACGGATAATGCGTTCCCACAGCAGGGGTTTCCTGCAGGAATGGAGTGGTGTCAGGCGTCCAACCAGTGGCAAGTCGTGGTCTTTGAGTTGTTGCCAGCCGCGTGAAATCCAGTCATCCAGCGGTTGGATATCGGGCTGCGCTTGCTACACTCCAATATGGCGTTTTTGGCAGGCCTCGGCGTAGGCTGTTTGCAAATGGGCAGCAAGGCGTCGATTCGGCGTCAGTAGTAGGGTGGAAGTGTTGATAGACTCGAAGAGTGGTTCGATATCAACGAGCGCAGACGCCATGTTTAAATAAGCCGGTTCGCAGAAGAAGTTTCAAAAGGGGAGTTTTACGGGCAGGCAATGCACCAGACAGAACAGGTGCAAGGGCTGTATTCATAAAGCGCTTTTAGAGGCAGCCCTTGATCAGACAGTTGCGTGATTCGCCGTTGAGGAACGCTTCAACATTCGACACCACTTCGTTAAGCAGTCGCTGGCGCACGTTTCATCAGGACCCCAGGCGCAGTGCGGTGTCAGAATCAGGTTCTTGATTTCAGGATCCAACAGCGGATTGCCATTCTTGAGTTCAACGGTCAGTACGTCAATGCCTGCGCCCGCCGATTTCACCGGCCTTCAGTGCTTCTGCCAGGCCGCTTCATTCACCAGGCCGCCTCGCGCCGTGTTGATAATCAGCGCAGAGTTTTCATGACTTTCAGTTGAGGTGTGTCAATCCAGGTTTTTGGTTTTTGCTCTGTCAGTGGACAGTGGAAGAAAATGGCGTCGGCAACGGGAAGCAATTCCTCCAGCGGACGGCGCTCAATGCCATCAACACTGCCGGATGCGCCGGGACGCGTGGAGGCAACCAGGATTTCCATGCCGAATCCTTCAGCCATACGCGCGACGGATTTACCAATCTCACCGTAGCCCACAATCACCAGTTTTTTACCCTGCAGTTCATACATCGGGTAGTCAGAACGGGCAGAACTGGTCCTGTGCAGCCCATTTGCCGTCGCGCACGTCATCGCTGTAACGCTGGATATTGGCAGCCAATGTCAACAGCAGCGCCATGCTGTGCTGGGCAACGGCAAAGGAACCGTAGCCACTTACGTTAGCAACGCCGACACCGTGTTCACGGGCCGCATTGATATCAATAACGTTAGTACCGGTGGCCACAACAGCGTGAGTTTCAGGTTAGGGCAGGCCGCCATGATTTCGGCGTCCATCGGAACCTTGTTGGTCAGGACGATTTCGGCATCGCCGATGCGCTCAAGGCGCTGTTCAGGCAGCGTTTGCGGGTAGAAGGTCCAGTCGATGGGAAGATCCATCAATTTGCTGAGGTCCAAACGCTCCTGAGCAATGGAATCTGAATCAGAAAAACACCTTTCATGGTTAATTTCCTTGACACAAGTATGCTACTGTTGCGGTGCGGGGATGTGTAAAATATCCGGCTGGGATATTTCTCCAGCCCGCTAAAAATGCCGCTAACTTTACAGAATCTGCCCTGATTGACAGAGCAAGTTGGCATCTGGTCTTTAACAATCTTCGGAAGTGAAAAATGTCAGGCACCTTAACCCAATAAACTCGTTATCGCGTTTCGTCAAAGCGCTGTTTGACTCTCTGAAAGCCATGAGGTCTACCGAATGAGGACTTAAGGCCTATGCCGAATACCAGATAATACGTGAGGATGAGCCGTTGGCGCCGGGTGATGCATTTCCGTTGGTGGAAAAGCTGTTGAAAATTAACACTATGTTATCGGATGCCCCGGTCGGAATTTGATTGTCTGTTATCACGCAACAGCGCCGATACCAGGTTTGCGGATTTTTAACTCGATTCAGCATTACGGCTGAATATTACTTACGGGCAGCCTTTTGCAGGGGACAAAGCCCTTACCCGCTACGTTGCTTCCGCTTCGGTTTGCCTGTTTTTATCAGCTATCCCTGAAGATGTCTGCCAGGCGCTTGACAGTGGTTTTGCCGCCGCTACAGTCCTGCCGTCCAAGACCACGCCTAAACAGAACTTCCAGCTACGTATCGCCTTTGATGGCGATGCCGTCCTGTTTTCAGATGAAGCCGAGCAGATTTACCAGAATGAGGGCTTGCAAGCCTTCACTGAAAAAGAAACCGCGGCGGCCAATCAGCCACTAAACGGGGGACCCTTTAAGCAATTTCTGGGTGCACTCCAGGAAATCCAGGCTGAGTTCACGGAGGGTGATTGCCCTATCCGAACGGCGCTGATTACAGCACGCTCGGCACCCGCCCATGAACGGGTGATCCGTACCCTTCGGGCCTGGGATATTCGTATCGATGAATCTATCTTTCTGGGCGGGCTGGATAAGGGAGAGTTTCTCAAAGCTTTTGAGGCGGATGTTTTTTTCGATGACCAGCAGGGGCACTGCGATTCCGCACGGGAACATGTCGCGACAGGTCACGTACCGAATGGTGTAGCAAATAAAGGCTAAAAAACTGCCTTTCCAACTAACGGATTTTCCAGCAACTGCTATGCTTGGGTAAAACAAGAAAAAAATACTAAGTTGCCCGTTATGATCAACAACATTCTGTACGCAACCGACCTGGGGCTTTACGGCCCCTATCTGCTGCAACATGTGATGTCCCTGGCCAGCCGCCATAATGCCAAAGTGCATGCCGTTCATGCCATTGAGCCGCTTGGCGTCTTTGCCGAATCGATTCTTGCCACCTATATGCCCGACACCGATATGCAAAAGCTACGGGGCAGGGGATTTAACCAGGTCATGGATAAAATTCGCCAGCAGGTTGAAAATGCTTTTGAAGACGAATTTGTCGAGTGTAATTGCGACGTCCAGCTGATCCAGGGTATTCAGGTGGTGCAAGGCAAGCCTGCCGATGTGATATTGGAAACCGCCATGCAGTGCAATGCCGATTTAATCGTGCTCGGCAGCAGCTCCCAACCCAGCGATAAACCTCAACTGGGTTCGGTGGCAACGCGCGTTTTAAATGAGTCAACGGTACCGGTTTTCCTGGTTCCGATGGTTAAACTGCAAAACCCGAAAAACTTCGATCTCTACCGCTAGAAGAAGGCGTACTTAACGCCGAGAACCAGCAGTACCCCGGCTAAGAGCGGGCGAATCACCTTTTCCGGCAGTTTCGCGCCCAGCTTGGTTCCCAACAGGATGGCTGGCAACGAGCCGATTAATAAACACCCCAGCAGGTAAAAATCCACATGCCCCAGGTACAGGTGGCCTAAACCGGCAATCAAGGTGAGCGGCACCGCATGCGCCAGGTCTGTCCCGATCACATGCACCGAGGGCAGCAGCGGGTAAAGCATCAACAGAACGGCGGCACCAAAGGCGCCAGCACCTACCGAAGAAAGTGTCACCAAGGCACCGAGCAAAACGCCCATCAGCAAGGTTAATGGGCCGGCGTGGTAACTGATCAACGACTGGATAGGTCCGGGCCTTTTTTCTGCGTGTTCCTGCAACCGCTGTTTCAGGATGACCACAATAGCCGTGATAATGA
>JAWKZQ010000010.1:0-98282 GCA_041395865.1 Pseudomonadales bacterium
AGTAGGTCATCGTCAGGCTTTTAAATACAAGTGCCCTGCCACGAAAGTGGCGGGGCATTTTTATTTACGGTCAATAAAGGTGACCTGCTCGAACGCAGTGACCAAAACGCCGGGAGCGTTTTGGAACGTTGGAGCGAAGCGACGACGGCCCGTAGGGCGAGGGCATGGAGAGCCCGAGTAAGGACGGTCATCGTCAGGCTTTTAATACAGAACCCTGTCCTTGCAAAAGGGCGGGGTTTTTTATTGCCTGCTGAAACGGTGCTGATTTCTTGTTCAGGCGCTACTGCTTGAGCGGCCTCAATATTCAATTGATTTAATTAAGATTTATTTCAAACTCAGTGCCTGATTTGGTACTTTAAGCGCAATGATTGTGCGCCTGCTTAAACAAGGCTTGCACGGGGTAATTCGGAGTAGAAAATGAGTAAAGAACGGTTAGTGATTTTTGATACGACCCTGCGTGATGGTGAACAGAGCCCTGGCGCTTCAATGACGAAGAGTGAAAAGGTTCGTATTGCAAAAACACTGGAAAAAATGCGTGTTGATGTAATTGAAGCAGGTTTTGCTATTGCGAGTCCGGGCGATTTCGAGTCGGTAAGGGCGGTCGCAGAAGCGGTAAAAGACAGCACGATTTGTAGTCTGTCTCGTGCTAATGCAGCTGACATTGAACGCGCAGCCGAGGCGCTGAAACCTGCGAATTCTTCACGTATTCACACCTTCATCGCAACATCTCCAATCCATATGAAGTATAAGTTGAAGATGGAGCCTGAGATGGTATTGGAAAGAGCGCTTGATGCGGTAAAACTGGCCCGTCAGTTCACGGACAATGTCGAATTTTCGCTGGAAGATGCCAGCCGCTCAGAGTTCGATTTTATGTGTCGTGTAATTGAAGGCGTCATTGACGCCGGTGCGGGTACCATCAATATTCCTGATACCGTTGGTTATGGCGAGCCAATTGAGTTTGGTCGTACGATTGGCCGTTTGATTGAGAATATCCCTAATTCAGACAAGGCCATCTTCTCGGTGCATTGCCATAATGACCTGGGCCTGGCCGTTGCCAACTCTCTTTCGGCGGTAATGAACGGCGCGCGCCAGGTGGAATGTACCATTAACGGTTTGGGTGAAAGGGCTGGCAACGCCTCTTTGGAAGAAATTGTCATGGCAGTGCGCACCCGGAAAGATATCTTCCCGGTTGAAACCTTGATTGACACCACCCAGATCATGCCTGCTTCACGCTTGGTTGCCAGTGTGACGGGTTTTCCGGTACAGCCTAACAAGGCAATTGTGGGCGCGAATGCCTTTGCCCATGAGTCCGGCATCCACCAGGATGGTGTCCTTAAATTCCGTGAAACCTATGAAATCATGAAAGCCGAAGATGTTGGCCTTAATACCAATAAACTGGTGTTGGGCAAACATTCAGGCCGTGCTGCCGTTAAAGCGCGTTTTGAGGAGTTGGGTATCACCTTTGAGAACCAGGACGAGTTGAATGCGGCATTTATCCGGTTTAAAGAATTGGCTGACAAAAAGCACGAAATTTTCGATGAGGATTTACAGGCACTGGTAAACGATGCGCAGGAAAGCGTAGAAGATCGTTTTGCACTTGAAGCCCTGGAGGTGACTTCAAAAACGGGAACGGCTCCCGTGGCGAAGCTAACGCTCACAATTGACGGTCAAACCGTCGAAGCCAGCGCTCAGGGCGATGGCCCTGTCGACGCCGCTTTCAAGGCCATCGAAAGTGTCGTAAACAGTGATACCAGCCTGCAGCTTTATTCAGTGAATGCAATTACAACGGGGACGGACTCGCAGGGTGAGGTTACCGTTCGGCTTGAGCGCGGTGGGCGTATCGTGAATGGCAATGGCGCCGATACGGACATTGTTATTGCTTCAGCCAAAGCATATATCAATGGCTTAAATGCGATCCTGGCTGACCATGCCAGGGCCCATCCTCAGAAAGAAGGCATTTAACGGGGCACCAGCCGATGCAGGCTCGACGTCAGCAGTATCTCAGTGCAATGGGTGTGCAGGTATGGCTGCAGCGGGATGATCCCGATACAGCTTCCGCTGCCGAACAGGAAGCGGATATTGTCGAAGCCCTGGGCCCGGTATCATCCGATACCGCCCCTCAGCTCGAGAGGACGCTGGCTCGTGAGCCAGCCTCCCCAACAGAAACGCTTGCCCTCCATCAGGCAGAAGAAGCACAATCAGATACTTCTCGGAAGACTGCCAGTGACACGGCTCTGCAGTGGCCCGCCGAGGACGCACCGGAATTCCGCTTAGCATCCATCGTTTTCCCGGATATCGGTGTACTGGTAACCGGGGTTCCTAACCAGTCAGTCGAGCCTGTTAATGGCCAGCAGCTCACCTATTACAGGAACCTGTTATTTGCATTGGGATTTAAATCCCTGCCTGAACCACAAATCTCCCTCTTTACCTGGCCGATGCTGAGAAGCCCAAATTTTGACCAGGGGGAAGCGGCGGCGTGCGAAGCAAGCCAAGCCTTCCTGGGCGCGCAAAAAACACGTCACAACACCCGGTTCGTGATCCTGATGGGGGATGTTGCTGGCCGTTATTTGCTGTCTGCAAATCCTGGCGCAGGTTCCGATAAGGCTGGCCTGTTTGAGCGTGCGGATGAACCAGTCATCTCGATACCGACTGTCGATGAAGTATTCGAGCAACCAACGCTTAAGGCGCTGGTCTGGCAGCAGTTGCTGATGCTTCGAAACCGGATTTTGGATTAGCCTCATGCCACGCTTTTTGGACAACAGTGTTTCCTTTCGGGCAATGAATGAAAGGGATCTGGATCGCGTCCTGCAAATCGAAAAAAACATTACTGAAATCCCCTGGACACGCAGGAACTTCCAGGATTGTTTGAATTCAGATTACCATTGCCGGGTGCTTTGCTATGACAGTAAACATATTGGTCATAGTGTCCTTTCTGCTGCGGTGGGTGAAGCGCATCTCCTCAATATCAGTATTGACCTTGAATACCAGGGAAAAGGCCTGGGGCGCCTGTTATTGCAGCATATGATGGTGCAGGCGATGCAGCATGGCGCAAAGCTGGCCTTTCTTGAGGTCCGTGATTCCAACAAAGTCGCGCAATCCCTTTATCTTGATGAAGGTTTTAATGAGGTGGGGCGTCGGGTCGGCTACTATCCGGCACGCAAAGGCCGTGAGGATGCCGTGATAATGGCAATGGAACTATGAACTTACAAAGCAAACCGTTTTTAATAACAACAGTGATAAGGGCTATTTATTATGCCAACTCGTGATGAAGATGACCTGGTAATTGAGGCCGGGCTATCAGCCTCTCGTGACGAGGCTCAGGGCAGACAACCCACACAGGATCAATCCCCCCGGAACGAGCCGTCTGAGAAAGCGAAGACTTCGGTACCAAAATCGTCGACAGAACCCAAGGCCTCTTCTACGAAGAGGACTGACGCTGTACGGTCGGAAAAAGGGCGGGGATTCGTATGGTTGTCGGGCATCGTAATGCTTGGCCTTATTTTGGCCTGTGGCTGGTTGGGACAGCAGGTGTTGCAGTTACAACAACGGCTTGAGGCTAACAATAATGCACTGCAACTTGAGCGCTCCCGTATGGAGAGCATCAGTGCCCAAGTGCATGAAACCGGCTCGAGTTTTGAGGAAACCGGTAATGTACTCGATGAGAAATTTAAGCTTTTTGATTCTGAAATACGCAAGCTCTGGGATGTCTCGAACAAACGCAATAAGTCCGCCATTGAGGAAAATGCAGCGCAGGTAAAAACCCTGAGTGGTAATTTGAAAAAGGCCCAGCAGAGCCTGAAAACACTGAATGGCAGCGTGAGCGAAACCAAAAAGTCGGTTGAACAGATCAACAAGCGTCTTGTGGCTGAAAATACGGCACTCCGCGCAACGCTGGATGATCAGGCCGAGCAGGTTTTATTGATGCGCAGTAAAATGGAGCTGCTTCAAAAACGCTTGAGTAACGTGCCCAATGATCTGGTTACGCGAGTAGCCAGCAATGAGGAGGCCGTTGAGGCAATTGATGCCGGGCGTCGTCAACTGGTGGCACGGATTACACAGTTACAGAAACAGGTTGATGCACTGCTCCTGGAAAAAAATACAGGGCCTTGATCAGTGCTCTGGCGGCAGTTCTGGAGAATGTGCGAACCGAGGTGAAAAAAAGGCCTGCTGCAGAAAATAAAACAGCGAAATCAGTCCCCAGGCCAGGCCTGTTACCACGCCGGCATCAAGAATGCCCCGCCAGGGTTGAGGCAGCCAGTGGGCAATCTGGATAAAGCCGAGAATCATCAGGGTCAGGCTAAAGCTGATAATTTTGCGCGCGCGGGTGGTATGGAAAAAGCCCATGCAAAAAAAGGGCGCCAGGAGCGTATGCAGCCATGTTGCTTCGTGGCGCAGGTGGCGGCAGCGTGCGGCAAAGCGGGGCGAGAATTTAAGCTGGAAGCCTTTATAGCCTTCCGAGTAAGCCATCACAACAACGCTGAACACCAGTGCTGCCCAGTGATACCAGTTCAGCTTATAGTGAAAGGTATCCAGGGCTATTGCTGATAGGCGCGTGATAGCCGTCAGTATCAACAGGGTAAACCCGCATATGGCCCACAGGGAGGCGATTAGCCCCAGGATGCTTGAGGTGTACTTGGTGTCTCTGTTATTCACTTAGTGCTTGCTACTCTCGGGTGCTTCGGCGTCGTTATTATAGGGAGTTGTTTGTTTAAAACCTAGTGCCGCTGTTTTAATGGCACCAGGTGCAATCTGGTTTGTTATTTATTGAGGGAAATTTTATGCGTTGGCTGGTTTTTCTTTTGTTGTGTACTTCCACTTCATCCTGGGCAGAATCGCTCGCCGGCGAGCTGCTTCCCGGTACCTGCAACGAGCCGGAAATGATTATTGTCCCGGATGGCCATAAGGCGTCGTCGGCTGAAATGCTTAAGGCTCAACAGCAGGTCGAAAGCAGTGTCGAAGCGACAAAAGTATATTTGGACTGCTTGCTGGATGCAGAAGATGCGTTGGGCGAAACCATTACCCTTGAGCAAAAAAAGGACTCCATTATGCGCTATAACCTGGCCGTTGCGAGGTTGGAAGGGCTGGTGGATAGCTTTAACCAGCAACTTAAGGCCTACAAACAGGTTAACCGCAATTAACTGTCAGAGTTTGTTTGGCCAAAATTGACGGCGGAGTTTTTCAGGAACGCTTCCTCCTCCGGGGTCGATACTCTTCCAAGGGCTTCGTTTCGATGCGGGAAGCGGCCAAACTGTTGAATGATATTGAAATGCAGTTGGGCGAAATCAAGACTGCGCTTAATGACCGCTCGAATTACAGGTTCCGCCTGATCATGAAAATCCCGAAATAAATCCACACTGTGTTGCTGAAGGGGGAGTGATTCGCTGTGCTCCAACGGCAGGTAAAAAAAGCTGCGGTATACGGGTATCAGCTGTTTATCCTGCTCTAATGCCAAGCCTTCGAGGCATAGTTGTAGGGCATGACGGTCATAGGCAAAGGCCTTCTGGAAGCCGCGGTAGATGTTACGGGGAAACTGGTCCAGCAGGATAATTAATGCCAGCCGGCCTTCCGCGGATTCCTTCCACGCCTCATAGTCTCCCCGCGCGGCCTTCGCTACCTCTTTCTCAAAACGATCCTGAATGAGTCGATCATTTTTGGGGTTAAAACCAAACCAGAGTTCCGAGCGATCAGTCACCGGCATACCATGCTCAAAGTGATCGCCAAACCAGAAAGTTAAGATGTCGGTAACTGTTGTCATGGTGTTTGGGGCCCGATAAACAGGGAAGTTTTAGGAGATGAGCGAGAGCGGCTCTACATCGTGTTCCGTTAACAATCGCTCGAAATCCGAAGCCGGGACCGGCCGGTGGAAATAGAATCCCTGAAAATGATGGCAACCGCTTTCCTCAAGAAATTGCACCTGCTCGATACGCTCAATGCCTTCGGCAATGATGCTTAGGTTCAGGTGTTTCGCCATGGAGATAATACTGTTAATGATTGCCCCCGCACTTTTGTCACCGGGTACATCCTGGACAAAGGACTGATCGATTTTAACCATATCAATGGGTAATCGTTTCAGGTAGGTGAGTGATGAATAACCGGTGCCAAAATCATCAATGGAGACTTTTACACCCAGTTTACGAAGCGCATCAAGCTGCTTAATGATTTCATCCACGTTGTTGATGACCGTGCCTTCGGTTATTTCAATATCAATGCAGTGTGGCGGTACCCCGGTTTCGGCGAGAATTGCAGCGACTTGATCCACAAAGCAGGTTTGCTGGAATTCCTGCGGACTGATATTAATACCCAGAGTCAGGCTTTCAGTCCAGAGTCCCTGGTCTAACCAGCCTTTTATTTGCTGGCAAGCCGAGCGCATGACCCATTCGCCTAATTGCAGTATCTGGCCGGAGGACTCCAGGCTGGGAATGAATTCTGCCGGTGAGACGTTGCCAAGAACCGGTGATGACCAGCGTAGCAGGACTTCGGCACCAATAAGCTTATACTGGCCGCGATACTGGGGTTGGAAGTGCAGTTCGAATTCGTTGTTTTGAAGGGCGTTGCGCAGCTGGCTATCGAGGTTAAGCTGGCGGGTCGCATTATCGGCCATGCTCATTTCAAAGTGGACAATGCCGTTGCGGCCATTCTCTTTGGCTTGATACATGGCTGTGTCAGCAAAACGGATGAGCTCGTCGGCACTGTGGTTTCTTCGCCCCGGGAAAGTGACAACGCCAATACTGGCTGTCACCTGCAGGTTATTGCCGTCCAGCTCCATGGGGCGCGTCAGCAGGCGCAACAGTTTTCCAGCCAGGTCGTCAGCGCGGTTGCTTGCCCGTGTTTCGTCTGAGCTCAGTAGCGGCAGTAATACCAGGAATTCGTCACCACCAATACGGGAAATCGTATCCTCTTCGCGCAGGTGGCTTTTCATGCGTTTGGTCAGCTCCTTAAGAACCTTGTCACCGACACTGTGGCCCAGCGAATCATTAATCTTTTTAAAATTATCCAGGTCGATAAACAGCACGGCACCAAAGTGAGCATGGCGGCGCGCCGATGCCAAAGCCTGCTGCAGGCGGTCGAGCAACAGGCGGCGGTTGGGAAGCCCGGTGAGCGGATCGTGATAGGCCAGGTGCTGGATGACATCCTGCTGTTTCTTTCGTTCGGTAATATCCTTGATCGACATGACACACAGCTCCTGTGCGTCATCGGCGAAATAGCTGGTGGTAATTTCCACAGGGAAGACACGACCCTCGGCTGTCCGGTTGCTGGTCAGGGTGGTGTGGTACTTGTTGTTTTTGATCAGGTGCCACCAGCGGGGCCAGTCGTCCATACTGAAAGCTGGATTAATAATATTGACGGACTGGCCAACCAGCTCATTGCGCTTGAAGCCAAAACACCTCAGCGCGGTATCGTTAGCCGAAAGAATTTGCCCGTCGGCGGCCAGTGTAAAAATCGATTCGGGCGCTTGGTTAAGGGTAAAGTTGCTGAACTGCATTTGTTGCTCGGAAAGATGCTGGGCGTTGATGTCCAGTAAGAGTCCCTCCACCCATTGGATTTTTCCGTGCAGGTAGCGCCCCTGGCCGGCTGCCCGAATCCAGTAACGAGAGCCGTCCGGGCGATTAATGGGGATTTCCACCGTAAAGGGCGTTCGGGTGTTGCTTGACTGCTCAAGGGTATTGAGCAGTGCACATCGCTGTTTTTCAGGTACCCGCTCGATCACTTCAGCTGGGCTGGGGCTACGGTTGTGGTTAAGACCTAGAACCCCTGCCAGGTTGCCTACCGGGGACAGATCGCCTGTATCCGGATCGAGCACCCAACCGCCAACGGCCTCGCTACGGTTAAGGTGGTTTAGGATTGATTCGTAATGGGATAAATGCGCCTTCGCAGTCTGTAATTGCTGGAGGAGCTGGGATTGTCTTTGCTGGGACCTGTTGAAGAAACGACCGAAAAGAGCCATTAAGCGCCTTAATCCCTGGCGATGGTTGGGTAAGGGTGTTGTTTCCATGCGTTACTTGATGTCTCGGTGTTGGGCAGTGGTTTATTCTCACCTGCTTTTCTATCCTGAAACTGAGGCTTCTCCCCTTGCCCCTAAGGTATTGGTTTGAATAGTGTAGTTGCCTTTTCTTAAGGTGCCAGAAAAGTTATTTGCACTCTTCAGGCTAGGTCAGAAGCGGGTAACTCGCAAGTTTGCTGTAAAGCGCGCCCGTTGGAAGCGTGTCGCTTCGTAACAGCTGGATGTGATGCGCTTCAAAAATGATGGGGTCAAGGGGGACGGGCAGGGCCTGAGTCGCATCGTGTTTGGGTTTATGGCGATAGCGCGCCAGGCTGATGTGGGGACGGAATGCTTTATGCGCCACAGGAACGCCCTGGTGCGAGGCAGCCTCACTCAGGCATTCCGCGATGTGGTTAAGCGGAGGGTTGTGGTCGGCTAGCGCAGCGATGACGGTTGGTCTTTTGTTGTTTGGAAAATGGTCAATCAATGAGAGCCGGATACTGACAGCGTGAATGTCCCTAAGACTGTGGCTCAGTTCCTGTTCGAGGCCACTGAGCTGGTCTGGAGAGAGGTTGCCAAGAAATTTCAGGGTGATATGCCAGTTGGAGGGTGGCAGCCAGCGCACCAGGCTCTTTGGAAGCAGGGGGGCAAGCGTGTGGCAATAGGACTGAAGGCGGTGGATAGCACTCTGACAGGGTGCTATCGCCAAAAAGGTTCTTAGCCGTTTGTCGCTCATGGTATTAGGATTTGCCTGGCTTGACCTCAGTTCCGGGTTTTTCCGATTCGGCTTCGGGTGGCGTTTGGTCGAGGCTGATGACTGACCAGCCGCTTTCCGGTTGTAATTCCGACGCGTCGCTGAAAACATGAATGCGATCATTTTTATCAATCGCAAACAGGGGGTAAAGCTTGCTCTGCGTGAGCAAGTCCTCAAAACTGAAATTTTCGCTTAGGGTTGTGGCATGAATTTTGGCTCCCTGGCTTAGCAGGCTGGCAAATTTACTGAAGCTCAGTTCGCTGTTGAACAGGGTGTGCCCCTTGTGTTTGGCGGCAATCGTTTTTTTGTCGGATTGGGCTTCAGGCTTGGCGGCGGCTAGTGAAAACAGACGATGCTCGCCGAATTCAAGCCGGTAGCGCATACAGGCCAGGGCATTCATTTCCCGTTGTGGCGACAGGCCTAATAAATGCCCGATACCCACCAGATCCAGGTGCGAGTCGGCGTATTCTGAAACCGGATTACCATAAAAGGTTTTGAGCCCTTCCATGCGGGCTGCCCTGATGTTTTCCCAGTTGCTATCGCTCAGTAAGGCGGTAAATCCCTGCTTTTCCAAAGCCGATGCGACGGCACGGGCAACCGGATTGGCACCGACAATCAGGAAGCCTCGGGGGGCTGGCTCTGAAACTTCCAGAAACCGGGCAAGCGGTCGGGAGGTGGCGCTTTGGAAGAGCACGGTGCCTACAATAATAATAAATGTCAGGGCCACCAGTACGGAGGCCTGTTCAAAACCGGTGCTTTCCAGGCGTAGTGCAAATAATGCCGAGATGGCCGCCGCAACGATACCGCGCGGCCCGATCCAGGCAATGAGCAGGCGTTCACGCAGGTTCAAACTCGAGCCGAGGGTCGATGCGGCCACACTGAGCGGGCGGGCCACAAACTGTATGGTAAGCAGTAGCAGAATGGCCGGCCAACCCAGCTCCGCCAGCTGCAGTAAATCGATTCGTGCGGCCAGCAGAATAAAGAGCCCAGAGATCAGCAGCGTTGTCAGGTTTTCCTTAAAGGAGAGAATATCCTCAACGTTGATGTCCTTCATATTGGCCAGCCAAATACCCATCAGCGTGACGCTGAGCAAGCCCGATTCGTGCTGCAGCGCATTACTCCCGGCAAAAACCAGCAGCACCAGTGCAACGGTGGCAAAGTTATGCAGGTAGCTGGGTAGTAACTGGCGACGCAGGGCGGTGCCTAGCAGATAGCCGGCGACACAACCAAACAAGCTGCCGACAAACAGCGTTTTAAGAAAGATGAACAGGGTATGGCTGAATTGGGCATCCTGGCCGAAACTGATAATGGATTCATAGACTAAAACTGCAAGCAGTGCCCCGATGGGGTCGATGACAATGCCTTCCCAGCGCAGTACATTGGCAATACGCGCATTCGGGCGAACGCTGCGAAGCATGGGAACGATCACCGTAGGCCCCGTCACCACAACCAGGGAGCCGAAAAGCAGGCTGAGCGGCCAGTCCAGTCCCAGCAACAGATGGCAGGCTGCCGCCATGACCAGCCAGGTGATGATTACGCCCAGGCTGACGAGGCGGCGAACGACCTGGCCTAAACCGCGGATGTCATCAAATTTCAGGGTCAGGCTGCCCTCGAAGAGGATGATAGCCACACTCAGTGAAATCAGCGGGAAAAACAGCTCGCCCAACAGTTCGTCCGGGTTGAGCCAGCCCAGCATTGGGCCGATAAGAATACCGGATAAGAGTAAAAACAGGATGGCGGGCAGTTTGACCCACCAGGCTAACCATTGGCACAGCAGGCCGGTCAGGCCAATCACAGCAATCATCATGGCAGCCGATTGGGTCATTGAGTTATCCCTTGTCAATTATTATTGGTTTGATCCTGTGCCCCAGCATAAAAGTGCGGCCTGACGCGGTAAAGCGTTTTATGACCACGCCGGTTTGTTTAAACTTTCTTAAAAAAGGGGGTGCCATGCTGACCATCAAATCTTTCCCTGTTCGATATATCCCGCTTTTAGCCGGCCCGGTGCTGGCTATCGTGACCGTGCAGCTGATGCTCGAAACGGGGTGGGAGCGACCACAGGCTTTGACTGCCGGGGTGACGGTCTTGTGCGCGCTATGGTGGATTTTTGAAGCCTTGCCTTTGCCGGTGACGGCCCTGGTGCCGGTTGCGCTTTTCCCGCCCTTATCCGTGCTTGATCATCATGCCGTTGCCCAGGCCTACGGTAATCCGTTGATATTGTTGATGTTGGGTGGTTTTATCCTGTCTGCGGCCATGGCCCGGAGTGGTGCGCACCGCCGTTTGGCACTGTTCATGGTCAACCTTTTTGGCCGTGGTCGTGACCGCAACCTGGTCTTCGGTTTTATGGCCGCATCGGCGTTGTTAAGCATGTGGGTATCAAATACGGCAACCACACTGATGCTGCTGCCGGTTGCATTAGCGGTGCTGGAAACGGCCAAAGACAGGGCGTTGGTGGTGCCGCTGTTGCTGGGGATTTGCTACGCTGCCAGCGTGGGCGGGATTGGCACGCCAATTGGAACACCGCCAAACCTGGTGTTTATGAAGGTCTATTCGGAAAGTACCGGTGTTGAAATCACGTTCCTGGAGTGGATGAAGTGGGGCATACCGGTTGTCGTTTGTTTTGTACCCCTGATTGCCTGGTTCCTGACACGCCGGCTCACTGGCCGACAGTCTATCGAGTTACCGGCTACAGGCACCTGGCAGCCCGCCGAAAAACGGGTAATGATTTTATTTGCGCTGACAGCGGTGGCGTGGATGTTTCGCAAGGAACCCTTCGGTGGCTGGAGCAGTTGGTTCGACATACCGGGCGCCAATGATGCCAGCGTTGCGCTGATATCGGCAGTTTTATTATTCCTGATCCCCGATGGCCGGGGTGGAAGGCTGATGGATTGGGATAACGCCAATAAAATTCCCTGGGGGATTCTGTTGTTATTTGGGGGCGGTATCGCGATTGCCAGTGCTTTCAAGGTGAGTGGGTTGAGCACGACACTGGCTCAAGCGCTCACCGGCCTTGAAAGCCTGCCGGTGTGGATATTGCTGTTGATTATTTGCCTGTCGGTTACTTTCTTGACGGAAATGACCAGTAATACGGCAACCACTACCCTGTTAATGCCCATCTTGGCGGCGGCGGGCATCGCGTCAGGCGTTGATCCCGCACTGCTTATGGTCCCTGCGGCGATGAGTGCCAGTTGTGCTTTTATGCTGCCGGTGGCAACCCCCACCAATGCGATTATTTTTGGTAGTGGCCAGGTTGCGATTGGCGATATGGTGCGACGCGGCCTGTTTCTAAACCTGATCGGCGCTGTGTTGATCAGTTTCCTGTGTTACTGGCTGATTGCAAACTGAAGACCGTCATGCCTTCCACTTGATGTTGCAGCCCAGTGACGGTTTTTGATTCTCGTCGACCGGCTTGCCCGCCAGTATGGCGTCCAGTGCTGAGCGAATGTCCTTGCCGGTTACCGGCGTTTCGTTGCCGGGCCTGGAATCGTCCAATTGGCCACGGTAAACGCAGCTTAACTGGCTGTCGAAGATATAGAAATCCGGAGTGCAGGCGGCTTGGTAGGCGCTGGCGACGCTTTGGCTTGCATCGTAAAGGTAGGGGAAAGAAAACCCATTGTCTGCGGCAAACTGCGTCATTTGATCTGGCCCATCCTGAGGGAAGTTTGCCACATCGTTTGCACTGATGGCGATAAAAGCGATGCCGTTGGGCTGGTATTCCCGCCCCAGCCTGGCCAGTTCGTCCTTGATATGGATGACGAAAGGGCAGTGGTTGCAGATAAACATGATGACGGTCGCTGTCTCGGACTGCAGCTCGGATAAGCTCAGCGTACGACCGCTGACGGTGTCGGGGAGCTCAAAGTCCGGTGCGCGAGTGCCCAGGGCCAGCATATTGGATTCGGTTCGAGCCATCGGGGGTCTCCTAAAATAGGGTTTTAAGCGTTACAGTATACTTGTAACACTGTTGGTACAGCGATGCTAACGTGAACCAGGCAAGCGCGTTTTTCTCTGTCATTCTGAACAGGAGGTTAGGCCATGCAATGGCAGCAGGGTAAAGTGGTTGACTGCAAACACTGGAACCAGCGTTTATGCAGTTTGAAAATTGCAGTCGCATTACCCGCTTTCGAAGCGGGGCAGTTTATACGTGTCGGTTTGCCAGTAGCCGGGGGTGGCGATGAAATTGAGGCGCGTCCCTACTCGTTTGTGAATGCGCCCGGTGAGAACTGTCTGGAGATCTACTTCAACCGCGTCCCCGAAGGCAGTCTTTCCAGCCGGCTGTTTGAGTTACAGCCAGGCGATGCCGTTTATGTTGCCGATCGTCCGGCAGGATTTATGGTGATGTCGGAGGTACCTGCTGGACAGGTGCTATGGATGCTCGCTACAGGCACTGCCTTGGGTCCCTTCCTCTCCATGTTGAAAACACAGTCCCCGTGGCAGCAGTTTGAAAAACTGGTGCTGGTTCATGGTGTGAGGAGCATCGACGAGCTTAGCTACCAGGCTGTGTTACAGGAAATCCAGGAATCGCACCCCAGGCAGCTGGTGCAACTGAAGTCCGTGACGCGCGAAAATTGCGCAGGCGCTTTAACCGAACGTATACCTGATGCGATTTCCAGTGGCCGCCTGGAAGAAGCTGCAGGGGTGACATTTGACCCATCGACCAGCCGTGTCATGCTGTGCGGAAACCCCGGAATGGTGCAGGGCAGTCTCGAAGCGTTACAGGCCAAGGGGCTGAAAAAACACCTGCGCAGAGAGCCGGGGCAGGTGCTGCAGGAAATTTATAAATAGGGCTAGTCGGTATCGCTGGCAGGCGCAGGACTCGCTGAGAAACTTTTGAAGGCACAGCGTTTGCCGTTTGGCAGAATGACCTTGCTGTGCTGATCCAAAGCGTTTTTGCCGTTGCTTATAAAGGCAATGGATTTCGCTTCCACCAATCCGGCACAGGGCGCCTTAAGCTGCGCCAGGTATTGCTGGCGCTGGTGATCCTCAATAATCAGGAGCTGGTCATTGGCGGCATGCCAGTGCCCGACCTGGTGGATGCCCAGTTGCAATTCGGCCGCCGTTGCCGGCAGGGTTAATAGAGAGCCTAAGAGAAGGCCGCTTAATCGAATAAAAGGTTTGCTGGTCAGCCTGGAAAAAGGGCGGGTCACCTGGAGTTACCTTTGCGAGCGTGTTTTGCCTTGTTGAGAGGCACCTGCTGCCTTTGAGTGTAATTGGTGCGTAAAATTCAATGTGATTTTATTGATTGGTCCGCGTTCGGCAGGCAGGTTGCAAAGGGCTTGCTCTATTTTCAGAGTGCGCAGATTTCGCCGGGTTTTTCCTTGAGGTGTTTAACCAGGCGGTTTTGCTGATCCACTAAAATAACCTTGGGTTCGATGGGTTCCTTGACCAGTTCGAAGCCCATAATGATAACCTCTTCCCCTTCGTTAATCAGGTGGGCTGCCGCACCATTGACACAGATGGCTCCGGAGCCGCGAGGGCCTGCAATCACATAGGTTTCGAGACGGGCGCCGGTAGTGTTGCTCACCACCATCACGCGTTCGTTAGGCCAAAGGTCTACGGCTTCAATCAGGTCCCGGTCAATGGTAATGCTGCCAACATACTCCAGGTTGGCTTCGGTAACCGTGGCCTTGTGAATTTTGGATTTCAATACCGAGCGCATCATTCTCTCCCGTTAGTGTGGCTCAAAATCGTGGAGGGAGTACGCCCTTCCGAACAGGGCGCGTATTATGGCGCGGCTAAGCCTTTGTTTCAACTTCGTTTTGTGCAGAGTTCCCCGGTCCGGAAGTTAAATGTGGCGCGGCTCATCCTAACGGGCTTTTAGCAGCGCGTTTTTCGTGAAGTCCCGTTCGCTCAAGCCGCTGTCAAAACGGTAGTTTTCCATTAGCAGCTGAGTGCTTTTCCCGGTCTGGTGGTTGATCATTTCCATGCTGTCGGGGCGCCAGAACTTGTCCAGGTAACGCTGGTAGTTGGAGAAGGTTTGAGTCTTGAGCAGCGTGTTCTTTCGGTCGTAGTAATCCACCTTGACCGGTTGATACATCTCCTTGTCAATCCAGGCGACCTGGCGTGTGTAACCGGAGTTTTTATCCAGGGGATAGCGCTCGATGACAAAGCTGTCGCGATCGTCGACGGCTTCATCGCGCAACCATTTATAGTCGTACTTGGCGACTTCCTGTGAGCTGATATCCTCATAGGCGAACTCACTGCCCATGAAGGGGCCTGATTTATTGGCTGATGAAATGCGTTTGACGCGCTTCAGGGCGGGCAGGTACAGCCACTGGTCATCGGGTTCGAGGGCGTGGGTATGGCTGAGGAAAGCGGTACCCTTAACATCCAGAGGACTGTCAAAAATTGTCAGGCTTTTATCCCCGTCATCGGCGACTTCCAGGGTGGATATGCGGATGATCCGGGTGCTTTCCTGGCCTTGTTTGTTACGCAAAACCATTTTCATGTCAGAGAACTGGTCGATCCAGCCGGTATCCCTCTGATCGGCCTCAACCGCAATGGCCAGACCCTTTTCCTCGGATGTTTGGGGGGCGGCATTAACCAGAGAGGCGGTCAGACATAGCGCGAGAGCTATCCATCTGAGCATGTTTTTTCTCCTCAAATTTCATTAGGACGGGGGGCAATAGCAGAAAATCAACGGCCAGCGCGATACTGATAACGATGGCTGTCAGCAGCCCCATATCGGAATTGAGCCGGAAGCTTGATATGGCAAGAACCAGGAAGCCGCAGACCAGGATGATAGTCGTCGTGAGCAGGGCATGACCAACGGACTTAAAGGCGTAGCGCACGGCATCTTCGGAGCTCATTCCCTGTTCACGCCGGGCGCGAAGGTATTTGCTCAGAAAGTGCACGGTGTCATCGACCACAATACCCAGCGTCATACTGATAACGACGGAAAGGCTCAAGCCGACTTCGCCATAAAACAAACCCCATAAACCAAAACCGGCGGCAGCGGGTAACAGGTTGGGGGCCAGGCTGATAAGACCAATTTTGACGGACCGGAAAGCGAGCATCAAAAATACAGAGATTAATACCAGCACGATGCTGGTTCCAAACAGCATGCTGATGATGTTGCGTTTGCCGATATGGGCGAACATCATGACAGTGCCGGTACCCTTGGCATTTTGGATATGGCGGGTGTTGGCCGCCAGCCAGCTTTGGACACGTTGCTCGAGATCCAGTATCTCGTTGGTGGACAGGGTTTTCAGGCTGACAATAAAACGCGTGGCAGATTTGTCCAGGTTAATCTGGTTGTTGAGATCCAGACCGTAGGGTAATGACATCTCGTAGAGCAGCAGGTATTGGGCGGCTAGCTCCCTGTTTTCCGGCAGGCGATACCATTGCGGTTGGTCGCCGTGCATATTTTTATTCAGGCGCGTCATGATATCCGTGTAGCTATTGATGTGCAGCACTTCCGGTTGCTGTTTGTACCAGGCTTCGAAAGCGGCAACTTCGCGCTGGAATTCGGGATTGCTGATTCCGCCGGGTTCGCCAGATTCTATGGAGTAGTCAATGGCATAAATGCCGGTCAGGTTATTTGTGGTGAAATCCGAATCGCTGCGGAAACTGATGCTGGTATCGAAGTAATGTACGAAAACATCATTCAGTTCATTGCGCGGGATGGCCAGGATCAGCAGTACCATGAGGGCGGTGATGCCCCACATCAGGCGCCGGCGAAACCTGATGACAAACTCGCCAAGGCGAACCATGTAGCGACTGCGTTGCCGGTCCGAATGGGGGGTGCGAGCCGGTAGCAGCGACATCAGTGCCGGTAAAAAGGTAACCGACAACACAAAAGCAATTAAGACGCCAATGGCCACAAAATTCCCCAAATCCCGGAAAGGGGGAACCTCCGATGCATTTAGGGCTAAAAACCCTAAAGCTGTGGTGAAGCAGGCCAGGAATACGGGCTGTAAATTGATGCGCAGGCTCTCAGCCAGGGCCTGTTTCTTGCTTTCACCGAGCTGCAGCTGCAGGAGGAATGTACTCAATATGTGCACACAGTTTGCAATGGCCACCGTGAGGATAATGGTTGGCGCGGTCACGGAGGCGGGCGTGAGGGGAAGCCCCAGTCTGGCGCCTATACCCAAGGCGGAAATGATCGACAGGGCGATAACCAGCAATGTGCTGAGCGTCCCGTGAAAGCCGCCAACCATGAGTGCCAGAATAGCCAGCATCAGGACCAAACTGATGGGGATCAAGGATTGCATGTCACTTTTCGATGACTCTGCAAAGGCGTTGTTCATCATGACAATGCCGGTGACATAGATATCATTATCCGGGTGTTTGCTCAGGGTTTTGGCAACCAGCTTCCGAATATAGGTCACGACTTCCGGCGTTTCGGCGGCCTCTTCCAGACCCGGTAATTGGACGGTGATGTTTATCGCAGAGACATGCCCTTTTTCGGACACCAGCCGGTTAACCAGCAGGGGTTCGGCAAGAGTAACTTCCCTGATGTGATTGATGTCGGAAGGGGCGAGGTTGGCGGCGTTTTGAACAAGGTCCCGCACAATCAGGTCATCTTCAACCGCTTCGGTATGCTGGAAATTGCTGATTGAATCCACGCGGGTTGAGTAGGGCGTTTGCCAGGCTTCCTGGGTTAATTCCTCGATCAGGGACAGGCCGTCGTTCGTGAATATGTTGCCGGACTTTGGTGCGATCACCAGCATCACATTGTCGTTTTTGCTGTAGGTGTTTTCCAGGGCGTCGAAGGCCTTGAGCTGCGGGTTGTCTTCGCTGAAGTAGACGCGGTAATTGGTCGTGAAGGTTAACAGGCTGCTGCCGCTGGCAGCCAGAACCACAAAAACCAGGCTGAAAATGATAATTGGAATACGCCACTGGAGAACTTTGCTACCGAAGGCCTTTTCGAATTTGTTCATAGAGCAGCTTTAATCGTGGTGTTGGTGTTTAGCGTCTGGCGAAGTAGACAGCCTGAAACGCACTCCGTTTCCTTTGGGTACGTTCAATGAAACTAACAGCGACGCTTCTAGACATCAACTTAAACCCGCGATTTGTTCCACGCAGCCCGGCCATCGGCGTTAGTTGAGCTGAAGCGTAGGTTCGTCCAGCGCTGCCAGTTGTTCCTTTAATTCCAGGATATGTTCGCCCCAGTAGCGTTCGGTGTTAAACCAGGGAAAGTTTTTCGGGAAAGCCGGATCCTGCCAGCGCGATGCCAGCCAGGCGGCATAATGGATCATGCGCAGGCTGCGCAGGACTTCGACCAGACGTAATTCCCGGGGATTAAAATCATAAAATTCGTTATAGCCCTCTACCAGCTCACTGATTTGGGCCGTTTGCCGGGCTCGGTCACCGGACAGGAACATCCACAGGTCCTGAATGGCCGGCGCCATTCTTGAATCGTCAAAATCAACAAAGTGCGGTGTTTCATCGCGCCAGAGCATATTGCCGCTGTGGCAATCGCCATGGGTACGGATGAGCGCAAGCTGACCTGTTTCGACAAGTATCGCATCAATACGCTGTAAAAGTTCCCGGCTCAAGCTGTCGTAGGCCGGTTTTAAATCAGCAGGGATAAAATGATGGCTGATCAGCTGAACACAATCATGGCCAAAATTACGGCTGTTCAGTTCGGGGCGGTGCGTGAAGGGGCGGGTTGCCCCTATGCGGTGGATGCGACCCATCAAGCGGCCGATGATCAGCAGGTTGTCCAGGTCATCGAGCTCCGGCGCATGCCCGCCCCGGCGAGGATAGAGTGCGAAGCGGAAACCCTCGTACTGGAACAGGCTCTGTTGTTCAGGGTTGCGTAGGGGGGTAACCACGGGAAGCTCCTGTTCGGCGAGTTCGAAACAGAACTGGTGCTCTTCGAGGATTTGCTCGTCGCTCCAGCGGTCGGGCCGGTAAAATTTAGCGATCAGGGGCGGCTGGTCTTCAAGGCCGACCTGGTAAACCCGGTTTTCGTAGCTGTTTAGGGCTAGCAGGCGGCCGTCGCACCAGTAATCCTGGCTTTCGACGGCAGACATCAGGAACTCGGGAGTGAGCCGGTTAAAAGGGTGTGGTGAAGGCTCCGGCATTTTTTTGCTTAATCGATGACTTCGGTGAAGGGCTTGCCGGTGAGCTGGAGTGTGATTTCCTTTTTGAAGGTTTCGATGCACAGCTCATTGTCGCCTTTCCAGAAAATCTCCAGGATGTCGTCCATGTTTTCGTCGTCCGGATGATCCAGCTGGTTGTTCTCCGAGTAGGCAATAATCTCAGGAAACACAAGGCGCAATGCCGGGCGTTGGCTTTCGGGGCTATCCACGCACTCGATGAAAAGCATACGTACATCGATATCGTAGACAAGGTTGGCGATGTAGGGTGAGCAGTCGCCCAGTAATTGTTCGGTCAGATCCATCGTTAACTCCGCCAAGAAGATTGGTGTAGGGATTGTACTGGTAATCAGGGGTTATTGCGCCTGCTTTTTCAGCGGGGCTTGCTGCGTGCCTTTTTGCGGTAATACAGTGCCAGCCCGCAGACGCTAAAGTTAAGGACACTGGTGCCCAGGAAACTCGCGATAGAGGCCCACTCGCTGTACTTCTGCGTATAAATGTAGAGGCAGATATTGGCTACACCGAAGAAAAACCAGCTGATGGCGCTGACGCCTTCGGCGCTACGCCGCAATAACATGGCATAAAGCTGGATAGCGCTGGCCGTCGGGAAAATAATTGCTGGAATGGTTCCGGCAGCCTGGATGATGAATTCGGTGGACATGGGTAAACCTCGGCGGCAAAGGCGCCATCAGGCATGAAAAACGCCAGCCCAAAAGCGGGCTGGCGTTAGTTGGCTTAGGACAGCTTCTTCTGCAGGATTTCGTTGGTCTGTTGCGGGTTGGCTTTGCCCTTGGAGGCCTTCATCACTTGTCCCATAAAGAAACCGAGCAATTTGCCCTGTTTCTCCTGCGGCGCGGCGCGGTACTGTTCCACCTGGGTTGGGTTGCTGGCGATCACTTCATCGACGATCGCTTCGATAGCGCCGGTGTCGGTTACCTGTTTCAGCCCTTTGGCTTCAATGATCGCGTCGGCATCGCCTTCACCGCCAAACATGGCTTCAAAGACCGTTTTAGCGATTTTCCCCGAGATGGTGTTGTCAGTAATACGCACCAACAGTCCGCCTAGTTGTTCCGCCGTAACGGGGCTGTTGGCGATATTGAGGTTCTCCTTGTTCAGCGCGGCCGACAGCTCGCCGTTGATCCAGTTGGCGGCCAGTTTGGCGTCGCCGGCGGCCTTTGCGGCACTTTCAAAGTAATCGGCCATTTCGCGACTGCTGGAGAGCAGGTCGGCGTCGTAGGCGCTGAGTTTGTATTGCTCCATAAAACGGTGACGTTTTTCGTGGGGCAGTTCCGGCAGGGCGTCCTTGATGGCTTGAATGAAGTCTTCATCCAGCACCACCGGCAGCAGGTCCGGATCGGGGAAGTAACGGTAGTCGTTGGCTTCCTCTTTGCTGCGCATGGAGCGCGTTTCGTTTTTATCGGCGTCGTAGAGGCGGGTCTCCTGCACGACTTTGCCACCGCTTTCGATAATATCGATTTGGCGTTCTACCTCATGGTTAATGGCGCGCTCGACAAAGCGGAAGGAGTTGATGTTCTTCAGTTCGGCGCGTGTGCCAAGCTCCTTTTGCCCCTTGGGACGTACCGACACATTGGCATCGCAGCGCATGGAGCCTTCCGCCATGTTGCCGTCGGAAATACCGATATAGCGGATCAGCGAGTGAATCTGTTTTAAATAGGCAACGGCTTCCTTCGCCGAACGCATGTCAGGCTCGGAAACGATTTCAAGCAGCGGGGTGCCTGCGCGGTTGAGGTCGATGCCCGTCATACCGTGGAAGTCCTCGTGCAGCGATTTGCCGGCATCCTCTTCCAGGTGCGCACGGGTAACGCCGATTTCGCGGGTGCTACCGTCTTCGAGGGTGATTTCGATATGGCCCTTGCCGACAATCGGCAGCTCCATCTGGCTGATCTGGTAGCCCTTGGGCAGATCCGGGTAGAAATAGTTTTTCCGGGCAAACACGGAGGTGCGGCCAATTTCCGCATCGATGGCCAGGCCAAAGCGCACCGCCATTTTGACGGCCTCTTCGTTGACAACCGGCAGGACGCCCGGCAGGCCCAGGTCAACCGCACTGGCCTGTGTGTTGGGTTCGGCGCCAAAGGCAGTGCTGGAGCCGGAGAAAATTTTTGACTGGGTCGCGAGCTGGACGTGGATTTCCAGACCGATGACAATTTCCCATTCCATGTACGTAACCTCTGCTTATTCGATGCCCGCTGGCGCCTGCTGGTGCCAGTCAGTGTGTTGCTGGAATTGATGCGCGGCATTGAGCAGACGCGATTCTTCGAAATAGTTGCCCATGATCTGCAGGCCAACCGGGCGATTGTTTGCAAAGCCGCAGGGGATTGAAATGCCTGGAATTCCCGCCAGGTTAGCCGAGATGGTGTAGATATCGCCCAGGTACATGCTCATCGGGTCGCCGCTTTTCTCGCCAATATTGAAGGCCGGGGTGGGTGAGGTTGGACCCATGATGACGTCGACTTCAGCCAGTGCTGCCATAAAGTCATTTTTAATCATGCGTCGCAGGCGTTGGGCTTTTAGGTAATAGGCGTCGTAATAACCCTCGGACAGGGCGTAGGTGCCGGCCAGAATACGGCGTTTAACCTCGCGGCCGAAACCTTCGGCGCGGCTGCGTTTATAGAGGTCCAACAGATCCTGTGGGTCTTCACAGCGGTGACCGAAACGCACGCCATCAAAACGAGACAGGTTGGATGAGGCTTCGGCCGGTGCAATCACATAGTAAGCTGGAATGGCCAGCTCGCTGCGCGGCAGGCTGACTTCCTTTACGGTCGCGCCCAGTTTTTCATATTCGCGGATGGCGTTTTGGATGACCTGCTGGACATCGCTATCCAGGCTGTCGGTAAAGTACTCCTTCGGCAGGCCGATACGCAGGCCTTGCAGGCTGTTGTTCAGATCGGCCCGGTAATCGGGGACAGGCTGGTCAATACTGGTGGAGTCCTTGGGGTCGAACCCGGCCATTGCATTTAAGAGCAGGGCGCAGTCTTCGGCAGTTCGGGCGAAGGGGCCGGCTTGATCAAGGCTGGAAGCGTAAGCAATCATGCCCCAGCGTGAAACACGGCCATAGGTGGGCTTCAGGCCGGTCACGCCACACAGCGCGGCTGGCTGGCGAATGGAGCCGCCGGTATCGGAACCGGTGCTGCCAGGAACCAGGCGGGCTGCCACGGCGGCGGCAGAGCCGCCGGAAGAGCCACCGGGAACGGCGTTGGTGTCCCAGGGGTTTTTGACGGCACCGTAGGCACTGTTTTCGTTGGATGAACCCATGGCGAATTCATCCATATTGGTTTTACCGACACAAACGGTACCCGCTTCATTGAGCCTGGAAACAATGGTGGCATCGTAGGGGGCAATAAAATTATCGAGAATCTTCGATGCACAGGTGGTCCGAACGCCCTCGGTACAGAACAGGTCTTTTTGGGCGATAGGGATGCCGGTCAGGTCGCCTGCCTGTCCGGCGGCACGCTGTTCGTCCGCCTGTTTGGCAGCGGCCAGTGCATTTTCTTCGGTGACGGTGATAAAACTGTTGTAGGTCGAGTCCAGGCGTTTAATCCGGTCCAGGTAAGCCTGGGTGATTTCAAGGCTGGAGTAGTCGCCGTTGGCCAGGCCCTGGCTGAGTTCGGCAATGGTTTTGTTATGCATGGGATGATTTGTCCTGCAAAAAACTGGGGAATATTTTTGTGTCGAAGCTGTCTGTTAATCAATCACGCGGGGCACCAGGTACAGGCCGGCTTCGGTAGCGGGCGCATGTTTCTGGAAGTGGTCGCGCTGGTTGGCTTCGGTCACCTGGTCGGCTCGCAGACGTTGTGTCGCATCCATGGGGTGTGCCATGGGCTCGACACCGTCGGTATTGACCGCTTGCATCTGATCGGCCAGGGAAATGATATTGGTCAGGTCCTGGGTGTAATCTTCAATATCGCTGTCGTCAATGGCCAGTCTGGCCAGGTGTGCGGCATTTAATACGTCGTTTCGTTCAATACTCATGATGAATTTCCGTCACTGTTTCATCGGTTTTTCAGGCATCGGAGGCGGCCCGGACAAAAGTGCAAAACTAACACATTTCTGCCTTGCCCTGAATCCCCAGCGTTGATACATTTGCGGACTTGTTGTGCGCCGCTGAAATTAGTCTATGTTTAGGGTGCCATTAGTTTAAGGAAAGCCACGAGCAACGCCACATGTCGATTTTTAAAAAAATAAGAGGTTTGTTCTCCACGGATTTGTCCATTGATCTGGGTACGGCCAATACCCTTATTTATATCCGTGATCAGGAAATTGTTTTGAATGAGCCTTCGGTGGTTGCGATTCGCCAGGTGGGTAACCAAAAGACGGTGACCGCTGTGGGGATGGATGCCAAACGTATGCTGGGTCGTACGCCGGGCAATATTACTGCGATTCGTCCCCTCAAGGACGGCGTGATTGCGGACTTCCTGGTGACTGAGAAAATGCTCCAGCACTTTATCAGCAAGGTGCATGAAAATAATTTTATTAAGCCCAGCCCTCGGGTGTTGATCTGCGTGCCCTACAATTCGACCCAGGTTGAGCGCAAGGCGATTAAAGAATCGGCGCTGGGGGCGGGTGCTCGAGAGGTTTACCTGATCGATGAGCCGATGGCGGCAGCCATCGGCGCAGGCCTGCCGGTTGAAGAGGCCGCTGGTTCCCTGGTGATTGATGTTGGCGGTGGTACCACAGAGATTGCCATCATCTCCCTGAGCGGCATTGTGTATGCCGAGTCCGTGCGCGTTGGCGGTGACCGCTTTGATGAAGCCATTGTCACCTATGTGCGTCGCAACTACGGCAGTTTGATTGGTGATGCGACGGCGGAGCGAATCAAGGAAGAAATTGGTGGCGCTTACCCAACCGACGAATTGCGTGAAATCGATGTGCGGGGCCGTAACCTGGCCGAGGGTATTCCACGTAGCTTTACCCTGAACAGTGCCGAAGTGCTGGAGGCATTGCAGGAGCCGTTATCTGCGATCGTCCAGGCTGTGAAAAGCGCCTTGGAACATGCGCCGCCTGAACTGGCTTCTGATATTGCCGAAACGGGATTGGTCCTTACCGGAGGCGGTGCTTTGCTGAGAGATTTGGATCGACTGCTGAGCGAGGAAACCGGTTTGCCTGTGATCGTGGCCGATGATCCGTTGACCTGTGTTGCACGGGGCGGCGGAAAAGCGCTGGAGTGGATCGATCACGGTGTTGACCTGACGTCCTCGGAATAACCTCTTTGCAGGCTTGTGAAAGCTAAAAGCCGTTTCGAAAGAAGCGGCTTTTTTATGGCTGAATGTTTTGCCAAAAAATACCCGGTGTTACACTTGCGAGGCCGCTGTGCGGCAGAAGTTTTTCGTTTGTTTCAGGAATCAGCGCTATCAAATCACTATTTATAAAGGATTCGGAAATCGGTTTGCGTATGCTGGCGCTGACCGTCGCTGCCCTGTTGCTGATTTTTACTGATTACCAGTTCCGTGAAACGGATAAGGTGCGCTCTGTCTTGACCACCTTGGTTGCTCCCATCCAGTATGTTGTTGATACCCCGCCGCGACTGGTTGAGTGGCTCAATCGCACCACGGCGGATTATCAGGAGCTTCATGCCGAAAACCAGGAACTGAAAGCGCAGGCCCTGGTTTTACAGCGCAAACTGCAAAAAATGACCGCGTTGACGGCAGAGAATATCCGCTTACGAGAGCTTTTAAATAGTACGGAGCAGCTGGATGAAGAGGCCAGACTGGCGGAAGTGATTGGTGTAGACCCCGACCCTTTTACACACGAAATTGTTATTAATAAGGGCAGTAATGAGGGGGTGACCGTTGGGCAGCCCCTGTTGGATGCCAGCGGTATTATGGGGCAGGTCATCTCGGTTAGCCGCTTTACCAGCCGGGTTTTGCTGTTGACCGACTCACGTCATGCCATTCCCGTTCAAATCAATCGAAATGGTGTGCGAGCCATTGCTGCCGGTAAAGGTGTAACCGGTGAACTTGAGCTGTTGCACTTGCCGGATACCGCAGATATTGTGGCCGGAGACTTGCTGGTCAGTTCCGGGTTGGGCGGGCGCTTTCCACCCGGGTATCCGGTTGCAACGGTTGGGGAGGTGGAGCATGACCCCGGCAAGCCATTTGCCAAGATTATGGTGAGCCCGACAGCGCAACTGACACGTAGTCGGCATGTGGTGTTGGTAGCTCCGCGAAGTGAAAAAATAGAAACGCCCCATGTGCCTGCGCAGGAAGAGGCGTTGGTCAGCTCAACGGAGATTCTTCAGTGACAGGTTATCGCGGCGGCTCCTGGGTCATTTATGTCTCTCTGCTGATTGCCCTGATGCTCAGTGCCTTGCCATTGCCGGAAAATTTGCAATGGTGGCGACCCGAGTGGGTGGTTTTGGTGTTGTTGTACTGGATTGTCGCCCTGCCTAACCGGGTTGGCCTGGGGGCGGCCTGGATCCTGGGAATCCTGTTGGATGTGCTTGAGGGCAGCCTGCTGGGGTTGAACGCTTTGGCGTTGACCATTGTTGCCTATGTCATGGTGCTGGTTTACCAGCGTGTCAGGATGTTCAGTTGGCTGCAGCAGGTGTTGTTTGTCTTTGCGCTGGTGGCGCTTAACCAGATTATTGTCCACTGGGTTAAGGGCATCCTGGGGGTTTCCGCGCAAAGTTTGATGTTCCTGGTGCCGGCGTTTGTGAGTGCGATTCTCTGGCCAGCCCTGTTTGTTCTGCTACGCGGCATTCGACGCACTTTTCACGTTTTTTGACCATCAGTAATTGGGTGGATAGATGGCCTCTCTTTTTCTTGCTTCCACTTCGCCCCGTCGGCGCGAGCTTCTCCAGCAGATCGGTGTGGATTTTGAGTCGCTGGCCGTGGAGGTTGATGAAACACACTTCCAGGGCGAAACGCCAGCGGACTATGTGCGGCGTTTAGCGTTACTGAAAGCCCGGTCTGGATTAGAAGCGCTTTCTGCCGTTACCGATGCCGTTGTTCTGGGGGGCGATACCACCGTGGTGTGCGAGGGGCAGGTTTTTGGCAAGCCCGTTGACCGTGCAGATGCCTTGAGAATGCTGGGCATGTTGTCGGGTAAAACGCATCAGGTTTATTCTGCGGTTAGTCTGGTGAGCCGTGCGGATGAAGCGGTTCGCCTGACAGTGACTGACGTCACGTTCCACGCTTTGTCGTTGCGACAGCAGCAGTCCTACTGGGAAACCGGTGAGCCTCAGGGAAAGGCCGGCGCTTATGCGATTCAGGGCTATGGAGCTGTCTTTGTCGAGCGTATACAGGGCAGCTACACCGGGGTTGTCGGTTTGCCCCTGGCTGAAACGGCGGAGTTGTTGGAACGTTTTGGTGTGGCGTTCTGGGCGCGCAGCTGATTTTCTGCGTTAATCCTGACCTGGGTTAGACGCACTGCCGTTTGAAATTTGTGCGCCCTGTAGGTAGTCAACAGGTGCCTCCGTCATCGCCTGACTGATTTCAGCGGTATCGACGCCTTCGGCGATAACGTCAATATCCAGCGAGCTGTAATAGGCAATGGTGGCGAAACACTGGGCTAATTCCTCTTTTGAATCGCTTACATGAATCTTGATTGCCTTAAGACCGGGCAGGGCCAGCAAGTCTGCATAGGGGGAGCCTGGAAGCAGGCTGCTTACCGCCAGGTTTATTCCCTTGTTTCTCAGTAATTCCAGGTTTTTCAGTGACTTCCTGTCGGCGCTGGCTAAATGGTGGGCGTCGATTTCCATAACGAAGCGGGCGCTTGCGTAATCAGCTACGCAGAGTTTTTCGCACAGAGCTTCTGTCAGGTTGCCATTAAGCAGCTGCTCACCCAAACCATGGATGAAAATCTGGGTATCGCGGCCCGCTTCCAGGTTGTCCGCCAGTAATGTGGGGAGACTGTTGAGGATTAGCTTGCTTAACAGGCGGGTCAGTTCGGGCTCTTCGATATGCGAATAGAAGCGTTCGGCATACAGCGTGCCACGGCGCGCGTGATGCCAGGCCAGTTTGAATTCCAGCGCTTTGCCGGAAGCGCGGCTGCTGTTGGCTTTAAACGGCAGGCACACCAGCTCCAGATTCCCTTCTTCCAGCGCTTCGCGCAATTCACTTTCCGTGCCGAGAATCGTTGCCATGAGGCTGTTTTGTTTTGGATCGGAAAACTCGATTTTCCCGCCGCCAAGCTCTCTCGCCTGGGCCATGGCCCGATTTGCGTCCTGCAGGATTTCGGAATTGTTGGCGTGCTGGGCGTACATGGCGGCGCCAATGCTGGTTTTAAGGTAAATGGCGTGTTCGCCTATTTTGAACGGCGCCTTCAGGCAGGCCTGAAGGGATCGAAGTGTACGGTTTACCGCGTAGTAGCTTTCCAGCGGGTGGCGCTCAAGCAGAATGCCGAACTCCTCTTCACGCAGGCGGCAAATGGAGGTCGAGGCTCGCAGGATGTTTTTCAGGCGCTTGCCAATTTCTTTGGCGAGCAGGTCGCTTTGATGCGGGTCCAGGCCGTTGGCTGCATTACTGTGCTGGCGTATGTGCATCATGACAACACTGAACGTATGGTCAGGTTGATCTTCCGCCAGTTCAATGGCGTGTTGAATGCGATTAAAGAACAGGTGCTGGGTGGTCAGGTCTGTGAGGGGGTCAAACAGGCTGTCCCGCTCGATACGCAATGACTGGCGCTTGTTATCCGTAATGTCGGTAATGAGGCCCTCAAGACCCAGTAGTTCGCCATTGTCCGCGTAATTGCCCTGGCCGCGTTCCCATACCCACTTTTCATCGCCCTCGCGGGTGATGATTCGATAAGTCAGGTCAAAGGGCTGCTGGCTATGCACGGCGGTCTGGATGGTCATCCAGACATACTCTCGTGCTTCGGGATGAATGATATCGTTCCAGGCGGTTTTGTTGTCGACAACCTGTGCGACGTTGTAGCCGGTCAGCTCCTGGCAGCCCTGGCTGACAAACTCCATTGTCCAGTCGCGATTATTGCGACAGCGGTAAACCATGCCGGGTATATTGCTTACCAATGAGGAGAGCGCCCGGTAGTTGGCAAGCTGTCTTTCGTTTTCGGATTTTTCTTCAGAAATGTCCGTCAGGGTGCCGATCAGGCAAAGATTGCTGGTTGTGTTGGAGGGTAGCAGCGAAACCCGCATTTCCATCCAGCGCAGCTCATTTTGATTGCCGATAATGCGGATGGACGTGACCAGCGTGTCGGGTTGACCCTTGCTGGCACGCCGGATGTAATCCTGACAGGTATTGTGATCCTGGGGGTGGATATGAGTCAGCCAGTTTTTTCCGATACAGTCCTGCGGGCTATAGCCGGTGCTTTCAAACCATTTGTCGCTGAGATAGAGCCACTTTCCGGTGCTGCTGATTTTAAAAACAATTTGCTGCAGGTGGTTGAGTTCTACCAAAGTAGAGTTTGCAGTTTTATTGCGCGCAGCTGCATCCGGACCGCTTCCGGACCGCGATTTATTAAGCCAGTTGTCAAAAAGATTTGTGATATTTGACATGCGTGTAGGCGCTCAATCTTGGCGAATATTATTCTAATCTAATGGTATGTGAATATTGCGCCAACACTATTCAGCAGAAGCAGTACTACCATTGAGGTAAGCTGCTGCTATTGCGAGGTTTCGTTGTCCTGGTGTTCCAGGGCCCAGACGGCGGCTTCAATGCGTGATTTTAAATTCAGTTTGCGCAGCAGGTTTTTGACGTGCACCTTAACCGTTCCGTCGGTAATGCCCAGCTCGTTGGCAATAACCTTGTTGCTTTTGCAGGCCGCCAGCAGATCCAGGATATCCTTTTCGCGGGCAGTGAGCATGCTTTTACTGGAAGGCGGAGTGGGTTTGTCTTCTCGAAGCGCATGGGTAACGATTTGTACCAGTTCGTCGTCCAGAACACTTTTGCCGGTTGCTGCCAGACGCAGTTTTTCCATCAGGTCTTCCGGTTCGCAGTCTTTCAGCAGGTAGCCGTCTGCTCCGGCTTTCATGGCAGCAAGGATATCCTTTTCCGCATTGGAGACAGTAAAAATCACGATGACTGCCGTGACGCCTTTTTTACGTAACTCTGCGAGCGCCTCAATACCGTTCATTTCCTTCATGTTCAAATCCATGAGGATAACATCGGGATCAAGGCTTTCTGCCAGCTCAATACCTTCTTTGGCACTGGATGCCTCGCCCGCCAGCGAGAAGTTGGAGTCATCCTCGACGAGTTGAGCCACGCCCCGGCGGAACAATGGGTGGTCGTCAACGAGTAGAACGGAATATACGGGATTGCTTGTCATCTGAACCTCAAAATTTAAAGCAGCGTTTAGTTGTTAGGGGTTTCCGTTGAGCGTTTTTTTACGCTTTGGAATGTAACGTTTACGCGGGTACCTTTTTCTTCGCGTTCATCAATTTCCATGGTGCCTCCAATGCTGCGAGTTCGTTCCTGCATAATGATCAGGCCATGGTGGTTTTCGCGATCTGTTGGTGCCGCCAGGCCGATACCGTCATCCTCTATCGTCATGGAAACTAAGCCGTTTCCATCGCCGATCAGGCTGATTCGGGTATATTGGGCATGGGAGTGGCGTACTACGTTAGATAAAGCTTCGCGCATAATATGCAGGAGTTGCATTTCTTCTGCAACACTCAACTCCCCATCGGGCAACCGGTTATCGAGTTCGAACACGATTGAGCAGCGTTTTTCAAACTCCTTGATGGAGTCCTGAACCGCGCCAGCAAAGCTATTGCCATCCATGGTCAGGCGGAATGTGGTCAGTAGTTCCCTTAAATGACGGTAGGCAATGCTAATGCTGTCGCGCAGCTCCTTCACCGCCATGTCGATTTGATCTAGGTTGTGGTCAATACGGGTTTTGTCGCTGTTAACCATCGACTGGAGTCGGCTGGCCTGGATTTTCAAATAAGAGAGCGATTGCGCAATCGAGTCATGAAGCTCGCGGGCGATTGCTGCGCGCTCTTCGTATTGTACGTTGCGGAGCTTATGTTTAAAGAAAAGTGAAATATAAATCATGCTTGCCAGCAACTCGCAGTGATCTCGAAGTTGCCGGGCGTGATCTTCGTTCAGATTCAGCTCGCCTTCGACTTTAAGCAGCAGCAGCGCCTTGGTGTCGTTTTCCTGTGCATAGGGTAGCTCGATGGCAATGATTTTATAGTTGCCGTAATAAGTTGCTAAAAATATCGGATGGGTTTGCAGGTTGCTGGAAATATAGTTGTCAGGGTAGTTCTCCGCGGCTGAAACGAGGATATCTTCTTCCTTTATATAGCTACAAACCAGCAGGTTGGATAGATAGCTGCCTCCTTTATAGAGGAAGATGGCGCTCGAGGATGCATTGACAGTGTGCTCGATTTCGCTAAGTAGTGTTTTAAGGGCTTCGGGCGACTCGGGGTTTTCAACCAGCTTTGGTAATGTGCGGTGTAACAGGGTTGAAGATTCGGTTGTACCGATGAAGTCTGTGTCGTCATTGTTTGCTGGTACGGGAACCGGGAAGCGCGGTTCGTACTTTCGGGTTAAGTAAAGGTAGGCCAACAGTACCAGTGTTAATGCAATAAAGATCGACGCGTAAAAACGAGCCTTTTCGGCTGTTGTGTTAAATGCCGACTGGTGGTTGTCGCTCAGGTGAGCCTGTAAGCGAGTGACTAGAAGGAGGGCTGCGTCATCTTCGCGTTCGTTGGTGTTGTTCAGCGCGGCCAGCAATGCGGGTGAAACCTTGTTCAGCCAGAATTCGCCGGTGTCAAAGCCATCCTGTTTTAATAGCCCCAGTTCTGAAAGTTTGGTGATGCTGCTTTCAATCTTGAAATGATTAGAGACGATGGCTTGGGGCGTATTAAGGGCCTGTGGCGCAGCAAGCGTTTCGATCAGTTCAGAGCAGTTGTTTTGTGCGCTTATAAAAAGCCTGGAATAGCGATCATGGGCGAGGTAAAGCGTCCCGCAAAGCCATAAAAAGGCAATAATAAAGGCTGCAATAAAAAAAAATTTAAAATTATTTTGCCGGTATTGGCTGTTCATCTGGAGGCTACTTGGTTTTACAAGGGTTTAAAGGCGAAAAAGTGTAAGTCTTTGTAATAAAAAATAAAAATTTAAAATTCAAAGACTTATTGCGCTAAGTTAATGTTGGTTTTATATTTCTTCTGTGGCAAGGATAGCGCTGTGAGCGCTGCCTTTTCCAGCAGTTTTTGCTGGACAAGGGGGGGATTTGCTCTATTCTTATCACCAAGCCGGTACAGGCGAAGAGTTGTAAGATCCTGATATTACTGGCTCTAGGGGGTAAAGTCGCTTCCAAGTGAAGGCTTAAAATATGCCTTGGCAGCCGACTGTTTACCATGGATAAAAGTTCTTTACCATGGTGAAAGTTTTATTTACCATGGCTGCGTTGAAAATTTTCAACGCCTAGGGGAAATAGTTTTGCTGATTTGTTGCAAATCAAAAAAAAACGAGGAGATTCAACAATGAAAAATAAAGTATTAGGTACGGTAATGGGCGCTGCTCTGCTGGCGGGTAGTGGCGCTGCTGTGGCAGACGATATGTTTGCGGCAGAAAACTTTAGTGCGACTCTGACTTTTACTACGGATTATGTTTTCCGTGGCACAACCTTCAGTAACAATGATGCGGCTATTCAGGGTAGCTTCGATTGGGGTTACGGACCTTGGTTTGCTGGTGCTTGGGCTTCCAGTCAAGGTGAGCTGGATACCGGTGGTGGTTCTGCTGGTGCCACTATGGAGCTTGATCTTTATTTTGGTTGGGCGGACACGGTTGGTCCTTTTGATTTGATGGTTATGCCTTTGTGGTACACCTATCCAGGACAAGAAGGTGGGTCTGGTGGTGGTCGCGATGACCAGACTTTTGAGCTGTGGACTTCTGCGGGTATGGGCTTTGATAGCTTGCCCGGCACGCCTTACGTGACTCTGTCTGTTAACTACTCAGATGAGTTCTTCGATTGTACTGCTTGTACTGGTGACGCAGAAGAAGCTCTGTACTACTCTTTAGGCGTTGCGTTCGCGCTGCCTGATGGATGGGGTATTGACTTCCTTTGGGGTCACCAAGATGTAGGTGGAGACTCTACCAGCGGTTCTGTTAATAATGATTTCTTTGGTGATGACTATGATCACTGGAATGTTGGTTTGACCAAGTCTGCAGCGGGCTTTGATTTCGACATTCGTTATCATGATAACGAAGATGCGGATAAGCTGAACTCTTACTTGGGTGCAGATTTTGCGTCTGATGGTGATCTGGTTCTGTCTGTTTCTCGTTCTTTCTAAAAAACGATTAGCTGACTAGAGTTGTAAAATAGGCGACCATTGGTCGCCTATTTTTTTGTTTGTTTTTTTGTTTGTTTTTTTGTTTGTTTGGTGGGTAGGGGGGGTTATTTTCCACCCTGTTGTTGTGCTTTCTTAATATTTGGTTTGGCTCTTTCGTCCTCTCCTTTTTTGTCCCACCAGTGTTCCTTTTCTGCTCTTGATGGCTGGCTAGCCTGAATGGCAGCACGCTCCTCTTCAACTGTCTCAAATAATGCGCGGCAGCTGCGTTCGGCGACTTCCAGTGTTAGTGCGGCTTCGTCGCGTGACAGGGCGCCATAATATTCCTGCTTTATTTCCTTGAGTTGTTTGGCGGCAAACTCGTTGCAGTTGATTCTCTCTGTTTCTGCAAATGCGAGTGTCGGGGTGAGTGAGAGTGATAGCGCGCACGCTATAAATGTACGCATAATGATTTGCTCCTCCTAGGTAGGTATTAATTGTTGTTGAGTGGGAGTTTAACGTTTATGGTTGTCGTTCTGCAGACAAAAATCATAAAAATAGCCATAAAGAAATATCGGGTCGCTCTTGTGCTACCTATATAGAGGTATTTGTGGCTACCTATGATGAGTTTGCAGTGGTATACAAAGCGTTGGATTGACGGTTTTTGGGCTCGCTCTTAAGCTTGCTCAATGGTTCCGCCAGCTTCGGCTAGATCCGGAGTGACGCAGAAATGCGATGTAAGATATGGACGGCGCTAAGGCGTATAACCCTGTTGTCAGGGTTGTACGTGAAAATAAAAAGCTTGGCAGTGGTTCGGTTTGTATTGTGAGGCAGGTAGCTGATCGCAATGTAGGCCGGATTTTATACATGTTAATCGATAAAGAGGGGATGTCAGACATGGCACGTGATCCAAAGTACGATATTTTGTTCGAACCGATTCAAATCGGCCCGAAGACGCTTCGCAACCGTTTTTACCAGGTACCTCACTGTATTGGTGCGGGTACTGACCGTCCAGGTTTCCAGGCTGCTCACCGTTCACTGAAATGTGAAGGTGGTTGGGCTGCGGTAAACACTGAATACATTTCTATCCACCCTGAGTCCGATGACTGTCACCGTGTGTCAGCGCGTATTTGGGATGAAGGCGACGTTCGCAACCTGCGTGCAATGACTGAAAACGTACACAAGTACGGTTCCCTTTGTGGCGTTGAGCTGTGGTACGGTGGTGCGCACGCTCCAGGCATGGAAACACGTCAAACTGCGCGTGGCCCCAGCCAGCTGGCTTCTGAATTTGAAACGATGACGTACTGTAAAGAAATGGATCAGGACGACATCAATATGGTTCAGCAATTCTACGTAGATGCAGCCAAGCGTTCACGTGATGCTGGCTTCGATATTATTTACGTATACGGCTCTCACTCTTACCTGCCTCTGCAGTTCCTGTCGCCTTACTACAACAAGCGTACTGACGGTTACGGTGGTTCTTTCGAAAACCGTGCTCGTTTCTGGATTGAGACGCTGGACAAAGTTAAAAAAGCGGTTGGCGATGAGTGTGCCATCGCAACTCGTTTCGCAGTTGATACGCTGTACGGCGATGCGGGTGTTGAGGTTGAGGAAGATGGTCTGCGTTTCGTTGAGCTGGCAGACCCTTACCTGAACCTGTGGGATGTTAACGTTGGCGATATCGCGGAATGGGGTGAAGACGCCGGTCCATCTCGTTTCTACAAAACAGGTCACCAGCTGGAGTGGCAGCGTTTTGTTACTCAAACTTCCAAAAACCCAGTGCTGGGTGTTGGTCGTTTTACTGATCCAGAGGTTATGGCGGGTGTTATCCGTTCTGGCCAGCTGGATATTATTGGTGCGGCGCGTCCTTCTATTGCTGATCCGTTCCTGCCTAACAAGATTGACGAAGGTCGCCCAGAAGATATTCGTACTTGTATCGGTTGTAACGTCTGTATTTCTCGTTGGGAGATCGGTGGTCCTCCAATGATCTGTACTCAGAACGCAACTGCCGGTGAGGAATACCGTCGCGGTTGGCACCCTGAGAAATTCCCGAAAGCGGGTTCCGATGACTCCTTCCTGGTTGTTGGTGCGGGTCCTGCGGGTGCTGAGGCTTCACGTGTGTTGATGGAGCGTGGTTACACTGTTCACTTGGTGGATAAAGCAGAAAAAGTAGGTGGTTACGTGAATGACGTGGCTACACTGCCAGGCCTGGCTGAGTGGAGTTATCACCGCGATTACCGTGAATTCCAACTTGATAAGCTGATGAAGAAGAACAAGCAGTGCCAGCTGGCGCTGGGTGTTAAGCCTCTCACTGCTGATGATGTGCTGGAGTACGGTGCGGATAAAGTTATTATCGCAACGGGTGCCCGTTGGCACACTGACGGTACTAACGCGCTGACTAAAGAGCCCGTTGAAGGTGCTGACGCTAGCCTGCCTTACATCATGACGCCTGAGCAAGTGTTCGAAGGTAAGAAGGAAATCGGCAAGCGCGTTATGATCCTGAACTGCGATCCATACTACATGGCGCCAAGCTTGGCTGAGCGTTTTGCTAAAGCGGGTCACGAAGTGACAATTGCCAGTGGTGTGGGTGTTGGTCACTACATGCACTTCACGCTGGAGCATCCAAACCTGCACCGCATGATGCACGAGCAAAAAATCGAAGTTATCGGTGATGTTTGGGCTTCTAAGGTTGAGGAAGGCCGCATCGAGCTGTACAGCCTGTACGGTGAAGGTTCTGTTCGTTCTTACCAAGGCCCAGGCAAACTGCCTCGTAGCGAAAATACCACTCACAAGTGGCATGAATTCGATACGCTGGTGCTTGTGACTGGCCGTACTTCTAACGTTGAGCTGTACAACGAACTGAAGGCGCGTAAAGACGAGTGGGCTGCGAACGACATTAAGGGTATTTACGTGATTGGTGATGCGTGGGCGCCTAAGTTGATCGCTGATGCAACCTTTGACGGTCATCGTATCGCGCGTGAGATTGAGGAAGAGAATCCTCAATACCCACTGCCATACAAACGTGAAGTTCACGTTTTTGGTCAGGCTTACGTGCCTGGTGATAACTTCGAAATCGAGTATAAAGTATAGAGATAGCGTACGCTTAATCTATTGCCTTTGGGGCGGCACCTGTGCCGTCCCTTTTTTTATCTCGAAAAAGCCGTAAATAGCTATCCTGTAGTGGGATAGCTATTTAGGACTTTATCTTGTTGTGGCAGAAGGGTATTATGTCGCGCCTCATTTATTTTGCGCTGAGTAAGCGTTAAAATATGAAGCTTTGTGGGCGGTTCATCGCAAAGTGATTCTTTGTGGTTGGACTGAGTCCTGCTTGTTTTCCTTCGGCACTTTTGTCGGAGTAATTAAAGGTGCTCAAATTAAGTAATAAACCCGAGCGCCGCCAATAATAAGTAAGAGTTAGTATTGACTGGCATCTTAATGAAGGTATCCATGTGCTTGAGTGGGGTACAGGCTGCTGGAGAGGTGCAAAAGTCTCATTCGTTAGGGAACCGTAGATTATGATCGATCCAGCACATAATTCTGAGCAAGTTACCCGAATACTGTTCCAGGAGTTTCCTCTTTGGATGACAGTTTCGTTTTATATCATCGGTCTTTCCGCGCTGGCCATTTTTGGTTATGGCTGCTATGTGGAAATTCGTAAATATAAACGTGGTAAAGCTTTTCCAACATTGCCTGAAATGGGCCGTCGCGTTAAGAAGATGGTTTCCGACGTTCTGGCACACCGTACGCTGAAGCGCCGTGATGTAAAGGCGGGCAAAGCGCACATGATGATCTTCTACGGCTTTGCTATCTGTGTGATCGCAACCGGCCTGATTACTCTGCAGGAAGACATCACAAAACCATTGACCGGAATTACATTCTGGTACGGTTCCTTCTATCTGTGGTTCTCCCTGACAGTTGATATTGCCGGTGTGGCACTGATCTCCGGTCTGCTATACATGATGTACCGTCGTAAGTGGATGGCCCTGCCAAAGCTGGATTACAAGCGCCCAGACCGTAGCCCTGAAGATCCAGACTATAACCGCATGAAGTATACCCGTGAAGATTGGGCGTTCCTGTGGTCTCTGATTATTATTGCTATTACCGGTTTCTTCCTGGAGGCAATCCGTCTGGTTTGGCTGCAGGGTGATCCAACTGTTTATAACTATCGCTGGTGGTCGCCGGTTGGTAACGTGATCGCTGAAGTGATCAAAGGCCTGGGTATGGGGCCTGAAGGCGCAGCTACCACACGTATGTTCCTGTGGTGGTTCCACGGCCTGATTGCGCTGACTTTCATTGCGGTTATTCCTCGCACCAAAATCAAGCACGTCTTGACTGCGCTGGGTTCTCTGTCTGTTCGTTCCGACCTGCCAATGCAGCGTCTGCCCGAAGTGGATATGGACCAGGATAAAATTGGTTACAGCAAACTGACTGATTTTAACTTCAAAAACCTGCTGCATCTGGATGCCTGTACTAAGTGTGGCCGCTGTCATGAGGCTTGCCCTGCTAACGCTACCGGCTATCCGCTGTCGCCGCGTGATTTCGTTCTGACCCTGCGTGAACTGGCTGAAGAGAAGCTGGAAGGTAAAACAATGCCAGCTGATGAAGAGCTGCGTGCATTGGGTGACGGTGTTAATCAGGTTCGCTCCGAAACCTTGTGGGCTTGTCGTACCTGCGCCGCTTGTGTAGAGATTTGCCCGGTCGGTATTGAGCATGTGCCAATGATTGTCGAAATGCGCCGTGCTTTGATTGAAGAAGGTGATTTTGATCCAATGCTGCAAACTTCGCTGCAGGCGCTGCATAAGAGCGGCAACTCCTTCGGCGATAACAAACGTAAGCGCCCGAACTGGACGAAGAAACTTGACTTCAATATCAAGAATGCGACCAAAGAGCCCGTTGATGTGTTGTGGTTCGTTGGTGACTATGCATCTTTCGATCCTCGTTCACAGAAAGTTTCCCAAGACTTCGCAAGAATTCTGAATGCTGCGGGTGTGGACTTCGGTATCCTGTACGAGAAAGAAATGTCAGCCGGTAACGATGTTCGTCGTGTGGGTGAAGAGGGTCTTTACCAGCACCTGGTTGAAAATAACATTGCTACGCTGGAAGCCTGCGAGTTCAACCGTATCGTTACGACTGACCCGCACTCATTTAACACGCTGAAAAATGAGTACCCTGAATTCGGCGGTAAATTCGAGGTTGAGCATGCCAGTACCATGATCAAGCGTTTGCTGGATGAAGGTACCATCAAGCTTGATAAAGAGATTGCTGCGACAGCGACCTACCACGATCCATGTCACCTGGGACGTTATAACAAGGGTTATGATGCGCCTCGTGAAGCACTGAAGAAAATGGGTATCGAAGTGATTGAAATGACTCGTTCACGCGATAACTCCTTCTGTTGTGGTGCTGGTGGCGGTCGTATTTGGCACGCAGATCCAATCGAGCTGGAGAAGCCTTCAGAAAATCGCGCCAAGGAAGCGATGGCGCTGGAAGGTGTCGATACACTGGTGGTTAACTGTCCTAAGTGTATGACCATGATGGAAGATGGCTGTAAATCTACCGGTGCGGATCAGAAACTGGTTGTTAAAGAGCTGATTGAGCTTGTTGCTGAACGCATGACGCTTGAGGCGCCTGAAGAGCCTGCAGAAGAAGCGGCTCCAGCGGCGGTAGCGGCTCCTGCGGCTGAGGCTCCTGCGGCTGAGGCTCCTGCGGCTGAGGCTCCTGCGGCTGAGGCTCCTGCGGCTGAGGCTCCTGCGGCTGAGGCTCCTGCGGCTGAAGAAGAGAAGAAAGAGGGCGGAGACGCCTAATATGAGTAAAGGCCTGGATCTGCAATCACTTTCGGAGTTTGCAGTTCAAGAGGGGGACGCTTATGTTGCTCTCGCTCTGCATCCTTTTGCTGATCAAAAGATTCAGGCCGAACTCGAAAAGTTGGTGTTTGAACGCAAACGCTTAAAGCTCACTTTTGCTGCGGCCCCTTACACGCCTAAGTCGGTGTTGACGTTGTTGGCTAATGAGGATGATGAGCAGGTACGCTTGCGCTTGACTAAGAATCCGGCAATGCCGCCGGAATTGCTGGCTCAGCTTTTCAAAAATGCTTCGCCTGCAGAAATAAAAAACCTGGCAGCGCATCGCCGTACACCGGTTGAAATACTTGAGGCCATTGACTGGCATGATCAGGTCGCTATTCGAGCGGCGCTCTGTAGTAATAGTCATACGCCACTTGGAATATTGCGGGAGCTGGTTGTTGATAGCTCGCCGGCTGAAAAAAAAGGGATTGTAACGAACTCTAATGCGGATGTAGCGCTGTTAACTCAGCTTTGGCAGGATGGCGATAAGTTCGTTCAGGGCGAAGTGGCTGCACATGCGACCTGTCCTGAAGCGTTGCGGGAAGAGGCTTTAGTCCACTCGGACTCGCTTGTCAGGCGTAAGCTGGCGGCTAACGAAACGCTGGATATTGATCGGCTGCTACGCCTGATGAAGGATGAAGATGCCCAGGTGCGTGCTGCTGCGACGGGCAATACTGTGCTGGAAGAAAGTTACAGGGATGGCGTCGAGGATGACCCTTCGATCCGGGTTCGCCGTACAGAGGCCAAGCGTGAAGACTTGTCGGCGAGAATTATCGACAGTTTGGCGGATGACGAGGACCACTGGGTAAGACGTTGGGTTGCGCGGCAGCCGGCCGCCAGCGAGCAGGTACTGGAAAGATTGTCGCGGGATGATGTTATGGAGGTTCGGCGTGCGGTAAGTCGCAATCCTAACTGCCCCGATAATATTCTGGAGCGCTTAGCTCAGGATGAGGAATCCTGGGTACGTGCCGGCGTTGCGCTCAGAGAGGATTTGGCATTACAAATTCTTGCCGGACTGGAAGGTGACGAGGATATTGATGTAAAGTCTGCCGTCGGTCGTAATCCGGGCACCAGTGAACAGGTGTTGCTGGCCATCGCCAACCATGAAAACAAGGATGTGCGTCGATCGGTGATTGTGAATCCCAATGTGCCGGATGCAGCGTTAATAAAATTGCAGGATGACCCCTATCCGTTAAATCGGGCTATTTTGGCTGGCCATCCAAACTGTTTGACTGAAAACCTTTGGTTTTTGTTGAAGGATCCTGAACCGCAAGTGCGGTATACAGCAGGAAAAGCTTTAGCCGTTCGCTGTCAGGCTGCGGTGTAAGTGTTTGGAGGAAAGTAGAGGAAAAACGGATTAGTCCCTTTGGGTTTATGACGGGCTTCCTTGGTTTTTTTATTGATTGGAGAAAGTAAGTATGAAAATACTCGTAGCTATTAAGCAGGTTGCCAGTCTCGATGACGATTTCGAGATTCGCGAAGACGGCAAGGACGTAGATCACGATTTCTGTGACTACGAAATTAATGAGTGGGATGATTACTCACTGGAAACTGCCCTGCAGATTCGTGAAAACAACGGTGACGAAGGGGAAATCGTTGTTGTAACAGTTGGCCCTGAAGAAGCTGATGACGAACTGCGTAAATGTCTGGGTAAAGGTGCTGACCGCGCTATCCGTGTTTGGGACGACGCGATCGAAGGCTCCGACCAAGTGGCTATCGCGCGCATCCTGACCAAGGTTGTTGAGAAAGAAAACCCTGACATGGTGTTCATGGGTGTACAGGCGGCTGACAACGCTTACGCACAAACTGGTATTTCTGTTGCTCAGCAACTGGGCTGGCCACACGCTGCAGTTGTAAACAAGCTGGAGTACACGCCAGGCGCTTCCCAAGCCACTGCTCACCGTGAGCTGGAAGGTGGTCTGGAAGAGAAAATCACTGTTAACTGTCCTGCCGTTCTGACTATCCAACTGGGTATCAACGAGCCACGTTACGCCTCCCTGCGCGGTATCAAGCAAGCAGCAGGCAAGCCTCTTGACGAAGTTTCTCACGGCGACCTGGGTCTGTCTGATGATGAAGTGGGCGAAGCTGGTAGCGTATCTCGCGTACGTAAAGTATTTGTTCCAGAGAAAGGTCAGGCTGAAATGATCGAAGGTACGCCAGCAGAACAAGCTGCGCGTCTGGCTGAAATCATCAAAGAGTTAACAGGAGCCTAAAAATGAGCGACATCTTAGTTATTGCCGAACACCGTCAAGGTGAATTACGTCCAGTTTCCCTGGAGCTGGTTGCTGCTGCTAAAGAAGCTGGCGGCTCTTCCGTTACTGTAGCCCTGATCGGTGCTAACGCAGCTGACCTGGCAGGTGCTGTCAGTGTTGAAGGCGTAGACGAAATCGTAACAGTTGCTACGCCAAGCGCTAACTTCCAGCCTGATGAGTGGAAAGCGGCTGTTGAAGCGCTGATTGAAGCACGTTCTCCCTCTCTGGTTCTGCTGCCTCACAGCGTTGACAGCTGGGGCTTTGCGCCTGCACTGGGTGCAACGGGCAAATACGGTTTCACGACTGACGTATTCGGTATTGCAAACGACGGCGGCGAGTGGGTTGTTACTCGTGCGATGTACAAAGAAAAAGTTAACGCTGAAATCGACTTCCCAGGCAAGAGCACTGTTGTGGTAACCGTTCGTGGCGGTACCTGGAAGCCTGCTGAAGGTTCTTCCAGCCCAGCGGTTTCTTCTCTGGATGCATCGGCTGCAGCTAACACTCAGCACGTTGAGTTCATTGAGCCACCTGCAACCGGTGACGTTGATATCACTCAGGCTGAATTCATGCTGTCTATCGGCCGTGGTATTGCCGAAGAAGACAACGTTGAGCAGTTCTCTGAGCTGGCTGACGCGGTTGGCGCAACCCTGGGTTGTTCCCGTCCTATCGCGGACAGTGGCTGGCTGCCTAAATCACGTCAGGTTGGTCAATCCGGTAAAGTTGTTGCGGCCTGTAAAGTATACGTGGCCATGGGTATTTCCGGCTCTGTACAGCACCAGGCAGGTATGAAGCACGTTGAGAACATCATCGCTGTGAACACTGACCCTGAAGCCTCTATCTTCAGCATCGCTCGCTACGGTATCAACGCTGATATCTTCGACATCGCTGAAGAGCTGATCACTCACTTCGAGTAAGATTGGTTCGTTTGCTAACCTGTTTTGGGTTGGCAACAGGCTATCAAAACAGCCCGCCTTTGTGCGGGCTGTTTTTTTGTATTTTGACCCCTTTCTAATGTTCGCGCGCGATATTACTTATACCGCCAACTGAGCGTTCCTTTCCTGACGATCTGGCCGGAGTTTCTGGCTGGCTGTTAACAAAACGCCCCCTGTTGTTAATAGTTCTTAACAGCCGTATTAACGATTCCTCTTTACCATCAGCATACCTTCTGCAGATACAGATTGCTTAGATATTTTTGTTTTTGTCGGACTGCGGGTGGCTTTAAAACCCAGCTGCTTATCGACTTATTAAAGGTGGCATGAATAATGCTGGCTTGCTTGATACGGCTTTTTATGTTGTTCTTTTTAAGCATGTTCTGACTTGTGGATACCTATAAGGTGGTACTTCCACCTGGTAATTGATTTGTCCAGAATGCAGGCAGAAGATGATTAACAAGTTTTTGTTGGCATAACATTAACTTTATTTCGATGTATTAAAGGGCGCAAAAAACACAAAAACAGCGTCATTTCTTATCTTTAACATCCAAGGAGATTGTTAGATGGGCATTACTCGAAGAAATTTGTTACGTGGTACGGCGGCAGGTCTTGCAGTGGCAGGGACGGGGTTTTCTACCCAACTTCTGGCCGGGCAAAAAACAGTTAAGATCGGCCTGAATATTCCAATGACAGGTGACTACGCACCCTGGGGACTTCCCGGACTCTACGGTTGCAACATCGTCGCCAATAATATCAATGCATCTGGCGGTGTGAAAATTGGCGGCGATACTTACATGATTGAACCGGTTGGTTATGATCATGGTTACGATACTGAAAAAGCGATCGTTGGGTATAACACGCTGCGCCATGATGATGCAGCAATGATCATGATGCTGGGTGGTTCCACCGTTGGCTCCATTATTGGTCGCGCACAACGCAATAAAATGCTTGTGAGTACCCTCCTGCCATCGAACATTACCCCTGATACCTCCAACTTGGTAGCGCCGAGTGAATCTCATCCACTCTATAACTGCACTGGCGTGGATTGGCTGGCTGATAACTTCCCGAATGCCAAGACGGCTGTAATCGTTACGACAAACGATATCGAGTATGGCCAGCAATCGGCGGCTGTCTACCAGGCTGCTTTTGAGGCCAGGGGTATTGATGTCCTGGATACCAACTTCCATGGTTTCGATGTCACTGACTTCGCTCCGATCGTGCAGGGTTTGCTGGCTAACAAACCAGACATTTTCTGTATGGCAACCGACGTATATACCACGCCGTTGATTGAAGCTTTGTACAACCAGGGCTATAAGGGCAAGATCATCTCTTGTACCCTGGATCTGTACGATGAAGTGATTGCGAAAACCAGCAAGGAATTCGTTGAAGGTATCATCTTCCAGTTCCCTGATTTCGATGATCCGGCGTTGCAAAGTGACGACATTCTGTTCCCCGACCCGAAAGGTTTCTGGGATACCTTCCAGAAAGACTATCCTGGGCAGTGGTCTGCGGTAGCTTGGGAATATCCGGCTAACCTGGTGACCTGGGTCTCTGCCGCACAAGCTGCTGGCTCTATCGAGCCAATGGATGTGCTGGCGGCCATGAAGTCCAATCCAAACCCTCCCCATGTATTTGGGTCAGGCAAATGGTGGGGTAAAGACCTCTATGGCTTGGATAACTGTGTGATCGGTCGATGGCCTGTTGTCACCATGCAAAATGGTCGTGCCCGTATTGTCGAGTTCCGCGATGTCGGCGCGTGGCTCGATAAAAATCTCGATATCCTCAAACGCAAAATGCAGGATCTTGGCCTGCGTACAGTGTAAAGCCGGATGATGTAAATAAAAGGGGGCTCTGCCTAAGGGAGGCCCCCTTTTTTTCCACTAAATAATAAAAAGCGGGTGATGTCGTGGAGCTATTTCTCCAATCAATAGTTAATAGTCTTATTCAGGGGGGGTTCTTTGCCCTTTGGGCTGTGGGCCTTGTTCTCATTTTTGGCGTGATGGGGGTGGTTAACTTCGCACACGGCGAGCTGGTGATGGTCGGTGCGTATACCGTTTGGTTATTGCATGCACAAAATGATGTGCCCTTCCTATTAACCATTCCAATTGCCGTTATCGTTGTTATGGTCATTGGCTTGATCATGGAACGATTCCTGTTCCGACCGAATCGATCGGACCCGTTGGCTGGTTTGATTTGCTCCATTGGTGTGTTGTTTATTCTGCAGGTGATCGCTCACGAAGTTGGCGGTACGGGCCCTGCCAAGCAGGTTGCGCCACCGTTTAACGAAATCCTGGTGATTTCGGATTCACTTCGTATTCCTGTGCAGCGCCTCTTCAGCCTGGCGGTTGCCATAACTTCCCTTGGTGTGCTTTGGTACTTCCTGACCAAAACAAAGCTGGGGTGGGCTCTGCGCGCTGTTGCTCTGGACCGCGAAGCATCTGCATTGCAGGGCATCAATATCAACCGCATTTCAATGATCGCGATTGGTGTCGGTGCAGCAATGGCCGGTCTTGCGGGTGCTTTGATGGCTCCGCTGCAGAACATTACTCCTCATATGGGGCATAACGTCATTATTACGGCCTTTATCGTAACCATTGTTGGCGGCGTTGGCAGCTTATCGGGTGCGGTAGCAGCAGCCTTTATTTATGCAGCCTTCCACACCTTCGTGACGGCCTACTTCAATGGGACCATCGCAACTATCTGTGGTTTGTTGATTATGGTTTTGGTTTTGATTATCAAGCCAACCGGTATCATGGGCGTGAAGGTGAGTGAATAATATGACTATAAAAAATCTCATAATCTGTGCTGTTATTTTGGCCGGACTGGTCGCTCTTCCACATTTTCTGGCCTTTAACTTTCAGGACTTATTGATCTTTTTAGCGGTCAACGTCTTGGTGGTTGTAAGCTACCGCCTGGTAACGCTGACGGGTGAGTGGTCTCTTATTCATGTCGTTATGATGGGGGTTGGGGCTTACACGAGTGCGATGCTGTCGAAAATGGCGGGATTCCCGTTCTGGGTGTCCATGCCAATCGCTGGTCTCACAGCGGCGGGTATTGCTGCATTGTTGTGTTTCCCGCTGTTCCGGATGACGCAGTTTTACTTCCTGATCGGCTCGTTCGCAGCAGGCGAAGCTATTCGTTTGGTGTGGATTTATTTCATTGATCCATTTGGCGGTAGTAGTGGCATCAATAACCTGCCGGCTCCTGAATTGGGTGATATCGATTTTTATGAACCGATTCCCTATTTCTATATGACACTGATCGTTGTGACCATCAGCCTGTTTATTCTCTATCGTATCGAAACCTCACGTGTGGGTTTAACTCTCAATGCAGTGCATTGGAAGGCGCCGCTCGCTGAATCAGTGGGGGTTGATACATGGAAATACCGGTCTTTGGCGTTGATCGTGGGCTCATTCTTCGTTGGTATTGCCGGCGCACTGAAAGTCCACTACCTGGGGGTTGTAACACCACACCAGTTTGGTATCGGCGTAATGGTATTTGTGCTGATTTGGGTCATTGTGGGAGGCTACGCCACTTTTGTGGGTCCTATCATCGGTGTGATCGTACTAACTGTATTTGATCAATTCCTCCGTGCCTCCGGGTTTGTTGATCCTTCAGTCCAGCCTGCAATTTATGGTGCGGTACTGATCATTTCGATCCTGTTTATGCCTGAAGGACTTGAAGCTCTGCCTAAGCGAATTAAAGCGCGCATGAAGGGTGGAAACGCCTAGAATAAAATTTATTGCCTTTCCTGGTTCGATAGGTTTGGGTAAATAACAAGAATATTTGGAGGAGACTGATGGCTTTACTGGAAGTCAAAAATGTCACAAAGCAGTTTGGTGGTTTGACAGCCTTGAACGATGTCAGCTTTTCGGTGGAGAAAGGCGAAATCCGTGGCTTGATTGGGCCTAACGGTGCAGGCAAAAGCACCATGTTCAAAAATATCTCGGGTTTCTATACCCCCACAAAGGGTGAAGTTGTCTACGATGGAAAAAACATTGCAGGAACTCACCCCTGTAAGGTATCCAGCATGGGATTGGTGCGTACTTTCCAGGAATGCACCCTTTTTAATGAGTTTACCGTATTTGAGAATGCGTTGATGGGTTGTCATATGTCGGCGCGGAGCAATTTGTTTTCAGCCATTTTGGGGACGGATCGTCAGCGCCAAAAGCAGGCTCGAGAAAAAACGATGGAAGTACTCGAGTTCATGGGGTTGGCTGATCGTAAAGATCAGCTGGCCGGTGAGCTGCCCCTGGGGTCGCAACGCGCTTTGGCAATGGCTATCCCCCTAAATGCCGATCCTAAGTTATTGTTAATGGATGAGCCTTTTGCCGGAATGAACCCGGAAGAAACCAATCACATGATGGAATTGACGCGAAAACTGCAGGACAAGGGCATTACCATTGTGTTGGTAGAGCACGATATGAAGGCAGTGATGGGCTTGTGCGGATACTTAACCGTATTGAACTTCGGCAGTTTGCTTGCCGAGGGCACTCCCGAAGAAATTCGCAATAACGAAAAAAGTGATTCAGGCATATCTGGGGGGCTGGTTAACATGTTATTAACCATGAAGGATGTTGAAGTCAGCTATAAAAATATCAAGGCGGTTAAAAAGATTGATATCGAAGTGCCTGATGGAGGATTTGTTACCCTTATTGGCTCTAACGGAGCCGGTAAAAGCACTACCCTGCGGGTTATTTCCGGCCTTGTGCATCCCAGTAAAGGAGAAATTACCTTTGAAGGGCAGCGTATCGACAAGTTGTCAGCGGATAAAATCCTGAAACTGGGCATTGCTCATGTGCCCGAGGGTCGGCGTATTTTCAAGGACCTGACTGTTGAGGAAAATCTGCGGTTGGGTGCTTTTATCCGTAATGATAAAGCGGAATTGAAAAGGACCTTGAGGAGGTTTTCAATCGCTTCCCGCGTCTGCGTGAACGGCGTACTCAGATGGCACGTAGTGAGTGGCGGTGAGCAGCAGATGGTGTCCATTGGCCGTGCGTTGATGTCGCGTCCCAAGTTGCTGATGCTCGATGAGCCATCCTTAGGCTTGGCGCCGATTATCGTTCAGGAGATCGCAAAAATCTTATTGGAAATTAATGCCAGGGTGTGGCGATTATCCTTGTGGAACAGAATGCAGAATTGGCTCTGGAGATTGCCAAGCATGCCTATGTGCTCGAAACGGGTTTTGTCTCGTTGGATGGAGAAGCCTCGACCCTGATGGATAACGAGCATGTGCGCCAAGCTTACCTGGGTATGTAATTTATTGTGAAGAGGGGTTGAAAAAAAGTATAAGGCCCCGATTTATGTAAAGTGTAGAACGTTATTTTCGACTTTTTGTCAGTGTGAATCCTCAGAGATTCATTGCCCCTTGGAGAGCTGCAGGGACTCCTGCAGCTCTTATTTCTTTTTTTCTCCTCACGATCCCTTTGCGGCTGCTTTAGGCTACCTTCGCCCCGGCCTGTGTGCTACTGTCGCTCAGAGGTAACAACCTGTAAAAATTAAAATTAGCGACTGAAAGTTGTAGAAAAGGAAACGGGTTTGAGTGAAGAAATTTTAATCAACGTATCGCCAATGGAAACGCGCGTTGGTGTGCTTGAGAACGGGATGTTGCAGGAAGTCTACATTGAGCGAGCCAGTAAGCGGGGGCTCGTCGGCAACATCTACAAAGGTAAAGTTGTGCGTGTTTTGCCGGGGATGCAGGCAGCGTTTGTCGACATGGGGCTGGAACGATCGGCTTTTATCCATACCGCGGATATCGTGATGCTGGACGATGAGGGTATCGAAAAGCGTGAAAAAAACACAGATGATATCAGCCAGGTTCTTCGCGAAGGCGAGCATATTATTGCCCAGGTCATTAAGGATCCCATCGGCACGAAAGGGGCGAGACTAACAACGCACCTGTCCTTACCATCCCGTTATCTTGTTTATATGCCGCGAACCGAACATACAGGCGTCTCCCAGCGTATTGAGGACGAAGCGGAAAGAGAAAGGCTTAAAGCGTTGGTGGAAGAATGTGCCGTCGAAGAGGGGATGGAGCGCAGCACGGGTTTTATTGTACGCACCGTTGCTGAAGGCGTTGGCAAGGACGAATTGAAAGCGGATGTCCGGTTCCTTAAGAAGCTTTGGGAGGTCGTCCAGGCCAATATAAAAAATGCGAAATCGCCCTCGACCATTTATGAGGAGTTGCCCCTGTATCTGCGTTCGATGCGCGATTTGATTCGCCCGGACCTGAGAAAATCCGCGTCGACTCTCACGAATCTTTTCAGCGTATCCAATCTTTTATTACCACTTATGTGCCTGAACTGAAGGATCGCGTGGAGCTTTACCAGGGTGAGCGGCCGATCTTTGATCTTTACAACACAGAAGATGAGATACAAAAGGCTCTGGATCGAACTGTACCGCTCAAATCAGGAGGGCACCTGGTTTTTGACCAGACAGAAGCCATGACCACGATCGATGTTAATACCGGGGGCTTCGTCGGACATCGAAACCTTGAGGAAACCATTTTTAAAACCAACCTGGAAGCGGCGCATGCGATTGGCAGGCAATTAAGGCTGCGCAGTATTGGTGGGATCATTATTATTGATTTTATCGATATGCTGGATGCCGAACACCAGCGGCAGGTGATGCGCATGCTGGAAAAGGCGCTGGAAAGGGATCATGCCAAAACCAATATCATTGGTATGTCTGATCTGGGCCTGGTGGAAATGACCCGTAAGCGCACCCGCGAGAACCTGCGGCAGATTCTTTGTGAGACCTGCCCGGAATGCCAGGGCATCGGGACGGTCAAAACACCTGAAACGGTGTGTTACGAAATCATTCGTGAAGTTGTTCGCCAGGCACGTACCTATAATTCCAGCAGTTTTCTTGTGGTGGCATCGCCACCCGTCGCAGAAAAGTTGATGGATGAAGAATCATCCAGCGTGGCAGACCTTGAGGCTTTCATTAATAAAAGTATCAAGGTGCAGGCTGAGCCTATGTATACGCAGGCTGAATTTGATGTAGTGTTTCGCTAAGGCTCAGAGTGCGTCACGCCGATGTTAAACGGACACCAAGTGTAGTAAACGCCATGCCTTTAAGTGCGCTGGGCGCAAGCCTGGTCAGAAAATTCTGGGCTCTTTTTGTTATCCTGCTGATGCTGGTCGCAATTTATGTCAGTGTAGGCCGGATGGTTATGCCGCATCTGCAAAACTATCAGCCCGAGCTGGAACAAGCGCTTTCCGAAGCGCTGGGTGTGCAGGTTACCGCCGAGCGGCTAGAGGGGGGGTGGCAAGGTTTTAATCCGCTGGCAAAGCTTCGAACCGTTAGCCTGACCCGTATTCCAGGCGCCAACCAGGAACCCCAAACGGCACTGCAAATCGAACAGCTCGATGTCCGACTGGATGTGCTCTCCAGTTTGTTATCCCGTGAAGTGGTTTTTTCCTCCTTGCTCATCGATGGCTTGAGCCTTGAATTGCAGGAAACTGAGCCTGGGCGTTGGCGCATACCGGCTTGGCCTGAGAAAGAATCAAGCCAGGATAAAAACCCGTTTGGGTGGCTGTTAAGCCAGGGTGAAATTGTGCTCTCGAATATGACCCTGCGGCTTCACCCCCAGAGCGGAAATACAAAAAAACTCTCTATTCCCTCCTGGGGGCTGCGTTGCGGCTTAACCGTTTGCGCCAGTCAGGGCAGTGTGACTTGGAACCAGGGTGAGCATGAGCTGAACTTTTCCCTGAATGTGTTTGGGAAACCGCACGAGGACGGCTTCAGGTTAGAGGGTTACCTGTCTACCGCACCAATCCAGTTAACCGACTGGACGCCTTTGTTCAATTTGAAATCTGAGCTGGTTAACGACATTCAAAGCCTGATGGTAGGCGGAAAAGTCTGGTTTGACTGGCAAGGAGGCACGTTTCAGGACGTTCGTGGTACCCTGGACTTGCCTCAAATTGAACTGGGGCGCGAACACGATGCGATGTCGGCCATCGATTTTCTGCATAGCGACTTTAGCTGGACGCGTAATACCGGTGAAGAGAATGAGCGCTGGGCGCTGTGGCTCAGTGGCCTGACCTTCAAGTATGCCGGAGAACTCTTCGAACCTGCCCAGCGGCGGCTTTCCCTGATACAGCGTGATCAGTACCAGGTGGCTCGCTTGATTGCGGACCGCATGACGCTTGAGCCCGTGGTGAGTACCCTATTGGCACTTGATAGCCTGCCTGACAAGTTGCGTGACGCGTTAGGCACGCTTCACCCAACCGGCGAATTGCAAAACCTGCATATCGAATATCGTTTGCCCAGTGAGGATGAGGCGGAGCCATGGTTTCGGGTGGAAAGCCAGCTGGAAAACGTTTCGGTGTCTGCATGGCGTTATGTGCCACAAATTAGGGGCGTAACGGGTTATCTGCAGGTTATGCCTGAGAGCGGGGAGGTGGACTTTGTTTCTGATGATTTCCAACTGCACTTTCCCCAGGTGTTCTCCAATAGCTGGCAGTTTGAACAGGCCAAAGGGGTGGTCAATTGGGTTAATGAGAATCAGACCTTTTGGTTAAGCGGGCATGATCTTAAGCTGTCTGGAAAGCTTGGAGAGGTAACGGGTAGCTTCCGCTCCCTGAGTGGCAAGGATGATCTCGAGCCTCGACTTTCGTTGCTGATTGGTCTGCAAAACTCACGTTTACCCGACGCGTTGGTATTGGTGCCGGATGAGGCCTCCAGCCCCGAGCTGGTTTCCTGGTTAAATCAGGCCTTTTCACAGGGAGACGTGAGCAGTGCCCAGTTTGTGATGGACCATAATGTAACGAAAGGGGCGCCATCGATTAGTCGAACGTTGGCGCTGGATGTGGATGCCACCAACGTGGATTTCTCGTTTCATGCCGACTGGCCGCATCTGACTGAGGCCGATGTGAACGTGCAGATTCGCGATCAGCAGGTATCGGTGCAGGCAGACAAAGCACGGTTTTTTGATATTGCTTTAGATCAGCTGGAAGCTTTTTATCAGGGCGAGCGGGGCGCGACTCGCTTGCAAGGCCATGCTCGCATGAAAGGGCCGCTGAGTGATGCCTGGCGAGTACTGTCTGAAACGCCTTTAAAGGAAAACCTGTTTGAGCTGGGGCAAGATTTCCAGTTTAAAGGCCTCATGGCGAATGGACGTCTTGATTTGGATATTCCCTTTTCAGATGTGAAGAAAAGCCGTGTCGATGTCAGTTTTACAACAAAAGATGCTGCGCTGGATATTCCCTCTGTCGGTGTTGCTGCGACGGCTATTGACGGTGATTTTGATTACAGCAGTCAGGGTGGGTTAAATGCCCCCAACGTCAGCTTGTCGATGTTTGGCTTTCCGGCTCAAGCTCAAATTAACTCCCAGAAAACAAAGCAGGGTGTTTCGACAGCGGTTGACCTGCAAGGGCGCCTGCAACCGAACGCTTTATCGTCTTGGGTGCCTCCGTCAATTTTGAGTCGTTTGCAGGGCGTAACGGATTTTAAAGCAGGCTTATCCTTGGGAGCTGGCGTCGATAATCAATTGCTCGTATCCACAGACTTACAGGGTATTAAGGTGGACCTTCCTCAGCCGTTGGCCAAAGCGTCAGACGAGCGCCGTACCTTCATTTTCCGATTACCTTTTTCCCGCTCCCAGGTGCATGAGCTCAATTACGACAATCAGTTTGCCTATGCGTTGCGATTTGCCGAAGGCTCTTACCAGAATGGTGAAATCCGCCTGGGTTCCGGTGCGGCAAGCTACCGTTCCGGAACGAACATCAGGGTAGAGGGGTTCTTGCCGGTATTCGATTACCAGCAGTGGTTCGATACCTTCGATCAGACACGAAAAACAGAGTCGGGAGTGCAGGGGGGGCAGCCTGCTAAAGGCTCGTTTGTAGATCGTATTGAAACGATTAAATTGGATGTCGGTCTTTTCCGTTTTCTCGATAATGATTATAAACAGGTCAGTTTTAATGTTGGGCAAACCCAGGGGAACTGGGCGGTTGTCTTTGAAAATGAGATTGCGAAAGGGGCGCTCAACTATTATCGGGATATGCAGAAACCCCTGCAGGTATCTTTTGAGACCTTACGTTTACCCGTGAGCGAGAACCCGAAGGTGGGGGGTGAAAGCAATAACTCCCTACTGGAATCGCATCAGGATGTTTTGCGGAATGTTGTGCCTCAAGCACTGCCCAGCCTGGATTTTCGTGTTAATCAATTATTTGTGGGGAGCAGTCCTTTGGGGGCTGGGCTTTAATTTGCGCCCCAACTCCGAGGGCGTGCGGCTGGAATCGCTGGAACTGGAATTACGGGCGTAAAGGCTAAGGGGGGATATCGACTGGCGCCAGGGCCCCGAGGGGCAACGCAGTACTTTCTCCGGCAGCGCTTCCATACCCGATGTTGCGGCTATGTTGAAGGCTTGGGGAAAACCGGCGGCCGTGGAAGGAAAAAATGCGACGTTTAAGGGGCAGCTGGCATGGCCGGGGTCGCCCGCTAATTTTTCTCTGTTAAGTGCGCAGGGTCCCGTGACACTGGAGGCCAAACAGGGGCGCATTATTGATATGCAGTCCATTCGCCTGCTGGGTGTGCTGAATTTCAATACCCTGTCACGTCGTCTACGCCTGGATTTTTCGGATCTGTTTAAGAAAGGCTTCAGTTTTGAGCATGTTGCCGGACAGCTGTTTTTCGACAATGGACTGATGCGAATGAAGGAGTCATTGATTATTGATGGCCCTTCGGCAAAATTTAAGATTGATGGTCAAACGGATTTAGTGAATGAGCAGTTTGATCATGATGTGATCGTCGTTTTGCCTGTAAAGGATAATATCCCTATTCTTGCCACTTTGGCCGGCTTCCCTCAAGTGGGCGTGCCTATGTACCTGTTCAACCGAGCTTTTGGTGATGTACTGGATCGCTTTACCAGCGCCAACTATCGGGTGACGGGTTCTTGGGACGATCCGGAAATTAAACTCACCAGCTTTTTTGATACCCAAACGTTACCTGAATCAAGCGAAAGCCGCAGGCCGAAGCGGGGGAGAAACTAATCATGAGCCCGACCTGTAAAAATGCGGCCCACTTTGGGTGTATCGCTGCCATTCAGATGAACAGTACCCCGGATATGCAGGCCAACCTGGAGAATGCGCAGCGACTGCTCGCTGAAGCTGTGGCAACGGGAGCCCGCTTAGTGGTCTTCCCGGAAAATTTTGCACTGCTGGGTGTTGAGGATATCCAGGCGGCGGGACGGACTGAAGCCGAAAACCGGTCTGCGCAGACGGTGCGGCGCTGGCTGGCAAAAAAGGCACGTGAATATGGCGTTTGGATGATTGCCGGCAGTATCCCTATGGCCAGCCGGCCAGGTGGTGAGGCGCTGAGCGATCGGGTGCGCGCGGCCTGTCTGGTGCTCGACGATCAGGGGCATGAAGTTGCCCGTTATGACAAGATTCACTTGTTTGATGTGGATGTTGAGGACGATTACGGCGCGTATCGGGAATCCGATACGGTTGAGGCGGGGTGTGAACTGGTGGTTGTTGATACACCTTGTGGAAAAGTGGGGTTGAGCATTTGCTATGACCTTCGTTTTGCCGAACAGTATTACCGGCTGCGTGAACTGGGGGCTGAAATTATTACGGTTCCATCAGCCTTTACGGCAACGACCGGCGAAGCCCATTGGGAACCGCTGTTAAGGGCGAGGGCAATTGAAAGCCAATGTTATTTGGTGGCGCCGAATCAAACCGGTTGGCATACGGATTCCCGCCATTCCTGGGGGCATAGCATGATCATCGATCCCTGGGGTCGGGTTTTGGATACATTGCCCGATGAGCCGGGTGTGATCAGTGCGCAGGTTGATCTCAGTTACCTCAAAGAGGTCAGGCGTCGCATGCCGGTCGCCCAGCACCATCGGCTACAGGGGCTATAGGCAAACCTGTGACCCGTTTGGCGATTAATCGTCGGATTCGGCAATATCCCGCAAATAGCGAAAAAGTTTGCGTACGCTACCCAGGTTCTTCTGCTGGGCTTGCTCCTTTTGTGCATTTCGGATCAGTTGACGCAGGTGCTGGGCGTCAGCGAGGGGGTGTTGGCCTAGATAGTCGGTCAGGGCATCTTTGTCGTTAAGCAGCCTGTCCCGCCAGTTTTCAAGCAGATGGAAGCGTTGTGCATGCTCCACCTGGCTGGCGTCAAATCGTTTGATTGTCTGGTCAATGGCTTCTATTTCGGTTTCTTCAAGGCTGCGCATCAGGCGGCCGATATACTGCAGCTGACGACGTAACGCCTCTCCCTTTTTCAGGCGCTTATATTCCCGAATAGCGCGTTCAAGCGTATCAGGCATCGGCACCTGGCCCAGCTGCTCGTCATTAAGCCCGGTCAGGCGTTTACCGAGCTCCTGAAGTGCTTCCACTTCACGTTTGAGTTGGCTTTTACTTTTTTCTTCCGGGAAGTCGTCAAATTGTTCGGGAGTATCAGGCATGTGTGTCCGGGTAGCGGGTGGTTGGTTAAGCGTAAAAAAGCGTGGCAAGGCCAAGGAAGGCAACATAGCCGACTACGTCGGTGACCGTGGTGAGCACCACACTTCCCGCAATGGCCGGATCAATGTTGGCCTTGCGCAGAAAAATCGGCAGAGAGACGCCGGAAAGTGCGGCAAAAACCAGGTTGATGACCACGGCCAGGGCAATAACGACACCAATCATGGCGTCGTTAAACCACCAAGCGGCAATAATTGCGATAATCAGCGAAAGCAGTAAGCCGTTTAACAGGCCCACAATCAATTCCCGCCGTAACAGCCAGTTGGTGTTTTTATCGGAAACGTGCCCCAGAGCGATGCCTCGAATAATGAGCGTCAGGGTCTGGCTGCCGGCAATACCGCCCATGCTGGCAACGATTGGCATCAGAATGGCCAGGGCGACCACCTTGTCCAAGGTGTTTTCGAACAATCCGATGACGTAGGACGCGGTGAAAGCTGTGAGCAGGTTGATGAATAACCACAGGCTGCGGCGGCGAGTGGTTTTTAAAATTGGTGCGAAAGTATCTTCGTCTTCGTCGAGACCGGCTCGCCCCATGAAGGAGTGGTCGGCATCCTCAATAATGACGTCGACCACATCATCAATCGTGATCCTGCCAAGCAGTAAACCCTGACTATCCACAACTGGGGCGGAAACAAGGTCGTGACGTTCAAATAATTGCGTGACTTCCTCGTCCGGTGCATCGGCGTGGATCGAGAAAAACTCTTTTTCCATGACGTCTTCAACCACCGCGCTCAGGTCGCTGACCAGGATTGTTGCAGTGGGTAAAAGGCCCAATACTTTACCGGCACGATCGACCACCGGCAGGTTGTCAGTCATTTTGGGGATTTCCGGGTGCATACGCAGGTAGCGCAACACCACATCCACGGTGATGTCCGGCCGTACGGTAACGGCATCGGTGTTCATCAGGCCGCCGGCGGTATCGTCCGGATAGGAAAGCACCGTTTCCAGGCGCGCCCGGTTCTGGCTGTCCATGGAGCGCAGCACTTCCTGTATGACATCGTCAGGAAGTTGTTGCAGAAGGTCAGCGGTGTCATCCGTTTCCAGGCCGGAGGTTGCTTCGGCGAGCTCCTGTGGGTCCATCCGGTTTAGGATGTCGCTGCTGACCTCCTCGCTGAGGTTTTGCAGGACTTCACCACCCAGCTCCCTATCAATCAATTCCCAGAGGATGCGACGCTCTTTAGGGGGCGATGACTCAAGTAGGTGGGCAATCTCAACCGGTTGCAGCTGTTCGTTCAGGATGCTGCGTACATTCTGGTAATTGCCTCGCAGCAGTGCCTCGTTCAGGAGGAACAGATGCTTTTCAGTATCGCTGCTGTCGTGTTGTGCCATAGTGAGGGTTTAAGACCGAAGTGGATGGATGCGTCAATTGTATAGGGCTGCGACAGGGGGCCTCAACTGGCTGACAATGAAAATAATGATTATTTTCAGGTGGGATGTCACCGGCTTGCTCTTGTGCCGGTGACCGGTAAGACAGGGCTACTCTCCCTCGCCGAACATGTCGTTGACGATTGCCTCAATCGCATTCAGCGCCTGGTCCTCGTCGCGCCCGTCGATTTGAATATCCAGCGTGGTCCCTTTGCTGGCAGCCAGCATCATGACCGACATGATGCTTTTGGCGTCGACCATACGGTCGCCATTGCTCAGCTGTATCTGGCTGGAGAAAGCGGCCGCTGTGTTAACGAGCTTTGCGGCTGCCCGGGCATGCAGGCCGAGCTTGTTGATGATGGTTATCTGGCTTTTAATCATAGTTGTTTTTTTCTATCCATCACTTCGCTAAGTCCCGGTGACGCAGCTGGACGTTTTCCAGGGATTTTGCGAAGTGCTCTGCAAGTTTTTCCGCCAAATAAACCGAACGGTGGTGGCCGCCGGTACAGCCTACTGCAACGGTCATGTAACTGCGGTTGTTGGCCTCGAACTCCGGAAGCCATTTGTCCAGGTAATTGCGCAGGTCGGTGAACATTTCCCCGACAGCCGGCTGCTTTTCCAGGAACTGTATGATCTGCTGGTCCTGGCCGTTGTACTTTCTCAAAACCGGATCCCAGTACGGGTTGGGCAGGCAACGCACATCGAACACCAGATCGGCATCGGTCGGCACGCCGTGTTTGAAGCCAAAGGAAACGAAAAGCAGCGCCAGCGTTGCCTGCGTGTGCTGGCCGACCTGCTGTTTGACGATATCGCGCAACTGGTGCAGGGACAGGTTGCTGGTATCGATTTTCAGGTCTGCCAGGGTGATAATCGGATCCAGCAGGGCAGTTTCTTTTTTGATTGCCTCCTCGAGCGATGTACTGTCATTGGATAGCGGGTGTTTGCGGCGCGTGGCACTGAACCGCGATAGAATCGTCTGGTCAACGGCATCCAGGTAAACAATGGTGTAATCGAGCCCTGTTTTTTTAATGGCGTTAATGGTCTCCGGAAAGCGCTCGAGATTAACCGGAACATTCCGCGCATCAATACTGATAGCAATCTTTTCCCGGGCAACATCTTCGTGCTGCATTTCACCAATGAGGGCGGGCAGAAGGCCGCATGGCATATTGTCAATGCAATAGTAGCCCAGGTCTTCCAGGACGTTTAAAGCCGTACTTTTTCCTGAGCCGCTTCGGCCGCTGATGATGACGAGTTTCATGTGCTGCTTATGGTGGTTGTTAAAGGGGGGAGATGGCGGCTTGGTAGAGACTTTGCTGATCCGTTGCGGCCCGCAAGCGTTCCCGGTAGCTTGCCTGGCTGAAGCTTTCGGCGACGGCCTGCAATGCTTTCAGGTGTTCGTCAGTTGCCTCTTCCGGCACCACCAATGCAAAAATCAGGTCGACAGGCTGGTTGTCGATGGCTTCAAAATCGATGGGGGTATCCAGCTGAATCAGCACGCCGACGGTATCGCAGCAACGCGGTAACCGGCAGTGGGGGATAGCAACGCCTTCCCCGATTCCTGTGCTGCCGAGGCGTTCGCGTTCAAGCAGGCGGTCAAAAACTTCCTCTTCGTCGAGAACCGGGTGGACTTTGTGAAGTGTTTCTGCGAGCAGTTCCAGCACGCGTTTCTTGCTATCGCCCGGGGCACCGGCAATGGTGCATTCGGGCGACAGCATACGTTCAATGTTCATCAAGTATTAGAATCTTAGTTGTGATTAATGGCCCTGAGAGCGAGCCTGGCTTTTTTCTTTGTGTTTAATCAGCTGGCGATCGAGCTTGTCGGTGAGCAGATCGATAGCAGCGTACATATCTTCATGTTCAGCATTGGCGACAAGGTCTGCACCGGCAATATGGATTGAAGCGTCGGCCATTTGGCGCTGTTTTTCAACATTGAGAACCACATTGATGCTGGAAATTTGATCAAAATGGCGTTCGAGTTTCTGAAGTTTGTTATTAACGAAGTCTTTTAGAGCTGAGGTGAGTTCTACATGGTGGCCGCTGATGGTTATTTGCATAGATCACTCCTTCCATTTGCGGATTAAGTGTAATTTAGCTCGGGTATCCAGAAAACAGTATGCTCAAACCCGGTTTGTTTTGTTGCTCCGCCTTTATCAGACAAGACGCTTGCGCTCATTGGACGGGGGTATCGACAGGGATTCCCGGTATTTGGCTATCGTGCGCCTTGCGACTTTGATTCCCTGTTCAGCGAGAATGTTGGCAATCTTGCTGTCACTCAGGGGTTTGACCGGTTTTTCAGCCGAGATCAATTTCTTAATGATGGCACGAATTGCTGTTGATGAACAGCCGGTTCCGCTTTGCGTATCCACGTGACTGGAGAAAAAATATTTCAGCTCGAAAATGCCTCGAGGCGTGTGGATATATTTCTGGGTCGTGACACGGGAAATGGTTGATTCATGCATTTCCACCGCATCGGCGATATCGTGCAACACCAGGGGTTTCATGGCTTCTTCGCCGTGTTCGAGGAAGCCTTGCTGGATTTCCACAATGCGTGCGCTGACCTTGAGCAGGGTTTCATTACGACTTTGCAGGCTTTTTAAAAACCAGCGTGCCTCCTGCAGTTGGTTGCGCAGGTATGTGTTGTCGCTGCTGTTATCGGCGCGCTTTACCAAGGAGGCATAGGTGGCATTGATATTAACCTTGGGCATGGCGTCGTTGTTTAACTCGACCTGCCAGCGTCCGTTGATTTTTTTGACCACCACATCGGGCACCACATACTCAGGTTCTTTGCTGTTGAGGGTTTCTCCAGGACGCGGGTTGAGTGACTGGATAAGTTGAATGACCTGTTGCAGCTCGCCCTCTTTAAGGCGAGTGCGGCGCATAATCTGGTTGAAATCGCGGCTGCCAAGTTGTGGCAGGTAATTGGCGACGACTTCCTTGGCTTTGGCGAGCAGCGGGGTGTCATGCGCAAGCTGATCGAGCTGCAAGGTGAGACATTCGCCCAGATCACGGGCAAAAACACCCAGCGGATCAAAATGCTGCAGGCGGCGCAGAACGGCTTCGACTTCCTCGATCTCAATCAGTGTCGAAGATTCCCCACTGTCCATTTGAGAGAGAATGTCGTTGAGTTGATCCGCCACACTCGCCAATGGCGTGGTCAAATAGCCATCGTTATCGACGCTATCGATTAGGGTAATCGCGATAATCCGATCCGTATCGGACATTGGCGTCAGGTTGAGTTGCCACAGCAAATGGTCGTGGATTGATTCTTCGCGGCTGGTCTGGGACTCAAAGTCGGGTAATTCAGCCGCGCCGGCGGGTGTGGCGGCGGGCATGCTCTGGTATACATCATCCCAGTTGCTATCGACGGGCAAGTCCTCGGGGATTTGTTCGTTCCATTCCTCGCTCGCCGCGTCATTGTCGGCGGCCTGAGCTCTTTCATCGGCCGTAGGCGAAGCAGCGATACCGTCATCCGGGTCGTTATCGCCCCGATCCTGGTTGGCCTCGTCGCTGGGGTCCTGAATGTCCAGCATAGGGTTGGATTCAACCGTTTCCTGGATTTCCTGCTGCAGGTCCAATGTAGACAGTTGCAGCAGGCGAATTGCCTGCTGCAACTGGGGCGTCATGGTCAGGTGCTGGCCAATCTTAAGCTGTAACGATGGCTTCATAGAACAAGTGAAACTGCAGTTGGTTTATAGGTTAGGTGTACGGGGTACAGATATTGCCTACCTATAAGCGTAGTGCAATTTTGCCGGTGTGTAATGCAGAATTTGTGCCGATTTTGAACGCTTTGTTTTGGTCGTTAAAGCCGGAACTGCTCTCCGAGATAAACATCCCGTACACGCTGGTTGGACAGCACGGTTTCGGCGTCACCTTCGGCAATGATATGGCCGTCGCTGACGATATAGGCTTTTTCGCAGATATCGAGCGTTTCGCGGACATTATGGTCCGTGATCAGGACGCCTATATTACGGTTTTTGAGGTGGGTAATAATTTGTTTGATGTCGGCTACGGAGATCGGGTCGACGCCCGCAAAGGGTTCGTCAAGCAGGATATAGGAGGGCTCCATTGCCAGTGCGCGGGCGATTTCGACCCGGCGCCGCTCGCCGCCTGATAGTGCCATCCCCTGACTGTTACGGATGTGGGTAATGTGGAATTCCTGCAACAGGTTTTCGAGTTTTTCATGGCGCTGGGTGCTGTTCAAATCCTTGCGGGTTTCAAGAATCGCCATGATATTGTCCTGTACCGACAGTTTGCGAAAAATCGAAGATTCCTGGGGCAGGTAACCGATGCCTTTGCGGGCTCGGCCGTGCATGGGCAGTTTGGTGATATCTTCTTTATTGATTAATACTTGCCCCTGGTCGGCTTTTATAAGCCCGATAATCATATAAAAACAGGTGGTTTTCCCTGCACCGTTAGGGCCGAGCAGGCCGACCACTTGCCCCGGCTCGATAGCCAGGGAAACATCTTCGACAACGTGGCGATCCTTGTAGCTTTTGGCCAGGTGAAGCGCTTTCAGATTGCTCATTGGCCGTTCCCTGTTTGTTCGGTGTCGGTTTTGTTTTCGTTGCTGGCTTTAGTGGGTTGAATGACCAGATTGACCCGGGTGTCGTCACTGGGTGTGCTGGTTTGGCTGCCGCTGCCGAAGGCATTAACGATGCGTTGTTTCATGTCGTAATCAATGCGTTCGCCGGTAAAAATGTTTTGTTCCTGTTCCAGTTTTGCCTCTTTCTTCAGCTCAATGCGTTCTTCGGCAACATAGTATTCAATGGTTTTGCCGAAAGCATGGGTTATTTCCTTGTTCGGCTCGGGGAGTTGTTGGAAGTGGGCCGGTGAGCCGGTGGCGACCAGCTTGGAAATCCCTTGGGAGTCGCTGTGAATAACGACCTGTTCGGCTTTCAGTTTGATGCTGCCCTGGGTCATATTCACCTTGCCGCGGTAAATGGAAATGCCCTTGCTGTCGTCCACTTCGGCGGTATTGGCCGAGATATGGATAGGTTGTTCGCGATCATTTGGCAGCGCGGCCGCGTGGTTCGAAAACACTAAGGGAATCAGCAGTAAAAAAGAACTAGTTAACCTTGGCAGGATCATGAGTTACTCGCACATTCGATAAAAATTCGATTCGGTTTTCATTGATAAAGGCCTTCATGCCTGTGGCATTCAGGCGCGTGCTGGCATCGGTAATAACAACAGGCAGGTCGGTGTATGCAAGATCTTTCGCAACCTGAAGCGTTAATTTTTCCGTATTCAAATGCTGGGTTTTACCGGCAAGCGTTCGTTTCAATTTGACATTATCGCGCAGCACAATGGTGTCGTCCTGGTGTGTGATGCGACCCTTGTCGGCCCAGATATTCCAGGGTGTCCCATCCGTATGAAACAGACGAACCTGGGGGGCTTCTGCGAGGGTAAAGTCGCCGAGCGGAAAGTGCTGTACCAACTGGGCGTCTAACTGCTGTTTGACGTGGCCGGTCTCGCTATATTGCGTTATCTGGGCGCCCTCCATGTAGAAATCAGGTTCGCTGTCGCGCTGTTTTTGTTGTGCAACAGGATCGCTGATCTCGCTGCCCTGCCAGTGAACAAGGCTGGCCAGAACCAGGATGACCACACTTAACAGGGAGATAAAAGTTATTCGATTCATGCTACAGGCGCTCGGGGCTCCTAGTGGAGGTATTGATCCAGAAGTGGGACCAGCATGTTTTGGGCAGCCATGATGAAATCACTGGCTTCTCGAACGGCGCCCTGGCCACCACTGGCTCGGGTACACCAGATGGCGTGCTCTTTGACCAAAGGGTAGGCGTTGGCGACAGCCATGCCGAGACCAACCCGGCGAATGATGGGGAGGTCAGGCAGGTCGTCACCGAGGTGGGCAACCTGTTCATAGTCGAGATTGATGATTTCCAATAACTCATTTAAGGCGTTAATTTTGTCTTCGCGGCCATGGTAAACAAATTTGACCCCCAGATCCTTGGCTCTTGCTTCCAGTGCAGCTGATTCGCGTCCGCTGATAAACGCAACCTCCACGCCGCTACGGCGCAGCATTCTGATGCCGTGGCCATCATGGCAGTTGAAGACTTTTAACGCTTCGCCTTCGCCAATAAAGTACAGGCTGCCGTCTGTCATAACACCGTCAACATCCAATACCAGTAGTTTGATCTGTTTCGCCCGCTTAAGGGCCAATTGAAGGTCTTTGCTCATGGATTCTCTTTTAGGTGTGATTTAAGAACGCATAGTGAGTCAGGAGTTCAGATAACACCTGCACGTAATAAGTCATGCATGTTAAGGGCGCCGACGGGATGGTTGTGCTCATCGGTGACAATCAGGGCGTTTATTTTGCCTGCTTCCATAATACTCAGGGCCTTGGCGGCCAGTACGTCCGGCTTGATGGTCTTGCAATGAGGCGTCATGACTTCGTTGACGCAGACCTTGTGAATATCGATGCCCTGATCCAGCGTGCGACGCAGATCACCGTCGGTGAAAATACCCAGTAGCTGGTTTTGGTCATCGACAATGGCGGTCATGCCCAGTTTTTTCTCGGTTATTTCCAGTAATGCCTGACCCAGCGGCGTGGTTTCCCGAACCCTGGGGATTTGCTCGCCGCTGTGCATTATATCCTCGACTTTGAGGAGCAGGCGGCGACCCAGCGCTCCACCGGGGTGCGAAAAGGCAAAGTCTTCGGCGCTAAAACCACGGGCTTCCAGAAGCGCAATGGCCAGTGCGTCGCCCATGGCCAGTGCCGTGGTCGTACTGGAGGTTGGGGCGAGCCCGTGGGGGCAGGCCTCTTCGACGACGCTGACGTCAAGGTGGGCGTCTGAAGCCTGCGCCAATGGAGAAGCCGGTGCGCCAGTCATGCTGATCAAGGGGGCGTTCATACGTTTGATCAGAGGCAGGATGGTCTGGATTTCCGTCGTAGTGCCTGAGTTGGACAGGGCCAGGACCACATCTTTACCTGTGATCATGCCCATGTCGCCGTGACTGGCTTCGCCGGGATGCACGAAAAAAGCCGGTGTGCCGGTGCTGGCCAGGGTGGCGGCAATCTTTTTGCCAATATGACCGGATTTACCCATGCCGGTGACAACGACACGTCCCTGGCAATCCAGCATCAGCTCGCAGGCCTTGACGAAATGTTCATCGAGTCGCTCTGAGAGGGCGGCAACGCAATTGGCTTCCAGGTCGATGGTACGTTTGCCCGAGGCAATCAAGTCATGGGGGTTGGGTTTGGTCATGGCGGCTGTAAAAGCTTGGTGTCTAAGGTCGTAGTTCCGGATTATAGCGGGTTTTCGCGAAGGCGGTTACTTCCAATTCATGCGCGGGCGCGATCAGGTCTGCAGGTATAGCAATACCAGGTAGCCGATGTAACTCAGGAAAAAGAGCCCGCCCAGTGTGCGGCCGATTTTAATGCCCCGGGGGCGGCGTATACCGAGATAGCAAAAGGCTATTAATAGGGCGGTCAATATCAGCATAAAGCTGTAATCGCGCCATAACACCTGCTCCGAAAAGGCGTAGGGGGCGATCGCGGCGGGTATCGACATCACAGCCAGCAGATTGAAAATATTGGAGCCAATTACATTGCCGAGCGCAATATCGTGGTGCCCCTTGAGTACGCTGGCAACCGAAGCGGCAAGCTCGGGGAGGCTGGTGCCAATGGCGATAATCGTTAAACCTATCAGCAGGTCGCTGACTCCCAGTATTTGGGCAATGCCGGTGGCGGCCCATACCAAGGCGCGGGAACTTGCAACCAGTATCAGTAGGCCGACGATAAACCATAGCAGCGCCTTGCCGGTGGAGTAGGTTGGCAGTTCTTCCTCTTCCTCGTGAATCAGCTCAACATCGCTGGGGCTCGGATGGTACTTCGCGAAAAGGTACAGGGTCAGGCCCATGGCTGCGATTAATATCAGGCCATCCATTCGGCTCAGGTTCAGATCCAGCAGTAATATGCCTGTTCCGAGTGAAATGATCGCCAGGAGAGGCAGTTCTTTGCGGGTCAGGCCTGACTTGACCGGCAGGCTGCGTACCAACGCGGTTATGCCTAAAACCAGGCCGATGTTGGCAATGTTGGAACCCACCGCGTTACCGATGGCAATGCCGCTGGCACCGACCATTGCCGCGGTTGCCGATACCAGTATCTCTGGCGCTGAAGTGCCGAGCGAGACGATGGTCAGGCCAATCAACAGGGGAGACATGCCCAGATTGCGCGCCAGTGATGCTGAGCCTGCTACAAAACGATCTGCACTCCAGACCAGCAGGGCAATGCTGAAAATAATAGTGATTGATGCGATGAGCAAGCGGTAAAATCCTTGCACTCAAGGTTGGAAATAGCTGGCTATTAAAGGGACAATTGCGGGCTATTGCAAGGTTTAATCCAGTTGCTGCAACGGCTGGTGAAAAATACCCGTGGGTGCTATAGTCTGCGCCCGCAAATCAGGTGTTTTGTTGGCTGCGATGATTGGATGCGCAGCCGGAGGGGGAAACGGATAACAATGCAGAGCGATACAGCGAATATCATTGAAATTCGCGGGCTTCGTTTTTCACGAGGTGATCGCGTCATCTTCGATGGCGTTGATATGGATATTTCTCGTGGCAAGATAACGGCAATTATGGGGCCCAGTGGTACCGGAAAAACCACGTTAATGCGCCTGATTACCGGACAGATCAGGCCCGATGCCGGCACCATTCTGGTGGATGGCGAAAATATCTCCTCGTTGTCGCGTAACGACCTCTATCGGGTGCGCCGTAAAATGGGTATGCTGTTCCAGAGTGGCGCCCTGTTTACAGATCGTACCGTCTATGAAAATGTTGCCTTCCCGTTACGCGAGCATACCAATTTCACCGAGTCGATGATTCGGGACCTGGTGCTGATGAAGCTTCATGCCGTCGGACTGCGCGGAGCCCGGGATATGTTGCCCAGCGAATTGTCCGGGGGGATGACGCGTCGTGCCGCCCTGGCCCGTACCATTGCGCTTGATCCACAAATGGTCTTCTATGACGAACCCTTTGCCGGGCAGGACCCGATCGGAATGGGCGTGCTGTTGCAGCTTATAAAACTGCTTAATACGGCGCTTGGGCTCACCAGTGTTGTGGTATCCCATGACATTCATGAAACGGCAAGTATTGCTGATAGTCTTTATGTGCTTTCCGAAGGCAAGGTTATTGGCAAAGGGGCGCCGCAGGAGTTAATGAGTTCGGAGTCTTCCATGGTGGCGCAATTTATGAACGGCAAGCCCGACGGGCCTGTGCCTTTCCATTATCCTGCCCAGGACTACCTGGATGACCTGCTCGGTGGGGGTGCGGTTTGATTACGCAACTACGTATCCTCGGTAAAGCCGGTCTGGATTGGCTGTCTGTGACGGGGCGCTCGGGTTTCTTTGTGGCGCGCTCGTTGTGCGGTATTCCCAATGTGCGCAAGGGTCTGCCCTTACTGATTAAACAGCTCTATGCCGTCGGTGTGTTGTCGTTGCCGATTATTATTGTGTCCGGCCTGTTTATCGGGATGGTGATGAGCCTGCAGGGCTACAGTATCCTGGTTGACTACGGCTCCGAACAGGCCGTGGGGCAAATGGTGTCGTTAAGCCTTGTGAGAGAGCTGGGGCCTGTGGTGACGGCATTATTGTTTGCCGGGCGGGCAGGTTCCTCCTTGACGGCTGAAATTGGCTTGATGAAAGCCACGGAGCAGATTACCAGCCTGGAAATGCTGGGGGTGGACCCGCTGCGCTATGTGATGGCGCCGCGGTTGCTGGCTGGCTTTATTGCGTTGCCTCTGCTCACGCTGATCTTCAACGTTGTCGGAATCTGGGGGGGCGCTTTGGTCGCCGTAGATTGGCTGGGTGTTTACGATGGCTCCTTCTGGGCCAACATGCAGGCAGCCACCGATTTTAGGGAAGACGTGCTTAACGGGACGATCAAGAGTATTGCCTTTGCCCTCGTGGTGACCTGGATTGCTGTTTTCCAGGGGCATGACCTGGTGCCGACTTCCGAGGGTATTGGGCGGGCAACAACAAAAACGGTGGTCTATTCTTCTTTGGCCGTGCTGGGACTGGACTTTATTTTGACCGCTGTCATGTTTGGAGACTTTTAAGATGCACAGCAAAACACTGGAAGTGGCCGTTGGCCTGTTTATGCTTGCGGGATTTATCTCGCTGGTGATTCTGGCGCTTAATGTCAGCGGCTTGAATCTTTCGCAATCCAAGGAAAGCTATACGATTTACGCCTCCTTTGAAAATATCGGTGGTTTGACGAATCGCTCCAAGGTTACGGTGGCGGGGGTTGCCGTTGGCCGGGTTACGGGTATTTCGCTTGATAAGGATGAGTTTTCCGGCATTGTCGAGATGGCAATTGATGCTGAATATGATCGTTTTACCACGGATACCACGGCCGCGATCCTGACAGCCGGCCTGCTGGGTGAAAAGTACATTGGTCTGGTGAGCGGCGCTGATGATACCTATCTCGAGAACGGTGATATGATCGAGGACACCCAATCAGCACTGGTTCTTGAGGAGTTGATTGGCCAGTTCCTGTTTAACAAAGTGAACGAGTAACCAGCGCTCCGGTCCGAGCATTTATTAAGATGCGATTTGTCGATAACAGAAGGTAATAATAACAATGGTAAGTATGATTAAACGGCTGTTTGCCCTCGCTTTCTTCGGCTTTGTTTTTGTTGCGTCTGGCGCTGTTGCGCAGGATGAGCCGAACGGGTCTAACCGGGCTGCCTTCGATACGGTACAGACGGCGACTGACGAGCTGTTGACGCTGGTAACGCAGAATCGAGAGGTTTATCTTCAGGATACCGAGCTGTTTTTTTCCGATGTGGAGCAGCTTCTGTCGTCGGTGGTTGATTTCAAGCGTATCGCGCGACGTGTGATGGCGAAGCACTACAAAAAAGCAGAGCCTGAGCAGCAGCAGGCTTTTTTGGATGCGTTCAAGTTGAGTTTGCTCAAAGTGTATGCCAAGGCGTTGCTTGAGTATGACAATGAAAAAATTATTGTTTTGCCGCCGCATGCGTCGGAGAAGTCGCACGCTAAAAAACAACGCGTCGATATTGAGCTCTACAGCTCGGATGGTAAAAAGTACCCCATCACCTATTCCATGTACCTAGATAAAGAAAACCAGTGGAAAATGGAAAACGTCATTGTGAATGGTGTCAATATCGGCTTGACCTACCGCAACCAGTTTGCCCGCCTGATGAAGGATAATTCCAACGATATCGACCTGGTGATTGCCGGCTGGACCTCGGACGTAACGGAAGATGCCGAATAGGATGGCCTGGTAAGATGAGCGCTCATATCGAACCCTTGTCCGATCAGCACCTGCAAGTTATTGGCGAGTTGGATTTTGATAATGCGCTTGCCCTGAAAAAAGCGGGGGAAGCGCTGATTGATCGAGCGGGCGACGCCCTGGAAATGGATTTTTCACGGGTAACCCGTTCGGGTAGCGCCGGATTAACCCTGTTATGCAGCTGGTTGCGTCATGCGGAGCAGCTGGATAAGCGTATTTTTTTTACGCATTTGCCCGCAGATTTGATGGGGGTCGCTAAGGTTAGCGGTGTCGATCAGATCCTCCCTGTAAAGTAGCCGCCCGATGCGGCTCCGAAACACGGCCCAACCAAGATTAAAGTCGCCTTAGCTCCCGTAATTTGTTACCTTACGCTGCTTTGTTGAGAGAACAATCGAGCGAGTTGTAGGATGGAAGCAGAAGATGTAAAGGCGCTGCTTGAGGCGCACCTGGAGAGTTGTGAAGTTTTTGTTGAGGGCGGAGGCAGCAGCTTTCAGATCACGGCTGTCGGATCGCTTTTTGAAGGGCTGAATGCCGTTAAAAAGCAGCAGTGTGTATATGCCGCACTCAATGAAAAGATTGCCGATGGCACAATTCACGCCGTAACGATCAAAACCTATACGCCTGCCGAATGGGCAGCCCAATAGGGACACCTGATTACGTTAACCAAGAGCACGATTCATGGATAAGCTTATTATCGAGGGCGGCATCCAGCTGGACGGCGAAATCCGTATTTCTGGCGCCAAGAACTCCGCACTGCCGATTCTGGCAGCCAGTCTGTTAACTGACGAACCCCTGACCGTTGGCAATTTGCCTCATTTGCACGATATCACAACCATGATCGAACTCTTGGGTGTGATGGGTGTTGAGGCCATCATTGATGAAAAACTCAATGTTGAAATTAATGCCGGCACCATCAAGCGATTCAGCGCACCCTATGAACTGGTAAAAACCATGCGTGCGTCAATCCTGGTGCTGGGGCCAATGCTGTCGCATTTCGGGCAGGCCGAGGTATCGCTTCCCGGAGGATGCGCCATTGGCAGTCGCCCGGTAGATCTGCATATTCGTGGCTTGCAGGCCATGGGTGCTGATATTGTGGTTGAGGATGGTTACATCAAAGCCAAAACGGATGGCCGGCTCAAGGGGGCCCATGTCTTTTTTGACACGGTAACGGTGACCGGAACAGAAAATATCCTGATGGCCGCGACGCTGGCCGATGGTGAGACGGTGATCGATAATGCGGCCCGGGAACCTGAAGTGGTGGACCTGGCCGAATGCCTGATTACCATGGGCGCGAAAATCTCCGGTCACGGTACCGACACCATTGTGGTGCAAGGAGTGGAGAAACTGCATGGCGGTTTCTACCCGGTTTTGCCGGACCGAATTGAAACGGGTACTTACCTGGTGGCTGCAGCGGCGACACGCGGGCGCGTACTGGTTAAGGATACCTGCCCTGACGTGCTTGAGGCCGTATTGATCAAGCTGCGTGAAACCGGTGCCCGGGTGACAACGGGTGAGGACTGGATCGAGCTTGACATGGAAGGGCGCCGTCCCAAGGCTGTCAACGTGCATACGGCACCTTATCCAGCGTTCCCCACCGATATGCAGGCCCAGTTCCTGGCGATGAATGCCGTCGCGGAGGGAACCGGAACGGTGACGGAAACGGTCTTTGAAAACCGTTTTATGCACGTGCACGAAATGATGCGCATGGGGGCTAATGTTTCCCTGGAGGGCAATACCGCTATTGTCACCGGTGTGGACCAACTTAAAGCCGCTCCGGTGATGGCTACCGATCTCAGGGCATCGGCCAGCCTGGTGATAGCCGGTCTTGTTGCCGAAGGCAATACCCATATTGAGCGTATTTACCACATTGACCGTGGTTATGAATGTATTGAGGAAAAGCTGCAGCTTCTTGGTGCCCGGATTCGCCGTGTCCCGGCCTAATTAATGAACCTTAGATTGTCATGATGAATCACAAACTCACAATAGCCCTTTCCAAAGGGCGGATTTTGGATGATACCCTGCCGCTGTTGAAGGCAGCCGGTATTGAGCCATTGGAAGATGTTCGCGCCAGTCGTAAGCTTATTTTTCCAACCAATCATGAGAATGTTCAGCTGGTGGTTATCCGGGCAACCGATGTGCCTACCTATGTGGCCCATGGCGCTGCAGATATGGGGGTTTCGGGCAAGGATGTGTTGATGGAGTATGGCGATGATGAGCTCTATGAACCGCTGGACCTGAAAATTGCCACCTGTAGACTGATGACGGCCGGCCTGGTTGGGGCCGCCGAACCGAAGGGCCGCCTCAAGGTGGCAACCAAGTTTGTTAATATCACCAAGCGTTATTATGCCGAACGCGGTGTGCAGGTTGATATTATCAAGTTGTACGGGGGCATGGAGTTGGCGCCGATTCTGCACCTGGCTGACCGGATTGTGGATATCGTCGATACCGGCAATACGCTGAAAGCGAACGGCCTGGAACCGATGGAACTGATTGCACCCATCAGCTCGCGACTGGTGGTTGCCAAGGCATCGATGAAGATGAAACACGCCACCATTCAGCCACTGATTGAACGTTTGGCGGCGGCTGTAGACGCTGAGAATAGTTGAGTTTGAGTGATGATTAAACGACTGAATGCACAGCAAGCGGACTTTGATGCGCAACTGGATAAACTGCTGGACTGGGATGAGGTTTCTGATCAGCAGGTCAATGCGGTAGTGGATGAGGTGTTGCTGGCGGTAAAAAGCCGCGGTGACGATGCGCTGCTGGAATATACCCGACGTTTTGACCGGCTTGAGGTTGATCGTGCCTGCGAATTGAAGCTTGATCCGCAGCAGCTTCAGCAGGCGCTGCAACGTATCCCTGCTGAGCAGCGCGAGGCGCTTGAAAAGGCTGCCCAGCGTATCGAGTCCTATCACCAGCGCCAGAACCAGGCTTCCTGGCAGTATGAAGAAGCAGATGGAACCGTGCTGGGTCAAAAGGTAACGCCGATGCAACGCGTTGGCGTTTATGTGCCCGGCGGCAAGGCCGCCTATCCATCCACAGTGCTGATGAATGTAATGCCGGCCAAAGTGGCTGGCGTTGAAGAGGTTGTGATGGTCGTTCCTACACCCGGTGGTGAGGTAAATGACCTGGTGCTGGCCGCGGCTGCCGTTGCCGGTGTGGACACGGTATTTACAATCGGCGGTGCGCAGGCTGTAGCTGCCTTGGCCTACGGTACGGAAACGGTACCCAAAGTGGATAAAATTGTGGGCCCTGGCAATATCTATGTCGCCACGGCGAAGAAAAACGTTTATGGCGTTGTGGGCATTGATATGATTGCCGGACCGTCGGAAATCCTGGTGATTTGCGACGGCCAGACGGACCCTGACTGGATTGCAATGGACCTGTTTTCCCAGGCCGAACACGATGAGCAGGCCCAGTCGATCCTGGTGTCAGACGATCCTGCCTTCCTGGATCGCGTGAGTGAAAGCATTGAGCGGCTGTTGCCCCAGATGCCGCGTGCCGAGATCATCCGTACGTCCCTGCAGAACCGAGGGCTGCTGATCCAAGTGGAATCGCTGCCGCAGGCCGCTGCCATTTCCAACCGGATCGCGCCCGAGCACCTGGAGTTGTCGATTGCTGATCCTGAAGCACTGTTGCCGGAAATTCTGCACGCGGGCGCCATTTTTATGGGCCGTTACACAGCTGAAGCCCTGGGTGATTATTGCGCGGGCCCCAACCACGTGCTGCCAACTTCAGGTACGGCGCGTTTTTCATCGCCGCTGGGTGTTTACGACTTCCAGAAGCGTTCCTCTTTAATTATGTGTTCAGCCGACGGCGCGTCGGAACTGGGAAAAATCGCCTCGGTGCTGGCGCATGGTGAAGGGCTGCAGGCGCACGCCGGCTCGGCAGAGTACCGTATTAAATCCTAGCTTTATCCCGGCGGACCTGGTGGCCCGCCGGATTCCCCTTCCTATTAGATATAAGCACGTAAGACTATGACTGCAAACACTAATGACCCGCTGGGCCAGCTGATTGAGCAATGGATTAAGCCTGAAATTCGCGCCATGTCCTCCTATCATGTAGCTGATGCTGAGGGCATGATTAAGCTGGACGCCATGGAAAACCCTTATGACTGGGATGAAACCCTGGTGGCGAGCTGGATGCAGACGCTGAAAGATGTGCATTTGAATCGCTATCCGAATCCTGGCGCCGACAAGGTAAAACAACAGCTAAGAAGCGTGATGGCCATTCCGGATGGCTTGGAGTTAGTTCTTGGCAATGGCTCCGATGAGTTGATTCAGCTGTTGGCGCTTGCCGTATCGCAGCCTGGACAAACGTTGTTAACGGTTGAGCCTGGCTTTGCCATGTACCGTCAAATCACTCAGGTGACAGAACTCAGCTATCAGGCCGTTTCCCTGACGCCTGACTTCGAGCTGGATATGCCTGAGCTGTTGGCACAAATTAAAAGTAAGCGGCCGGCATTGATTTTTCTTGCCCAGCCGAACAACCCGACGGGCAATCTTTTTGGTGAAGACAAACTGCGAGAGGTGATCGAAGCCGCTCCTGGGCTGGTCGTGATTGATGAGGCCTATACGCCTTTCACCGATGCGGATTACCTGAACCTGGCGGAGGAATATGATCATGTTCTGGTCATGCGCACATTATCCAAGGCGGGATTGGCCGGATTGCGCTTGGGGCTATTGGTGGGTAATGCCCGCTGGATCAACGAGCTGGAAAAGATACGGCTGCCTTACAATATCGGTGTGCTGACCCAGGTCAGCGCTGAGTTTGCCCTTAAGCACTTCGATGTATTACGCGAACAGACGGCCTTGATTTGTGAGGAACGAGGCCGATTGTTTAGCGCGCTGAAGTCGCTTGGTGATTTGCAGGTGTGGGACAGCGAAGCTAATTTTATCCTGTTCCGTACCGAACCCGGCCGGGCGCGAGCGCTTTATGATGCGTTGTGTGAACGCGGTGTGCTGATTCGCTGTCTGGACGGTGCCCACCCGTTGCTGGCCGACTGCCTGCGGGTGACAGTCGGTACCGCGTCCGAAAACGAGGCTTTCCTAAAGGCGCTAGCTGAGCTGCTCTAGCGTTGCTGTTGCTGGGGGTCGCGCTTACCCACAGTTACCAGGATATCTTTTTCACGCCCCTCCCTGAGTACGGTAATGGTGATACGCTTGCCCGGTTTGGTCTGGGTGATGCGTGTCATTGCCTGCAAGTCATCGATAACAGGATCTCCCTCCAGCGCTAGCAGCACATCGCCCGGCAAAATGCCTGCCTGTGCTGCGGGACCCTGTCGATAGATGCCGGCAATCACCAGTCCCTTCGGTTCATCAAGCCCCAATGAGTGAGCCAGGTCAGGCGTCAGGCGCTGGGTTTCAATGCCCAGCCAGCCACGCGTTACGCTACCATAGCGGACAATTTCTTCCATAATCTGGTTGGCCAGCAGGGAGGGGATCGCAAAACCGATACCCTGGGAACCGCCGGATTTGGAAAAGATGGCGGTATTGATACCAATCAGGTTGCCATAGGCGTTTATCAAGGCGCCGCCTGAGTTGCCGGGGTTAATGGCGGCATCGGTTTGAATAAAGTCCTCGAACGTTGTCAGGCCCAGCTGGTTGCGCCCGGTGGCGCTGACAATGCCCATGGTAACGGTTTGTCCGACGCCGAAGGGATTGCCAATGGCGAGCACCACGTCGCCAATACTTACCGTGTCGGAGGAGGCCAGTGTCATGGTCGGAAGGTTATTGAGGTCAATCTTCAGTACCGCCAGGTCCGTTTCCGGGTCGGTGCCAACCACGTGGGCAAAGCTTTCCCGGCCATCCTTGAGGGCAACAATAATTTCGTCGGAGTTGGCGATGACATGATTGTTGGTTAATAAATAACCGTCACTGCTGATGATAACCCCGGATCCAAGGCTGGACTGCATACGTTGCCGTTTGGGCTCATTGCGCTGGCCGAAGAACTGGCGGAAAAAAGGGTCGTTAAAAAGCGGGTGAATCTGCTGTTGGACAATCTTGGTCGTGTAGATGTTAACCACCGCCGGGGCGGCTTTGTTGACAGCTTCCGCGTAGGAGACCGGGCCGCTTTGCTGAGGCAGGCTTGGTGTTGGGTTGGTATTCAGCTGGGATGGGAAGAAGTACAGAATACCTGCAGCGATAAGAATGCCGGTTATCGCTGGGAAAATGACCAGACGAAGCAGTAGTTTCATAGACTTTTACGGGTTCCAAGGCACAATAAGCTGCTATTATCGCATGGGTTGATGTGATGTAAACGCTGTATGAAAAAAGAAGAGATGAAGAACTATGGCACTGCTGAATGAAATCGAGGCGCTTTGTAATCGTGTCCTGGAACCGGAACGTTTTAGTGACTATTGCCCAAACGGCATTCAGGTTCAGGGAGCGGCAGAGGTCAATAAAATCATCAGTGGCGTTACAGCCAGCCAGGCCTTGATTGATGCGGCTATTGATCATAATGCCCAGGCGGTTCTGGTCCACCATGGTTATTTCTGGAAAGGTGAAAATCCCGTTGTGGTCGGCATGAAACGTAATCGCCTAAAGGCGCTGCTGGAAAACGATATCAGCCTAATTGCTTACCACCTCCCGCTTGACGCGCACCCTACGTTGGGAAATAACGCCCGCCTGGCAGAGCTTTTGGGGCTAAGGGTAGAGCAGGGGCTGGAGCCGGGCAATGAGCGCAGTATCGGCTTACTGGGTATTCTGCCGACGCCCATGAGCGGGGCCGCGTTTTCGGCTCATTTGCAGCAGCAGCTGGGCAGGTCGCCCTTGCACATTGCCGGAAATGACCGGGAAATTCGACGGGTAGCCTGGTGTACGGGCGCTGCACAGGGCATGATCGAAAAGGCTGTGGAGGCCAAGGCTGACGCCTATCTTACCGGTGAAGTGTCGGAGCCAACGGTTCATGCGGCCAGGGAAATGGGGATTCATTTTTATGCCGCCGGTCATCATGCGACCGAACGTTACGGCGTCCAGGCGCTGGGTGAGCTGTTGGCTGAACAGCTCGGCCTGGAACACCTGTTTATCGATATCGATAACCCGGTATAGAAAGGCTGGTTGGGTATCGGTAACTCCGTCGCAACTAGGTCAGTTTCTTAAGCCAGTTTTTTTGCGGGTTTCTCGGCAGGTTCAACAAGCTCTTCCGTTACCTGTGCGGGCTTGTCTTTTTTGATACTGAAGGCCTCGGAAAGCGTGCCTTCGGTGTCATCCTCGGAAGGCTTTGGCGCGTAGTCCTTGGGGGCCTGCATGTTTTCGTCTGATTGCGGCTGGCTGCTGCTGTCTTCGATTTTGTTGATCACCGAAGCCAGTCCATCGGGATCTTGTCCGAGTTTTAGCGCCATCTGGTCCGTGTTGGTCAGCGCCTGGGAGCCTTCAGCGAGGTGCTGATAAACTTTGACATAGTTTTCAGTCAGGCCCTGAACAAGTTCGGAGGTTTTATCGAAATGCTCAGCAACGGAAGATTTGTAATCGCTGAACTCCTGTTCAAGCGACTGCATCTCTTCCTTGAGTTTTTCAGACTGGCTGCTATCGGAATATTTGGAGCGGTGTATGAAAATTCCGATCGCTATCCCGACAAACAGAGCGAATAAAGCGGCCACCCAGGGGTTCGATAATAATTCCACAACAACTCCTAATGTTCACCCGGTGGTGCGATCAATGATACACCGCCCGGGAAAGTGAAGGATTCCACCCAGATCAGGTGGGGATAACGTCCTCGGCCTGTAATCCTTTCTGGCTTTCTACAACGCTATATTCGACTTCCTGGCCGTCGCTTAGTTTACGGTAGCCTTCGCCGCGAATAGCGCGATAGTGCACGAATACATCCTGACCGTCGTCACGCTCAATAAAGCCATAACCCTTGGCGTTGTTGAACCATTTTACGGTACCGGTCTCTCGCTCTGCCATACCCAATTCCCCCGTGGAGTGAAAATTTGTTTTTTATTTTTTATCTTGGTTTTTTTAGCGGCCTTAACCACAAAGGCATTGAGCTATACGATTGTGGTATAAGAGCCTGAAGTCATTATATCTACCAAAACCAAATTGACAATAAAAAGGTTTTCAGCGGGCGGCTGGCTTTAAAACAGCGCCTAGGCGCTGTACTGCGGGGCCTTAAGCCAGTGCTTTCATTTCCTCCAGCTGCTGCTGTATTTTCGCGTGGGCGGCCTGCAAGTCAGCCTGGCGGGCTTTTTCCTTTTCCACCACGGCTGCGGGGGCTTTATCAACAAAGTTAGGGTTGGCCAGTTTGTTGTTGACGCCGTTCAACTCTTTGTCGAGTTTGTCGGCTTCCTTGCCCAGCCGGGCGAGTTCGGCATCGACATCAATCAGGCCTTGCATGGGAACCAGGATTTCCAGGTCTCCCACCAGCTGAATAGCGCTCATGGGGGCTGCTTCGTCTTCGGCAAGGGCGTCGATATTTTCCAGTTTGGCCAGTTTTGACAGGAATTGGTGATTGGTCTCCAGGCGTGCTTTATCCGTATCAGAGGCGTTTTTCAGTAATACCTTGATTGGCTTGGCCGGCGAAATATTCATTTCTCCGCGGATGTTGCGAATCGCCAGGATAATGCCCTGCAGCCATTCAATATCCGCAACGGCCTCGGTATCAATTTTTCCTTCATCCGGCTGTGGGTAGCGTTGCAGCATAATGGTTTCGCCCTGCTGACCGGCCAGATTTTTGACCCTCTGCCAGATTTCTTCCGTAATGAAAGGCATCATTGGGTGAGCCAGGCGAAGTGTGGCTTCCAGCACGCGAATCAGCGTCCGTCGCGTTCCTTTTTTCTGCGCCGCCGGGGCGTTTTCATCCCAGAGAACGGGTTTTGACAGCTCCAGATACCAGTCGCAGTACTCGTTCCAGACAAAGTTGTACAGCGCCTGGGATGCGAGGTCGAAACGATAGCTTTCAATGCCGGCGATAACCTCCTGTTCGGCCTGCTGCAGGCGGGAGATAATCCAGCGGTCTGCCAGTGACAGTTCGTAATCCCCGGAACCGTCCTGGCCGCAATCCTGTTCTTCGGTGTTCATCAGGACGTAGCGGGCGGCATTCCAGATCTTGTTACAGAAGTTGCGAAAGCCTTCAATACGGCCGACATCGAAGTTAATGTCGCGGCCGGTGGACGCCAGTGAATAGTAGGTGTAGCGCAACGCATCGGTACCGTATGAGGCAATACCTTCGGGGAAATCCTTGCGCGTCATCTTCTCGATTTTTTCCCGCAGGTGCGGCTGCATCATACCGGCGGTACGCTTGCTGACCAGGGACTCGAGGTCGATACCGTCGATAAGGTCGATGGGGTCGAGTACGTTACCCTTGGATTTGGACATCTTCTGGCCATGGCTGTCGCGCACCAGACCATGCACGTAAACCGTATGGAAAGGCACGTCATCCATAAAGTGCAGGGTCAGCATAATCATGCGTGCGACCCAGAAGAAAATGATATCGAAGCCGGTTACCAGCACGTTGGAAGGGTGGAACGCCTTCAGCTCCTCGGTCATTTCCGGCCAGCCCAGGGTGCCGAAGGTCCACAGGCCTGAGGAGAACCAGGTATCCAGCACATCGTCGTCCTGTTTCAGGGCGATGTTATCGGCGATATTGTTTTCGGCGCGTACCTCGGCTTCCGAGCGACCCACATAGACATTGCCCTGGTCGTCGTACCAGGCAGGAATACGGTGCCCCCACCAGAGCTGGCGGGAAATACACCAATCCTGAATATCCCGCATCCAGGCAAAATAGGTGTTTTCCCATTGCTTGGGTACAAACTGGATGTCGCCGTTTTCGACCGCCTTGATGGCTTTGTCAGCCAGCGGCTGGGTGGTGACATACCACTGGTTGGTCAGGTAGGGCTCAATCACCACACCGGTACGGTCGCCACGGGGTACCTTCAGTTTATGGGGCTCGATTTTTTCCAGCAGGCCCAGTGTATCGAGGTCTGCAACCACCTCTTTGCGAGCGTCAAAGCGCTCCATGCCCTGGTATTTTTCCGGCACGTTGCTATTGAGGTGCGCGTCGTCATTGAGGATGTTGATCATATCCAGGTTGTGACGCTGACCCATTTCGTAGTCATTGAAATCGTGGGCTGGCGTGATTTTTACGCAGCCGGTACCGAATTCGCGATCCACATAATCATCGCCAATAATCGGGATTTCGCGATTGGCGAGGGGGAGTTTGATGGTTTTGCCAATCAGGTGCTGATAGCGTTCGTCTTCCGGGTGAACGGCCACGGCGGTGTCACCCAGCATGGTTTCCGGGCGGGTTGTGGCAACGGTCAGGTGGCCGGAACCATCGGCCAGCGGGTAATTGAAATGCCACAGCGAGCCGTTTTCCTCTTCGGAAATCACTTCCAGGTCGGAAATTGCGGTGTGCAGTTTAGGATCCCAGTTAACCAGGCGTTTCCCCCGGTAAATCAGGCCGTCCTTGTGCAGGCGGATAAAGACTTCCTGGACGGCCTTGTAGAAACCATCGTCCATGGTGAAGCGTTCGCGGGACCAGTCGGGGGAGGCCCCGAGGCGACGCAACTGCTGGGTAATACGGCCGCCGGACTCCTCTTTCCATTCCCAGACCTTCTCAATAAATTTCTCGCGGCCAAGTTCGTGACGTGAGGTTCCTTTGGCGTCGAGCTGGCGTTCCACGACCATCTGGGTCGCGATGCCGGCATGGTCGGTCCCGACCTGCCACAGGGTATTGCAGCCTTTCATCCGGTGATAACGCACCAAGCCATCCATAATGGCTTCCTGGAATCCATGCCCCATGTGCAGACTGCCCGTGACATTGGGCGGCGGAATCATGATGGAATAGGCTTCGCCTTCGCCGGAGGGCTTGAAATAGCCTTGGTTTTCCCAAGTCTGGTACCAGTTTGATTCGATCTGTTGGGGTTGGTAGGTTTTTTCCATGCTTAAATAACTTTTGCTATTTGGGTGTATGAGAGGGCGCAGTCACAGGTGCGGCCGAAAGGCTGTGAATTATACAGCTTTAGCTTGTTTGACGGTAGATAAAGCTGGGCTGCAAAGGTCGTTGGCGGCTGTGTTGCTGGTAGCCCGCTTAAGGGTTTATTTGCGCAGATCGTGGGTATGCAGCGGATAACCACGCTCTTTGTAAAAAGCAAAGTGATTACGGGTTGCTGCCAGTATGTCCTGTTGCTGGACAACCACCTCGGCGCAGCGCTCAAAGCGGCTGAAGAAATCTGGAACCTGACTGCTGAGGTTGATCAGTATGTCGTGGTGCTCGCCCGGCGTTTCGCCATGGCCAATCGCCACCGGGGCGGTGGTTGAACCGTCTTCCAGACGATGATGCGGCACAAAGCTTTCGGCACGAAAATTCCATAGCAGCTCGTCGATAAGCCCGCTTTCGCCTGGGTTATCGGTATGGATATAAACTTGGTGGTTGTGGCGATAGGCCTTTTCCACCAGCCGGCAAATGAACTGCAGGCGTGCCTGCGGTTCATTGTCGGGCAGAATATAGAAGTCGACTCGGGTCACGTTAAGGTCTTAGTTCTGTTCTGCAACTCGATCCAGCAGGTACTGGGTCAACAGCGGGACAGGTCGCCCGGTCGCACCCTTGTTATTGCCTGAAACCCAGGCCGTGCCGGCAATGTCCAGGTGTGCCCAGCGTTGGCCTTCGGTGAAGCGGGACAGGAAACAGGCGGCCGTGATGGTGCCTGCCGGGCGCCCGCCGATATTGGCAATGTCGGCAAAGTTGCTTTTCAGCTGTTCCTGATACTGTTCGCCCATGGGCAATTGCCAGGCGGCGTCGGCACTGGCGTCGCCAGCCTTGATAATCTGCTGGGCCAGAGTGTTCTGGTTGCTGAGCACGGCACTGGTATGATGTCCCAGCGCAATGATGCAGGCGCCGGTCAGGGTGGCGATGTCGATAATGGCAGCCGGGTTAAACATTTCTGCGTAGGTCAGCGCATCGCAGAGCACCAGGCGGCCCTCGGCATCGGTGTTAAGGATTTCTACGGTCTTGCCGGACAGGGTGGTGACGATATCGCCGGGTTTGGTAGCTACGCCGCTGGGCATATTTTCGGCTGCGGCAATAATGCCGACCACATTAATCGGCAGATTGAGTTCGGCAACGGCCAGCAGGGTGCCGAACACACTGGCGGCGCCACACATGTCGTATTTCATCTCATCCATTGCGGCACCGGGTTTGAGGCTGATGCCGCCGGTATCGAAGGTGATCCCTTTACCAACCAGTACCTGCGGCGCTTCGTCCTTTTTACCGCCTTTGTAATTCATGACAATCAGTTTGGCGGGTTCGGCGCTTCCTGCCGACACGGAAAGCAGCGAGCCCATGCCCAGCTCTTCCATTTGCTTCTCGTCCAGAATACTGGTGCTGACGGATTTGTAGCTCTTGGCGAATTGTTGGGCCTGTTCGGCAAGATAGCTGGGCGTGCAGATATTGCCGGGCAGGTTGCCGAGGGTTTTGGTGAACTGTTTGCCCTTGGCAATGGCCTGACCCTGGGCGACGGCTGTTTCAATGAGCGTGGTTTGGGAGCGGCCGGTCAAACCAAATTGAATGCGTGTCAGCTTCGGTGCTTCAGCCTTGTCGCTTTTCAGTTCGTTAAACTGGTAGAGGCTGTCGGCAGCCGTCTGGATACAGTGACGCACTTTCCAGGCCAGGTCGCGTTTTTCGCAGTGAATGTCCTCAAGGTAGAAAATTGCATCTTTGGCGCTGCAGTCCTGCAGGGCAGCCATGCAGCCTTGCAGCAGGGCTGTGAACTTGTTAGCGCTAAGGCTGCGCTCTTTACCGGTGTTAACCAGTAATACGCGTTGCGCTTTTACATTGTGCAGGCCGGGAATCAGCAGGGTTTTACCGGGCTGACGGGCCAGGTCGCCGCGCTTGACCAGTTTGCTGATATAACCTTCGCAGGCTTCATCGAGTTGCAGCGCAGCGTTGGAAAGTTTGCTGCCGTTAACGGGAACAACCAGACAGGCGCTGGTTTGTTTTTCCGGACTGCCGGACTTGAGTTTGTATTCCATGGACATCTCTATTCTGACTACAAGCGGGATAAAAGCTGAGTGTACGTAAAAAATTACCGATTACCAGTTATCAATAGGAAAAGAAGCAGTATAGAATTTGGGGCAATTAAATGAACTAAAACGTCCGCTGATTATCTTTCCAAACGTCCCCGAATTTTGCAGGCCCTGACCTTTTGATTATTTTTCGATACTTAACCAAACAAGTTGTTGTCACCATGCTGGCAATAACGGCCGTGCTGCTGTTGGTGGTCATGAGCGGGCGTTTTATCAAATATCTCGGTGAGGCTGCTGCTGATGGCTTGAGTGCCGAACTGATTGTCAGTGTGATGGGTTACCGCATCCCCGGGTTTTTGGAAATTATCCTGCCGTTAGGGTTTTTTTTGGGCATATTGATGGCCTATGGGCGGCTGTATTTAGATAGCGAGATGACCGTGCTGTCGGCCTGCGGAATAAGCCTGCGTCGTTTGGCGGTGATTACCCTGATTCCGGCATTGATTATTGCTGGGATAGAAGCCTATTTAAGCACCAGCCTCAGCCCCTGGGGCGCTCGCGAAGCACGGGCGCTGTTCGATGCGCAGAAGAAAAGCACGCAATTTGACCTGTTAACACCTGGCCGTTTCCAGCGTCTTGGCGATACCGGACAGGTGGCTTATACCGAAGCACTGATTGATGGTCGTAGCCGGATGCACAACGTGCTTATTTCCCAGCACGATAAAAACAAGGATGACCTGGTTTTGCTGAATGCGGAATATGGCATTGAGCATAAAGATGAGGAAACGGGCAGCCACTTCCTGTTGCTGGAAAACGGCTATCGTTACGACGGTGTGCCGGGTGAAGCGGATTATCGGGTGACCCGGTTTGAAAAATATGCCGTGCGCCTCCCGCAGCCGGAGGTGGTAACGGCGAGCTATAAAAGCGAGTTAAAACCCACGGCTGAACTGCTGGCATCAACGCGGTTGGAGGATATTGCCCAGCTCCAGTGGCGCATTTCGATGCCGCTACTGGTGCCGATCATTGCCTTGATTGCCGTGCCCATGAGTCGTGTTAACCCGCGCCAGGGCCGTTATATGCGCCTGGTGCCTTCGGTGATCTTGTATATGGGGTATGTGGTTCTGCTGTCGGCGGCCAGCCGAGCTGTCGGGGACGGGAAAATCCCGGTTTGGCTGGGCCTCTGGTGGATTCATTTGCTGTTCCTGGGTATTGGTCTGGCATTGATATTCGACCTGCACCATAAGCTGCCCTGGTACCATAAATTTGCTTCGGGAAGGCGTTGATGAAAAAGCTTGATCGTTATATTGCCAAGGTTGTCATTCTTTCCGTCCTGTCGGTGCTGGGCATCCTGCTGGCGCTCGACATGGTGGTTGCCATCCTTGACGAGATCAAGGGTAAGGAGGGCGATTACGGCACGCTCGAGGTCTTCATGTATGTGCTGATGACCGTGCCCAAGCGAATCTACATTATTACGCCGCTGGCCGTGCTGATTGGCAGCCTGTTGGGGCTTGGCCTGTTGGCCAACCATAGCGAGCTTACCGTCATGCGGGCAGCGGGAATGTCCCTGGCACGTATTGGCTGGGCAACCATTAAGCCTGCGCTCGTCTTTGTTTTTGCCGCACTCTTGATCGGCGAATTTGTGGTGCCGCACTCTGAAAACTATGCACAGAGTCAGCGGGCCCTGGCGGAAAGCAGCGGCCAGGCAGTGAGTTCCAAGTACGGTTTTTGGCACCGTGAGGGTGATACCTATATGCACTTTAACGCCGTGCTGCCTGGTGGTGTGCTTTATGGGGTTACCCAGTATGACTTTAAGGAGCGGCAATTGCAGGAAAGCCTGTTTGCCGAGAAGGCGATATTCCAGGGCGATCATTGGGTGCTGCAGAATGTCAGGCGGAGCGATTTATCGGAGCAGGGGGTGACCGTCGGGGAGCGCGTTAGCCAGCGCTGGGATACGGAGTTAACCCCCGATGTCCTGCAGGTGGTTGTGGTTGAGCCTGGTGACCTTTCAATGCTCGGTTTGAGTACCTATACCGATTATTTGAAGGAACAGGGCCTTGATGCCAAGCGTTATCTCCTGGCGTTCTGGAAAAAAGCGTTGCAACCCTTGGCCATCGTGGTGATGGTGCTGGTGGCACTGTCCTGTATTTTTGGCCCTTTGCGCTCCGTCACCATGGGGCATCGGGTATTTTCCGGAATTTTACTGGGTGTGTTTTTCCGTTATACGGAAGATTTTCTTGGTCCTGCCAGCATCGTATTCGGGTTTGCGCCAATCTTTGCAAGCCTGCTGCCCATCGCAATCTTTGCAGTGGCCGCCGTGTGGTTGCTGAGGCGGGCTGCCTAGCTAGGCCTGTTAACGCTCTTACTTTTTGCTGAAAAGCTTTTCCCGTTTGGGCGTCATCACCAGGTGGGTGTCTGAAAACCGGTCTGCCCAGGTGCGCTTGTTTTTATCGATGAGCATCCAGAAGTAGCCGGCACCGAAACACAGAAATGACAGCGTGGCTGCCACCAGGCGTAGCAGGCACTGGCTGAAACTGATGGGCTGGCCGTTATCGCTGACAATTTGCATATGCCAGGATTTCATCCCCAGGGTTTGCCCGCCGTGTCGCCAGAATTTGGCAAAAAAGGCAAAGATCGTGAGTACCAGCGCCGACTGGTGAAAGGGCGACCGGCCGAGGTCTAATAACACAAAGGGCAGCGTCACCAGCATAAGCAGTGCGAATACCAGCAGGGTATCGTAGACGATGGCTGCCAGGCGGCGCAGTAGCCCGGGTGGCGGCAAGTTGGCTGGGTCTGCTTGTTGGTGCGGGCTGGTTGGCATCGGGCTGGCTCTATCACGGTGAAAATCAGCGCCGATTTTAGGCTAACTGGTCGATGATTGGTAGCCGGGAAGTTGCCGCTCTTTATTCAAGTTCTTCTTCGATTTGCTGCAGAAACTTGCGCACCTCAGCCGAACGCATATAGCTGTTTGCACCAAAATAAAATTGCACGCCGTAGCGGAACTTGCCAGCCTGTTTGCGGGCGTTGTGGACCACGGCGACAATATCGTGAAGCGTTGTTTTAGGGGTTTTAAGGTCCAGCAGCAGGGTTTCGTTGATTTCGAAGTGGTTTTTGCAGGCAAACGCCAAGCCGTGCCCGTTAAAGTTGAGCCATTCAGCCGGTTCGCCTTTCGTGAAGGAGCGTAGCAGGCCTTTACGACGGATGCAGAGCTTAAGGGTGCCCGCATTTTGACGCAGGTACTTGCGACGCTCTGGTTTGGCCGGAATAGATTTTTCTTGGGTCATATTCAGCATAACTGCACGACAACTGAGGGCCGGTTGTAACGTAACTGGCTCTAACTACCCAAGTATAGATCATAATCGATCGTGCATTATTTTTTTATGCGGGCGCTAAAGAGGGCAACACAGCCAACCTGCGTTATCGTCACGTCACAAAAGGACTGCTCCAGGGACGATTTTAGGTTGTCCAGGCTATCGGATGCATTACTGAAAATCCCCTTGCGATTGTAAAAAGTCATCAGTGCCTGAGCCGGACGATTCATTCCTCCATGCCCCTGTAACAGGGTGGAGCCAAACAGGCTGGCGCCGGGTTTCATCAGCGATGCCAGGTGGCTGAATACTACCGCTTTACAGGCTTTGTCCCCGGGATCAAGGGAACCGGGCAGGCAGTGCAGGAGATAGTTTATGCCAACGGAATCGAAATGAGCTATCGGTTGCTCAATGGGCCTGAGGATGTTTTGAGTATAGGTTTCCGGCTGGTAACGGGCGATACGCCTGGCTGCAAAGCTCAGGCTGACAGGGTTCATATCCATCAGCGCGACACGCGGTGCGGAGGATGGGAAACGGCAGCGATCCAGGAAATAGCCGGTGCCAACGCCGACATCCAGGTGGTTGGCTGACAGGTGGCTGTTGTAGTGCGTGAGTAATTCTCGGGTAGGGCATTTCCAGAGGAAACGATTGGAAAAACCGAGTACAAAAAAGTCGTAGGCTGACAATGTGCCTTTATTGTAGGCGGCTTGTCCGGCCCAGGCCTGGTCGCGGGTGCTGTGCGTAGGGTTTGCTTTCAAAAGGGGTCCTTAGCTAATGGCCGAGTATCAGGGGGCGTTATGCTAGGGTGCCAGGCCTGAAAAGTCATTCGTTTGTTGTTGGCCGATTTGGGTCAAGAAAAATACGCGTTGGCCGATAGGTGTGAGTAACGTCCTTAACCCTCAGCACAATGATGCAGACACAGCAAATTCAGGTCGAATGCGCCAATATTAACCTGCCGCTTAACCAGTCGGTGCAGCAGGGCAACGGCGCTCAGTTTGCGCTGATGTTGAGCTTGTTGATGGAAGGGCTTCCCGCGCAATCAACCGAAAAGATTCAAAGCCAGCCACTGCAAACACCAGTACAGGCGTCCAGCGACTTTAATTTGGAAAGTGCCCAGGGGCGAGCCCTGCAAAGCAACCAGACGCATCACTTCAACCTGTTGAGAAGCCTTTACGAAGAGCGTGCCCCGATGATGGGGCAGGCTTCTTCAATGAATCAAGCCGACTTGAACGCTGCGGGCACTGTGCTGGATGAAATTTCCTACGGCTATCAGCCCGGCAGCACGTCACTGGGCAGCGAAGCCGCTAAAATCGGTCTGGCACCTGCTGCGCAGGCCGCTTAAGATTTAAATTTACAGTGCCGGGCGTGAATCGCCCATTTCCAACCCGTGGTCCGGACATTTAATGAACAAAACAATCAGTGCAGGTGATGCTAAATCCTGGCAGCTTTGCCATCGGCGTGTATGGTTCGATCATAATCCGCCAGCCGGGCTGAGTGGCGAAGAGGACGCTTTCGACCTGTTGGTTCAACAGGCTGGCGACCAGCATGAGCAGCGTATTAAGGCACAACTGGCAGAGCGGGGAGCGGTCGTGGAAGCGGAATCGGTCGCACACACCCAGGCATTGATGGCGGCTGCGACACCGGTTATTTATCAGCCCTGCGCTCAGGATGAGTCGTTACGGGTTGTTGGTAAGCCGGATTTCCTGCTGCTTACCGAGAGTGGCGCGTACCAGGTGGCCGATGCCAAACTGGCCTTGTCGATGAAGGGGCGCAACGATCTCCAAATTCAGTTGGGGTTGTATCGGCGGCTCTTTGCTTCACGTTTGCCTGCCATGGTTTACCTGGGGAATGGCGATGTTGCTGAGGTTGATGAAAGCAGTGATGCCAAAGTCGACCTTTTCCTCGCGAGTATGCAGCACCTGCTAGCGCAGGATGAACCTCCCTCTGCCCATTTTGGTTATTCAAAATGCGGTGCCTGTCCCTATCGTGAAATCTGCGTGCCGGGGTTTGAGGCCGAAGGCGACTTGCCGCTTCTTTATGGGCTGGACCCCCGGGCTGTTCCCGGCCTGCAGCAGCAGGGGATATACCGTGTGAGTGACTTGGCCCAGGCTGACCCAAGTGCCCTGCTGGATGCACCCTATTTCAAAGGCGCGGCCAAAAAGCAACGCTTGGTTAAACAGGCAAGATGCTATTTAAGCGGTGAATTCGAGATTATTGCACCCTTTGAACTGCCGCAGGGTACCTGGATTCATTTCGACGTTGAAGCCAATCCTTTGCCGGTGACCGGAAATGAGGTGTACCTGTGGGGGTTACTGGAGCCGCCCTATGGCGATGACAGTTTCCAATATACCTGGAGTGACGGCGACCGGGCGGGTGATTACCGTGCCTGGTGCGAATTCCTGGATAAGGTGGCGGCTTACCGCGAGCGCTATCCTGATCTCATACTGGCTCACTTTGCCAATTATGAGGTGACTCAAATTAAGACCTATGCCGATCGTTACGACATGCAGGACGATGTCAGGGTGCAGTGGTTGTTGGGGGAGGATTCGCCGCTCTTTGATATGCGCGATGTGTTGACGCGCTCATTTGTGCTGCCGTTGAAAAGTTATGGTTTGAAGGCGGTTTGCAAAGCAAAAAACCTGGTGGACTTCCAATGGGAGTTGAGCGAATCCGGTTCTCAGTGGTCAGTCGTCCGTTATGTGGACTACTTGAACGGCTCCGCTCCGGAGGAACGGGAGCTTATCAAGCGGGAAATCCTGACCTATAACCGCGACGATGTAAAAGCGACCCGAGCCTTGGAGTTGTGGTTGCGTCGGCTGAGCGACCGGTAAAAAAGCCGCTGACACGGCTATTCAGTGTCAGCGGTTTCCCGGGGAGGTGAAAGATCAGGCGGCAATGTGACCGGCAGCAAGGTTTTCGCAACGCTCCAGAATGTGGGTGAAAACCACGGCCGCAGCGCCGGCGAAGTTCTGCGTCATGCCGATACGGGCCCCGTAAACCTGGTTTTCACCGGCCGTGTCGGTCAGTTGCATGAAACACTCCACCAATTGGTAGATACCGGTAGCGCCAACCGGGTGGCCGCGGGCTTTGAGGCCGCCGAAGGTGCAGATGGGCAGGTTGCCGTTAAGGCCGATGTCCTCTTCGCTTAACTCCGTGGCTGTGCCAGGGGCGGCGAATCCGCAGGCTTCCAGGCTCAGTGCTGTCATGATCGTATAGGCATCGTGGGGCTCGAACAGATCGATATCTGCCGGTGTCAGGCCCGATTGGCGGTAGGCCCGGTGAGCCGAGACTTCGGCTGCCGATAATTTCAGCAGGCTTTCGCGATCTGCCAGTGCCAGGTGATCACTGGCAACCGCCGAGGCGCTGATGCGAACAACCGGAATCCCCTTTTCCTGGGCTGCAATGGCAACATTAAGGTTGCCCAGAATAATGGCGGCTGCACCGTCGCAAATAGGCGGGGCATCCATCAGTCTTATCGGTCCGCAGATGGAGCGTGACGCGTCGTAATCGTCATGCCCGAGCTGCTTGCGTAGCATGGCGTTGGGGTTGGTCATGGCGTTCTTATGGGCATTGACCGAAAAATTCGCAAAGGAGGATTGCGAGAGCTGGTAATGATCCATGTACAGATCCATTACTTTCGCATTGAGACTGAGAAAGGTTTCGCCTTTGCCGCCTTCCGTATCCCAGTGAGAGGCTGTGGCCAATGCCGCGGTGGTATCCTCGCGTTCGCTGTGGGTCATTTTTTCTGCGCCACAGACCACAACGGCCTCGTGGCAACCGCTGGCGATGGCCATAAAGCCCAGTCGGGCTGCGGCACCACCGGAGCCGCAGGCTCCCTCGGCGGTAATTGCCTCGCAACCGGTCAACCCGGCTTTGTTGGCGATCAGCGTGGCGACCAGCTGCTGGTTGCAAAGCTGGCCAGACATCATATTGCCAGCATAGAAAGCTGTGACTTTTTCAGGTTCGATTTGTGAATAGGCAAGTGCTTCGATAACGGCGCTTGCGCCCATGTCGGCTAGGGACAGGTCCTGTTTCTTACCCACGGGTGTCTGCCCGACACCAATAATAAATACATCGCTCATGGTGATTTCCCTGGTGAACTGCATGTGGTTGATTTATAGCGGGAAATATAGGCCTGCAATGTGACGCTTAAATGAGCTTTTTATGAATCTTTTATGACCTTTTAGGTATTCAGTTTGCCGGCCCGGTTGTCACAGGACTGTCATCCGGCTATGCCAGAATGCGGCGCCAATGATGAGAGCAGAGGATCAAGGCTAATGGCGCAATCGAGCCAGGGCAATGCAGCGGAGCTGTTACAAGAATACACACGGTTGTTTGAAACAATGATGACAGCCTGTTTTACTCCGGGAAATGAATCGGCAGCCAGCAAAAACGCCAAAGCGCAGGAGCATGCCTGTGTTGATGTGGAAAAGTTGCTGCAGACCCAATTGAATTACCTGAATAAGCAGTCACAGCTTTGGCAGGCGGTCAGCCAGGCGATGCTCGATGAGCAAAAAACTGCCGAACCGGTTGTGGTCGAAGCACCTGACGACAGGCGCTTCAGTGATAGCGAGTGGCAGGAAAATCCTTTCTACAGCTTTATCAAGCAGTCCTATCTGCTCAATAGCAACCTGCTTTGTGAAACGCTTGACAGTATGCGCTTTGAAGAGCCTGCGCAACGTGAACAATTGAAGTTCTTTACACGACAGTACATTAACGCCTTGAGCCCGACCAATACCCTGTTGGGCAACCCCGAGGTCTATCGAAAAACGCTCGACTCGCAGGGCCAAAATCTGCAGTCGGGCTTCCAAAATTTGCTCCGTGATTGGCAGCAAAGCCCGCAGCAAGGTTTGAAAATAACGCAAACGGACGAATCCGTTTTCAAGGTGGGCGAAAACCTGGCAACAACGCCGGGTAAAGTCGTCTATCAAAATGAAATCATGCAGTTGATTCAGTATGAGCCGGCAACCGAAAAGGTATTTTCCCGCCCCATCCTGATTACGCCACCCTACATTAACAAGTTTTACGTGCTGGATTTGGATGAAAAAAAATCCCTGGTGCGTTGGCTGGTTAATCAGGGCTTTACGGTGTTTATGATTTCCTGGGTGAATCCTGACGCCAGGCTCGCGCATAAGAATTTTGGCGACTATGTCATGCAGGGGCCGGTCGAAGCGTTGAATGTCGTGCGATCTATTACCCGCGTTGAAAAGACCCACTTGATCGGCTACTGCGTGGGCGGCACCCTGGCGAGTATAGCGGCGGCTTTACTCAAGGAACAGGGGCGGGATTGCCTTGCCTCCTTAACGCTGTTAACAACCCTGTTGGACTTTTCCAAGCCGGGCGAAGTGGGGCATTACCTGTCCGAGGCCAGCTGGCCATTGCTTAGAGAGCAGGTACAGGCGCAGGGCTATATGGATGGGCGCACGCTGGCAATGGGCTTTAGCCTGTTGCGGGAGAACCAGCTGTTCTGGCCCTATTTCATTAATAATTACCTTAAGGGCGAAGAGCCGCAGCCATTTGATATTCTTTACTGGAACAGCGACAGCACCCATATTCCGGCAGCGAATTACGTGGAATATATTGAAAGTACTTACCTGAAAAACCTGCTCAGGGAGCCGGGGGCTTTCAGTGTGAATGGAGCGCCAATTGATTTGGGCGTCATTGATGTGCCGGTTTATTTCCTGGCCACGCAAACCGATCATATTGTGTTGTGGGACGCAGCCTATCGCAGTTCACAACTGATCTCGGCTCCTTCCCGGTTCGTGTTGGCGGGCTCCGGGCATTTGGCGGGCGTGATCAATCCTGAAAACAGTGGCAAATACGGCTTTTGGACCAATGCCGGCAAGCCTGAAACAGCGGCTGAATGGTTTGAAGGCGCCGAACAGAAGCAGGATTCCTGGTGGCCGGACTGGTTTGCCTGGGCTCGTGCGGAGTCAGGCCGTTTGGTTAATGCGCGTGAGGTTGGTAATAAACCGGGTTTTCCGGCGCTGGAAGATGCGCCTGGCAATTATGTGCGCAGGCGGATTTAGTGGCTCTGGCGTTTTACGGTGCGGCAAACGGGGTGAAGGCGTTATACTGGACTGGCCAACTTACGTAACAAACGAGAGCCAGCTTGGAAACCGCACAGCCTATTATCATCAAAAAATACCCCAATCGTCGCCTGTACGACACGTCGCTTAGTCAGTACGTCAACCTCGACTATATTCGCAAGCTGATTGTCGATCACCGGGATTTTCAGGTGCTGGATTCAAAAACCGGCGCTGACCTGACGAAAAGTATTTTGCTGCAGATTATCAGCGAGTCGGAAACCAGCGCATCACAGTCGCTGTTAACCAATACGCTGCTTAAACAGTTAATCCGCTTTTACGGCAGTGAGGTGCAAGGTTTTGTGCCCCATTATCTTGAGCAAAGCCTCGCCAGTTTCCTGGAGCAGCAGGATGCCATGCAGGGCTTGATGAAAGGTCTGGTGGAGTCGGGTCCCTTGAGCGTCTTCAGCAAAATGGTTGACCAGAACATGCAGGCCTGGAACCAGTTTAATAAGACGAAAAGCGGCGATAAGGAAAAATAAATATTATTTTGCTGCGTCGCAGCAAAAATGTCTTGATACTGTCATATTGCTCTTCTAACATGGCGACTAGAAATTGCTGCAAAGCAGCAATTCTGGAAATAAAACGTTGCTTTTTTGAATACTCCTATAGGAATTGATGCCATGTTTAACCAAATGACCGAGCAATTTGAAAAAACCATGAAGCCTGTAAACGCTCTGTTTGCGGCTAACGCTAAAGTGCTGGAGCAGCTGGCTCAACAGCAAACCAAACTGTTCACCGATGTGCTGAATGATAGCGTTGCTTACTCTGAAACACTGGGTGTGCAGAAAGACATGACGGGTGCATTTGAAGTACAAAAATCCTTCATCGAAGGTGTTCAGGTGAAAATGATCAATGCTTCCAAGGAAGCGCAGGTGCTGTTGACTGAAGCACAGGAAAAAGCCGGTGCCTCCATTAAAGAATTCTGGGCCCAAGAGCAAAAAACTGCAGCAGCAGCGGCATCCAAAACTACGAAATAATTTCAGTTAACGCTGAATTATCCCCAAGAAAAAGCGAGGGTCACCGGTCTGATGAGCTGTCACCAATCAGGCCAATAGGTGGCCCTTGGCTTTTATAAGAACCCCTCGTTTTTCCTGCTGCCTAATGTCATAAATCAGCAACGAATTTTTGGCAGAATGCGCGCTAAATTTGATGACTGTATTAGGGCTTGAGCCCTGCGGAGCGATTGATGGATATTCACAATAAAGTAATTGCTATTACCGGTGCTGCCCAAGGTTTGGGTCAGGCGATGGCTGTTGAGTTGGCGGAGGCCGGTGCAAACCTGGCGCTGATAGATCTGGAGGCCGCATTGCTGGATCAAACCCTGGCGCTCTGTGAAGATATAAACCCTCAGGGCGGCTTTAAGGCCTATGGCGCTAACGTCTGTGATGAAGCGGCGGTTGAATCCGTGTTCAAACGAGTGGACGCGGACTTTGGCGAGTTGCATGGCCTGATTAATAATGCTGGCCTGCTGCGCGATGCGATGCTGATCAAGGTAAAGGATGGCGAACTGGTTGAAAAAATGAGCCTGAACCAGTGGCAGGCGGTGATGGATGTAAACCTGACCGGTACGTTCCTGTGTGGGCGTGAAGCGGCGGCGCTGATGGCAACCAAGGCAAAACCGGGGCATGAAAATGGTGTGATTATCAATATTGCCAGTATTTCCAAGGCCGGCAATATGGGGCAGAGCAATTATTCGGCCACCAAGGCGGGAGCGGCCAGCCTGGTAGTGACCTGGGCCAGGGAGCTCGGACGCCATGGCATTCGTGTTGGCGGGATTGCGCCAGGCGTGATTGAAACCAGCATGACTGGGTCGATGAAACCTGAGGCGCTGGATCGCCTGGTCCAGGCAGTGCCCGTCAAGCGACTGGGGCAGGCTCAGGAAGTGGCAAAAGCGGCCCGCTTTATCTTTGAAAATGGCTATTTCTCCGGACGTGTCCTGGAGCTGGATGGCGGTCTGCGAATTTAATCAGGGGGTGCGAGCCGTTGTATGGGTGGCGGCTCCTTTTAATAGGTACCGGAAGCCGGGTTTGAATCGGCACCTCCGTGAAGGCAAGGGATTTTGAGTTATCGATATGCTGGTTTAGCGCGTGAAGTAAAAAAGGCCTACGTTAAACAACGTAGGCCTTTTTGTATGGTACCGGTGGGCGGACTCGAACCGCCACGCCTTGCGGCAACGGATTTTGAATTCAGACTTTATACTCATTTCTCGACGTTGAATAACGTTCCGCGAAGTAGATTAAAGCTCTCTATGTTGTTGATATAAAAGGCTTTATATCTATATTCTGTCTGCGGTAGGCAATTCTGGTGTTACTCAAGATTTCTCTTGGGATGCAAAAATTACTTCCATTTGCATCCCAGATGCATCCCAGATTTTGCCGGTGAGGATGAACATAAGGAGATCTCATGGGAGCCATATCTGACAACCGAATCAAGTTTAATAAACCGAACCTGAAAGCCATCGAGAAACGTATTAATCGAGGAGAGTTTACCAAAGAAACCTACATTTATGATGCGGATAGTCATCTGGCTGTTCGAGTAAGACCTGGTCGCTCCTATATTGATAGTGCTTTTTGTATGTATGCACGTATTCGAGTTCGTGGTGAATACAAAAGCAGGATGTATAAACGTCAGGTAATGAAGGTTGGCGAAGCTCGTAATGCTGAGATCACCATTTCAGAATTGCGGCAGAAAGTTGATAGCTTATTTTTGGAAATCCAGGAGGGCCGAGACCCTCAAGTAATAGCTCAAAACGAAGCTGCTAAACAGGCTGATAATCAAGACCTGATAGAGGCACGGCGCTCATTCAAAGATATGATCTACGGAACACCGATTGATGGAAGTGATGAATGCATGCCTGATGGCTTTATTGCCGAGAGGCGTCCAGGTCAGCGCTATTTAGTGGATATCAGAAATAAATGCGAGGTTCTCTTAGTTGACCTGTTAGACCTGCCATTGCACAGTATTTCGCCAGAGCAGGTAAAAACTGTTTATCTCCAGAAAGTAGGTCGTGGTAAAACCCAGCTCGATTGCGCTATGCGTATTCTTAGGTCGATCTGGAATTGGGCGCAGACCAAATACGATGATTCGGATCTCTTTATCCGAAATCCGGTTAGCCGTGCAATGAAGCAACTGGGCGTAAATATTAATCGTACCAATCGCTGTACTGGTCGGTTAGATGATGCTGATTTTAAGCCATATCTGAAGTCTGTCTTAAAACTTCGAGAGCATGATCATACATCCGCTTATCGTAATGGCCGTGATGCATTGTTATTCATGTTATTTTCAGGTGTAAGACGAACTGGGACGATGACTGTCCGAATGGAGGGGATTGATCTCGATAGATTAGTGTTCAAAATTATAAAAAAGGGGGGAGATCAAGTAGAGCTACCCCTAAATACAGTAACCGCAGCTATCGTTCGTAATCGCCAAGATTATTTGCCTAAAGATGCAGAGTACTTGTTCCCTGGCATGGGAGGGCGAGGATATTACAGAGATACCAAGGCAGTCCGTGATATCGTTAAAAACCAAACGGGTATATCTGTTACCAATCATGACCTCCGACGAACGTATAAATCTATTGGGACGGAACTAGACATTAATTCCGTACTTGTAGATGAGTTACTGAGTCACGCAAGGGAGGGTGTTGATGCTCACTATATTCACCCGTCTATGACAAGGCTTCGAGATGCTAGTCAGAAAATTGCTGACTACATGGTTAAACAAGCAGGGTTTGATTTGATCGACGAACTCACGAGCCGCTGGTAGCAACGTAAGGTTATAAAGTTCTAAATGTAAATTTCGTTAGATGAGATTTTGGTGCTCAATTCTTTGAATTCAAGAACGTCTGATTCGAGATAGAATACATGGCGAAATCGCTTTCTCCAGGTTAATTCGGGGTGTTCATGAGTGCAGCGCCATTTTCTCAGTGTGCTGGGTGATAAGCCAAGTAGCGAAGCCGCTTCTTTGGTTGTGAGTTCACGATCATTATTAGCTGGTGCGATGTCATCCATGTTTCGATGTCCGAAAGAGTCAAAAGCTCATATAAGCCAGGCAAAACATTAGCATTGAGCTAATTATTATTGCAAGCCAGAATCGAATCTATCTATTTATCAGGAAGCTAAACACGCCTTTGTGTAGGCGGTCACTTTATTCCGGATGGAGTCTCTGGCGTGGCAGTAGAGCCTGGCCTGATGGCTTTATCTCTCGACTGCTTTCGTTCCTCGATCCAACGCTCAATCTCAGCTAAATCCCAGGCCACTTTGCGACTCGTCAAAACGATGCGCCGTGGAAATTCTCCGCGCTTCTCCATGTTGTAAATGGCACGGTCTGAAAGAGGAATCATTGCCAACAATGTTTTACGGTTAATCAAGGTTGTTATTTTTTTACTGTTGTTTGTACTGGTCACAGGCTTGTCCTTATTTGGTTGGGAGCCTTATATTACGACCAGCGTTTGACCAACTTCTCCCTTGAAGACAATAACCCCACAGATAGTGGCCTTCTCATTCCACTTCGATTATTCGATTGGGCCAGTCAGGGTTGAGGGCTTTTTCAAATACTGTTTCCCTTCCTCAATGATCAACTGCTTGAAAGTCGCTTCATTTTGACTCTCCAAGCCTTACGACCACGTATTTGCCGTGATCTGGCGAGACATCGGGGTCGACAAAAATCAAATCACCTTCGTGGAACTTGGGTTCAATACTGGATCCACGTACCCGAAGAACAAAAGAATCTCGGCTGCATTTTACTGGACAGGGTAGTAATTCAGCGCCGTAGGCCGGAGCAAAGCTTTCGGATATTTCGTACCAGTTCCCTGCTTGGACCCAGGAAATTAACGGGAGCAGGCTGTGCAGATCTGGGCCGTCGTGGGCATTGTTTTCTTCGTCAGGGCTTGCCCTGTCTGTGTGCGGTATATCCATCCATCCTTGAGGCTTCTTAGTGGCTTTTTCTAGTTTTTCGGCCAGGTCGTCCCCGATCGCGCGGGGGGTTCCTTTCTTGGTGGGTAGCTGATTACGAACCTGGCTCCAGGTAAAACTATTGGTTTTTGCCGCGCGCGAGCTTGGCGGCAGACCCGCTTCGGTAATCAAAATTTCAAAGATTGTGGAGCCGAATCTGGTTAACTTTTCGCATCATGCGAAACACTTTATCAGAAAATTTAGCAGAGTGATAAACAAAAAGTGAGTGCTGCACCATTGTTGAATGATTCGCATGGTGCTAATGTTTCTGCGCATGGAGCTAAAGGACTTTCTCAAAGTGGCAACCAAGAGGGAACGCGCAGAAGTTGCCGTCGCCTGCAATGATTCTGTTTCCTACTTGTATCAGATTGCAGGTAATCACCGCTACGCGAGCCCGCTAATGGCGACTCAGATTGAGCGGTATCCCGCGCTATTGCAGGCATATCAGATGGCCGGTTGGAACCCGTTCCACGGGCGACCATGGTTCGGCATCCAGAGATCTTTTATGGGGTCGAGGAGAAGGCTGAACCGCAAGGTGTGGGTGGGGACCATGAATCTAAACGCGCAGACTGACTCAGCGACAGACCTAGAAGCCGAAAGCCTGGTAGAGGGCGTTTTCGCTCTTCAAGCCAGCAAGCGGGTGGACGTCACCCGCATTTCTCTGCGCGTAATCCTCGACGCCAAACCAATCCCGAATACCAGCGCATTAAGGCATCCCATCAGGGCTGAAAGGTCTTGACCAACCACTGGTCATCACCCAGGAGCCTGGCGCTGATGACTATGTGCTTCACGCCGGAGGTAATACCCGACTGAGGATACTCAAAGAGCTTTTGAATGAAACGGGCGACGAGCGATTTCGCTGGATCGATTGCGTCGTTAAACCCTGGTCCCAAGAGTCCAACGTATTGTTTGCCCACCTGCGGGAAAATGAGCTGCGCGGCGGTTTGCCTTTCATCGACAAGGCACTGGCGGTATTCGAAGCAAAGGCTCTCCTCGAGAACGAGATGGAGGTTGAGAGCCTGTCTCAGCGCCAACTGGAGGAGTTGTTTCGAGAGCGAGGCTTCGGGCTCAGCCACAGCATGATTTCCAAAATGGGATATGCCGTTGAAATTTTGTGGCCGTTGATGCCAAAAGCCCTGGCTGCCGGGCTGGGGCGGCCACAGGTGGAGAAGATCCGAGCCATTGAGCGTGCGGCCAGAGCGATCTGGGATCGTCGTCAACTGGGGGACGAGACTGTATTTGATGCGGTTTTTTCTGAGTTGTGTCGTCGTCACGACGGCGCCGAATGGGATATCCAGCCACTGCGTGATGCGCTGGAAAATGAGATCGCCGTAGAGTCCGAACTGAATCGACAGGTGATTCATCTGGAGATGGAGGCGCAATTATCGGGCCGCGCTTTCAGCCTTCCTGCTCCGAGTGACACTGAAGCAGAGCAGAATGATGGCCGCGACGCAGAACCTCAGGAACCTTCTGGTAGTGAATTGTCATCACATACGGCGGCATTGGAAGCAGTACCCGCTGGCACTGAATCTCCGGCGAGAGATCTCGATAAACGCGCAAACCAGTCGAACACAGCGATAGAGAAGACCTCTGCCGCAGCTCCGCTAAAAGGCGGTCAGCTTAAAAATCTTGAGGTTTTGCGGGGCCAGTTATGGAGCTGCGCTGAAACATTGGCGGCATCCCACGGGCTCCACGATACGGTGATTCGTCTGCCGGATCAGGGCTTGGGTTTTCTGCTCATTGATGTGCCTCCACCGGAGCTGGGGGAATCCCTTGATCAGGACATGTTGGATTTGGTGTCCGCCCTTTGGTGGCAGTTGGCTGCGAGCTCAGAGCTGACCGTCGCGCCCACAGACATTGTCCTGGCCTACCTGGATAAGGACTCACCGCTATACCAGGCATTGGTGTCTCACGATGCCGGTCTGCTCTTTAGTAGCGTCTGGACGCCTGATCCAGGTCATCTCAACAGCCAGCTCTGGCAACAATTGAACCCGCCAGACTGGCAGCGTTTGCTGCAAATGATGGAGTCCTACCGGAGCATTAAACGGTTAGCCTTCGATACCGGGGTCGAGCTTTGGGCGCAACAAGGAGGTGAAAGCGATGTCGTCCAATAAGGAAGCCGACCTCACCACCGCCGTGCTGTTGTACGCCATGCGATGTCTGGCAGAGGGGGATCAGCAGGCATTGCGCGCCATGAACTTTGGTCCCAAAGAACTGGATGCCCTGAAGGAGATGAACCTGGCCGACCTTTATCGGGCTGATGCGTTGCGCGTGCACTGCTTGCAGATTGGTTTGAATCGCGACGTATTCTGGCCAATGCTCGATCACTTACGTCATCAGCGTGAATCGGAAGACCTGCAGCGAACCTTGTTGGTCGCCGACGCACCCTTGGAGATGATGCAGCAGCTGTTTGGTGTGAGTTCACGGGAGTACACCCGCTGGCGTCGGCTTTTGACGCTGGCGCCAGCTGTGGGGCGACCACCTGAGCTAAACGAAACGGATACCCACGCGCTCTGGTATGCCTGGCAGGATAAGGTACAGGCCGATGATAAACCCACGCTGAGTGCAGAGGATTATCTGCATCTACAGCAACAAACGGGTATTGGGTTGCGGTCGATTTGGGCGCTGGTACAGCGTTGGGAAACCTACGGTGAGGGAGCCAGTACCGCGACATCGGGACGGGTTGGCGAGAATGGCCCATGAAGCGGATGCGTTGCGACCAGAGACCGTTGCTCTCGACGCCCTGATCAAGGCGACTGTTGCCAGGGTTCGTGCCCAGGGTGATTCATCTTCACCCGATACCATGTTGTTCATGGGCAACTGGCATCAGGCTGTGCCGTCCCTGGTCATTCAGGATCCAGTGCTTGAGCCTGTTGATAAGCTGGTGTGGATGGTCATCATGTTACACGCCAGGGAGACCGGAGGAAGAACGGCCTTTCCCGATTACGACACCATTGCCGCCAAAACCAACGTCTCCTCAACCTCTACTGTCTCTCGGGCTATTGCTATTCTGCGCCTGACGCGTTGGCTAACGCTATGCGCCAGAGTGCGACAAAAAAGCGGCCGTTTCACCGGCAATGTCTACATCCTTCACGATGAACCCTTACCGCTGGTCGATGCCCTGTACCTGGATGAGGCTTACATGGCGTTCGTTACCCAATCCCAGGAGCATCATCACGCCCGTGTCCGGCGCGTGGCACAGGCTGTTCTGGAGAGTCTTGACAAGGATATTCAGGAAGGGGCGTGTTTAGGGCGGCAGGAGTCGACTATTGAACGTCGCCTGCAGGCGGTGAAGCAATTATCGGATACCAGCGAAAACCAAGGCAAAACCGGTCGGTATTTTACCTTTCACGCGGCGACTATCGGAAATCTGAAAAAGTCGTCTGATGCCAGTACATCGGTAAAATCTGCCCATGGCCAAAATTCAAAGGCGGAGAAAAATGAACACTACGGTAGTGGTTGTAGTAGTCATTATAAAAAAACAACTACAACAACCACTACACAAAATACAAACGATGAAGAGAAAGCATTTTCTGAATCCATAGAATCACCATCGTCGACAAAGCAGGTACTGGTCTATCCGCCACGATTATCTGAGAACCAGAAACACCTGGCGGACAGGTACCTTGAGATGATCGATCCTGATGATCGGCAATCAGTACTCGACGAACTGCAAGGTCGCCTCGAATCCGAGCAAAAAGGCATGAAGCCGGTGTACGACGAGCTGAGGTTTTTGCACTCGCTGTGTAAAGCGGCACAGCAGGGAGAATTCGTGCCGAATCTCGGGATCAAGGTGGCTGAGGCAAGACAGGATCGGTTGCATCACGTTCCCCCACCAGAAAGCGAAGAACAGAAAAGCAAGGCGGCTGAAGAGCGAGCACGAAACCAGGCTTATGGGCTGGAGCAGCTCGCCAAACTGCGGGCTTCATTGAATATGGACAAATAACGCAACTGTCCAATCACTTACAGTCTGGTCTATCACCATAGGCACGTCCCACACTGTTTCCACTGGAACCACCCGCGTGTTGTAACGCAAAACTGTAATGCAAAACACCGCACCAGCCGGATTGATATTTCGTGGTCTCAGTTCCCCTTTCGTGGATTCATAGCACATCAATGTTCACGTTTGAAGGGAAGGGTGCAAATGAACTCAGACACAGGGCGGTCTCACGAAAATCCTGCTGAAAATCCCATCGAGTCCGGACCCGGCGCACTGCAAGGTGAAGTCTGGTTAACGATTCAGACCTATCAGGCTCAGAGCCTGGTTCGCGGTCGACGCGCTGCCGATGGCAAGCCAGCGATTATTGGATTGATCGGCTTTGCAGACCGCTTGAAGGCGCTCTGGCAGGCAGTTCGCTTCGACGATCCTTACGCCGACTGGTGGTTGCTCAAAGTGGAAGAGGAGGTTGCTGGTGTAAGAGCGCAACTTCAAGGTTTGCAGCAACAGATGGATGCCCTTATCAGCGAATCCCACTGTGGGCTCGAATTCACTGTCGCGCAATCGAGTCGACCACAGCGGGTATCGTTACAGTTCGCCAACCCCTATGCCTTTCGCGCAGCACAGTTGCTGGGTGAGTACGACCAATTGATGTGTGCGGACATGACGTTGCATCACCTGGGTCTCGACATGCCCATGGATTTGATTGAGCAGGTTTCCGGCAGTGGGCGTTGGGTGCGCAGGGTGTTTGCGTTGCCCCAGGGATACCACTGCCTGGACGTACGTCGCCACGACATACGACAGGAAACGCCGGCAGCCATCAAGGCGAGAGAACGGATGGGCGAGATTCCCCAGGACATCCTCAATGGTGAGCGGTTGCCGTCTCTGCGTCCCCTGGCATTCCAACACCAGAATGGCGACGCCATCGCAGGCACCGATG
>JAWKZQ010000011.1:0-88809 GCA_041395865.1 Pseudomonadales bacterium
ACAGCCCACACCGCAGTACGCACAGGTGGTCACAATGCTGTGCTCAGGTTGCCCCATCTCTATCACACTATTTTCAATCAGTGTTGATGTCGGGCAGGCCTGCACACAGGCGCCACAGGACACACAATCGGACTCCATAAAGCTGCCCTTCTGCCCCGCCGAAACGGTGGATTTAAAGCCACGCTCGTCAATGGTTAAGGCAAAGGTGCCCTGCACCTCTTCACAGGCACGCACACAACGCGAGCAAACAATACATTTGCTAGGATCGAAGGTGAAATAGGGGTTACTGGTATCCTTTTCCGCCGCCAGGTGATTGTCGCCCTCGAAGCCGTAACGCACTTCGCGCAGCCCCACCGCACCGGCCATGTCCTGCAATTCGCAGTTGCCGTTGCTGGGGCAGGTTAGACAGTCCAAGGGGTGATCGGAGATATACAGTTCCATCACATTCCGACGCAGCTTGGCAACACCCGGTGTCTGCGTGTGCACTACCATGCCCGCCTCCACGGGCGTGGTACAGGAGGCCGGCATACCGCGGCGGCCTTCAATTTCAACCGCACACAAACGGCAGGAACCGAAGGCATCCAGGTTATCCGTGGCACACAGTTTAGGGATATTGATGTCGGCCTCAGCCGCTGCACGCAGTACCGAGGTTCCCTCAGGCACCGTGACTTCAACGCCGTCGATTTCGAGGGTCACCAGCGTTTGCGACAACCGTGCCGGGGTGCCGTAATCCTTGTTAGGGTCAAAATATTGCAACATAAGATGCTCCTTCGCTGGCTAGCGGTTAAAGTCTTCGGAAAAATGATTCACTGCACTCATGACCGGGAACGGTGTCATGCCTCCCATGGCACAGAGCGAGCCGTTCACCATGGTTTCGCAAAGATCCTTGAGCAGGATAAGGTTATCCTCCCGGTTTTCACCGTCACGGATCTTGTCGATTACCTCAACACCGCGCGTCGAACCGATTCGACAGGGTGTGCATTTACCGCAGGATTCGGCGACACAGAACTCCATGGAAAAACGCGCCTGTTCGGCCATATCAACCTGGTCGTCGAACACGACAATGCCACCATGCCCCAATACCGCATCAACGGCAGCAAAAGCTTCGTAATCCAGTTCGGTATCCCACTGGCTTTCCGGCAGGTAGGAACCGAGCGGACCGCCCACCTGAATCGCCCGCATCGGACGACCGCTGGCGGTACCGCCGGCAAAATTATCAAGCAATTGGCGTAAGGTGGTTCCGAAAGCCAATTCGATCAAACCACCCTGCTGCACATTACCGGCCAACTGGAATGGCAACGTACCGCGCGAGCGCCCCATGCCGTAGTCCGCATAGGATTTGGCGCCCTCCGCCATAATGTAAGGTACGGCAGCAAAGGTCAGTACGTTATTAACCACCGTCGGTTTGCCGAAAAGCCCCTCAATAGCAGGCAACGGCGGCTTGAAGCGCACCATGCCGCGTTTGCCTTCCAGGCTTTCCAGCAGTGAGGTTTCTTCACCGCAAATGTACGCGGCCGCACCGAGACGCACTTCCAGGTCAAAATCCCGACCGCTGCCCTGAATATCAATGCCCAGGTAACCGGCTTCATAGGCGTTCGCAATCGCCTCCTTCAGGATTTGATGGGCCACCGGGTATTCGGAGCGCAGATAGATATAACCCTGCGTGGCGCCAACGGCGAGACCGGCAATCGCCATGCCTTCCACCAGCATCAGCGGGTCGCCCTCCATCACCATACGGTCGGCAAAGGTGCCGGAATCGCCTTCGTCGGCGTTACAGACGATGTATTTTTGCGGATTATCGCAATCATGTACGGTCTGCCATTTGATACCGGCCGGGAACGCCGCACCGCCACGCCCGCGCAGCCCGGATTCCTTAACCGCGTCAACGATGGCTTGCCCATTGGTCTGCAACGCATTCTGCAAACCGGCAAAGCCGCCGTGCTTCTTATAGTCTTCAACAGATACCGGATCGATAATGCCGACTCGTGCAAAAGTCAGGCGCTGTTGCTGCTTCAGGTAGGGAATTTCCTCAGGGTCGCCCAGTGACAAGTCATGAGTCTGCTCTGCGCCGAAAAGCCCCGCTTTAACCAGGGACGCAACATCCTTGGACGTAACGGGTCCATAGGCAACACGGCCCTTCTCGGTTTCAACTTCTACCATGGGTTCGAGCCAAAAAAGCCCGCGTGAACCATTTCGAACGATTTCTACATCGCCCGAATGATTCAAAGCTGCCAGGGAAAGAGCGGCGGCAACCTGATCGGCCCCCAGGGATAGACTGGTGGTATCGCGCGGGACATAAACTTTGGTAGTCATTACTTCACCTCCACAGTGATTGCCGAGGCATCATCAATAATTTGATCGAATCTTGCGGCGTCTACTCGGCCGACAATGTCATTGTCAATTCGCACCGAAGGGCCGCATGCACAGTTACCCAGGCAGTAAACAGGTTCAAGGCTGAACTCTCGATCAGCGGTCATACCGTGATAATCGATCGCCAGCTTCTCCTTGGCATAACGCTCCAAATCACGTGCTCCCCGTGCCTGACAGGCTTCTGCCCGGCAAATTTCGATGCGCTTACGCGCCGGGGGCGTTTGACGAAAATGGTGATAAAAGCTGATCACGCCATGCACTTCCGCACGGGTTTGGCTCAGTGCCTCAGCGATCATTGGAACAGCATCCTTGGGGATATAACCCTGCGAGTCCTGTATGGCATGCAAGATAGGCAGCAGTGCACCCGGCATGCTTTTCATTGATCCGATAATTTCTTCTACCCTTCGGGTATCCCATTGAGCTTGATCACCCATGCGTGTCACCTTCCTTTAACGACTATATATGCATAAAAATACATATATAATCTTGGTTTATGCTTTTTAACGCCTGATAAAAAGGCGATTTCGCGGCATTCTATAAGGAAATTTTACATATTAAATATGTATTTTTTTGCATATTTAAGGTATTCAAAGCCAAAATTTGCCTTCCAGGCACACATTGCTATTTAATGTTAGGCATAAGCGAAACATGGATAGACCGGATTACCTGTGACCAGCGAGTATGAAAAGGGCGTCGTGGAACTGTCGATTTTCAGGCAATTTGCAAAAAAAGCCGGCCTTAAAATAATCGACGGCAGCCCAAGAAAGTCGGATCCCAACGAGGGAAAACCGGATATCTTTTGCCTACTCGAAGAGGGGCCGACCTATTTTGAGCTGACCGAGGCCTGTGCGCCTGAGTTTGTCGCAGCGGTATCCAACGGCGTCAACAGGCACGACACACCCTCTGCATGGCATACCGATGTCTCCGAAGAAACCGTGCAAAAGAAGCTGGAAAAAAACTACCAGGTCTCCGAACCTGTCGAATTACTGATCTATACCGCAGGCCGCACGGCCTTACCCGACCGGGAAATTATCAACAAGGTACGGGAGGTGTTGAGTGATGGCCCCGGCCCCTTCAGCCGCATATGGCTTTTTGGGGAAGACATCACCCAATTATTCCCCCTCGAACAGGGCCTGCCGGAGTAAAAACGGTCGGATAAACAAAAACCGAAATGGTAAGCGGGCAAACACGCCTCTTAATCCGGATAAAACAACTGCTTGCCTGAAAATAAACAAGTACGGGATGCCATGAAAAAAATACACATTATGATGCTGGTTGCCTGCCTTATCTCCCCTCTGGGTTGGGCTGACGACAAGCAGCAGGCAGCAGAGAAAGCCGCTGCGCAGTGGTTATCCCTCTTAGACCAAAAAGAATACGCACAAACCTGGCAGGACGCTTCAGTCATCATTCGTCAACAGGTTAAGGTCAACGACTGGGTTCAATCCTTCTCCCAGCTACACCAGCAGTTTGGGCGTATGCAATCACGCCGCCTGCAAAGCGCCCACTACACCAGCGATCTTCCTGACGCGCCTGCGGGCGAGTATGTCGTGCTTCAATACCACACCGTTTACGAAAAGAAAGGGCCGGCCATCGAAACGGTCACGCCCACTTTCGAAAAGGGCCAATGGCGAGTGAGCGGCTACTACATCAAGTAGCCCCCTTTATTATGTCGAACGGCAAAATGACATACGGCTCTGTTATCATCGCTGCCGACATTCCTATTTGCAGGCAAACATTCTGAAACACTCAATTTCCAACCCCCAGGCCAACCACAACGCCCAGAGGAACACCGATTCAAAGGGCGTTGAACCAATTCCCTTTCGCACAGCACTACTGTACTGGCTGAAACTGGGCTTCATCAGCTTTGGCGGCCCGGCCGGGCAAATCAGCATGATGCATCAGGAACTGGTGGAGAAACGCCGTTGGATATCCGAGCACCGCTTTCTTCATGCGCTCAACTATACGATGGTGTTACCCGGCCCCGAAGCACAACAGCTGGCCACCTACATGGGCTGGCTGATGCACGGCGTCAAGGGCGGAATAGCTGCTGGCATCCTGTTCGTATTACCCTCCCTTTTCCTGCTGATTGCACTGACCTGGATTTACCTGGTCTACGGCGATGTGCCGGTCGTAGCAGGAATCCTGTATGGGATTAAACCTGCCGTAACCGCCATTGTTGTCTTTGCGGCCTATCGAATCGGCTCCCGGGCATTGAAAAACAATCTCCTGCGCGCCCTCGCTGTCATCGCCTTTATCGCGATCTTTATCTTCGATATTCCCTTCCCGGCCATTGTGGTGATCGCAGGCACGATCGGCCTGCTTGGCTCAAAAGTGGCACCGGATAAATTCAGAATCGGTGGCGCTGTAAGCGCCAAACAGGATTCCTATGGCCCGGCCGTCATTGACGACGATACCCCTGTTCCGCCCCATGCCCGTTTCAAATTAAGCCGCTTTATTGGTTTTGCCTGCGTCGGTTTGGCAATGTGGTTAGCCGGCATGTCGTTGCTGATCCTGGTCTACGGTTGGGAGGGCACCCTGACCCAAATCGGCTGGTTTTTCACCAAAGCCGCACTGGTAACCTTTGGCGGCGCCTATGCCGTGCTGCCCTATGTGTACCAGGGCGGTGTCGATCAATTCGGCTGGCTCACCGGCCCACAAATGATCGACGGACTGGCGCTGGGGGAAACCACGCCCGGCCCCTTAATCATGATCGTTGCCTTCGTCGGTTTTGTCGGTGGCTGGACCAAGGAAATTTTCGGCCCCGAAATGCTGCCGCTGGCCGGTGCGGCCGGCGCAACCGTCGCAACACTTTTCACGTTCCTGCCCTCTTTCCTGTTTATCCTGCTGGGCGGACCGTCCGTCGAAGCCACCCGCCACGATGCCAAGTTCACCGCCCCTTTAACGGGCATCACCGCCGCCGTAGTAGGCGTGGTCATTAACCTGGCCGTATTCTTTGCCTATCACGTGTTATGGCCACAGGGCTTCGAAGGGCACTTTGAATGGGTTTCCGCCCTGATTGGCGCAGCAGCCTTTTTCGCCCTCTTCAGGCTTAAGATGGGTGTGGTCAGCGTCATCGGGTTATGCGCCATCGTTGGTTTAGCTTACTCGCTGGCAATCTGAATCGGTTTATTCGGTATTTTTAACCGGACTGAAACTCACCCGAAAGAACAGCGCATAGAGCACCGGCACCACCAGGAGGGTTGCGAACAACAAACCGAAGATGATTGAAATAGCCATGGTTTGAACATTGCTGTCCCTCCCCACCAGAGCGGCATCATACCCAGCACCGTAGTGGCGGTTGTCAGCATAATCGGCCGTAAGCGCTGCTGGCAGGCATCTACAATCGCCCGCTGTTCGGGCTTGCCCAGCTCCTCAATCTCGATTTTGATGCGATCAATCAGCACAATCGCATTATTAATAATAATCCCGGCCAAGGAGATGATTCCCAAAATAGTGAAGAAACCGAAGGACGAATTGGCAATCAACAGCCCCAGGGTGACGCCAATCAGCCCCAGCGGAATCGTTGCCAGAATAATGATTGGCCGACGGATCGAGTTAAACTGAATCACCAGCAACATTAAAATCGTCATAAAGGCCAACGGCAGCTTCGCGGCAATGGAGGCATTGGCATCCTCGGAGGACTCAGACTCACCACCGATTTCATATCGGTAGCCCGCCGGCCAGGCCGGCCGGGCCTCCTCCAGCCAGGGAATCAGTCCCTCGTTCACTTCCGCCGCCGTCACCCCGTCCTGGAGTTGCACGTTAAGCGTTAATGTCCGTTCACGATCCCGACGCTCAATCATGCCGGGCCCAAAGTCCAGCCGCACATCAGCCACCTGTTTAAGGGGCACCGAAACACCGCTGGACTGCGAATAAACGCTCATTCCGTCAAGCTTGCCGACATCTTCACGATCAGCTGCACAGTCCGCAGTTTCACCGGAATCAGCTTATCTTCCTCCCGGTATTGAGTCAGTTCAATACCGGCCAGGCTGGTACGCAGCGAGTAGGCTACATCCTCACTGGTTACCCCCGCACGACGCGCCCTTTCCTGATTCACCTCAACCAGTAGCTTCTTGGTTTGCAGGCCCCAGCTGTTTTTTACCGATGTAACGCCAGTCGTTTGGTAAAGGTGCGACGTCACCTGGTCGGCAATACGGTAAAGGGAATTGAAATCGCGCCCCGACAAGCGCACCTGAATCGGGTAACCGACCGGCGGCCCGTTTTCCAGGCGGGCGAGCTGCACAGCCAAGTCCGGGAATTCCGTCACCACAAAGTTCTCCAGAGCCGAAATCACCTCTTCAACCTTACCGCCATCAAAGGTATTGGCTACCAAAAAGGAGTTCGCCGGATTAGGGTTGGGTGGATCAAGCGTCAGCGTAAAACGCGGCCCACCATCGCCGATAAACACCATCCAGTTAGCCATAACCGGATCGCCCTGCCCAGGCCGGTAATAATTCCGGTTAATAAAATCATCAACGGCGGCAATAACCTCTTCGCTCCGCTCAATGGAGGTTCCCAGCGGCAACTCCAGCTTGCCGGTGAAAACCGGGTCCTGGGACGGTGCAATAAAAATCTTCGGGACCAGCCCCATTCCTTGAATGGAAAGCACAAAAACGCCCATGACCACCATTAAAAAGAGCCCTCGGTGCCGCAAGGCCATCATCAATAGAAGCGTTTGTATAAACCGTACCAGCGGCCCTCGAACACCTCTTCGCCCGCAGACGCTTTCTCCTTAACTTTCAAGGCTCGGGTGGTCATCAGCGGGATAAAGGTCATCGCCAGCAGCCAGGAGGTCAGCAACGCAATACTGACCACATAGAAGATGTCGGCGGTATACTCGCCCACCGCCGATTCGGCCATGCCAATAGGCATAAAGGCCGCGGCGGTAGTCAGGGAGGAGACCAGCAAGGGCGCCTTCAATTCCACCCCCGTTTCAATGGCCGCCTGGATAGCCGGCATGCCGCCTTCGCGCTTCAGGAGAACCGATTCGACCATCACGATGGCGTTATCCACCAACAGGCCCAACGCGATAATCAAGGCCGCCAATGAAATCTGGTTGACGGTGATCCCGAACAGCTGCATCACAAAAAAAGTGATGATCATGGTTGTGGGAATCAGGGTTGCCACCACGGTACCGGTCCGAAGCCCGAGAAAGACAACCATCACCAACACAACAATCACGATAGCCTGCAGCAGGCTAGAGGTAAAATTATCAATATTCTGCTGAACCAGCTCGGCCTGGAACCAGATTTGCTCCATCGAAATTCCCCAGGGATACCGGGCTTCAATTTCAGGGATCAACTGTTCCAGCCGCTTACCTAATTTGAGGATATCGCCACCGTCGCGCATGGAAATAGCCAGGGCCAGCGTAGGCATGCCGTTAACACGGGCAACGCTGCTCGGCGGATCCACGTAATCGCGGTACACATTGGCAATGTCCCCCAGATACACCAAACCGCCGGATGGCAGCTCCAGCACCGTACGGCGCAGCTCCTCAACCGACTCAAAATTGCCGGTGGGTTCCAGGGTAATCCGTTCCCTGCCGTTAACGATATTGCCGCCGGAGGAAAGGATGTTCACGCTGCGCAGCACAGCCCCCAATTGCTGGGGGGAAAGCCCCAGTTCGGTGAGGCGGGCATTATTGTATTCCACAAAAACCACCTCTTCCTGGGTGCCGTGGATACTGACCTTGGCGATATCCGGCTCCTTGAGCAAATCATCGCGTATTTCGTCCGCCACATCCTCCAGTTCGGCATAGCTATAGCCTTCGCCCGCCAGGGTATAAACACTGCCAAACACATCGCCAAATTCGTCGTTTATGAAGGGACCGGAAATTCCCTCGGGCAAATCAGGTACGACGTCCTCCACCTTGCGACGCAGGTCGTCAAAGATCGGTCGCATCTCGGTGTAACTTTCCTTGAAGTTGACCTTGATAATCGAAATGCCGGTGCGCGACTCGCTTTCAATAAAATCCACCTCGGGCATTTCCTGGGCTTTCTTTTCAATTTTATCGGTTACCAGCAGCTCCATACGTTCCGGGGCCGCGCCCGGCAACTGCGTGGTAATAGCCACCGTGCGAACCGTAAACCCCGGATCCTGTGCCTTGGGCAGGCTTTTGTAGGCCATCAGCCCTGCCGTAAACAGCAATGCCACCAACACAATCGTGATACGGTTTTTTTCAATGGCAAAGCGCGTGATATTCATGGCAGCAACACCCGCTGCCCATTCCTGATGACTGAAACGCCTGCCGTCACAACGCGGTCTCCGGGGCTGACACCGCTCAGGACCTCCATGCCCTCATCGGTTAATTCGCCCAGTTGCACGCTTTGCCGCCTGATCGTCGCTTCACCGGTTGACTGCTCGGGTACGGCAACAAACACGAAGGCGCCATCTGGATCCTTAATCACCGCTGCAAGCGGAACCCGGTAATGCTTCTCGTCCGCCTCAATGGCAAAACTGAAGGTTACCTCGGCGGCCAAGCCCGAACGCAGTTCGGCATCATGCTTATCCAGCCTGATTGAAACAGGAAACGTGGTTGCCGCTTCGCTGGCAGAAACGCCAATTTCAATCACCCGCCCGGAAAAACTATTTCCTGACAGTGCATCGAAATGAACAACTACCGGCATGCCCTGGCGAATATCGGCGATCATTCCCTCCGGCATATCGATCACCACTTCCTGCTCATCGCCACAATTCACCTTCGCAATATGGGTACCGGCATTGACGTTTTCATTCTCCTCAACCATGACTTCAGCAATCGAACAATCCTGCTCGACACGCAGCCGCGTATAAGAGAGATCCAGCTGGGCCAGCTGCAGGGATTTCTCCCCGGCCCGCACCTGGGCCTCTGCCGATTCTGCGGACGCCCGGGCGCTGTCCAGGTCATTACGCGAGGCGTTACTGTTTTCGTAAAGCTCCTTGATACGGTCATAGTTAGCCTGGGCGTTACGGGCACTGGCCTCGGACTGCAGCAACGCGGCCTGTGCCTGCTGGACCCGCAACTCGTACTGGGATGGGTCAAGTGCAGCCACCAGCGCCCCTTTGGCCAGGGTGTTGCCCACCTGGACCGGAATATTCACTACCGTACCCGGCACCTTGAAACTAAGCCGGGACTCAAGCGCCGATTTACTGGTTCCTGTGAAGGTTCGAGTCCGCACCTTAACCGGCTGCTCAATAACCAGGTAACGAACGGGTCTCAGATGGGCATCTTCAGTTTCAAGCGGCTGGTCGCAGCCCCCCAATAGAAAAGCAGCAGCAACCAGCACTAGCGGGGCACAACCGTAAAAAGGTCGGGGCAGGAAAGTTTTCATCAATTATTGTTCTCCCGATTGGCGACTCTGCAAATAGTCTTTCAACTGGCTGGCCCAGGTATTCTTTTCACTGTCGCTCAGCATAAACTCAAACAGGCCAACGGAGCGCTGCATGTTCATAATGTCGATCAAAAAATCGTAAACGGCATTGGCTGCCGCCTCGTCAGCCTGCAAGCTGGCATTCTGCGCATCCAGAAGGTCGATAATCGAAACCAGCCCCTTGGCATAGGAATCGGTTACCAGCTCCAGGTTTTTCTTGCCAGCTTCAGCAGCAAGCCGCGACAGGCGGATATTGGCGTAGGAGGCCACAGCCTCATGTATATTGGCCCGCACCTGTTGCTCAACCTGCTCGCGGGTTGCGTCATAAAGCAGCTGCAACTGCTTTAACTCCAGCCGTGAACGCGACAGCTCGGAACGCCGCAGGCCGCTATCGAACAGGGGCAGCGTGGCATTCAGGCTGACATTCCAGTCGGACTCATCCTCTGCCGGCCCCACGCCGGCCCCCGCCTGGTCGAAGTTTTCGCTGTAACGACCATTCAGGCTAAAGTCCGGCAACCAAAAGGCCCGCTTACGGTTGCTGACCTCTCGTTGCTTGGCATCAATTTGTGCCTGCAGCTGCGCCAGTTCAGGGGCCTGCTCATAACCGATTTGCAAAATAAAATCTGTGTAATAGCTATAGTCGCGCGGGTTATTGATCAGGCGCGTAAACTCCTCGGGGTCCAGGGCAAAGGGCGTACCCTGGGTCACATCCTGTACCTGGAACGGCGCCGTCAGGGGCTGGTGCAGCAGCCTGTTCAGGTTCTCCCGGGTCTGGTTCAGGTTGGCAGAGGCCTGCAATAATGCCGCACGATCACTGGCAATTCGGCTTTCCCAGCGGTATTCGTCAGCGGCGCTGGAAAACCCCACCCTGACCCGATCACGCGCCAATTCCAGGTTTGTCTCGGTTAAATTCAAATTATCCTGTTGAACACGCAGCTGCGTTTGCGCGCGCAACACATTCAGGTAACCGATGGTGGCCGCCTGGATAATCTCCAGACGGCTCTGCTCAAATGAAGCCTCGCGATTTTCCTGCAGGTAACGCTGAATAGTGAGGTTTGCCCAGGTGCTGCCCGAATAAAGCTGCTGGCTGAGACTCACAGAACCATCGCTGCTCTCTTCGGGAAATTGCCCTGCCAGGACGGCAGCGCTTTTTTTCCGCTGCGTATGCGAGGCCCCCAGCGTTAATTGCGGGAGCAAATTAGCCCGTGCCGACCGAACGTCACTTTCCCCAGCATCTACGCCAAAGGACTCGGCACTCAGCTGGAGGTTTCGCTGCAGCGCCAACTGCGCCACCTGATGAAGTGAATACACGGCTCCCTTGTCTTCGGCAAACCTGTTCAGTTGCACCGCATCGGTTAACAGGTCAAAGCGCGGCGAAAGCTCCAGTTTCCTGGCCGTATCCATATTAATGGTCAGCTCTGTACGGGTTTCAAACAGCACCCGTTGTAGCGCAGCCGGCTCACCCAGCATCACCGCCTGCATATTCAAGGCGTTACGACGCGCCAAACGTTTCCAGTCCGTTTCCGGCACATCGGTAAACAGCATGCCCTGGGCAACCCGGTCGGACCCCAGGAAACTGAAGCTGGGCAATTTACGCGCGTTAATCCGGTTAATCATCTGCTGGTATTCAGCCTGGGGCATTCGCGGAAAAGCCGCCATCATCACCCCATCCACATTGGCCGGGATACGGGAAACCAGATCATGATGCTTACCGTCGTGGCCGATAAAAACCAGTTCAACACCGGCTGCTTCAGCGATTTGGCGCGCATGTTCAATCACCCGGGGAACGGCACGGAATACCACCTCATCGCCCAACAGGGCAACCCTGCGCATCGGCGCAACACGCTGGAAATTGGCAAGGTTCTCCCGGAAATCAATTTGGCTGGTGATGTAGTTGAGGTTCGCCTTGCCGGAAACACCATCGGAAAAAGGTGCGCCCATCAGCGCCACATCAAAGACAAGCGGCAAAAAAGTGGGTTTTTCGTAGTGATCGCGAGTAACGCCAAGCTGGTTGGCGGCAATGCCCGTTACCAGCAGTATATCGACGGCCGGACTCGCATAGGCCTGCCGGAATGCATTTTCCAAACCCGACTGGGTCCAGTCGGCATCAAAACGCAGGATTTTTACTGTAAATTCCCCTTCCGTAAGGGCAATCAGCTCCTCTACCAGAGTCGAGTCTATCGGGTTTGCCTGGCTATTAGGTCCGTCACTGACCACCGCAACCCCAACGGTCTGGGCCGCCCAGAGTTTTAACGGGACGAAGAGCATAAGAACACTTAAGACAACAGGAGCGAGTCGAATCAAACTACGCCATAAAATCATTTCCATATCCCGCGATGAGCCAAAAACGCCAATCGGTGCCCGGCGAATGTTCAACAAATGATTGCACTTAGCCGCATCAAGAACAGATAAAAAAATCGAACAGAACCTTTAACGCTCAATAGCGCGGGCTAAGGCATTCCTGTTCGTAATATTGTCGCGCGGCTGTGCGACGCAAAGGCTTTCCTTCCAGTTCCTCAATCTCCCGCTCCAATGCCTCACACCGCGACCTTTGTTCAGCCTGTTCATCCTGGTCGGTATCGTTATTGGAGCCCAACGCGGAACACCCGGCCAGCAAACAGCCCAAAAGCAGGCCAAACCACCGTTTATTATTCATACCTTATTTCCTCTCGGACCAAGGAACCCGTTAGTCTGCCATGCTCTGTTCGTGGCGTGCCCAGCCTTGCTCGCCCTGACAAAACAGGTACGAACCATCCGATGTACGCCCCTTGTGATCAATAAGGCTTACCGCGACCTGCCGGCAGGTTTGCCCTGCGCGCTGAAGGGTGTTCAGCGGCACAATCACACCGGAGGCATCAGAGGAGGAATCAATCCACGATACAGGGTAACCATCGGCCCCTTCATCGAGGGCGTAGATAAATTCCTCTTTCAGGTGCTGCCAGGTTTGTTCGGAAAAATGCGAAGCGGGTGCATCGGCAATTCGCCAACCCTCACCCTGCTGGCAAATATCGAACTTATAACTCTCCGATTTGTGTTTATCACTGATAAACGCAAGTCGCAGTCGGCGGCAATCCCGTTCTTCAAACCGGTAAGTGAACAGGGGTTTTAATTTTCCCCTAACGCCAGAGTCACCCTGCCAGAAAACCTCCTCTTGATCCGGGACTGTTTGTAAAGAGTGCAGCACCAACTGACGAAAAGAGGCCACATCGTCCGGACTGAGCCGGGTAAGCACGGAGTCTTTCAGAAAAGCCAGATTGGCGGCATGGGCAGAGGCTGCAAAGAGAAGAAACATGCAGCCCAGGAAGATTTTTTTCAGCATAATGAACTCCTTCTCAAATACTTACGCAGGGACGGAAAGGGAAAGGTTCCGCATACCCCGATACTCCGTATGAAAAACCTGCGCCAAACCATCTTAATATATTTATTGATCGCCACCCAAGCACTGCATTGAGATTCGCCAACTGCCGTCATTTTTTTGTAACCCTTGCACGCTACCTTATTTCGCACCCACATCTCCCGCTAAGGACTCATAAAAATGAAAACAATCAAATTGACCCTGGCTGCAGTTGGCCTGGTTGCCAGCGCGCAAGCCTCTGCCCAGGTTTACGACGAAGCCTCCCTGCGTTCAGCCATCGAAGCAGCAAACCTGAACGCCAACATCAGCAAAATCGTTTTTGCGAAACATGCTGAAATCAGCTTAAACGCTCCCGTCATTTACACCGGCTCCCAGTCATTGCAACTCATTGGCAAGGGCGCAATCATTGATGGCAGCAATGCAGGCAGTTTTGTACTGGACGATGACCTCACCGCAGTAACCGAAGACGGCACCCTCGTCTTCAACACGGCTGGCGATATCAGCATTCACAACCTGACAATCAAAAACAGCGCCACACGCGGTGTTGTTGTTAATATTCCCGAGCAGGCCGAAGGCAGTGACATTCATGTTGACCTGAACGGCGTTACCATTCTGGATTCTGCGCTCTACGGGCTGCATATCGACGACAATGCCGACGAGTTTGATGACGGTACCCAGGGCTCAGCCATCGGGGTCGATCTGAAAATCAATCACTCCCGCTTTGTCGGTAACGGCACAGGCGCCATCGATTTTGACGGCGTGCGTGTTGACGAGCGCCAGGAAGGCGACATCACCGCGCTGATCATGAATACCCAAATCGACGCAAACGGCGGTGACGGCATGGAGCTTGACGAAGCCGGCGCAGGCAACGTTGACGCCACGTTCATCAACGTCACCCTGAATGACAACGGTTTCTACAACGAAGCGGACCTTGACGACGGCCTGGATATTGACGAAGCCGACGAAGGCAGCATCGACAGCCAGTTCATTCAGGTCACCGTCAATAATAACCTGGACGAAGGCCTGGACCTGGACGAAGCGGGCGAAGGCAGCCTGACAGTCAAAGCTCGCCAGTTGACCGCTCGCAATAATAACGACGAAGGACTCAAAGCCGACGAAGAAGATGCGGGTGATATCATCATCAAGCTGCGTAAAGCAGAAATCAGTAACAACGGCGACGACGGCATGCAGCTGACCGAGCTGGGCGAAGGCCGGATTCAGGGCTCCCTGCGCAACATCAAAGCCAAGAACAATGCCAAATACGGCGTTAAAGCCGAGCAATGGGTTGAAGAAGACGAAGCCGTCTCAATTGAACCCGCCGGTGTCATCTCCACCCGCAAGGTGAAATTGTCTGGCAATGGTGATGGCGACACCATTAAAACCAACAATATCATCCTGAACTAAGCATCACCCTCAGCCCAGGAAAGCCCCTTCAAGGGGCTTTCCTGTTATGAAAAGCCTCATCGGCGAACCCTGCTCCCAAACCCGCTTTTCCCGGCACACTTCACAACCGACGACACCCGGGGTAAATTCTCCCTAGACACATCTGGCCGGAGATCAGGATGAAAGAAATTACCCGTATCAACCATGTCGGCATTCGTGTAAAAAGCCTGGATGCTTCCCGCCGGTTCTATGAAAAACTGGGCTTCAAATTTTTGATCGGTCCGGTCGGGCCGGAGCCGGTGGCAATCATGGAACACCCCAGCGGCATCAACATTAACTTCATTTTGAATGCCTCGCCGCAATCCACCCGCAACCTGCTCATGGATGAATCCGTCAAGCACACGGGTTATACCCATATGGCCCTGGAAGTGACCGACCTGGACAGTGTGCAAAAGCAGCTGGCGCAACTGGGCATTGCTATTACAGAGGGGCCAATCCTGGTCACCGGCGGCGCTACCCTGCTCTTTATCCGAGACCCAGACGGCAATGTTATCGAATTTCACCTGCCGGGCGATTCGGCTTGAAGCCCTTAGGATTGCTACGTAGCATAGCCGCTCACCTTTAATAAAAGAAAAGAGAGGCCGGGCCTGATATGAACCCCTTCTATTATTTGTTTCTGCCGCTACTGGCCCTGCCGCTACTGCTGTTTATGGTTAACAAATGGGTTCTGAAGCGGCGCTTACAACCACAATGGCTGATGCTGATCAATTTCGCGCTTACCTACCTGATCATCCTTGTTGGCAGCCAGCTTATCGAATACCGTTTGGAAAACGACCTGAAAGCTTTCGACCTCAACAACGACGGGGTTTTCAGTGGCGCCGAAGTAACGCCCCAGCAACAGGCTGCTGCGCGGGAGCTTGAACGCATCTCCGCCCGTACGCTGGCCCCGGCCATTGGTTTTATCTTCGCCTTTTTCTACTCAGCCTTGTTCTACACAGTATTGATTGCGGCGAACAAAATCCGAGAAAAATCAGACCCTACATAACCGCGACAACCAGCCTCTAAAAAAAGCAGAAATCCAGATCACACCAGACAGCGTATTCATCGGCATGAATATTTTTATACTGGACGAAGACATCGAGCAATGCGCGCGCTATCACTGTGATCAGCATGTCGGCAAGATGATACTGGAAAGTGCCCAGATTCTCTGCACGGCCCTGAACCTGAAGGGGTTTCAAACCCCCTACCGCTCGACCCACAGCAAACATTCCTGCGTTCGGCGGGCCGGCGAATCCTACGATAATTTTCTCTGGTTGCTGGAACTGGCGGAAACCCTGAATCAGGAGTTTTGCTGGCGCTATGAACGCAAGCAGGACCACGCCTCCGTCGCCGTACTCAGGAAAATAAAACAGCACCGATTCCCGTCGTCGGGCCTGACGCCTTTTGTGCAGGCCATGCCTGAACGCTTCAAAGTGCCTCATGATCCGGTCGCTGCGTATCGGGCCTTTTATTGCAGTGAAAAAGCCCGGTTTGCCACCTGGACACGGCGCTCGTCCCCCGAGTGGTTCAGCACTGCAGCGGATGAGCCCCCATCATGACTTACGAGCTTTTATATGAAGCCGCGAAAAAGCGTCCAATCACCGCATAGTAAAGCACCGCCGTAGCCGCCAGACACCAGGCAATCATCGCGCCGGAGGGAAGATCACAAAGCGCAGACACGACCAGTCCGGTGAGATAGGCAACAAACCCGATCAGGTAAGCTGGCAACAATGGCCTTTCGCTACGCAGCGTTGCCAGCGCCGGAATAATCAAACTGGAAAACACCAGGTAAACCCCCACCAGCTGGGTGGACAGGGTAATGGTAACGGCAAACAGCGGATAAAAAAGCCAATCGCCCAGGCGCTGGCGCAAACCGCACCAAAGCCCCAGCACCAGCGCGTAAACAACGCCCGTACCAAGCAAATCCATGGGCTGCACCCAGAGAATCTGCCCAACCAACAGCTCCTTCAAGCGTTCGCCACCGTGAGGATCGGCAGCCAGCAACAAAAGGCTGCCGGTGGCCGCCAGCATAAACAGGCTGCCAATCAGAGCCTCCTGAATGCGGGCCTCAAGGCGGCGAAAGCTGTAAAGCAGCATCGCACCGACAATAGCCGCCCCCATGGCAATCAGGTTTTGCCACAGCGCCCCCTGATCGTCATGACCGCCAAGACCCAATGCGCTGGCCATAATCAGCCCCAGGGCAGCCACCTGGGCAATCGCCAGATCCATGAAAATAATGCCCCGCCGCAACACCTCCCGGCCCAGCGGCACATGAGTGCTCAATACCAGGAGGCCCGCCAATAAGGCGGGCCAGAGGATTTCGGCGTGTAATACCAGACTTTCACGCATGTAACCGCCTAGGAACCGTTAACGGCTGATAACAGCAATGAAAGGGTATTTTCATAGAGCGATGTTAAATCTCCGGCATCTTCATTACCGCCCACGGTAAAGGGCAACCGCACTAGAGGGACACCGCTTTTATCCGCTAACCAGCGAGCGCCCTTATCGTCCTGGTAGGCTGCCACCAGAATCGCTTCTGGCTGCTCAGCCTTGGTAACCTGCAACAGCGACACCAGGTGCGAACTGGTTGGCGGAATACCCGGTTTGGGCTCCAGGTCCGCCACCGCCTCAACACCCAACCAGTTGAGCAAGTAGCTCCAGTTTTTATGATGCACAACCACCTTCTTGCCCTTCAGAGCAACTGCTTGCTTCTCCCAGCTTTCAATCGCCGTGAGCCAGCGGGCCTCGAAGTTTTCCAGCCGACCTTGATAATCATCCATATGATCCGGGTCCAGCGCCTGCAAGCGGGCTGAAAACGCCTGTGCAATGGTCAACAGACGGTGCGGATCCAGATGCACATGCGGATTTCCACCCGCATGGATATCGCCCATGCTGCGATCCATCTGTTGCGGCACTTCGATTCTCGACACCTGCTCCGAGGCCATAAAATAGCCCGGCTGACCTTCCTGCACAGAGCCATTGCCCGATTGACGCAGTAGCAATGGCAACCAGCCGATTTCCAATTCAGAACCTGTGCAAATCAACACATCGGCACGACGGGTTTTGGCGATCAACGACGGCCGAGCCTCAATGTGGTGCGGGTCCTGAAAGGCAGTCGTCGCCGAAGTCACCTTGACCTGTTCGCCACCAAGCGTTTCCGCCAGGGATTTCCATTCCGGTTCGCAGGCGAAAACATTCAGCTTCGCCTGCGCCTCCATGCTGACTGTTAAAAGGGCCGCCAGGGCAGCCGCGATTATCTGTATTCTCATCGTTAAAACCCTAATAGCTGTGCGCGCCGTGGGAACCCAGGCTCATGATGTACTGCAGGGTAATCATGTCCTCGGTATCGTCAAGGCCGTTATCGAATTCACTGTACTGCAGGCGAATACGGCTGAAGTGGCTGGGGGTGTAGTCCAGCATGACACTGGTTCTGTTCGGGTCATCGACTGTTCCAAGACCGGATTCTTCCAGGAACTCGTCCAGGTCAATGCCGTTATCGACAAAGTTGATAAAGCGGTTATCCGCTTCCAGGTGGTCGTAACGAACGCCCACGCGCCAGGCGGGCATAAACTGGTAAATCGCCTGAGCGTAGAAGCCCTCCTGCTCACCGTCGTAATCGGCCTCCGCTGAATTGAGACCTTCTGTAAACTCAGCATGGCCTTTTTCATCGCGCACGAAGTACTCGGCCTGGAACTTGAAATTGGTCTGTTTGGGGTTGCCGTTTGGCGCCCATTTGTAGACGAAATCAATACCGGCAATATCAACGTCACCGTCCAACAGCTCGTTATCAGCCTCGTCGTCGCCATGACCGTGGCTGTGGCCGCCCGCTTCACGCACATCAAAATCGGTGGTGTAGTAGCTGGCGCCCAACTGCCAGCTTGAGCTCTCGTTAATATCGCCACCGGTTTTCACAAAGAAACCTAAACCGTTGTTGTTGTCATTTTCGCCGCCAGGAAACTCCGAGCCGGAGGTTACTTCGGCACCAAAGCTCAAATAGAAATCCGTCGGTGCAACCCAGCGGGCCTGCAAGCCGGTTTCCATCAGGTGCCCGCCAAACAGGGCATCGTAAACCAGTGGCCGGTCGGCGAAATCATGGGCGTGATCGTGGATGCTGTTCAGGTAACCGATCCCCGAGAAGAAGCGCCCGCCTTTCAGTGTCAGGCCATGCCCAAGGCCCAGCGTTTCGATATAGGCTTCCTCCAGCTCGAATTCCGTTTCACCTTCGTCATAGACAATTGCAGCGGTTAATGCACCGTAAAACTTGTCATCGATATTGGCGGAAATAACCAGCTCATTATGGCCCGTGGTAAAACCGTTGTCCGGCAACCCGGCCTCACCGCCCAACTGAAAACCAGGCAGTTCAAGATCGCTGTTATCAATATCCGTATAGCGGCCATCCAGAATCAGGCTGATTGCCGGATTGAACTCATTGCCCGAAATGCGTCCGCCCGTTGAGGCAACCTTTTTGGGCGCAGCACGCCCCCGCTCTGCAACACGTTCAGCCTCTTTACTGGCCGCCTGTGCCGAAGCCGCCGCCTCAGAAGCCGCCTGCTGCGCATCCTGCACAGCCTGTTTACTGGTCTTGCTTTCTTCCATCAGAAGCTTAACGGCAGCCTTAAGCTGTTCGTATTCTGCCTTATCCACCATGATCTGCTCGCCGGCAAAGCCATAGCTGGATAACAACAGGCCCCCGCTTAGCAGTGAACCCGTCAGGAATCGATCAAGTTTCATTCTTAGTCTCCTATTTTTTAATTTCAATAATTAGCGGAATGAGTAACTGGAAAACTGAAAAGCGACAGGGCAGTTCTCGCAATTTACTCAGCAGCTTATTTCTCAATGCTTACAGTTCTGTGAACTTTATGATTTCCAAAATCGAGCAAACAGTGCGTCAAACCACCTCCGCAAATAAATATGTTATAACATAACATATTCTAATGATATGAGAAGATATTTATCTTTTTCAGGATTATTCTAATTAACGTGAAAGAAAGGATGCTGAAGCTAAACGAGGCAGGAAAATATGCTTCAGCGAAGATTCAGAAAAAGAAGGAAACGAGTAATTAGTGCGTCGTTCAAAATTAAATGTGTCAGGGTACAGGGCAGCCCCAACACATTTACCTACAAGGTTTATTCCGACTTAACACCAACCCCATAAAGCCTGGAGCCATAACCCGCGGCACAGGAGCCCGTCACATAAGCAAGATTAACTGTTACACCGCTGGCAACAGCCTGTTGAAGCATAGGCTGCATACCTTTAAGGTGCGCATCCATACTCGCGCCGGTATAAGTTAACATCCCCTGGGCATCATCAGCACAAGCGATATCAATAGGCTCATTCACAAATACCCGAAGCCTATAGCCGTTATCATAAAACAGCTGCACCTCTTTCAGCGTCAGATCGTTTAACCAGCCAATTGCGGCATTTGCTGAAAAGGAACTAAGCGAAAAGATAAAAAGTAATAACTTTTTGAAAACAAATTTGCTCTTGAAGTTCATCGGAAAGTCTTTCAAATAAGTCATGTGCTATGGCCTCACAACCCGAAGTATGTCTACAGCATTGTTAAACATCATTTCCACCGTTGTATCACATGCTGTAACAACTCCATAATTCGCCTTAACCTCTACATCTAACCCCATAGAAAAGGCTGTAAGTAAAACAGAGTGATTAAAATTCATTTCAGCATTTCTATTTTCATTATTTCCATAGATTCCGAACCAATTACCATCCGAAAGCTTGAAAAACACATAGTTATACCACCCATAAGAACTGCTACCAGTACCACAGATTTTAATCTCTTCCACCTTACCCTGCCCCTGCAAAGCATGGCTTAAGGGACTGAATACCAATATCAGAAAAAGCGAAATAACCGGGACGATTTTGTTCATAACAGCGTTTCCTTGCTTGAATAAATAACTGAATTAATTAGCTGGCTCTAAACCCACTCCATAAAGTACATTGCCATAGCTAGCATTACACACATACGCCAAACTCACCGTAGAATTGCTCGCCACCGCTTGCTGCAACAAAGACAGTATATTCTTTGCGTGTTCGTCAATGGTTGACTGTGAACGGCCCTTCCCATTGCTCTAATGCAAATAATGGGTTGCTCGCAAAAAACGTCATGACAAACAAAATAGAACGCAGGTGTTTCATAGTCACTCCCTTTAATTTCCAGACAGGCTGCTCTCCATGGCTACTTACTGATTTATCTGGATTTCAGCGTAACTGCCCGCATAGTCAAACTGCCCTACAACGGCCTTTCCACACCGGTTTTCAGTGACGGGCTTATAAGTCATGGTGATTGTTTTACCTGACGTCAGGGCCGCCATTGGCGCCGATAACCACCACTGGTGCAAAGTCAAACGGACACTCGAAGCCCCCGTACTAGATTCCTCGCCCCGATACCAGTAACCATCAACCTTTATAAGATTGGCAACAAAATCTTGCTTCCACTCACAGAAGGAAACGGCTTCCACATTTCCGGTTACAGTTTCGGCCCAGGCAAACGAGGGAACAGCTAGAATAGCGGCGATTTTAGCCATTAATGCTACGGTCTTTTTCATAAGTCCTTTTCCTTTATTTCCTATAATGCCCCGGATGAGTTAAACCTCGTCACAAATAACAAATCAGCCATTTACTGGCTTATCCATGCGTTCCGATCAGATTATCTTTTAATCACTCCGCCCCGATTTCATTCGGGTAATATTTTTACGCCAAAGAATCTGGCGCCAGCCCAAGTACTACATGTGCTGCTATCTATGAATAACATAACCTTTTTGCCCTGTGCTTGAGACGCCATCAGCATAGAATTCCACTGGCTATGGTAACCGTTCGTAGTCGAGGCCCAATAGCTTACGAAACCTTCTTGGTCAGAAATGGGGCACCCAGAGCTAATCAAGTTTATTTCGTCAACTGCCACAGTAAGCACCGCCAGACTATTTTCCGCTCTATGAGTAATCTCCTTGATAGTAAAAGGCCCTTTCCACTCAAAGGCGGCATAAGCTGGGGAAGATAAGAATAAAAATAATGCGAGAAAAACGCCCAAGCGGGCTGGTTTAAAAATCATAATCCTTTACCTCATTGTCCATTGTTAGTGTTAAGTTAAGGGGACGGATTTATTTTTCATCTTTCCTTGGCCTTCCCCGTCCTCGTTGCTCAACCCTCATACCCGTTCGCATCTCTATTTCATCAATAAATCGCGCATTACCTGTAAGCTGATTACGGCTTACCGATTCCTGAATAAATCTCTGTTCCGCTGACGTAATACCCGACTCTAAAAATTCTATATAACGCCGTTTTCTCTCCTCAGCTGTAACGCCTAATTCCAGATATTGATCAGCTGCATTAAGTAACTTCCTGCCTTGCCCGAAAATGCGTTCCTGATAACTTGACCAAAGGTAATCGGCAGCTTTAAGCACCATGCCGGCTTTAACAGGGTTCAACTCCACATAGCGGCAACAAGCTAACAAATAAGCCTCTTTTTGAATTGGGCTTGCTTTGTAACGGCCCTCCCAAAGCGCCCCGCTACGCCCTTCCAATTTGTTTACATAAGCGGCTTGCCTGCCGTTAACCCGTTTCATCAGGGTCGAAAGATCCTTCGCATCCTTTCCCGGCTCCACTACAAGGTGGATATGATTGGTCATTAAACACCAGGCATACAGCTTGATACCCAGCGCTGTTTTCCATTCCTGCAAATTATTGAGATAGAACTGATAATCCTCTTCGGCCAAAAATACCGCTTTGCGGTTATGTCCGCGCTGCACCACATGGTGCGGACAATTTGGCACCAACACCCTCGCCTTCCTTGGCATGGCTGACTCCTTCAAGCCCTAAAATAAATGCGTCCCCTTTTTCCCGCTTTTCATATGTCCTTTTCCCTTATTTATTCCCTAAATAAATTCGACTCTGATCTCAATTATTGCTTTTTCTAAAAAATAAATGCGTCCCCTTTTTCTTTTCTAAAAAATAAATGCGTCCCCTTTTTCTTGGCCGTCTTGGCATCAATAACATCCTTGTTATTCAACATAAAAACCGTCTCGCCCTTTACTCAGACTTAAACCACCGAAAAACGGGGTCTGTCCCCTATTTGAATTATTTCTTTTTTAATCACTGATAAATATCATTTGCACAACTTTTTGGTCTTTAAAAAGAACTCGAAACTGAATGTCTTCAAAAATACTTTCTTGATATAACGAGATAATTCTAGATTCAGGTATTTTCTCGCCGTAAAGATCAATACTGTAATAACCTTCATCAACACTAGTAGAGCTAGAGTATTCTATTTGAAAGTTTTGAAATTTTTTAACAACAATCTCTTCTTGCTCACCGATTTCAATTGTTTTCGAAAACCTACCTAAAGATGATAGGTGCTCGTTATAAATAAATGGAAAGATCGCCACTGCTAGAAAAATAAAAATAACAACGCAATTTATTCCAATCCCCCAATACTCAATAATCTTACTTTTCATTAGAAATAGCTCATATATGAACGTACCCTTTTTCCATAATCTCGTATCTCACTACAGCCACCACAATTGTATTTAGTTGCTATAGATTCAACAGGGCGATCGTGATTAATTAAAGGTTGTGACTGGAGATTGTTCAAATGACGCCCTATTGCATAAATACCAATTTTTGGATTCCAAAGCTCTTTTGCGCTATAGCCAAAGTAGCCTTCCGTAACTTGACCTAAACCAAATGTGTTCCCAGCTCCAAACAACTCTAAAGTATTCTCACCTGGAAGCTGGTGTGTCATTTCCTCATAAATAATTGCCTTAATTAAACGAGGGTCAACTTGTTGATCAACTGCAACTCGACGAATAATATTTTCATGTTTCTTAATCTCCGCCTTTACCCCATCACCTCTGAGGTTTCTCACCTAATATGTGGTACCACTTCTTGGGATTTCCTGCTTGTGAGCTCTGATTCTTAGGGTCACTTTCCCCATTAAAAACTTGCCCAAATGCAGCTGAGACCGCTCCATTAGCAAATTTGCCTCCCGTTGCATCAGAAAGCGTCCCACCAAGAATGGCAGCCAAACCAACTCTCAAGTGAGCCTTATCAGCACCATAACCAATAATGCTATTAACATTGGCAAGCTTTGAGAAACCAGCACTGATAAATCCATGCCCAAATTTGCCTCCCTGCAACTCAGACATCACACCTCCGGTGACTCCATGAGCCAGAGCTTTACCTGGTAACCCCCAAGCCTGCTGACCAATAGCCCCAAATGCTGCTCCAGAAACGGCCCCAAACAAACCTCCTTTTACTACATCTTTAAAATTTCCTCCCGCAAATGCCGTAGCCAATGCCCCTGCAGTAAACCCCCCAACAGCCCCTCCTACGATTGCTGCCTCAGCTCCAAGAGCCACCCAGGTTGCCTGCGAAACTGTTCCAGCCGCAATAGCTGCTTCAGCCCCTGCTGTAAAATAAGCATTAGCAGCCCATCCTGCTGTAAAATATGCCGCAACAGCAATAACCGCTATCTTGAACACATCCCCAAGACTTATAAACCCACTCGGATCCGTAGCATTCAACGGATTATTCAGCACATACGAGTATCTATTAAGACTCTGAACATTCCCCGGATCTTGCACAAACGGATCCGCCTGCACAAACCGCGCCAGATGCGGATCATAAATCCGTCCGTTCATATGGATCAGGCCCACCTCATCAAGCATTTCATGCCCGGTGAAACCACGGGTGGTAATGCTGTGATCGAAGCTGACCAGCGCCGCCGCACTGTACTCCGTCCAGTTGGAATCGTGACGGCGTTTGCCCCAGGGGTCGAAGCTCATGCCCTGCGCCACCGGCACGGCATTGGCACCGTCGCCCTGTTCGGTGATCAACAGGATCGAACCGAGGTGATCCTTGTACAGGTACTGTTCAGTGGTGCCCTGCAACTGATAACCGGACGGTTGTGCATTCACCGGTTCCAGTTTGATCGCATCCGCCGAGGCCTGGCCGTTGGGGTTGCTGAGCTCCACATAACCCGCTGTGCCGGCGTTGCAAGTCGTAGGTGCCCAAGAGCACCCACTGCCCAGCCTGGGATTGATCCAGCTGGTTAACCTCCACGGTGTCTGAGCCAGACGCATGGTAAATCGTGTAAGGCACCTGATTCGAACGGTTTTGGTGATACGTCCACCAGGCGTAGACCTTGTAGGTGCCGGCATTGGTAACGCTCGGCGTCCAGGTAAAGGTATGCCCGCTATCGTTATAGACTGACTGGCCACTCCATGCATTTGGCGCAGTGGAGACATGCCAGGCACCGGTTGAACTGGTGTTGGCATCCTGGTTGTCGACAATGATGTCACCACCAGAACCGCCGACAACCGGCGCATAGGTCTCGGTTACAATGGCAACGCCGTTGATGTAACGCTTAAACTCTCGGCTGCCATCAGGTTTGGTGATTTTCTCCACGCTGCCAATATACAAGGTGGTGGTTACTTCGTTTGTGGAGGTATTGATATCCACCCGCTTATATCGCGCTCGATCAGGCCCGTACTCAAAGGCAATCTGGTGGTTGCCTTTGGTAATCAGGCTGGGCTTGTCGAAGCTGGTATAGGTCAGGGTTCGCCCGGTATCGTCCTGAGTCAGGTTACCGTTGGCATCGTAGTGATAGTTGATAAAGCCACTTGTACTGGCTGAATCAATTGTACTCGTCACCGCATGCGGCCCACCGCTGCCGCCATTCACCCCGGCATAGCTATAGTCGCCCACATCACTCTTGGATTTGATATTACCGAAGCTGTCAAAGGTCGTCGTCAGCGTTGATCCACCGGCAACAGCCGCAGTGGTCAGGCGATTCAACCCATCGTAACCAAACGTTTCCTCCCTATCACTGGCGAGGACATTGCTGTTGTCGTAACGCTTCTGGGTACGTCTGGTTAAATTACCCAGCTCATCCCACTCACTGCCCACATCAATCAAGGTATGGATGCTGACGCCTAAGGTAGCAATCATATTGGTCTGGCGACCGGTCTTGCTGTCGTAGCTGCGGGTGGTGGTGTAGCCGTTACCCAGACGCTCCCTGGTGACGTTACCGAAGGCATCCATTTCCAGCACTTCGTAGTAAGTCTGGTTCGGGTTGCCACTACCGTCTATTTCAACATCCACGACCTTGTGCAGGTAGCCGTAGCTGTTATAGATATTTTTGACGCCGTTGGTGCCGTAACTATTGTTATCGCGCGCAGCATCGAACACATCCAGCGTGCGACCGAAACCGTCATAGGTGACTTTTTCGTAGTGATCGCCATCAGCCCCGTTTACACCCAGGCTGGTAACCGTTTCATCGGCACGTCCGTAAACATCGTAGTTGACCAGTTTAACGTAACCGCTGACGCTATCGACAACGTTGAGTACCTGCCCCAGGCCATTGCTATTGGCTGGATCGGTACCGTTGTTGTAGGTCCAGGTGGTATCGCCCTCCAGCACATTACCCGCTTTATAGTCCTGGCGGGTTTTCTGGCGACCCAGGGTATCGTAGGTCATGACGCTTTTCTGACCCTTGGCATCGCGCTGCTCGACCAGCTCGCCAAAGGCGTTGTAGTCATACTCCCAGTGCCCTTTATCGGGATCGTCCATGCTGGTTTTACGGCCCAGCAGATCATAGGCCAAGGTGGTGGTGATCGTGCCATTGACGCCGTTAGCAAGATCGGTGCCGATGGCTTTCATTTCGATCATATTGCCCTGCGCGTCGTAACGGTATTGCGCCTTTCCTCCCAGGTGATCAATCACCTCAACCAGCTCACCAAGGACATTTTTAGTCTCGGTTTTGTTCTGGTTTTTCGCGTTGGTATAGGTGGTGCTCAACCCCGTATAAGCCATTGTGCTGACACTGGCATCAGGCAAGGTGGTTTTACGTACCCGCCCCAGAATGTCGTACTCATTTTCTGTCCAGTAAGCGGTGTAGCCCACTTCATAGGGTGTCGAGGCACGGATAACACGCCCGAGATTGTCATACTCGGTATCCTGATAAACCCAATTACCGTCAAAATTACGAGAGGCTTTACGTATGCCGCGACCAAGAATATCGAAATATTCGGCACTTTCGCTACCACCGCCAGCCGTTGTTGTGACCTTATAACTGGCATCGTTGGGGCAGTTGGTACCGGCAATGGTACAGAACTGCATCACCGCCTGCGACCAGGCACCGGTATCGCTGCTACGCAGGTATTCACGGCCCAGCTGGCTGTAATAGATAAAGGTATTTACGCCATCGATATTCTGAACCTGTGTAGGTGCGCCGTACTCGTTACGGGCAATCACACGCTCTGTAAGCTGCTCGTAGGCGTTGTAGGTTTTTTCAACGTAGCGCCCCTTCGCATCGTACTCGGAACGGCTGTAGCGCGAGATCACGCCTGCGCCGCTTTGAGTGGCTTTGATTTTGTTTCCAAAACCGTCGTATTCGTGTGTCGTAGTCAGGGGGTAAAGCGCATCGTCCGGCTCAATTACTTCGGTATGCAGCAGGCCCTTTAATGCTCCGGCGGTGTAGTAGGTGAAAGCGGACGTACGGGTTTCACTGTCGGTCAAACCACTCACCGTGCGTGTACTGGTAACGGTGGTACGGCTCAACCGACCCATTTCCTGGTCGTAAGTGCTGGCCCCGTATTCATTCACGGTACTTTTGGTAAAACTATCGCCACCATTAATGGTTGTTACATGAATGGTCAGCAGATTATCGTAATCATCGTAGGTGTTGTTGGTGGCCACCGTTTGCAGTAGCGCGCCAACGGCAACATCGCTGCTATCCGTGACTGAGCTCGCCTCATAGGTTTGCTCAAGGCTATCACCGAGAAAAGGTTTCACGGCCCCCAATGCGGCAGTACCTGAAGCCAGCGCAGTAGCAGACCAGGTGTTATCAAAACCTTTTATCTGCCAGACATTTTCCGACATGCTGAGCAGTTCACCATTACCTTTGCGCACTTCAGTTTTAAGCGGATAGCCAATAAAGGGCCAGTCCTGACGGTACTGTGTGGTGGTTTCAACCTGGGTTTGTTCATCCACCGTGAGAATTTTTTCAAAGCCGAGGAAACCGCGACCTGCGGCTTGTAAACGGGCTTCGCCGTAGTAGTAGCTGATACTGCTTTTGGCATTGGCATTACCGGCGGTTGGAGCACTACTGCTGACATTAGTGGCCACATATACCGGCCCATTAAACTCCAGCGTAGGAACCAGCACACCCAGATTGGGAGATCCGGACGGCAAATTAGCCTGCCAGCCGGTATTAAGCGCCGTGTAGAAAGATGTAATCTCAGCAGGCGAATAGGTGTAGTCGAAACAACCGGAACGGGTACAGCGCCTGCCCGAATTGGAAGTCGCCCCAACCGTCAGGCTTTCATAATGTCCACTGCGATTGAGAGAGCCATAGGTAATGTCAGTTTCGTTGCCCAAACCATTGGTAATTTTTGTAATGACATTACGGGCTTCGTCGGCCCCCTTATTGGGGTAGAAATAGACTTTACCGTATTGACCCGTTTGGAAACGAACATGATCCGGCCGGGCATCACCATTAACATCCATCATCAGGTGGGTGCCGGTACTGACTGACTTAATATTTTGTACAGGGTTAAATTGTGTGCCGTCCCAAATTCTGAGCTTTAACTGCCCCCCACTTATCCACATCAAATCCTGATAGCCGTTTCCATTGAAGTCAGTAAACTGTACTTGATAGCCACTCCACTTTTCTAAGCTAGAGACCTCGCGAGAGTAATTATAATTAGCTAACTGAATTGCTGAGGTGAAACCAGTTCCAGTGTTTATTTGGTAATACCAACTTTCATCTTTCTTCTGACTACATTTTTTATATCGCCCCGAACCTGTACAAACCTGTTGATTACCAACGTTTTCAAGTTTCCCATATACTAAATCGGTTAGCCCATCACCGTTAATATCAGTGAATTTTGGTATTCTTTTTGGAGCTGCACGATCCGAATCCCCCCCTTGACGCCTTCCGGCATACTTGATTTAAGCTCTTTAAAGATCACAAAGCCTTCACCATCTTGTACCAATGCATAGCGCTTTTGCCACTTAATACTTAGAGATGTGTGCCAACCCCGACCTGTTCTAGCGTAATATTTACCGCCATAGCTAATCACTACATCATTACGACCATCACCATTAAAATCCACATTACTTGGGTCAATATGAACTGAGTCAGGGCTTTTTGTAACAACATCCTGCCGATTCAGCCTCCTCAAGGCTGAAACAGAAGGCCAAGGCATATTTGCCATCTTAATCGGGCTTCCAAAATGATAATACGTTGAAGACCCGGCACTTTTGTTAGGATCACGAGTTAAGTATCGGATATAAAAATTATTCCCGCTGCCAGCCCAATACAACACATCAGTTAAGCCATCACTATTAAAGTCTCTAAAAACAGCTGTACGACTAATACCTGTAAGACTGATAGGTGAAGCATTCAACTTCCAATTACCATTGGGTTGAGGCTTGGAAAGATAAACTTTCCAAAGATTGGAGCGGCTGTTATAAACCGCGATATCACTGCGACCATCAGCGTTGTAGTCGATGGCCTCCATTTTTACCGTTTCATCCAAATCCTCATGGTATTCGATAAAAGCAGCGCCATTGGAGAATGAAGCATGTTGAAGTTTGTTACCGTCGGAAAGCATGTAACGGAAGCGATATTCCGTATCACCGCTGTCAATATCCAGATCGAACCAGGCCATATCCATATAGCCATCACCATTGATATCCGCCGGGCGATACCCGATAAAGGCGGCATCTTTTTCCGTACTGACGGCGACAGAACCGGTTGAACCTGCAAAACCCAACTCATCGTCGGACCAGGTAAAGCTGGTTGGAGGCAGACAGTAGATATCACGGCACTCTTGGACCCTTGCCAATTTACTGACTTTATTGCCCGCATCGCTGGCGGGCGTTTCCAGATACGCCAGGTTGTATTGGCGTATTAAGGTGCCTTCGTTATAGGAGCGAATATCCTTTAAAAGCTTAAGCGTTTTGAATTCATGTCCGGCCACATAGCCGGCAATATGGTCTGGTCGATCCTGGTAGGTAAACTCCAGATAAGTCTGTGTCGTACTCAGGCCACCATAGGCGTAACGAATTTTATCAATACGCTGCCCTTCAGCATCATTGAGGTATTCGAAAACGATGGCATTGCCGACACTGTCCCTAAACTCATTTTGCGCCCAGGTCAGGGTGGCACCGTTATCATTATTGAGCTTGGCTGAAACACCGTAACCATAGAAAGAAGTGGAACCGTCCTTACGCTCTACAGTGAAATAATTTGGGTGCCCGACAGTGCCGCCAACGCTGGTAATTTTGGCAAAACTGTCCGTTTCTGTTTTGTAGATTGCGCCCACATCACCGTAATTTGCACCACCCTCTAAAACCAGGCGCTGTCCATCCAAACAGAAGCGATCCTCCGCAGACCATTTAATAGGCTGGGCGTTCTGGTCCTGAAAAAGCGTCTGCCGGCAACGCGTAATCGCTGACAAACCACTGATAGACCAGCCTTTACCTACCAAGCCATTGCCGGATTGACTGGCATAGTTCAATGAGATTTGGGGAGCAACACCCGCAGTGCCCGCAACCGTTGCAATGGGAATGTTATAGGTCGCACTACCTGACTCATCAACACGGAACTCGCCAGCAGTACTCCCTACCTGACTGTCTAGTACGATATCAGCCATTCCCGGATGACTGTATTTTTCGGTTAAACTAACTAGCCCACCATTTTCAGAACCTAGAAGACCTACATAGCCTGTGATAATGATGTCATCAATACCATCTTCATTTAAGTCGCCAATCTAAATGTCAGCATATGCAAGTTCATAGTTGCTAACATCACTTAAGTTTTGCTGCAAAATCACGGGCGCTTGGCCAACTTCACCACCAGCTAAAGTAAAGCTATCAACTCCTAAACCTGTAACATGAACGAATGCATCTCTATACCCATCACCATTAAAGTCGCCTATTAAAAACCGCTCTTCGTGGAGGGTTAATTGACTTACATCGACCGTCTCATCTACAACAGGATCCGCATAATCCACGTTGCCGTTGGAAAGAATGGAGTAACTGGGAACGGAAGGAGGAATAAAAATCGGGGTGCTGATATCACCGGCAATGATCAGCAGCTGTTTTTTGGCTTTCAGATAAACATCATCGTAACCATCAGCATTGAGATCGCCAAAATAAAGATCGTAATAGTTGGCGGTAAACTCTTCGGCAGCTACTTGCTTAACTCCGAACAAAAGACTTAATGCGATAACCCCAACCAAATTCAAAACAAAAGAAAAACATTTTTTTTGTTTTCGCATGACTTCTTCCCTATCCGTGTCATTGCTTGATTTTTTATTATCTTTGGCCATCTGGCCTAGATGTCCTAACGTCCAAAATCTATTTCAGGCAGGTATTACTCATCAAGCTAGAAACTAGCTCTGTCCTCCTGCCTAGGGTTTGATCACTGTAAAAACGCATCCATAAAATGTGTAAAAAATTATGCGCTAATAGTAAAACGCAACGTTTTATCAAAACCCTTTTGTATCCAGTGCCCCTTTACCAGTCATGCTCCTTCTAAAGGCGCATTAATTAAGTGCTTTATCAAATACGAGTGTTTGAATATGCCCGAGAGTACTTATCCCACACTTTATTTTGGCACCATAATCCGTCACGAACCCAACGGTGTAATCCCGTTCATAGGCCACAAGAAGCATGGAATAAATATTTCTACGAGAAGCCGCCAGATGAGAATCACTCCTATGCGTAACGCCTAACCTATACACGTTATTATTATCAAGCGTCACTAAAGTGAATGCTTCTGGACTATCCGAAACTGAATGTATACAAGACTCAAGCCGAACGATCTTACCTTGTACGGATTCGGCTTTGACAAAGGGGCTGATCAGGAAAGCAACTCCCATCAATAAAATGAAAAGAGCACTTTGGACACAACAAGTGAAAAGTGAAAACGAACGTTTTGCACCTAATGTGGAAGCGATATCGAACATTCCATCAATCCCTGAAATGGTATTTCCAACAGTCCTTATTTCGTTACGGGCCTCACTTACCAACTAACCCGCACTACACACATAGTTGAAAATTTATACGCTTCTCAAGTGTGGCTGTCAAACTCCATTAAACCTAATGATCGAGCACCCCAGCCTGCTCACCCCTTCCCCGCTTTTCATCCATCCACAGCTTAGCCCTGGCCAACAGCAGGTAGTTAATCGGTACCATAATCAGGGTGATGAGGGTTGCGAACAGGATGCCGAAGCCGAGCGAAACGGCCATGGGAATGAGGAATTGCGCCTGGGTGGATTTCTCAAACAGTAGCGGCATCAGGCCAATAAAGGTGGTTGCCGAGGTCAGCATCACCGGGCGGAAGCGCACCGTGCCAGCAAGCAAAATGGATTTCAACAACCCGACTTTCGAGCGTCGCCGCTGGTTGATAAAGTCCACCAGCACCAAGCTGTCGTTCACCACCACACCCAACAGCGCCATCAGGCCCATGATACTCATGATGGTAAGGTTCATGCCCATAATCCAGTGCCCGACCATGGCGCCGATAAACCCGAAGGGAATGACGGACATGACGATAAAGGGCTGGGTGTAGGATTTAAAGGGGATCGCCAGCAGGCTGTAAACCACAAACAGGGTAAACAACAGCCCCCAGGCCAGCGAGCCGAAGGTTTCCTGTTGCTCACGGGCTTCGCCTTCCAATTGGTAGCGAACGCCCGGATAGCTTTGCAGCAGGTCATCCAGGAAAGCCGTGAGGTCCTGCTGCAACACCAGCATATTGACGCTTTCCTTATCAATATCGGCACGTACGTTAACGGTGCGGTAATGGTCGATACGATAGATCGCCGAGGGGCTCCGACCTGGCGTTAAGGTGGCCACATGCGCAAGGGGCACGGAACCGGTGGCGGTATTAATCAAAATTTCTTCCAGGTCAGCCAGCGATTTACGCTCTTCCAGCGGCAAACGGAGCATCACCCGCACATCGTCACGCCCCCGCTGGATGCGCTGCACCTCCAGGCCGAAGAAGGCCTGGCGCACCTGGCGAATCACATCGGCACGGGTCAGTCCCAAGGCATGCCCCTGGGGGGTGAGTTCCAGTTGCAACTCTTCCTTACCACTGGTCAGGCTGTCCTCAATATCAAAAACGCCGGGGTACTGACCGAGACGCTCGCGGATTTCTTCAACCACTTCGCCCAGCTGGGGCAACGAGCGTCCTGTCAGCTGGACATCGATGGGCGCACCGCCACGACCGATTTCTGCCCGGAACAGCAATGATTCAGCGCCTGGAATCGGGCCAATTAAATCGCGCCATTCGTTCACCAGATCGGTGGTTTCAATGGGCAGTTCGCGATCCTCGGGGGGCTCCACTTCAAACATGACATTGCCGGTATTGGTAACTTCTCCCTCTGCACCTGTCACGCCAAGAATATTGATAATAATGCTTTTGCCTGTCTCCTCGTCCCGGTATTTATCCTGCAGTGTCCGGGCCGACGCCAGCATATGGTTGATGTAACGGTCCGTGACTTCGTAAGCGGTACCCGCCGGCATCGTCAGGGTGGCTCGGGCGGTTTCACTGGGAACGCGCGGGAAAAAGGTGAAATGGGTCCAACCGCTGGTTACCATGCTCATCAGCAAGATAAAGGTGCCGATAAAAAGCGCCAGTACCGACCAACTATGCCGCAGGCAGAGCTTCAACAAGGGGCGGTAACGCTTGAGAATGATCTGCTCAAAGCGGTTGGCAAAGCGCTGCTGCCATTCCTCAAGCCGGTTCCTGACGCCGCCGTCATGGGGCAGCCTGACATGCTTAAGGTGTGCAGGCAGCACAAACTTGGACTCGATCAGGGAAAAGATCAGCACGGGAATCACCACCAGGGTAATCTGCCCAAAAATCGCGCCACGGAATCCTTCGATAAAAGCCATCGGTATAAAAGCGGCGATGGTGGTCAACACCCCGAAGGTCACCGGCACGGCCACTTCCTTGGTGCCATTGATGGCGGCCTGGAGTCCTGTTTCAGAGCCGCGCATATGGCGATACACGTTTTCGCCCGTGACGATCGCATCGTCCACCACAATACCGAGCACCAGGATAAAACCGAACAGGCTGACGATATTAATGCTGAGCCCCATCAGGTTCATCACGAAGAAGGCGCCCATAAAGCTGACCGGCACGCCAATAAACACCCAAAAGGCAATGGCTGGGCGCAAAAACAGCGTCAACAGCAGCAAGACCAGAATACCGCCCTGGATCGCACTACGCGTAAGGGTGCTCAGGCGGTTCTTTACGATTTCGGAATCGTCGTCCCAGTAGGAAATATTAATACTTTCTGGCAGTTCCGCTTGAACCTTGTCGATATAGTCATGCACGGCATCGGCAACCTCGATGGCACTCTGGTTACCCACACGGAAAATTTCAATCATCGCGGCCGGTTCGCCGTTAAAGCGGGTTCGAATCGGCACTTCCTCAAAGCCGTCATTGACCCGGGCAACATCGCCCAGCCGCAGAATACTGCCATCCGGGTTGGTTTTGACGACAATTTGCTCAAACTCGTTGCGCCGGTAGGCCTGTCCCTTGGAACGAATCAGTACTTCGCCGCCTTCGGCACGAATATTACCGGCCGTTAAGTCCAGGGAGCTGTTGGTAATGGCTTGCCCAATTTGGGTTAAGGTGAGCCCATATTCGCGCAGCTGATCCTGGGAGACATCAATACCGATTTCAAAATTCGGCACAGCTGTCAGGTCGACCTGGCTGATTTCAGGCAGTCGCAGCAAGTCGTCACGCACCCGCTCGACATACTCCCTCACCTCCCGGTCGCCGTATTCGCCGGAAACCGTTACCGCAATCACACGCTGCCGCCACTGCTGGAGGCTTACCACAGGCTTTTCGGCCTCCACAGGAAAGGTATTAATGGCATCCACCCGGCTTTTGATGTCGGCCTGGAGTTCGCGCGGTGAATAATCGTCGTCAATTTCCAGGGTGACCGTTGTCATGCCTTCGGTGGAGCGGCTGATGACCTTCTCGATTCCCTCCAGATCAAGCAATGCCTCTTCGATGCGAATGGCAACGCTCTGCTCGACCTCCTCCGGGGTCGCGCCGCGCAGAACAACGGAAACGGTAACGACATCCGGATCGAAACGCGGAAATACCTCCAGGGGCAACTGTTTTACGACCGAATAACCGCCAAGAAACAGGATGGTCATCAACAGCAGGTTGGCTGCCACATGGTTTCGTGCAAACCAGCTGATCATCAGAGTGTTCCTGCCGTTGGCCCTGCGTCAGCTTTGCTTTGGCTTAATGCTTCGTTTTGCGCATTGTCAGCACTGACAATTTTAACGAGGGTACCGGAAGCCACCTGCCCTAGGGGCGTTATTACCAGCAGGTCACCCGCCTCAAGGCCGGAAACCACCAGCGCTTCTTCAGCATTCTGCCAGCCGATGCTGATATCGCGCCGTAACAGTTTGCCTTCATGCACCGTATAGACATAAGTGCCCTGATAAATGGTCCGGGTTGGAATCACCAGGGCATCGGGCAGTTCACGCCCTTCAATTTCTGCGGTGACATACTGGCCGATTTTCAAGGGTTGCTTGTCACGGAACTGCTCCCCGTAGGGATCGTCGATCTGGGCAATGACATAAAGCTGTTGGCTGGCCGCATCAATGGCGCCTTCAGTGCGTACAATCCGCCCTTGCCATTGTTCGGATCGCGCCAGATCCGACAGCAATTTAACGGCGGGCAGGCTGTGCTCGACTTCAGCAAAACGATAACTCTCGGGTAGGTTAATAAAAGGCAGGTCGCGGTTTTTCAACGGCAGGCGCACCTCAATCGTATCGACGGCATAAATATCAGCCAATGACGTATTTGCACTGACAACCTGCCCAACGTCCACCTTTTTTTCCAGCATGCGCCCGGCATAAGGCGCCACGATGCGCGTCCTGTCCAGGTTGGCCTCAGCCGTATCCAGCGCCGCTTCCGCCGCCAGCACCCGGGCCTGAGCGGCCTTGAACTGAGGCTCGCGCGATACCAGCGCCGGCGGTTCGCCCTTATTACCCAGGCGAAGCCAGTCTTCGCGGGCCTGGTCGACCTGGGCCTGCTCCTGCACCAAGGCCTGACGCGCTTCGATCAAACTGGCGCGCGCACGGCTTTCTTCCGCCCGGTAATCACGCTCATCAATCTGTACCAGCAACTCGCCCGCCTCGAAAAACCCGCCATTGCGGAAGTTGGGGCTGATACTGACAATTTTGCCGGAAACCTGCGGAACCAGCTCGCTCTGGGTTCGCGGCCTGACGGTGCCGTAACTTTGCAGCAGGACCCGATAGGGTTTCGCCTCCAATTCGAGCACTTCGACGGCCAGTCGATTAGGTTCGGTTTCAACGATTCGTTCACTGCGTGGCGGATTCAGAAAAGCCAGCACAGCGAGCCCCAGCGCCACCGCAAGAATCACTAAAGGCAAAAGTCTTTTGGGCATTAAACTATCCGTATTTGATGCATTTCAGTTTGGCAAAATCATACCACTTATGACTGTCGAGCAGCGTAAACATAACCTGTATAACAAAAAGTTTTTACGCTTAAATTGCGAATCGGGTTTGACCGGATAAAACGCGTAAAATTTCTTTTCCCGGTGATGAAACTGTCTTGTCTATAATAAGTCTTTTATAATCGATCACTTTCCAGCGCTAGAAACGTCACAATGAAAAAATTACTGTTCGACTTTTTCCCTATCGTCATCTTCTTTGCCGTTTACAAGTACACCGGCAATATGATCACTGCAACCGCCGTACTTATTCCCGCCACCATTGCCCAGGTTGCCTGGTCCTACTGGCGCACACGCAAGATCGAGAAAATGTACCTGGTGACGCTGGCACTGGTTGTCCTGCTGGGCGGCGCCACCATTCTGTTTAAAAACCAGGCCTTTATTCAATGGAAACCCACCGTGGTGAACTGGCTCTTTGCACTGGTGTTTCTTGGCAGCCAGTTCATTGGCAGCAAAAACATCCTGCAGCGTATGATGGGCAACCAACTGGAACTTACACCCGCGATCTGGGCACGCCTGAACTACATGTGGGTCGGATTTTTTATCTTCAGCGGCCTGGCCAACCTTTACGTCGCTTTCAGCGGCCAGTTCTCGGAAGAGGCCTGGGTGAACTTCAAGTTATTCGGCATGCTCGGACTGACCTTGATTTTCATCGTGCTGCAGGGCATTTACCTGACCCGGCACATTGACCGCAAACAGGCTGAAAAGCCCAATACCAACGAATAACCCTTTTAACACCTGCTAAACCCAAGGATCTTTTATGTCTCTGTTTTATGCCATTATCAGCCAGGATATCCCTAACAGCCTGCCCCTGAGAAAAGAAGCGCGCCCTGCGCATATTGCCCGTCTTGAAGCCCTTAAGGAGCAAGGCCGTTTATTGATTGCCGGCCCACACCCCGCTATTGATTCCGACGATCCCGGCGAAGCAGGTTTCACCGGTAGCCTGGTTATTGCAGAGTTCGAATCACTGGACGCTGCGCAGGCTTGGGCCGATGCCGACCCTTACATGGACGCGGGCGTTTACCAGTCCGTCACCGTTAAGCCCTTCAAAAAAGTACTGCCCTAAGCGGTACCGGCGAGGATCAGACGTGAAGAAAATTGCACTTATCATGGCTTCACTGCTGGTAAGCAGCCCGCTGCTGGCCAAGACGGTTTATATTACGGATAGCTTTCAGGCGCCCATGCGCACCGGTCAAACCAATGCCTATCGGATTATTGCTTACCCAGCCAGCGGAACCGCCATGGAGGTTCTGGACGTCGACAAGGAAACCGGGTACACCAAGGTAAAAACCAGCAAAGGTACAGAGGGTTGGGTATTATCTCGCTACCTGGTTGATCAGCCGATCGCCAAACACCGCCTGGCCCAGGTGCAAAAACAACTGGCTACCTTAAAAGAGCAAAATACCGAGCTGCTCAGCGGCCGTTCCAATGCCGAGCAAAATGCCTCGGAGCTGAGCCGCCAGAACCAGGCCCTGCAAAACACCAACAGCAAGCTGGAAAAGGAATTGAGCTACGTCAAAGAGGTTTCCGGAAATGCGATCAGCATTAACCAGCGGAACCAGCAGTTGATTGAGGAAAACCAGCAACTCAAAAATAAAATCGACCTTCTGAGTTCCGACAATGAACGTCTCAAGGACGATGCTAACAACCAGTTCTTTATGCTGGGTGCCGGCGCCATTCTGTTAGGGCTGGTACTGGGGTTGGTACTTCCTTCCCTGAAACCCAAACGTAAGGATACCGGCTGGGTGTAAACCTGCCGCCAAGCCATAAAAAAAGCCGCATGATGCGGCTTTTTTTATGGGGTCATCAACGCCTTCACACCGTCTACCCCTGCAATCCCTTTGCAGCATGCCTGGCGCTGATCAATTCGATCGCGTAACCATCCGGGTCCTTTACAAAAGCAATCTCGGTGGTGCCGCCCTTAACGGGACCTGGCTCACGCGTTACCTGCCCGCCCTTTTCCCGAATACGCTCACAGGCCGAATAAACATCATCCACTTCAATGGCGATATGCCCAAAGGCGTTACCCAGGTCATAGTCGCTCTCACCCCAGTTATAGGTGAGTTCGAGCACGGCTTCATCGGCTTCGTCACCGTAGCCGACAAAAGCCAGGGTATATTTATATTCCTCGTTATCGGATTGGCGCAACAGGCGCATACCCAGGACATTGGTATAAAAATCGACGGATCGTTGCAGGTCGCCGACCCTTAGCATGGTGTGGAGAATTCTCATAAATTTCGCCCCTAAAAAAATGGGAAGCCGTTATGGGCTTCCCATCATTCTAACTCACAAAACTAACAAACAGGTTACAGCAGATCACGGCCTTTGCTCGCGGCAATACGCAGACGCAATGCGTTGAGGCGGATAAAGCCTTCAGCATCTTTCTGGTTATAGGCGCCGGCATCGTCCTCAAAAGTAGCAATGCTTTCATCAAACAGGCTGTCCTTAGACTGACGTCCTACCACAATAACGTTACCCTTGTAGAGCTTAACGCGCACGTTACCGTTAACGTGAGTTTGCGTCTGGTCAATCAGGGCCTGCATGGCTTTACGCTCAGGCGACCACCAGTAACCGTTGTAAATGATTTCTGCATATTTAGGAATCAGGCTGTCCTTCAGGTGAGCCGCTTCACGATCCAGCGTAATGGATTCGATGGCACGGTGTGCCTTCAGCATGATGGTGCCGCCCGGCGTTTCATAACAGCCGCGCGACTTCATGCCCACAAAACGGTTTTCTACGATATCGACACGGCCAATACCATTTTCGCCGCCCACTTTGTTCAGGTAGGTCAGGACTTCAGCCGGTGACATGGCCTTGCCGTCAATCGCAACGATATCACCCTTCTCGTAGGTCAGTTCCAGGTAAGTTGGCGCTTCGGGCGCCTGCTCGGGCGACACACTCCACAGCCACATATCCTCTTCAGGCTCCGCCCAGGGATCCTCCAGGATGCCGCCTTCGTAGGAAATATGCAGCAGGTTGGCATCCATGGAATAAGGCGACTTGTTGCCCTGTTTTTTCTCAACCGGAATACCATGCTCGTCACAATAGGCCAGCAGGGTTTCGCGGGAAGTCAGGTCCCACTCGCGCCAGGGAGCAATCACCTTAACACCGGGCTTAAGCGCATAGGCGCCCAATTCGAAACGAACCTGGTCGTTACCTTTACCGGTAGCGCCGTGAGCGATAGCGTCAGCGCCTGTCTCATTAGCAATTTCAATCAGGCGTTTGGTAATGAGGGGACGCGCAATTGACGTGCCCAGCAGGTACTCGCCTTCGTAAATCGTGTTGGCTCGGAACATGGGGTAAACGAAATCACGCACAAACTCTTCGCGCAGATCGTCAATGTAGATTTCCTTGATGCCCAGCGCTTCGGCCTTGGCACGTGCCGGCTCAACCTCTTCACCCTGTCCCAGGTCAGCAGTAAATGTGACTACTTCACAGTTATAGGTTTCCTGAATCCATTTACAGATCACCGAAGTATCGAGACCGCCGGAATAGGCCAGCACTACTTTTTTGATATCAGACATCGTCGCTCCGAAGAAATAGGCAAGTTCAAAATTTCAAGGTCGCATATTCTAAACGCGACGCGTCCAAAAGCCCAGCGTTAGCAGGCCCTTGAAGCGACAAAGTTTTTAACGTAAAGGGGGGGGGAGAAGGCAGGGATTAGTCACGATCCAAACGAATCGTGGTCCGGCGGTTACGGGAACGATCGTTCTCGGTGTCATTGCCGAAGGCCGGATACTTATCGCCATGATAACGGGTACGAATGCGGCTCGAACTGATGCCCTCCTTTTTGAAAAAGGCAGCGATGATATTGGCGCGTTCGCGGGACACCCTGAAATTCGTTTGCTTGTCGCCCGAGCTGTCGGTATGGCCATCGATAACGATTCGACTAATGCGCTTGTCAGCCTTCACATAACGGGCGATCAGGCGTAAATATTCCTCCACCTCGTCCGTGATTTTGATTTTGCCTGGCGCGTAGAATACCGCCGAGCGGGCAATATCCTCGAAACTGACAGGCAACAGCTGGCTGACACAGTGCTGGTATTGATTATAAGCTTCCGGGAAATTCACCGTCGAGACCCCTACTTTCACCCGGGGATAGCCCGCGGCAATGTCCTCGGGCGCAGAAATGGTGGGCATCAATCCCTGGCTTAAACTGGCCAGCATTTGCTGGGCATAGGCTTTGGGCACCTGTAACGGGATAGGGTCATTGACAACAGGCACCTCGCCAATGGACTGAGGCTCAATCATCGGTTTCCAGACGGCCCCCTCGGCCATCAATTTGGCCTTTCCGGGCGCCAGGGTATTGTTTCTTGATTTGAGGTAAAACGTCAGCCCGATGCCAGCCCGGTTGCTGAAAATGCCATCGCCGAAACCCGGGACGGGCTGCCAGATACGGCACTCCAACGGCGAGCTCTGCACATGCCATTCGCTGTTTTCCAAACCGGCAGCATAGGTGACGGCATGTACCGAAGAGACAGGCAGGGCAAAACCCAGCAGACTCGCCGCTACGCGAATAACACGCCTAAATTTTATACCCGTCCGGTGTCTCATGATGAATTTGCGAATCAGCAGCTACTATCCTTTCCAATCGGTTAAGTAATCGACCAGCTGCTGAAAAACTTTACACAATTCGCAATGAAATTAGAGACAAGCGTTTGCAGCTTTCGCAAGCCAGCACTTTGCGGTAGGATGCGGGCTCCAAATGGAGCTGCTGTCGCAGCAATCACCAACCCTGCTGCTGAAACATTAGAATATGACGACATTAACCATCACCCGCCCCGATGACTGGCACGTGCATGTACGTGACGGTGAGATGCTGGCCACCACCGTTCCCGATATTTCGCGCTATTTTGGCCGCGCCATTATCATGCCAAACCTGAAACCGCCCGTGTCCACCTGCGACGAGGCTCACGCCTATCGCGAACGCATCATGGCCCAGGTGCCTGAGGGGCGCCATTTCGACCCGCTCATGGTACTTTACCTGACCGGCCAGACCTCCCCTGCGGAAATTGCCAAAGCGGCTCAAAGCCCCTACGTTAAGGCCGTCAAATTTTATCCGGCAGGCGCAACGACCAATTCGGAATCGGGTGTATCAGAACTGGAAAATTCCTTCGATACGCTGGCGGCAATGGAAGAGCACGGTATCCCCTTTCTGGTGCATGGTGAAGTGACCGATACCGCGATTGATATTTTTGATCGCGAAAAGGTGTTTATCGACCGCACCCTGGCACCGCTGGTTGAACGCTATCCCAATCTGAAAATTGTGATGGAGCACATTACAACGGCCGATGCAGCCCAGTTTGTAGCATCGGCACCTGCCAACATCGGCGCCACCATCACGGTCCAGCACCTGCTCTACAACCGTAATGACATGCTGGTAGGCGGTATTCGCCCGCACCTCTATTGCCTGCCGATCCTGAAACGGGGCACCCATCAGGAAGCCCTGTTAAAAGCCGCGACAAGCGGCAATCAAAAATTCTTCCTGGGCACCGACTCGGCCCCGCACCTGCGCCACACCAAGGAAACCAGTTGCGGCTGTGCAGGCTGTTATACGGGCTTTGCCGCCATTGAGCTCTATGCCCATATTTTTGAGAAAATGAACGCGCTGGACAAACTGGAGGGCTTCGCCAGCCACTTCGGCCCGGACTTTTACAACCTGCCGCGCAACACGGATACCATCACCCTGCAGAAAAAGGACTGGCAAATCCCCGTAGAGATCCCCGCGGCCAATGAGGTCATCACACCCCTGATGGCTGGCGAAACGCTAGGCTGGCAAGTGGTATAAGGAATGTCTGAGCAAAACGCCAAAACGCCATCGCTGATGGCAAAACGTTTTCGCGGTTACCTGCCAGTCGTTGTCGATGTTGAAACCGGCGGCTTCAATGCCGCCACCGACGCACTGCTGGAAATTGCAGCCGTCCCGCTGCAAATGGATGAGCAGGGGCTACTCTACCCGGGTGAAACACTGGCTTTTCATGTCGAGCCTTTCAAAGGTGCGAATATCGAGGAAGCCGCCATTAAGTTCACCGGCATCGACCCTTTTCACCCCTTGCGGATTGCCAGCCCGGAACCGGATGCAATCAACAGCATCTTCCGGGGTGTCCGAAAAGCGATCAAGGCCAACGGCTGCAAACGCGCCATCCTGGTGGGGCACAATGCCCATTTCGACCACGGTTTTGTCAATGCAGCCGCCGAGCGCTGTGACATCAAGCGCAATCCATTCCACCCTTTCTCCAACTTTGACACGGTCAGCCTGTCCGGGCTGGCCCTGGGGCAAACGGTTCTGGCCCGCGCCTGTGAAGAAGCCGACATCGAATTCAGCAACGAAGAGGCTCATTCCGCCCGCTACGATACAGAAAAAACAGCCGAACTCTTTTGCTATATCGTCAATCGCTGGCGAGAGCTTGGCGGTTGGCTGCAGGACTAATTGCCCGCCATACTGACATAAAAAAACCCGGCCAAGGCCGGGTTTTTTGTATACCGAAGCTGAATCCTGACTTACAGGTTATCGGCATTCTCTGACAGGTAGGCCGCTACGCCATCTGGAGAAGCATCCATACCCTTGTCACCTTTGTTCCAGCCGGCAGGACAAACTTCGCCATGCTCTTCGTGGAATTGCAGCGCATCAACCATACGCAGCAGCTCATCAACGTTACGGCCCAGCGGCAGATCGTTCACAACCTGGTGACGAACAACACCTTCTTTGTCGATCAGGAAAGTGCCACGGAAAGCAACGCCGGCTTCTGGATGCTCTACATCGTAAGCCTGACAAATCTCATGCTTCATGTCAGCAACCAGTGTGTAGCCCACCTGGCCAATACCGCCGTTGTTAACCGGCGTGTTACGCCACGCATTGTGTGTAAAGTGAGAATCGATGGATACACCAATCACTTCAACGCCACGATCAGTAAACTCCTTCAGGCGGTGATCGAAAGCGATCAGCTCAGAAGGACATACGAAGGTGAAGTCCAGCGGATAGAAGAAAACAACCGCATACTTGCCTTTGGTGCTGGAGGCAAAGTTGAACTCGTCAACAATTTCGCCGCTGCCAAGTACAGCAGAAGCAGTAAAATCCGGGGCAGGTCTGCCAACTAAAACACTCATGATAAATCTCCGTAAAATTTGATCCAGATCAAAAAATCGAGGCTTATTGTATTACATGGCATACAGGCGTCAAACGCTTTTCACAAACAAAAAACCCGCATAAAGTATGCGGGTTTTGAGTATTTTTACCACGTTTTGACGCTTCGCCCTGCGTTTATTCCGACTCAGGGCTGGCAACCGCGTCCTTGATCATGGTCTGCAGTTCGCCTTGCTCATAAAGCTCGGTGATGATATCGCAACCACCGACCAGGTCGCCATTAATATAGAGCTGGGGAAAAGTCGGCCAGTTGGAATAACTTGGCAGTGTTGCGCGAATCTCTGGATGCTCAAGAATATTCACATAAGCAAATCGCTCACCACAGGACATAACCGCCTGGCTTGCACGTGCGGAAAAACCACACTGAGGCTGCTGCGGGGAGCCCTTCATGTAAAGAATAATGGTGTTGCCTTCAATTTGCTGTTTAATGGTTTCAACTACATCCATAGGTCACCTCAAGGATCATACCTGTTACAAATACGTAACTGACAAACTCCCTCACCGAGAGTATTTTGGGGGCGGATTCTACAGCGTTCTGCCCCTATTTGATACCCCGGCGGCGGTACAATTTATGTCACGCTTATTACCCTATATTGGGTTTTACTGGCCGGAAGCAAGGCTAAGAAGCCAACGCCGATAATAAGTTCAAATCCTGCTAATTTTCGGAACCAACCCAAATAAAACGAATTTTATTCGCACAAAAGCCAATAAAATCCTTTACAGGCAAACAGATACATTGTCATCACTGAATTATCTTTATATGATTGGCGGCTATTGGAGCTTTTTTTGGAAAGTACCGAAAAATTTGGGGCAGCGCTTGCTGCCTTTTTGCGTTTTAAAGGATTACAGAAACATGGCTAGCTCATCATTGATGACCACCTACAACCGCGCCGACACGGCCTTCGAAATGGGCCAGGGAGCCTGGTTGTATGACACCAATGGCAATAAGTATCTCGACCTGCTGAGCGGCATCGCCGTATGCGGACTGGGTCACTGCCACCCGGCCGTCACCCATGCCATTCGCGACCAGGCCGGGCGCCTGCTTCATACCTCCAACCTGTTTGAGGTTCCGCTGCAAAGCGAGCTGGCTGCCAAACTGTGCAAAATTGCCGATATGGATAAAGCCTTTTTCTGTAATTCGGGAGCAGAAGCCAATGAAGCGGCCATTAAGCTGGCTCGTTTGTATGGCCATCAGCTGGGTATCGAAAACCCCACGATTATTGTTGCCGAAAGCGCCTTCCATGGCCGGACCCTGGCAACCTTAACCGCAACGGGTAATCGCAAGGCCCAGGCTGGTTTCGAACCGCTTGTCAGCGGTTTTGTTCGCGCCCCCTACGACGACATTGACGCGATAAAAACCATCGCCGCCAATACACCCAACGTAGTCGCCATACTGGTTGAGCCCATTCAGGGAGAAGGCGGTGTACATGTACCTGCCGATGATTACCTGAACCAGCTGCGCAGCATCTGCGATGAACACAACTGGCTGCTCATGCTGGACGAAGTGCAAACCGGCAACGGCCGCACCGGTAAATATTTTGCCTACCAGCACAACGGTATCCTGCCCGATGTAGTCACTACAGCGAAAGGCCTGGCCAACGGTTTCCCGATTGGCGCCTGTCTGGCGCAGGGTAAAGCGGCCGAGGTTCTGCAGGCGGGCACACACGGCTCAACCTTTGGCGGCAACCCGCTGGCCTGTGCCGCCGCCCTGGCAACCATTGATACATTGCAGCACGATAAGCTGATTGAGCGCGCCGCAGAACTCGGTGAAAAATTCCTGGCCGGCCTGCGCGAAAACCTCAAGTTTGCCAACTATATCACCGATATCCGCGGCAAAGGTTTAATGATCGGCATTGAGCTCGACGCGCCCTGCTCCGAGCTGGCCATGCTGGCCAAGGCCAAGGGCCTGCTGATCAACGTGACCTCCGAATCGGTTATTCGTTTGCTGCCGCCGCTGATCCTCAGCGACGAAGAGGTTGAACTGGCGATTGATGCCGTCAGCAAGTTAATCAAGGTTTATGCCGGCGACGACCGTCAGGGTGAACGTCGCACTCAACCACGGCAAGGCAGCGATCGCCGCCAAACAAACGGCTCTCAAAGCTAGCCAGGCAATATTATGAGTACTAAACACTTTTTAACGCTGTGTGATCTCAGCAGCGACGAATTTGAGCAGTTACTGCAACGCGCCATCGAGCTGAAAAAAATGCAATACGATGGCGTTATCTATGAGCCCTTGAAAAACCGGGTGATGGCGATGATTTTCGAAAAGTCGTCGACCCGCACCCGGATTTCCTTTGAAACCGGCATGACACAACTGGGCGGCTCAGCGCTGTTCCTGTCACCTCGCGACACCCAGCTGGGCCGTGGCGAGCCTGTGGAAGACAGCGCCCGCGTCATGTCGCGTATGGTCGATATCATCATGCTGCGGACCTTTGAGCACAGCAAGCTGGAGCGTTTTGCGCAATATTCCAGGGTGCCTGTTATCAATGCACTGACCGATGACTTCCACCCCTGCCAACTGCTGGCCGACATGCAAACCTATGTGGAGCACCGCGGCTCCATTCGCGGCAAAACCGTCACCTATATCGGCGACGGTAATAATATGTGCAACTCCTATATTAACGCGGCCTATTTACTGGGTTTCAAACTGCATATCGCCTGCCCGGAAGGCTTCGAACCGAAGCAGTCATTGCTGGAACAGCGTCGCGAGCACGTCAAGATTTTCCGCGACCCAGCCGAAGCGACGCTAGGTTCCCACTTGGTGGTAACCGATGTCTGGGCATCCATGGGGCAGGAAGACGAGCAGCAGGAGCGAGAAAAACAGTTTGCCGGCTTCCAGGTTACGCCCAAACTCATGGACATGGCGGCTCCCGACGCGCTCTTCATGCACTGCCTGCCCGCGCACCGCGGCGAGGAAATCAGCCACGATATGCTGGATGACCCCCGCTCCGTGGTCTGGGAAGAAGCCGAAAACCGCCTGCACGCACAAAAGGCGCTCATCGAGTTTCTCTGCAAAGACCTGATCACGGCATAAGCCACCGGTCACAAGCCTTTCACACCTTTCTGCCGGCCTGCTCAACCTTGAGACAGGCTGGCAAAATTTCGCGCAATTTCGCCAAAAGCGTCTATCCTTATCTACATTATTTGGAAGTACCGATTAAAAGTACCGATTGATTGGATTTGGATGGAACAACAACATGTCAGCTCTGGAACTCGAAATAATTGATGCGGACGGAAACATCGAACAGGATTTCGATGTAAAGCAGCAGGACGACGAACTCCTGAAAAAAATTGAAAGCGCGATAAAAAAGGAAGAAATCAAGCTGCCGGCAATGCCTGACATTGCCATGAAAATCCGCGAAGCCTTCAAGGATGAGCAGTACGACATCATGAGCATCGCCCGCATCGTCCAGGCCGAACCCGGCCTCGCGGCCTATGTTTTGAAGGTGGCAAACAGCCCGCTTCACCGCGGCCCCATGCCCATCAAAACCGCCAAACATGCAATTTGCAGGCTCGGCCAGCATTCGGTGCAAAGCATTGTACTGACTTACACGCTTCGCGCCATGTTCGAAACTTCCTCAGCCAAACTCAAAGAACTGCTGCAAAAGCAATGGGAACAGAGCACCAGCCTGGCAGCCATCAGTGCCGTGCTGGCAACGCGTCTCGACGATTTCGATCCCGACCAGGCTCTGCTGGGCGGCTTGCTCCAGGATATTGGTTGCCTGCCGTTGCTTGACTGGCTGAAAAACAACCATGATGCCGACGCTGATCTAGAGGCTGAATATAAGCAACTCACTGCCCGTTACGCCGCGGCCGTTGGCGAGAGCATACTGCGCAACTGGCAATTCGACAGCGAACTGATCGAGGTGACCAGATCTCGGGGCGACTGGAGCCGGAATTCGGGCGACAAGGTGGATATTGCGGACATTGTTACCATTGCCCGCCATCACCAGCATATGGCAAAGGGCGAGCTGAAATCATGCCCCAACATTACCGATATCCCCGCCTACCACAAACTGGCCTTCAAGGATCTCTCGCCAGATCAAAGTCTGCAGATCCTCGACGAAGCGAAGGAAGAAATCGAGGAAATTCGCCAAATGCTGGTTTAACGCATTTCCGCCAATAAAAAGGCCAGCATTTTGCTGGCCTTTTTATTAAATCCGCAATTATTAAGCTTTAATCCCGGCCTCTTTAAACAGGGCCGCCATCGTTCCCTCCTGCGGTTTAGTTGCGGCGCCTTTAGCGGGCTTGTTTTTACGATCCCCTTTGCCCGTTTTTACGCCTCGCGTCGCGGTATTTTGCGGCTCAGCCCGGTCAGCCGCGCTATCGCCCAAACGCATACTCAGGCCAATGCGTTTACGCTCAATATCGACTTCCATCACTTTAACCTTGACGATATCGCCAGCCTTCACCACCGCATGCGGATCCTTAACAAAGCGGTCAGACAGAGCTGAAATGTGCACCAAACCGTCCTGGTGAACGCCAATATCCACAAAGGCGCCGAAGTTGGTAACGTTGGTGATAGTGCCTTCCAGCACCATATCAGGCTTCAAGTCCTTAAGGCTCTCGACACCGTCCTGCAGGCGCGCCATTTTAAACTCCGGGCGGGGGTCGCGACCGGGCTTTTCAAGCTCGGTAATGATATCCGAGACCGTTGGCAGTCCAAACTGATCATCACAATAGCTTTGCGGTTTCAGGCCGCGCAAGAAAGCACCATCGCCGACCAGCCCTTTCACATCCCTGTTGCTTTCCCGGGCAATGCGCTCGACCACCGCATAACTTTCCGGGTGAACGCCGGAGGCATCCAGGGGGTTACTCCCTTCGTTGATGCGCAAGAAACCCGCCGCCTGCTCGAAACTCTTAGCGCCGAAACGAGGCACCTGCATAAGCTCGGAGCGCTCACTGAACGCGCCCTGCTGTTCACGGAAAGTCACAATGTTACTGGCCAGGCTTTGGTTTAAGCCGGAAACACGGGCCAGCAAAGGAACCGATGCCGTATTTAAATCCACGCCAACCGCGTTTACACAGTCCTCCACAACAGCATCCAGGCTGCGCGCCAATTGAACCTGGCTGACATCATGCTGGTACTGGCCAACGCCAATGGATTTAGGTTCAATTTTCACCAGCTCCGCCAGCGGGTCCTGCAGCCGTCGCGCAATGGAAATAGCGCCACGGATGGTAACGTCGAGCTCGGGGAATTCCTGTGCAGCAAATTCCGACGCCGAGTAAATCGAAGCGCCGGCTTCGTTAACGATCACCTTCTGGATACTCAATCCCGAATGGCGTTTGAGAAAATCGCCTACAAACTTGTCGGTTTCCCGTGATGCCGTACCGTTGCCAATGGCAATCAGGTTAACGTCATGGGCCTGGCAGAACTTCAACAATACCGCTTCGGCTTCCTGGATGCGGTTATGAGGTGGTGTTGGATAAATCGTGTCATACCCCAGCAATTTGCCGGTGGCATCCACAACAGCCGCCTTAACGCCAGTCCGCAACCCCGGATCCAGACCGATAGTCACTTTTCGCCCAGCCGGCGCGGCCAGTAACAGGTCCTTGATGTTCCGGCCAAACACCTCAATAGCCTCCTGCTCGGCGCGCTCGCGCAGGGCAGTCAGCAACTCCGTTTCCAGGTGAGTCAATAACTTGATACGCCAGGTCCAGCGCACCACTTCCGCCAACCAGTTATCCGCCGCCCGTTCCTGGTGGCTGACCTGCCAATGTTTGGCGACCATCACCTCACAGGGATGAACGGTTTTAATCCCCTCTTCTGCCGTTTCCGGCAAACTAATCGCCGCAGACACCACCCCCTCTTTTCGAGCGCGGAAAATAGCCAGTGCCCGGTGGGAAGGAACCTTAGCCAAAGGTTCCTGGTAATCGAAATAATCCCGGAATTTTGCCCCCTCCTTTTCCTTGCCTTCGATAACCTTGGCCACCAGCAGACCTTCGCTTTGCAAAAAGTCACGCAGCTTACCCAACAGCACGGCATCTTCGCTAAACCGCTCCATCAGAATATATTTGGCGCCATCCAGCGCCGCTTTAGTATCCGCGACGCCTTTATCGGCGCTGATATAAGCCTCTGCCTCCTGCTGCGGGTCCAGCTCCGGGTTATCCAGTAACGCCTGCGCCAAGGGCTCTAGCCCGGCCTCGCGGGCAATCTGGGCCTTGGTGCGTCGTTTGGGCTTATAGGGCAGGTAGAGGTCTTCCAGCAGGGTCTTTGTTTCTGCGGCCTCAATGTCGCGCTTGAGTTCGGGCGTCAGTTTGCCCTGCTCGTCGATACTCGCCAGGACTGTCTGGCGACGCTCTTCAAGTTCGCGTAAATAGCGTAACCGCTCATCCAACGTCCGTAACTGGCCATCGTCCATCGCTCCCGTCACTTCTTTACGGTAACGAGCGATAAAAGGCACCGTACTGCCTTCATCGAGCAGCTCAATGGCGGCGCGAATACGGTTTTCATCGACCTTTAATTCTTCGGCCAGGCGGGCGTTAATGCTGTTCATGTCATTCCTTGGGACAAAAAAGAAAAAGATTTTAGCGGCCCCTCTGACTATCTACCAGCCTCTTGTCGGTTTTATAATTCTGACGAGACGATCCATTAATAACAAAAAAACAAAACCATGCCCTTGAGCAAAGCTTTCATCTATCTGTTACTCGCACTCCTGTTTGCCGGCTGTAAAAGCCAAGGTTTGCCGGTAACCGATAAGCCCGAAGGCCGGATACAACACATTGTGGTGGTCTGGTTGCGCGAGCCCGGCAATCAGGCGCACCGCGAACGGCTGCTTGAGACGTCACAGCAACTGACTCAAATTCCTGGCGTCATTTCGGTGGTGGGAGGGACCGTGGTTCCCGGCAACAGGGAAGTTATTGATTCAAGCTTTGATGTCGCACTGATCTTCACGCTTAAGGATCAACAGACGTTACGGCAATATGTACATCATCCGCTGCACCAAAAACTGCTTGAAGAAGTTTTTAGACCATTAATTGAACGTTATCGGGTTTACGACGTCGAAGGGCACTTATTTGGCCAATAGCTCATTTTCAGACTCATCCCTGAGCGATAATGAGCGCCCCTCAAGGTTGATAATGATAAAGCCCTCTTCCTGCTGCCGGGCCGCAGGGTTGCTCAAATCGACCTCGGCATTGGTGGAAAGGATAACATTACCAACGGTCTGACTTTTAACAGGTTTCGATGCACTATCTGCAAACATCTAACATCTCCATTTCATCTTACTTCTTCGATTCACGGAGCTATGTTGCGCAACCAATATGACAGTGAGATGAAAAGGCGCAGGCTTTTTGTCCGGAATCGGAATATGCTATCGTTGACGCCACAAACAAATGTTTGCACCTCTTTCGTTCTCCAGCAAAAACGGGACTTTCAAGGCATGAATAAAAGGCACAAACCGTTAAGTTTTATACCCCGTGCTTTTTCCTCCATTGGCATGGCTTTAGCCCTCACCCTTCTGGTATCCGGCTGCAGCGTTAATGCACTGCAGCAGCGTGAACAGGCCGTTGCCAGCCAGGAACAACAATTGGTTGTTCAGCAGCAGCAACTGGAGCAGGAAAAAAGCCGGCTTGAAGCACTCGAAGCCGAGTTGCAATTGGAAAAAAAACGGCTTGAAGTTCTCAGGAAAAAACCGATCAGCAGCAACGGCTCTGTTGACCAGGCAAGCGTCGTTACGGCTCAACAGCTTGCCAACAACCGCCGTATCCTGGTTGGCGAACTGGAACATGTCTATATCAGCCCGCCAGACATGGAGCTGACGGCGCGTATCGATACCGGGGCCAAAACCTCTTCCCTGAATGCGCAGGACCTGGTGGAATTTGAACGTGACGGCAAAGCCCACGCCCGGTTTAACATCCTTGACCCACACACAGGCAAAAAAGTTGAAATCGAGCGCCGCATCGTCAAATGGGTAAGGATCAAAGAACACGAAGGGGATTACCAACGCCGCCCCATCGTAAAAATGCGCGTCCGCCTGGGCGAACTGGATCAACACATTGAAATGACCCTGGCTGACCGCAGTGAGTTTGATTTCCAGGCGTTGATAGGTCGCAATTATCTTCGCGACTTTGCCATTGTCGACGTCAGTAAGAAATTCCTCTCCCAACCAGCCATTGAGAAAAAATAATGCATAGCCGCGCCAAATTTATGCTGGTTGTCCTGCTGCTACTGACAGCAGGCTTTGGGCTTACCCTCTACAAACACTTGGCACTGGGTTTCCCCCTCTGGCCGGGCGAACGCACCCAGGTTTGGACCATCGAAGCGAAAATCGAATTCCAGGCGCGGGGCGGTTCCGCCGTCGCCTCCTTCGCCCTGCCCGATGCTCCGCCGGGCATGGTTATCCTGGACGAGGATTTTGCCTCCCCGAACTATGGTTTCACCGAATTACGCCAGAATGAACCCGACAGCCCACGCCGGGCGCTGTGGAGCACCCGCGAAGCCGACGGCGCACAAACGCTGTACTATCGCCTTGATGTCTATGAAAAAACCAACGAAAACACCGATATCGTCAGCAAACCGCCCAAACTGGCCGAATCGGTCGAATTCGAGGAGCCCTTCCTCACCGCCGCCAATACCTTGATCGAAGAAGTGGAAAAAAATTCAGGCAGCAAGCAAACCTTTACACTGGAGCTGCTGAAGGCGCTGAACGCGCCCTCCCCCAGCCAGAATGTGCAACTCCTGTTAGGAAACCGCCCCAGCGACTCTTACAAGGCCCAGCTGGCTGTTGACCTGCTTACCCTGGCGCAAATTCCGGCACGCAAGGCTAGTGGCCTGTTTCTGGAAAGCGGCCGCCGCCGCCAGGACCTGATCAATTTTATTGAGGTACACGATGGCGAAAAGTGGCTGTTATTTGATCAGTCCACCGGTAAGCAAGGCATCCCCGAACACTTTATTCTCTGGCAGCGCGGCGGGCAGTCCCTGCTTGATGTCGAGGGTGGCTACAGCTCCAGGGTTAACTTTTCCATTATCGAAAATACCTATGCGACACGTAATCTCGCCGTCCAGTACGGCAAGGAAGCAGATGCGGCCTTGGTAGACTTTTCGATCTACAGCCTGCCTATTGAAGAGCAAAACGCCTTCAAGGCGATCCTCCTGGTTCCGATTGGCGCAATTATCGTGGTGATTTTGCGAATCCTGGTGGGCATACGTACTTCAGGCACCTTCATGCCAATCCTTATCGCCCTGGCCTTTATCAAAACCTCGCTGATTCCAGGACTGATGATCTTCCTGTTTGTAGTGAGCGCCGGGCTGCTGATTCGCTCCTACCTGTCGCGCCTGAACCTGCTCCTGGTGGCGCGAATATCGGCGGTCATCATTGTGGTCATTGGTCTGATGGCGGCCCTGAGTATTGTCAGCCAGAAACTCGGCTTCAGCCAGGCTCTGACAGTGACCTTCTTCCCGATGATTATTCTTGCCTGGACCATCGAACGCATGTCCATTCTGTGGGAAGAGGAAGGCCCCAGGGAAGTGCTTGTACAGGGCGGCGGCAGCCTGTTTGTCGCGGTTCTGGCCTATCTGTTCATGACTAATAGCGTCGTTGAATACCTGACCTTCAATTACCCGGAACTGCTTCTGGTGAACCTGGCCTGTATTCTGTTACTGGGGCAATACACCGGCTACCGCCTCACTGAGCTGCGCCGCTTCCAGCCGATTTCGGATATCACTGTTACCGCGGCCGACAAACCGGAAAAGTCTGACAATGATGTTCATAAGCCCTAAAAAACTTCGCGAACGCGGCATAATGGGCATGAACCGTCGCAATGTTAATTATGTTGCTGCCCACAATCCGCGCCACCTCTACCCGTTGGTGGATAACAAGCTCAAAACCAAACTGCTTGCGGAGCAGGCCGGGATCGCCGTTCCCCGTCTATTGGGCACCCTGCAATATCAGCACGATGTCAGAAACCTGCATAGCCAGCTGCTCCCGCACGAAAAGTTCGTTCTCAAGCCCTCCAAGGGTAGCGGCGGCAAGGGCATCCTGGTGATCGCCGAACGTGAACACGAAATCTACTTCAAGCCCAGCGAGGAGGCCATCAGCCACGACGCGCTTGAACGCCACGTCACCAATATTCTAAGCGGCCTCTACAGTCTCAGCGGCACACCCGATATTGTCATGATCGAGGCCATGGTGCAGGCTCACCCGATTTTCAACAGCTATAGCCACGAGGGCGTGCCTGACATTCGCGTCATCGTCTTCCGGGGCTACCCCGTGATGGCCATGCTGAGGCTCGCCACCAAAGCTTCCGACGGCAAGGCCAACCTGCACCAGGGAGCCGTAGGCGTCGGTCTGGATTTGGGAACCGGTCACGGCTTGCACGCCGTTCAGCATGATCGCCCGGTTTACCAGCACCCTGACACCAAGCGCGACTTTAAGGCGCTGCAAATTCCCGACTGGGACAAGTTATTACCGCTGGCGGCAGCCTGCTACGAAGTTACCGGGCTTGGTTACCTGGGTGTGGATATTGTTATCGACAAGGATCGCGGCCCCCTGATTCTGGAGCTGAACGCCCGACCGGGGCTGGCGATTCAGATGGCCAACGGGGTAGGCATTCGGCCTCGCCTGACACAGGTTGAGAAAATAACCACGCCGCACCGAACGCCGGAAGAAAGGGCTCGCTGGAGCCAGGAACAGTTCGCGATACGCTAGGGGCCGCCAGCCGGGCAGCCCCACTCAGGAAACTAGAACAGCCCCTGTAACTTTTCGCCAAGCTTGTCGTCCAGCTTTTTCAGCGCTTCGCCTTTTTTCTCATCGATTTTTTCCTGGACCTTGCGCTTACCCAGCTCTTCCACTGCCGCTTTGCTGGCCGCTTTCGTCACCAGCCTAACCACTTCGTCAACGATTGCCGAAACACTGCCATCCGAACCACCTTTACCCAGGTCCTGCAAATGGATATCCGGAATGGTAACGCTATGCTGCTCTTCCCGATCAAGCACGGCCGCCGTCACATTAACTTTAGTGCCATTGATGTAGAGGTCATCAATCAGCAGTTGAACATCACTGCCAGCCTCGCTGGAACCGGAAGAAGAGCCGCTTCCCGCACCGGTATTTTTCTCAACGTTACGTCGCAACGCATCGATATTTGAGTTGCGATTAATTTGTTCATAGGTCAGTTCGGCTCCGTCAATCAGGATTTTCTCAATACGGATCTGATCCGAAAAGAGGCTGCGCAGATCCAGCTTCACCGAAACCTCGCCAACGCTGAAGGCATTGTCAGCCTTAAAGCCCTTGGGGTTGCCTACGGCGAGGTTTTTAATGGTGGCGTTACCGGACAGAATGGAAATATCCACGTCGCTTAAGGTGACCGGCGTACCGGTAAATTCCGGCCCATAAGTTTCCACACCGTTTTTGATCAAACTCCCTGCCTGGGACGCAATCACGACGACTGCAATGACAATCAACAGGACAAGTACGAGTAAAGCAATCGATAGTTTTTTCATAGCTACTGGCTCCATGTGCATTTTGTTGCCATAGTCATACAACTCACCGCCAAATTCAACCAACGCGGCTCCTAAAAACCTGCACAGAAAAGGCCTGTTGATCCTGTGCCTGCCTTAAGGTCTAATAATCCCAATGCTTGCCCTGTTTATTTAAAGCGAACTAAGGTGTCACTCAATACCGGCGAAGCAGAAAGAAAGGCCTTGAATGAAGAGAGGAAAATAAGGCAAAAGATCACGCAGCATGTCAGTTTTTGCTCCGACCCGAAGGGCTGAAACGGTTTTAACGTTCAGGGTGTTTTTAGCGCAAGTCAAAGAGCGCTCTTCTCGCCCTGATCCAGACAAACGGTTTCAGCTGTGATACTCGAATAGGTATTAACAGCCCCCAGGAGGCTTCATATGGCGCTTACTGAATTAAACAATGCACGTCTTGTAAAAATCGGTCCAGACAACATCCCGCAGGCACAATCGTTACTCTGCGATGCCTACCGGAACAACGCCTTTACCCGCTATATGTTCAATGCCGAAAAAAGCGGCTACGAACAACGCCTCAGGGGCTTTATCCATGAGGAGCTACTGCTGCACTTCTCCCTCTCCAACATTTCCCTGGCAATCGCGCTTGAAGACCGCCTGATCGGCGTCGCCATGGTCAGCCGCGCCGACCTGCCGCTCAGCATGGCCACCAATTGGCGCTGGCGCATGGGCATGTACTCGCTGGTGGGTATCCGCTATACCGAACGGCTGCGCAGCTATTACAAGGCGGTTCAGGAATCCCTGAAAGACAAAAAGCATTACTGGATCAGCCTCATGGGCCTTCATCACGACTTCCAGCATCACGGTTTTGGCCATATGCTGATCGAGGGCGTCCATCAGGAGTGCGAGAAGGAAAGCAATTATTGTGGTATCAGCGTGGACTCGGTCGATGCCCAGTACAAAAGCTTCTTCCAGTCGCTGGGTTATCGGAAAGAGGCAGCCTTCAGCGTTGGCCCCCTGACCATGGATGTGCTCTTCCACCCCCGAGGCGAACCCCTGAAACCTTCCCCGGCCCGGGAAAAGGCGGCAGCACAGGCAGAATAAGCCGGCATCGGGTAAAAGTCGCGCATTGAAATTTGCCTGCTATACTTACCCGAAGCTTTGACAGAGAAAAGCCTTTTATAACAATAACTCAGAACACATCGTTCACTTGGCTGATAAGTAGATAATAATAAAACCGTGATCAACGATAATCGAATCAATCCGCGAGCGCCCATTGATCTCGTGGTAACCGTGACCCTGCCCGACGATAAAGCGATTGAGGTGCATTCAGATAATATTTCCCTGAGCGGTATGATGGTTGTCGCGACTCACGAACAATTCCAGGCCATTTTGCACCGCAAAACCACACTGCATAACAACGCCAAATCAGAGCCGGAGTTAAATGTCAGCTTTACGCTGACCAAACATAACAAGCCCTTGCCAATCCGAACCCATTGCCGCGCCATCCATGTCAGGCGCATTTCCCAGGACAAATTTTTTATCGGGCTCAAATTCCTTCAGCTGTCCCAGGCCGCCGCCGTCACCATACAACAGTATGTAACGAGCAATCTCGATTGAACCTAAACATCATCACTCAATCGAAATAATTTCTTAGTACAGTCCCCACAAAATAACCCGAGCGAAACAATAAGGGCCAGTCATGGGAAAAACCCGCTCCTTCGCCAAGCGCGCCCTGATCGGCGGTCTGCTGGTCATTCTGCCAATTGCCATTTTAGCCTTCTTCTTTCGATGGCTGTTCCGCCTGATTACCGACCTGCTGGACCCGGTTTCCAAGCTGCTGATCACCCGCTACGACCTGCCCAACCTGGCTGCAGATGCACTCACCCTTATCATTATCATTCTGCTTTGTTTTATTGTCGGCACCCTGGTCAGCACCAAGATGGGGCGTTGGACCCACGCCTTCTTTGAAAAGCACCTGGAGCGTTTTGCCCCCGGCTACCGGATGGTTAAGGAAATCGTCAACCAGTTCCTCGGCGATAAGGAGTCCTCCCCCCTCAGTCAGGGCGTCGTCGCCAAGGTAAAGCTGTTTGGTCCGGATATCGAAACCAGCGTTACCGCCCTCGTCACCAGCCAGCATGAAGACGGGCAATACACCGTATTTGTGCCAACCGGGCCAAACCCCACATCGGGCATGATCTATCACCTGCCCGCCAACCAGGTGGAGCTGCTGCCGGATATCAAGGTGGATACGGCCATGCGCACCATTATTTCCTGCGGTGCGGGCAGTAAAGAGCTGTTCAGCAAACCCAAAGTAGTCATTGAGGAAGCTCAAACCAACTGACTGGCCCCGCCACGGCGTGCATCCCCGGCGCCTTCGTAACGGCCTTGATGGTATTGCACAGAGTGCACGCCGCCGAAAAACAGGTTCAGTGCATCCCAGCATTTATGATCGGGATAGTGCTCAAACAAAGCTTTCAATACCGGCGCACGAAAGCCCTTTTCAACATTCAGCAGATCGTTTTCAAAATGCAGTCGCGGGCTGCACACTGCATCCTCCAGGGACAGCCCAAAGTCGGATAGATTGATAATAGCCTGGAGAATTGCCGTGCGAATCCGGTTCGACCCGCCAGAACCCAACGCCACAATCCGGCCATCCGGCTGGTTCAAGACACAGGGTGACATCATGGACGTCATCCGCTGGTTTTCCCGCCACTGCTGGAAACCGTGGGGATTCAGGTCCTCTTCCCCCAGCATATTGTTCAGCATGATTCCCGTACCCGGCACCATACTGCCACAGCCTTCGCCATTGGAAACCGTTAGGGTGGCAACATTCTTCCACTTGTCCACCACGCTGATATGCGTCGTTCCGCGATGCGCCCGAGCCCGCCCGCTGATTTCATCGCGATAACGCGCCAATAATTGCTCGTCGAGCAGCGCCTCGGCAGTGGGATGCATATCGCCATCGTCGACATGGGACTCGATCCGAGCCTGATTGGTTGTCGCCATCACCTGGGTCAACAGGTATAAGTGCTCAAGCGAACCGAAGGTCATATCGCGGTTCCTCAGCTGCTGCCAAAGCTGAAGCGCGAAAGCAATCAAAATACCACCGGAACTTGGCGGCGGGTTGATCACAAGCTGGCTGCCGCCGTAGCTTAATTGAAGGGGTTCACGATCGATAACCTGGTAATTTTCCAAGTCTTCGCGGCAAAGGTGCCCGCCCTGATCTGCGCAGCTCTCGGCAATTTGCCGAGCAACTTCGCCACAATAAAAAAGCTCATCGCCTTCGGCGGCCAATACTTCCAAAAAATCCGCCAGCGGCGGAAAGCAAAACAGTTCGCCCTCCGAGACTAACCGGCCGTTACCTCCGCCAGAAAAAACAGCGGCCACCTCCGGGCTGGCTTTCAGAATAGGTTCAACAATACTGAAAATGTAGGCCTGCAGCGCGTTCAGGCGCATTCCCTTTCGGGCTGTATGGATAGCGGGTTGCACCAGCGCTGAAATCGGCATAGAGCCCAACTGGCGGTGCACCTCAAAAATGCCCTTAACAGCACCCGGCGTGGCAATAGCGCCCTGGCCAATATGGAATTCCTGCCGTACGGTGCCAAAGTCCGCCCAGATTGGCCGAAAATCGATATCGGCCACAGGTTTCTTGCGGCGGGGCGTTTGTACGAAAAAATCGAACAGCCGCTGTTGGCCGGAGGCCGTCTGGGCCAATAAAAAACCGCCGCCGCCCAGCGAAGCCAGCACCGGCTCGGCCACACAGGCCATAAAAAAAGCAGCCACGGCAGCATCGTAGGCATTACCGCCCGCTTTCAGCACGTCATGGCCGGCCTCTACGGTCAAGGGATGACCGGCAGCAATAGCACCCTGGTGTTTCATGCTTTCGCACCCGCAATCACTGACTTTCCTTCACTCTGACAGCCGTCACTTCCGTAATCAACCATATTCTTCTAATATTACCAAAAGCCTTTTTGTACGAACCCGCCGCCATCGCGGCGTTAACAGCTCACAAGGAAACGGCATGGGCACCGACGTACAAACCAAGCGATTCCACAAAGCCGATTTCACCCTTTTTTCACAGCGTCTCGAGGAGAACCTTGAGTTGCTCGGTCAGCTTCTCGAACGCCCCGGCTTCGGCATAGGAAAGTCCTCATTGGGTGCCGAGCTGGAGCTCACGCTGATTGATTCCAAGGGGCAGGCACAATGGCGAAACCAGCAGCTGCTTGCATTGGCAAAGGACCCGCAGCTGACCCTCGAACTCAACCGCTACAACCTTGAATACAACCTGTCTCCGGTAGCCGCCGCTGGAAAACCCTTTTCCAAAATAGCCGCCGAAATAAACCGAAAACTGAAAGGCATCGATAAACTCGGCAAACCCTTCGATGCCCGTAGCGTTGCCATCGGCATCCTGCCCACACTGGGGCGTCGCGACATCAGCGCCACCGCCATGACCGACGACAACCGTTACGTCATTCTCAGCAAGGCCATCAAGAAATTACGCCACCATGCCCTTGAAGTGAACATTGACGGCCCAGAACCTCTGCACCTGTCCGTCTCCAACCTCAACATCGAAGGTGCCAATACCTCCTTCCAGGTTCACCTGCGCGTCAACCCAGCCGAATTTGCCAATCTCTACAATGCTGCCCAGCTCGTCACCGCTCCGGTACTGGCGATCAGCACTAATTCGCCGCTGTTCATCGGCCATCGCCTCTGGGAGGAAACCCGCGTGGTCCTGTTCAAGCAATCGGTGGAGACACGCGAACAACAGGGCGATCATCACATAGGCCCCGGCCGCACCGGCCTGGGTCGGAGCTGGGTCAACAGCCCGCTTGAGCTGTTTGAAGAATCCGTACGTGACTACCCGGTCTTCATTCCCGAATGCAAACCAGGCGATGACAAAAAGGTAATGGAACAGGGCGGCATCCCCAAGCTTGCCGAGCTTCGCATGCACCACGGCTCAATCTGGCACTGGAACCGGGCAATTTACGACCCGGCAGACGGCGGCCACCTGCGTATCGAAATGCGCGCCCTGCCGAGCGGCCCAACAACCCTCGACATGTGCGCCAGCGCAGCGCTGATGGTCGGGCTGGTCAAGGGACTGGGAGCCGGGATGCCGAAGTTCACGGAACAGCTACCCTTTAGCGAAGCCAAGGAAAACCTCTATCGCGCCGCCCAACTGGGGCTGACAGCCAATTTCACCTGGCCACGAAAAACCCGCGCCAGCGCTGGCGAAATCTCTGCGCCCAAACTGCTGAAAAAACTTCTGCCCATCGCGCGCGAAGGCCTCGCTGAACTGAAGGTGGCCGACAGCGAAATCGACCAGTACATCGGCATCATCGAGGCCCGCCTTGCCGCGCGCCAGACAGGTGCCCGCTGGCAACTGGCCATGCTGACCGCACTTGAAAAACACTATTCACGCAAAACCGCTCTTCACCACCTGCTCGACCGTTATCTCGAGAACGTGGCCAGCGGCAAACCGGTACATGAGTGGAGTACATCATGCTGAGCAACCAAACCTATCCCATTCACTACTGGGAAGCACCGGAACCTGAGGACATTGGCACCACACTGGACGAATTCGTGAAACAGCTTCTCGGCCCCACCTGGATTTACATTCCCGGCCGCGATCACAGCCGCTGCCGGGCCGTCACCACCCTGCTGCACGGCAACGAGCCTTCCGGCCTGCACGCCGTGCATAACTGGCTGTTATCCGGCGAAACGCCCGAAACCGACCTGTACTGTTTCATCGCCTCCGTGGAAGCCGCACAACACCCGCCCGGTTTTCACTATCGCATGCTACCCGGCCATCGCGACCTCAACCGTTGCTTCCGCCCGCCCTACAAGGATCAGGAGGGCATGGTGGCTGCCGACCTGTTGCACCGGCTCTGCGCGGTCAGCCCGGAAGCGGTTCTGGACATTCACAACACCTCCGGCTCCGGTCCCTCCTTTGCCGTGGTCACCAGCACGGATCCGCGCCACATTGCCCTTAGCACCCTGTTTACCCGCCACCTGATTATTACCGACCTGCGTCTGGGCGCCATTATGGAATTTGAACAGGGCGACTTCCCGGTCACCACCATCGAATGTGGAGGCAGCCACGATCCGCAGGCGCACCAGCTGGCGATTGAGGGGTTCAGGCGCTTTGCCCGCAAGAAAGCGCTGTTCGACAGTGAAAGCCTGGCCGCACCGACCATCATTTATAAACACCCGCTGCGGGTAGAAATGATTGAGGGCTCAGAAATCGCCTTTAGCGACCAGCCCATTGAGGGGCCGGACCTGACCCTGCACAGTGATGTGGAACACTTTAACTTTGGCGAAGCCGCTGCCGGCAGTGTTTTGGGCTGGCTGGGAGACCGCGGCCTGAGTTGCCTGACCGCCAGGGATGCCCTGGGCCGTGAGCACATCAACCACTATTTCGAACAGGCAGGCAACCAGCTGCAAACCCGGCAGGCACTGCGACTGTTTATGGTCACCAAAAACCCGGATATCGCCCTATCCGACTGCCTGTTTTACCTGGTGCCCGTCAACGAGGCCTTCCGGCACTGATTCCGTGCCGGTGCGTTAGCGCTGCACCGGCCGTTTCTGCAATTTACGTTGCAATGTGCGGCGATGCATACCCAGCGCGCGAGCCGTTGCAGAAATATTGCCCTTATGTTCCGCCAGCACCTTCTGGATATGCTCCCATTCGAGCCGGTTAACCGAAAGCGGATCCGGAGCGATATCCAGCTGGGGTACGGTCACTTCCTCAAAGGCCGCCAGAATCTCATCCGCATTCACCGGCTTGCACAGGTAATTGCGCGCACCGAGCTTAATCGCCTGCACCGCCGTGGCAATACTGGAATAGCCGGTCAGCACGACGATCTGCAACTCCGGGGCGATTTCCAGCAACTTAGGAATCAGCTGCAAGCCGGAGGTATCCACCATTTTCAAATCCTGCGTGACCCGCTGCGGCTGGAACTCGCGCATGGCTTTAATCGCCTCGATAGCATTATGCGCCTCGCAAACCGCATAGCCCCGCTTCTCCAGAGCGCGTGCCAGCACCTGGGTGAATACGGCGTCATCGTCGATAATCAGTATGCGTTTCTGTGCATCGTTCAACGGTTCACTCCATCAAGGCATTGAAACGGGCAGGATCAATTCGGTCAAGGTGCCCCCTTCCTCATGATTGTAAAGCACCAGACTGCCCGAATAACGCAGCACCGTAGCATGGGACAGGAACAACCCCAATCCCAACCCTTTGCGCTTGGTGCTCACAAAGGGCTTGCCGAGTTTTTCGGCCAGCTCTGCCGGAATGCCGCGCCCGTAATCGCGGATACTGAGGCGCATCCTCTGCGCATCCCAGTCCAATTCGATGTCGATACGCTCCGGGCTGGCATCACCGGCATTATTCAAGAGATTCATGATCGCCTGCCCCATGGTTTCATCCACTGACAACAGCGGCACCGGTGTTGAACCCGTCACCTGGAAATGCTCGTTCACATCCGGGCGTATCACACGCCAGCGCTCCAGAATATCCGCCAAATAAAGGTCCACCGGCTGGGCCAGCGCCTGCTGGTCGGCAAATTTATCCACCAGCGTCCGCATCGATTCCTTACAACACTGTACCTGTTTCTCCAGCAACGCCAGGTCCTTTTGCAGGGACTCGTTGTCCGCATAATCCTGTTGCAGCTCATGGAGCAGCACCGAAATTGTCGACAGCGGCGTACCCAGTTCATGGGCTGTGCCTGCCGCCAGGGTCGCAACGGCCAGAAGCTGCTCATCATGCAAGGTGGTTTCGCGCTGCGCTGCCAAAGCCGCATCCTGCTGGCGAATGGCCTGCGCCATTTTCACCACGAAATAGGTAATCAGCAGCGCGCTGATCAGGAAGGTGATCCACATGCCTAGCACGTGCAGATTAAAAAACCGCCCCTGCGACATATGATCCATCGCCCCCTGAGACGGCAACATCAACGGCTGGTAATGGAACAGCAACAGACTGTAAGCGGTGATGGTCAGGCTGGCCATGCTCCAGGTATAACGCCAAGGCAATGTCGCCGCCGAAATGGTCAAAATCACCAGGTAATAGGAAATGAAGGGGTTGGTCGAACCGCCGGACAGGTACAGCAGCAGGGATAAAAAAACCACATCGATCAACAGCTGGATGAAATACTCGGTGTCCGTCACCAGCCAGGGTTGCCGAACACGCCAGGCCGTCGCTGCCGTTACAACGGCAGCCCCGGATAACACCGTGATCAACAACAGGTAATCAAGCTGCGCATTGAGATACCCCCAGACGAAGGCAACACCCGCCAACTGCCCCAGCAACGCAATGGTGCGTATCCAGACCAGGCGCCACATGTTTTCACGGGCGGCAGACAGCGGTAAGTGTTTAAAAAGCGGCATATTGGGTTCTCATCTTGGGGCGGCATTATAGCAATTGCGGCACCTGAAACGGTGCGACAATTTGTCGCATTCTAGTGTGCACAGCCAGAATTTATAATCATTCTCGTTTCGAATCGCCCCAATTGAAGGATTTTCCCATGCACTTTCCCCGCAAAACAACGCCCTTTCTACTTGCCACCGCCGTCGGTGCCTCGCTTGCCAGCGCCCCCGCCTGGAGCCACTGGGACGGCAGTCGCCCCGACGCCCACGCCCCTATTGGCGTAATGGCGGACCACACGCACAAGGCCGGCGAATGGATGTTTTCCTACCGCGTGATGCGCATGGAAATGGATGGCAACCGCGACGGCACCAGCCGCCAAAGCATCAACCAGGTGCACAACCAGTTTATGGTCGCCCCTAAAAACATGGATATGGACATGCACATGCTGGGCGCCATGTACGCCCCCACCGACAACCTCACCCTGATGGTCATGGTGCCTTACCTGAAAAACACGATGGATCACGTCACGCGCATGGGCGTTGAGTTCGAAACCGAAGCCGAGGGGCTCGGCGACATCAGCATCGGCGGCATCTTTAACCTGGCCTCCTGGCATATCGAAGGCGACAATCCCATCCAGCACCGCCTTCTGGGTAACTTCGCCATTGGCCTGCCCACCGGCGAAGACGACGTGCACGACGCCACCCCCATGAGCCCCAGCGCCAAACTGCCCTACCCCATGCAGGTCGGCTCCGGTACCTATAACCTGATGCCCGGCATCACCTACCTCGGCCAACAACTTGAAGGTAACTACTCCTGGGGCGCACAGGCCATGGCCACCATCCACACCGGCAAAAACAGCGAAGGCTACAGCCACGGCGACAAACTGCAGCTCACCGGCTGGCTGGCGCGCCTGCTGTCCGAAAACATCAGCGGCTCAATTCGCCTCTCAGCCCTCGCCTGGGATGACGTCAGCGGCGAGGATGACGACCTCAACCCAATGATGGTACAAACCGCCAACACCGACCTGCTATCCGGCAAACGCGCCGATTTTGCCGTGGGCCTGAATGCCAAAGTACCCGGCACCGGCCACCGTTTTGCCATCGAAATCGGCAAACCCATCTGGCAGGACCTCGACGGCCCGCAACTGGAAACCGACCTGATCGCCACCGTCGGCTGGCAGTGGGCCCTGTAATTTCCCTTCTTTATTGAGCGGGCTTTTGCCCGCTCAATCACTTTCCTTCCCCAGCCTTAAATCCATAAAGGCTGAGCAATAAACCCGCTTGTTAAAAATTATTCGCGCTTTATACTTTTGCCTTGCCTGAAGCAAGGAAGTCACGCTGTGAACGTCTTCGGGCACTACTCATATTGATCAGAAAGGATTCTGGCGTCATCGTTGAAAAATCCTTTCAAGTCAAACCATTAAAATTCATGCGCAGAACATCAAAATCGGCAAAAAGCGCGCTTGCCACCTTTAGATTATACGCACTATACAAACCTTAGATTTCAATGAGACAGAATGCCGATACCAACTAAAAAAGCAGAACTGTTAGAAAGTCTAAGGCAAGCTTATACAAAGCTTGATTCGGAATTTGATGCAGTTAATCCAGAATACGAAAAACAGAAAGACATTGAGGGAAATATCTCATGTTGCGATGTTGTGTCCTACCAAATCGGTTGGACAAATTTGCTTATGGACTGGGAGCAACAAGAATTAGAAAGCAAGGTACCAGAAATGCCTGCCAAAGGATTTAAATGGAACCAGCTAGGCGAACTCGCTCAATCTTTTTATGAAAAGAACTCAAAAAAATCATTGAAGGAATTGAGAGTAGAATTTAATGAAATATATAAGGAGTTAGTTACCTGGATAGAGTCTCTCACCGAGCAAGAAATATTTGAACCACACCAGCGAGGCTGGACCGGTGACAAGTGGGCTATTGCAAAATGGGTTCAGGTAAATTCCATAGCGCCTTATCGATCTGCGAGGACGAAAATAAGACGTTGGAAAAAAGAAAATGAAATATAGCAAGCCACTTCAGAGAATTCGTAAACTCGCTGCTGGGTTCAAGCGTTAGGGCGTTTATCGAGAGGTTTAGAGAATGAGCGAATTGACTATCTGGACACTAGATTGGGTACCGAAAGGTCCGCGCGGGTTTGTGCGCGACTTGAGGTTGCGATGGGCATGTGAAGAAGCAGAACTCTCATACACTGTGCAAACGATTCCGTTTGAGGACCGAGAGACAAATCATCTCGCTCGCCAGCCTTTTGGCCAGGTTCCGTTTCTGAGTGACGGCGAGCTGCAGTTATTCGAAAGCGGTGCTTGCCTTCTTTACCTTGCACAGCAGTCTGACAAACTGATGCCTCATGACGCCGTTGGACAAGCGCACACTCTTCAATGGGTAATGACTGCACTGAATTCAATCGAGATGGTCAGCGTACCTTGGTGGTTTCTTACGATATCTGGCAACACCGAGAATGACCTTACCGGGTGGATGGGTAAGCGCCTTGATCAGCTCGAGGCTGTTCTGAGCAACAGGGATTGGCTTGCGGCGGATAGATTCACGGTTGCAGACCTGCTAATGGCTGATGTCTTGCGTGTACCCATGGTGCGCGCATTCGGCAACCGTACGGCTACGGAGGCCTATATAGCGCGTATAACCGATCGTCCGGCGTTCAAGAAAGCTTATGCCGACCAGATGGTTCATTTCGAGTTGGCCGACGAGAAGCGGACTTAATCAGTGTCCCAGCCGCCTCATTCGCGCGCGTTAGGCTATAAAAAATGAAAAAATACCTGAGTACTAATTGTCTTGTTTGAGCTTTTCTTTCTTTTCAGTGCCGGCTTTTTTGGCGGCATTCTCAACTCTATTGCCGGTGGGGGAAGCTTTATTACCTTCCCGGCACTACTTTTTGTCGGTGTCACTCCGATCATGGCTAACGCAACCAATACCTTTGCTTCATGCGCCGGATACCTGAGCGGCACCTATGCGTTTCGGGATGACCTATACGCACACAGGAAAGAATTGCCACGGCTTATTCTAATAAGCTTGGTCGGTGGGGTGTTGGGCGCGTGGTTATTACTCCAGACACCTGAGTCACTATTTCGTGAGTCGATCCCTTGGTTGCTGTTATTCGCAACCGGTTTATTTATTTTTGGCGGTAGAATAAATAACGTTTTAAAGCGAACCGTCTCGCATCACCAGCACGCCTCTCTGCTTGGGGGTTTGCTGTTGTTTTTGATGCTGTTAGGCGTGAGTGCATATGGCGGTTTTTTCAACGCTGGGCTTGGGATTATCGCGCTCAGTTATCTTGCATTAGCGGGTCACAGCAATATCAATGCAATGAACGGCATGAAGCTTCTCATTTCTTCTGCCGTGTCATTAATAGCTATAATTTTGTTTATCTATGATGATGTCATTGCCTGGCATGAAGGAGCTGCTGTTCTCATCGGAACGCTGGTTGGTGGGTATGTGGCGGCTCATACCTCTAAGCGCTTGCCTCAACAATATGTAAGGGCATTTGTTATTGTGGCCAGTTGTGGCATCACGGTTTATTTCTTTATTGATACGTATGTGGATTAAAAAGAGCCTGACAATTACATTCGCACAAACTACTAAAAGCACCGCTCCTCGCCGCTTTTATTTTATTTACAGCTGATGGGGAGCGTTAAAAACACCTAACCAAACGTAAAACCCAACCCCTATGTACGAAAACAAAAACGAGCCACTTCTCACAAAAAGCGCCTTCCGGATACGGGTTTTCTATCACGTGCTGGCGGCACTGGCGCTGCTGTTGGTGACGCTGGCACTGGGCATTGCGGGCCATATGTATTTTGACGGAATGGCCTTAACCAGTGCGCTGGTGGCGTCAATCACGCTGATGAGCGGGTTGGGGTTGTCGATACTGCCGGAATCAGTGGCGGGCCAATTGTTTGCCAGCGTTTACGGCATTTTATCGAGCTACCTCTACATCGCCACCAGTAGCATTGTGATCGCGCCCATCCTCCACCGCCTGCTGCATAAATTTCATTTGCAGGACGAGTAAGGCGGCTATTGCAAAGCGCTAAAAATCCTCCCGATACAAGCGCAACACACAGGCCAGCACCATCAGGGCGACACCGCCCTGCAGCAGGGTAATGGACTCAAACCCGGCCACATGAAAAGCGCCGCCAACGCGGGCTAACCCAGCCACTGCGCAAACCAGAACACCCAGAACCGCTGCCAGATAACCACCCGCCGTCATGAACTGTTTCATCGTTCCTTCCTCGTTATGGTTTGGTTTCATTCTACGCCTGCCTTTGGCGGCACTTCAATTTAGCCTGTGCCGGTTTTTATTAGGCGGCGCAGCCAGTAGAATGCAGGCAATTTCACTTAAGCGCAGGCCGTACTCATGCCGTCACTTTCACCTGAGCAGATTCTTGATATCGATCGCCAACATGTCTGGCACCCTTATGCCTCCGTCACCAACCCCCTGCCCCAGTATGTAGTGAAATCGGCAAAGGGCGTGCGACTGACACTGGCGGACGGTCGCGAACTGATTGACGGCATGGCCTCCTGGTGGTCGGTGATTCATGGTTATAACCATCCGGTGCTGAACGAGGCGATGACCCGCCAGCTGGACAACATGGCTCACGTTATGTTCGGCGGCCTGACCCACGAACCGGCGGCCCGCCTAGCCAAATTACTGGTGGAGATCACGCCCGCCGCCCTGCAAAAAGTCTTCTTCAGCGACTCCGGCTCGGTGTCGATTGAGGTGGCAATCAAGATGGCCATCCAGTACTGGCACGCCAAGGGGCAACCCCAGAAGCAGCGCATGCTGACCATTCGCTCCGGCTACCACGGCGACACCTTTGCCGCCATGTCGGTCTGCGACCCGGTCACGGGTATGCACGAACTGTTCACAGAAACACTCACCCAGCAGCTGTTTGCCGAAGCTCCCCAATGTGGGTTCGATAAAACCTGGGACGAGGGCGACATTGCCAGCCTGAAAAACCTGCTGGAACAACACGCGTTGGAAATCGCCGCGGTGATTCTGGAACCCGTTGTGCAGGGTGCGGGCGGGATGCGTTTTTATTCGCCGCACTATGTGCGCCGGACCCGCGAACTGTGCGATGAGTACGACGTGCTGCTGATCTGCGACGAAATTGCCACCGGCTTTGGCCGCACCGGCAAGCTGTTTGCCTGCGAACATGCCGGCATCACGCCGGATATTTTATGCCTGGGCAAAGCGCTGACCGGCGGCACCATGACACTGGCCGCCACCCTGACCACGGACGAAGTGAGCCGCACCATTTGTAATGCCAACCCCGGCGTGTTCATGCATGGCCCCACTTTCATGGGCAACCCACTGGCCTGCAGTGTGGCCGCAGCCAGCATTGAACTGTTGCTGAGCAACCCCTGGCAGGAACGCATTCAACAGCTTGAACAGGGACTGAAGGCAGGGCTGGCTGCCGCACGCGACTTGCCACAGGTCGCAGACGTGCGGGTGCTGGGCGGCATTGGCGTTGTCGAGATGCAATCGCCGGTAAAAATGCAGGCAATCACGGAAGCCTTTGTGGACAAGGGCATCTGGGTACGCCCCTTCGGCAAACTGGTTTACCTGATGCCGCCGTATATTATCAACCCAGAGGATTTGCAAACCCTGACGGCCCGCCTGGTTGAGGTCATCGGCGATGCAAACCTGTTACAGGGTTAACCCCGGCATAAGCTCATAACATAATATTCCAGCCACACAGATGCATGAAATCGCGGGTTTACGTATAATCGCCGCCTGAAAAAAGCCCGCAGGGGCCTGAGACAAGCATAGAGTTAAAACGGCATGACAGATATCGACTTCACTCCCGGCAGCGACCTTACGGCAATCAACGCTGAGCTGGCGGGCAAAAAACCGGAAGAAATCATCAGCTGGGCAGCGAGCCTGGATAAACGCACCATCATGACCACCACCTTCGGTGATCACTCGGCAGTCATCCTGCACATGGTGACCAGCATCATGCCCCACATCAACATTATCTGGGTGGATACAGGATACAACTCCTCCGCTACCTACCGCTTTGCCGACAAGTTGATGAACTGGCTGGACCTGAAAGTGCAGATTTTCAGCCCGCTGATGACGTCAGCGCGCCGCAATGTGCTGATGAAGGGCATCCCCGAAGTGGGCGAGCCGCTGCACGACGAGTTTACCCGCCAGGTGAAACTGGAACCCTTTGAGCGGGCCTTCCGGGAAATCAAGCCGGAAGTCTGGATTACGGGTGTGCGCAGCGAACAGACCGAGCACCGCAAAAACCTGGATATTGTTTCCTGGACTAAAGAAGGTTACCTGAAAGTCGCACCCATTCTGGACTGGACGGAAAAGGATCTCGACGATTACCTTGATGAGCACAAGCTGCCCAACGAGCCGGACTACTTCGACCCCACTAAGGGGCAGGAAACCCGCGAGTGCGGGCTGCACACCAAGTTCTAGGCTTTTATCACTTCCGGCAGGCGTTCAGGCAACAGGCCCTGAACGCTTTGGCTTAAGGGCTTAGGATTAGCCCCATACCTCAGACAGCGACTGCTCGCCTTCCATGAGCACCTTCCACATTGCGTCAAAGACGTCCGGGTGCAAGCCCTGTCCCAGCATCACCTCACGCGCCTGCGCTTCGGTATAGCGCCCGCTCTCATGAAGCATGTTCAAAGCCGCACACAAGCGCCCATAGTACAGCGCCCGGCCCAGCGGTTTCATGTCGTTGATATCGCCCTGTAACTGGTAGGACTTGAGGGTCGCGACAAACTCGTCGGACAGGTTCCAGCTTTCAATCACCGATGCGGAAACCTCATCGGCATAATCACGCTGCAACTTATTCAGCACCTCGATTTTCGGGTGCACACCCGAGAATTTCTTATACACGTCCAATAGCATCTGGAAAATCACAATATGTCCGATACTGCTGAGCAGACCCAACAGGTGAGCGGTGAAACTGTCGCAGCTGCGTGTCTTGCGCGCATAGGCCTGGGCGGCATTGGCGGCCAACACCGATTGCAACCAAATGCGCTTGGTGAATTCAGGGAAATAGGTTTTATCGGTTTGCGCTACCGGCTGCAAAACCAGCGCCGATGTCAGCGCACGCAGACCATCCATGCCCAACACCAGGATGGCACGACCGATACTGTCGACACTGCCCTCTGACAAACGGTAATAGGGGCTGTTAGCCACACGCAACAGCTCGCCGGCAATGACCGGATCCTGGCTGATAACCTCCACCAGTTTCTTCTTGGTGCTGTCGTCACTGTTCACCGCGCGAATCAGTTTCGGAATGATCATGGGCTGGCGCGGGAAATACTTGTGCTGCGCAGGCAAGGTATCCAGTTGTCTCTGGGCCTCGATAAAGGCAGAGCGGTGCTCGCCTTCAATCACGTCGCGCAGTTCACGGCTCACATTCAACAGGAGCTGGTTAAAGGACTCCTCGGCCAAGTCCGTTGCTTCATTGTGAAACGGCACCCGTTCAGTCAGTTCGCTATAATCCGCGATAGGTGTCGCTTCCATGGTTTCCTGCGCCAGCTCTTTTTCCAGTTCCAGTTTCCATTCCTGCGGCTGCTCAGGAGCCTTCGCTTTACGCTCGGAACGCAGCACCAGAAAACTGCCAATACCCAGTAAAACGGCCAGCCCCAGGCTTAAACCCAAATCAACGGGTTTGGCCTGGGTGAGCCAATCGCTGGAGGCGAGTGTTACCAGCAGGGCAACGGTTAAAGTCACGGCTGCCAACAGGACGCCCAGCCAGGCCCCAATACGGCGTAGCGGCTTGATAACAATAAAGAACAGCGTAATCAGTTCGATATTGGCGACAGCGTAGGCTCCGTAACGCCGTAAGCCGGTTCCCCAACCGCTCAATGCAGCTACTGACACCAGGTCGTTGATTGCCTCATTAAGCAATACGCTGGCCTTAAATCCGCCGCTGAAACGGAATGTCAGCATCGTTACCAGCACGACCGCACAGAAAATAACCAGGCTGGAAACGCGATTCACTTTGGCACTTGTTTGATTTGTCATCGATCTCTAATTCTCATTGAAAAGCCAGCTGGGGCATCAGGGTAGGCCGGGCACAGCACAATGCTGCGCCCCTACGTAAACCAGCATTAGTTCTTATACATACACTATAGATCAGTATCGGCATAACACAGCTATTCATAAGGCGGACGCAAAAAAATTAATCGGCGGAAAAAAGTTCCGGCAAAATTTAATCTCGCGGATAATTAAAGCCTGAACTATCCTTAAAAAGGAGTAACCTAATGTTTAAGGAAGGCTCAGAACCTTCCGCTTTTTGGGTACTTGAGATGAAAATTAACTGCACTCCGCTCCCGCTTCTGGACGCAAGCAAAATCCATCCGATTCTGAACCAGGTTTCCTTACTTGGCGGCATGACGGAATCACAGCTTGCAAAAATCTACTGCGAACTTCGCACACTTCACTTCAAGAAAAACGACATTATTTTCAAGCAGAACGAGCAGCCGACCTATATCTATATCGTGCTCAGCGGCCGGGTAAAAATTGTCAGCAGCTATAAGGACACAACGCTGGAATTACTGGAGCTGGGCACGGGACGCTGTTTTGGCGAAACCTCCCTGATCGGTATCCAGCCGCACTCCTCCACGGCGATTGCCCAGGAGGACTGTGAGCTTATCGTGATTTCCCGCGATGCGTTGCAGAACCTCTACGACCAGGATAAGGAACTGTACAGCTTGCTGGTGCTCAACATTGCGCGCGAAACCTCTCGCTTGCTGAAGGACTCTCGGGAAAACCTGATTGAGTACGCCGTAACGCACCCTGCAAAAGCAGAGGTTGAAATAGATACAAAAACCATTAATAAAACAAACTAACCTACTAATAATTAACAAATTTAAAATGCCGTCCTGATGACTTATTTAACTTTTCGCGTTTGCCCTGCTTTAACCTGCGGGCGACAATTTAACGACAGAACATAGCTTTCAAAGCAGTATTTTGCAGCGGCATTAAACGACAGGAGGCAATCGATGACGGGTATCCTTTTCGACCTCGATGGCGTTATTTACCAAAGCGGCCAGGTCATTGACGGCGCCAGTGAAGCCCTAAACTGGGTACGAAAAAACAACATCCCTCATCTGTTTGTCACCAATACCACCTCCAAGCCCATAGCAGCCATCATCGAAGTGCTGGCAGGTTTCGGTATTAAAACCGATAACCAGCATATACTGACGCCGCCTGTCGCTGCTCGCAACTGGTTGCAGCGCGAACTGAAAAAACCTCGCGTCGCCCTCTACGTTGGCGAACAGACCAAAGCAGACTTTTCATCACTCACGATTGCCGCTGAAAACGAAGAATCGGTCGATGCCGTGGTGATTGGCCACCTGGGCGAACAATGGTCCTTTAAACGCATGAATTCAGCGTTCCGCCAGCTTAACGCCAATGAAGCGACCCGGCTGGTTGCGCTTGGCCTGACCCGTTATTGGGAAACCCCGAACGGGCTTGAGCTTGATGTCGGCCCCTTTGTCAAAGCGCTGGAATATGCCACCGGCAAGGAAGCGGTTGTTTGCGGCAAACCCTCCCCTTCCTTCTTCCTGGCTGCGGCCCAGCAACTACAGCACCAGCCCGGCGAACTGATCATGATCGGCGACGATATCCAGGGGGATATCGGCGGTGCCCAAGGTGCCGGTCTCAGGGGGCTTCAGGTGCGCACCGGCAAATTCCGGGAATCCGACCTGCAACAGGGCATTATTCCCGACGGCATGATCGATTCCATTGCCGATTTGCCCGACTGGTGGAGCCAGCAAATTCCCAGTTCCAGTTCCCGTTAACGACTAAAGCAATTCGCCAGCTTTCCAATGACTGAAAAACAGCATTCATCCAGATATGTTCTATGCTATTTACAAGACCTGCAAAGATGTTGATCACGGAGCCTGCCTGATGAAATTATTGACCTTCACACTCTTGGCGTTGTCGCTGTCTGCCTGCGCCCTTACAACAGAGCGTGAACAACCCGGCGACAGCGTGGTGCTCGCCAGCAATGAACCCGTCGACTGCCAGGATCTAGGCACCTTTTACGGTAGCGGCAAAAAACCGGAGCGCGCCCTGAACAGCCTCCTCAACGCAATCGGCGAGCATGGCGGTAATCGCGCCTATGTCACCAGTGAAGAGATCATCGAAAGCGAAAACCCCCTCGCTAACACCATCGTTTTTTTAAACGATGAGCATATCGTCTACGGACGCGGCTTCAAATGTCCGGTTTAGGCTCCCAACCTTCAAAATCCCCAGGCAAGCCTCAGGTTATTATTTACTACTGTAACGGCTGCCGCTGGCTGCCACGCGCTGCCTGGATGGCTCAGGAGCTGTTAACCACCTTTGCCGAGGAGTTGGGTGGCATCACCCTGTCTCCCGGCGCCAGCGGTCAGTTTGATATCCTCCTGGACGGCCAGCAGCTCTGGTGCCGTAAAAGCGATGGCGGCTTCCCCGAACCAAAGGCAATCAAGCAAAAGATTCGCGATCATATTGCCCCGGAAAAATCCCTGGGCCATTCCGATAAACCCTGTGGACCACTCGACTGCGATACCGGCCAACCGGACTAAAATAGCTGCTGATGCCTAGCCTGCGATGCGGTAAACTGGGCCGATTCATGACCGCCATACACAGGAACAAGTAAAGGCTATGAGCAACACCCAGATTCACCCCACTGCAATCATTGCTGACACCGCATCACTGGGCGCCAATGTCAGCGTCGGCCCCTACGCCATCATTGAAGATCACGTCACGCTGGGCGATAACTGTGTCGTTGATGCTCATGCCGTTATTCGCGCCTACACCCAGATGGGCTGCCACAACCGGGTTCACCCCCATGCCGTCATCGGCGACTTGCCGCAGGACCTGAGCTTTGACCCCAGCCTGGTGACCTATACGCAAATCGGCGACCACAACACCTTTCGCGAAGGCACCACGGTCAGCCGTGCCAGCTTTGAAGGCAAGGCAACCCAAATCGGGTCTCATTGCTACTTTATGAATAACACCCATGTCGCCCACGACTGCATTGTCGGCAACAACAACATTTTTGCCACCAGCGCCACGCTGGGCGGGCATGTGCATGTGGGCAACCGGGTCTTCTTTGGCGGTGGCGCCATGGTTCACCAGTTCTGCCGGATTGGTTCCTTTGCCATGATTGCCGGCGTTATTGGCGTTCGCAAGGATGTACTGCCCTACACGCTGATTGGCGGTCAGCCGGTTCGCCACTACCGTCTTAACACCATTGGCCTGCGCCGCGCCGGCATTACCGGCGACCGCTACAAGGCACTTTCCCAGGCCTTCCGTTGTCTTAAAGAAAACAGCCCATTGGCAGATTCCATCGAAAATACGGAAGAGATACTGCATCTGAAAGCGTGGCTAGCCGCCGAATCTGATCGCGGTATTTATGGTTTCGCATCACCAAACCACGACAACTGACCAGGCGTCCCCATGTGGAAGCGCGTTTTGTCCGCATTGAAAAACGACAAACAACAGGGCTACCGCCGCTGGCAATGCCTGGCCTGCAGTTATATTTATGATGAAGCCAAAGGCTGGCCGGAAGACGGCATTCCTCCCGGAACGCGCTGGGAGGATGTCCCGGAAGACTGGGTATGCCCGGACTGCGGCGCAGCCAAGAGCGATTTCGAAATGATCCGCATCGGCTAAGTACCCTGGCCCGGGCAGACCGGCAACCCCATTCTGGGGTATACTTCCCTCAAGCGGCATTGCCGCAAGGAAGGTGCCTATGTTTAACGCATTAGTTGTTGAACAGCCCGACTCAAACCCCGTTTGCACATTCAAACGCTGGGGCTCGTCACACCTCCCGAACCATCCCATTCTCGTCAAAGTCGCCTACTCCAGCCTGAACTACAAAGATGCACTGGCCGTGACCGGCCGCGGTAAAATTTTACGAAGTTTTCCCATGGTACCGGGCATCGACCTGGCCGGAACCGTTGTTGAATCGGAGGTTACGGATTTCCAAAGTGGTGATACCGTGGTGCTCTGCGGCGGCGGCCTCGGCGAGGATTACAGCGGCGGTTATGCCCAGTTTGCCAGCGTGCCCGCCGAACCGCTCATCGCCCTGCCGGAACCCATGAGCGTTGAAGAGGCTATGGCCTGCGGAACCGCGGGTTTTACGGCCATGCTAGCGGTGCTGGCACTACGCGATGCCGGAATAATACCCAGTATGGGAAATATCGTCGTATCCGGCGCATCGGGCGGTTTGGGCAGTATCGCCGTGGCGATCCTGTCCCGGCTCGGTTATTCCGTCACCGCCATCAGCGGACGTCCCCAAAACGGGGATTATCTCTTACAGTTGGGCGCCAGTGAAATTCTTAGTCGCAACGAATTTCTTGAACCGGCCAAACCGCTCGAACAGCAACGCTGGGCCGGCGCGATTGATACGGTCGGCGGCCCCTTGCTTGCCAAGCTGCTGGCTCAGATCAACTACAGCGGCGCTGTCGCCAGTTGCGGGCTGGCTGGCGGTTACGAACTGAACACCACCGTCATGCCCTTTATTCTGCGCGGCATTCAACTGCTCGGCATCAACTCCACCTACATCCAGCACAGCCAACGCGAACGCGCCTGGCAGCAACTGGCCAGAACCCTTGACCACGCCTTTTGGAAAGGCATCAGCCAGACCATCGGTTTCAGGGAAATCCCCGCCTATGCGGAAAAGCTGCTGGCCGGCGAGGTGCGCGGCCGCATTATCGTGGATGTGAATTCAGAATAAATGCAGAGGCGCCTTGGGCATCAGGCGATCTTCAAAAATGCCCTGACTGCCGCCATAAACAGTTCGAACTGGTCGTGGTGCAGCCAGTGCCCGGCATCCGGGAAGTTCACCACATCCACATCCTGGAAAAAGCCAGCTCGGCCATCCTCCGCCGGGTTACTGGCCCAGCTGTCTTCGCCGCGCATCAAAAGCACCGGGCAGGTGATTTTTGACCACAACTGCTGGCTGTCCCGGCCAGACATATCAAAGGGCTGATGGGCACGCAGCATGGGGTCGAATTTCCAGCTGTAAGTACCGTCGGCATTTTCACGGCTGCCGTGGATTGCCAAGTGGCGCGCATGGGCTTCGGATAAATGGCGGTTAGCCTCCTGCATCCGCTCAACGGCCTCTTCCTGGCTGGCATACCGCCGGTGTGTTCTTTTCACGGCACGCTGCACCTGTCTGGTCCAACGCGCCAGACGTTGATCCGGCGGCGCTTCGCTTTCTTCAATCAATTTCTGCGGCGGCACCAGTCCTTCAATAGCCACCAGCTGTTTAACCTGTTCTGGAAATGCACCGGCATATTTGAGACTGATCGCACCGCCAAGCGAATGGCCGATAATGGAGACCGGTGCCAGTTGCAACTGCTCGACCAGTTCCACCATGTCGTACACATAGTCGGCCATGGAATAGGCATTGCCTTTCGTCCACTCCGAATCGCCATGCCCCCGCAAATCCGGCGTAATCACATGAAAATCCTGACAGAGCAACTCGGCGGCCCAGTCCCAGCTCCGGCAATGATCAAAGCCGCCATGAACCAGCAGTAAGGGCGGTGCGCCATCGTTGCCCCAGTCGCGGTAATGCAGGCGTAAACGCTGCGATTCGATAAATTTTGAGGATGTCATGTCAGTCATACCGCGACTTTAACCCGATTGCGCAGCAATGCAAAATACCCAATACTGAAACCCACTGTTTTTTAACACCATTTACAGGAGTTTGTATGGCCAATAAACCGGATCATTTCTACAGCAAAAAAGAGTTCATCTACGAATGCAGCCTGCGCGGCTTCCAGGGCAGCCTATCCAACCCGACCCAACAGGCTTCCATTGCCAGCATTGTGCGCGAGGCAGAGAAACTCTGGAACGAATTGCAGGAATGGGAAGAGGCCAACCCGGAATCCAATTAACCCCAATTTGGGGCTTTCTAATGTCAACCACCCGACTCGCCTGGCTGCTGGCCCTGTCGATATCCGCCAGCGGCTGCAGCACGCTCAGTTATTACCAGCAGGCGATCAGCGGTCATTTGAGCCTGACCAGTCAGCGCCAGTCAATCGAACGGCTCCTGAACACCCCTGAAACGCCCGACAGACTCCGCCAGCAACTCATCAAGGTAAACAGCCTGACGGCCTTCGCCAGAGAACAGCTCGACCTGCCGCCACAAGGCGCTTACAGCAGTTACGCGGACCTGCAACGCCGTTACGTTGTCTGGAATGTATTCGCCGCGCCCGAGTTCTCCCTGCAAAGCAAAGCCTGGTGCTACCCCATTGCTGGCTGCGCCAACTACCGGGGGTACTACAGCGAGGAAGCCGCACGACAATACGCCAGGCAGCTCAAGGAACAGGGGCTGGATGTGTACGTTGCCGGGATTACCGCCTACTCGACCCTGGGCTGGTTTAATGACCCGGCCCTGAACACCTTTATTTACCGCTCCGATGCCCAGCTCGCCAATTTAATCTTCCATGAGCTTGCCCACCAGAAGCTCTACAGCAAAGGCGACACCCATTTTAACGAAAGTTTTGCAACCGTCGTCGCCCGCGAGGGTGTGAAACGCTGGCTACAGTATCGCCACAACCCCGGCGCCTACCAGAGTTTTCTTGAGGAAGAAGCGAAGCAGCAACAGTTTGTCGAGCTGGTGCTTGAACACCGGAACCGGCTGGAGAACATTTACGAATCCCGCCTCAACAGCAAACAGAAGCGGCAGCAGAAACAACAGATCATCGAACAACTGCGCAACGCCCACCAACACCTTAAAACACAGTGGGGCGGGCAGTCGCTTTACGATGCCTGGTTTGCGGACGAACTCAACAACGCCCAGCTTAATACCGTGGCAACCTATTTTGACCTCGTCACCCAGCTGGAAGCGCTGCTGGCCGCTAACGGATTCTCGCTGCCCGCGTTCTATCAGGCCAGCAGGCAATTCATTGCGCAAAGAAAAAACGATGACTGATTGGGCGCACGGCACTTGTGAATCGGTTTTCGGGTTTTATACTCAAGCAACAGTAACCTAGCGAGGCGCCCTTGATCGCCCCCTTAAACACAGATACCCAGACAGCATGAATGACATTTTTTATACCATCGCCAAGGAACCGCCGGAGCTGTTTATTATCGGGGTCATCATCCTTATCGGCTGGTTTGCACATGCCATTGGGCGTTTTACCCATGTACCTCGCGTCACGATCCTGCTGCTGCTCGGCGTGATTGCCGGGCCTTATGTCCTGGACATTATCCCCCGCGACGTCGAACGCTGGTTTCCACACATTACGCATTTTGCACTCGCCATGGTCGGCTTCCTGCTGGGAGAAAGCTTTGCGGGACGCACCCTAAAGCAGACCGGCAGGATTACGCTCTCTGTGTCTATTGGTGAGGTTCTGGGGGCTGCTCTCCTGGTTTTCCTGACGGTGTACTGGATTCTCGACGACTTACTGGTAGCCCTGCTGCTCGCGGGTATTGCGCCCGCTTCCGACCCCGCTGCCACACTGGATGTCATTCGGGAAGGCCGCGCTCGCGGCCCTCTCTCCCGGATTGTGCTGGGCGTGGTTGCAATCGACGACGCCTGGGGCGTTATCCTGTTCAGCTTCCTGCTGGTTATTGCAGAGACGTTTAGCGGCCATGGCGACGTCATCAGCGAAATCGGCCATGGACTCTGGGATATCGGCGGCGCCATTTTATTGGGTATTGTCTGCGGCGTACCCATGGCAAAACTGACAGGCCGCATGAAAAAAGGCGAACCGACCCTACTGGAAGCCTCCGGCTTTGTCTTTATCTGCGCGGGCCTGGCAATCATCCTTAATGTGTCCTACCTGCTTGCCTGCATCGTGCTTGGCGCTACCGTCGCCAACCTAGCCAAACACCACACCCGCCCATTCCGGGAGATCGAAGGGGCCAGCGAACCCTTTCTTGTCATGTTCTTCCTGTTAGCCGGGTACGAATGTAATCTGGCCGCACTCAGCACACTCGGCATTATTGGTATCGCCTACATCGTTGCGCGAAGCGCCGGCCTGGTTATTGGCAGTAAAGTCGCTGCTCACTGGGCCGGAGCGCCGCCCTTGGTTCAGCCCCGAATTGGGTTATGTCTGTTACCCCAGGCCGGCGTTGCCCTCGGGCTTGCACTCCTGGTCTACGAACGGTTCCCGGAAACCGGCGAAGCGATACTGCCACTGGTTATCGCGACAACCGTTTTCTTTGAAATTGCGGGTCCGCTCATCACCCGATGGCAGCTTAAAAAAGCCGGCGAGCTGTAGCGCCTTAGCCGACTTAGCAAACCACACCCTTTACCTTCAAATCACCAAGGCAGCCCTGTGACAGTTGACAATTTTTCGTTTCTCGACGGTTTTCTGGTTCTGTTCTCCGTCATCGTGGCAGCAGTCATGCTGCGCCGTGAAGTGCGCGACGCCCCCTTCTGGCGTGCCACTGTCACCCCACTGGCCTCGATTATCGGCAGCGGCTTTCTGGTTGTCGTGCCGTTGCTGGCCAGCATCGCCGGAAACCTGGCGGCCCTTGCCATTACAGGCATCGTGCTGCTGTCGTTCTGGTTAGGTTCCGCCCTGCGCTTTAATATCCTGCACGACGGCAAAAAACCGGCCGCCCAAACAGACTCCATTGCCCGCCCGCTGGAGCGCCTGTCGGATATTGCGCTGGCTTTCGCCTATGTCATCTCGATCACCTTTTACATCCGGCTGATGAGCGGCTTCGTACTGACAGGTATCGATGCCTATACCGGCTTCAACGCAGACATTCTGGCAACCCTGATCCTGGTATTCATTGGTGCCTATGGTTTCCGGCGCGGACTCGGCGGCCTGGAGCGTCTCGAAGAGTATTCGGTGACGATAAAATTAGCCATCATTGCCTCGCTGCTGCTGGGCTTGGCCTATTACGATGTCGATAATGGCTACAGCCTTTCCGGCCTCAGCGCTCCGGAAACAACCCTTTGGGATGGCCTGCGGCAACTGGGCGGCATGCTGCTGATTGTCCAGGGATTCGAAACCTCAAAATACCTGGGGTCTTCCTACAGCGAATTACTCAGGGCGCGTTCCATGCGCCTGGCTCAATTGATGGCGGGCGCCATCTATATCATCTTCGTGATCCTGGCCATGCCCCTGATGGCACCCTTCGCACAAATGACCCCGGACGAAACAGCCATTATCGACCTGTCCGGCACCATTACGTTAGCGCTGCCCATCATGCTGGTCATTGCCGCCGCCATGAGCCAGTTCAGCGCGGCCACCGCCGATACCATTGGCGCCGGCGGTGTTATTGAAACAGAAACAAAAAGACGTATTTCGGCTCATTGCAGCTATCCCGTCATCGCCGCCCTGGCTGTAGCCCTGATATGGGTTAGCAACATCTTCGAAATCGTTGCGCTCGCTTCCCGCGCTTTCGCTTTCTACTACATGCTACAAGCAGCACTCGCGGCCCGGCTGGCCATCAAGGTTAACAACGGCCGGAAACGCCAATGGCTCGTCGGCTCATATTCAATGCTGGCACTTATCCTGTTATCCATTGTGCTCTTTGCCAAGCCGGTAGAGGCCTAATTACAGCGCTCAATTTTCAGTCACAGGAGGCCCACAGAACAGGCATGTTTATCAGTGGAGCGCCCCACTGTCCCGCGCTAATAATTACATTAAACACCCTGCCAAAAGCGGTGACTGGTTTACCGTTAGATAAGGGGCGCTTTTGCGAAACTTGTTCGAAATTCAACCTCACAGATACACTGTGTTTTTATGCAGTGTATTTAGTTCTTGTCAAACATATTGCGCGTTTTATACTTGTGTCACGCGCGTTTAGCATCTGGATTTTTTGAAATATTAAGTGATTTCAAATGGTTACAGATTTTATTGGATGGATAACGCGCAACGGCGAGGGAGATAACGCGCATGCTCACTTTGCTCAGAAAGGATTCTGAGATCATCTCTGAAAATCCTTTCAAATCAAAAAGCTATAAGAAAACCGTCGAATATCAAAATCGGCAAAACGCGCATGCGCGATATACAAATGTTAAGCGGAATCGCGACCACATCCAAAGAAGAAGGAGGTAGAAGGTGGAACTTACGCATTACCATGGTGGCTGCCAGTGCGGGGCTGTAAATTACGAAGTCGACGTAGACCTGAAGAACACGATCACATGTAATTGCTCCCGTTGCCAGCGTATGGGCTTCGTGCTGGCGTTCACTCCACTTGAGAACTTTGAGTTAAAGTCTGGAGAGAGTGCGCTTACAGAATACCTTTTTAACAATAAAGCTATCCAGCATCTTTTCTGTAGCACATGCGGCGTAGAGAGCTTCGCCTACGGCAAAATGCCAGATGGTTCTTCTACTGTCGCTATAAATGTCAATTGTTTGTCTGGAATAGATCCCAGGGCTCTCGATAGCCAGCACGTAGACGGTAAGAGTTTCTAACATTGGAAGGCGCTTAACAATCACATTAAGTTCGCTCACTTCGTTCGCCCGACGCTCGCAAGCTCGCGCGGCTTATGTGAGGCGTTAGGCACACTAAAATGGAATTTAGTATTAATCGGAAAAAATGGATTTTATTTCCCTCATTTATGTTTGGGGTTCTTGGTATTTTTTCCTTGGTAATAACTGACCTTGTTTTTTTACCAAGTGCCCAACCTCACTCTTCAAAATTGTATTTCTCGGTAGAGCCCACTCTTCTTTTTTCAGCTTCTGTCATGCCCTTTGGTTTTGCTTACTTTGCCGCAAATAAGTGGCTCCATAAAAACAGCTCCTTTTTTCGTGGTTGGTTCTCTGTAGCAGGGTTTGCTTGGCTAGCATTAATTTTAAACCCTATTATTTGGCTGTTAGTTCTAGCTACATTCACACTTTTTGGCTTTGTTGTTTTATTTATTTTTTTAACCGGCGGTCTTATCCTGCAACTAATCTGGAAAATTTCTGGAGGTTCAGCGTGCGCCTAACAAGTGGGTCGTGCGGGACTGCGTTCCGCTTTGCTTCACTTGCCCCTCACCCTAAGCGTTATACGGAAGAGTAACCGATGAAAACTGCAGGACTGTATATCTTAACTTTGGTTACAGGAGGGCAATTTGCTTTTCCATGGATATTTCTCATGGCCAACCAAGTTAGTCGTGAAAATAGTCGTCTGATGCCGAGTTTAAAGATTAAAGCAGTAGTATTTTTTTCCGTATATGCCTTTTATGTCGGTTTTTTTTCCTATGGGGTGTATCAAGCTTTTCACACTGAAAGCTCAAACCTATTATTACTAGAGCCAATAGTATTTGTGCTTCTAACTAGTATCGCCATCGGACTTTTTTGGTTCTCTTGCTCTCTTCTTATAAAAGTTGTGACCTTTGTCAGATCACAATCAATAGATCTACCCAGTGATGTCGCATTAATTGCTTTATTTTTCCTATATTGCATAGGGTTTCCTTTACTTCAGAACAGGTTAAACCGAGCATGTCAGTAAATCCGTATAACAAGTGGGTCGTGTGGGACAGGGTTCCGCTTCGCTTCACTTGCCCCACACCCTAAGCGTTAAGTGGCAGCCTCATGTTGAGAATCCGAAATATACTGCCGGTATTGAAAAGCGAAGAGGATGCCGTCCTTGCTTCCTTTGAAATTCAGGTAGAGTCCGATAAAGGTGTGCAGAAATTTTGGGCAGAGGCTCGCAAGTGTTCGAATGCAGAGGCTCAAATAGACTGGTCAGATGATCTTAGCTGTCTGCTTTCTGAATTTTGTGTGGCGCGTGAGGCATACGATCATCTAAATCAGGCGGTTTTCAGCACATTCGTAGGAGAACAAGTTGAGTATCCTATCAATCTGGCTAAGGCCACTTAACAAGGCGCTGTTGTCGCCGCTATCGCGGCTGGGACGGCTTACGCTCCGCTCCAGCCGCCCCAAAGCTTGGCGTTAAAAGCAGGCGAATGAAATATCTCGCAATCTTTTTACTAGCTTTTTCTGCAAACCTATTCGCTCAAAGTAGTTTCGAGCTAGCAGAGGACGCGAGGTTAAAACAGGATTGGGAAGTAGCTATTTCCGAATATGAAAAAGCCTTCGAGAAAGGTAATCCTATCGCAGCTCACTGGTTAGGAACTTTCTATCTTGACGGCATTGGAGTAACACAAAACTCCGTACACGCAGCCGTTTATTTCTACTTTGCTGCAAACGAAGGAGTTCAAGGCTCAATGGTTTATCTTGCCAATATGCACATATCAGGAAACGGCGTTATACAAGATTGTGCAAAGGCAACAAGTTGGGTTAATAAATTCAGTAGTGGTGTAATCTCTGAGTCATGGCAAAAAAAGCTAGCTCAGTGTCACGCCACTTTTAACAAGTAGGTCGTGTGGGACAGTGTTCCGCTTCGCTTCACCTGCCCCACACCCTAAACGTTATAGGTTTAAGATGAAATCAGTTCTTTTCTTAGTCGTAGTACTGTTTCTTTCTGGCTGTGTTGGCTCAGCCACGTTGATCTCTTGCGCTACAAATTCAGATCAGTTGCCAGAGAAAGAAAGTTACAACCTTTTCCTTACTGCCAGCATCAGTACCGCAGAAGGAAATCACACAAAATCTATTCCCATGCAATGTACTTATAAAGAAAGGCGTTGTGGCGGCGGTGACTGGTATTTTAAATGGAATGAAACGAGAGATGAGGAATTAACCTTTAATTTAGGGCAAGGCAAATTGCTCTCCGTAGGAGCGCCTAACTGCACTATGGCGCTAGATTATCTTGGCAAAAACTACCCATATGGTAATTCCTCAATATTATCCAACGGGCAAAAGTTCACTATTAGCAACGAAGAATTGGCTCAATCTGAGTCTCAGTCGATTTTAGGTGCCCAGCTTTTGAGCGTTTCGGTTTCAGAGGTTGATAATGAGTAAAACCTATAACAAGTGGGTCGTGTGGGACTGCGTTCCGCACCCTAAACATTATAAACCAAATCAACCTTACACTTATGAATTCACGTTGTGAGAATTGCAAAGAAACAACCCTCCCCCTGAAAGTGAAGAGAGGAGTTTTTGTGCAAGAGTATATTGAGTGCAGTAACTGCGGTGCGAAATACCAAATCCCTAAGTGGCTAAAAAGCATTTTCGGGTTCCAGATGAATTTTATATGGCCGTTTATCCTAATCGGCTCAATTTATTATGCAGGTCTTTTTTTAGCTATTCCTATTACCATAGCTTCAGTTGTTCTTCTGTATTTTGCAACAGTAATACTTGTTCCATTAAACAGGTGCCAAGAAAATGGTTTATAACAAGTGGGTCGGGCGGGACTGCGTTCCGCTTCACTTGCCCCGCACCCTAAACGTTATGCCTATTGCCACGAAACATTTACTACCCACCGAGGAGAACCAACATGAGCAGAATGCCTGCTGAGAGACTGAAGAAAGCCCAAGAGCAACTGGCTTCGATTTCACCTGAAGACCACGAAAAAGTGAAAGGGCTTGCCGCAATCGTCCAACCCTTGCGCAGCTTCATTCACAAAACGCCTGGATGATTACGGAATGTCTGGCTGGGAAGATGTCGTTATTCCGTCAGATGATGGTACGGTCTTGAAGGTTGGTATATCCCAGCGGCGGGTGGTGAAAGCAACAAACTCATCATTTTCAATCATGCACTTCCTATGTGTCGCTCTGGCTTCCCTGGGCATTTCGGGGAACCTTGGAGCAATTTTGATGCAGTGGAAATTGATTTTGTCCTTCAATACAAGCACCTAACCGATGCTGGTTACAACGTTCTAACCTATGATGTTCGGAATCACGGCAACAGTGCGGCGGCAAATGGCGGTCTGAGTGGCATTGGTTGTTGGGAATGGCGAGATTGTGTTGGTGTGAAAAAATACGTTGATTCACACCCACGCCTATCGAAAATGGTTGTAGGGCTTTATAGCCAATGCATGGGTGGCAATTCCCAGTATCACGCTATTCACCGCCAGCCTGAGTTATTTGCAAATGTCCGTTGCATGGTCAGCCCAATGGTCGTTTCAATGTCGGCTATTTATGATGCATTTTCGGAACTGCAAGGCGTGCAGCAATATCAAGAATTAATTGACCTCGAGCTGATGAAAATGGGCGCTTTCGTGGCAGCCGATATGACCCCGCATCACTGGGCACCGAGCGTACAAATGCCCGTGCTGATGATTCAGGTTCTGGATGATGAATGGACACGCAATCCACAGGATGGGCAAAAAACGTTTGATCTTCTTGGCAGTGAAGAGAAAGAACTATTTTGGATTGAGGGCACAACCAAGCGCTTTAAGGATGGTTACAACTATTTCGGGAAGCATCCAGAAACTGTGCTTAATTTCCTTGAAAAGCATATGAAATAGCCCGCCTCCAGGGAAAAATAGGCATAACAATGCCATGCAGCCGACCACTTTTCCGCTACGCCTTTGGCTTCGCTACAAAGCGGCGGCTGATGGCAGGCGTCAGAAGGCCAAGGAAAGTATGAGCCCAAAGAATATTACATCGATAGCCATCAAGTTTTTTGGCATTTACTTAATGGTCAATGTCGTATTGTATTTTCCATCAATGATCATGTCGCTAACCGCACTTGAGCAGTACCATGAGGAAAATTTCAGCAGCAGTGTATTTATCACAGTTGTCGGCGCTTTTATCCTTTTAGGCATAGCCGTTTCTTTTATCCTGATTCGTCTAGCCAATTCAATAGCCTCGAAAGCCACCGAGCCTGCTGAGAGTTCACCAACTCTTTCGCAAGAATTTTTGCTGCAAGTGCTTGGTATCTATTTCATTGTCAGCGGCCTGTCAGCAATGCCAGGTTATGTCATCTCTATTTTTAAGACCGCAGAGCCTGACATTACCAAGCTCCTCTATGGTGCAGGCTATATATTTCAATCGGCTGTCGGCTGCTATTTATTAATCAAGCCCGTAGTATGGGGGCAGTGGCTCAATAAGCTTCGAGGCCGGAGCTAATGCCTTCAACAAGTGGGTTGGGTGGACTGTGCTCCGCTTCACTTGCCCCGCACCCTGCTGTTGACGAATAAATCAATTGAGGCATGGAAATCATGTTCAAGAAAAGCAAACTAGACAAAGATTGGGACTTAAAGAAACTTACTGATGAAGAGCTTTCTTATTATCACTAGAGCTACAGAGAATTAGTAATAAAAGGTGGGTCAGGGCTAAAGGAGCTGGAAGAAAGAGCTAACCAGAGCTGTAGAAGAGACCCTAGAAAAAATTGGGTCTGCACCCGCTGCAACAAACACTTCCATGAAAAAGAAATACGGGTTTCGGGAGGATTCGCAGAAAGCTTTTGGGCTGGGAAAGGAATAAGTATCACGTGATTATCTGCAACTATTGCGGAAAATCAGAGTTTTATAAAACCCTAATGCTCGGTTCAGAACAAACTTTAGGGTTATTTGGAAGTTAACCACCTAACAAGCAGGGAATGAGGGACAGAGTTCTGCTTCACTCCTCCCGGCCCTTCACCCAATCATTATGCAAAAGGACTATGCAATGAAAATACTTATGAAATTAGTTTTAACGCTTGTTTTTGGAGTCTACACCCAAGGTTTGGTAAGCCATCACAATCAATGAAATTGAAGCGCAACAAGCTCAACTGACTGGTTCCTGGGTATGGACCCGAGAAACAAATAATTGCACAGAAATATACCTGTTAGTTTCAGATGTGTAAATTCATCACTATTAGTGAGTGAAATTACAACGGGCACATATCATATATCTAAAGAACCACTTGAATCTGGTAGATACAAATTAATCATCGATACGCAGAAGGATTATGGCGGGAATCGATTGTGTCGGAAGGGATTCAGAGAACTCTGTTGGAGCTGTTCAAGCGATGATTTCAACGAAAAATACAGCGTATATTTGTTTATGACTGACCTCGTCGGAGAAGTTGGCTTTGGTCCTTTATATAGAGCTAGCAATTAAATGCCTAATAAGCAGGTCGGGCGGGACTCCGTTCCGCTTCGCTTCTCTTGCCCCGTACCCTAAACGTTAGGAGCTCAACACAGACTATGAAACCAATTAAAGTATTTCATAGGTGGATTAATGGTAGTCGGAGCCTTTTGTTGGCTGGTACTACACGGAGGCAGTGAATTCACAAGCTGATACAGAGGCCGAAAGCAATTATTGAAAATGTAGCAACTGACAATATCATCCATATTTACAGCAAGTAGATTTATCCAAGTCTCACAAAGTCTGGTGAAATCAGCAAAGCCAGCAGAGCAGCTAGAAAGTATGTCTGAGAACTATTTATTCAGCAAGCCAGTGCGAACTTCAAAAGTGTAAAGATGCTATTAATGAGTTTGGGCAGTAACTTGTGGCTCATAACAAAGCGGTCGGGCGGTACTGCGTTCCGCTTCGCTCCTCTTGCCCCGCACCCTAAGCGTTAGGTTCAATTTAATAATGGAGTATTAATGAAAAAACTAATCCCTCTCGTTTTATTACTGTTAAGTTGTTAGCAACTTTTCATTCCCCCAATTCCTAAAAACTATGAGGGCCCTATATCCAATATCGAAAGTTCGGAGAAAAGACATAGTGGGAGCAAAGCAGATCTTTTTTACGTAAGTAAAGTTGATGGCAAGAGCATTTATAACTCAATGAATGCTACTCGTGGAGCAACATATGGCCAAGGCTTCGCACTTACCACCCAATTGTTAATACCCAGGTTCCGTCTACTGAAAGTATTTTTACTTGGTAGGTAGAACTGAATATGCAGCGCCAATTCAAGCTCTAACATAGCCATGTATAGTTGTGCGATATAATTCACACCAAAACCCGGTGCAACATACATTGTTAAAGGTGAATTAGGCGAAAAGTATTCTCATGTCTGGCTTGAGCTAAAAGAAATGGTGAAGTGATCGATAAAAAAAATCGAAGTGAATGGCGATTCTGAGCTAGGTTTCTTTCAAAAATGAACCTAACAAATGGGTCGGGCGGGACTGCGTTCCGCTTTGCTTCACTTACCCCGCACCCTAAGCGTTAACTGTACTTTCATTGAGCTGCGAATGTCGAATCAAACGATTTTAGAAAGGCTTTTAGCTGAGATAGACGATTACGAAGTGAATCGTAAAAATCGTGATTCCTTTGCTCAAAGAGTTTACGAATCCATAGAGGCTCTAGAGGGTGTTCCATATTCAGTGCTTGAAAAAGGTAGAGATTGGCAATACAAAATTGAAACTGAGTAGTACTTTGAAGAGGAAGATTTCGAGTCAAAAATTAACGAAGTAATCCCAAATCTTAAAATGTGGGTTAGTGAGCTTTCCCAAACATACAGTTAACAAGCGCAAGCAGGCAGGGAGAAACCATGCAAGTCGTTGTCGGGTGGGTAATATTGCTCGGAGTCTCATTTGTAGTCGGCGGTTTTGTAGCCAAATATTGGAAACGAAGTTACCCCGTTCTCGTTTCCGGCGCTGTTGCCTGGATTATGTTTCTATTAGTAAATATGGTATCTGAGGGGTTTTCCCCAGATTATGAATTGGTTCAGGGGCTATGGCCGCTTGTGCAAATTACTATTGGTACTGGAGTCGCGGTGATGGGAGTGCTTGGAGGTTTTGTCTCTAGGAAGCTAATAAGGAGCCGCACCTAATGCCTTTTAACAAGTTGCTGAAATGTGCCCACTTCATGGGCTGGGACTCCAAAAGCCTGCGGCTTTTTCCGGCCCCTTAGCAAAGCGTTAAACCTCTAAGGAGTGCTAGTGCAAAAGATTGCTGCTATCGTATTTGCCAGTTACGGGTTCTTTATAGGAACAGATTACTTGGCACATCATGTCACTGGATTCTTGGCATCAGATGACTATCCAATAGCTCTTACTACATTCCTGCATCCAAGTTTATATATTGGTATGTGTGTTTCCGGGGTACTTTTTTACCGAGGCAAAACATTCGCTAAGCACCTAGCTCTCGCTTGCTTAGTTATGTGGTTTTATTACCAATTCCACCCCCTACACT
>JAWKZQ010000012.1:0-85492 GCA_041395865.1 Pseudomonadales bacterium
TCTGCGACAGATCAAGCAATACACCTGCCAGCACCGAGTCCCTGTCATCAAGGCTTACGGTGCCAACACCGCCGATCAAATCGGCGCTGTTCTCGGAAGCCGCCAACCAACGTGCCGCCTCACTGGAAGCACCGCGCTGGGACAAGGTGTATACCGAGGCCCCTTTAGCCTTTGGGCTCTTAAAGGCATCGGCGTGAATGGACACCAGAATATCCGCGTTCATTTTCCTGGCTCGCTCGGTACGCGCCCGCAGCCCCACGTAATAATCCCCCGTGCGGATCATTTTCGGCGTAAAGCCCAGCTCCTGTTTAAACAGGTATTCCAGCTCGCGGGCAATGGCTAACACCACTGTTTTCTCTCGAATGCCAAAGGGCCCCAAGGCGCCAGGGTCCTCCCCCCCATGCCCGGCATCAATAACCACCACAACGTTGCGACGCGCACCGGCATCCGTTTTCACCGTTTGCACAGGCTCAGCGGGCTGGCCGTTCTTAGGATACAGGTCAACCACCAGGCGATGGCCGTATTGCTGGTTCGCAGGTAGAACAAAGCTGCGCGGCTTGATTTGCTGGGCCAAATCCAGGACAACCCGCAAATCCTTACCGTTACGCGTCGCGTGGCGCACATTCTGCACCAGCGTTGAAGGCAGTTTCAGGGCACTGAGCTGCGGATTGTCCGCCACCCCGGCAATATCAATCACCAGGCGGCCAGGATTATCCAGCGTGAATATGCTGTGTTCGACAGGCTGGCTGACATCAAAAACGATGCGGGTATGATCCGGCGCGGGCCACACCCGCACCCCCTCAACCTTAACTGCAGCAAAGCTTTGCTGAGCTACAAGCATGAGACCAATCAGAGCAGCTATGAGTGTTCGCATTTGCTTCACAGGTTCAGCAACGACTGTTTTATCCGTAATTATTAATGTAGACCAGTCTTACAAAAAAATCGAAAAAGTACCAATAACAGACTGATTTTTGAGGATTAAATCACTCACAAAGCAGAATTACAAGCCGTTAACAACCGCTCGCCCCCGATCTGTGCACGCACGACACACCAACTGCCTTCCGCGCCCCTTGACCCGAATATCCAGCTCAAGGTCTGGCACGGGCAGCACACCGGCGCCCCTTTCAGGCCACTCCACAAGGCAAATACTCTCGCCATCAAAGTAATCCCGGCAGCCCATGAACTCGAGCTCCGATGGATCCCCGAGACGATAAAGGTCAAAGTGATAGACCGTCTGGTCGCCCAGCTGATAGGGCTCAACCAGCGTATAGGTCGGGCTTTTGACATTGCCCTGGTGCCCCAGTCCAAACAGTACACCGCGACACAGGCTGGTTTTACCAACCCCCAGATCGCCGCGCAGAAACAGCACCGTCCCGGGCATCAGCAAGCCCGCCAGCTTTCCGGCAAAGCCTAAAGTTTCCTGCTCGTCAGCAAGGCCCGTTTCAAAATCGAAGGTTTCCAATGCGCCCTTTTCTCCGCTCATAAAAATTCAACTATGACAAATGCTGGCAAGGGTTTACCAGCGCCCGTAATCGTGGCAACAGGTCCGTCGCCAGCAACCCCCGTTCACCTTGCTCGGCCGCCTGATCGGCCGCCATGGCGTGCAGCATCACGCCCAAGCCCGCGGCCGACTCAAGCTCCACTCCCTGGGCCAGCAGGCTGCCCAGCACACCGCTCAGCACATCCCCCATGCCGCCGGAAGCCATGCCCGGGTTTCCAGCCGTGCACAACTTAAGGTTTCCCGATGCCCCGCTAACAAGGCTTCCCAGCCCCTTAAGAAGGGCAACGCCGCCATAGGCCTGCTGCAACTGGCGCACCGCAGCAAACCGGTCACGCTGCACGCTTGCTGTGTTCGTACCAAGAAGGCGGGCCGCTTCTCCCGGATGCGGGGTCAGAATCCAGCTCCCTCTGTTCGGCCGATCCGAAGCCGCCAGTAAATTCAACGCGTCAGCATCAACAACCAAGGGCAGTGACGAAGCAAGCACCTGCTGCAACAGCCCTCGGGCCCATTCATCCTGCCCAAGCCCTGGCCCCACCACGACCGCCGACTTATTTTCCAGCAAAGAACACAGGCTGTCAGGATTATCGACACCATGCACCATAATTTCCGGGCTTCGCGCCAGAAATGCCGACACATGCTCAGGCCGGGTAGCCACACTGACCAGGCCAGCCCCGACCCGACCAGCCGCCTGGGCCGCCATAATCGCTGCGCCACCCATGCCCAGGTTTCCGCCGACAATCAGCACATGACCAAAGTGCCCCTTATGCGCATCGCGTGAACGCGGCGCAAAGTGCACCTGCAATAACGCCGGATCGAGCCGTTTCGCCTGTGCCTGGACGCCGTCGTAAACAACCGCAGGCACTGCCAGGTCGTTGAAGACAAGCCTACCCGCCTGCAACGGCCCCTGGGCGGTAAACATGCCCTGCTTAAGGCCGATAAAGCTGGCCGTCACATCGGCATGCACCGCATCACCCAGCACACAGCCGGTATCGCTGCACAGCCCCGAAGGAATATCCACGGCAATGACGGGCACACCCGACTGATTGATTACCGAAATAGCCCTATCAAAGGGCGAACGCACGGCCTGGTTCAACCCCGTTCCCAGCAGCGCATCGACAACCACATCGGCCTCAATACGCACCGACTCAGACCAGGGCGTAAAAATCACGCCACACTCGCGCGCCCACTGGCAGGCACGCGCCGCATCGCCAGCCAGCCTCTCTTCGGGACCCACCTGGACAAGCTGCACTTTAAGACCGTGCTCTACAGCCAGCCCGGCCACAATATAACCGTCGCCACCATTATTGCCCGGACCGCACCAGACACTGACAGCCCGTGCATCCGGCCAATTCAGCAGCAACTGATCAAAGGTAAACCGCCCCGCCCGGCGCATGAGCTGAATACCGGGTATCCCTTGCTCCTGAATCGCGAGGCGGTCCAGCTCTCGCACCTGTTCGGCGCGATAAAGCTCTTGAGGCAAAGCCTGACAATCATCCATCATTTTATTACCCGTTACTTGGTGGTGGAGGCCTGGATCGGCTAGTATGGCAAACTATCTCTTTATAGTAACGTCCTGCCCCAGGCAAGCCCAACGCTTCCACCGCAAATGAACGCCCAAACACCCCACCAAACCGAACTCACCGAACTGGCCGAACAGATCAAGGACTGGGGCCAGGCAGCCGGGTTTCAGGGCGTGGGCATCACCGATATCGACCTTACCGAACATGAAGTGCGGCTGCAGCAATGGCTCGACCAAGGCCTGCACGGCGAATTGGGCTATATGGCTCAGCACGGCCACAAGCGCAGCCGCCCCGACGAACTGATTCCCGGCACCCTGCGCGTCATTTCATTCCGCATGGATTACCTGTCCGTGCAAGCCCGCGACAGCAGCACAAATGACGATTCCGCGAGAGCCCGTGTATCGCGTTATGCGTTAGGCCGGGATTACCACAAGCTGATTCGCAAACGCCTGTCCCGGCTGGCCGAACAAATCGAACGCTCCGCCAGGGAACTCGGCATCACTGAGGGCGATGACCAATACCGCGCTTTCGTGGACAGCGCCCCCGTCCTGGAACGCGCCCTCGCCGAAAAGGCCGGTTTAGGGTGGATCGGTAAAAACACCATGCTGCTTAGCCGCGAGGCGGGCTCTTATTTTTTCCTGGGCGAAATTTACACCAACCTGCCCTTACCCACCGACGCACCGGTCAAGCAAAATCACTGCGGCAAGTGCCAGGCCTGTCTCGACGCTTGCCCGACCAACGCCTTTGTCTCGCCCTACGTATTGGATGCAAAAAAGTGCGTCTCCTACCTCACCATCGAACTCAAGGGCAGCATCCCGGAAGCGCTACGCCCCGGCATTGGCAATCGCATTTTCGGCTGCGACGACTGCCAATCTGTATGCCCCTGGAATCGTTTTGCCCAACCGACTGACGAACAGGATTTTCAGCCTCGCCACGGTCTGGACACAGCCCAGCTCATTGAGCTTTTCATGTGGTCCGAAGAGGCGTTTCTGGAACGCACCGCCGGTTCACCGATCCGACGCACCGGCTATGAGGGCTGGCTACGCAATATTGCCGTGGCGTTGGGCAACGCACCGAGTAGTATTCCGGTGGTTGAGGCGCTAAAGCGTCGGCTGGAGTATCCGTCGGATATTGTACGGGAGCATGTTGACTGGGCGTTGGGTAGGCACTCAGCCCTCTAGTCATGCACTCTGTTTTTACTTTTTATTTCGCCCTATTGGGCGAGTTCATTTTCTTTGCAGGCCAAAGAAAACAGAACCAAAAGAAAGGCCTCTCTGATCCATCGTCGGCTACGCCGATACCCTGCGCTACTCGTAAACTAACGGCCACTGCGGAACTCGCCTTTTAAAGATACTTAATCTTCAAAAGGCTCAAACAATCCTCGCTACTGCGTGCCGTTATTTTTCTGCGTTGCTCGGCGATTTCCAAGAGAACAAAACCATCCGTCATTCCGGTTCATGGGCCGGAATCCATTTTCGGAAAAACCCAACCAAAGGCGAAACTGGATACCGGATCAAGCCCGGTATGACGAGCCTTAAAGCTTTTAGTCTCCAAACTATTAGCATCACTCATAGCCTACTATTGGCACCAAATACCCCCTTTCTGCGCAGCCGAGCATTGCAGCTTTCAAATGATAAAGGGCGAGGACTGTCTGAGGCTGAAAGCCGAGTTCCGCAGCCCCATTTGAAAGCGAAACGCACAGGGAAATCGCGAAGCGATCAAGCAGGGGGCGGCTTTGATTGTTAAGGCTTTTGGACGGCCAAAAGCCTTAACTCGCCCAGCAAGGGCGAAACAAAAATATGCAAGAACCAGGGAAAACTTCGTTTATTCGCACTTTCACTCGATTCGGACGAACCAACCTTCGGGGTTAAAATTTTTCCTAGTGATTGTGCTTGATATATTCGCAAATTTTGGAACAAATTCATTGAAATACTTCATGTACATCTGAAGTTCACCAATACTAGGGAAGTCATCTTTCGAACCTTTATATGGATCAGGGTGGTTTGGTTCGTGAAATTCAAAATCTACTGTGTCCCCATGCTCATTTTCAATGATGTCGCCGGCATGCCAAAGGTGCTTAATATGAAGCATTCGATTTCTTATTTCGAATAAATTAAGTATTCCGCGGACACGCCCATCATCTGTATTTAGCTGATACTTGAAATTTGAGAGAACTAACGGCAATTGAGAAAACCTGTCATATAGTTTCATAAATAAATATGGTCGCACATGCTGCATGTAGCTTTTCCCAAAGTGCTTGTGGAATCGGTTTACATATGCAGTATTAATTTCTCCTTCAATACTTGAGGCTACTGATGTGATAAATGAAGGAGTAAGCACATAATATCGTGGACCAGACTCAATTAGGCTAAGCAGAAATTCAGCAGATTTCCTCGCAGTCCAGATTCCGAGATTCGATTGAGAGAATGACTCCCTTTTTTTTCGATTTATTGCTTCCATACTCTAACCCAACCTAAAAAACTCCTCCCGATAATGCTGCAACTCGGCAATCGAATCCCGAATATCATCCAGCGCCAAATGCGAACCGCCCTTTTTAACGCCTTTCAGCACATCGGGCCGCCAGCGCCGTGCCAATTCCTTAACCGAGCTCACATCCAGGTTGCGATAGTGGAAATACTTCTCCAGCTCCGGCATGCAACGCGCCATAAAGCGGCGATCCTGGCAAATACTGTTCCCACACATCGGTGATTTACCAGCGGGCACATACTGCTTTAAAAAGGCGATCGTTTCAGCCTCCGCTTCAGCCATGCTGACATCACTCGCCAGCACCCGTTGCGTCAAACCCGATTTGCCATGCTGCCGGGTATTCCACTCATCCATGCCATCCATCGTTTCCTTTGTCTGGCGAATCGCCAGCACAGGCCCTTCGGCGACCGTATTTAAATTAGCGTCGGTCACTATGGTGGCAATTTCGATTATGGTATCGTGGTCCGGATCAAGGCCGGTCATTTCCAGATCAACCCAGATCAGGTGGTCAGCATTCGGCATAGCATTTCCTATTATTAAGAATTGTCAGTCATAAACCAGTGAGCAGTTTAGCGTGATTTTCAGAACATGGCGAAGCGACGTCTGACTCGCCGCCAACAATGGCGTATCGACAAAATCCAGCAGGAGCGTAAACAGCGCGCCGAAAAGCGCGAGGGCCATATTGAAGAAAGTCTTGCGCACGGAGAGCTGGGGCCGGAACAGCATGCCCTGGTCATTGCCCATTATGGTTCCCAGGTGGAAGTGGAGGCGGCAGACGGCACCCTGCACCGCTGCCAGTTCCGAACCAATATCGGTCGTATCGTTACCGGCGACCAGGTGGTGTGGCGCCCGGCCGTCAATCAAAGCGGTGTTATTGTCGCCGTTTCTCCCCGCACTTCAGAACTGAGCCGCCCGGATGCGCACGGCAACCTGCGCCCGGTGGCGGCCAATATCGACCAGATTTTCCTGGTGATTGCAGCCGAGCCCCGCACGCCCTACGGGCTGATCGACCGTTACCTGGTCGCCGCTGAAAACGTTCACATCCGCCCCATTATTTTAATTAACAAAGCCGACCTGCTATCGGGCGATGCCGCCGCATGGGCCGAAGAGGTCGAACGCATTTATACCGCCGTTGGCTACCAGCTGATTCACACCAGTACCCGCTCGGAATCAGACCTAAGCTGCTTGAAAAAAGCCATGCACGATCAAACCAGCATCTTTGTGGGCCAGTCCGGCGTCGGCAAAACCTCTTTGGTTAACACCCTGCTTCCCGAGGTCGATGCGCGCGTTGGCGCTCTCTCAGAAACCACCCGCAAAGGCATGCACACGACAACCACGGCCCAGTTATTCCACCTCCCCGAAGGCGGCAACATCATCGACTCGCCCGGTATCCGTGAATTCGGCCTGACTCATGTTACGCCTCAACAGCTAACCGAAGGCTTTATCGAATTCACCCCCCTGCTCGGGCATTGCAAGTTCCGCGACTGCAAACACTTGCATGAACCCGGCTGCGCACTGCAAGAAGCCGTTGAAGCAGGAAAAGTCAGCCTCCAGCGTTTTCAAAGCTATCACCAGATACGGGAAAGCATTGAATAATCAGCAAAAATAGTCGTCCATTACCGCGCCAGCCCGCCAATAATGAATAAAGCGCTTGGCATTCAAAACAACCGCCTTTAGAATCTGGGCCGCAAAAAAATGCCGGTCGTTCTGGACTGGTCAAATCCGAATGTGGTACTACTTTTATTTTGTAGCACACAACAATAACGAGTTTGATGAGGCACCCTATGCCAAAAGGAAACGGACCCTCTTTAAAGAATTTCACGCCCTATAGTCCTAAAAAAGGCGAGGAATACATGAACAAGGCTCAGCTTGAGCACTTCAAACAGATCTTGAATACCTGGAAGGCTGAGCTGGCCGAAGAGGCCAACCGTACTGTGCATCACCTGCAGGAAGATGCCAGCAACTACGCGGACCCCAACGACCGAGCCAGCCAGGAAGAGGAGTTCAGCCTCGAACTGCGCGCCCGCGACCGCGAACGCAAGCTGACCAAGAAAATCAACAGCACCCTGGAGCGCATCGAAGTGGAAGACTACGGTTATTGCGACTCCTGCGGCATCGAGATTGGCATTAAGCGCCTGGAAGCCCGCCCTACGGCAACATTGTGCATTGATTGCAAGACACTGGCGGAAATCAAGGAACGCACCACTGGCACCTGATATACAGTGATGGCAGCGGGCTACCCGTTGCCATCCCGGCTATGCCTCAACCTCCCTCGCACCCAGCAAGCTACATAGGGCGCTTCGCCCCCTCTCCGACCGGACCGCTTCACCTAGGCTCCCTGCTCGCCGCGCTGGCCAGCTACCTTGATGCCCACAGCCAGCAGGGCAAATGGCTGCTACGAATTGAAGACACAGACCCGCCACGGGAGCAACCCGGCGCCGCAAGCAGCATTCTTCGCGCCCTGGAGACACACGGACTCACCTGGAACGACACCGAAACCTATCAAAGCCAACGCGCAAACATCTATCGCGAAGCCGCTGACAGCCTGGTCAACACCAGGCTTGCCTATTACTGCAGCTGCTCACGGCAACAGCTTAAAGAACACCCGGTCTATCCCGGAACCTGCAGGAACCAGTTTACCCCGCCTGACAAACCCGCAGCCATTCGCATCCTGACACGAGGCACCATCCACTTCGTGGATGCTATCCAAGGCTCTCAGTCGCATAACATGCCGCAGGAAATTGGCGACTTCGTTATTTACCGTAAAGACCAGCTGGTGGCTTACCAGCTGGCCACCGCGTTGGATGACGCTTTGCAGGGCATCACCCATGTCGTGCGCGGCTGCGACCTGCTGGATTCGACACCGCGCCAGATTTACCTCCAGCAAGCGCTTGGTTTAAATGCTCCCAGCTACGCCCACATCCCGGTACTCGCCCACAGCAATGGTCAGAAGCTCAGCAAGCAAAACCTCGCCAAACCACTCGACCCGACGCTGGCACAGCAGAACCTGTTCATGGCATTAAACTGGTTAAACCAGCAGCCTCCCGACGAGCTCGCCCGGCAACCGATTAACGAGATACTTGCCTGGGGCATTCAGCATTGGCAGCGAGAGCAAATACCTCGGACACAGGCAATCACAATCGCCCCGGAAACCGCCAATAACCCCATAAAAAGCGGGGATGTGTATTTTTAACCCGCAAGTGTTACAATTCGTAATACTTTTGTGGTTAATAAACATCCATTCATTCAATTGACGGTTTTGACGTGCGCAACAGTTCCAACCTAATCAAGAGCATTCTCGGTGAATGCGATGCCATCAAAAATATCTGCCAGCAAATCCAACAAATTGCACCGACTAATTGCACCGTGCTGATCTCCGGGGCTACCGGCAGCGGGAAAGGGTTTGTCGCACAAAATATTTTTGACACCAGCGGACGTACGGAAAAGCCCTTCATCAACATCAATTGCGCCACCCCGCCAGAAACCGCGATTGAAGCCGAAATTTTTGGCCATCATCGAAAATCCCTGCTGGCACACCATGAACCCAACCTGGAGCAACTAAAGACCATCAACGGAGGCACCCTGCTGATTGACGAAATCAGCGAACTCCCCCCCGAATGCCAGGCCTACTTCCTGGAGGTTCTGGAACTACTGGAAAAGAAGAGCCTGATGGGAGAAGAACCCATTGACGTCCGCCTGATTGTGACCAGCCAACATGACCTGAAAAGCCTGGCGCAACAAAACCGCTTCAATCAACGCCTCTATTACCACCTCAATATTTTCCCTATCGTCATCCCCCCGCTACGCGATCGTGGCGAAGACAGAGTCAAAATTGCCGAAGAGCTTCTGCATCTCGCCTGCAAAAAATACGGCAAAAATATCAGCGGTTTCTCGGCAGACGCCGTCAACGCTATCAACACGCACCACTGGCCCGGCAATTACCGGGAATTGCGTAACACGATCGAACGCGCTGTTGTGTTGACTCAGGGTGAATTCCTGAATGCCAGCCAACTGGTCATCGAAAACAGCTCACCCCAAAGCAGTCCGGAAATTAAAACCGCAGACGCTGCGCCAGTCGCCGACGGCCAGGAACTGTCTCTGGAAGATTATTTCCAGCACTACGTCCTTGAGCACCAGGGGCAAATGACGGAAACAGAGCTGGCCAAAAAGCTCGGCATCAGTCGAAAATGCCTCTGGGAGCGCCGCCAGAAATACGGGATTCCTCGCCAAAAAAACGGCGCACAAACCAACTAACAAACAGCCAGCGCAACCCTCCATTCGCTAAAATCGCCCAAAAAAGTGGCAAAAACCGTGTTTTTTGCGCTTTTTGACTGTTGCATTGGAACAAATAGATGCTTATGATCAGTCACAGCTTGCAGCCAACAGAACAAGAATAAGCACGAAATTACGTGTGGGGGGAAACGGCGCGCTGCCCATTACAGGAACAAAAAACAAAAAATCCTGAATGCGCAGGCAAGCAATCTTAATCAAGACAAAAGCTTTAGGAGGCTTTCCTAAAGCTTTTTTTTTGCCGGATTAAAACCCTCCCCGCCAGCCTGCAAAACACTTGCGCTTTAATCGTGAGCTGATAACAATAACCGCCTTACCCGGTATCACCGAGCATAACTTAGGCCATTGCAATCCCTTTAACTGATGCAAACAAACAACAACGACCCGGTTAGCATTCCACCCAGCCGGCATCAGATTGACACCCACGCGATCAATCGCCATGCGATTTCTGCCGTTCAAACATTGCTCGACGCAGGCTTCCAGGCCTACCTGGTAGGCGGCTGTATTCGCGATTTGTTGCTGGGCCTCAAGCCAAAAGATTTCGATATCAGTACCAACGCCCGCCCGGAAGATATCCTCAAGCTGTTTAAGCGGGCTCGGATCATTGGCCGCCGCTTCCGCATCGTGCATGTCTACTTTGGCCGAGAAATGCTTGAAATCACCACCTTTCGCGGCCACCACCCGGAGGACGGCGAGCACCCCCATGCCTCGCAAAGCGAAAGCGGCCAATTATTACGTGACAACATCTATGGCACGGCCAGTGAAGACGCCCTGCGGCGCGACTTTACCGCCAACGCCCTTTACTACGATATTAACGACGGCTGCGTTCTGGACTACGCCAAGGGTTACGAGGATATTCAACGACGCACCCTGCGCATCATCGGCGACCCGGAAAAACGTTACCGTGAAGACCCGGTAAGAATGCTTCGCGCCCTGCGCTTCGCCGGCAAGCTCGATTTCGAACTGGAACAACAAACCGCAGCCCCGATACGCGAACTGGCCGATTTGCTTAGCAATATTCCTCCGGCCCGTTTGTTTGACGAATCCTTAAAGGTTTTCCTATCCGGCTACGGCAGCAAAACCCTGCCCTTACTGCGCGAGTACGGCATCTTTGAACAGCTATACCCGTTTACAAAGCTGGACAACAGTCTTTATTCCCGCATGGTAGAACAGGCGCTGGCGAACACTGATCAACGCCTCGCAATCGGTAAAGGCGTAACGCCCGCCTTCTTTTACGCCGTCGTACTCTGGCCGCCGCTACAGGAAGCACTGACCCATCACCAGCAATCCGGAATGCCCGAAGCCCCTGCACTGCACCGCGCGGCGCAAGAGGTCATCAGTGCGCAACTGACGCGCACCTCCATTCCGCGCCGCTTTTCATTACCGATGAAAGAGATCTGGGATTTTCAGCTGCGCTTGCCCCGCCGTCATGGCAAACGCGCAGATAAGCTGCTGCACCACCCGCGTTTCCGGGCTGCTTACGACTTCCTTCTGCTGCGCGAGCAATGCGGCGAACAATGCGACGGGCTGGGACAGTGGTGGACCGAGTACCAAGCCGCCGACCGCAGCGGCAAACACGAGATGATCAAGGCACTTAGCAGCAACGATAAGCCTAACCGCCGCCGTCGCAGAAAGCCTCGCACCCGGAGAAGCAATACGTGAACACGCCAGCAAGCACTTGCGTCTACATCGGTATCGGCAGCAACCTGGAAAACCCGCTTGCCCAGTTACAAGCGGCTATCGCCGCTTTACGCGAGATTCCCCTGACCTCGCTCCGCCAGCTGTCCAACATCTACCAGACCGCACCAATTGGCCCTGCCGGCCAGCCGGATTACACCAATGCCGCCGCATTGCTGGAGACGGAGCTAACGCCCGAAGCATTGCTTGACGAACTGCAGCGTATCGAAAACAACCAGGGGCGCGTCCGCACCGTGCGCTGGGGGCCGCGAACACTCGACCTTGATATTCTCCTCTACGGCAATATGTCGATTCACACCGAGCGTCTTACGGTGCCCCATATCGAAATGGAAAACCGTAACTTTGTGCTCATCCCCTTAATGGACATTAGCCCTGCACTTGTGCTGCCAAACGGCAAAGCCCTTAAAAAAGCAGCCGAACTTGCCGGCAACAAGGGCATCAAGCTTGTCATGACCGCCGAACAGCTGGCGGCCAGCCCTGACTAAAGCTTGTTCATACCCCCCCTACTCTTTACAATACGCGCGAATTGGCGCCGGACCAGGTGCGACCGGCCGAACCTACAGAGCCTGAGCATTCATGAGCAAAATCACTTTATCGACCCTGAAACGCTGCAAGGCTGAGGGCAAGAAATTTGTCGCGCTAACCAGCTACGATGCCAGTTTCGCGCAGATCAGCGATGAAGCCGGCATCGAAGTCCTGCTGGTGGGCGACTCGCTGGGCAATGTCATCCAAGGCCACGAAAGCACGGTTCCAGTCACCATTGACCAGATGGTCTACCACATCCAAGCGGTGGCCAGAGGCAACAAAGGCGCACTGATTATCGCCGATATGCCCTACATGACCTACACTTCCGAAACCGCCGCCCTGGAAAACGCAACCCACCTGATGCAGGCCGGCGCGCATATCATCAAGCTGGAAGGCGGCGCCTGGTTAAGCCCAATCATCAAACGCCTGACAGAATGCGGCATCCCCGTCTGCGGCCACCTTGGCTTAACCCCCCAATCGGTCGACAAACTTGGCGGTTACAGGGTTCAAGGTACCGACCAGCAAAGCGCTGACAACCTTAAAAGCGATGCACTGGCGCTCCAGGCTGCCGGTGCCGACCTGCTGGTACTGGAATGTATTCCGGCAAAACTGGCCGCAGAAATCACGCCTCAACTGTCGATACCCACCATCGGCATCGGCGCTGGAGCTGGCACCGATGCGCAGGTTATGGTGCTTCACGATATTCTGGGTCTGAATACCCGGCCAACCCCCAAATTCGTCAAAAATTTCCTGGCGGATTCCGGCAGCATTGAAGCAGCCATTGCTGCGTACGCCGAAGCCGTTAGGAACGGCGCTTTCCCCGCCCCCGAACATTGTTACAACTAATCAGCCATACATCATGCAAACCCTGACGACCATCGCAGAAATACGTGCCGCACTGGCAACTGAGCGCCAACTGGGCAACAGCATCAGCTTTGTACCCACCATGGGCAACCTGCATGCTGGTCACATGGCTTTGGTGGAATACGCAACGAACCATTCCGATTGCACCGTTGCCAGCATCTTCGTCAACCCCATGCAGTTTTCTCAAAATGAGGATCTGGACGCCTACCCCCGCACCCTGGAGGATGACCAGAAACTACTGGAAAAGCGTGGCGTAAAATACCTCTTTGCCCCCACCGCGAGGGAAATGTATCCGCAGGGCGTCAGCACCCAGGTACAGATTCCGGTACTCTCAAACCTTTACTGCGGAGCCAGCCGACCCGGTCATTTCACCGGCGTGGCTACTATCTGCACCAAGCTGTTCAACATTGTGCAGCCGGATATCGCTGTTTTTGGCGAGAAGGATTTTCAACAGCTGACGATTATTCGCCACATGGTGCGCGACCTGTGCATCCCTGTGGAAATTATCGGCGTACAAACCGGTCGCGCAACGGACGGCCTGGCGCTAAGCTCTCGCAACGGTTACTTGAGCGAGCAAGAAAGGCAAGTTGCACCTGCGCTATACCAGGCCCTGCTTGACGCCGCCAGCAAAATCCAGGCGGGCGAACGCAACTACGCCGAGGTGGAAGCCGTTGCCAACCAACAACTCGAGCAATCAGGCTTCAAACCCGACTATTTCCATGTTGTTAATCGCGAAACGCTGGACACCGCCAACCTGAACGACAAAGAACTGGTTATTCTGGCCGCTGCTCAGCTGGGAAAAGCACGGTTAATTGATAATATTTTTATCGATCTGCACGCCTGATTCCTGTCGGCCAATAATCAATATGCCCCCGGCAGGTAAGCCCCCTTCCCTGCAACCCGTTGGTACAGCGCTTCCTGGATACCTCGAAATAACATCGATGGATTCGCGCCCCGCCCATCATATGTATTATGAATGACGGGAATCCATTTCATTTATTGCGTCAATAAAACTTCTCCCGTAGAATACGCGCCAGCTCAAGTGGGGCAAATCCCTTTTACCCTGACAGCTTGATTTTTTAACCCTAACGAAGGTAGGAACGACCATGTCAACTTACGCTGAAGATATTAAAAGCCTGACTGCTGTAAAAGAAGCAGCTGGCAGCTCCTGGGATGCTATCAACCCAGAATCAGCCGCTCGTATGCGCGCTCAGAACCGTTTCAAAACTGGTCTGGAAATCGCCCAGTACACAGCTAACATCATGCGCGCCGATATGGCTGAGTTTGATAAAGACAAAACCAAATACACGCAATCCCTGGGTTGCTGGCACGGTTTTGTAGGTCAGCAAAAACTGATCTCTATCAAAAAGCACTTCGGCACCACTAAGCGTAAGTACCTGTACCTGTCCGGCTGGATGGTAGCTGCACTGCGTTCCGACTTCGGTCCTCTGCCTGACCAATCTATGCACGAAAAAACAGCCGTTGCCGGCCTGGTAGAAGAGCTGTACACCTTCCTGCGCCAAGCTGACGCGCGCGAACTGGGTGGTCTGTTCCGTGAGCTGGACAAAGCCCGCGAAGCGGGTGATTCTGCTAAAGAAGCTGACATCCTGTCTCAAATCGACAACTACGAAACTCACATCGTACCTATCGTAGCTGACATCGACGCTGGTTTCGGTAACGCTGAAGCGACTTACCTGATGGCTAAGCAAATGATCGAAGCCGGTGCTTGTGCACTGCAGATCGAAAACCAGGTTGCCGACGAAAAGCAATGTGGTCACCAGGACGGTAAAGTAACTGTTCCTCACGCTGACTTCCACGGCAAGATCCGCGCGCTGCGTTACGCTTTCCTTGAGCTGGGCATCGACAACGGTATCATCGTTGCACGTACCGACTCTGAAGGCGCTGGCCTGACTAAAGAAATCGCCGTTGTTAAAGAGCCAGGCGACCAAGGCGACGTTTACAACTCATTCCTGGATGTTGAAGAAGTCTCTCCAGAAAACACTGCTGAAGGCGACGTACTGATCAGCCGTAACGGCAAACTGGTTCGTCCTAAGCGCCTGCCTTCTGGTCTGTACCAATTCCGTGCTGGCACTGGCCACGAGCGTTGCGTATTTGACTGCATCGAAGCCATCAATGCTGGCGCTGACCTGCTGTGGATCGAAACTGCCGTTCCAACTGTCCACGAAATTAAGGGCATGATGGATCAAGTTCGTGAAGTTCACCCCGATGCGAAACTGGTTTACAACAACTCGCCATCTTTCAACTGGACGCTGAACTTCCGCCAGCAAACTTACGATGCGTGGGCTGCTGAAGGTAAAGACGTTTCTGGTTACGACCGTGCCAACCTGATGTCTGCTGACTACGACGACTCCGAACTGTCTGCAGCTGCTGACGCTCGCGTTCGCACCTTCCAGGCTGATACTGCTCGCGAAGCGAACGTATTCCACCACCTGATCACTCTGCCGACTTATCACACAACTGCGCTGTCTGTTGATAACCTGGCTAAAGAGTACTTCGGTGACGCTGGTATGCTGGGTTATGTTGAAGGCGTTCAGCGTAAAGAGATCCGTCAAGGCATCGCTTGCGTTAAGCACCAAAACATGGCCGGCTCCGACATGGGCGACGACCACAAAGAATACTTTGCTGGTGAGAACGCTCTGAAAGCCGGTGGCGCTAAAAACACTTCTAACCAGTTCAGCTAATCGAACTCGTTTTAAGCGTTTAAAAAAGGCGGCCTTAGGGCCGCCTTTTTTGTTAGTATTTCGCCAGATAAAACAGGAAAACAAGCGAGCTATTTACATGAGCAATATTCCCGCCCACTTACAGGACATCAAAGACCTGCTGACCGAATCCGGCATCGCCACCAGCGACACCTGGTATCATGGCACCAGCTCGGCACTGCTGGACTCCATCAAGACGCAGGGTTTGAAACGCTCCGGCGACAAAGCCATGAAAGAGGCTGCCAAAAAAACAATGGCCACCATTGGCAACAGCTATACGGAAACCGTTGAGCCCGTCTTCCTGACCCAAAGCAAGGAGCTCGCCTACTACTGGGCCGAGCAGACCATCCGCGCACGCGGCGTACGCTTTGAGGGCGAAGAACAAGCCATCGTATTGGCCGTAAAACTTCCGGAAGAACTGCAAGCAGAGGTAAAACCCGACACAGGCGCGGCCGGCCTACTAATGGTTCAAGGCAACAATTTCATCGCCGACCTCGCTGAAATATATAAAACCCATGGCTACCAGCTTCCCGACCTCGACCCGTTCAGGGCCGACCGGATGGATTACCTGAACAAACTGGGCATGGCTTACATCAACCAGGATATCGACCCTCAATACCTGGACATATTGTAAAAACCCCAAGACGGCAAAAAGGCGGACCATGTCCGCCTTTTTTATACCCAGGAACACCTTCATAGCAGGTTATGAATCACCGCCACCGCGTTCAACAGCACCAGCAGCAGCAACACCGCACGCGCTAGCTTTTTACTCAGGCAAACAAATCCAATTGCTGCAACAACCTGCAGGGATTTACCCAACAGCACGCCGGTATAAACACCGAACTGCTCAACCAACCAGCGAACCACCTTATTTGCCTCGGTATGAACCCCGTCCGAAAACATAAAATTCAGCGTCGAAAAATAGTCCAACACGACGGTCAGCAGTAACAAGAACCACAACCACCGGTGCTGCTGCAAACTGAATTTTAAGTTAGCCTTTAACCCGACTTTTTCATCAAGAATGTGCACGGCGATTCCAGCCTGTACCGAACTCTGCTAACACGCTAGCAACCATGACAATTGAAAGGGGCAGCAATCCCCTCCTTTTTTGCGCTCAGACGACGTCAGGAAGACTATTCCCAGAACTTCCACCATTTCTTGCGCTCCTCACGGGCCGCCTGTCCCTGCTCGGAACCTTTATCCAGCTCCTTTGGCGTCTGTTCCGATTTTTTAACCGTCTGCTTTTCGAGCCCCTTCATTTTTTCCGGTTTCTCATCACCCGCATCCTTAACTTTCTTTTCTTTTTTGTGCTTTTGCTTGTCTTTCTCACCCCAATCGCCATCATCGGCAGTGTAGCGATCCTTATCTTTCATCGCCTCCCGGTGAGTTTCTTTCTGTCCGGCAACCGACTTGCCTTCGCCTGCCCATTCAGGCTTTTCCGCCCATGCAGGCAATGCAGCGACGAGCGACAAACACAGCACAACAGCTTGTTTCTTCATGAACCAACTCCTTTTAATCAAGTCTTACTGATTCATCATATTGCCCGATTCCTTGCGACTTTTATACATCGCATACCTTCGTTCCCCTTAAACGGCCAAGCCAATATTCTATTAATTTTTTTTCAAAAAACCCCAATACTGCTGTATACTTACGCGCATTTTTGGCCCCGACTATCGAGTAGAGATAATGACAGACTTATCCAAGTACAGAAACATTGGTATTTTCGCCCACGTTGACGCGGGTAAAACGACCACCACAGAACGTATTTTGAAACTGACCGGCAAGATCCACAAACTTGGCGAGACACACGAAGGTGAATCCACCACGGACTTCATGGAGCAGGAAGCCGAGCGCGGCATCACCATCCAGTCGGCAGCCGTCAGCTGTTTTTGGAACGATCACCGCTTCAACGTTATCGACACACCGGGACACGTTGACTTCACCGTTGAAGTTTACCGCTCACTGAAAGTACTCGATGGCGGTGTTGGTGTTTTTTGTGGCTCTGGCGGCGTGGAACCACAATCAGAAACCAACTGGCGTTACGCGAACGAGTCGGAAGTTGCCCGTATTATCTTCGTTAACAAGCTGGACCGTTTAGGCGCCGACTTCCTGCGTGTGACAGACCAGGTTAAAAATGTACTGGGCGCGACGCCATTGATCATGGTTCTTCCAATTGGCCGTGAAGACGACTTTATTGGTGTCGTCGATCTGCTGACACGCAAAGCTTATATCTGGGACGAAACAGGTCAGCCAGAAAATTACGAAATCACCGACATTCCTGCCGACATGGTAGATGATGTCGAAGTTTACCGTGAGCAGCTCATCGAAACCGCTGTTGAACAGGACGATGACGTGATGATGGCTTACATGGAAGGCGAAGAAGTCTCCCTGGACGATATCAAGCGCTGCATTCGTACCGGTACCCGCAACCTGGCTTTCTTCCCGACCTATTGTGGCTCAGCCTTCAAAAACAAAGGCATGCAGTTATTGCTGGACGCCATCGTGGACTACCTGCCGAGCCCTACCGAAGTTGAGCCGCAGGATCTCACCGATGAAGAAGGCAACCCAACAGGCGAAAAAGCCATTGTTTCTGCGGACGAACCGCTGCGCGCACTGGCTTTCAAAATCATGGATGACCGCTTTGGCGCCTTGACCTTTGTTCGGGTCTACTCCGGAAAGATTAAAAAAGGCGACACGATCCTCAATTCCTTTACGGGTAAAACAGAGCGTATCGGCCGTATGGTTGAGATGCATGCCAATGACCGCAGCGAAATCGACTCCGCCCAGGCTGGCGACATTATCGCTATTGTTGGCATGAAAAACGTACAAACCGGTCATACCCTGTGTGATCCAAACCACCCATGCACCCTGGAAGCCATGATATTCCCTGAGCCGGTAATTTCTATCGCGGTAGCCCCGAAAGACAAAGCCGGTTCTGAAAAAATGGGCGTTGCCATCGGCAAAATGGTTGCGGAAGATCCATCTTTCCGTGTTGAAACCGATGAAGATTCCGGTGAAACCATCCTTAAAGGCATGGGCGAATTGCACCTGGATATCAAAATCGACATTTTGAAGCGTACCTACGGCGTTGAGCTGGTAGTAGGCCAACCTCAGGTGGCTTACCGTGAAACCATCACCAAAGAAATCGAAGACAGCTACACGCACAAGAAGCAGTCTGGTGGTTCGGGTCAGTTCGGTAAAATTGACTACCGCATCAGACCTGGCGAACCTGGTTCAGGCCTCAAGTTCGAGTCCACTGTTGTGGGCGGTAACGTGCCTAAAGAGTTCTTCCCGGCAATTGAGAAAGGCTTTGCCGGCATGATGCAAGAAGGCCCGGTAGCCGGCTTCCCGGTACTGGACGTTGAAATCGAACTGTTCGACGGTGGCTTCCACGCTGTTGACTCCTCGGCGGTAGCTTTTGAGCTGGCGGCCCGTGGCGCGTTCCGTCAATCCATGCCTAAGGCCGGCGCTCAACTGCTGGAGCCTGTCATGAAGGTTGACGTTTTCACACCTGAAGATCATGTCGGTGACGTAATCGGTGACCTGAACCGCCGTCGCGGCATGATTGCCGGCCAGGAAGCGGGCACCACTGGCGTTCGCATTAAAGCTGACGTACCGCTGTCAGAAATGTTCGGCTACATCGGCAGCCTGCGTACCATGACTTCCGGTCGCGGCCAGTTCTCCATGGAGTTCTCGCATTACTCGCCATGTCCAACCTCGGTCGCCGATGTCGTTATCGCGGCACAAAAGGCCAAGAAAGAGAACGCCTAACCATTGAGTGTTAGTCAACTCTGACAAAAAGCCCGGTGATGCATGTCACCGGGCTTTTTTGTTTCCGAATGATCCAGTCATCGTGCTTAGCGTTCATGCAGAATCCGCTTCATTGTCATAACCAGCTTCTCCACCAAATCAACCTGCGGCGATTCGCGCTGACTCATCGCGACGATCGGAGAGTCAATACACAACTCCGGAATCGCTAACGCCTTGATTTTTCCCTTTGCAACCCACTCCTGCGCATAGAAGTCGGGCAGCATACCGACATGATTGCCGGACAATATCAGCATCAGAACGCCCTCAATCTGCGGACAGAAAAAAAAGTCGCTGTTCTTATCGACAGCGAACAAGGGGCCCGGCTCACGATGCGTATAGGTCGCCAGGCGCAAACCTGCAATATCATTTGCGGAAAGCTTTTCCTGCCGCCACAGCGCCTCATGTTGCGCGGAAACGTAGGGGGCAACCCGTTCCGCATAGAGATGCTCTATACGCAATCCTGCCACCTCCCTGTGCACCAGGCTGACGCCGATATCCAATTCGCCCTTTAGCAAGCCGAGGGTAATTTCGTTAGGCGTCATAATATGGACATCTACCCTCAGCTCCTGGTTTTCAGCCTGCATGCGCCGCAAGCCCTCAACAAGCGGACTGTTAGGATCGGGGGTCGTATTATCCACGGCCGCAACCCGCAGCACCCGCTTCGCCGTAGCGCTCAGGGCATCGACCTCGCGAACGTAGCTGCCTATCGCCGAAAAAAGGCGATTCCCGAGCTGATAGAGCTTTTCCCCCTGCCCGGTAAGCTGAAAGCCTCCGCGACCACGACGACACAGTGTCTCGCCGACGCGAATCTCCAGGTCTGCAATCGCTTTACTGATGGTTGAGCAGCTTACCCCCAATACCTCCTCTGCGGCCGTAAAACCACCGCTTTCAACAACCACCGCAAAAACACGCAACTGTTTAATATCCACATCATGTAATGACTTCATGTTTACTTTCCGTTTTCGAAAGTGAACTTGCATTATTTTCTATAGAAGAGGTTCCGGCAATACCCGATACTCCCCGCTCAAAATTCAGTGCGGAGATTCTTTATGGCGTGGACATTGTTATTCATCGCCGGCCTTCTGGAGTGCGGCTGGGCGTTTGGCATGAAATATACCGAGGGCTTCAGCAAGCTCGTTCCTTCTGTTTTCGTTATCGCGACAATGATTGTCAGCATCTGGCTTTTGTCGCTTTCGATGAAAACCATTCCGGTGGGAACGGCTTATGCCGTTTGGACAGGGATCGGTGCCACCGGCGTTGCCGTTCTGGGCATTCTCTTTTTGGGAGAATCCAAGGAAATCATTCGCCTGATTTGCCTGACACTGATCGTAGTGGGAATTGTGGGCCTTAAACTGGTAGCACCGGACTCGGAAGCCGTCTGAGGCGAACGCAACACATAAAAAAAGGGGCCAGAAGGCCCCTTTTTTACGCTCAAAGCGGGATATCCTATTAAGACTCCGCTTCGGCGCTTTCTTCCTGCAGGGCCTTCATGCTCAGCTTGATACGGCCACGCGCATCAACATCCAGCACTTTAACCTTAACGATCTGGCCTTCTTCAAGGAAGTCAGACACGTTTTCGACACGCTCCTGCGCAATCTGGGAAATGTGCAACAGGCCGTCGGTTCCCGGAAGAATCGTCACAAACGCACCAAAGTCGACGATACGAGCCACTTTACCTTCGTAAATGGCTCCCACTTCGGCTTCAGCCGTGATTTCCTCAATACGGGCGATCGCCGCCTCTGCGCCTTCTTTATCGTCCGCGTAAATGCGTACGGAGCCATCGTCTTCGATATCAACCTGTGCGCCAGTATCTTCACAGATCGAACGAATAGTGGCACCACCCTTACCGATAATGTCGCGGATTTTATCCGGCGCGACGGTCAGGTTAACCATGGTTGGCGCATTTTCAGACAGCTCATCGCGAGACTGGCTGATCACCTTATTCATTTCACCCAGAATATGAAGACGGGCCGCATTCGCCTGCTCAAGCGCCACTTCCATAATTTCTTCGGTGATCCCTTCGATCTTGATGTCCATCTGCAGCGCTGTTACGCCTTCCGCCGTACCGGCCACTTTGAAGTCCATATCGCCCAGGTGATCCTCATCACCCAGGATATCAGTCAGCACCGTGTGACGGTCGCCATCCTTCACCAGCCCCATCGCAATACCGGCTACCGGCGCCTTCAAGGGTACACCGGCATCCATCAGTGCCAGACTGGAACCACAAACCGAAGCCATGGAGCTGGAACCGTTGGACTCTGTTATTTCAGAAACCACACGAATGGTGTAAGGGAAGTCATCAATAGTTGGCAAAACAGCAGCAATACCACGGCGAGCCAGACGACCATGCCCAATTTCGCGACGCTTAGGCCCGCTCATGAAGCCGGTTTCACCGACAGAGTACGGCGGGAAGTTGTAGTGCAACATAAAATGGTCGGTCTCGCTGCCCTGCAGCGTTTCAATACGCTGAGCATCACGTACCGTACCCAATGTAGCAACAACGATGGCCTGTGTTTCGCCACGGGTAAAGAGTGAGGAACCGTGGGTCTTAGGCAAGGTGCCTACTTCCACGCGAATCGGTCGGACGGTTTTGGTATCGCGTCCGTCGATACGGGGTTCGCCATCCAGAATACGGTTACGAACCACTGCTTTTTCAAGACTGCCGAAAGCACCTTCCACCTCAGCAGCATCGACACCGGCTTCCTCGTCAGCCAGCTGCTCAACAGCCAGCCCACGCAGCTCGCCAACACGTGTATAACGCGCCATCTTGTCGCTGATTTGATAAGCCTCAGCCAAGGCAGCCTCAAAACCGGCTTTTACAGCCTCTTTAAGGCTGGTATTTTCCTGCGGAGGCACCCATTCCCAGGACTCAACACCCACTTCCTGAGCGAATTCGCTAACGGCATCAACAATCACCTGCATCTCAGCATGGGCAAACAGCACCGCACCCAGCATCAGGTCTTCATGCAACTCTTTGGCTTCGGACTCCACCATCAGAACCGCATCCTTGGTACCGGCAACAACCATATCCAGGTCACTGTTTTCCAGCACACTGTAGCCGGGGTTCAGCAGGTAGCCTTCCTCATCGTTATAACCCACACGGGCGGCGCCCAGTGGACCATTGAAAGGAATACCGGAAATAGCCAGAGCTGCCGATGTACCAATCATGGAAGCGATATCCGGATCCTGATCCTTGTCTGCCGACATAACCGTGCACACAACCTGAACTTCATTCATGAAGCCCTTTGGAAACAGGGGGCGGATTGGCCGGTCAATCAGGCGGGAAGTCAGGGTTTCCTTCTCTGAAGGACGTCCTTCACGCTTGAGGTAACCTCCGGGAATCTTGCCTGCTGCATAGGTTTTTTCCTGATAGTTAACCGTCAGCGGGAAAAAATCCTGCCCGGGGCTAACTGTTTTACGACCCACAACAGTGGTCAGTACGGCTGTATCACCAATAGTGACCATCACCGCACCTGTCGCCTGGCGCGCAATGCGACCAGTCTCTAATGTGACGGTGTGACCGCCGTACTGAAACGTTTTACTTACCGGATTCACGGAAGTACCTCGAATAATTGAATGAATTAACGACGCAGACCCAGGCTACGAATCAGTTCAGCGTAGCGAGCTGTGTCCTTGCGTTTCAGGTAGTCCAGCAGTTTACGACGCTGGTTTACCATACGAATCAGACCACGACGGGAGTGGTGATCTTTTTTGTGATCTTTGAAGTGCGATTGCAGGCCTTCAATATTTTTGGTCAGCAGTGCAACCTGAACTTCAGGGGAACCGGTGTCAGCTTCGCCACGACCAAATTCCTTTACAATTGCTTCTTTCTCTTGTGCAGTCAAAGACATAGTTTTTCTCCAAATCGAATATGCATTTACAAAAAAGCCATAACCCCCGTGCATATCTACAGAGGCATAGCAAAACCGATTAACAGACCTCTGCTAACCGGTGGTTACGAGACGACGCGGCGCGATACGCCCATCGTCCATCACTTCGCCGACACCCACAAAACAATGTGCGTCATCAGCTTCTCTGTTAAACAGCGCCACCCGGCCTTCGGCAATAACTTTCGGCACAAAAACGGGTTGACCCTGCTTTAAATAACTTGTCGCCAGGTCGTTCAGTTCGACTTTTGGCAAGCTTTTTACCGTTTCCCAAGCCGGGACCAGCAAACGGTCCAAAGCTTCAAGAACCTGTTCGGACTCGCCTTCAGGAGCGATATCCTGTAATGCGTCCAGCGTTATCATGGCGCTTTCATCAAAGCCACTCACACTGAGGCGCCGTAATGTTACCACATGTGCGCCACAACCCAATACTTCTCCCAGATCATCGATCAGGTTCCTGACATAGGTTCCCTTACTGCAATGCAGTTCGATATCCAGTTGGTCGTCACTAATATCCAGCAACTTGATGTCGTAAATATGAATCGGGCGCGCTTTTCGCTCGATTTCGACACCCTGCCGCGCCAGCTTGTAAAGTGGCTGCCCCTGGTGCTTCAGGGCCGAATACATCGACGGCACCTGCAGGGTTTCACCCAAAAACGTTTCCAGTGCCTGCTCGACAACGGCTCTGTTGATACCCTCAACGGGGCGCTCGCTGACAATATCACTATCCACATCGCCGCTGGCCGTCCGCACACCCAGTTTTGCCGTTGTGCGATAGACCTTGTCCGCATCCAGCATATACTGGGAAAACTTGGTCGCCTCACCCAGACAGATTGGCAACATACCTGTGGCTAACGGGTCGAGGCTGCCAGTGTGCCCAGCCTTGGCTGCATTATAGAGCCGCTTTACTCGCTGCAGCGCCTGGTTCGAAGACAGGCCAAGGGGCTTGTCCAGCAACAAAATACCGCTAATCGAGCGGCCCTTCTTACGCCTTGCCATCGATGCTATTCGTCGCCCGAAGACAGCTCATCTTTTTTACGAGCATCCTCAATCAGGCTACTCAAGCGGGCGCCTCGCTCAATGCTCTCGTCATAGCGAAAACGCAGGTGTGGCACAATGCGCAATTTCATCAGCTTTGCCAGCCGATTACGCAAAAAGCCTGTACCGCGCGCCAGAATTTTCAGCGTTTGCTGACGCGCCTCCTCATCATCCTGGCCCAGAATGGTGATGAACACATCGGCATAGGCTAAATCACGACTGACATCGACAGCGCTCACTGTCACCATCCCCAGCCGTGGATCGTTCATTTCATGCTGGATCAGGCCAGCCAGTTCCTTCTGGATCTGGTCGGCAACCCGTTGTCTGCGACTTGAATCGGCCATCGTTTACCTCGGCACTCCGTCTTTCTAGAGGGAGCGCTCCACTTCCACCATGTCAAAGACTTCGATTTTGTCGCCAACACGCACATCGGTGTAGTTTTTCACACCAATACCGCACTCCATGCCGTTACGCACCTCACTGGCATCATCCTTAAAGCGACGCAGCGACTCCAGCTCACCTTCGTAAATCACCACATCATCGCGCAGCACACGAATCGGCTTGTTACGGTAAACCGTGCCTTCGATCACCATGGAACCAGCGATGAGGCCATACTTGGGCGAATTGAAAACATCACGCACTTCGGCAACACCGACAATCTGCTCCCTAAATTCGGGTGCCAGCATACCTGACAGCGCCTTGGTCACATCATCCACGATATCGTAGATCACGCTGTAGTAACGCAGATCGATACCATTCTTCTCAATAACCTTCCTGGCTGCACCGTCGGCACGAACGTTAAAGCCGATGATGACAGCGCCAGTGGAAACGGCCAGGTTGGCGTCGGTTTCGGAAATACCGCCCACACCGCTGGACACGATGACCACTTTAACTTCTTCGTTACCGATCTTGGTCAAGGCGCTGGTCAACGCTTCCAGCGTACCGCGCACATCGGTTTTCAGCACAATGTTCAGTACCTTAACCTCGCCCTGGCTCATTTCGGCAAACATGTTTTCAAGCTGCATTGCCTGCTGCGAGGCATGCTGCTCCGCTTTTAGCTGTTCGGCACGGAACTCTGCCACTTCGCGCGCCTTTTTCTCATTGGGCAGCACCAGGAATTCGTCACCGGCATTGGGCGTACCCGCGAGCCCCAGAATCTCCACCGGGATGGAAGGGCCAGCGCTTTTGATTTGACGGCCGTTTTCGTCCAATAACGCTCGAGCACGACCATGCTCCTGACCGGCCAGCACAATGTCGCCCTGCTTGAGGGTACCCTGCTGAATCAACAGGGTTGCCACGGTTCCACGTCCCTTATCGAGTCGCGACTCAACCACAACACCACGCGCCGGCACATTCTCGGCGGCTGTCAATTCGAGCATCTCGGCCTGCAGCAGCAGAGCATCCAGCAGGTCATCAATACCTTCCCCGGTATGCGCAGAAACCGGGATAAACTGAACATCGCCACCCCAGTCTTCAGGAATCACTTCCTTGCCAGCCAGCTCGTTTTTCACGCGATCAATATCTGCCGCTTCCTTATCAATCTTATTGATAGCCACAACGATCGGCACACCTGCGGAACGGGCATGCTGAATAGCCTCTTCCGTTTGCGGCATGACGCCATCGTCCGCCGCAACCACCAGAATAACGATATCCGTTGCCTGCGCACCTCGCGCCCGCATAGCCGTGAAGGCGGCGTGGCCCGGGGTATCCAGGAAACACACCATACCCTTGTCGGTTTCCACATGGTAGGCACCGATATGCTGGGTAATACCGCCTGATTCACCCGCTGTCACGCGGGTTTTTCGAATGTAGTCAAGCAGCGATGTCTTACCGTGGTCAACGTGTCCCATAACGGTCACAACAGGCGCACGCGGTACTTGATCACCCTTGTCCTCAAGCAGCTCATCCATCACGGACTGCTCGATATCGCGGGCATCTTCAAACTCGTAACTATGCCCCATTTCTTCAACCACCAGCACCGCAGTATCGCGATCAATGCTCTGGTTGATATTGCTCATCACCCCCATTTTCATGAGGTTCTTCATAACTTCCGTCGCTTTTACCGACATGCGCGAAGCCAGCTCAGAAATCACTATATTTTCTGGAATCTTAACCATTTTCTGTACGGGCGCTGTTGGTTTTGCAAAGCCATGCTTCTTAAGGAATTTCGTTGGCTTCGCGATTTTTGGTGTGACCAGATTACGCTTCTGGACACCCGCAACCGGAGCCAGTTCGTCCTCGTCGAGCACCTCTTCTTCCCAGCGCTCAGGCTTGGGCTTAGGCGCGGCTTTCTTGCCTTTTTTATGTTCGGCAGCCTTGCGCTCTTCCATCTCGATATGCAGCCGCTGCCTTTCGCTCAATTCAACCGGCTGGGAATCATCCTCATCGTCGGTGTCGTCTTCAGCCGACTCCGCTTCAGTCGCTGCTACGGGCGCGCCATCGGCATTCTCAACGGCCTGTTCAGCTTCCTCCTGCTTACGAGCCGCCTCGTCTTCGGCACGCTGTTTCTCGGCCTCGGCCTCAGCACGCTTTTTCTCAGCCTCTTCTTCGGCCTGGCGTCGCGCCTCTTCGGCAGCAGCACGCGCCGCTTCCTCAGCCGCTTGCTGAGCGGCTAATTTTTGTCGCTCTATTTCCTGTTCAAGCCGTTCCGCGTTTTTGCCCGCTTCCAGGGCGCTACGCTTCACATATGTCCGCTTTTTGCGCACTTCTACATTAACTGTTTTACCACCGCGCCCTTGTGAAGAGCCGGTTTTCAATTGTGTAGTCACTTTGCGGTTCAAGGTGATTTTCTTTGGTGCGCCATCATTTTCGCCATGGCTGCGCTTAAGAAAATCCAGCAGGACCTGCTTTTCCTCATTGGAAACCGCATCGTCGGCACTGCTGTGTTTCAATCCAGCCTCTGCCATTTGCTTCAACAAACGATCGACGGGAGCGCCAACTATCTCTGCCAGTTTAGCTACTGTTACTTCCGCCATTCCTAGCTCTCCTAATCTTTAATACCGGTTCAGCCAATTAACTCTGGTCTTCTGCAAACCAGGGCTCGCGTGCTTTCATAATTAAGGCGGCAGCACGCTCCTCATCCACCCCTTCAATCTCTATCAGGTCATCCACAGCCTGGTCGGCCAGGTCTTCCATCGTGATAATGCCCTGACTGGCCAATACATAGGCCAAGTGCTTGTCCATGCCATCCATTTCCAGCAAATCTTGCGCAGGCTCTGCACCTTCCAACTCTTCTTCGGAAGCAATAGCCTGAGTCAGCAAGACATCTTTCGCACGTAAACGCAGGGCTTCAACAATCTCTTCATCAAAGCCGTCTATTTCGAGCATTTCCTCAATGGGCACATAGGCAACTTCTTCCAGCGAAGTGAAGCCTTCCTCTACCAGCACCACGGCCACCTCTTCGTCCACATCGAGGCGCGCCATAAAGTTCTCAATGATGGCCACCGTTTCCTCTTCCTGTTTGGCTTCGGCATCCTCAGTGGTCATCACATTAATGTTCCAACCGGTCAGCTCGCTGGCCAGTCGCACATTTTGTCCGCTACGGCCAATGGCAATCGCCAGGTTGTCACCGCTCACAGCCACATCCATGGAGTTCGCTTCCTCGTCCATGATAATGGACTCCACTTCAGCCGGCGCCAGCGCGTTAATAACCATTTGTGCGGGGTTATCATCCCACAGCACGATGTCGATACGCTCTCCAGCCAGCTCATTGGAAACCGCCTGAACACGCGAACCACGCATACCGACGCAAGCGCCTACCGGATCAATCCGGCCATCATTGGTTTTTACGGCAATTTTTGCCCGGGTACCGGGGTCACGTGCTGCGGCACGTATTTCCACCACCTGTTCAGCAATTTCCGGCACTTCGATTTTGAACAGCTCAATCAGAAACTCCGGCACGGTACGGCTCACCAGCAACTGCGGACCACGCGTCTCTTCTCCGACGGAAACCAGCAGCGCACGTACCCGATCATTCATTCGGAAAACTTCTTTTGGAATCAGGTGCTCACGTGTCAGTTGCGCTTCAGCATTATTTCCCAAATCGATAATCACCTGGTCACGGTTAACCTTTTTAACCGTACCGCTCAGCACCTCACCCACACGATCGCGATAAGCCTCGACCACTTTGGCACGTTCTGCTTCGCGGACTTTTTGTACAATAACCTGCTTAGCCGTCTGGGCTGCAATACGTCCGAACTCAACGTTTTCAATCTGTTCTTCCCAGACATCACCCAGCTGCAGAGAGGCGTCTTTTTCCCTGGCTGCGTCTGGCGTCAGGTGTAGCGAGTCGACAAATTCGATCTCTTCGTCGCCCTCGTCCAGGACAGTCCAACGGCGGAAGCTCTCGTAATTCCCTGTTTTACGATCAATGGAAACACGAATATCAACCTGCTCGTCTTCCCCATAGCGCTTGCGAGTAGCTGTAGCCAGCGCCAGCTCGAGCGCTTCAATGATGACGCTTTCATCAACGCCCTTCTCATTGGAAACCGCCTCAGCAACCAACAACACCTCTTTACTCATTTTCCTCAGCCTCTTAAAAAACCCTAAAAGCGGGGTACTATATTTGCCTTTTCAATGGCCTCGATGGGCAAAATATACTCATGCCCATCCACCTCAACATATACTTCGTCATTTTCAACGGCCCGCAAAAGGCCACGATAATTGCGTCGCCCATCAAAAGCCTGCCGCAATTTAATCTTGACTGTTTCGCCGACATAGCTGGCAAAGTGCTCAATTTTGAACAGCGGTCGATCAAGCCCTGGCGACGACACCTCCAGCGTGTACTCGCCAGAAATAGGGTCCTCTACATCAAACAGGCTGCTTAACTGACGGCTGACTGCCTCACAGTCATCAACACTGACACCAGCCTCACGCTCGATATATACGCACAGGGTTTTTTGGTGCCCCTGCACCCGCATATCAAGCCCCCATAGCTCGAGCCCTAGACCCGTCACTACCGGTTCGACCAGTTCTGTTAATCCCATATCGTTGTACACGTTCTTCGATCCAGATAAAAAAAAAGGGCGATAACGCCCATTTCCAACCAGCAATCACTATTGCCGCATAAAAATCATACGATATAGAAACAAAAAGCCCCGTATGGGGCTTTTTGTTTCTATATCTCGATGGCAACCGAACAACAAAACCTGGTCACACCAAAACAGGCTCACCAACCAGGGCATCTTTAAAACAAGCCAGTTATAACCGGCAAACAAAAGCCCTGCGAAAACAAGGCGCTCATTATACACGGACACCAATAAAATAACAGGCCAAAACCAATAAAAAACGCCCTAACATTGCCAATAAAATCAATAGCTTTAGCCAGGGTTAATCACTACTTTCACCTTCACGACAAAACTCAAAGCCAATAATTTCTGCTCGCTCCGCCAGTCCGTCAACATACCCACCGACCGCTTTCTGCCAGCTCTGCTCACCCAGATACTGGGTAATCCAGCTTTTTAAAACCTCAAAGGGCAGCCCTTCGCCCTCTTCACGCTCATCCACACGGATAATGTGAAACCCGACTTCTGTCTCCACCAGTTCGCTTGAAATCGCACCTTTTGACATCGCCATAACCGCTGATTCAAAGGCCGGCATCGTCTGCCCTTTGGTTATGCGTCCAAGCGACCCGCCCTGGCTTGCCGATGAACAATCCGACTCCGCTTTGGCAATCGCTTCAAACAGTTCCGGGTTGGCTTTTATTTTCTCCAACGCAGCACGCGCCCTCTGCTTTGCCTGCTCACGCTTCCGGGCATCCTCGAGGCGCGCCGCATAGAAAATATGCGAGACTTCACATTGGGGCGCCGTTGAAAAATGATTTCGGTGCTCATCGAAATATCGCTGGCAGCTGGCCTCGTCGGGAGCCGCACCTTAATTTGCAGACCAACAGTTTTTCAATCGTTTTTCCCGGCTGGTTCAACGCCCCGTCACGGTCGCACAACCCCATTTAACGGCCTCTTGAATCAGCAGTTCACGCACCACCAAAGCCCTGATAGCCGCCCGCCTGACAGCATCCGGCTCCCCAGTAAAATGGTTAGGCAATTCCAGATCAATTTGTCTTCGCGTTATTGCAATACCGTTTACAGTAATCTCAGCACCTTCCATTGCGATCATACTCATCATTCATAACCTCTAGCATTATTCACCCACACTTATAAGCCGGGTTATCGGCACTAATATTGCTTCACTATCAAAGCGATTTACCCTATATTGGAATGATTGTTGGGCCTAACAGGCCTCTTGAAATTGACCGCAGTCAAGACGCAGAAAAATGCCAGGAAAAACCATTAACCTATCCATTGGAAATCTGGGCGAAGACATCAAAGCCCTATCGCAATCCAGCGAAATCGAAGCGCCCATATCCCTGTTTCACGGGCTGTCCGAGGAAAGCCTGCAAAACCTGTTATCCAACTCCACTGTTCGCTCCGTTGAACAGGGTCGCGAAATCATTCAACCAGGGTGACGAGGTTAAATTCCTGTACTTTATTATTGATGGCAGCGTCAAAACCCTGCGCTCCAGCATAGAAGGCGACGAAGCCACCATACGCATGCTCAAGGCTGGCGACACCTTTATGGATGCCGTGATATTTATGGGCGGCACATCACCGATTCGGGCCACCGCATTAAAACCCAGCAAGCTGCTGATGATTCCGGCCCCCGTTATTCGCCAGCAAGTCCTTCGCGACGGTCAATTAGGCGAAAATCTCCTGCATATTGTGACCTGGCACTACAAGAACGCCATGCAGCAGATTGACAGCATTGTCACCAAAACGCCCGTTGAGCGCCTCGGCTACTATTTCCTCAAGCTGCATATGGACCAAAACCCGGAGTCGCTGGATATTGAATTGCCTTTCCAGAAATCCATGATTGCCAACCACCTGGGCATGAAACCGGAAACCTTCTCCCGTGCGCTGAAAAAGCTCAGGGAGATGGGCATCGAAGTGGATCATGAACGCATCAGCCTGCGCGACGCCTACACCCTGTGCCACTTTTGCGACCCTGATACGGCCTATACCTGCCCCAAACAGGGCACGCCGGACTGTAACCCTGGCGATTGCCGCTAATCGGGTAAAAACGGAAAAAAATCCACTAAATCGCCCGGGCTGATTTCAGCAACACCTTCGGCAGCAACGACCCAGCCATTAGCCCGCATAAAAGCACTAACCATGAAGGACTGCTGTTTCTGCAGGATTTCAACCTGCTGGATAGCATTGGCCTCGTCCTGCAAAACAGCTCGTAGAAACATCCTGAATTCTGCTTTTTTACTGGTTGCCCCATGCTTAAGCACAGTCCGCCTGGGCGTTTCGGGCGGCAAACCCAACATTGCCCGCATTAACGGGTAAACAAAGAAACGTAATCCTGCTGCACTGGCGACAGGATTCCCCGGCAAGCCAATGAAAAAGGGTCCGTTATCAGCCAAACGGGCAAATAAAAGAGGTTTGCCGGGCCGCATTTTCACTTTATGGAATAAAATTTCGGCGCCCTGCGCCTCCAGCTCAGCCCGGATAAAGTCGCAGACACCCGCCGAGACAGCGCCCGTTGTTACCAGAATATCCGGTTTACTGGCCAGCATTTCAGCCAACTTGCCCCTAAAGGCTTCTGGCTCATCGGCAACGGTACCGAAAAAATCTGCTTCCGCCCCCAAAGCCGGTAACATTTCGCGCAGATAAGGCGCACTGGCATTATAAATTTGCCCCGGTTTTAAGGTTTTTCCCAGTTCGTCAACAACCTCCAGTCCGGTTGAAAGTACCGCCACCCGAGGTCGACACATGACATCCACCTCGGCAATACCCAGGGTAGCCAGCGGCAAAATCTGGTTCACAGTTAAGGCCGTGCCTGCATTTAGCAACAGCTCGCCTTGCACAAAATCGGCACCTGCCAGCCGCACATTACTGCCGATACAAGAAGGCGCCCAGAAAACCGCATATTCATGCTGTTTTTCCGTATTTTCCACGGCCACCACCGTGTCACAACCCGGCGGCATCGGCGCCCCCGTCATAATTTCATAGCAGTGACCCGGCTCCACGGCTTGTAGCGGGGCCGGTTCACCCGCAAGGATTCGGCCAACTATTTTCAAATGCACCGGCCTTTGATGACTCGCTCTAACCAGATCATCAGACAGAAGCGCATAACCGTCCATTGCGGAATTATCAAAGGGCTGGTTAGCCATCGGTGCCATCACCTCTGTAGCACTGACTCGTCCTGCAATTTTCTCAAGTGACACCTTCTCGCAACCGAGCCTGTAGGCCTGCCCGCACTGACGAACCACATCAATAGCGTCTTCATAACTGATCATAGCAATATCCTATGGAGAACTTTACGTAGCGCATATCAGACCAGCCGACGCCGACACCGGCCTTGACTAAAGTCAACTTCCGCCAACAGCCCCCCAACGCTTAAACGCATCAACATGGCAAATTAATTCCAGCGGTTGACTCTGGTCAAGGTCAGGGCATACCACCAGACCAATAATGGCTCCAGTTTAAATGAACCCACAAGGAGTTCCCGACATGTTGAAAAAGACCGTCATTTCCGGAACAGCCTCACTTGCATTATCGTCCTTTCTCGGTGCAGGCTCCCTACCCGCTCAGGCAGAATTTCTTCCCGCGGACGGCTTTTATGCCGACGTCCGGATTCGCCATGAAAATGTTGATCAGGACGGCATTGCAAAAGAAGCCAATGCCAACACGATCCGCACTAAATTTGGTTACAAATCCGGGGTAGCCAGTGGCTTCCAATTCTTAATTGAAGGCGAAGATGTTGCCAGCATTGGCAGCACCAAGTTTAACGACACGCTGAATGGTAAAGGAATGTACCCCGTTGTTGCCGATCCTGTAGGCACAGAACTCAACCAGGCATGGCTGGCTTACACCGGCTTTGAGGATACACTCATCAAGGCAGGTCGCCAGGGCATCAACTTGGACAACCAGCGTTTTATTGGCACTGTAGGCTGGCGCCAGAATGACCAGACTTACGATGCATTGCTGCTGAACAACACTTCATTCGATAAACTGTCCCTGTCTTTAATTGGCATCAAGAAAGTTCATCGCATTTTTGGCGAGGACGCGCCGGGTGTACGGGATATCATTGATACGCACAGTTATGCGGCAAATGCGAGTTATAAGCTCTCGGATTCACTCACCGCAACCGGTTATGGCTATTTTCTGGACCATGACGACATGGCGGCCTACGGCCTGTCTTCAAAAACCTACGGCGTGAGATTAACCGGGAATACCCCTCTGAACGATGCCTGGAAGCTGGTTTACGAGGCCGAAATAGCGGAACAATCCGACTACAAGGACAATCCCTCCGATTACGATGCGACCTACTACCATATTGCACCTGCCATAACAGGGAAAGGCTGGACCTTTGGCGTAGGCTTTGAGTCCCTTGAAGGCGATGGCTCAAGTGCTTTCCAAACCCCCTTCGCTACGCTGCATAAATTCAATGGCTGGGCGGACAAATTCCTGACCACACCGGCAGACGGCCTTGAGGACTTATATGCCAAAATCGTTTATGTCGTAAACGGTCAGGGCAATCTGCTGGACAATACCAAAATTGTCGCGATGTACCATGAATTTGACGCCGAAGACAGCAGCGCTAACTACGGGGACGAGCTTGATATCGCCATCAGTCACCCGCTGAATGTAAGCAGTATCTCATGGATAAAAGAAGGCGCTGTCCTCCTGAAATATGCGGACTACAACGCGGATGATTTTGCCACTGACACTAAAAAGCTGTGGCTAGAAACATCCTTTAAGTTTTAATTGCTTTAGTTTTGGGCAGCACCATGCTGCTTTTATCCCAGGGTGTGCTTAATCTCACAAATTACAGAGGTTTTTCCCGATAAAAAGCAACGCCGGATATTGTGTTTCTCCACCCCCTGAACACAGGCTGGCGATGGTCTGCCCAGTTTTACAAACAAATCTTCTCCTCGCTTTACCGTGAGCGGCCTGCATGAATCCCGGCAGGCCGTCTCACCGGTAAAACCAGCCATAAAGGAAGCATTCCATGATCGCCAACTTTGCCGACCTACTTAAAATGGCCTCCTCTCAAGAGCAGCCGCAACGACTCCTGTTATTATTTGCTCATGCCGAAAGTGCCCGAAAAAAAGCCAGCAAAAAGCAGCGCGGCACAATTACGCCGGTTATGTGCGTAGACAAACTACCCGAGGAAATTGACTCCTTCGAAGCATTAGTCGCTGAAGCCGACAGCATTAATACCGGCTGGAATTTCATTATCATTGCCGGCCTAAGCGGCAACCAGGGAAAAGCACCAACCCCCGAAGAAGCCGACCCTTACCTGAACCAAATGGTTAACGGGTTAGCCGCAGGCGAAAGCCTGTCACGCTACATAGTCTTTGATCGGGAACAAAGCCCAATTCTGATGCAGTAATATTTTTCGGCGCAAAGTCTAGACACCCAGCTCACCAACAATTGGCAGGCTTTCAAAGCTCAGCCAATCCCTCCCTGCAAGCAGGCAAGGTTGTCCTGCGCTTTCCTAAAACCACCCAGAACCCTATTGAGTTTACTGACAGTAAAAAAATTCGGCGCAAGGTTTACCTAAGAGTTTACTTATAGTAAATTAATTTGCACTTAAGTAATACGAGTTACCTCGAAAGTGATACTGGCCTTGCTTGACGGGGCTTAGGGAAAATAAGACAGGTAACAAGAACAATAGTAACAGTACCCTCTACAGCTGTTACTGTTTAGCACGAAGGTTGCACTCCTCAACCTTTTTGCGCCAGGAAACAACGACTGCCCTAACAGTTGTTGTTTCTGTGTAGAAGATGTCCTCCAACATCAAACTCTACACAGGTAACGGTTATGCAACATTGGCCGTTACATAAAAAAGTAGTGACTGCCCTCACAGTCACTACTCTTGCCACTTTGAGTGCCCGCCTTGCGCGGGCACTTTTTTGCGCGCCGGTATTCTACCGAATCACGAGCGGTTATTCACCTGATTCAATCGCATTTTGCGACCTCCTCAAGCCAGGATAATCGAGCCCCCTAACCATTTATCAGAAAATGCACATAAATACTGCTCAGGTAGCCAAGCGCGATCACCGGCATCCACTTAAGGTGTCCAAAAAATGTATAGTGGCCTCGCGCCTGCCCCATCAACGCAACGCCTGCCGCCGAGCCGATGGATAACAGGCTGCCACCCACGCCAGCCGTTAAGGTAACAAGCAGCCATTGGGTTTCATCCATCGCGGGATTCATCGTCAATACGGCAAACATCACCGGGATATTGTCAACGATTGCCGACATGAGCCCCACCAGCACATTGGCGGTAGTCGCCCCCAACTCGCCATAAATAAAGCCTGACGCCAGGCCGAGATAGCCAATAAAACCAAGCCCGCCAACAGCGAGAATCACTCCATAGAAGAAGAACAGGGTGTCCCATTCGGCCTTGGCAATCTTATCGAAAATATCAAAACCTTCTTCGGCATCGCTGCCCGGAGGAATATCGGTACTATCCGCCATGTGATACCGTCTGCGTAGGTAGTAGGCATAAAACTTCAGGTAAGCCAGCCCCAGCATCATGCCAAATACCGGGGGAATATGCAGGAAGTTGTGGAAGCTGACGGCTGTCACAATGGTCGCCAAAAACAGTGCGACAATCGGCAAACCGCCGGGTTTTAACGCTTTCTCGTCGGTATTACAGCTTTGCGGGTGGCCAGCCGGCAGGGCAAAGTGCATAAAGACAGCCGGTACCAGATAGTTCACCGCCGAAGGAACGAACAGTTTAAAGAAGGTCGCAAACTCCAGGATTCCCTTCTGCCAAACCATCAGGGTGGTAATATCGCCAAAAGGACTAAAAGCTCCGCCGGCATTGGCGGCCACAACGATGCTAATGCAGGAAAGGGTTATAAACTTCGGTTGTCCCTGGCCGACGGTCATGACCACGGCGCACATAATCAGGGCAGTGGTTAAATTATCGGCCACGGGCGAAATAAAGAATGCCAGAATGCCCGTAATCCAGAACAGGGCCCGGTAACTCAGCCCTTTGGCCACCAGCCAGTTACGCAGCTCATTGAAGACCCCGCGCTCAATCATGGCATTGATATAGGTCATCGCCACCAGCAGAAAGAAAAACAGCTCGGCGTATTCAAGGAAGTTGTGTCGAATACCTTCTTCCACCGAATGCAGCAGGCCATTGCTGTTATAGGCGATGGCAATGAGCACCCAGATAATACCGGCTGCCAGGAGCACCGGTTTGGATTTTCTGAGGTGAATTCGTTCTTCCAGGATAACCAGGCTATAAGCCAGCACAAAAACTGCAATCGCAGCGTAACCAACCCAGCTTATCGTTAAATCTAGGCCTGCTTCCCCAGCGGAACCCCATGAATAACAGGGAGCCAGCAGAGTCAACAGAAATACAAGCAGCGCTTTCATTAAAGGGCCTCAATTGAATAATGGCGTGAAGTACTAAAAAGCAATGGTCTTTCGCCGCGGGAAAATGCCCCACTTTGGCGACGAAAGCAACCATAAAACGAAGCCCGGATGTATGCCGGGCTTATCAATACACAGGTTTTTCTATCAACCCTGTTTACTAGGGCCTGCTAACACTAATTGAAATATCACTGCTGAACGTTATTTTTCCTTCCACAAGGCGTTACGAACGTGGTGTAGCCAGCTACATAAGTGAGTAACAACACCGTGGAAGGGAAAAATAGCTTCAGCCTTTTTATCAATAAAAGGGGTTAAGGCTAAAAAGCACCATACTGCGTTATTCGTCGTTCATTTGGAGTAGCCCAATCTCTCTCCTCATGCCTTGCCTGGCGTTTTTTTAGCTTTAACAGAGTCTTTCAATTAGTGTTAACAGGCCCTAGGAATTAAATATGGATATTTTCTTCGGCAAAACAAACTTGCACACCTTCTATCTCCGCCTGCTCGATCAGCCCCTGAATATAGGCCTGAATAGCCAGGTGTGATGCGCGGTTTACCAGGTATCCGCGGACTTTCTCGGCAACCATTGTGTATTCAAGCGGTTTACCTTCGATCTTGCGCGAGACATTAACGACATGAAACCCGTAACGCGATTCAACAGGCTGGGTAGCCAGCCCCTCCGGCAAAACCATCACTTGGCGCTCAAATTCAGGAACCGTTTGCCCTTTACTGATCTGCCCAAGCGAGCCGCCTGTTTCCTTGGAAGGACAAGCTGAAAAGGTTTTCGCCATTTCAGCAAAAAGATCCGGAGCAGCCTGCAGCTTCTCAATCATTTCCCGCGCCTTGATTTTCGCCTCATCGCGCCCTTCCAGGTCATCCTTGGCGACGGCAAGCAGGATATGATCCACCTCGATCAAAGGCAGTGTCATAAACTTGTTACGGTTATTTTCAAAAAAACGGACGCAGTCCGCTTCGCTTGGATCATCATACTCAACGGCATCGGACATCAGTTTCTGGAAGATTTCCTCTTCGTTCTCCTCCGAAACACTCAAGCCCTGTTGCTCAGCCTGCTCAAGCAGCAACTGCCGAATGACCAGCGCCTGCCCGGCTTGCTGTATTGCCTGGTCCAGGTTGGTGCTGGGGTGATATTGCAGCTCCTGGGCCAGCTCCTTTTCATCAATCTGCACGCCATTGACCCGAATCACAGGTAAAGGCTGCGAAGGCGACGCATGGGAATGAGATCCACAACCAGTCATCATCTTTTCCTCTGTAAGACACGGCACGGGGAAGCCTATCACCTCCCCGTGACCATAAGATTAACGTTGGCGAACGACCTGATAACGACGTCCCAGATACCAGACCGGCGCACTGATAATGTGCACCAAACGCGTAAATGGGAATACCAGCAGCAGAGTCAATCCAAAGAACACGTGCAACTTGTAAATCAGGCTAACTGGCTCGATCGAAGCAGCCGCTTTCACTCCCTGGAAGGTAACAATGGACTGCGCCCAGTTGCCCAGCATAATCATCACTGAACCGTCCAAATGGCTTACCGAAGCAAAGATCGTCAACAATCCGAGTACCAGCTGGATTAGCAGCAGGAACAAAACAACGATATCGGATGTTTTAGAACTAGCCCGCACCCGGGCATCGGTCAATCGACGCTTAATCAGCATGAGCAGCCCAATCAGGCACAAAATCCCGAAGAAACCACCACTGACCATGGCCAATACCTGCTTGTTAGCACTGGAAATGAAGTGGTGATAAATGGCTTCTGGCATCAACAGGCCAACAAAATGACCAACCAGGATAAAGAGCACACCGACATGGAAAAGATTGCTCGCCAAACGGAATCCCTGCTTATTCAGCCCCTGGCTGGAATCGGCCTTCCAGGTATAAGGTTCGCGATCAAAGCGAATCCAACTTCCAATCAATAGCACCAGGATCGCAACGTAGGGGTAAATCCCAAACAATAAAAAGTTGAAATTTGACATAGTATTCTCCTTACAATCCCGCGACTTCAGCGGCGTCTGCGTCATGCCACTTGATCGGAACACGTTGAACATTATTGGGATCCAGTGAATTTCTGGAGTTTTGCAGGCCGGCGCCCCTTCCCGAACTCGGACATCCGCCACCTGCGACAGGGTCGTCAAAACGGATTTCCTTGTCCTCCCACTCTTTATCGATAGCTTCGACCGTATCGTCGCGCTCTTCCTTGCTTACGGTTTCGACAATTTCCTCGCGATCCACTTGATAACCGGAAATGTCGATCAAGGTTTCAAATAGCATGGAATAGCTGCAATCGCGCTCCTTGAGGCGTTCTGACAGCATCGCCAGCAGGTGGCATACATCGCCCAGCCATTCCTGGATAAAGTCGGCTTCCTGCTCGCTCAGGAACTCCAGGTATAAGGGAATGTAGTCGGGTAACTGTTCGGAATCGACTTCAAACCCTTTGGACTTGTACACGCCCATCAAGTCGACCATGGCCTGACCTCGATCACGCGATTCGCCGTGCACATGTTCAAACAACAGCAGGGACAGTGCACGCCCCCGGTCGAACAGCAGGTCATAGCTTTCCTGAGCGTCATATAAGTCCCGCGCCGTCAGTGTGCGGATAAATTCCACCAACTGCACTCGGTGCTTAGGGGACAGTTCGGGGGCATTGTTCACTACAGCCACCAGCTCATCGGCGGCCTCAAACAAGGCCGCCGATGGGTAGTCGAGCAGCCGTGATATCACTTTAAGTATCAACACGGGTTAATCTCCTACCTGATAGGTTTGGATGATGTCTCGACGTGATTGTTTTTTAGCGCCAAACATATTCACATCGCTGTTACCGGTACCACAGCCATTACCGAAGGTGAAACCGCAACCGCTCTTCTCACCGTAGGCTTCCGGCACACTCATTTCACGATGACCGGAAGGAATCACATAACGGTCCTCGTAATTGGCAATCGCCAGGTAACGGTACATTTCTTCCGCCTGCTTCTTGGTCAGACCGGCCTGCTCCAGCACTGCCAGGTCTTCCTTGCCTTCCACGTTCTGTGCACGTTTGTAGGCTCGCATTGCCAGCAGGCGCTCCAGGGCGCGAATCACCGGCTCTTCATCACCGGCAGTCAGCAGGTTAGCCAGGTATTTCACCGGAATCCGCAGAGAGCGTACGTCTGGGATAACACCCGCCATTCCCAGCGTGCCGGCTTCCACCGCACTCTGAATCGGGCTCATGGAAGGTACGTACCAAACCATAGGCAGGGTACGGTATTCCGGGTGCAGCGGCAGTGCCAGTTTCCAGTCCATTGCCAGCTTCCAGACCGGTGACTCCTGAGCCGCTTTAATGACAGAATCGGCAACACCATCTTTACGCGCCTGGGCAATCACCGCCGGGTCGTTTGGATCCAGGAAAACTTCCAGCTGGCGCTCGTAAAGATCCGTTTCGTTGGGCGTAGAAGCCACATCCTTGATGCGGTCCGCATCGTAGAGCAGCACACCCAGGTAACGAATACGGCCCACACAGGTTTCGGAACAGACAGTCGGCATTCCCGCTTCGATCCGTGGGTAACAGAAAATACATTTTTCTGACTTGCCGGACTTCCAGTTGAAATAGATTTTCTTATACGGACAACCGCTGATGCACATCCGCCAGCCGCGGCACTTCTCCTGGTCAATCAGCACAATACCGTCCTCTTCGCGCTTGTAGATCGCGCCGGAAGGACAGGAGGCGACGCAGGCCGGGTTCAGGCAGTGCTCACACAGGCGTGGCAGGTACATCATGAAGGTGTTTTCGAACTCGCCGTACATCTCCTTCTGCATGTTGTCGAAGTTTTTATCCTTGCTGCGCTTCGAAAACTCGGTACCCAGGATTTCTTCCCAGTTGGGGCCCCATTCGATTTTCTCCATGCGCTTGCCGGAAATCACTGAACGTGGACGCGCAGTCGGCTGGTGATCCGAGATCGGCGCGGTATGCAGGTGCTGGTAATCGAAGTCGAACGGCTCGTAGTAATCATCGATCTGCGGAAGGTCCGGGTTGGCGAAAATATTCGCCAACACACGGAATTTACCGCCGATACGTGGCTGGATATCGCCGTTTGGCCGCCGCACCCATCCACCATTCCATTTATCCTGGTTTTCCCACTCTTTGGGGTAGCCAATGCCTGGCTTGGTTTCAACGTTATTGAACCAGGCGTATTCCATCCCTTCGCGTGAAGTCCACACGTTTTTACAGGTAATTGAGCAGGTGTGGCACCCGATACACTTATCAAGGTTTAGCACCATGCCGATTTGAGAACGTATTTTCACGGTTCTACTCCTTAAGCTTGATCAGGGTTAGTGGGCAGTGGACGCGGCAGTGCTTCGCCGCCAGCTGGTCCATCCAGCCAGTCAACCTTATTCATCTTTCTCACCACCACGAATTCGTCACGATTACAGCCCACGGTGCCGTAGTAGTTGAAGCCCCATGCCTGCTGGGCGTAACCACCGATCATATGCGTTGGCTTCATGATCACGCGTGTCACCGAGTTGTGGTGCCCGCCACGGGTACCGGTCATTTCACTACCGGGAACATTCACAATCCGTTCCTGGGCGTGATACATCATCACCATGCCCTGTCTGACTCGCTGGGAAACCACCGCGCGACAGGAGATAGAGCCGTTGGCGTTGAACACTTCAACCCAGTCGTTATCTTCGATACCCGCTTCGGAGGCATCAATTTCACTCATCCAGATAATCGGACCGCCACGCGCCAGTGTCAGCATGATCAGGTTGTCGGAATAGGTGCTGTGGATACCCCACTTCTGGTGCGGTGTAATCCAGTTCAGCACAATCTCTTTATTACCGTTTTCCTTGGTGCCCTTCACTTTATCAATGGTTTTGGTATTCACCGGTGGCCGGTAGGAGATAAAGCCTTCACCAAAAGCCTGCATCCACTTGTGATCCTGGTAGAACTGCTGGCGGCCGGTAATGGTGCGCCAGGGAATCAGTTCGTGTACGTTGGTGTAACCCGCGGTGTAGCTGACATGCTCATCCTCGAGCCCCGACCAGGTTGGCGAAGAAATAATCTTTCTTGGCTGCGCCTGTACATCACGGAAGCGGATTTTCTCTTCATGTTTCGGCTCAGCCAGGTGCTTATGGTCGCGGCCCGTAATTTGACTCAATGCATCCCAGGCTTTAACCGCCACATTACCGTTGGTTTCTGGTGCAAAGGTCAGAATGGTTTCTGCCGCATCGATCGCGGATTCAATCTGAGGACGCCCTTCACTGACACCTTCATCAAGCACGCGGTGGTTCAAATCACCCAACAGCTTGATTTCATCGTCAGTATTCCAGCCGATACCCTTACCACCGTTACCCAACTTGTCCAGCAGCGGGCCAAGCGAGGTGAATTTCTTATAGGTGTTCGGGTAATCACGCTCAACAACCATCATATTCGGGGCTGTTAAACCCGGCACCAGGTCACACTCGCCTTTTTTCCAGTCCTTCACATCGAAAGGTTGGGCCAGTTCGCCCGGTGTGTCGTGCAGCATAGGCACTGTGACAAAATCCTTCTCGACACCCAAATGCCCCTTAGCCACTTCCGAGAATGTCTTGGCGATACCTTTGTAAATGTCCCAGTCAGACTTGGCTTCCCAAGCCGGATCAACCGCTGTGGACAGCGGGTGGATGAATGGGTGCATATCCGAGGTATTCAGGTCGTCCTTTTCATACCAGGTTGCCGTCGGCAGCACGATGTCCGAGAACATACAGGTGGATGACATCCGGAAATCCAATGTGGTCACCAGATCCAGTTTGCCGGTCGCTCCTTCGTCGACCCACTCGGCTTCCTGCGGCTTGAAGCCACCTGTTTTACCCAGGTCGTCGCTCATCAAACCATTACGGGTACCCAGCAGGTACTTGAGCATATATTCGTGACCTTTACCGGAGGAGCCCAGCAGGTTGGAACGCCAGATGAACATATTACGCGGGAAGTTTTCCGGCGAGTCCGGCGCTTCACAGGCAAATTTCAAGTTACCGTTCTTGAGCTCCTGAACCGCAAAGTCCTTCGGATCCATACCCGCCGCTTCGGCGTCTTTTACCAGTTGCAACGGGTTACGGTTCAGCTGTGGCGCTGAAGGCAACCAACCCAAACGCTCGGCTTTAATGTTGTAATCCAGCGTATGCTCAGGGAAGTCATTCTTGTTCGCCAGCGGAGACAGTACTTCGTGCATACTGACAGTCTCATGGCGCCATTGTGACGAGTGGTTGTAGAAGAAAGAGGTGCCGTTCATTTGACGAGGCGGACGCGACCAGTCCAGGCCAAAGGCCAGCGGTTGCCAACCGGTTTGCGGACGCAGTTTTTCCTGGCCCACATAGTGCGCCCAGCCACCACCGGATTGACCGACACAGCCACACATCATGACCATATTGATCAGGCCGCGATAGTTCATGTCCATGTGGTACCAGTGGTTCATTGCAGCGCCAACAAGAATCATGGCTTTACCATGGGTTTTGTCTGCCGTATCTGCAAATTCACGCGCTACTTTAATGACCTTGGCTCGCGGCACACCGGTAATTTTTTCCTGCCAGGCCGGCGTACCCGGAATGTCGTCATCATAGTTAATTGCAACGCCACCACCACCGAGACCGCGGTCCAGGCCGTAGTTAGCCATCATCAGGTCGTAAACGGTGGCAACCTTCATCTGCTCCCCGTTAGCCCCTGTGATCGTTTGACTGGGGACATTACGCACTTGAATCTCATCGTGCTCACAGGAAATCCAGTGTTTGTTCGTGTCGTCTGCCGCAAAGTGCGGAAAGGCAACGGCAGATACATCGCCACCAATCAGCGTCAGCTGCAACTTGGTTTCAGCACCACTTCCACCTTCGCGTTCTTCAATATTCCACTTACCCTTTTCGCCCCAGCGATAGCCAATGGAGCCCTGCGGCGACACCAGCCCCTTGGAGTTTTCATCAATCGCAATGGTTTTCCACTCGGGGTTATTGCCCTGACCCAGGTTATCGGCCAAATCCGAGGCGCGCAGGAAGCGCGTTGGCTTCAGTGAGCTGCCATCATGGTCTTCCAGAAGCACCAACATCGGGAAGTCGGTATATTTACGCACATAATCAGTGAAGTATTCGCTGGGATTATCCAGGTGGAATTCACGCAGGATCACGTGACCAAAAGCCATACCCAGTGCCGCATCGGACCCCTGTTTAGGGTTCAGCCATTCATCGGTCAGCTTCGATACTTCAGCATAGTCTGGCGTGATAGAAACCGTTTTGGCGCCCTTGTAACGCACTTCTGTAAAGAAGTGAGCATCGGGTGTACGCGTCTGAGGTACGTTTGAACCCCACGCAATCAGGTAGTTTGAGTTATACCAGTCCGCCGATTCCGGTACGTCGGTTTGCTCACCCCAAATCTGTGGCGACGAAGGAGGCAAGTCACAATACCAGTCGTAGAAGCTCAGGCACACACCACCAATCAGTGACAGGTAACGAGCGCCGGCAGCGTAGGACACCATGGACATTGCTGGAATTGGAGAGAAACCAATAATCCGGTCCGGACCGTAGGTTTTAGCCGTATAAACATTGGCTGCCGCAATAATTTCATTCACCTCGTCCCAGCTGGAGCGCACAAAGCCGCCCATACCACGCTTGGACTTGTAGGAGTTCGCTTTCTCCTTGTCCTCCACGATGGAAGCCCAAGCTTCCACCGGCCCCATGCTGGCACGCGCGTCACGCCACAGCTTCATCAGCGGTTTGCGCACTTTCGGGTATTTCAACCGGTTAGCGCTGTAGATATACCAGGAGTAACTGGCGCCACGAGGACAGCCACGGGGCTCATGGTTGGGCAGGTCGGCACGAGTCCGAGGGTAATCGGTTTGCTGGGTTTCCCAGGTTACCAAGCCGTTCTTCACATAGACCTTCCATGAGCAGGAACCGGTACAGTTTACGCCGTGCGTGGAGCGGACGATCTTGTCGTGCTGCCAGCGCTGACGATAGCTGTTTTCCCACTCGCGACTTTCATTGGTGGTCTCCCCATGTCCGTCTGCGAATTCGCCAGTCTTCTTTTTGAAGAACTGTAAGCGATCCAGAAATTGACTCATTGCTTTCCCTCCATTAACCCAATCCTGTATCGGGTCGTTGTAACTTCAACAATCTGAAACTTGTTTAACCTGGCTGCTATTTGAAACCAGGGTGGTCGTAGCCACCTTGATTTCAAACAAGCCGCGATAGTTTCTGCGCATTAAGGATTATGGAACTCCGCATTTTTACGCAGGTAGAACCACCAGTTGATGCCCACACAGACGGCATAGAAAGCGGCAAAACCGATCAGGGCGTCTTCAGGCGTAGTAGCCTTAATCTGCTCACCCAGCACTTTGGGGATATAGAATGCGCCATAGGCCGCAACAGCAGATGTCCAACCTAGCACCGGGCCCGCCTGTTCCTTATTGAAGACCATGGAAATGGTGCGGAAAGTCGATCCGTTACCGATACCTGTCGCAGCAAACAACACCAGGAACAACAGGAAGAAGGGCACAAAGTACTCTTCAGGTGTGGATGAGGCGTACGCGGCTTTCATGTAATAGGCAACGCCCAGGGCACTGGCCACCATAATCACCGAACAGATCAGGGTTACTTTAGCGCCACCCATTTTGTCGGAAATCCAGCCGCCGACAGGACGAATCAACGCCCCGATAAACGCACCCATCCAGGCGTACATCAAGGCGCTGGGGCCGTTAGGGTTAACCGTGTCGTGGGTCATGACACCATCGACCATGATGTGCTGGTAACCAAAAATTACCTTGATCGATAACGGGAATGCTGCGGCAAAACCGATAAACGAGCCGAAGGTCATGGTGTAGATAATGCTCATAACCCAGGTATGGGGGTTATTGAAAATTTTGTACTGACGCTCCAGGTTCGTTTTGATTTGTCCAGGGAGGAATTTCAGTAGCATGACGGTTGCACCAACCACACAGACCAGAATCAGCTCCTTGGGAATACCAAACCCTGAACCGTTAACCTCCTTGGGCAGCATCAACCACAAACCCAGTGTTGCGGTACACAGGCCAATGAGCAACATCACCGTAATGATTGAAAAGGACGCAACGGGATTTGGCAGGTCCGGCGTAACGTGAGAATCACGGATGTTATTCATTCCGAACCAGCCGATAATGACGAGCGGCACCAGAATCACCACCCAGATATAACCCGCGTTCTGAATCCAGGCCTCTGCTCCGGCGGGAATTTTGCCAATCAAGGTACCGGAGGTATTAACCAGGGTCATGGAATCGCCACCGAAAATACCAAAGGTCATGACCAGAGGGACTAAAATCTGCATGGTGGTTACACCAAAGTTACCCAGTCCGGCATTCAAACCTAGAGCAAGCCCCTGCTTACGCTTCGGATAGAAAAAGCTGATATTTGACATGGAGGAAGCAAAGTTACCCCCACCGATACCAGACAAGAGCGCCAGCGCCTGAAAAACCCACAGCGGCGTTTCCGGGTTCTGTAACGCAATCCCCGTACCCAATGCCGGCAAGATTAATAAAGCGGTTGTGAAAACAATAGTGTTCCTGCCACCCGCGAGGCGGATGAAGAAACTGCTCGGTATTCTTAATGTGGCTCCCGTTAAACCGGCAATCGCCATCAGCGTAAATAGCTGGGATTGCTCAAAGGGGAATCCCAGGTTTAGCATCTGAACAGTGATGATGCCCCAGTACAGCCAAACGGCGAAGCCGCACAGCAGACTGGGAATCGATATCCAAAGGTTACGACTGGCGACTTTTTTACCTTCAGATTCCCAAAATTGGTCGTCTTCGACGTCCCATTTGCTGATATCTGACATTGTTATCTCCAAGTTACAAAGTAAATTTACGAAGCAACCCCCGTTGCCGGTTACTCCACAGGGTAAAGATTCCAACCTTGTGGCCAGAATACTGATGGGGTGGGGGTTATCCTTGATTTCAATCAGGCGAAATCAGCACATCTCACCACCAAAACAGCAGAGAAACGCGCAAAAAGAACAGCGAAATTAGAAGCTAACCTATTGGTTTAAAAGTCTTTTAATCCTAAAAACATCATCGCTGAATAGAATTACGTACGACAGCCATTGCAGGGTGGCTTGTTCACCAATGATGACGCAGATCAAAAAAATGTCATCCATGGTCGTAAAAGCTTTTACACACCGCGACGGCACTGAGGGTAGAAGAGCTCAGCAAAACAAAAGATTGGATATTGAAGACGGAGTTATCCCTTACTTCAAAAAGCAGGTCTAATTGACTTTTTTAAGGCAACATGACCGTTGGATAAGTTTCGGCTTTAAGCTGAAAGCCTTGTATCAGAGGAAGAATAGCAGCGAGAGCCGCATTAGAAATAAAACAGGAAAAGTAAAATTGGTAGCGGGGGCAGGATTTGAACCTACGACCTTCGGGTTATGAGCCCGACGAGCTACCAGACTGCTCCACCCCGCACCAGATAGGATCTTTTTCAGCGACCGGCTGGCACCGGTATGGCCCTTAAGTATCGTTTCAGGCCCTGCTCAAAAAGTGAGGGCAAGTATAGGGACCAGACCTTAGCCGGTCAACCCCTGAATCCCTCTATGTGTCACTAAATCGACATAATTTAATATGGTGCCGAAGGCGGGACTTGAACCCGCACGGCCTGTGGCCACCACCCCCTCAAGATGGCGTGTCTACCAATTCCACCACTTCGGCATAAATCGTCAGTGTTTGATTACCGGCCACTGAACCGGTCAACCTGCTAAAACTAATCCAGTTCTGGCAGGCTATCTTGCGCTGGCTGCCCTTCCGGCAGGGCATCTTCACGAATTTCGGGCAGCGCTGAGTCATCGGCAGGCTCAACGGTTACCACTTCCGGGATACCGGCACCGGCGCTTTCCACCGCTTTGTCTTTGGCAATAATCGCCAAACCAAAACTGGTCACAAAAAACAGGGTGGCCAGGATAGCTGTCATGCGGGTCATAAAGTTAGCCGAACCGCTGCTACCAAAAACTGTTTGCGAAGCCCCTGCACCAAAGGAAGCCCCCATATCAGCACCTTTGCCGTGCTGTAGCAAAATCAGGGCAATTACCGCAACGGCCAAAAGCACGTGCACAATTAAAATGATACTTTCCATCTGTTAACCTGCAGCTGCACAGATTGCAGCAAAATCTTCACTGTTGAGCGATGCTCCGCCCACTAATCCACCGTCAATATCCGGCATCGCAAATAACTCTTTTGCATTGCCTGCATTGACACTACCGCCGTAAAGCACCTGCACCCGTTCAGCGATCACTTCATCATAGGCGGCCAACTTGGACCGGACCAGCCTGTGGACAGCTTGCGCCTGCTCCGGTGTCGCTGTATCGCCTGTGCCAATCGCCCAGACAGGTTCGTAGGCAATCACCGCGCTGGCAAAGGATTTAATTCCGGCCTTTGCAATCACCGCATCAAGCTGAGTGCATACGACGGCTTCAGTCTCATCAGCCAGGCGTTGTTCTTTTGTTTCACCAACGCACAGGATCGGCACTAATCCGGCTTCCAGCGCAGCCAGGAATTTCTCAGCCACGACACTATCCTGCTCACCAAACAGACTGCGACGTTCTGAATGCCCAACGATGACGTAGCGGCAACCAAAATCGACCAGCATGGATGGAGAGGTTTCGCCTGTATAGGCACCTTTCTCAAACTGGCTGACGTTTTGCGCCCCCAGCCCGATGCCCGAACCATCGAGCAATTGCTGACATTGCTGCAGATAAGGAGCCGGAGGACAAACACCCACCAGGACAGAAGCGTTTATCGCCTCACGGTAACCTGCCAGTAATCGGGTTACACCCGCCCTATCGGCGTTCATTTTCCAATTTGCAACAACCAGCTTTGGGCGCATGAATTCAACCTTTCCACGAAGCGCGCAATGGTATCTAAGTTAGCCACAACTTACAAGACAATGAATACCGCCTTAGGGAAAAGCTATTCAGGCAATCGCATTCTCCACCTGGCCCGCCAGTTGGTTAGCCAGCTCACCGACCAGCTCCGCATCTTCACCCTCCACCATGACCCTTACCAAGGGTTCCGTACCGGACATTCTTAACAGCACTCGGCCCCGATCCCCGAGACGACCCTCGGTGTCGGCAATCGCCTGCTGAATAACCGGATTTTTCGCCGGGTCAGTACGTTCCATCAACCTGACATTGACCATAGTCTGAGGCATTTTTGTCATGCCCTGCTTTAATTCATGCAGTGTTTTTCCGCTTTCAGCAATCGCCGTCAGCACTTGCAGCGCAGATACAATGCCGTCACCCGTGGTCGTTTTGTCCAGGCAGATAATATGCCCGGAGGACTCGCCCCCCAGTGTCCAGCCATGATGCTTTAATTGTTCCAGCACATATCGATCGCCCACATTGGCGCGCACAAAAGGCACACCCAATTCCTTCAGGGCCAGCTCCATACCGAAGTTGCTCATCAGGGTACCCACAACGCCCCCCTCCAGCTCACCCTTCTGCTGTCGGCTGCTGGCAATGATGTACACCAGCTCATCACCATCCACCTCTTCACCCTTATGATCGACCATAATCAGCCGGTCACCATCGCCATCCAGCGCGACACCAAGGTCATAGCCCATTTCAACGACGGTTTCCTGTAAATGCCGGGGCTTGGTGGAACCGCAGCCCTTATTAATGTTAAGACCGTCCGGAGTAATACCGATAGCGTGTACTTCTGCGCCCAGTTCCCTTAACACACTGGGCGCCACTTGATAGGTCGCACCGTTAGCGCAGTCAACCACAATCTTCAGCCCAGCGAGACTATTGAGGGATTGGGCCGTACTTTTACAAAACTCGATATAACGTCCACCCGCGTCATCCACGCGAAAGGCTTTACCGAGCTTACTGGAATCTACCGTCGTCATCGGCTGATCGATCATTTCCTCAATGGCAAACTCGACTTCATCGGGTAGTTTGGTGCCGCCACTGGAGAAAAATTTAATCCCGTTATCCTCGAAGGGATTATGGGACGCACTGATAACGATTCCTGCCTGGGCCCCCAGGGTGCGGGTCAGATAAGCAATGCCTGGCGTTGGCATAGGCCCCAGCAGTTTTACATTCACGCCGGCTGAAATAATGCCCGCCTCCAAAGCCGACTCGAACATATAACCGGAAATGCGGGTATCCTTACCGATCAGGATATTTCGAACACCACGCTCGGCAAATACCTTACCTGCAGCCCAGCCCAGTTTAAGCATGAATTCTGCATTGATGGGCGCCTGGCCTACTCGGCCACGAATACCGTCTGTGCCAAAGTATTTTTTACCCATGCCTATCCCCCATTTTCTCTAAAACTGATAAATCCCTATTGGCCTCGGCGCATGACCGCCGCCGCCATTTTAATCGCATCTGCGGTAGCGGCCACGTCATGACAGCGTACGATATGCGCACCCTTGGCGACAGCCATCACCGCCACGGCAAGACTCCCGTAGAGGCGTTCATCGACAGGTTTGTTAAGCACCTGCCCCACCATGGACTTACGCGACATACCCACCAATAGCGGTAGCCGCAAAGACGCCAGTTCTTCCAGCCTGTCCAGTAGCTCCAGGTTATGCTGCAGGGTCTTAGCAAAACCAAACCCTGGATCCAGCAACAAACGATTGCGCTCGATTCCCGCGTCACAACAGACCTGAACCCTTTCATTCAGATAACCGATAACATCGCTGACCACATCCTCATATTGAGGATTTTGCTGCATGTTTTGAGGCTCACCTTTCATGTGCATCAGACAGATAGGTAAACCGGTATCTCGCGCAGCCTCCACAGCCCCCTCTCGCTGCAACGCACGCACATCATTAATCAGACCTGCGCCTGCCGCTGCCGACTCGGTCATGAGCCGGGGTGTACTGGTATCGACAGAAATAATTACATCAAAATGCTTACGAATTGCCTCTACGGCTGGCAGGACGCGATCCATCTCTTGCTGCACGCCGACAATTTCAGCACCGGGCCGTGTTGATTCGCCCCCCACATCAATAATGGAAGCGCCATCGGCAATCATCGTCTCAACCGTTCTCAGAACGCCGTCCAAATGGACGTCAGCGGCACCCGTTTCGATAAAGCGCCCGCCATCGGAAAAGGAGTCAGGCGTCACATTCAGAACCCCCATCACATGGGGTGTGGTCAGATCCAAAACAAGACCGGCGCAATCGAGTTGCGCCGGCAGTTCATGCAAGTTATCAGATGTCATAGGGCCTGTTAATGCTCCCCGGCCGGGCGACCATCCACCGAATCATCCGCTTTATCGTCACCACGATCAGCCGTGGTCACTGTTTCATCAGTGGCATCAACACCATTACCGCTATTGCTATCACCGCTATCGGCAGGCGGCCGCGGCCGGTTGCCCGCCATGATGTCGTCGATCTGGTCGCTATCGATGGTTTCAAACTCCATCAAGGCTTCCGCCATGGTGTGCAATTTATCCATATTATCTTTCAGTATCTGCTCTGCGGTTGCATAGCACTCATCAATAATACGGCGCACTTCCTCGTCGATCTCACGTTTGGTGGTAGCCGAAACATGGCTGCTGCTGCTCGCAGCAGAACGTCCCAGAAAGACTTCTCCCTCGTCCTCCTCGTACATGAGCGGACCCATTTTTTCAGACAGGCCCCATTTGGTCACCATACTACGCACCATACCGGTCGCACGCTGAATATCATTCGAAGCACCCGTGGTGACACCATCCTTGCCCAAGGTCAGCTCTTCGGCAATACGTCCGCCAAACAGGCTGCACACCTGGCTAATCAACGAGCGACGGCTGTGGCTATAGCGATCCTCTTCCGGCAGGAACATGGTCACACCCAGAGCACGGCCACGCGGGATAATGCTCACCTTATAAACCGGATCGTGCTCAGGCACGATACGCCCTACAATAGCGTGACCCGCTTCATGATAAGCCGTATTGAGCTTTTCTTTTTCCGACATCACCATCGAGCGACGCTCTGTGCCCATCATGATTTTGTCTTTCGCCAACTCAAATTCATTCATGCCAACCAGGCGCTTATTGGCTCGCGCAGCAAACAGCGACGCTTCGTTCACCAGGTTCGCCAGATCTGCACCGGAAAAACCAGGCGTACCACGTGCAATCACGGCGGGCTGCACATCATCGCCCAAGGGCACTTTACGCATATGCACCTTGAGAATTTGCTCACGACCGCGAATATCCGGCAACCCAACAACCACCTGACGGTCGAAGCGTCCCGGACGCAACAGGGCCGGGTCAAGTACATCAGGGCGGTTAGTTGCCGCGATGACGATCACACCTTCTTTGCCTTCAAAACCGTCCATCTCAACCAGCAGCTGGTTCAGGGTCTGTTCACGCTCATCGTGACCACCGCCCAAACCGGCGCCACGGTGACGGCCTACCGCGTCAATCTCATCGATAAAGATGATACAGGGCGCGTGCTTTTTAGCCTGGTCAAACATATCACGCACACGTGAGGCACCGACACCCACGAACATTTCCACAAAGTCGGAACCGGAGATAGTAAAGAAAGGCACTTTCGCCTCGCCGGCAATGGCCTTGGCCAACAGGGTTTTACCGGTACCCGGCGAACCAACCATCAACACACCACGCGGAATATGTCCGCCCAGGCGCTGGAATTTACCGGGGTCACGCAGGAATTCAACCAGCTCCTGCACTTCCTCTTTCGCTTCATCCACACCGGCAACGTCAGCAAAGGTCGTGTTTACCTGGTCTTCGCCAAGCATACGCGCCTTGCTCTTGCCAAAGGACATCGGGCCCTTGCCGCCACCGGCGCCACCCTGCATCTGGCGCATGAAAAACATGAAAATCGCCAGAATGATCAGAATCGGGAAAGCCGCCACGAACAGTTGCGTCCACAGGCTTTGTTCTTCAGGTAACTTGCCCACCACCTTCACATTATGGCTAAGCAAGTCATCCATCAGCTTCGGATCGGCCACTGGCGGGCGCACCGTTTCAAAGCGGGTGTCATCCGTAAAAACACCGGAAATCGTATAACCGTCAATCACCACCTGACGGACCCGATCACGCTGCACTTCGGCAACAAAGTCCGAATAATTGAGCGAGGGGGCCGGGCTATCGGCATTAAAATTATTGAACACCGTCAGCAGAACCGCTGCGATGACCAGCCATAAAATTAAATTCTTTGCCATGTCATTCAAGGCAATATCCTCTCAACTTCTAAATAAATACCGGCTGCACTACGCACTACCGGTCACGTTACCCTGCGAAACTACCCTTTAAACCCGCGCGCTACCAGGTATTGCTCCTTGGAGCGTGCTCGCGAGGCGTCAGGCTTACGAATCTGAACCTTGTTAAACTTTGACCGCGCAGATTGCAATAATTCGTCAAAACCCTCGCCGTGAAAAACCTTGGCGACCAAACCGCCGCCTGAAACCAGTGTCTGCTCAGCCATATCAAGCGCCAGCTCCACCAGGTACATCGCCTTGGGCTGATCCACAGCACTCACTCCACTCATGTTGGGGGCCATATCCGAAATTACAAGGTCTACCTTATGATCCCCGAGCACGCCAACAATCTGCTCGTAGACTTCCAGCTCGGTAAAATCCCCCTGTACAAAATCGACGCCTTCAATCGGCTCCATACTGAGAATATCCGATGCGACCACCCGGCCTTTCTTCCCGACCAGCTCGACGGCCACCTGCGACCAGCCGCCAGGAGCCGAGCCCAAGTCCAGCACCGTCATGCCCGGCTTAATTAATTTATCCTTATCCTGCAGCTCCAGCAGCTTATAACTGGCGCGCGAGCGGTAACCTTCCTGCTGCGACTTCTTGACGTACTGGTCGTTGAAGTGCTCATCGAGCCAGCGTCCGCTGGATTTACTACGCGCCATAATATATCGCTACTCCGAGTCTGGGGGATCCGCTATAATGACCGCCCTTTTAATCCTGTTTAAGACCTGCAAATCACTATGGCGTTACCGACAGAAAAAATCAAAGCGTTTCGTGGCATTGGCCACCACCTCAAACCCGTCGTCACCGTTTCTGAAAACGGCATTACCGAAGGTGTCGAGCTGGAACTGGATCGGGCGCTAAACGATCACGAACTTATCAAGGTAAAAGTAAGCTGTGCCGACCGCGAGCATAAACAGGCACTTATCGAGGAACTGGTTGCAGGCTGTGGCTGCGAGCTGGTGCAGACGATCGGGAAAACCATTCTGATTTATCGCAAGGCCGCCAAACAAAACCAGAAACTATCCAACATTGTTCGCTTTTATCAACCGCGCTAAGCCATAAACAAACGGCAGCCCTAGGCTGCCGTTGCCATCAAACGCATTCAGTCTAAATGTGCTCCACCGAAATAATCTCGAATTCCACCAGACCGCCAGGCACATTCACACCAACCACATCGCCTTCCATCTTGCCAATCAGTCCGCGGGCAATCGGAGAGCTAATGGATATTTTGCGGTACTTCATGTCCGCCTCATCCTCGCCGACAATCTGGTAACTGACTACCTCTTCTGTATCAATATTTTCCAGCTCGACCGTAACACCAAAAATCACTTTGCCCGTATTGTTAATCGTTGTGACATCAATCACCTGGGCATTTGAGAGCTTGCCTTCAATTTCCTTGATGCGCCCCTCAATAAAGCCTTGCTGTTCGCGCGCAGCATGATATTCGGCATTTTCCTTGAGATCCCCGTGCGCACGCGCCTCGGCAATCGCCTCAATCACATTCGGACGCTCAATGGTTTTCAGGCGCTCCAGCTCTTCGCGTAGCAGCTTTTCGCCGTGCTTACTCATTGGAAATTTGTTCATACCTGCACCTTCACACGCTCATGCAAATCCTGCAGTCGTCTCACCTGCTCTTCTGCCGTATGGGAAATAGCCTCACAGAAAGCTTCTGCCGCGGCCATGGTGGTGCTGTAATACACCCGATGCTGCTTAGCCGTGCTGCGGATACTGGCTGAGTCGGCAATCGTCTGCGTGCCCTCAGTGGTATTGACAATGTAGCTGATCTCATCGTTTTTCAGCATATCCACAATATGCGGACGCCCTTCCAGCACCTTGTTCACCACAGCTGATTCAACCCCGGCTTCTTCCAGGACCTTGGCTGTACCCCGGGTGGAAACGATTTCAAAACCCAGCTCACTGAGTTTTTTTGCAACTGCCACGACACGCCCCTTATCGGCATCACGCACACTGAGGAAGGCACGCCCACCGGCAGGCAGAATGTCGCCGGCCCCTATCTGGGCCTTGGCAAAGGCTTCGGCAAAGCTGTCGCCAACGCCCATCACCTCCCCCGTAGACTTCATTTCCGGGCCAAGAATCGGGTCCACGCCCTGGAATTTATCAAACGGGAATACGGCTTCTTTAACGCTCATATGCGGCGGAATAACTTCCGAGGTAAAGCCCTGCTCGACCAGACTCTGTCCAGCCATGCAGCGTGCCGCAACCTTCGCCAAAGAAACACCGATACATTTGGAGACAAAAGGCACCGTACGCGAGCCGCGCGGGTTCACCTCGATGACGTAAATCTCGCCGTCCTGATAGGCCAGCTGTACGTTCATCAATCCCACAACGCCCAACTCCATCGCCATCGCACGAACCTGTTCGCGCATCTTGTCCTGAACATCGGCCGGCAGACTATATGGCGGCAGGGAGCAGGCAGAGTCGCCAGAGTGTACGCCCGCCTGTTCGATGTGCTGCATAATGGCACCAATCACCACATGCTCACCATCACAAACGGCGTCCACATCCACTTCAATAGCCGAACTCAGGAAACGATCCAGCAATACCGGGCTTTCGTTGGAAACCGATACCGCTTCGTTCATGTAACGCTTCAGCTCGTCGATGTTATAAACGATCTCCATGGCTCGACCACCCAACACATAGGACGGACGAACCACCAGCGGGAAGCCAATTTCCCCGGCTTTCTCCAGGCTTTCCTCCAGGCTGCGCACCGTACCGTTGGGTGGCTGCTTAAGGTTCAGCTTCTCAATCATTTGCTGGAAGCGTTCACGGTCTTCGGCACGGTCAATCGCATCCGGGGTGGTACCGATGATGTTGGCACCCGCCGCCTCCAGGCCGCGCGCCAGTTTCAGCGGTGTCTGTCCACCGTATTGCACAATCACACCCTTAGGCTTTTCAACGCGAATGATTTCCAGCACATCTTCCAGGGTGACCGGCTCAAAGAACAGGCGGTCAGACGTATCGTAGTCCGTGGAAACGGTTTCCGGGTTACAGTTCACCATGATGGTTTCGTAACCATCGTCACGCATTGCCAGCGCTGCATGCACACAGCAGTAGTCAAACTCAATACCCTGGCCAATACGGTTGGGGCCACCGCCTAATACCATAATCTTATCGCGATCAGAAGCATCCGCTTCACACTCTTCCTCGTAGGAGGAGTACATATAAGCCGTGGAAGACGCGAACTCTGCTGCACAGGTGTCCACACGCTTGTAGACCGGGTGAATATTCAATTCTTCACGACGCGCGCGCACCTCGTTTTCACGGATGTCCAGCAACGTAGCCAGGCGCAGATCGGAAAACCCTTTGCGCTTGAGCTGATACAGGTGCTCACGCCCAATACTCGCTAACGGCTGCCCAGCCAGGGCCTGCTCTTCCTTGACGATGTCTTCGATTTGCACCAGGAACCAGGGATCGATTCCGCTGAACTCGTAAACCTCATCAATGCTGAAGCCATGACGGAACGCGTCGGCGACATAAAGCGCCCGGTCGGCGCCCGGCGTACGCAGCTCGTGAGTAATCAGGGTGCGAGGATCTTCAACATCCGCTTTAACAATGGGGTCAAAACCGCTGATGCCCACTTCCAGTCCGCGCAGCGCTTTCTGCATGGACTCCTGGAAAGTACGGCCAATCGCCATCACCTCACCCACGGATTTCATCTGGGTGGTCAGGCGGGGGTCGGCCTTCGGAAACTTCTCAAAGGTGAAACGCGGGATCTTGGTCACCACGTAGTCGATGCTGGGTTCGAAGGAAGCCGGGGTTGTACCGCCGGTAATTTCATTTTGCAGTTCGTCGAGGGTATAGCCCACTGCCAGCTTGGCCGCCACTTTAGCGATGGGGAAGCCAGTCGCCTTGGAAGCCAGCGCCGAGGAACGGGACACACGAGGGTTCATCTCGATCACCACCATGCGGCCGGTTTCAGGGTTCATGCCAAACTGCACGTTGGAGCCACCCGTTTCCACGCCGATTTCACGCAATACCGCCACCGAGGCATTACGCATCATCTGGTATTCTTTATCAGTCAGGGTCTGGGCAGGCGCCACCGTGATGGAATCACCGGTATGCACCCCCATGGCATCGAAGTTTTCAATAGAACAGATGATGATGCAGTTGTCGTTTTTATCACGCACAACCTCCATCTCGTATTCTTTCCAGCCAATCAGCGATTCGTCGATCAACAGCTCGTTGGTGGGCGACAGGTCCAGGCCGCGCTCACAGATTTCGACATACTCTTCCTTGTTGTAGGCAATACCGCCACCGCTGCCGCCCATGGTAAAGGATGGGCGAATAATACAGGGGAAACCCAGGCGCGCCTGCACCTGCATTGCCTCTTCCATGCTGTGAGCAATGCCCGAACGCGGCGTTTCCAGGCCGATAGCCCGCATCGCCTTATCAAAGCGCTCGCGGTCTTCCGCCTTATCAATCGCATCCTGGGTGGCGCCGATCATTTCAACGCCAAACGCTTTAAGCACACCTTCACGGTCAAGGTCCAGCGCACAGTTCAGCGCCGTCTGGCCTCCCATGGTCGGCAACAGCGCATCGGGGCGCTCTTTCTCAATAATCTTGGCGACAGTCTGCCAGCGCACCGGCTCAATGTAAGTCGCATCGGCCATCGCCGGGTCAGTCATAATGGTGGCCGGGTTGGAGTTTACCAGGATTACGCGGTAACCCTCCTCTCTCAAGGCCTTACAGGCCTGTGCACCGGAGTAGTCGAACTCGCAGGCCTGGCCAATTACAATCGGCCCGGCACCCAGAATAAGGATGGATTTTATGTCAGTACGTTTTGGCATGTGTTTCGGTTCGCTCGTCGGGTCTTGCAGGCGCCTACTGGGCGGCCACTCGCATCAATTCGATAAATCTGTCAAACAATGGCGCCACATCGTGCGGGCCAGGGCTGGCTTCCGGGTGTCCCTGGAAGCTGTAGGCAGGCTTGTCCGTTCGCTGGATACCCTGCAGGGACTGGTCAAACAGGGATATATGCGTCGCTTCAAGGTTAGCCGGCATGGAGGTTTCATCCACAGCAAAACCATGGTTCTGACTGGTAATCATCACGGTTTTTGCAGCAACATCCTGCACGGGGTGGTTAGCGCCATGGTGCCCGAACTTCATCTTAACGGTTTTCGCACCACTGGCCAGTGCCAGCAGCTGGTGCCCCAGGCAAATACCAAATACCGGTATATCGGTTTCCAGAAATTCCTGAATCGCCGTGATGGCATAATCGCAGGGTTCCGGGTCGCCAGGGCCATTGGAAAGAAAAACGCCATCAGGGTTTAAGGCAAACACCTCGGAGGCCGGCGTCTTAGCGGGCACAACCGTCAAACGGCACCCCCGCGAGGCCAGCATCCGCAAAATATTGCGCTTCACGCCAAAGTCATAGGCCACTACATGGTAGGGCTTGTGCTCCGGTGCAACAAAGCCGGAGTTATCCTCCGCCCACTTCCACTCGCCCTCCGTCCATTCATAGGGCTCGGAAACAGTCACCTCTTTGGCCAGGTCCATTCCTTTCAAACCCGGGAATGCCCGCGCAGCGCTCAACGCCTCGTCAATCGCCTGCTGCTCGTTAGCGCCCGCCTCCAGCACTTTCACACAACCGTTCTGGGCGCCTTTTTCACGCAGAATCCGCGTCAGGCGACGGGTATCAATTTCCGCAATGCCCACCACGTTACGACGTGTCAGGTATTCATCCAGGGTTTCTGTCTTACGCCAGTTACTGGCAAGCAGGGGCAGGTTGCGAATCACCAGCCCAGCCGCCCAAACGCGATCAGACTCTTCGTCTTCGTCATTGGTGCCGGTACTGCCGATATGAGAATAGGTCAGGGTAACAATCTGGCTGGCATAGGAAGGGTCTGTCAGGATTTCCTGGTAACCGGTCATGGCGGTATTGAAAACCACCTCACCAGTGGCTTGGCCATCAGCCCCGATTGCCACACCTTTAAAAATACTACCGTCGGCTAATGCCAATATGGCCTGTCTAGTCAAGCTAATGTCCCTCACCCATTTATTCAACGATAAACTGCAAAAAAGCGAGACAGGACAGACATCCTATCTCGCTTTTGAAAACTGGGACGAACTTACATGGTCGTCGGGGGCTGAATTCTACGGAATTCAGCAAGATTTGTCCATTTTTCTCTGCACTGCAAGCACAAAGAAAAAAGCCCGACCACCATCAAAGAACTACTTGAGATTCAGCACATCCTGCATATCAAACAGCCCCTTTTGCTCACCGCTCAACCACTGCGCCGCACGCACGGCACCACGCGCGAAGGACAGTCGGCTCGAAGCCTTGTGAGTGATTTCAACACGTTCCCCGTCGGCCGCAAAAATCACGGTATGATCGCCGACGATATCGCCCGCCCGAACCGTGGCAAACCCGATGGTTTCACGCTCACGAGCGCCCGTCTGACCTTCTCGCCCATAAACGGCGCATTTGGACAGATCCCGATCAAGCGCCTTGGCAACCACCTCACCCATGCTTAAAGCCGTACCGGATGGCGCATCGACCTTGTGGCGATGGTGCGCCTCATAGACTTCGATATCCACATCATCGCCCAGCACTCGCGCCGCAATATCCAGCAGCTTGAAACACAGGTTCACACCGGTACTAAAGTTTGATGCCACGCAAAGCGCCGTATCATCTGCCGCGTCCAGTAGCTGCGACTTCTCCGCATCCGTAAAACCGGTGGTTCCCACTACCAGCTTTTTACCATGCGCCGCACAAAGCGCGGCGTTAGCCAGCGTTGCAGCCGGCGCCGTAAAATCAATCAGCACGTCAAACTGGTCAATCACATCCGCAAGACTGCCAACTACGCTTACCCCGATCGCACCAATACCGGCCAGTTCACCGGCATCCACACCAACCAAAGAACTTTCCGGCAGTACAACGGCGGCCGTCAGCTCAGCATCTTCGGCCTGCACGACCGCTTCAACCAACGCTTTACCCATTCGCCCGGCCGCGCCGGTCACTGCGATACGTGTCATGTTTTTTCCTGCTCTAACCATTTAGAAGTGTTCAACTGCGAATTCCGGTTGCGAGCGCCGACATGGGCGCCCCTAGCGTTACAATTTCATATCATCGAAAAAGCTTTTCACCCCTGCAAACCAGGAAGACTTCTTCGGCGACTGATTGGCGCCATCATGATCCAGCGATTCCTGAAATTTGCGCAGCAGCTCTTTCTGCTCGGCATTCAGGTTCACCGGCGTTTCAACCATCACGCGACACAGCAAATCGCCCGTTGCACCACCCCGCACCGGCTTCACACCCTTGCCGCGCATGCGAAATAGCTTGTTGGTCTGGGTTTCAGGCGGAATTTTCAGTTTGACACGACCATCCAGGGTCGGCACTTCCAACTCACCCCCCAATGCCGCATCCACAAAACTAATGGGGACTTCACAGTAGAGGTTGGCGCCATCGCGCGTGAAAATCTTATGATCGCGCACGGTAACCTGCACATACAAGTCGCCTGGCGGCCCGCCATGCACACCGGCTTCACCCTCACCCGTCAGCCGAATACGGTCACCCGTATCCACTCCAGGCGGAATTTTAACCGACAGCGTTTTGGTTTCCTCTACACGGCCAGCGCCGTGGCACTTATGGCAGGGGTTTTTAATCGTTTTACCCTGACCCTTACAGCGCGGACAGGTCTGCTGCACAGAAAAGAAACCCTGCTGCATGCGCACCTGACCAACCCCGCCACAGGTGGGGCAGTCCTCTGGTTGAGAACCCTTGGCGGCACCCGAGCCATCACACTCACCGCAGCCCACCATGGAAGGCACCTTGATCTTGACTTGAGTCCCCTTAACCGCGTCCTCCAGGTCCAAATCCAGGCTATAGCCAAGATCGGCGCCACGCTGCACATGGCTGCGCTGCCGACCTCCGCCACCAAATATATCGCCAAACACATCGCCAAATACATCGCTGAAGCTGGCTCCACCACCGAAACCATGACCACCACCGGCATTCGGGTCAACGCCGGCATGGCCAAACTGGTCATACGCCGCCCGTTTTTCACCGTCAGAAAGGATTTCGTAGGCTTCGTTTACCTCCTTAAAATGCGACTCAGCACTCTTGTCATCCGGGTTACGGTCCGGGTGGTACTTCATCGCCAAACGGCGGTAAGCCTTTTTAACTTCCTTACTGTCGGCATCCTTCGAGACACCCAATACTTCGTAATAATCGCGTTTTGACATAGGAACTAAACTATCTACCTGTATAAGGACACAAAGGCGCTCGACCGAAACCGAGCGCCTTTGAGCAGCCTAAAAACCGCTGAGCCCAATGGCCCCCCGGCTTATTTGTTTTTATCGTCTTTCATTTCTTCAAATTCAGCATCGACAGCATCATCAGCGTTATCGGAACCCTGAGAGCTTTCTCCCGCCGCATCTGCGGCTTGAGCCTGCTCGGCATACATCTTCTGAGCCACGCCGGAGGAAGCCTCTGTCAACGCCTTAGTCTTAGCTTCAATGTCATCCTTGTCATCTGTCTTCAGCGCCGCTTCCAGGTCTGAAATAGCCGCTTCGATGCTGGTTTTCTCATCCTCCGAAACCTTGTCACCCGCTTCTTCCAGCATTTTACGGGTTGCATGCACCAGGCTATCGCCCTGATTGCGCACCGCCACCAGCTCTTCAAACTTGCGATCCTCTTCAGCGTGAGATTCCGCATCACGCACCATGGCGTCTACGTCTTCATCACTCAAACCGCCCGATGCCTTGATTTCAATGGACTGTTCTTTGCCCGTTGCCTTGTCCTTGGCACTCACGTTCAGGATACCGTTGGCATCCAGGTCAAAGCTCACCTCGATCTGAGGCATGCCGCGTGGCGCAGGCGGGATATCAGCCAAATCGAAACGTCCCAGCGACTTGTTCTGCGAGGCCTGCTTACGCTCACCCTGACAGACATGGATAGTTACGGCAGACTGATTGTCTTCAGCGGTAGAGAACACCTGTGTTTTCTTGGTCGGAATGGTGGTGTTCTTTTCAATCAGAACCGTCATCACACCGCCCATGGTTTCGATACCCAGAGACAGAGGCGTCACATCCAGCAACAGCACATCTTTCACGTCACCGGACAGAACCGCCGCCTGAATGGATGCACCCACAGCCACAGCTTCATCAGGGTTAACGTCCTTACGCGCTTCTTTGCCGAAAAACTCTTTCACCTTCTCCTGCACCAGCGGCATACGGGTTTGCCCGCCCACCAGAATCACGTCGTCAATTTCGCTGGCAGACAGATCTGCATCCTGCAGCGCCTGCTTAACCGGCGCCAGGGATTTAGTTACCAGGTCTTCCACCAGGGCTTCGAACTTGGCACGCGTCACTTTCACGTTCAAGTGCTTCGGCCCGCTCGCATCAGCCGTGATGTAAGGCAGGTTCACATCGGTCTGCTGAGAGCTGGACAGCTCAATCTTGGCCTTTTCAGCTGCCTCTTTCAGACGCTGCAGGGCCAGCGGATCATTGTGCAGATCAATGCCCGTTTCTTTCTTGAACTCGTCTGACAGATAATCAATCAAACGCAGGTCAAAGTCCTCACCACCCAGGAAGGTATCACCGTTGGTGGACAGCACTTCAAACTGGTGCTCGCCGTCAACCTCTGCAATCTCGATGATGGAGATATCAAAGGTACCGCCACCCAGGTCATAAACGGCAACGGTGGAGTCACCGCGCTTCTTGTCCATACCATAGGCCAGCGCTGCCGCTGTTGGCTCGTTGATGATACGTTTCACATCCAATCCAGCGATACGGCCCGCATCCTTTGTTGCCTGACGCTGAGAGTCGTTGAAATATGCAGGCACCGTAATGACCGCCTCGGTAACCTTTTCACCCAGGTAGTCTTCCGCTGTTTTCTTCATCTTTTTCAGCACTTCGGCAGAAATTTGCGGCGGCGCTTTTTTATCGCCCTTCACCTCAACCCAGGCATCGCCATTATCGGCCGCAACAATCTTGTAAGGCACCATTTTGATGTCCTTTTGCACCACGTCGTCACCAAAACGACGGCCAATCAGGCGCTTGATCGCAAACAGGGTGTTATTCGGGTTGGTTACAGCCTGACGTTTAGCCGGCTGGCCTACCAGTACTTCATTATCTTCGGTAAAAGCAACAATGGAGGGCGTGGTACGATCGCCTTCGGCATTTTCAATAACCTTTGGCTTATCGCCTTCCATCACGGACACACACGAGTTCGTTGTACCCAGGTCAATTCCGATAATTTTGCCCATCTCTTTCTACTCCAAACTTGAATCTTTGAAACCTAAAAACAAACACACTTTTTGTGCGGATTAATCTCTAATATTGGACTGCTTTAGCCGTTTTCAAGCCTAACGTGTAAAAACGGTTAAGCCTGCTCGTCAATTTTTGGCGCAGCTGCTGCCTTCGAGACCATCACCATGGCTGGACGCACCAAACGACCATGCAGGCTGTAGCCTTTTTGCAAAACCGCCACCACCGTATTCGGCTCCACATCGGGGTTTTCCACCATAGACATCGCCTGATGCCGCTGAGGGTCAAACGGCTCGCCTTCAGGGTCAATCTGCTCAATCTTAAATTTGCCCAGGGCTTTCACGAAGCTGTCCAGCGTCATCTCCACCCCCTCAACAATTGCCTTGGCAGACTCACCGGCCGCCTCCGCGGCCTGCAACGCACGCTCCAGGTTATCCACTACCGGCAACAGTTCACCGGTAAGCTTTTCCAGGGCAAACTTGTGGGCGTTCTCTACATCGCGCTCGGCACGACGACGCACATTCTGCATTTCCGCCTGCGCGCGCAGCTCGCTGTCTTTATTGGCTGCCGCTTCTGCCTGTGCGGCCGCCAATTCAGCCTTCAACTCCTCAAGGGCAGCATGCTCGGGCAGCAGCTCAACTGTCTCATCTGCCCCCGGGATTTCTCCCGCGGCCTGATTCTGCGCTTCAGCCTCAGTCACGTCCTGCTCTGTTTCCTGAGTGGCCTTTTCTTCTGCCATGACCTTAAACCTCCAGCCTTTATACATTCAAAATTTGTTATGCCGCCCAGCGGCGGCTACCACAATTAGCCTGCTAGCTATATGGGGCCGCCCCATAATGATTCAAGACTTCCAACCACAAAAATCCCCATCCTTTAAAGTGGCCAATGGATCGCGATCGCCATGCTGGTTATTTAATGGCAATTACTTTATAACTAGCAGCCATTGCCCGCTTTCAAAACAACGCACTCAAAACCATGCTGACCCACCTGAACATCAAAAACTTTGCTGTCGTGCAATCCCTGTCAATTGACCTGCCGAGCGGCCTTACTGTGATAACCGGCGAGACCGGCGCCGGCAAATCCATTGCCGTTGACGCCCTGGGTCTCGTGCTGGGTGACCGGGCTGATAACGGCATCATCCGTGATGGCACTGAGCGCGCCGAAATCAGCGCCAACTTTGATATCAGCAACAACAAAGAGGCCCAGCGGTGGCTTGACGAGCAGGGCTTTGACCCGGAGGAGTGCATTCTGCGCAGAGTATTAAGCCGGGACGGCCGCTCACGCGCCTTTATCAACGGCACACCCGCCCCGCTGGGGCAATTGAGAGAGCTTGGCGAATCGCTGATCGACATCCACAGCCAGCATGAGCATCAGTCACTACTCGACAAAGCCAGCCACCGACGCCTGCTGGACAGCTTCGCTGGTGCAGAAAAACTGGCCAGCAGCACCGTCACCCTGTATCACCAGTGGCACAGCGCAGAAAAGCAGCTCCAACATCTTAAAAACAACCAGCAAAACCAAAGCGAGCAATACCAGCTGCTAAGCTACCAGCTGGAAGAGCTGGACCAACTCAGCCTGCAACCCGACGAGCTGGAAAAGCTGGAAACCGAGCAGTCGCGCCTGAGCGGAGCAAGCGACATCCTTGCAAAGGGCCAGCAGATTCAGGCCCTCACTCAATCCGGCGAAACAGAGTCTCCGGACTGCAGCAGCCTGATCAGCCAGGCCATTAAACTCTGCGACTCAATCCATGATGATCATCCCGACCTTGCCGACGCTCGAGAGCTGCTGCAAAACGCCCACATACAACTCGACGAAGCGGCCAACAGCCTCAATCATTACCTGTCCCTGGTAAATATCGACCCGCAACGCCTGCAATGGGTCGAAGAGCGCCTGAGCAGCATCTACCAGATCTCGCGCAAGCACCAGGTTCAGCCCGCCGAATTAGCGCAGCTTCACGCTCGCCTGCAGGCCGATTTCAGCGCCATCGACAACCTGGATGAGCATATCGAGCAACTGTCACGGCAGGCTGAAGAACACCACCGCGAGTACCTTTCCGCCGCCCGGCAGCTTTCTGAACGGAGGCGGTCTGCCAGCCAGTCACTCGACAACCAAATTGCAGAGCGTTTGCAAACACTTGGCATGGGCGGCTGCCAATTTATCACCCACCTCGAAGCCGGCGACAGTTCGCCATACGGGCTGGAAAGCATCGAGTTTCTGGTCAGCACCAACCCCGGCCAATCGCCGCGCCCGCTGGCCAAAATAGCCTCCGGCGGCGAACTGTCCCGAATCAGCCTGGCCATCCAGGTTATCTCAGCCCAGGCCGCGACCATTCCAGTTCTGATTTTTGATGAGGTGGACGTAGGCATCGGCGGCGGCACCGCCGAAGTCGTCGGCAAGCTGTTGCGGGAGCTAGGTACAGCTGGGCAGGTTCTCTGCGTCACCCACCAGCCCCAGGTTGCAGCCCAGGCTCACCACCACCTTAGCGTCAGCAAACAGAGTAGCGACGGTCAAACCGATTCACAGATGGTTCTGCTGGACGAGAAAAGTAAAATCGGGGAAATTGCGCGTATGCTCGGGGGGCTCAAGGTAACAGACCAAACCCTGGCCCATGCACGCGAAATGCTGGCTAGCGCCGGATAAAACCGGCCCAGCATTTATTTTTTACAATCGGGGCAAAAGCCGTAAATATAGTGGCTGTGTTCGGTCACTTCGAACCCCAAGCCCTCGGCAATCTCGTGCTGGCGCTTTTCGATCATCTCATCGAAAAACTCCTCAACACGACCACACTTTACACAAACAATATGGTCATGATGTTCCATTTCATGGCGGCTTAACTCAAAGACAGAGCGCCCCCCTTCAAAATGGTGTCGCTTCACCAGCCCGGCCGACTCAAACTGGGTTAGCACACGATAAACTGTTGCCAAACCAACATCATCACCCGTCTCAAGTAGCATTTTATACACATCCTCCGCCGCCAAGTGACGCACTTCCGAGGACTCCAACAGCTGCAGGATTTTCAGCCGCGGGACTGTGACCTTAAGGCCCGCAGCGCGCAACTCTTGATTTTCTTCAGACATACTTCCAGACTACTCCTTTATTCTTATCTGGGCTATTATGCGCCCTCAGCCTCTTGAGTGGAACCGAGCAACGTGAATTACTGCGGCAAATTAAATGCAACCCTGTTAACCATCGCCCTGCTGACCAGCGCTGGCTGCAGCTTTCCGGGCGTGTACAAAATCGACGTTCAACAGGGCAATGTAGTCAGCCAGGATATGATCGACCAGCTTCGTCCAGGCATGACCAAGCGCCAAGTTCAGTTCATTATGGGCACGCCGCTCATCCGCGATACATTCCAGCAGTCACGCTGGGACTACGTCTACAGCTTTCAACCGGGGGGCGAATCCCGCCAGCAGGAAAGTATCAGCCTGTTTTTCGAAGGCGACCAGCTTAGCCACTTTGAAGGTGACTTTATTCCCGGCAAAGCCGTCGAGAACTAACGCCGGATTCGCCAGGGGTTAACTTTCCGAACTGGCCTCTTCCTTGCTCTGAGTTTTCTCCAGCTTTGCTTTCTCCGCGCGCTTAGCGCGGGAAACCTTTGGATCAACCAACAGGGGCCGGTATATCTCCACTCGCTCGCCAGCCTTTAGGATATGCGTTTTCGGATCGCGAATAGCCTTACCAAAAATACCCATATTGTCCTTTTCCGGATCAATCTGGGGGAATTGTTCACAAATCCCAGAACGGATCACCGCCTCGTAGGCGCTGGCACCATCATTGACCTTCAGGGGAATAATCGCCTGCTTGCCGGGTAACGCAAAGGCCACCTCAACGGTTATTAATTTATCCTGCCCCATAAACCTCATCCGCCCGCTTACAGAAGGCCGCCACCATGGTATTGGCCGCCTCATTAAAAATCGGCCCCAACATCACCGCCATCAACTGGCCGGAGAATTCAAATTCGAGATCCAACTCTACCTTACAGGCCTCTTCATTCAAAGCCTTGAAAGCCCAACACCCTGCCAAGCGCTGAAACGGTCCATCGACCAGTTCCATCTCGATACATTTATTTGGCGTCAGCTCATTACGCGTGGTGAATGTTTTTTTTACGCCGCCCTTGGAAACATCCAGGCTGGCAACAATTTCTGCCGAGGTTTGACTCACGATACGAGCGCCATTACACCAGGGCAAAAACTTGGGGTAGGACTCAATATCATTAACCAGCGCATACATTTCTGCCGCCGAGTGCATTACCAGCGCATTACGGTGAACCGCTTTCATTCAACTCTCCACCTAACTGACAAATCGCTCATAAAGCGGCACGATGAAAATGATAAAAACAGCGGCTGGCGCAAGAAAACGCAACACAATCTGCCAAAGTGCATAAAGCTCCGCATTGCGCAGCGCCAACTCGCCAGCCACACGGCTGCGCGGCAACACCCAGCCCACATAAATCGCAATAAAGAAGCCTGACAACGGCAGCATAATATTCGCCGTCAGGAAGTCCAGGCCATCGAATACAGTAAAACCAGCCAGCTTATAGTCCGCCCAGAGATTAAAGGAAAACACGGTTCCCAACCCCGCAAACCAGGCCAGGAAGCAGAGCCCGACTGTCGCCAAACCACGCTGCACGTTGTAACGCTCAACCATCCAGGCAACCGCAGGCTCAATTAATGAAATAGCTGAACTCCAGGCCGCAAAGGTCACCAGCATAAAAAACAGGGTGCCAAACAGCAGGCCGAACCCCATATTCCCAAAAGCATGCGGCAACGTGATAAACATCAGCCCAGGACCAGCCCCCGGCTCCAAACCATTACTAAACACGATCGGAAAAATGGCCATGCCCGCCACCAGCGCAACCAAGGTGTCCAGCACCCCGACGGTTAAAACGGTACCGCCAATGGACGCCTTTTTGGGCATATAAGAGCCGTACACCATAATGGCGCCCATGCCCAAACTGAGCGTAAAAAAAGCATGTCCCAGAGCTGTCAGTGCTGCCGCCCAGCTCATCCTGGAAAAATCGACACTGAACAAAAAAGAAAAACCTTGGAAAAAACTGTCCGTGCTCAGGGCATATCCCACTAATACAACCAAGAGCACAAACAACAGCGGCATCAAAATGCGAACGGCTTTTTCCAGCCCCTTAATCACACCCCGCGCCACAACGACAGTCACCATCACCATAAACAGCGAGTGCCAGAACAGCAGTTGTTTGGGGTTCGCAAGCATCCCCTCAAAAACCGTACCCACGGCTTCCCCATCCATCCCGGCAAACGTACCGCTGGCCATTTCATAAATATAATTAAGCGCCCAGCCGGCAATCACACTGTAGTAGGTCAAAATCAGGAAGCCTGCAATCGCCCCCAGCCACCCTAAGCCAGCCCACGCTTTGTTGGAGTGAGTTTGGCGCACCAGCTCAACCATCGTATTGATTGGGCTCTGCCGCCCCTGCCGTCCCAAGAGGACTTCGGCCATCATGATGGGAATCCCCACCAGAGCGATGCATACCAGGTAAACCAACACAAAGGCACCGCCGCCATTTTCGCCGGCGATATAGGGAAACTTCCAGATATTCCCCAGCCCCACGGCGGAACCGGTCGCGGCCAAAATAAATGTCCAGCGGCTTCCCCACACGCCATGAATTGAAATTTTTTGTTCTGCCATTCTGCTACTGCTTATTTTTATCTCTAAAAGAAACGCCAACCGGGCTCGTTACTTTCGCCTTCAAGATAGGCAGAGAACCTGTCCACTTTTTTTACGATTTGCTTATGCTCGGCCGTTAATTTATCGCAACCGGCATAATATTTATAGAAGGCCAGCCGCTGACTGCGCCGCAGCCGCTTGCGCCCGATTTTATCCAGACAGGCAAGATCCTTGAGGCGACCACGGCGAAACAACAACGCGGATAAACGCCTCCCCGAAGGGCAATCGAAAAAATAGACATCCGGCTTCGGTCCCGGCCCGACCAGAATATTGCGCCACTTAAGGTCCAGGTGCATAAAGCGCTGTTCATGCATCTGCGCCGTGTAACGCGCAATTTTTTTTGCCGTATTATGAAACCACTCCGGCCGATCAAAAAGATCACTGCCCTGTTTGTAGAGGGTTGCCAGGTCCTGGGTATTTGCCAGCTCTTTCGTGATCAGCGCTCCCTGGAATGTCGACCCTTTGCTCATTTCACCCCAGGCCACCAGCATTGGCGTCGGAATTTTCAATGAGGCAAAAAACTGCAGATTTTCCCACTCAGCCCGCACACGACTGCGCTTAAACCAGCCCATCTTTTTACTGCGCGGCCTGTAATAGCGCTTTACGTAATAATTTTCCCCACTTAAAGAGACTTTTATTACATCGCTGATCTTATCCCTGGAAACCTCCTCCCCCTGCAGCTCAAAAACCGCCTGCAAGGAGCCAAAAGCTTTTACACGCTCGGCATCCCGATAAGGTTCAGCAATCTGCCATGAATTCCCCAAACAATCCCCACTTATATCAACTCAGGCGTGAAACAAAGTTCCAATTATAGCGGCTAACGGCAACAGACAGCCAGCTTACCAGGGGTACGACCGCTCTTTCCTGTCGCTCGCAATGCATATTTTCAATCAACCGTATTCATCCTCAACGCATCTCCTTATAATGCGCGCCATGGCCAAAAAGAAAAAAACCTCACCCGGCTCTATCTGCCAAAACAAAAGAGCCCGTCACGATTACCACATCGAAGAGACCTTCGAAGCGGGGCTGGTGCTGGCCGGCTGGGAAGTAAAAAGCCTTCGTGCCGGCAAAGGCCAATTAACCGAAAGCTACGTACTGCTCAAAGATGGTGAGGCCTGGTTGTTTGGCGCTCAAATAGAGCCCCTGAAAACGGCCTGTACCCACGTGGTGGCTGACCCAACCCGCTCACGCAAACTTCTCCTGCAGCGCAACCAGCTTGGGAAACTGTTTCGAGCCGTTCAACAAGAAGGGCGCACCTGTGTCGCACTGGCACTTTACTGGAAAGGCCCGCTGGTGAAATGCGAAATCGCCATCGCGACCGGTAAGAAGCAGCATGACAAGCGCGCCACCGAAAAGGCGCGGGATTGGAACAGGGAAAAACAGCGCGTGATGCGCCACAACGCCTGATTTTTTCACCCCAGCCCGAAATATTTGCCGCATTCGATTGTCCAATCCGCTATAATTCCCAACGCTCATTAATAACTTCGGTTTGCACTCATCTGCAATCCACCCGGCTACGGGGGCGATTATGGATTCGACGTGGGTTACAAAACTCGAAGGTGCATGTCGAGATGGCAGCGAATCTCGTAAATCCAAAGCTGTAATTTATTAGTTGCCAACGACGACAACTACGCTCTAGCTGCTTAATTGCAGCTAGCGGTCTTTAGCAAGGAGCCCATACCGCGCTACTGACTGTCATATAGAGTGGGATCGCAGCAAAGCCTGCCTGGAGCGGCGCTGCTAAAATTTAACAGGCTCGTGTTATCCGTCCTGCCCGTTGGGCTGGCTAACATTAAATCAGTAAACGGAACTAAGCATGTAGAGCCTCGAGCAGCGGACTGACGGACGCGGGTTCAACTCCCGCCGCCTCCACCAATTCACTTAACCTTTTGATTTATAAAGGAAATACCAACTATAGGTGGTACAGTTGGTACAAAGAAGTGGTACAAAACTGCCTCTTCAAATCCTTTAATACCGATTGAATTAAGCCTTAAGTGCAAGTGCAAACCCCCGTCATTCCTGACAATGGGGGTTTTGTCTCTTGAAATATTCAAAAATAAATGGGGCGTAGAAACCTATAGCCCTTTCCAGCCCGTTGTTTCAACAGTAACAGGGCGGTTAATCCTGTACTTATCTGCCTCATTCTCTTCTTTTGTACCGATTATCAAGTGGTATGGGTTGAAGCAATGGGGATTATTACAGGTGTGCCTAACTACGAACCCCTTACGAGCTGGAATACGTTTCTTGTTGGCAACCATCCAAGCCAGTCTGTGTAGATATTCCCTCTTATTGGTTTTATTAACACGTATCAGTTTATAGGGGCTGTCTATAGGAGCAGGCGAGTGTGGTATCCAACAGCCTGTGTGTGTAGTGGTGGCCCTTTCAGACCACCAGTTAAAGGTGTTAGTCATTTGCTCTGCGCTCATACCTTAAACACCTCTGCTTTTAGTTTCTTTTCATCGTTTAGAAGGTGCGTTCCTGTAGGTAGTACATAAACTGTATGTTTCTGCCCTCTCTGCTCTGGCCTTTTGTCCCACTTAGTAGCTCCATGATGGTGCTGTAGGTAAGTAGCTATAGTTCTAGGCTTAACGTCTACTCGCTCTTCAAGGTCTTTAAGACTTACCGCTATCCTCTCTTCTAAAAACTCATCTACTCGTACCTTCCACTCGGGCTTTGAGGCTTCAATCACTTCTTGTTTAGTGTCGGTTAAGGGGGCATTAACGCTCCACTCACTAACCTTCACAATTGGGCCTACGTTCTTTAATAACCAGTTAGCTATTGAGTCGATAGCGTAGGCTTCTTGATCGTTTAGCCATTCGCTGTACTTGCGACCAAATCCTTTTGTTTCTTCTGCGTTCTCTTTGTGTTCTACACGGAAAATACTAAACCGCCTGTCATCTCCTTCAATAGGAAATGGAAGATCAGCGTTAGAACAGATTGCCACTTTCGAGTAACAGTTGAACCGCTCTATATCCGAGCCTTTACGCTCTCCCGCCTGCTCAATATCGCTGATATAAAGTTTTAACTGGTTAGCAAATTTAAGGGGGTTGTCTACGTTCTTTACCTCTTCAATACCAACTAACACGGTATCCATCCAGACCGCATTAAAACCGCCGACAACCGCTTTATGATTGGCTGTGATATAGCAGTTTGACTCTCCTACGAGTTTCTTTGCTGTCTGTAAAAACAAACTTTTGCCTGTACCTTGAGGCCCAATAAGGACAGGAGCCCAGCTTTTCTTTTCAGGGTGGAATACAAGCATGTATAACCATTTAAGAATGTGTAGACGCTCTTTCTCGCTGGGAAACATACGCTCTAGTAGTTCAAGGAATGGACTAATATCTTTGCCCACTTCAATCAACCAGTCAGGCTTACGCCAGTTGTTTAGATAGTTGTATCCTTGCTTCTCAATTACCGCGTAAGAGGAGGTAAACCAATTCTCTACTGGCTGAGGGATATAAGTTTTATTGCGGCAAACGGTGAACAGGCTTTCCCTCTGCACCTGTGTAAAGGCTTCCGCTATAGCCTGACTATCTGCTATACCTCCTAAGCCTGCTCTTGTTAGACAGTGTCTGAGGGCCAGATCAGGGGTCATAGGTGCTGCGTTAGTACAGCGTGTGTCTACAATGTTTCTCTTATCTTGTGCACTATCTAGTTGGACATACCGCCCAACAATCATTTTTATTAACAGGTCTTTATTTGCGATCAGTTCCATTAGGTTTACCTTCAGTAATTTCAGTAGTCAGGTGTTTAATTGCAATCTCTATAACTTGTGCGTTAGTAAGGGGGTGTTTGTAATCAGGGGACAGACGACGGCTTAGCTTTTTCAGCTTGTCGAATGTTTCAGGAAGGAAGGTAATTTCTCGTCGTATCATTAGTTTTCCTTGGGTTAAATCAGAACAAAGGCTATTGCAGCCAGAGTGATATAGAAGTAAATATCTAGAGCGGTATTCAGTAGTTTCATTAGTCATTTCTCCAAACCCGACACAAAAGCCGACACATAACCCGACAGATAGCGGATAATGTATCAGCATATAAGTGTATGATTTATAAAGGTTTTTATTTTAAACCCGACACATAACCCGACAGATAAAAATGGCTAGTGTCGGGCTGTAGGCCCCGTCATTACTGGGTTTTTGCTAAAAGCCGACAGATTAGCGGCTGTGTTATCCACCATGTATGTGACAAAACACATAAACACAGGGGAAAATAGCCCAGAGGGCTCGTGTCTGACTCTCAGAAATAGGAGGGGTGGTTCTAGGTGTTGGTGTCTTTTAAGCTCTGTAACACCCTGTCCAGATATGTGCTACTCACATTCAAAGAGCTGAGGATTTCCTCATAGGAATACCCTGCTTTAAGCATATATTTAATACGCTCGATCATAAGCTTATCGTGCATTAGCTTCCCTTTTAGGGGGGTTATCAATAAAGCCGTCAATCCTTTTAGTTAAATCCCTAAGCTGCCACATGCCTGAACAGCCTTTCTCGATAGCTTGTTTAGACCCATAGGGAAGCCGCACCCAATCCATTACACCAATCATTTCTGTTAGGGTATGCGGGAGCTTCTTAATCAATACACCTCTGTATTCCAACATACCGCGTCCATTCCCTTTAGGCGCATCCTCTAAAACAATCTCAGGGTCATAGTGGTAAACAATGCCTTTCTCTCTGCATTGCCTACGCACCTCTTCTTCTGCGTGTCTTAATTGGATGGTTGTTCTTGGTTCATCATCTCTCATTGTTACGCCTCAAATAACATTCCCAGGGTTTGCCTGTGTTGCCTTCTCATTTCCTGCCCTTCTGGGCTCCAATACAACAGAGGGTCAGTTTTAGAAAGGCTTTCCCATTGCTTAGCGTTAAGGGGTGTATTAGCCATTTGTAGAAGTCTTTGCTTCCTTTCTAGTTCTTCTGTTTTTAATTGTTGTTCATGCGTATTGTTTCGAGAGCTAGCCTTTTTCTCTTTCTGTTCTGCTAGTTCTTGAAAATAAGTTTTCTCCCTGACGCCCTCAGAGTTAAATAAACTGCTCATTATTCTTTTCCTTTTAGTTGCGTAGGTTTTATTTGATGTTTGTGTAAAAACTTCCCGATACGTACAGCATTCCAGCTAGCGCCAGAAGGCATATACAGTCCTTGTGTGTTTAGTTCTTCCGCTATTTCTTTATTCGTTAGATATTGATCTAACAGCCCCTCAAGCACTGGCTGTGTTTTCTCCAGATGAGCGTAAGCCCGCAATGAAGCGCGAGTAGTTCTAGTCATAATGTTTCCTGTTGATAGCGTATGGCCCTATGGGCTAACGCAGATTAGATAAGTTGAAATGTCACAAGGGCAGATAACGCCCCTGAAACGATAAAACAGAGGAGATAAAAGAATTTCATTTCTTAGATGTTATTTAAGAATTAAGAAGGAGAGAGAGAGAAAGAGAGAGAGAAGGTATTGCTTAGGTATTTCTTAAATATTTCTTATAATATTCCTAGTGTATATTTATATATACTGGAAAAATGACCATTTTGCTGCATAAATTTTAATTATTTTTCCTTTTCTTTTCCTCCCCTATACCTATATAGACTGGAAAAATGGCAAAAAGTTCACATCTTTTTTAATTATTTTTTATACATCTCTTGATAAACCAAATAAAACAAGGTATCATCAGCGAAGCTGTATTGTTAAATTCTATCCTACCTAGTAGGGTAGCCTAGGTTAATAACAGAAAACCCCCTACACGGCCTCTCAGAGGCTCTCAGGCATATGTTTAGCCTGTGTTCTACACCTATCTCTCACCCGCTTAACAGTAACAGGGGTAAATTGCTTCCCTCTGCTAGTAACGATATTCCTATTATTCAACCAGTCAGCAATAGCTTGTAATGTTTCACAGCCTTCCTCTCTGGCTGTCTCAATTTCCTTAAACACTTCCTTGGCCCATTCGTTAGCTTTCGCTTCTTTCACTGCGTTCCCTTTCTTACTGGCGGCCTTAGTGTCAATACGTGAGCGCATAGCCTTTAGGTCAGGATTCCCTAGCTTCACCCCCTGCCTCTTCTTAGCGGCTAAAGCTGCCTTCGTCCTTTCAGACGCCATCTTCCTTTCATACTGAGCAAAGACAGACATAAACTGAATCATTGTCTCATTAGCCTCTGGCATATCAGCACATACAAACCTAATACCGCTTTTCTGTAATACAGCTATAAACTCAATATCCCTACTAATCCTGTCCAGCTTCGCCACCACCAACCTAGATCGAGTGAGCCTACAGGTACGCAGTGCGTCAGCTAATACTGCCCTGTCGTTCTTCCCCCCACTCTGCACCTCCTTAAACTCCTTAACAATCTCTAGACCTTGAGCCTCACAATATCCCCTTGCTACTTCTTGTTGGGCTTCTAAACCTAACCCACTCAACCCCTGCTTATTCGTACTGACGCGGTAATAACATACAGCCTTAGCATTCATTATCATTCTCCTTAATGTTCGTTAAACGGAATGATAAATACAGCCAACAATTAGAACAAGAGTTTTCCCCATGAAAATCAAAACCTTATTTCCAGTCAGTTTTAAGGGGGTAGGAGGGGGGTGTCGGGGCCTCTGCTAGTATGCAAGCCTGCTTAGAAATTTCTAGCAGAAAATAGTGGAATCAACCCACCTGCCAGATATTCGCCCTCAGATATTGGACAGTCTAGCGCCTCAACTTGTCACACTCATCAGAGGATAAGAAACGACGGTCTGGATCGGACGTGCAGAGAAACTCGATCTTGCCAGCCCACCTGTCGTACCTAGTGTCAAAGGACACCACCTCATACCGAAACATCCACGCGCCAATAATGGCGACTACAACAATTGCAACAGCTATATATTTCATGCTCACTCCTTGAGAGTTGTTTTAGCAATACCAGCAAGACCGCTCTAATTTTCAGATAAGTCTTTGAAATAAGTGTTATTTTTTACTTTTAAATAATGCACTTGCCAAAAACCAATAATAGGGTAGCATCTTCCTCAAGGCACAACATATAGTGCTATTTGTTGGAAAAGAAACCACCGAGTCACGAGAAGACTAAAGGAAAAGGATAAGAGGGGACACAAGATTGGAACCAAACTATCGAAAAAATTTATTAAGGAACATTTGTAATGTTAGAAAAACTAATTCAGCTTGCTGGGGTAATAAAAAGCATTGATGCCACTCTTGCGACAATTTTTGTAGTTGGTCTAGGTTTCCTGGTCCTCATCATGGCTCTAGCAAAATGATTAGGTCATTTAGCTTGTAGCGCCCTCAAGGTCTTTGTAGTCAATCTGATCTAATGTCTCGAAGAGAACATTAAGGGGAGCCCCTCCGGCATACACCCCGTAAGACATTGTTTGTAATTCATGCCCTAGAATATCAGCAGCTATTGGCTCCGGTATCCCTTGGTTTTTAAACTGAGTGGCTACAGTCTTTCTCAGGGAGTGAAACACTTTCTCGGGCCCAAAGCCTAACTCCCTCTTGAGGCGACCAAAGCGTTTACCGATAGCACTGGAACGCTCTTTATATTTGTTTGTGGTGGGGGTGTGTATTAGATACCCCCCTCTTTCTTGAAGCCTTAATACCAGTGCGTGTATTTGAAGATGGACAGGTACGGTTCTGCCTTGCCCCGCTGCTGTCTTAGCGTTCCTAATAATAAAGAACACCCGCTCCTTTCCTTCATGCTCATAAGGTAGAACGTCCTCTGCTGTAAGCTGGCAAAGCTCTTCAATCCTACACCCTGTATACGCCCCTAATAGGAAGAGGTTGGACAACTCCTCATCTTCTATATTTCGATAGATCAGTAGTATTTCGTCATCAGAGAATGGCTGTCTTTTCATACGCCTAGTTAAAGGCATCTCCACTTCTGAGAAATAGTTAGGAGGGGGAGCGTAGCCTTTACGTATAAGCCAGCTCATATACTTACTGGCGCAATTAACATATTTCTCTAGGGTGCGTGATGCTGGAGGATGCTCTAGCTCTTGATAACTGTCTACCCAGCCTTGAACTACCCTCTGTGTAATCCTGTTATGAATAACGGGGAATCGCTTAAACATGTGATTCTCTAGGCTTCTCACATGGTCAGCAATAGACCGCTCTTTTAGGTGGGCTAGCTGGGCTTGCTTGTACTCTTCTAAGTGAGCATCAACCGCAATCCCTATCGTCCTCCTAGGACGCTCAGGGGCCGCTATAAACTTAACCTGCTCTCTAGCATCTAGAATCTTATGTTCCCAATCAGACAAATAGGACAGAGCTTTAGCGTCTGCTTCTGGCCTGCTCACCTTCCCTAATGAAACTTTAAATTCCCTCTGCCCGATGATGTGCCTAACATCTGGAGGAACCCCTTTTCGGAGTTTATAGACACCTGTTTTAGAAACGCTGAGCCCTTTCATGCCACAAAGAATAGCAGGTACAAAGACTTGGTACAAAAAACTGGTACAAAAACTTTTCCTCCCCCACAAAGAGAAAATTTATTATTCTTATATTTCAATAGCTTATATCAGACTGACGGACGCGGGTTCAACTCCCGCCGCCTCCACCAATTCAAAGGCTGCATCCAGCAGCCTTTATCTCATCAACCACCTGCAATTCCCCAACATTCCGTTTGATCAGGTCGCGCTCGTATCAAACAAGCGGCCTTCAGGCCTTAAAATAAATCTAACACTTCGCCTTCTCACGTATCGAATAGACTAATCCGTATTTAGGTTTGCAATTTTGAGGCGCGTTAAACATTATCTCGTATACTCATTCTGGTAGCGCCATCTAAACTAAAGATGGCCGAGTGAAAAGTTTGGTCTAGGAAAGCCCAAAAAAACGCTTAAAAATTTATCGGCCGGCACGCCTTGATGGCTCTGCCGGTTATGGAGAGGTGATCGTTTTGACAAGCAAAAGCAGCACATTAACCCGCAGCAAAACCATTTTATTCGCTTTATTTCTTACCCTGGCTGGCTGTGGAAAGGACCTCACCGACAGCGAACACCTCGAGCGCGCAAAAAATTTCCAGGACCAGCAGCAGGTCCAAGCCGCCATCATTGAGCTCAAAAGTGCATTGAGCAAAAACCCCCAAAACATTGAAGCACGGTGGCTGCTCGGCCTGGCCCACCTTGAAAACAAAGATGGTGAAAGTGCCGAAAAAGAGCTTTCAAGAGCCCAGGAACTGGGTATGGCTCCCGTAGCAATCGCCCCCAAACTCGCCGAGGCTTTTTTCTTCCAGGGCAAGTACGACAAATTGCTGGATGAAGCTCTTTATGCGCACATTGAAAACATGCCGCCCACTGACGCCGCCGATCTTTTTGCACTCCGTGGCAGAGCCCTGGTCGCCTCCGGTAAAGCAGAAGATGCCGAAAGGTATTTTGCCAAAGCACACAGCCTTGACCCGCACAATAGCAACGCTTTCCTGGGGCAAGCCAGTTTGGCGATTGCTGCACATAACTACGATCTCGCCACCCAATACATCCAGCAAGTACTGGACACTGACGATGAAAATATTGAAGCCCTCATCATGAAGGGCAGCATTATGCTAAAAAGATCGGATTATGAAGGCGCAAAGACAACCTATGAAAAACTTCTCAGCGTCAGGCCCAAAAACCTTAGAGGTAAACTTGGTTTAGCAGAAGCCGAGTTTTCGCTGGGAAATGAGGAAGCCGCACTGGAAAGCCTTAACCCCGTTCTGAAAACCAAGCCAAATATGCCTGAGGCAAACTTTTTAAACGCCCGAATCCAGCTTCAACAAAAAGATTACGATGCGGCCGCTGAAAGCTTACAACTGGTTCTGAAAAAAATCCCAGGCCATCCCCAAAGCCATTTAATGATGGGAACCATTCAATACAGCCGCGGCAACTTTAATTCAGCCCGCACACACTTATCCCGCTTCATCGCTCTGGCACCCGCCGACGCAGAGGCATTCAACCTTTATGCAGCAACACTCCTATACCTCGGCGAAAGTCTGGAGGCTCTTCCGTACTTGGAAAAGAGTGACAAAATCGCGCCAAACGACCCGAAAACGCTGACACTCCTGGCCCGAGCCCACGAAAACATCGGCAACCTGCAGGAAAGCAAACGCTACTACTGGAGAGCCTCCGAGCTCAGCGGGGGAGACGCTCAGCTCTATAACGAAATCGCCCTAAGCAGCCTCAACGAAGGAAAGCCCGCCGACGCCATTGCCCAGCTGCAAACTGCTCTCGACAATGACCCTGACAACCTCCAGGCCGAAATGCTATTGGCAACCGCCTACCTGCGCGAAGGCAATACTCAGCTGGCCTTAAAGACCGCTCAGGATTTGATTGATAAAAAGCCCAGCAGCCCTATCGGCTATAAATTACTGGCCGCCATGTACATGAGCATCAATCAGGCGGATAAAGCGAAAGAGGCATTAAACCAAGCACTTGAGGCAAACCCCCAAGACATTGAGTCCGCGACAAACCTGGCAGGGATCATGCTGCGCGGGGGAGACGCTTCCGGCGCCAAAGCACAGCTTGAGTCCGTACTTAAGCACAACCCCAACCAACCCAGGGCCTTACTGGGCTTATCGGGCATCGCTGCACTTAAGGGCGACGTAAAGCAGGCCCAGGAACTCGTTGAGAAAGCCTGGCAGACCAACCCTGGCCACCTGCAGGCTGGCTTGGCACTTGTAAAAATCTATGAAACACAAACCAACTACTTAAGGACTGTCAGTGTTGCCCAGGATCTATACGAGCATCACCCGAACAACCCTGTTGCCTTAAAAACGCTCGGCATGGCTCATTTAGCAAGTGGCGAGCCCGCCAGCGCACTGAGAGATTTTGAACGGCTTGAAAAGCTCTCGCCCAATACGGCTGAGCCCCACTTTTTCTTAGCCCAGACCTATCTGAAGCTCAATGACTCAGAGGAAGCGCAAAGGCAGCTGGAACAGGCTCTGAGCATGAATGAAAAACTGCTGCCGGCTTTGACGCTGCAGGTAAGGATGTTGCTAGAAAACCAGCGTTTCGAGGAAGCCGCAGGTTTTGCCAAAACGATCCAGGAACATTACCCCACGCTTTCCGCCGGCTACCACATGGAAGGCGATGCCATGTCATTAAGCGGGCAATACCTGAAAGCAGCGAAGGCCTATTCCAAAGCCTATGAATTAGCCCCAAGCGAAACACGCGCAATCTTATCCAGCGATAATTTCCTCAAAGCAGGCGAAATCGATACGGCAACAAAAGATTTGCAGGACTGGCTTGAAAAGGCTCCGGACACCTACAAAGCCCGAGTCGCTTACGCAACCGCCTTACAAAACGCAAACAAACTGGATGAAGCCTCGACCCAATACCTCGAAGCGCTCAAATTACAGCCGAACAGTATCGCTGCATTGAATAACCTTGCCTGGCTGCTTCATGAACAAGGCAATAATTCCCGTGCGCTTGAATATGCGGAGAAGGCCTACCAGCTTAATAAGAGCCAGCCCGCACTGATGGACACACTCGGCTGGATGCTGACCCAGAACGGTCAATTTGATCGCGGCATAAAGCTTCTGGAAAAGGCCGCCGCAAAAGCGCCGGATAACCCCGAGATTAACAAGCACCTCAAAGAGGCACGTAATCAATCTAATCATTCAAACTGAGTACAATCCAAAAGCCCACAACAACACGAGTGACTTGTGGGCTTTTACCCCCCCTCTTAAATAAACGGTTTTGGAAGGTATCAAGCAACAACTTAAACTTAAGCCCCGCTTATAACACAGGAAGCGATAAGTCTTACTTTAAGCCAAGCTCTCTTCTCTTAACTTCCCACTTAATTCAGTGGCAAAGCTTGGGGCAACAACCGTTCGTATTCCCTCTACCCCAAAACTCTCACAGAAAGCTGAGACTTTTCCTTCGGGGTTAAAGCCGCACTGCCTCACCGAACGCTCAGTAAGACCAAGCCAGCAGAAAGATAACGCTCCGTCCTGGCAATAAAGCAATATTTCGGCTCGCTTATTTCCTGGCAAACTTAACGCCTGTTTTCAGGACAAAAAAAAGCCCCGGCAAATTTGCCGGGGCTTTCAACTTCTACTGACTAGCAGAAATTAGGCACGCAGTTTACGACGGCCTGCCAGACCCAAACCAGCCAGGCCAATACCCAGCAGCGCCAAAGTAGCAGGTGCAGGTACGGTGCTGATTGTTACGAAAACATCTACGAAGTTACCGTCTTCTTCAGGCACGTAGATGATACCGGTATTTGGATCGATGAAGATGCCTGGTCCTGGCACGATATCAAATCCAAAGGTGTATTTTTGTCCGTCAACAAAGAATGGCACTGGAGGCGCCAGGTTCAGTGTGAAGGCAAACAGGTCGTCACAGGTTGAACCAGCCAGGTTCAGGGAAGCACCCAGACCACCACCATTAGCACAACCGCCAGCATTCAGGGTTTCAACGTGAGTAACCGTACCTGTTGGTGTGTCTTCGAAATAGACAGTACCAGGTGCGCCATCAGCATCAGTGATACGGAACAGCGCGCTGAAATCCAGCGTATGTGTGTAAGGGAAGTTCTCAGCAGGATCACTCTCTGCTTCGAAGATCACCACATTGTTTTGGCTGATACGTGCGGCCAGTGCAGAAGCAGAACCGCCATCAGGCACATCAATGTTTGAGCTAAAGAAATCAATAATCAGATTACTTTTTGGGTCACTGTTGGTGAACCACTCTGCAGTGGTATTTGTTCCCGTAGTTCCGTCAGCACCAGCGATGTTATCTGTTGGTGTACCAGAAAAGGAGTCGTTACCGTTGTCAGAACCGGTCCAGCCGCCTTCTTCCGCCACATTGAAAACGTATGCGTTTGCTTGGGTGCTAAGGCCCAGCGTCAGCGCAGCTGCAGCAGCTAACCCAAATGTCATTTTCCTGTTTTTGTACATTGCTCCATCCTCAGCATATTTAGTAGTTACTCAAAAGCGGCTGTCCGCCATAGTGTTTCGCCGAAAATAAATGCAGTCTTTGTGCCAAAAACAAAAAAACCTTCTAAATCATAAAGATAAAAACAATCTCATTTTTTTAAATTTGTCATTTGTAAAAATTACTGACACCCTTTCGAGCGACTGTAACACTCGCCAGCTATCCCGTTTTCAACAGCGCTACTCATCATCCAGCCGCCGAACATCCATACAGATTTGGTCGTGAGGATGAATTTCAAACCCAAATTCCTCGACAGGATCCCCTTCAAAACGAGGTTTGAATTCCATCCGGTACTTTTGGAAAACACTGGCGATCACCAACTGCAGAACGAGCGGCGCCAAATTGGCTCCCAGGCACATGCGGGCGCCACCGCCATATGGGTAGTAAAGAAAACGGTCAATACTTGCAGTTTTTTCACTGTCGAAATGCTCCGGATAAAAGTCATCCGGACGCTCCCAGTACCGGGGATCGCGATGCGAGTGGTACACCATAGGAACCACAAGCGAGTTCTTGGGAATTGAGTATCCATCAATCTCCATTCCCTGTTCGCAATAACGCGGATAACCCCAGGATGGCGGGTATAACCGAACCGTCTCATTCATCACCATTTCGGTATATTTTAATGACGCTAAATCTTCAACCCTCGGCTCCCTGCCTGCCAGAACATCCTTGAGCTCTTCGCGCAATTTGCGCTGCACTTCCGGATGCGAGGCAATCATGTAAAAACACCAGGCGAGCGTCGTACTCATCACAGCAGCGCCGTAATAAACAGAGAAGACCTCGTCCAGAATATCCTCATCGGTCCAGGGCTTACCGCTTTCCTCGCCCCGAACGTCAAGCAGAACACTCAAAAGATCCTTATCCTCGGTTTTTGCGTTACGTCGCTCGCGGATAATCTCCCGCATAATTTCTCGCAGCCGGGCATCATACTGCCGGAACCTGAAGTGCTTTGGCTGGGGCACCCACAGCGGCGTGGGTCGAACGAACTCCAGCTCTATAAACTGGGTTTTTGAGCGCACCTCTTCCAATAAAGGATCACTCAAGTCGCACTTACCACCGGAGAGATCCTTGGAAAAGAAAATATCAAAATTAATCTGGGTGATCAGGGCCTGCAGGTCTCGGCATATGTCAAAAACGCCCTCCCTCTCGATTCGCTCATCCCACCTGTTGATAAGGTGGCGCGTAACCGCAGGAATCTGTTGCGCGTAATGACGCAGGCAAGGCGCCTTGAAGGCAGGCTGCACCTTGGTTCGGCGCTCTTTCCACTCACTGCCCCCGGCAAGGATATAACCACCGTTACCCATAACTTTTTTAACCCGTGGCAAAATCTGCGGGTACTTCGTCATCCCAACGGGCTGATGGCGCAACAAAGCTGCAACATGCTCCTGGTTGCGAAAACAGAAAACCTTCACCGGCAGGCCTGTTACCTGCAGCACATCACCCAGCTCGTCAAAACCCTGACCCACTTGGTCAACGATCCGTTTAACGGGCGTAAAAGGGTTAATCTTCAATGTGGGGATGCGTTTCGCCTTCGTATCGACGGAATTCACGGCCTTACCTCCTGCGACCTATTGGCGCTTGGCACTCATGAAACTATGATCGAGGGTATTTCTGCTGTCGGTAATAACCAATCACCTTTTCCAGGTACTGGTTCACATCAGGGATGGAAATACCCGCCGCCGATAACACCTGAGTCGTTTCGGTATTATCAAATAGCTGCTGATCGTTCAAATAATCTAGAAATAGCGGCAAATTACTTAATCTGGCGCGTACTTTTTTTGTGGTAACCAGCTTAAGCACTGGCAACAGAATATTAAACAAACTGGCCGGGGCGACAATCAAGGCGGGCAGTTTCTCATCATAAGAAGACGCCAGAATAGCGCGAACGTTGTCCACCAGATCCATAATCCTGATTGAGTGATCAGGTCCCGAGCAAAGATGGAAAAGGCTGCCCGTACTCTCCGAGTCACCACTAGACCAGTACAGTGCTTTTGCTACGTAGTCGCTGGGAATAATATCCAGCTTAACGTCTCCGGCATTTGGCAGGATGCCAAAGGAAAAACGCCCTGTAATAAACTCGGCCAAGTAGTAAAAAATTTGAAAATGGATGGTTTTTCCGGTGACTGAATCGCCGACGACCATGCTGGGACGATGTATCGAGACGGGTAAGCCAGCATTCATTTTCTCAAGTACAAAGGTTTCCGCCTCGGCTTTGGAGGATTCATAGGTATTGTGGTATTCGCGCGCCTCGATCAGGGGTCTTTCAGGAATAAGACCGCGCATTTTCCCGGCAACCCCCAGCGTACTCACGAAATCCAGCTTGGCAAACTGCCCCGACGCCACACAGTCTTCCGCAAGGCCGACAATATAACGGGCTGAATCCACCGAAATTTTTTGCGCTTGCTCGTAACTCATATTCATTTTTACATTGGCTGCGCAATGGATAATATGAGTCAGCTCCTCCGTCAGCTGCTGATACTCGTGCGCCTGCAGCCCCATCTGCGGCTCAGAAACATCGCCCCGAAAAGCCTGGACACGGCTTATCGCGTCAGCATCCTCAAGCTCGGGCTGCCAATAGTCCATTAATGCGCCCAGGCGTTCCTGCAGGTGCGACGCTGAGTCCGCACGAATCAACAATCTCAGCTGGGTTTCCGGCTCATTGAGGAAAAGAGGAACCACAGCGCTGCCAACCGCCCCGCTCGCTCCTGTTATCAGCACTGTTTTTACGGTCATATGACTAATACCTCATCACTAACAGGCTGCGAATCAGTCTCGCCACCCTTTGCACCCTCTAACATGTCGTAAAGCTTTTCGAGCGGCTCTCGATAAAGCGCTTCAATGGCCGCTCTCCGCAATTTCAAGTTAGGCGTCAGCTCGCCCCTAAGAACGCTAAAGGGCTCGGCCAACAGGACACACCCCCGAATACGTTCATAACCTGTAAGATTGCGACCAGCCGTTTCAATTTCCTGAGCCACCCGCGCTTTCACCGCCGACGGAACAGCCGTCGGCTCGCTCCCTGTCGTTTCAGCGACATGCTCCTTCAACATTTTTTGAAGCCAGCCCCCGTCGAGCGTTGCAACGGCGACCAGCAGTTTGCGTCCGCTCCCAAACGCAACCACTTGATCCAGCGCAGGGCTCTGGCGCAAAGCGCTTTCGACGCGCACCAGAGAAATTCGCCGCCCGGTTGAGGTTTTGATGACCTCCGACTTTCGGCCAGTCAGGTAAAGGTAGCCCTGTTCGTCAAAATGGCCAAAGTCGCTGGTTTTGAAGAAGCCTTCACTCGTGAAGCTATCCTCATCACCGGTTGTTTCAATATACCCCTTGAAAACACCCGCCCCTTTCACCAGCAGTTCACCGTCATCGGCGATTCGAATTTCGTTATATTTGAGCGGCTTCCCAACCGAGCCCAACCGGAAATCATCAGGCCGGTTCGTACTGAGAGGAACGATGTTCTCGCTCATCCCGTAGGCCTCCAATAGCGGCAGTCCGATGCCGTGGAAAAACTCAAGGATGTGGGTCGGGCAGGCAGCGGAGCCCGTCAGCATGAGTTGCATCTCGCCCCCCATCACCGCGCGAAGCTTTGCCAAAACCAGCCGGTCGGCAATGCGATGCTGCAGCCGCAAACCCCAGGAAAGTGGCTGCCCTGCACGGCGCTGAGCCTGATAACGAAGTCCTGTCTGTATGGACTTTTCGGCCATCCATTGCTGCCAGGCAGGCATCGCCTTAATCCGCGATGCGATACCCTCATGCAGCTTCTCATAGAAGCGCG
>JAWKZQ010000013.1:0-74718 GCA_041395865.1 Pseudomonadales bacterium
TTTTCATCAAAATGGTTCTTCCAGTCTCCAACCTCCCCTTTACGGAAAAACTTTTCACCCTGATAACGTTTGTCATCCTGGTAATTTTTCCTGAGACTGTCGATGGAAGTTTTCGCTTTCAGCTGCTCGGCGCCATCATCCGATAACTGAATCCCCAGCACAGCAGCAATTGCCTGCGCTTCGGGTTGAAATTCCTCCTTTAACCGCTCATAGGACGAGGTATAGGCACGCGGCCCGCAATCGATCCAGAGGTTGTGGTAGCCGGCCAGCTGATCCGCCACAAAACGCCCCTCGGCCCAGTAATATTTCTCAAAGCTGCCCTTATAGTCATTCCGGAAGCAGTCATGATAGTAATTTGAAACCACCACATCCCTCGGGTCACGTTCGATATCGAAAATGAAAACGTGCGGGTTGTCTTGTATCAGCGCCTTGTATTCGGGTCTGTTTAAGTGGTTTTTGGAAATGTAGTGGTTATTCTCGTAATCCACCTCGGCAAGAAACTGCTCCAGCAGCTCAGGCTTGATACAGGGGCTCTTTTCACTACGCCCGGTCAGGTATTCATCGGGGGGATTCTGGCAGTCCACCAGATTAATCAGAATATTAAAAAGCCACGTAGAGCCACTTTTAATAGCCCCATTACAAATGATTAGCATAATATCTCCGCTCTATCGCTAATGGGCGTTCCCGCAACTGGCGGCACGCTCCTTGATATACGCCCAGTCATCAGCATATAAGTTATCAATTTGCTTAAGCTGTTCAGCGTTCAGTATAGGCCTGTCCGGTAAAAAACCCAGTTTGTACTGGCAAATGGAGCGCGGATCCAGGCCAAGACGCTTTAATCGCCAGTTATACAGGTCATATTTCCCCTGATCGTTCAGCTTGGAAAAGGATTTTCCATTCAAGTACCGCAGGAGCTTGGCGGGGTAATAGCCGACACTTTTGTTACGCCGCCCCAACTTAATGTCTTCCACGGCAGGTGCCGTCCCTCCCATATAGCGTTCCAACGCCGGCAGCAGATACGCCAGGTTTTTTGTGATGTCCTCGTAGAGCATCACAAAGGGGGAAGGCTCGAAAAGCTGATCGACCAAATCCATTTTGTTCCGAAACAGGAAATCCTCCTGTTTCATAAAACCCCGATCGGCGTTCAGGTCAAAATAGTCCTCAAACGCCAGGTAACCGCCCTGCTGCAGGTATTGTTTATAGGACGAAACGATAAACGAGGAATGCTTCCTGAAACTGATTAAAACCTTTGCCAGAGGGAAAAGCCCTGCCAGGCAAGCAATATTTTTCGCCCTTTCTTCGGCATGCGCCCAGTTTTTCCCGGACAAGCCCTCCCTGGACAGCAGATAATCCTGAGCCCCATCCATTCGTACCAGAAATTCCAGCTTATCCTCTGGAATGTAGTGAATGCCCTTCCATTTGGGAAACACGGCCTGCTGCAGGAAGGTTGTTCCGGTTTTATGAAGGCCAATGTGCAGGAACAGCATAGACAGTTTTACTCCCTGGAGATTCTGGTCTTTTACAAAGCCTCATGCAGCCTTGTTCGATCCAAGCTGCTTTTTTAGCCTCTGGTAGATAACCTGCTCAGCGCCCGCCGGATAGCCGGACAGGCACCATAAAATAAATACCGTGCCGATATAGGTCAGACCGCCGAGAACCACCGCCAAGAACATGCGTATCGCAGGCCCCAAATCAATCACCCCATTTAGCCAGTACACAACAAGTCCCATCAGCAACCCGGCAACAGCCGAACGCCACAGCGCCGCGATGACCTGGGTAACAGTAATGGGTATCGAGCGGGTAAGGATAACAACTGCGATTGGAAATAACGCCAAGGCGACGAAGGGACACACCATCGCTACCGCCTCAACGCCCCCCTGCTGAGCTGCAATCACAATTGAGCCGACAAAAACAAAAACCCTTAGCCAACTGGCAAATGCCGCCCGTTTTTCAAATCCTGCAACAATCAGTATCTGGTTATTCATCAGCCTTATCAGGCTGATTAACACGGCATAAACCACCAGCCACTTAATATAAAATGCAGCTTCGAGCCATTTTTCACCCAATACTAACAGCACAAAATCATCAGCAATCAAGCCAATGCCAAGGCCTAGTGGGACGATCACGAGTCCCGAGGCTGCTAACACACGACTGAAGGCATGGGCCAGGGCCGCCGGATCATGATTCAATTTGGCATAGGCTGGGAAAAGCCCCCGTCCCAGGGGTACCGCTATTTCCATGGTCATCATCTTGGCAAGATCCGCCGCCGTATTGTAGATACCCAGCTGGGCCGCACCGGCAATACCGCCAACGACCACCGAGTCAGCTTTTTCATTGATAAACTTGGCGATCCTCAGAGGGACCATGGAAAGTGAAAAATTCAAATACTCCCGCAGTTGCTTGATGCAAAGCCTGGGACGATAAGGATGCAGCATATAGCTGATAACGACGCCAATCACGGCACCGGCCACATGCCCATAAACCAGCGCCCAATAACTTTTCAGCGTTAAGGCCAGCACCAGAGTCACGAGAAACAGTGCCAGTCGTGCGTAAACCCCGCACCAGAAATCAATGGAAAAATTGAGCTCCTTTCTGGCCAAAGTAATGCCGATATTGCCGGCGCCGCCAATCAAGGCACTCAACGCCAGAAAGTTAATCACCGCCTGAGCACGGGGCTCGTTAAAATAAGACGCGGCGAGCGGGGCAAAAATAACCAGCAACAAAGCGACAACAGCTCCCTGGAGAATTTTAACCGTCCAAGCCGTATTGATATGATCTGTCGTGATATTTTGCTCACGAATCAATAGCTGCTGCGTTCCAAATTCGGTAAAAGCCTGGATGAGACCGACGACAATGGTGCCCATTGCCACCAGGCCGAAATCCTGAGGCGTCAGAATCCTTGCCAGGATGATGATATTAACAAAGCCGATAAGGCGTATGACCCAGCGCATCATCGCAGTCCAGGCAGCGCCACGCATCATGTGCTTATAGATATTATCCATTCAAAAACTATTTATTCGTCCAGTGAAGTGGTGTGCATTGCATTTTCGAGCCAATATACTGCCAACACGCAGGGCGGCAGGCCTATATAACTTCTATAATGCAGGTTGGAGTACTTTAGCCCCTTAAGGATAGACCTCCGCCTTTGAGCGTCAACAACTTTAATAGTTGCGATTAGGATAAAAATGACATCAGCCGAATTCAAAGACAGCTGGGAACGCACCGTTATCTCACTGATAAATGAATCGCCAACGCCTGACGAAACCTATAAGAAGCTCGCTGTTGATGGCACAGGCGCCTGGAAGCTGCTTTTAAACCTCCCCCCGAAATGCCAAATCCTGGAAATTGGCGCCGGCGTCGACAGCCGGATTCACCACCTCACAGACCTGGACGTACAGCTTTACCTGCTCGACGAAGACAACGCACGACTCGACTTCAGCAAAAAACGCTGCCGGCAACAGCTGGCTAAGGCACCGGTATCCTTTCTTCTAGGCAATCTCGGGCAGGACTTACCCTTTGCCACAGGATCGCTGGACTGCATTCTGTTATCCCGTCCCTTCAACTGCCTCCATAGCCACGGCTCGCTGGGGTTTCTGGCGACGCCACTGGCCATTGGCAGCGCAAACCAGCCACTCATGCAGTTACTGAAAGAGTGCCGCCGTGTACTTAAGGATTCAGGCCAGCTATTTGTCGTCTGGGACAACCTCTTGGGTTATACCCGGTTAAACGTAACGCACCTGCTAACCGCTCAGCAATCCACGCTGTGGGGATACCAGCACCTATTAAAGTCAGCGGGTTTCCAGCAACTGCAAACCTACGATTACCAGCAGAGTAAAAGCCAGTTACATCACCTGGTTCCGTTACAAACCGGCACCTCGCCCCTGCTATCGCTATCCCGCCCCGGAAAGCACACCTTAAAAAGCCGGCTTAAGAAAAACCGGCAGTTGGCGCCAACCCTGGCCTTCATTGCCAGCCCGGAAACTGAACAAAAATCCTCCCTGTTAGAAGAAGTTATCCAGGCCGTTTCGAGCAAATTGCAGGAACAACTGGGCAACGGAAAACTCTGCATAACCGATCACGAGATTACCCGCAAGGAGAAGCTTGTGATCGCAGCCTCCTGGGGCGCGCAGGAGTTCATCATTAAACTGCCCCTCAATAAAACCGCCTGTGATTCAGAAATGAATAATGTCGACATTCTGAAGTCGCTCGCGGTGCAATCCGGACAAAGCCGACTGTTTGCGACCGCCCTCTGTGACGGAGAGATCAATAAACAGCCGTTCTTTGTGGAAACAAAACTGACCGGGGAGCCTCTATCGCAACAGCTCCTAAAACAGGGTCGACTGGCTTACCTGGATCAGGTGTCCGGGTTACTTAAAACCCTGTTCACGCAGAGCGGCGCAGTTCCTGAATCAAAAACACTGGACAGCGATATCTACGAAGCGCATATCCAGCAGCGCATCGACTGGATTTACCGGGCAAACGGCGATACCGACCTAAAAAATCAGCTGGAAAGGTACTTTGCCCAAAACCTGAAAGGTATCCCCGTCAGCCTCGGCATGCTCCATGGCGACTTCAGTGTCAGCAATATTTTTACAAAAGGGGGCGATATTTCCGGCCTGATTGACTGGGAAACCGGCGATAAACAGGGTTTGCCAATACTGGATGCCATTAATTACCTGGACAGCGTACAACGCCTCCTTAACCCAGGCATGATGATCAACCAAAGCATTCCGCAGCAAGCTTCAGGCCAATGGCCGATTGCCGAAGAAACGCAGTTTTTAAAAAAATGTTTCGACCTCTACAGCATGGACCCGGCTCATCATCAGGGACTGGTCTACCTTCGCTGGCTCAGGCATACCAGCTATCTGATGAAATACTGGCTGCGCTTTAGCGCCAAAGGACAACAACGATTCATTTACGACATTGCTAAGCAGTTGCCGGGCAGATAATCATGGCGCGCTTCATCCCGTTCGGAGAAACACGGACATGAGTCGAATACCCCATTGCCTCAATGCGATCGGCAAACTTCTGTAACGGCGGGTATTTGGCGTTACAGAAATATTTGGGGACCAGGGTAATTCCCAGGTACTGCGTTACAAACTTTTTGAACCCCATCTTGCGCCCGAATGGCGAATGGCAGTCATTATCAAAAATGACGGCGACACCGCCCTCAGCGAGCTTCCCTAGCAGGGTTTCACAGACCTTGAACTGCAATGAACGCGGCAACTGCTGTACCACATCGTAAGTCATGATCAGGTCATACTTGTCCGGTCCGCCAGGAAAACGGTAGTCCTGTTCGTTAAGAACATCCCCGGCATGGAAATTAGCTTCACCGGCACAATGCGCCATTCGTTTTCTGGCAACGGGTATCATCTGTTCGGTTAAATCAAAACCGTAATAACCGTCAGGGACATTCGCCAGCCCCATCCTGGAGATATAATCGAGCCAGGACCCCGCCCCGCAACCGCAATCCAGTACCTGCAATCCAGGCCGGTCCGGCAGTTTCGAAAACGCTTCTGTCATCACCTTGCCGAAGAATCGCTGCGCTTCAGGTGCATGCTCAAAGTCGTCGGAATAAACACCTTCCTCAACCAGCTTACCGAAGGAAGATTGATGCGTTGACTTATAACCGGGACATTCGCTCATGACTTTTTAGTACTCCAATCCTTTTCCAGCTTACTCACATGGGTAAAGCCAAAACGTTTTTTCAACCGCCTGAACCGCCCGCCACGCCCTAGAAAACACCAGAGTTCATAACAATGCGCCAGAAAATTCTTTGAGGCAGTTCCGTTCACTTCATATCCCAGGCGCTTGAGCATTGCCCCTGCTTCATCTTCGAAAACCAGCCGTCGCTTCGTATCCATTTTGGTTTTCCAGCCAAAGCATTTGGAGCTCTGCAGGGGTTTATCCAGCGCAGGCCATAGCCATTTTTTATCCTCGGGCACCTTTTGCCCCACCATATCCGGGTATTCGAGCATGCCTTGCGAATAATCGAGCCCCATAAACTCGCACATCCGGCGCAGGCTGTTTTCAGGGTCCAGGACAAGGTCCTCGTAGCGAAGTACAAAATAGCGTTCGTCACCGAGCAGCTCACCCATTTTCAGGTTCGTATACAGTCGTTCCCGCCATTTCTGCGCACACTCCAGGGTATTGGAGGCCCCATAGGGCATGGTTTCATGGGACAGGGAAACGTCACGGCCATCGCGAACGATATGAATGAATCGCGCGTCGGGGAACCATCGATTCACTTTTTCCATGTTATCCAGCGTAGCGATATCCAGGTTTCCCCACCAGGGTTTCCCTTTACGTTGGGCGTAAGTACGGTGGAAGGCCCCCACGACATCGCCATAGGAGGAGCCGGCAAGGTTCGCCAGCACTTCTTCACGGGTGAATTCTACATCCCAAAGCCTGATGCGTTCTTCCTGCAACAGGTCGTCAATCAGTTTTTCAATATCCGCAGCGGAGCCCAGGTGATTGTAACCCCCCAGTTTGTTACCGTAGACAAACCAGAGCCCGGTCACCGATAGAGGTACCGCAAGGTCAGGGTGAGCCCCTGTTATCATTGAAAGCAGCGTTGTTCCACTTCGCTCAAAGCCAAACATAAAGATTGGCGGGATATTCCTGGTAACTGTCATAACAAAACTTTATTAATTCTTATCCTTGAAAGAAAAGGGAAGCGCTTAAACGTGCATGGAGTATAGAAAAGCATCAATACGCCAGCAAACCCTTTCTGGCAACCGCTGCTAGCCGCTTTGCGCCAAACTGCTATCGACATGACTGACCACATAGCGCATTTTCCCGGAGCGCTCCGGCAGAATCTCTGTCACTCGTTCGAGTTCAATGCTGACGGACTCACCCAGCCTGGATTTAAAACTCCGAATAATGTGCTGCTCCGAATGAGCGTCAAAATCGGGCTTCACCACCAGCAGGACCCGCGTCAACGCCAGCGATTCCTGCACAATTTTGAAAGACTCGACGGTTTCCAGGTCCCGTACCACATAAATCAAGGCCAACCCGTGCATCAGGGTACCGTCCTGGGCAACGATAAAATCCGTTGTTCGCCCCTCGACGCTAGCGAGCACCGGCAACCCTCGTCCACAGGCACAGGGCTTATCGCTCAAAACACCCACATCGCCGGTGCGGTAGCGGATAAAGGGGTAATCCCTGGTCGCCAGGTGGGTCACCACAATTTCGCCGCTTTCGCCCGCCGGCAACACCTGCCCCTGCGAATCGACGATTTCCAAGATGATATCCTCAGCGGTGATATGCAAACTGCCGGAGGGACACTGGTGGGCGATAAAACCCGCGTCGCGACCACCGTAACCGTTGGCAACGGGGCAACCGAACGTATTTTCAATGACTTCGCGCTGATGCTCGTAGAGCCGCTCCGAGGTCACAAAGACAACCTTGATGCCCAGGTCGTCCATTTTCACATGCCGCGCTTCGGCATGTCTTGCCAAGAGCGCAAAGGCTGACGGATAACCGAACAGCATTTTAGGCTTAAAGCGACGAATTTCCTCGAGAAAACTGTCCAGCTTCGCTTCCGTCATTTCAAAGGCGGGCAGCAATCGGGTCCGCAACAGCTTATCCCGCACCAGGCGAACATAATCCTGCGAACCCAGCTCGATCGGCGATCCCCACAGCACAATTTCCTTATCGCCGATATCCACATCCCACCAGCGGGTAGCTCGCCACTTGGCAGCGACATCGTGGCTCACCCGTTCTTTACCGATATAAAAAACCAGCGGCTCACCGCTGGATCCGCCAGTATTAAACCGGGACAGGCCAACGGCATTATCCGCTCTCAAGGCATCGCTGTGTTCACGGATCAGGGCTTTGGTCAGGAAGGGAATGCCAGCCAAATCCGCGGGCGTTTTTACCTGTGCAACATCGATTGCCTGCATCGCGAACAGGTTTTGATAATAGGGGACATGTTCATTGGCGTGTTTGAGTAAAGCCTGTAAACGATCAGCTTGATAATCCCGTATTTGTTGCGCAGACCACCATTGGCTGCGCTCCATGGCTTTTTTGGCGGCAACGGTATCGTGCTTTTTCAGTTTTTCATGCAATGGAAAAACACTGGAGGTTATGAACTGAGTGTAGAGCCGCTTCATCACAAATCCATCGCCTGGCCGTAAACCGCTTCCAGTTTCTGAAGCACGTTTTGCTGGTCGAAACGAGCGGCCACCTGCTGCCCTTCCAGCACCAGCTTTTCCCGTAAAGACCGGTTCTCCAGCAACTCAAAGACCGCCCGGGCCAGCGCCTGTGGCTGACTCGCTGGCACCAAAAGCGCGGAGCAGCCGTCCTCCACCAGATCAGGAATACCCCCGACATTGGAACTGACGACAGGGACACCGGCCGCCAGGGCCTCAATCAGCGAATTGGGCGAGTTATCCACGATACTGGCATTCAGCAGCACATCCGCTGCGCAGTAAAGTTCGGTAATCTGCTGCGGCTCAAGGCGCCCCGCAAAGGTAACCGCCGAAACAATACCCAGGCTTACTGCCTGTGCCTTCAAGGCGTTTTCCTCGGGTCCGCTGCCCGCCACCGTCAACCGGGCCTTGGGGTATCGCTCAAGAATCATGGCAAAGGCCTGTAGCACCGTTTCAACGCCGTAAATTTTTTCCAGGTTACGGGTGACAACGAAATGCAACGCCTCGCCTTCACAGGTTTTTTTATCCGCAAAGTCAAAACGCGCTAAATCCAGGATATTCGGGACAACCTGCGCAGGTACGCCATGCCGGGCAAAAATCCGTTGCAGGAAGCCGGAGGGCACGATCACCAGCCGGCTTTTATTAACAGTCGGAGCGACCCAACGCCAGGCGCGCTTGAAAAAAGTTTCCGCTTCTCCACCCCGGTAATTAATCACAACCGGTTTTCTGAGCAGCCAGCCTATCCAGATCGCGGGCGCCGCAAACAGGTGCCAGGACCAGCCCGAATTAGCCAGCACATGCACCAGGTCGGAGGCGCGTATCTGACGCCACAACTGATAGAGGTAGGGCGCCAGCCGGAACAGCGCGCGCAGCCCTTTAATGTCGGCGATCCACTCAGGACGGTAAGGTGCGTTGACACGAACAAAATTAACTTCCATGCCCGCGCGTTCCAGCAGTTGCACCAGCTGCAAAGCCTGGTTTGCCATGCCTCCCGACGGGGGCGGCAGAGGTCCAATCACTGCAACCTTAATCCCTTTGCGCATCGTCATGGACAGTCAAATTAACCGACGAGGTTACCGTAAACCGGCTGATAATTGGCAACGCTGGTCGCCCAGTTACGTTCTGTTTCAACGTAGTGCCGCCCCCGGTCCCGCACCATCGCCCAATCACTTTGGCGATTCAGCACCTCCAGGACTGTGGCTGCCAGGGAGTCCTTATTGCCGCTTTCAAACAGGTAACCGTTTTCGCGATCGCGGATCAATTCCCTGTGCCCACCGACATCGGAGGCTACTACGATCTTGCCCTGGGCCATTGCTTCAAGCGGCTTAAGCGGCGTCACTAAATCAGTCAGCCGCATCGGCAAACGCGGATACACCAAAACATCCACCAGGTTGTAATAGGCCTGCACCTGTTCATGGGGCACCCGCCCGGTGAAAACTACTTTATCCCCGAGTCCGAGGCCCTGTACCTGGCGTTTCAGGTTTTCATCCTGAGGACCGCCACCCACCAACAGCACGCGGATACGCTCATCCTGACGCAACATATCCGGCAATGCCGAAATTAATAGGTCCAGGCCCTCATAGGCATAAAAGGAGCCCAGAAACCCCAATACTTTGCAACCCTCAAAGCCCAGTTCGGTTTTCAGGCTTGCATCCGCTGTAGGCGCCCCTGTGAACTTATCAATATCCACGGCATTGGGTATCACGGTAATTTTATCGGCAGCGATTCCCCGCTCCACCATCTCATTCCGCAACCCTTCACAGATCGTCGTAACCGCACTGGCTCTTTTTAACAGGTAAGTTTCACTGGCACGGGTTAAACGGTAACGCAGCCCCCATTCACTGCTGGTGCCATGATCCACGGCGGCGTCCTCCCAGAAAGCACGCACCTCGTAGACCAGCGGCAAGTTAAGGGTCTTGGCGACCTTTAACGCGGCCAGGCCGTTCAGGGAGGGTGAATGGGCGTGAAGCAGATCCGGCTTAACCTCTTCCACGACCTCAAACAGGCGTTTTTGCAATGCTGAAATGATACTGAACTGGTTCAACACCGGCAGCGAACTCAAACCGCCTGAGACCGGAAGAGTCCGGTAAAAGGTCAGGCCATCAACCTCCTCTTTGAGGCTTTCAACACTGCCCTGCTTGGGGCTTGTGACATGAAAGGTTTCCCAACCCAGCGCACGCTGCTGGTTAAGGATATTCCGGGTTCGAAAGGTATAACCGCTGTGCAGCGGAATCGAATGGTCGAGGATGTGAAGAATACGCACGCTCTTACCTCAAAACAGGTCGGCATAGAGGGCTGCCAGGGGTTCGCTCCGGTCAACAACCCCCCTGATCAACGCCTGTTGCTCAACAGATAAATAGTTTCGCCACTTGTTAGCGGCCTCCTGCGGATTTTTAAAAACGCTGTAATAGCCATCCTTTGTGTTATGCACACTGCTGGCAACAAAACCCTCGCTTTGCGGATTCCACGCCAGACCGGCAAAACGGAACAGCTCCTGGCTTTTTTGCAGGGGGTTTTCGCACAGGTCCTCGTAGCGCAACACCAGGTTATGATCCGCCTCGTGCAATTCCTTCAAGGCCTTTTCATTAACCAGCAGCCAACGCCAGGCAAGCCGCTCCTCCGGCGTCATTTGCTTCAAGTCTTCCAGGCTAAGACCGTAACTGCCGCCATTTTCGGTCGCCAACAGCATCCTAAACAGGTCGTAATCCTCACTGGAGCGAGACGCGCTGACAAACTGCTTGCCCTGCTCGCCCTTCAGTACCGAGGCAATATAGCCACAGGGATGGCGGATAATGTGGATGCTCTTGCTTTCCGGCAGGCACTTTGCAATCACGCCCAGCCTGCCCAGGGACTCAATCGATTTCCAGGCAATATGCAAATTGGAGCGTGAGGACGAAACCGGGTTAAGGGTCGGCAACACCAGCGAAGGTCTGACTCGACCCACAACATTTGTCAGCAGCACACTGGCACGATAAGCGCAACTGCGAACGGGGCCTGAATACTGCTTCGGGAAAAGGGGTCGTTTTGTGGTGACCTGAGGCAGGTTGATCGCCTCTAATCCGGAAGCATAGTTCAACAGGTAATCCCGATATTGCCCGTAATTGGCTGCCTCTTCATAGAGTGGCAAGTCGGTCAATTTGAGCCAGGAATCAGGTTCATGGCGGTATAGCACCTCGGGATGGCTATCAAAGATTTTACCCAGCCAGGTTGTTCCTGAACGAGGCATGCCAAAAAGCAGTATCAGCGATCGGTTCATAAAGCCTGTGCCTAGCCTGCTTTTCGAATTGCGGGCTGCTCGTCACAGAGCACGCACTGGCGATAAAAGGATTCGAACATCAGCAACGACCATAGCGCAGCACTGTGCTCACTACGCCCGCTCTGGTGGTTGTCCACCAGTTGCTTGATATAGTCCATATCGAAAAGGCCGGTATTGGCCATGGTATCGCTCAGCAATGCATCCCTCACCCGCTGCTTCAAAGCCCCCCGGAACCATTTGCCAAGCGGCACGCCAAAACCCATTTTCGGGCGGTAAAGAATGTCATCGGGCAAATGCGGTTCCAGGCACTTCTTGAAAATATCCTTGCCGCTCTGGCCTTTCAGTTTCAGGCGAGACGGGATAGCGGCTGCCCATTCCACAAGTTTATGATCCAGAATAGGGACGCGCACCTCCAGGGCATGAGCCATGCTTGCCCTGTCCACCTTCGTCAGGATATCCCCCGGCAGGTAAGTCTTCATATCGATATACTGGATCAGCGAAAGCGCGTCTTTTGTTGGTGCCTGGCGCGCATGCTCGTGGAAAACCTCAATCGCATTGTATCCCTTCAGGCGTTGCTTCAGGTCACTCGAGAAAAGCTTTTGCCGCTGGGCATCGGTCGTTAATGAAACACTGTGGAAATAGCTTTCCACCGAGTCGCGGGCAAACCCCTCAAGCGTAGACTTGGCGCGGAAAATTTTTGGCGCCCAGTCCGCCTTGGGGTAGAGCCTGCCCAACAGGCCAAATAGCGGTTTGCGAATACCCAGCGGCAGGTAACCGCGTAATTTTTCCTCGTTCATATGCCAGCGATAACGACGGTAACCGGCAAACAGCTCATCACCGCCATCGCCGGAAAGCGCCACCGTCACTCGCTCCTTGGCCAGCTCACAAACCCGGTAAGTCGGCATAGCGGAACTATCCGCATAGGGTTCGTCGTAGAGCAGCGCCAATTGATCAATCAGGTCAAAGTCGTCAGGCTCGACCGTTTTGACGTGGTGGTTGGTCTGGTAACGATCCGCCACCATTTGCGCAAACTCGGATTCGTTAAAGTTTTTCTCATTGAACGCGATGGCACAAGTGTTGACTGCGCCTTCGCCACGCTCCTGGTTCAGCTGGGCCATCATCGCCACAACAGCGCTGGAATCAACGCCACCGGAGAGAAACGCCCCCAGCGGAACCTCCGCCAGCATGCGAATATCAACCGCTTCCTTGAGACGCTCAACCAGTTCCCGGTTGATCTCTTCATCCGAGAGCTGATTGCTATCAACAAAGGGAATTCTCCAGTACTCTCGCGGCGCTGGCACGCCCTCCCCCCGTTTCAGTGTCAGTGTATGTGCCGGGGGAAGTTTATAAACATCTTCGTAGATCGTACGCGGCTCGGGAATGTAGCCCAGCGCAAAATAGTCTTCCACGGCATAATGGTCGATCACCTTGGGCAGTTCCGGGTGGGCCGCTAAAACCTTAAGCTCGGAGCCAAACACGAAGTGGCCATTGGGCAATACCGAGTAATAGAGCGGTTTGATACCAAGCCGGTCACGCGCCAAAAACAGGGTATCCCGGTTACGGTCCCAGATAGCAAAGGCAAACATGCCTCTCAGGCGATCAACACAATCCTCTCCCCAGGCTTCCCAGGCATGCACGATCGCCTCGGTATCGGAGTTTGTTTTGAACAGATAGCCCAAAGGTTCCAGCTCCTCGCGCAACTCCTTGAAGTTATAAACCTCACCGTTAAACACGATCGCCACGCTGCCATCCTGGTTGAACAGCGGCTGCTGTCCCGTAGAAATATCAATAATCGACAATCGCCGGTGCGCCAAGCCGACACCGGGTTCAAAATGGAGGCCGCCCTCATCGGGGCCGCGATGAAACTGGCGATCATTCATATGCGCCAGCAACTGCTGATCAATCTCGGCCCTTCCCTGTAGATCAAATATGCCTGCAATACCGCACATAACCTGGAATGTTTCCTTAACTGGGTGTTGGTTTATCTACTGGTTAAAGATAGTCGTTCAATAACGTTTGTGAAGCAATAATTGGTCGTAGACGCTTTCATACTGCCGGATCATCGCCTGCAAACTGAAAAGCTGTTCTACGCGTTCCCTGGCTGCCTTGGCATGTTGTTCAAGCAGCTGTGGGGAGTTCAAATAACGGTTCAGTTTATCCGCAAACTGCCCTGCATTTTCCGGTGGCGTGATATAACCGGTTTCACCATCACCGACCAGCTGGGCATTGCCGCCAACATCGGTGGCAACCACCGGCAGCCCCGTCGCCATTGCCTCCAACAGGGTGTTGGAGATTCCCTCGGCTTTTGAGGGCAAGGCAAAAATATCAAAGGCCCGCAACAATTCTGGCACATCACTTCGAGCACCGGCCAACCATACCTGCGATTGAATACCAGCTTCAGCTACACGCTGCACCAACTTCTCTCGCATCGAGCCATTACCCACTAACACTAATCGTAACCGCTCCGGTCCATCCTTTACTCGGCGCAGCAAATCAATGAAGGCCTCAACCAGCATGAGTTGATCTTTAACCGCTTCCAGTCGCCCCACCGTTCCAATGACCACCGCGCCTTCGCTGGCAAATCCATCCGGCAAAACCGCTTTACCCGCTTTATCGGCCGGACTGAAACGCAACGTATCGACACCGTTACAGATTTTGGTGACTTTACTTTCCGGTACATTAATTTTATCCAGCAGGTAACGCTCCAGGTCGTTGGACAGCGGGATGTAGCGTTGTATCAGGGGATTAATCACCTGGTATAAGCGGATATAACCGGTATTCTCGCCTTTCAAGTCGCTCATATCCCAACCATGAAGGCCATGGACACGCCGTTTCACGCCAGCCAGCCAGGCCGGCACCTGCGCTTCCAAGGCCGACAAATTGCGCGTATGAACAATATCGGGGCGCAACGCCCGAAATGCCTTGAATAACCGCCAGTAAAGCCCCACGTCATGGCCCGGCTGTTTATTCAGGGCAACCAGCTCAACTCGGGGACGTATTTTTTTATGGAACTCCGTATAGTCGGTCAGGCAAATAATTGCATGACGGAACTTCCCTTCCGGCAAGCCATTGATAATGTTAACCAGGCCGTTTTCCAGCCCCCCGACATCCAAACGGTAAATAACGTGGGCAATTAACGGGGCTTGCCTGCTTTTAACGCCAGCGGTATCAGGAATCAAGGCTTATCCCTTAATGACGCACAGTAAACTGGCGTTCCAGCTGGGGGATCAGGTCTGCCGCAAAACCATGCAGTCGACGCCGGGCATTCGTCAAACCTTCCTTGCTATCGCCGTCATAGGCAGCGTAGAGAATAACGGCCGCACCCTGTTGCGGCTTGCCTGCAATTTTGGCCCAGGCCTCAAGCGCTTTCAGGTAAAAATCGTTGGAGGTTCGGACCCCGTTAAAGTATTTCCACTGCCACACCAGTAACGACTGCTCCGGCGATTTGATCTGCGCCTCAATAAGTCCTACATCAGCCCCCGCCACCTGCTCGATTCGAGTCTCCCGGGATAACTCTTTCCAGAACTTATCTTTCATATGGATGAGTCGGTGACCTCGATTGACCAATTCCTGCCCCTGCTGCTGGGCAGCAAAATAGGCGACGTGCAAACCGGCTGCTTCACTGCCTGAACGATAGACCGCGCTTATCTCCTGGGTGGCTCCCTGGTAAATGGGCTGCCATTCCGTGATGTTTTGTTCGGCAGTCCGTTCCCATTCTGCGGCTAAATTCGGGACCTGAAGCGTCTCAATTGCAGAGGTATCATCATGCTGGCCCAGAACCAGTGCAACCGGCGCCGCCAAAATAACACCGGCGAGTACCAAGGCCCAGATACTGCCTGCACCCTCATTGGCATTGACAGCTTGGGCTGGTGCCGTAACCGGAGAATGCGGCTTTTCTTGCGCGGACTTGTCAGTCCAGTAACTGCCAATCCAGAACATGACAAACATCACCACACCAAACCAGACCCAACCGTAGATCAGGTGATCAACGCCTACCGCCAGCTCCATACCGCTGTAGTGCCCGATCATGACGATCATAAAGGCCCGGATTCCGTTCGCGATGATTGGCACAATCAACGCCAGCAACATAAAGGCCAATCGGCGCCAAATGCTGTGATAACTCAGGTAAGCGTATAAAGCCCCTAATGTCAGGGACGCCAGGATATAGCGAAAACCGCTGCAGGCTTCAACCACCGACCAGGAACCCGACGGCAGCGAGAAGTAGAGCCCCTCCCAGAAAACCGGGATGCCAACGGCCCTGATCGCATGCACAGTAAAGACCGCCGTAAATTCCATCAGCGGATAAATCAGGAACTCGCCAAAGGGAACGGCAAAGGCAAGAAATGCAAGCGGGAAAAGAATGATCGAGGTCATCCGCCAACCCAGCACCAGCCATACCAGTGTCGGCAACATCAAGACAACCGCAAACTGTTTGACCGCGTTGACATCAACCGCGTAGGCCACGAGCCAGAGGATAACGAGCCCGGCGAGGGGCAATAAGGCCCGGTAATCCGTTTTGGGTAGCGCGGCCGCCAGATGGTGACGCTTCTTCCAGATCAGAAACGCACTGATGGGGAAAATAAAAAAGCCATGCGCAAAGGTTTCCGAGCGCCACCAGATTTCCACCATGCTCCAATACGTGGGGTAAAAGAGCAGCATTTGCAGCAAAAGCAAAACGGCAAGAACCGTACAGGCGGGCCGCATTCTTAATGCCGGCCCTGGCAGCAGTTTTTCATCCATAACGGTGCTCACACGGCCGCTTCCTGCACCGCATCCCGATTCAACTCGGTGGCTGTGTCTTTTGCAATAGACGCCTTGTCGCCAAACAGGGTTTCAAGTTTGAGCAGGTTCTGATCCCAGTTAAAGTCCCGCAGAATACGCTGGCGTCCTGCTTTGCCCGTCTGTTCGGTATCGCCCTCATTCAGTAACTGAAGACAGTATTCGGTGAAGCTTTTGGCATCATCGCAAATACGTTGGCCGCTCAATTTTTCGATTCCCTCCATAGCCGCTCCGGTTACAACAACAGGACGCTCCATGGCCATGGCTTCAAGCACTTTATTCTGCACGCCTCGAGCAATTCGCATTGGGGCGACAACCACATCGGCATGGGCAATGTAGGGCCTGATATCCTCAACGCTGCCCGTCACAGAGACCCCGCTTTTCTGCCCCAGTTTGAGTACCGCATCCGTGGGTCGGGCCCCGACAATATAAAATTTCACGGCTGGAATTTTTTTCTGGATAGCGGGAAAAACCTTCTGCACAAACCAGGTGACGGCATCCACATTCGCCCAGTAATCCATCGCACCGGTAAAAGCCAGCACAGGTCCTTCCTGGTAGGGGTTTTCATGCACGATTGCCGGGTCAAAATAGTGATAGTCGACACCGTTATTAATGTGCGTCACCCGCTGTGCGGACTCAGGAGCGAGGCGCTTGAATAATTCCGCTTCACTGGCAGAAACAAAAACACTGGCATCAAAAACTTCCGCAGAGCGACGATCGAAGCGCAGCAGTTCTTTTGCCTCGCGACGGTAAAGCCAACTCATCGGCCAGATTCGCCGTTTACTGTATTCCCGCCACTTTTCCGAATCCACATCGACGTAATCAAGGACCCGGTGTATCTGTCGATAATGATCGCCCTCAAGGTACTGCGCCATCGCCGACGAGTACACAAAAGCGCGCGTGATCGAGCACTCGTTGATTTTATGATCAATCCAGCGCTGCATTCTTGACTGCCTGTAATAGGGCAAGGTGAGTGCTTCGCCTGTTACCAGTCCCTTGAGGGACTGATACTTGCGCCGACTACCGAGACCAAGCAAAAAGACTTCCGCACAGTACTGTCTCAGTTCACTTTCATATTGCCAGTCGTGCTTATCATCCACAAAGGCGCCCAAATAGACCCGATAGTCCTTAGCCAGCGTCTTCAGCAGGTTGAAAGAACGAATCTTATCCCCTTTATTAGGCGGATAAGGAATCCGGTGCGCCAGGAATAGCAGTGGAGGCTTGTCCATCATATCTGTATCTGTCACAAGTTTAAGCGTCATCCCTGTATACCGGTTTATCCTAAATATTTGGATAGGAACGGCCCCAGCCACTGGCTAATTTTAAGGGGCAACTTTTTCCAGCATTTTATCATCAATGCGTATTTGGGGTTTGTCGGATTAAGTTCCGGCATGTCCTTCGCTGTCACCAAATAATACTCATAGTGTAGTGCCTGCGGCTCAAATCCCCAGTTTTTCTTGAAGCTGAAAGCGCCCGTACCCGCTTTACTGCGGCCGTAATCAAAGACACGATACCCCCTTTCGCTGGCGCTGCACATCAAGCGCCAGTACATCAGGTCATTACCCTTGAGCGAGCGTGCCAAGATCGACCCGCCACCATAATAGGGCAATACCTGATCCCGAAAGTAGAAGCTCATTACACTGGACACCATCTGCCCATCCTTACGGACGCTGAGCACGTCACAATGTTCCTGGAACACCTGCTTAAGGATGCGAAAGTACTTCTTTGAGAAAACCGGCGTACCCAGATTTCTTACACTGGCGGAATAGGCCTGGTAAAAGGGCCCTATATCCTCGTCAAAGCTGGAATCCATCTCCAGTTCCAGCGCCTTGCGGACCACCGCACGCTGCTTGCGGGGAATCGCCTTAAGATTTTCCTCTTCGTTATCGCTGAGCGAACGACGGAAGGTGAAATACAGATCCTTGCAGGGCCAGTTTTCACGCAGCCGTTTCTGGTTACGCAATTCCAGATGATCCACCCTCAATGTGTCAGCCAGTTGACAGGCGGCATCAATCAGGCCGTCGATAACCGTCTGGCTATCGCCAACAGGTCCACCATACACACAGAAAGGAGTCGAGATCAATGCGTGGCCAAACAACCAGCTCTTCACCTCCGCAAGTGGCAGCACGCCAACGATATTGCCATCCTGTTCGGCATAAAAGTAATGACTGGTGTGCCCGAAGGCACGCTCCAAAACAGTCTGCCACCCGGACTTGTGAAAGAAAGTCGCCTCCGGCGCCTGTTCCACATAGGCGTCCCAGCGGTGATTTGAGTCAGCATCCAGCTGTTTAATTTGAATTTCAGAGGCCACGGTAAAAACTCTGGGCTATCGTATCGGATGAATTATGTGACTGGCCGATTTGAAAGATAAACATCGTCCATGCGTCCCCATTGAAAGTCCTTAAGCAGGCGCGTCACCCGCTCTTCCATTCGCTGAAGATTCAGGTAATGGCGAAAGCGCGATTTAAAACAGGCCTGTTGGCGCGGTTGCCCTGGGTCAATCTCCCAGGGATGGAAATAGAAAATTGCCGGGCGCTGTTCCTTTTCATTAACGGCGTTAATGGCCCACTTGGAGAAGGCATAGGGATACAACCGGAAATACCCCCCGCCTCCAATCGGCAAATTACGTTTGCCCACCGGCAAGGTGGTAATCGGGATCTCAAATAACCGGTCACGGCATTTAAAAATATGCCGCGGCGCTTCCGGGAAACCATACAAGTCATGGTTCACGGGATAAACACTTGAGCTGTACAGATAACCCGCGGCCTCCACTTCCTCATGCGCCCACAGGTTTGCCTTACCGATAGAATAACTTGGCGCACGATAGCCCTTGACCTGTTCGCCGGAAATATCCTCCAGCAGGTGTTTTGCGGCGGTCACATCGTCCCTGAACTCTTCGCGGCTTTGCTGTGTCGCACGTTTGTGCAAACTGCCATGGCTTGCCAGCTCGTGTCCTTCACTGCAAATCCGCTTAACCAGGTACGGAAAACGCTCTGCGACCCAGCCCAGCATGAAAAAGGTTGCCTTGGTGTCGTGCTCGGCAAACAAGTCCAGTATACGGCTGGTATTGCGATCAACGCGCACCGCCATGTTATCCCAGTTATCCCGGGATATATTGTTTTCAAACGCGGATACCTGGAAATAATCCTCGACATCCACCGTCATTGCATTGGTAATCAAAGTACCTGTCCCACGTCCGTTAATTTCCGGCTTTTTCCGCAAACCAGCCCGCCAGATGCCTCGCAATCCTGACTGCTGCCTGGCCGTCCCAAAGTTCCGGCTGGCGCCCAGCCTTGCCGCCTTCCTTGAGAACATGGTGAACTTCTCTAAGAATTGCCGCAGAATCGGTTCCAACAATGGTATTAGTACCCTGCGTTACCGTAATGGGGCGCTCTGTATTTTCCCTCAGCGTAATACAGGGAACACCCAGCGCAGTGGTTTCTTCCTGAATCCCCCCGGAGTCTGTTAGCACCAGCTTTGCATTGGCCATCAATCCCAGCATTTCCATGTAGCCCAACGGCTCCAGGCAGTGAATATTCGCTGCCTTTAATTTGTCTTCCAGCGCAAAATCCTGCAGGCGTTGCCGGGTGCGGGGGTGAACGGGAAAAACAATGGGCAATTCCTGGCTGACCTCATGGAGCGTCTGCAACAGGCTGGTAAGCACAACCTGCTCATCTACATTGGAAGGACGGTGCATCGTCAGCAGGGCATAGCCCTGTTGAGCGTTTAATACTTCCCCCGGGTTTTCCAGCGATTGCAGCGTTTGCTCGATGGGGGTCGCCTGTTCAACATGCTTTTTCAGCGTATCAATCATGACATTACCCATGAAATGAATTCGCTCGCTGCTCACCCCTTCTCGGTTGAGGTTCTCCTCAGCCGTACGTTCCGTGGTATATAAAAGATCGGAAATCTGGTCTGTCAGTATACGGTTGATTTCCTCAGGCATTGCCCTGTCGCCACTACGCAGGCCTGATTCGACATGGATGACAGGCACATGATTCTTCACCGCGACAAGCGCACAGGCAATGGTGGAGTTTACATCGCCGACAACCAGGACTGCCTGAGCATCAAACTCTGTCATGACCGGCTCAAAGCGCTTCATGATTTCAGCCGTTTGCACGCTGTGAGTTCCTGAGCCGACACCCAAATCGATATCCGGCTCTGGAATGCCTAACTGTTCAAAAAACTGCCGCTTCATGGCGGCATCATAGTGTTGCCCGGTATGTACGAGCTTAACTTCGATTTCCGGAGCTTCCTGTTTCAGCGCCTCCATAATTGGCGCGATTTTCATAAAATTAGGGCGCGCGCCCACAATACAAATGAGTCGATACATAATTTGCTCGTTAAATAAGACGGGTTACTGTTTTAGGCGCTCGACAGATTTTTTTAATTGGCTGAGCTTATCCTGCAAAGCCTTCTCCAGGGATTCCACCACCAGCTCAAGGTGCTCAATCTGCTCGTCCGAGGCTGTTATTGAGGCCCCGGTTGAGGAGGCAGACTGGCGTTTCGAGGCGCTGCTCTCATCCGCCGTGTCAGCCAAGGCCTTAATCGGCTCATTCGGTACCTTAACCTCGGCAGCCAATTCTTCGGCCACTTTGTTGATCACCTCGGGTTTGAAAACAAAAAGTTCTTCCAGGTACCCGAACAGGAGCAGGCGATCACAAAACACATTAATCCGCCGGGGAACGCCATTGGTAAAATTGTGGATCAACTCAAAGGCAATATCCGTAATCACCGGACGCGAAGACCAGCCAACTTCTTTCAGGCGGTGCTCGATGTATAGGCGCGTTTCCTTTTTATCCAAAGGCTCCAGGTGACAGGAAGCAATAATACGTTGTCGCAGCTGCTCCATGCCCGGTGAGTTAATGGTTTGCCTGAACTCTTCCTGCCCTAACAGGAAGCTTTGGATCAGCGAGCGCTTATCCGTCTGGAAGTTCGACAACATTCGCAACTCTTCAACCGTTTCTGCGGGCAGGTTCTGCGCCTCGTCCACCACCAATAGGACACGTTTACCCTGAAATTCACATTTTTTCAGGAATGTTTCAAACTGCTTGAGCAACGAGGCTTTGGACAGGCCTTCATAGGGCAAGCCAAAGGAGGAGGACACCATTTTCAGCAACTCGTCCGGTTGCAGTTTGGTAGTCACCAACTGAGCAGCAACCACCTTCTGCTGGTCTAGCTCAGCAAACAGGTTGCGGACCAGGGTTGTTTTACCGGTACCGATACCGCCGGTAATCACAATAAACCCTTCGCCCTGGCTCAAACCGTAACGCAAATAGGACATCGCGCGTTTATGTACACTACTGTCAAAAAAGAAACGCGGGTCCGGGCTCAGCTGGAACGGTTTGGTCGATAAATTATAAAAGGCTTCGTACATATTTATGTGTTTCGCTCATTAATTGCGCACCCAATGGAAACGGCGACCTTCAAGCCGGGATGCATTGTGCTATCAGAAGAATTTTTCAAAACTGACCGTGAAACGGGTTTCGTCATAGTTGCGCGATGCAACATTTGATTCACGATCGTAATACTGGGCTTCCACATAAAAAATCGAGCTGCCACCAATCTGCTGTGTGACCCGCCAACGGTAACGCATAATGTCGTCTTCCTGGCCATCATCAAACTCCAGGGAACTGTCTGTAATCGCCACCGTTGAGTCCGTTCTTGGTGCGATCTGGTGATCCCAGGCGAGATCGATAACGGTATCTTTTTCGCTTTCATTATCTGCCACGAAGGTCCGACGGGCGTTGCGGGCTGATAATGTAATCGTATTGCGCGCACCCACCAACGATACACTCGCAAAAGCGGTCTTATTAATAAATGTATCCTCAGTAATGTCCGTATTTAGTTGACTTATAAGCCGAAACTCTTCCCCTGGCTGTAAGCTATCACCCGGCAAAAATTCTCGACATTGTGCGGCAAGACTAGCCCCTCCAGGGCATATAGCGACTCCATACTGCTCAGCAAGACTGAGGCTACGGAAGTCTGAAACGCCTTCACTGTAGGACAGGTTCCAACGCGTCCAACGGCTGGTATGGGTTAGGCTCCCGTTATAGGTTTCACCAAAAAAACGGTTGCCATAGTTGAGGTTGATATCGGTCCGGGCTGTGGGCGCCCAGTAAATATCCGCACTGACAAAGCTACTGTCCTCGCCAGGGCGGGGATCGACACGATCGTTATACAGAATGGTTGTACTGAAATCGTCGGAGGGAGCCCAGGTAAAACCGCCCCCTACCGTACTATCCTCCGGGCTGGTGTTACCCCGGTCGCCTACAAACTCAAAGTCCTCATAGGTACCAGACAGGACCGCACTTAAGGAGCGCGTTAAGCGATAGTTAATTCGTGCGCTGGCCGTTTCGGTATCACTCTTATCGCCGTCATCATAATCAACCTGTTTATTATCGTAGTCGACATCCCAGCTGAATCGACCGGTGGCGGTTCCGTTAACGACAGATAAGGACACACCATTGCCGTCGCTGTCACTACCGCTCTCCTCAGTGTTAACCGAATCATGCGTCAAGCGTAAATCCCATTCCAGGATATTGCCCAACTGCTCCCGCCAGTAAGGTGAAATACTGTAGGTGTAAACATCGCTGACATTGCTGCCGCCGCTGATCGTGTCGCCTGATGCATCACTTTTGCGGTCGACCAGCTGTTGCCGGATGGAGGCGGAAAGATCAATAAATAAAGTCTCATCAACCACTTCACCTGTTAAATCAGAAAACAGCCGATGATTGGTCGCATTACGATCACTTTCGTCGAAATAAAAGAGGTTTTGCAGGCTGTAATCCAGGCTCATCTGCAAACGCCGGCTATCGCGAACCACATTGATGCTGGGCGTAATTTCCAACGCCACATCGCTATCGGCACTGACATTGCGGTCAATATTGTCAGAATAGGTCGTCGCAACCTTGATTGAAGGCGTTACATCCCAGTCACTCGCCAAAATACAGGGTGATACGGCAAACGCTCCAGCCGCAATAGCCATAGCAGCCAGGGGTTTTCCGGACATATGAGCACAAACGTTTTTGATATTCTTATTCGCTGTAGTAGTAGCCATAATATCCCTCTGCCAACGAGTATGATTTATTCAAAATCAGACCGCTGATTTTCGACTGTTCCAGTTTTGCCAACGCATCCTTAACAGCTTGTTGGGAAGTTTTATCCTGTTCGATTACCAGTGCAATCTGGCCAACCAGATCCGAAAGCACTTTGGCCTCACTGGTTATCAAGACAGGCGGCGAATCAAAAATAATGATCCTGTCGGGGTATCGGCTCGACAGCTCTTCTGCCAATTGACGCATGGCGTTACTGGCCAGCAATTCATGCGACAGGTGGTGCGTCTTACCGGCCGGCAGGATCGTCAGATTATTAATGTTGGTGTTCAGCAGGATATCTGAAAGGGATTCGATTTCCCCGTTAAGATATTCAACCAACCCTTGGTTTTCTTCCACGCCCAGCATACGCCCAAGCCCGGGCTTAACGACATCAGCGTCCACCAGCAGCACACGGCAATCCCGCTCTACGGCAATACTTAATGCCAAATTCAGTGAGCTGAAGGTTTTGCCTTCTCCGGAATAGGCGCTGGTTACCATAATCAGGTTATCCGGCAAATTGGTACCGGCACTGGCCATGGCCTTTTGCAGCAAGGGGCGTTTAATGTGCTTATACTCTTCCTTGATTTTGCTCCGGCTATCATCAGGAAGAATAGCGCCCATTTTTTCCAGCACTTCGAAATCTATTTCGACTGTATTAGTCGAGCGTTCGCCTGTGTGGCTGTGCTCAATCTCATGAGCGCTCACCCCCTCCTTCCGGAAAATACTACTGGCTTCGGCAGGTTGAGGGTCAGCAGCTAACGGCTCCTGGGCAGGACTGACACGATCGTCCTCAAGCACAGCTTGTTGCGCTTGGCGATGCTTATCTAAGGCTTTTTCAATGGTATCCATACTTTCTTATCTCAATCAATCTTGGCTGTTATCAACGACTAAATAACAGCTGGAATAGCAAAAGAACTGAATAAGCCGTTAGCAGTAAAAATACCATCCCGATAAACAGGTAAAGATATCGTCGGCTTAAAGCCATCTGTGCAGGGTCTTCCACAAAGGAGACCGTTCCAAGCACCGGCAAACCCGTGCTTAATGCCAGCATCCTTACACTGGAGTAAGTCGGCCTTATCAGCACCAGCAACAGGCTGAAGGCGATGCCAACCGCAATTGCCGCAACAAGCACCCCGGTCATATACAGAACTCTCGGCGGCCCGGCCGGTTCGAAGGGAACACGTGCGGGGTCGACAACACGGAATTCGATATCGTCAGAAGCCTGGCTGGCTTTCTGGGTGATTTGCGCCTGTTCCCGACGTGTTAACAGCTCCTGGTACTTACGTTTGATAACATCGTAATCACGGTTCAAGTCGGCCATCTGCGCTTCAACTGCAGGGATGGTATGAACCAGTTGCTGGAGTTTCGCGACTTTCTCTTCGTGTGCCTTTACCCGTGCCTGTAAAGCAGCCACCTGAGCCGTAGCATTGCTCAAGCTCAATTTAAGTGATTGCAATACCGGATTGTCAGCCTCTAACGAACCACTTTCCGCCCTCGCCGCCAACTCCTTGTTTCGCTTGTATTCAAGGTCCCGGATTTGCGACTTGAGGGTAATGACATCCGGGTGCTTGGATGTGTATTTCAGGGACATTTCATCCAGTCGGGATTGCAGGGCGGAAATTCGCGCATCGTATTTGGAGGTTGTTTCCAGGTCACTGGTCTCGAACACGAAAGCAAGCTCTTCCTCCTGATCCTCAATCTGCTGCTGGATGGAATCACGCTGGCGAACCGCTTCTGTCAAAATAAGGTTCGCGGACTCAACTTCCCCCATTGCCGACTGTAGGCGCTGATAATAGTCACTGCCTCCCGAAGAAAGGTAATCAACGTTTTGCCTCTTAAACTCGACAAGACGCGCCTCCGAATCCTTTAGTCGCTGCTCGTAGTCTTTGATTTCGGAGTCCAGGAAGCGTTTTGCCGTGACAGACTCCTCCCTGTTTTCACCCAATGTATTCTCAACAAAGACCGTCAATACGGACTGCACAACACGCTTGGCAACCTCGCGGTTTTCATCCAGATAGCTAACCACGTACAGGTCCTGGCCCCGCCCCTGCTGCCCTAACTTAATTTTACTTTTCAGGTCTTCGAGCAGGCTGTCCATTTCCTTGTCTGTTTTCACCTGCAGATCCAGGTCACTCATGCGGGCAATTTTCTCCAGATTAGGGCGACTCAACAGAGTCGTCACCATCAGCTGGATTTGCTGAGCCGGAGAACTGGAAAAGGTGAGGCCTCTCAGAAGCGGCTTGAGAAAAGACTGCGTATCGATATGTATCCGGGCAGATGCTTCATATTGGTTGGGGAGTTTCATGACAACTCCCCAACCAACAATACACACCAGCCAGGCTGCCGCCAGGGCATACCATCGTTTATTCCAGATTGCCCTGAGGTAGGAAAGGGCTAAATCAATAATATCCTGCATAAAAAAGCTAACTCATCCGTAAATTAGAAAAATGACTCAGGGATAATCAAAACATCGCCGGGCTTCATGTCTACATTAGCCGTAATATCCCCACCACGCAGCAAGTCTTTAAGCCTTACGCGGTATTCTTTACGTTCGCCATCGACAACCCTGACAATTCTTGCCCGGTTGCCCGCAGCAAATTCAGTCAAACCACCCACAGCGATCATCACATCAAGAGCCGTCATCTGCTCTTTATAGGGAATCGCCTGAGGGTTGGCTGCGGCACCAACAATGCGAATCTGTTCACTATAGGGTCCTGCATAATCGCCAACAATCACTGTCACGATCGGTTCTTTGATATAAGTTGCGAGAATTTCTTCGATATCACGCGCCAGTTGGGTAGGCGTTTTACCACTCGCCTGAAGCTCTTCGACCAGAGGCGTTGTAATTTTACCGTCAGGGCGCACAGTAACTGTGTTGGAAATCTCAGGGTTACGCCATACAAAGATATTAACCGAATCCCCTGGACCAATCTGGTATGTATAGTCACCCGTTTTGGCCATTGAAGACTCCTGGACAACGGATGAAGGAAGCGTCTTTCCGCCATTGGAAGCACACCCCACAAGCAGCGCCATACCCACTAACAAGGCATAACCTTTGGCAATTTTTTTCATATCCATATTTACCCTCCGGAATCTACATTAACCCTAAATGATGTTCAGCACTTCCATAGGAAGAGCCACGATATCGTACACAACTCAAACAAGTGTAGCCCATCAAAAGATATTTTGAATACCTTTCAGAACATTAGCTCCAGATGTTTATTTAACGACAAACTATGGAGAATTGATGAAAATCAATCTTTTAATTTAGTAGAACTGCTAAATATCACTACACTTAAAAATATAAAGGCACTTACGTGAAAGTGCTTATTCTCAGTCAGTTATCATGCAAACAGATGTTGACCTATGTTTAGCGAAAAAACCAAAGACAGCTTTTCCAAATACTTCAGGCTGATCTACGCCAATTCCCCAGCGCTTTTGTCGCAGGTCTACAAAATTCGCTACGACGTCTTTTGTACGGAGCTTGAGCTGGAAAAGGGCTGTCCGGTTGATATTGAAAAAGACCAGTTCGACGCTTACTCCTATCACTACCTGTTACACCACAAATCCAGTAACAGGTATGCCGGCACCATACGCATGGTACTCCCCCCCAAGGATGAGCCAGAGCTTCCAATTCCAATTGAGAAATTCTGTATCGACGCAATCGACCGGTCCATTATCGATATATCCAAATTACCGCGTGGCAGTTTCGGCGAAGTATCACGCCTTGCCGTACCCGCGGTATTTCGAAAAAGGGCGGGCGAAGCGGGCAAGCCCTATATTATTCCCTCGGAAAAAGCGTTCTGCGAAAATCCATTGGAGCGGCGCCATTTCCCCCACATTGCCATAGGCCTTTATCTGGCAGTGGCATCACTCGCCATGTTTAAACAACTCGATTACATTTTCGTAATGATCGAACCCCGGCTCGCAAAGGCGCTAAACCGCGCTGGACTGCATTTCGAACAAATGGGGGAAGTGGTTGAGTATCACGGCCAACGGGCCCCTTTCTTCATCACCCCGGACCTGCTCAACAACCACCTGAAACCGGACTTAAAAACCCTGTACCAAGAAACCTTCAACCAGATACGCGAGGATATGCTGTCCTCTGAGCAGCTGATCCGGTCAGCCGGTTGAACCGGGCTTAAAGCCCTGGGAATTTATTAGAAATACCGAGCCAGCTGTATTTCCAGATAATCGTCGTCCCGCAAATCAAAGAACGGCTCGCTCTGCTCCATGTTTGTGAAAACGCGTGCCTCGAGGGTTACTTTCCAGGCATCACCCACACGCCGGTTTGCCTCAATGCTGCCGAACGTTGCCTGCGAATCGGCATCCACGACAGCACCTGCCAATATCTCCGTACTCTGGACATCATTAAGCACCCAGCGCAAACCTGCAAAGACATCGTTTTGGAAAGCTGTTGTCGCCCTGTCATCCCGGTCATCGAAATGATATTCCAGCAACAGGCCGAGATCCTGAACCGAATCGCAGATACCGACCAGTGTATATTCGAAACCGCCAACAAAGGCGGTATAACGACCTTCATCGTTACGGCTGGAAATGGCTTCCAGCTTCCATAACCAGTCGCCTTTGGTAGCCTGCAAATCCAGGCTGGTCTGATCGATCTGCTGATAATGGGGAATAAGCACGGGATCACCTGAATTATCCAGCCCGGGTCGCAAGGTCGGCTCACGGCTGGTACCGGAGAAGTGCGCCAAACCGATATCCCAGTCACCGATGTAATGGCTCCAGCGTACCGCAAAATCCACATGGTGCTCTTCGGCGCCCGATTCAAAGGTTGGGTGATCAGTGTCTACAACAAGGCTTGAACGTAATCGGCCATCCTCTCCCGGAAAGGTTCGCTCCCTGAAGTAAGGCAGCACAAACAACTCCAGCGTGCCCCAATCTTTTACAAAAGCCAGGTTGACCATAGGCTGACCAAGCTTGTCTTCGGTATCAATGTTCTCAACCAAGTCCGTCTGGTTAATGATATCCACCAAATGATTCGACTCGGCAACCCCCCAGAAAACCTTTGCGACGCCCACTTTCAGGTCAACATCACCAAAACTGCCACGCCAGTAAAACTCCCTTAAATCGGCATGGCTGCGCTCACTATCCTGGGCGTCATACCGGAAAAACGGCTGTGCAACGAAGCGTTGCTCGCCTCCGTTCCAATCCACATAAATTTCAGGCTCGAAAGCCAGGGAAACATTCTGTTCATCCTGGCCGGGATACAGGCTGTCGTTCACAAACAAACGAGTATCCAAACTGACATTCCCTGACCATTGAACAACCGCTTCAGCCTGTACATATTGGGTAAAAAGCGCCGCTGAAAACAGGCCTATCAACGCACCAGAGGGAAGTTTCATTTTCATATTGGGCTCGCCTGCCGGCGCCTAGCAAAACTTTCGTATCAAAGGGGTTCCTGACAAGGCGTAAGTATATCCTGAACCCACGCCAAACTGTCTACGCTTTACTCTCGGCAATGCCGTATTTATTCATCAGGGTATAGAGGGTCGGTCGCGTAACACCCAACAGGTCAGCCGTTTTGGAAATATTACCACCGGCATAATTAATAGCCCTGCGGATCACCTCGCTTTCTGCCGCTTCCCTGACCTCTTTCAGATTGAAAGGAAGACTGCGCGCTTCGACATCTTCCAGCTCCAGGTCCTCTGCCGTCACCTGCTTGTTATCGGCCATTACCACAGCACGGTTAAGCTTGTTTTCAAGCTCCCGGATATTACCCGGCCAACTGTAGCTACCGATAGCATCCAGGGCATCGGCGCTGAAACTCCTGACATCCTTGTTATGTCTGCCGGCATATTTTGCCAACAGGGCTCGCGCAAGGACGACGGCATCGCCATTTCGTTCGCGCAATGGCGGGATATTCACGCTGATTTCACTGATCCGGTAATATAAATCCTCCCGGAAACGCCCCTCAGCAATCAATTGCTCAAGATCCTGGTGCGTCGCGCACAGCACACGAATATCCACCGGAATTTCAGTTCGCCCACCCAATCGCTCGATGGTGCGCTCCTGAAGGAACCTTAGCAATTTAGCCTGCAGCGACATCGGCAGATCACCCACTTCATCCAGGAAGAAGGTGCCGCCATCGGCATATTCGATCTTACCTTTGGTCTGTTTGGCCGCGCCGGTGAAGGCGCCCTTTTCATAACCAAAGAGCTCACTTTCCAGCAGGTTCTCAGGGATAGCCGCACAGTTAATCGCCACGAAGTTATTTTTTGCCCGCGCACTCAAGGCATGAATCGCCTTGGCCAGGACCTCTTTTCCTGTCCCGCTTTCGCCCAACAAAAGTGTTGTCACATCTGTCGGCGCAATTTTTTCCACAGTACGGCAGATCTTGAGCATTTCCGGGCTGCTGGCAATGACCCCTTCCAAGGGCATATCACCCACCTGCCCGGCCAGTTTCTCGTTTTCCGTTTCCAGGACACTCAGGTTATAGGCTCGATCAATGATCAGGCTCAGTATTTCAGGATCAATCGGCTTCTGGTAGAAATCGTAGGCTCCCAAGCTGACAGCCCGAACGGCATTATCCCTGTCGTCATTTCCTGTCACCACAATCACTTTGGTACGCGGCGACAAACTGAGAATTGCTTCAAGCGTTGCCAAACCTTCCGTCGCATTTGCCGGGTCCGGCGGCAGTCCCAAATCCAGTGTTACGACGGAGGGCTCATAACGTCTTAACGCATTGATCGCCGATTCGCGATCACCGGCGACCACCACTTCATAGGCCTCAAAACACCACTTGAGCTGTTTCTGCAGGCCCGGATCATCCTCAACGACCAGCAGTACTTTTTTTTCTGTTTCCTTTGCCGAACTCAAGCCAGGCTCCTTTCTAAATTAACCTCTTCTCTGGAGGCGTTTTTATCCAACGGCAGCTTCAATGTAAACCGGGTCCCCTGACCCGGCTGGCTTTGCACTTCAATACGCCCGCCCTGCTGCTCAACAAATTGGCGCGCCTCAAAAACACCGATCCCCATACCGGCATTTCCCTTCGTCGTATCAAAAGGCTTGAACAGGCGCTCACGAATAAAGCGCGAATCCATGCCGCTGCCGTTATCTTCCACTTCAATAATAGCTTGATTATCGGTTTTATACAGATTGATTTTCACCCAGCCATCATCACGGCAAGCATCCTGCGCGTTCTGGACCAAATGACCTAATACCGCTACCAATTTATCGCGATTTACCAGCAACTGAGGGTCATCCTGGCAACTCACCTCTGGAACGGGGCTGCGGTTTTTTTGTTGCTCCGCGACACTTTGCAGCACCTCTGCCAGACTGATTTTTTTCTCATTGACTGAAGAGATTTCGCCTTTGCGCAGCTGCGTCAACAAGCGATTCATTTTTTCGACGGAATTGGCCATCGTTTCAATCGCATCATCAATAAATTCAGGGTTATGCCTGTGCTTCTCGGCATTAGTGACCACCAGGCTGAGCTGGGCCACCAGGTTTTTCAAATCATGCACAACAAATGCCGACAGCCGGTTATACGCTTCAAATTGCCGGGCATGAGCCAGCGCTTCACTGGCGTCCATCAACGCCAGGTAATTTGCCAACTGCTGACCAACCGTTTTCAGCAAGTCATGATCTTCCCAGTTAATCCCCCTCATCACACGCGGCTTAACCAACGCCATAAAGCCAAACAGTTGATTTTGCTGCACAAGGGGCACCACCAGCCATAAGCCATCTACCTTTTCACACCAATGGCTCAATTGCAGGTCACCGTATAATTCCGGCGTTCGTTCATATTCAGGGACTTCAACAACCCATTGCCGCTCAATAAGGAAAGCGACCAGAGAATCATCAACGGTAACCCGGTCCATCCCGATAATATGCGTGTTGCGTTCATGAGCCAGGCCGTAGCTGCCGTCTTCGCGTTTAATCCATAACGCCCCGCCCGAACTGTCTGCGATATCGGACAGTGCCTTAATGGTGCCGTCGCGCAAACTTTCCGTGGTTTCTGCATTTACCAGCGCCCGGTTTAAATCCAGCCATTCCTTTCGATAATCGTATTTGTAGGAAAAAAAGTGCTGATTAAAAAATACCTTGATATGGGCGCGCATGCGCCCAGAAAACATCAACAACAGTAAAACCAGTAACGCACTGGAAACAAAAATAACTTGCCCTTGCCGTCCCCAGGAGCCCCCGAAGTCACGCAGGTAAAAGCCGACAACCGCCATCACCAGCAAATATCCGCCGGTCGCCAATAAAGCGGTGGTATGAAAAACGAAACTTCGCGACACAAAAATGTCGATGGACCATTGCGGATTCCTGGCTGCGGAGACGGCGATGAAGGGAACGATAATAGCGTTAACGATGCCGCGCGCATCCCAAAAATCAGCATCAATTCGGCTGAACAGAAGCGACTCTGCAAACATGACAAAGTCGTAAACAAACAGGCCGCCCAGGCCGATGCAGAGAAACTTCACAGCCCATCGCGATTCCTGGCGAGTACGGCGAAATACCTGCTCGACTAAAAACAAACCGATAACAGCCTGGATCACATGACTGAGAATACGAAAATCAAAGGCAAGCAGCGCGTTTACCAGACCGTTTACCACAGGTGAAAGCTCAGCACACAGGGTCAGCCCACAAAATACCAGGTACAGGCTGACCGCAACCCGCAACCGAACGCTAGAACCCTCCGGACGCGTGTAACTCAGCAAGCCCCACAGGAATGCTGTCCACGCAACATTGCGTATGACTTCAACCGCCAACAGGTGCTTGAGGCTAATCAGCATTGCCTCACTGGCCATTGCAGCCAATACAGCCCAGGCAACGGAAACCAGTACCGCCAACAGCAATAAACCACCCTGCAACCGACCGCGCCAACTGGTACAAAGTAAAACGCCCAGAAGCACATACAAAACCGCCGCGATAGCATAACTTGCAAAGCCAAAACCAGTCATTTAGAGTTCCGTTTCTTTTTTACTGCTCGTTGGCTTAATGATAGTTAAAATACCGACTAGCACCGCCAAACTCTTTTAATTAAAACCGGGACCAGGAGCGTATTCATGAACACTGCTCCCGAAACCGGAAATGCGCAACAGCACCAGATAATACCTTTTTCCATGACGAACTTTGAAGATATTCGCCCCTATCACGATGAAGAGGTTCCAGCCATCCTTGCGCGCCTGTTAAAAGATGAGGAATTCATCGGTGCAATCTGTGGCTTTAAGCTTTCCAACAAACCGGTCTGGCTGCAGCAGCTGCTAAAACCAATTGTCAGGCGAAAGCTGGCTCGCGAGCTGGCCCCGTTACGCTCTGTCCGGGATGTCCAGCAACTCATCGAACGCTATGTCGTACAGGTCATCGAAACCAGCACCCATCATTTAAGCTTCTCGGGACTGGACAACCTGCACAAAGGGCAGCCCTACCTATTTATCTCTAACCATAGAGATATTGTTATGGACCCGGCCTTTGTTAACTTTGCGCTTTACCACCATGGACTGGAAACACCCGAGTTGGCCATTGGCGATAATTTATTAAAGAAACCCTTTGTCGCTGACCTGATGCGTCTTAACAAAAGCTTTATTGTGAAGCGCTCGGCCAGTGGCGTAAGAGAAAAAATGGCTGCGTTTAGCAACCTTTCCGCCTACGTTCAGCACACCCTTGCTTCCGGCAACTCTGTTTGGATCGCTCAAAAAGAAGGCCGGGCAAAGGACGGTATCGACCGGACCGATCCGGCGATTATAAAAATGTTTTATATGAGCCAGAAAAAAAGCGGCCTCAGTTTTTCGGACTACATCAACTGGTTAAAGATTGTTCCCGTGAGCATTTCGTACGAGTATAACCCCTGCGACCAGATGATCAGCCGCGAGCTCTACGAAACGGCTACCACAGGCAACTACCAAAAGGCTGAGGGTGAAGATGACCGCAGTATCGTCACCGGCATCGTCGGCCAGAAAGGCGACGTACATATCGCCTTCGGCGAGCCTTTGCAGGGTTTATTTAATGATGCCGAGCAGGTGGCGGAGGTTATTGACCAGCAAATTCTTGCCAACTACCGACTGCACACCTCCAACTATACGGCCGCACACAAGCTCTACCCTGATCTGGATATTCCGGCTGACAACATAGATGCTGCCAAGCATTCAGCCTTTATGGAGCGACTGCAAACCTGCGATAGCAAACTTCAGGACTTTTATCTGCAGATGTACGCGAACCCGGTTTTACAAAGGGCAAACGCCAGCCAAGCAGTTAAGTAAGGATCATCAGGCCGATACCTTCGCGGTCGGCGCGAACGACTTCCATTCGAACCCACGGGGCCTCCATGCCATTAGGTAGCCCCTGCACCTGGACACTGACCTCATCGCCAATATCAGGAACCCGCTCCGCGTCCACCAGGACAAACAGTCCGCCATCGGAAATATCCCGGGTCACCGCAAATATCTCACCGAACTCCGACATTTGCAGACATACCTTTAGTCGAATAGGTGTTCTTGGGTGTTGTCGCGCTTCGTTTTGCATAGACCCACATGGCATAACTTTATTTGTCCTGTTGATTGACTGGCTATAACCATAGTTCATGGCAAACGATTAAGCCAATTAAGAACATACCCTGGAAAACCTGGCTCATCCAAAGGCATCCACAACCCTGTGGATAACTCTGGTGATAAAAAACAACCCAAATCCTGGTAAGCCCCTTAAGCGCGTCCAGCCCGCAGCCCAAGTTAAAAAGCCATAAATAAATACCAATAATTATCAATAGGTTACAAAACCAATCAATGAGTTACGCCCTATTCATGCATAGCCGCTTTACAAATCAGCTCTAGTTGATAACTTTCGGGAAGCAACCTTGCAAACAGATTATCTTGGGTTAAACAAGCAACAACGTATAATGAGTCAAGCTTTCTGCTTTTGAAGGAATGAACCTGTGCCGACACTAGATCAACAGAGATTACAGATAGCACATCGAGTCACGATCATCGGTATGATTCTGGATATCGTGCTGGGTGTTCTAAAGCTGATTGTCGGCAAGATGGCCAACTCACACGCCCTGATTGCCGACGGTGTCCACTCCCTTTCCGATGCGGTTACCGATATTTTCGTTCTCATCGTCACGCGCATTTCTAATCACGGCCCTGACAGTAAACACCCCTACGGTCACGCCCGCTTCGAAACAATTGGCACGACACTGCTCGGCAGCAGCCTGGTCGCGATTGCCGTTATTTTGGCCTACAACTACCTTAATCTCTTAAACACCCAAAGGGACGCCACTTTGCCCACTTGGCCGGCGCTTATCGTTGCCGCCCTCTCCATCGTCGGCAAGGAATGGATCTACCAGCTTACCCGTAAAACAGGGGAAAAAATCAATTCGAGCCTGCTAATCGCCAATGCCTGGCATAGCCGGAGCGATGCCTTCTCCTCCATTGTCGTACTGGTTGGGGTCGCCGCCAGCATGCTGGGCTATGCCTGGGTCGACGTGATAGCCGCTATTCTCGTTGCTTTAATTATCGGCAAGATCGGCATCAGCCTGGTTTGGGAAAATTTAAAGGAACTTGTCGATACAGGTCTTGATGAGCCCGAACTGCACCGCATTCGGGAAACACTCCTGCAAATCGACGGCATCATTAATGTACACGACCTTCGCACCCGTCGTATGGCGAACAGTGTTCTGCTGGATATGCATTTACAGGTTGCGCCCGATATCAGCGTATCCGAAGGTCATAATATTGGCGAGTGGGCCGCCCGGGAGCTGCTCGGCCAGTTTGAATCAATCAATGACGTCATCTACCACATTGATGTAGAAGACGACCAGGATACTCGGCTCAGCGCCAACAACAACCTGCTACCGCTTCGCCACCAGGTGCTGGAAGCGCTTTCTCATTGCTGGGAGAGTGATCGCGAAGTAAAAAGCATCACCCTGCATTACCTGGAAAATCGTGTGGATATTGAGCTGTTTTTAAACAGGCAGCCAAGCGAAGCCGCTGCCGGCCAAATCGAAAGCCGTCTAATAGCGCAAAAGTCAAAATACCCCTGGCTTGGTGATATTAGCGTTTGGACAGAACATTAATCCCCCCCCAAAAAAAAGCCCGCGTAAACGCGGGCTTTTTTCATCGAAGCATGAATGGCTTTAAGACCAGCCGCTCACCATGCTGATCATCACACCAGCGGCTACCGCTGAACCGATAACACCGGCAACGTTTGGCCCCATGGCGTGCATCAACAGGAAATTATGTGGATTGGCTTCCAGGCCCAGCTTGTTGGAAACCCGTGCGGCCATCGGCACCGCAGAAACACCTGCCGAACCAATCAATGGGTTAATTTGTGTTTTGGTAAACTTGTTCATCAGTTTGGCCATCAACACACCTGCCGCAGTACCGATGGCAAAGGCCACCAGGCCCAGCAACAGGATACCCAGCGTTTTAATATCCAGGAACTTGTCGGCAGCCAGCTTGGAACCAACACCCAGCCCCAGAAAGATAGTGACCGTATTGATCAAGGCATTCTGAGCCGTGTTGCTCAAACGCTCCACAACACCACATTCACGCATCAGGTTGCCCAGGCAGAACATACCCAGCAGCGGCGCCGCACTGGGCAGGAAGATAGCAACCAGCAGCAACAGCACCAGCGGAAAGACAATCTTTTCTGTCTTGCTGACATGACGCAGCTGAACCATTTCAATCTTGCGTTCCTTCTCCGTGGTCAGCGCACGCATGATAGGGGGCTGAATCAACGGAACCAGCGCCATGTACGAGTAGGCTGCAACAGCAATCGCACCCAGCAGGTCAGGTGCCAGTTTACTCGACACGAAGATGGCCGTTGGGCCGTCTGCACCACCGATGATACCAATGGCAGCGGCATCGGCAATCGAGTAATCCACCAGACCTGTCATGCTGAGACCAACCGCTCCCATAACGGTGACAAAGATGCCCACCTGCGCCGCCGCGCCCAGGAACAGCGTCTTGGGGTTGGCCAGCAGCGGACCGAAATCGGTCATTGCCCCTACGCCCATAAAGATTAACAGCGGGAATACGCCACTGGCGATACCGATGTTATAAACGTAGTAGATCAGGCCGCCTGGCGACTCCAAATGCCCCAGCGCATCATAAACCGGGGCGTCGACCATGCCAGCACCCGGGATATTGACCAACAACGCACCGAAACCAATCGGCACCAGCAGCAAGGGTTCAAAGTTTTTCTTAATAGCCAGGTAAAGCAGCAACAGGCCGATGGCCATCATGAAAGCCTGCCCGACCGTAATCTGGCTTAATCCAGAATCAAGCCAAAGTCCGTATAGTGCACCCATAGATTCTTGCCTCTTAGCCCAGAGTAATCAGGGCATCGCCAACGGCAACGGAATCCCCGGTTTTCACCAGTACGTCTGCCACAGTACCACCCTCTGCCGCACGCACCTCAGTCTCCATCTTCATCGCTTCCAGGATGACAACCACATCACCGGCCGCAACCTGATCACCCGGCGCAACATTGATCTTGAAGATATTACCTGCCAAGGGTGCATTAACCGTCGCACTGCCAGCCGCAGGAGCAGCAGGGGCCGCTGCAGTAGGAGCAGCAACAGGGGTTGCTGAGATTGCCGCATCTGCGCCTTCAGCCACTTCGACCACATACTTGGTGCCGTTGACAGCCACTGTGTAAACTTCGGAACCGGAAGCCGTTTTGGCAGCGGCAGGCGCCGCTGCGGCCTGAGCATCTTCCAGTGTTGGAACTGGCTCGAAGGCATCCGGGTTACCACGGTTTTCCAGGAACTTAAGACCGATTTGCGGGAACAGCGCGTAAGTCAGCACGTCATCCACTTCGTCAGCCGCCAGCTTGATGCTCTTCTCAGCGGCCAAACCTTTCAATTCTTCGGTCAGCTTGTCCAGTTCAGGCTCCAGCAAATCGGCTGGACGACAGGTAATGGCTTCAGCGCCTTCCAGGACACGAGCTTGCAACTCAGCGTTCACAGGTGCAGGCGTCACACCATATTCACCCTTCAAAACACCGGCAGTTTCCTTGGAGATAGACTTGTAACGTTCACCGGTAAGTACATTCAATACCGCCTGGGTGCCCACAATTTGAGAGGTGGGTGTTACCAGCGGCAGAAAACCCAGGTCTTCACGTACGCGGGGAATCTCTTCCAGCACAGCGTCGAACTTATCGCCAGCGCCCTGCTCTTTCAGCTGGTTTTCCATATTGGTCAGCATGCCGCCTGGGACCTGCGCAACCAGAATACGGGAATCCACACCACGCAGAGAACCTTCAAATTTAGCGTATTTTTTACGGACTTCACGGAAGTAGGAGGCGATCTCTTCCAGCAGGATCAGATCCAGTCCTGTATCACGGTCAGTGCCTTGCAGAATCGCTACGACAGACTCTGTGGGCGAATGACCGTACGTCATACTCATGGAAGAAATGGAGGTATCGACATTGTCGATGCCTGCTTCAACACACTTCAGGATAGTCGACGTGGACAGGCCGGTTGTTGCGTGGCACTGCATGTGAATAGGAATATCAACGGTTTCTTTCAGCGCCTTAACCAGCTCGTAGCCATCATAGGGCTTCAGCAAACCGGCCATATCCTTAATACAGATTGAGTGCGCGCCCATGTCTTCAATTTCACGGGCTTTCTGCAGCCAAACGTCCAGCGTATGCAGCTCGCTCACAGTGTAGGACAGCGTACCCTGGGCATGCTTGCCATTTTCAATAACGGCTTTCACAGCTGTTTCGATGTTGCGCATGTCGTTCATCGCATCGAATACGCGGAAAACGTCAACGCCATTGGTCGCCGCACGCTCGACGAATTTGCGGACCACATCGTCTGCATAGTGGCGGTAGCCGAGAATGTTCTGGCCACGGAACAACATCTGTTGAGGTGTATGCGGCATGGCCTTTTTCAACTCGCGAATACGATCCCAAGGGTCTTCGCCCAGGAAACGGATACAAGCGTCAAATGTTGCCCCACCCCAGGATTCAAGTGACCAGAAGCCAACGCGGTCTAGTTTTTCCGCAATCGGCAGCATGTCATCCAAACGCATACGGGTTGCAAACAGCGACTGGTGTGCGTCGCGCAGCACAACATCGGTAATACCGAGTGGTTTTTTATTCTCGCTCATTGATTAGCGCCTCTGATTATTAGAATGGGGTTCTCAGACCACCACCAACTGCCCGGGCAGTTACTTCTTCGGATGGTCTTGACGATACTTGTGAACAGCGGCTGAAATGGCCGTAATGTGTGCGTCAGACTGAGCGGCTGACGTTTGTGGCTTTTTTGGTATAACAGGCTCAGGTACAGGTTCAGGAAAAAAACGATTTACAGCTTTTGACATGACGGTAGTGAGGATCACCAACAGGGTCAAAAACACGAATACGACGCTGACACCGAAAATCAGCAGAGAAAGGCCTTGATCAAATAAGGTTTCAGTCACTGGAGCCACCTATTTTTTATCTTTTTGTGCAGGCCACCTCCATGCGGAGGCCTGAAAATCCAGGGCGTTAAACTACAATTAATTGAACGGTTTGGCAAATTTTTGACCACCCGATTCCAACTGCAGTTACAAACCCGGCCCATAAAAAAGCCCGCGCTGTGCGGGCTTTTTTAAAATGGCGCATCCGGGAGGATTCGAACCTCCGACCGCTCGGTTCGTAGCCGAGTACTCTATCCAGCTGAGCTACGGATGCTTAAACTCAAATTATCATGGCGGAGAGGGAGGGATTCGAACCCTCGATGAGTGTAAACCCATACGCCCTTAGCAGGGGCGCGCCTTCAGCCACTCGGCCACCTCTCCACATCCGGAAAGCTTATTTCGCCACCGGTTAAGAGGTGCGAGATAATACCATGTTTTGTGGAAATTCAAAGAGCAAAAACAACTTTATTTCTAATTGTTTTAGTCCTTTTCGGAGTCTTCCTGCTCCTGCTGGATTCGCTGGTAAATTTCTTCACGATGCACAGCAACTTCCTTAGGCGCATCGACACCAATTCGAACCTGGTTGCCTTTAACACCCAGCACAGTTACGTTAACGTCATCACCAATTTTGAGCGTTTCACCAACGCGTCGCGTTAAAATCAACATTACTCAAGTCTCCCCAAACTCAGCAGTAATTAAAGCTGCCACATTGCAAGTCGGTACAGGCAGCACCCTGGTTTTTATTCTACTTCTTCCGCATCCAAACCAAAGGCTGTATGTAAAGCACGCACAGCCAGCTCCAGATACTTCTCTGCCACAACTACAGAAATCTTGATCTCAGACGTAGAAATCATCTGCATATTGATGTTTTCATCAGCCAGCGCCTTGAACATCTGGGCCGCTACGCCTGCATGTGAACGCATTCCGACGCCTACCAGTGACACCTTAGCAATAGTATTGTCGCCTGTCACCTCTCGTGCACCCAGATCCGCCATACTACTTTCAAGCAGCTGAAGGCCCTTCTGGTAGTCGTTACGGTGCACCGTAAAGGTAAAGTCAGTGGTATTATCCTCCGCCGTGTTCTGGATAATCATATCCACTTCAATATTGGCGGCACTAATAATTCCCAGAATCCTGGAAGCAACACCCGGGACGTCTTCTACTCCCCGAACGGTTAATTTAGCCTCATCTCGGTTAAAAGCAATTCCTGAAACGACAGGCTGTTCCATGACGTCTTCATCCTCTAGGGTGATTAATGTGCCAGGACCGTCTTCAAAACTGGACAGCACGCGTAAGGGCACGTTGTATTTACCGGCAAACTCAACCGAACGAATTTGCAAAACCTTGGACCCCAGGCTCGCCATCTCAAGCATTTCCTCAAAGGTGATGCTCTCCAAACGGCGCGCCTTATCCACCACACGAGGATCGGTGGTATACACACCGTCCACATCGGTATAAATCTGGCACTCGTCAGCCTTTAAGGCCGCCGCCAAGGCCACAGCGGACGTATCCGAGCCGCCGCGCCCCAATGTAGTAATATTTCCTTCCTCATCAACACCCTGGAAGCCGGCCACAACAACGACTCGCCCTTCAGACAGGTCGCCACGCATACGCGTTTCATCGATCGAACGGATTCTCGCTTTGGTGTGCACGCTATCGGTCAGCACTTTAACCTGGCCGCCAGTGTAGGAACGGGCAGCACAGCCGCGTTTTTCCAACGCCATACTGAGCAATGCAATAGTGACCTGTTCCCCCGTAGAGACAAGCACATCCATTTCCCGTGCTTTCGGGTTGTCATCTATTTGCTTGGCAAGATCAATCAGGCGGTTTGTTTCACCGCTCATTGCCGAAACCACGACAACAATATCGTGTCCCTGTTGACGGTAGCCAATCACTTTCTCTGCAACAGCCTCGATGCGCTCGATACTGCCTACGGAGGTTCCGCCGAATTTTTGTACGTAAAGTGCCATTAAGTTTTCAGCTGCTATTCGTTGATGCTAAAAAGGGCGCCATTTAACAACAATCCGCGCCCGATTTAAACTAAAACTTTGATTTAAAGGCAACGAATGCCCGTGTTTGTAATAGTTACCCCAGAAGCCGCTAACCGGCTTACAATCGCTCTTCCAGCCAGGCAGTAACAGAGGACAAGGCCGCCGGAACAGCGGCGGGATCATTACCGCCGGCCTGGGCCATATCCGGCCTGCCGCCGCCGCGACCACCCACCTGGGCAGCGACCATATTTACCAGCTCACCAGCTTTGACACGGTCCGTCACATCCTTAGTAACACCCGCGACCAAACTGACCTTATCTCCCTGGCTGGCTGCTAGCACGATCACAGCCGTCCCCAGCTTGCTTTTCAGTTGGTCCATGGTGCTCAACAAGGTTTTATTGTCCACATCGTCGAAGGCGTGCGCCAGCACCTTGATGCCCTTCATTTCGACAGCTTCAGCAGCAAGGTCACGACCACTGCTGGTTGCCATTTTCGCTTTCAGGGCCTGCAGCTCTTTTTCCATTTCACGGTTTTTGGCGGCCAGCTGGCGAACCTTCTCAGCCGCTTGATCCGGCGAGCTTTTCACAACACCCGAAATATCAGCCAAACCTTTTTCCAGACTTTCATAATAAGCCAGCGCCGTAGAGCCCGTTACAGCCTCAATCCGCCGGATACCTGCGGCCACACCGCTTTCACTCAAAATCTTGAATACGGCAATATCGCCGGTACGGTTCACATGAGTACCACCGCACAACTCCACGGAAAAACCTTCCGCCATGCTCAGTACGCGCACCTCATCGCTGTATTTTTCACCAAACAACGCCATGACACCCTTCTCCATGGCCGCGTCCAGCGCCATGGTTTCAGTTTCCACCAACGTATTGGCCTGAATCTTTTCGTTAACCAGTTTTTCAATTGCTCGCAACTGTACGGGCGTTACCGCTTCGAAGTGGGAAAAATCGAAGCGCAACCGATCCGGCGTCACCAACGATCCCTTCTGGGTAACATGTTCGCCCAGTTCCAGGCGAAGTGCCGCATGCAACAGGTGCGTTGCCGAGTGATTTAGCGCGGTAGCATGGCGTTTTTGCTTATCGACATCGGCAACCACAATGGCACCGGTCGACAAAACGCCGGCCTCCAGCACGCCCTGGTGCAAGTGACTGCCCGCCTGTTTCAGGGTATTTTCCACTCGAAACAGTGCTTCACCGCACCGGATCAGGCCGACATCGCCCACCTGCCCGCCAGACTCTGCATAAAATGGGGTATGGTCCAACACCACAATGGCGCGATCGCCAGCCTCGATCTCGCTGACACCATCACCGTCTTTGATAAGGTTCGTAACGGTTCCCTGCTCGCTGAGATGCTCGTAGCCACAAAAACCCGTTTCGCCCTCAAGCACCACATCGGCGCGCATATCCACATCGAAGGTGCTGGCCGCGCGAGCCCGCTCACGCTGTGCCTGCATGGCCTGCTCAAAGCCGGCAATATCCATAATCAGGTTACGCTCCCGGGCGATATCGGCAGTGAGGTCCACCGGGAATCCGTATGTGTCATACAGGCGGAAAATGGTTTCCCCGGGAATTTCATTACCCTTCAGTTCGGCCAGGTCGCGTTCAAAAATTTGCATCCCCTGATCCAGGGTTTTCGCAAACTGTTCTTCCTCTTTTGCCAGCACCTGCTCAATCTGTGTTTGGCGCTGGAGAAGCTCGGGATAGGCATCTCCCATTTCGTTCGCTAAGGCGCCAACCAGTTTATGGAAGAAGGCCTCTTTCATACCCAGTTTATGGCCATGACGAATAGCGCGACGGATAATTCGGCGCAGCACGTAACCACGACCGTCATTGGATGGAATCACGCCATCGCTAATCAGGAAACTGCAGGAACGAATATGGTCTGCAATCACCCGCAACGAGGTATTGCTTGTATCAGCCTCACCGACAACATCCGCTGCCTTTTTCAGCAGCGCCTGGAACAGGTCAATTTCATAGTTACTGTGTACACCCTGCATAACAGCGGCAATACGCTCCAGCCCCATGCCCGTATCAACCGACGGTTTGGGTAAAGGCGTCATGGTGCCGTCGGCAGAACGCTCGAACTGCATAAATACCAGGTTCCAGATTTCGATATACCGATCGCCATCCTCCTCCGGGCTGCCTGGCGGACCACCGGCAACCGCCTCGCCGTGGTCGTAGAAAATTTCGGTACAGGGGCCGCAGGGACCCGTATCGCCCATTGACCAGAAATTGTCTTTTTTACCCAGCCGGGAGAAGCGCTCTGCAGAAACCCCCATTTCCTTCAGCCAGATGTCCGCAGCCTCATCGTCCTCTTCATAGACCGTGACCCACAGCTTTTCCTCCGGCAAGCCCAGCTTTTCCGTCAGGAACGCCCAGGCAAACTTAATGGCTTCACGCTTGAAGTAATCCCCAAAACTGAAATTACCCAGCATTTCAAAAAACGTATGGTGGCGTGCGGTATAGCCGACGTTTTCCAGGTCATTGTGCTTACCGCCGGCACGTACACAACGCTGCGAGGTAGTCGCCCGGTTATAGTTGCGCGTTTCATTACCCAGAAAAACTTCCTTGAACTGCACCATTCCCGCATTGGTAAATAACAGTGTCGGATCGTTAGCTGGCACCAGTGAACTGCTGGGCAGACGCTCGTGCCCCTGTTGTTCAAAGAAGTCGAGAAAGGCTTTGCGAATTTCAGTACTTTTCATCGGATAACTATTCTGGGAGATTACAGGCCATTAGAGGGTGAATTTTATCTGACCGGCAAGTATATAGCGACCCACTAAATTTGCAGTAAAAATCTGTTGCTAAGGGGATTACGGCGGTAAAAAAACAGGTTAATCGGGACGAACCCAGCGAAAGGTCAGGTTGATTCGCTCACCCACATCTACGGACGTTTTTGCCACCTGATGTTGCCAGCAGTGTTGCAGCGCCCCAGACATGACCAGCAGCGATCCCGAATCAAGCTGGATTTTTATCCGGCCTTCCCCCGACCGCTTTCGGCGCATCGAAAAATAACGGCTGGCACCGAGGCTCAAGGAAGCAATCACAGGCTGCCGCCCCAGCTCAGGCTCATCGTCGCTGTGCCAGCCGACGCTGTCCTGCCCGTCACGGTATAGATTCAGCAGTACGCTGTTGAACGCGACGCAACTCCAGTGTTCCACCAGCGCCCTGAGTTCAAGTAGCGTCGGCGTCCAGCCATTACTTTTAAGAGACAAACCGGAATAGCCATACAGAGCGCCGGCATCGCCGTACCAGCTCTGCAACCTGGGGATCGGAATACAGCGTCCGGCGATACGAAGCTGGTCCTGCTGCCAATTAACCTCATGACGCAGCTGATCAAAAACACGGCCTGCACTTTCCGGCGAGAGTGCCTGCTGCACAAGCACAATCCGCCCTGTTTCATTATCAAGAATGGTTTCTGGCTGCGGCTTGAAAAGGTGGGCTTGGGTCATAAAGACATCCAAAGAGAGGGCTTGTCATTATTTTACCCAATCGCGCCGGAAGTCCGCTATGATCAAAAAAATCGGGGGCCAGGCCCCCTTAAGCGAGGAAAATCAACGACTGTGCTGCTGATAGGCACTTACGGCCTGCTTGCCTTTGACCATTTTTGCAAGCACAGGCAGCAACTTATCCTGCTGCTGGCGGGCCAATCCCAGCACCTGCTCGTCCATCGCCAACAGCTGAGTGATTTTATCGTGAATATGAAGGGCGTTAGCAACGGTAATCGGCTGAGAGAAATAGTGGCGAATCAGTTTATCCCGCCGACCCGCCAGTTCTTCCAGCACATCCCATTGCGCGGCAGCCGCCGCCTCAAGCAGCGTTTGGCTGACATCTAAAATAACGTGCCAATGCTCATCGGCACCGTGACTTTGCAAATTATTTTGCATTAGCCTGCCGCACTCGCCTGGTTTTTTTGGCTGCTAAGGTGATGAAACTCCTGCGGGATACCATCCCAACCCTGCTTGATGTCCTTCAGCAGGTTGATAACCTCGTCGACAATTGTCATGTCATTTTGACGGCTGGCTTCACTGAGTCGGCGAATCATATAGTCATAAAGCGCATCCAGGTTAGCAGACACATCACCGCCAGCTTCCATGTCCAGGCTGCTTTGCAGGCCGCCGATAATATCGATGGATTTGCCCAGCTGCACCCCTTTTTCCGCATAATCCCGCCGCTCGATACAACCTTTAGCCGAGGCAAGGCGAGACAGAGCGCCATTGATCAGCATGGAAATAAGCTGATGAGGGCTGGCACCGTCAATACTGCTCTGTGTGTTGACACGCTGATACTGCTTGATTGCCTGTTGACTATTCATTAAAGCCTGCCTCTTTCTGGTATTGATTATTTTTTGGTTGAACCTGTAATAATGGCGTTGGTATTACTTAACTGCTGAGCCAAAAAATTGCCGGTAGAGTTCAACTGGGAGATTAAGCCATCGAGAGCGGCAAACTGTTGCCGGGTTCTTTCCTCAATAGCGGCAAGTCGTCGATCCAGCGCCTCACGATCATCTGCAATTTGTTGCAATGCTGTATTTAAACCATCCTCACGCGCTTTAATAATACCTGTGCTACCTAGCAAGTTAGTCATCAAACCATCGAGCTTTTTAGCAAGCCCTTTATCACTCGCAAAGAAAGAACCAATATCATCAAAGTCCTGAGCCAGAATCCTGTCGAAAGTTTCCTGATTAAGTGAAAGTTTGCCGTTAGCATCGGTACTGATACCAAGCTGCGCCAGATTATTAAATTTACCAGTCGCATCGGAGAGGTTGCCATACAATAAGCGACTAATCTGGGACTCAGTATTCCGCGCCGAAGTGTCTCCGGTCAGAATGGCTGCTTTACCTGTTGCAGTATTGAAATCCAGCAACTGATTCAAGGTGTCCTTGAGGTCATTAAAGCTGCTGATAAAAGTATTAACCTTACCTTGCACGTTGCTCTTGTTAACTGCAATTGTCAGGATTCCGGGAGGCTCGTTATCCGGATCAGCTGACTTTTGCAAGGCCGTAATCGTTACCCCAGTGATGACATCCTTGAACTCGTTATTTGCGCTACTGACGGTAAAACCATCAACGGTAATACGGGCATCAGTCGCTGCAACCAGTTCAGTCAGACGGTTATTAGCATCGCCTGCCTTAAAATACATCTGGGATAACCCATTGGCATCAGTGTTATTACTATCATCGTCGCTGACAGTCACCTCAATTGCGCCGTCTGTACCGCTATCTTTAGCAGTTAACACCAATTTAGAGACAGTACCACCCGACCCATCATCTACGGTAAGAATGCTTGCCGATAGTTTAGTATTTGCCGATGAGTTATTGATAGCATCCTTGATATCACTCAGCTTGCCCTCGGTGACATTCACCGTAAAACTGCTGCCACCCGCTGTAATTTGTAACGAGCCAGTACCCACCACAGCATCCGGAGAAGCAAAATCAGCCGTCACTAACTTATGAGCTTCGGCCAGATTAAGCACATTGACATTAGCACTTCCCACCGCCGCGGTATTATCGGCCGTTGCAGTAAAAATATCACGATTGCTGGAAGTAGCAGAACGAGTTTGAAACTCCTCCAGTTTGGCGAGTCCCTGTAGAGCCGCCTGAAATTCAGACAGAGAACTCTTCAGGGAGCCAAACGCAGAAATGGTTGCCTGGGTTTTCGCCTCCTGAAAATCAAGGCGTTGCGCCGTAGGAGCACGCTCAGCTTCAACCAGCTGCGACAGAATTGAACCGAGATCCAATCCAGAGCCAATACCAAGTGATGAAACTGAAGCCATAATTTTTCCCGCTTTCCTGTCACTAATCTGAAAACTGCTTGCTCAATAAACTATGCAGTTTTCCTGCCAGGTTTCAGCATTTACTAAATATTAGTTTTAACGAGTAAGCCTTCACTCAACTGTTCTGCGATCGCAGCTGAAATGCGCTGCACTTCCTCGGACGGAATTTCTCGAATCAGCTCATCCGTCTCCTTGTCGTAAACCTCAATGATGGTTCGTCCAGAAGTTTCAGACACAGAGAAATGAATATTTCTCTGAATATTCTGAACAAAGTCATTGATATTACTGACGGCCGCTTCCAGCTCTCGTTTCCCTGCTTGCCCACCAGCCTGCACACTCCCGGTGTAAACTTCTGCCACCTGGTTCGCTGCAACCTGTCTCGTCGAATTGACAGGCTTCGAAATTCCTTGAACCGGCGATGTCGCGGGCGAAGAGGTATCGTTTATCAGAGTCGCCATACCACACACCTATAAGTCTGTATCCAATTTAAAGAAGCCAAGGCTAGAAAAAACACCTAGCCATGGCTTCTCAATCGCTACTACTACTGGAGAAGCGCCAGCACCTGCTGTGGCAATGCATTCGCCTGTGACAGAACAGAAATACCTGCCTGCTGCAGAATGGTTGCTCGAGTCAGGTTGGCAGTTTCCGCAGCAAAGTCCGCATCCAGAATACGAGACCGGGCAGCACTCAGGTTTTCCGAGGTAGAGCTCAAGCTGGAAATAGTAGACTCAAAACGGCTTTGAATCGCACCTAAATCAGCACGAATACCGGAAATGGTTTGCAACGCAGAATCAACAACCTGGATTGCGGACTGGGCATTCGCCGCTGAAGTCACGCTAATAGAGCTTACCAGTTGCTGAGTAGAGCCTACTGCTGTATCTGCTGCAACGTTAAGTACGCTACCGGCTGAGTTTGCAACACTTGAAGAAACGGAGAAACTATTGCTTGAGTTGAAAGTTACCGAACCACTAACAACGACACTGTCATTCGCCCCTTGAGTCAGGGTTTCAGGATCTGTGCCAATCGCTGTGGAGCCTACCACTACAGTAGCTGAAGCTGTAGAGTGGTTGAAGTTTTCGATATTAATATCTTTACCTTCAGCCTGTGTCAGGGTCAGAGTACCGCCACTCACCTCAGCAGAAATACCAGTGGTACCTGATACCTTGTTAATTTCAGTAGCAAGCGCGCTCAAGTCGCTGGTAGTCACACCGGCAGATACGGTCTGTGTTGAACCACCGCTGCCAAGCGTCAAAGTAACCGTACCGGCAGCACTCAGAGTGCCAATCGTTGCCGTAGAGCTTGCATCAGCAGTGACACCGGTGCTGGCTTCTGCTGCGTTTACTTTGGCAGCTACTGTAAAGGCGCTATCGCCCGCAGAGACACTTACGTTACCAGAACCCAAAGTACCGGAAATAGTGAGTGTTTGTGCCGCAATGGTATTTGCGCTAGGCAGTGTTGCCGCCGCGTCAGTTGTCGACGCCGTACCTTGGTCAGCTGTTGCGTTTTGCGTGTTTACGGTATTGTTCGCCAGTTTATCCCCTGAGGCTCCGGCAATAGAAAAGCTTATGGTCTGGTTAGCATTCGCACCTACCTGGAACGCCTGCGTAGTAAATGTACCGTCCAGAACTTTCAATCCGTTGAACTCGGTGGTGTTAGCAATGTTATCCAGCTGCTGCTTGAGCTGGTTAACTTCCGAGTTCAAACTGGCGCGGTCGGAAGCGGAGTTTGTGGAGTTGGCAGATTGAATTGCCAGCTCGCGCATACGCTGCAGAATATTAGTAGATTCCTGCAACGCCCCTTCAGTGGTTTGGGCCAGAGAAATACCGTCATTAGCGTTACGAATTGCCTGATTGAGACCACGAATCTGTGACGTAAAACGGTTACTGATCGCCAGGCCTGCCGCGTCGTCTTTAGCGCTATTAATGCGTAAACCTGAGGATAGACGTTCCAAGGAAGTGCTCAGTGAACTCTGGGTATTATTAAGATTACGCTGAGCGTTCAAGGACGAAATATTGGTGTTAATTGTTTGTGCCATGTTAAGCCTCCTGCTTTCTTACGGTCTTTGTTCTCCAAGAGAACGACCGATGAAAGTGGTTAGTGAAAGGCGATAAAATTCGCCATGCACATACTTTATCGACATTGAAAAAGGAAACTTTAGAAATTATTTCCAAACTAGAAACGGGGTGTTATTTCTACGATTAGCGTGGCAAACGGCCAGGCCCAAAAGACAGGCCCGTTACACCCGGTCAAGGCATAACGGGCTTAAAGGATTAACAGGAAACCGGCTGTTACGAGCGGATAAAATTAAACAGCGACAGGTTACTGATCGCCGCATAGCTTTGCTGGGCAGCCTGGAGAATAAAAGTACCCTGCGTTAGCTGACTGATTGCTTCGGTAAAGTCCAGGTCCTCGACTTTGGACAGCGTATTTTGACTCATCAACTTAATGTCCGCATTCGCTTCCTGCACACTTTCAATGGTATTCAAGCGTGAACCTATTTGCGCCACCGTACGGTTAATAGAGGATAAAACATTGTCCAGACTGATCAGCGCATCGCTGATCAACTCGCCATACTCGGCCGGAGACGTCCCCGGCGCTACCAATCCCTGCGCCAAACGGTCGACAATACCCAGCATATCCAGTTTTTGCGGATTGTCATGCACGGCAGTAAAAACATCACCATCGGCGGGCGTACCGGTAATTTCCAGCTGCATCCCCTCGAAGGCGATGGCCTCGCCTGGCGTGTAAGCCATGTTGGTCAGGGGTTGCGGTGGCGTACCGCCGCTAATTGCCGCGCCGTCGGATACCCGGGTCACACTGTAGGTGGTAGTGCCGCCAGCCACCGAAAAGGTGATCACGGCATCATCGGGGTAAAAGGCATCGAAATCCGCCTGATTAATCACGGCGGCGTTTTGTGCCACAGCGGAGCCGCCGTTACCGGGGTCCGCCTGCATTGTAAAATCGTTTGGAATCGGGATACCCATAAACAGCGCTTTGCCCGAATCGTTTACCGCCAGGTTCAAATCCGTGGCCACCGGCAAAAATAACTGCCCCTCATCGCCGCGATAACTAAACCCGCCACTGGCATTGCGCACAAAGGGCTGGGTGTCGGCCTGATAGCCCGAGAAGAGGTACTCGCTATCCACGCCTCGGGTATTTACCAGCCCCAGCAACTCTTCAACCCGTTGCTGCAATTCCGCGGCAATGGCCTCGCGCCCGTTTTGGTCCAAAGCGCCGTCACCGGCCTGAATTGCCAGCTGCCTGACCCCCTGAAGCGTATTCTCGATACTGCCCAGCGTCGTTTCTTCGAGCTGTAGCCGGTTCGTGGCGGTATCCGCATTTTTCTTATACTGATTGATCAGTTCAATTTGTCGTTTCAGGGCAATAATTTGCGGCGCGGCAACAGGATCATCGCCGGGCGTATCCACCCGCTTACCGGTGGCTATCTGTTCCTGCAAACGGGTTACATTTGCCTGCCCTTCCAGCAACCCTTGCAACCCCGCCAGAAAAGCCTGATGCGTGGAGATTCTCATAAGCTGTCCCCGTTACCCTCTTAAAGCACTCAACAACGTATCAAAAATGGATCGCGCCACATTAATCACCTGAGCCGACGCATTATAGGCCTGTTCAAACTCAACCAGCCGCGCCGCTTCTTCATCCAGGTTAACGCCAGCCACCGACTGCAACATCGCCTGCGACTGTTCCAGCAGGGTTTGGCTGGCCTCCAGATTATTACGGGCAGTGCTGGTACGGGTGCCGATTTCCTGAGTAAACACACCATAGGCGGATTCCAGCGTCATGCTGCCATTTTCCAGTACACTGCTGGTCTGAACACCAACCATCGCAAGGCCGGCGCGATTATCCAGGACGCCTCCCGCATTGTAATCGACACTAAAGCTGTCTCCCGCCGCCGGCGTACCCGTGATATCAACCTGGAAGCCGAAGCTGGCGGGCAGAATGCCATTGGGCGCGACCGGCGGATAGGTTAATCCCGTCTGCGGTGGCGCCAATGCCACGGGCGCTGAGGGGTTACTGTTATCCAGGATGTCGTAACTGGTCGGACTGGTAAACCGTATCGTCACCGGCGGAGACAACTGTCCAGCAGCGGCAAAAAACGGGGTGCTTTTATCGGTTACCTCACCGGCGCTAATGGCCGCATTGCCGGTATTGGAGGCGTTGGTGGTCGTGCGAATCGGGGACGCCAGGGCAACTTCCTGGGCACGATCAACCTGCAACGCAATTTCATCAGCAAAGCCGCGCGTCGGCTGAATCAGAAAACGGTCGCCCGCGGCAAAGGCTCCGGAAGGCCTCTCCAGGGTAATGGTCATTCCGTCAACGGTAACGGTTGCCGGTAAAGCCCCCAGCGATCCGGTCAAACTGGGATCCAGCGCGGCATTGCTCACGCCGTCGCTGACTCGCGTCAGTACATAGGTGTTGGCGCCGGTAAAATCCAACTGGTAATCACTGGTGGTTAACTGATTGACGTCCGAAATCGAGACACTGACCACCTGGTCCTGCGGCAGAGAGTTGCCGCCATTGGCAGTGGTGCGGTTGGCAATCGAGTTGGCGTTATTGATATCGGTGAGCAAATCGCCGCCCAGGTTACCTTCCAGATCCATGCCCAGATTATGCAGGGCATTCAATGAGCCGCTCACACCCAGCGCAATGCGCCCCAGGTTGTTCAGCGCATCATCGATCACCTCGCCCTTAACACTTAAAAGGCCTCCCAGCATACCGCCGCTGACGCCGTTACCGACCGGGGAAACCGCGCCGCTCACCGAGCGGATAGCCAGTTCGCGCTGCGAAGGGTTATCCGGATTGGCAAGCGTTGTCAGCTCAAAGGCCTCGGTTCCCACTACCAGCGGTTGCCCATTGCCTACCGAAACGGTGACGCCATTGTTATCGGTGGGAATGACGCTGATATTGACCAGCTCCGCCAGCTTGTTGAGTGCCTGTTCGCGTTTATCCAGCAAGTCATTGGGGTTGCTGCCGCTATTGGTGGCAATCGCAATTTGAGCGTTCAAATCGGCAATTTCACGGGTATAGGAAGTCGCCTGCTGAGCGACGGCCTCCACCTGCAAACCGATATCCCGCTGTAACACCAGCAATTGATTATGAAGACTGTTAAATTTCTGGGTGAGTCCTTCGGCGCTGGATAGAAAAACCTGGCGCGCTTCAATGGATCCGGGGTTATCCACCGCCGTTTGCAGGCTTGAAAAAAAGCTCGACATATTTCCCGACAGGCCTGAGTTGCTGTTGGAGAACAGCTGGTCCAGCTGGTCCATGAGCGTACTCAGGGTTTCGGCGCCAGCATAGACCGAAGTATCGCTGCGTAAGCCCGCTACCAGGAAATTATTGGTGATGCGGCGCACCGCCTCCACTTCGACGCCGGTTCCCAGGTAAAAACCGCCCAGAAACTCCGTAGGGCGCGTGCCCAGTTCGGCCGACTGCCTGGAATAGCCTTCAACATTGGCATTGGTGACGTTATGGCCGGCCACCCGTAACGAAATACGGCTGCTATTCAGCCCCGATAAACCGATGTTAAGCAATTCTGTCATGTTAACCGAACACCCTTGTTGCCAAACTCGCCGGTTGGTTCCGGCAAACCTGAAGTCACCCTGTTATCTCGCAAGCTGACGATAAGCCTGCAATCCTCGCTGTTGTTCAGCACTGATCTCTGCTTTCCCTGTTTCGCCCGACTGCGCGTCGGAGGCCTGGCCACGATCCACAAATCGCCCCAGCTGCTTCACCAGCATATCGGCTAATCCCAGCCCGGAACCGGCTGTCATGCTCAGGCTGATCTGCTGATCGTACATATCGCGGTAAATCTTCGACTGCTGGCTGTTAAAGAAACCGTCCTCGGCAAAAGCCTCGTTGGCGCCACGCATGCTTTTCAGCACGATATTAAGAAAAATCGACTCAAACTGGCGCGCCACTTCCCGCAGCGCACCTTCGCCATCGTTTTGCGCCTGCTGCTTAATTTTTTCCAGGTTGGCCAGATCCGTATAGGCCTGTGGACTGGCCAATTGGCTGGGCTGGGTAAGCTGGCTGCTCAATGGGAATGAGGTATTCACGTATCGCTCCTAAATCACCACCAGGCTGGCCTTGAGGGCACCCGCCTGTTTCAGCGCTTCCAGAATGGCCATCAGGTCACCGGGGGCAGCCCCAACCTGGTTCACGGCCTGCACGATTTCATCCAGTGAAATGCCCGGATTGAAGACAAAGGCACGGCTGGCGCCCTCTTCAATGGTCAAATCCGTCGAAGGCGTGATGACGGTCTCGCCTTCACTGAAGGCACCGGGCTGGCTCACCTGTGGATTTTCCGTGATGGTCACTGTCAGGTTACCGTGGGTAATGGCGGCCGGGGATACCCGCACATGCTTGCCAATCACAATGGTTCCGGTGCGCGAGTTGATGATGACCTTGGCCGTCGCTTCAGCCGGATCAATTTCCAGGTTTTCCAGCACCGACAAATAGGTTACCCGTTGCGAGGCATCGCGTGGCGCCGTCACCTGAATAGAGGTGGAGTCCTGCGCAAAGGCGGTATTAGCGCCCAGCAGGTTATTGATTTTGTCGGCGACCCGCTTGGCGGTGGTGAAATCCGGCGCATTCAGGTTAAAGGTTAAAGTGTCGCTGTAGGTAAATCCGCTGGGGATCGCCCGCTCAACGGTTGCGCCGTTAGGCACCCGGCCCACACTGGGCACATTAACAGTAATCCGTGAACCGTCCGCGCCTTCAGCACCGAAACCGCCAACCACCAGGTTGCCCTGGGCAATCGCATACACCTGGCTATCCAGACCCTTGAGCGGTGTAATCAGCAGGGTGCCGCCGCGCAGGCTTTTGGCGTCGCCCAGCGAAGAGACCGTCACATCAATGGTCTGCCCGGGTTTTGCAAAGGACTGCAGTTCGGCATGTACAGCCACCGCTGCCACATTCTTCGGATTGGGGGTAACGCCCGCAGGCAGCACGATACCAAACTGGGTCAGCATATTTTTAAAGGACTGTTTGGTGAACGCGGTTTTATCGCCGGTTCCGTCAAGCCCCACCACCAGGCCGTAACCGATCAGCTGGTTGGTACGCACGCCAGCGACCGTTGCAAGGTCCTTGAGACGTTCGGCCATTGCCGATTGCGTGCCCAGCATGAACGCTAACATCACCAGCCAATAGCTGACCTTCGATTTACAGCGAGTATTTTTCATCAGGCGCTCCGCTTAAAAGGGCCACAGCGGGCCAATAAAGAATTTGGAAAACCAGCCCATTTCATTGGAGTTGGCGAAACTGCCGGTGCCGCTATAGGTGATACGCGCATCCGCCAGTCGCGTAGAGGGCACCGTATTTTCCGGAGAAATATCTTCGTAGCGCACCATGCCGGTAATGCGGATGTATTCATTACCGGTATTCAGGGTCATCCATTTTTCACCGCGCACCCTGAGCACCCCGTTCGGCAGCACATCGGTAACGGTTACCGTGATATTGCCCGACAAACTATTGCTTTGATCACTTTCTGCTTCGCCAGTAAAGGAGTTACTTCCGTCAATACTGGTGGCCAATCCTTCATCTTTCAGCTTGTCGGTAATGCTGGTGAAAGGTAGCGTTGGGCTTGCCAGGTTATGTTTGGCACTTTTATCGATTTCCGTTTCAGCCTTTTTCGAAGCTGTCGTTCTTTCCACCAGGTTAACCGTGAGAATGTCGCCCACATGACGCGCCTTGCGATCAATAAAGAAGGAAACGCGCTGGTAAGGCTGGTAAATCGCGCCGTTTACCGACTGCGATGGCGCCTGGTAATCGGGCATTACCGGGGCGTACTGCGGATCATCAGGCTGGGCAAAACGCGTCGTACTGCAACCGGCCAGCAAAAATGCCGCACAGATGCTGACCAGACCAATGAACCAGACGGCTCTCGTGATAATGCGCTCTTGTGTACTCACCCGCTTAACCTCGACTGGACTACAGACTCTGGGTTACAAACTGCAACATCTGGTCTGACGCTGAAATCACTTTGGTATTCATTTCGTAGGCGCGCTGGGTGGTGATCATATTCACCAGCTCCTCAACAATATTAACGTTGGAGCTTTCCAGAACCCCCTGTTCAACGGTTCCCAACCCGTTCTCACCCGGCGTACCTGTAGTCGGCGTGCCACTGGCGGCCGTTTCCTTGAACAGGTTGCCACCGATCGCCTGCAGACCGGTTGGATTAATAAAATCGGTTAACTGCAGGTTGCCCAGCGAAGTCGGGGTCGAACTGCCGGCCACTGTCACACTGACCGCACCATCGCTGCCGATGGTGATATTCAGGGTATTGTTGGGAATGGTAATGGACGGTTGAACCTCGTAGCCCTGGGAGTTCACCAAGGTGCCGTCGGAATTAACCTGCAACTGGCCATCACGGGTATAGGCCGTTTCACCGTTTGGCAGCAAAATTTCCAGGAATCCACGCCCGTTGATCGCCACATCCAGCGGCTGGTTTGTGATCTCCAGGTTGCCTTCCGTATGCATTTTCTGGGTGGCAACGGTTTTCACCCCGGTGCCCGTTTGCAACCCGGAAGGCAGTTGCGTGGACTGGGAGGATTGCGCACCCGGTTGCTTGTCCACCTGGTAAAGCAGATCCTGGAACACCGCACGCTCACGCTTGAAGCCCGTGGTGCTGACATTGGCCAGGTTGTTGGAAATGCTCGCCAGCGCCCGGTCCTGTGCACTCAAACCCGTTTTACTGATCCACAATGAAGCTAACATGCTATTTCTCCATCAAAGCCACAAATTTGGCTTTTTATGTCTGTTATTAGGAAAGCTGCAAAAGTCGTGCCGAAGACTCGGAATTTTCTTCAGCCATGTTCATCATTTTTACGTGCAGTTCGAATTGACGAGACAGACTGATCAATTCCGTCAGGGACTCAACCGCGTTGACGTTACTGCCCTCAACAAAACCGGTCACGATGCTGACCGCCGCATCCGCAGGCGCTGCAAGGCCGTTGCGTTGGCGCATCAAACCATCGCCGCCCTTGTAAAGTTGTTGCAGTTCAGGATTAACCAGCTTGATACGCTCGACCTGGGCAACCGATTCGGGGCCGGCCCCGACACTCTGAATCGAAATTGTGCCGTCACTGCCTATGGTAATTTTTTCGAAAGGTGGCAAGGCAATCGGGCCGCCCTGCCCCATCACCGGCAAACCGTTGCCGGTACGCAGCACACCCAGCGAATCCACTTTCAACTCACCGGCACGGGTATAGGCCTCTGAGCCGTCTGCTGCCTGCACGGCGATCCAACCCTCTCCGTTGACGGCAACATCCAGGTCGCGGCCGGTTTCCTGCAGGGCGCCGGATATAAAATTGGTGCCCGGATTTTCCTCCATGGCATACACCCGCGAGGCGTAAGTTTCACCGAATACCGGCATGGAGCGCGCCTGTGCAAAGTCGCTGCGGAAGCCGGTTGTGCTGACATTCGCCAGGTTATTGGCATGTATCGCGGTGCCACGCATATTCTGGATGGCACCGGTCATGGCAACGTAGAGTGATTTATCCATGGCTTTCTACCCGTCTCTCGTTTCTGTTTCTATCGGTTAACGCAGCTGCAGGATGGCCTGCGTCACCGTGGATTCGGTCTCAATCGCCCGCGCATTGGCCTGATAGTTCCGCTGCGCAAGAATCAGCTTTACCAGCTCCTGGGACAGATCCACATTGGACTCCTCCAGTGCACCGGACTGAATAACGCCCAACGAGGAGCTGCCAGGCGTGCCCACAATCGGGTTGCCAGATTCGAAGGTTTCTGCCCACTGGGTATTACCCTGCGGAGACAGGCCTTCCACGTTACTGAAGTTCGCCAGCGCCACTTGCCCCAGGATACGTGACTGGCCGTTGGTGTAACGGGCGAACACTTCACCGGTGCTGGCGATATCTACCCCGGTCAACAGGCCGGCGGCAAAACCGTTCTGGTTGATATCGTTCACAGCAAAAACACTGCCGAACTGGGTACTGCCTGTCATATCGATCACGAAATTCGAAGTGCTGGGAGGATCGGTTGGCAGCGCAGCAGCCCCGCCCGGCAGTTCGGTGCCGTTATAGGTGCCGTTACTGTCGACCGGAACCCAGCCATCCACTACCAGCGTTGCCGGAACCGTCCCTGTCAGGGCGCCGTCGTCGCTGAAGTTAAGCGTGTAGGACTGACGGGTTGGCGTTGACGAAGCTGAGGGCGCAACACCACCGGCGGGACGCCCCACATCATCGCCATCAATTAACACATACATCGTCCACTGGTTAGTGGCCGGAGCCGGATCCTTGACAAAGTATTTGGTCATCACATGGGAGTTGCCCTGGCTGTCAAATACCGAAATGGAAGTAGCGTGGTTGTAGGTATCCTGGTCGTTAGGATCAAAGGGCGTTGCGGTCGGAGACACTTCCCGCGAATCCAGGTTGACCAAGCCATTCAGGCCTGTGGTCTGAATCGGGGCCAGGTTACCGCTGACCACCTGCAGGTTGCCAAGCTGGCCGGCAATCTGGCCGCTGGAGGACGCAGGAAAACCCTGCAGAAAAGCGCCCGAGTTATCCACCAGGTTGCCATTGTTGTCGACCCCGAAGGCCCCGTTACGGGTGTATTGCTGCTGCCCCTGAGAATTAACGATAAAGAAGCCGTTGCCGTTGATCGCCAAATCCAGCGCATTTTTCGTAAAGGACAGGTTGCCCTGGGCAAAATTCTGCTCCACATCGGTCAGCGTAACGCCGCTGCCGATAACATTCTGGCCACCACCCAATACGGATGAAGCGTAGACATCGCCAAACTCAGCCTGGGACGATTTGAAGCCGGTAGTGCTGGCGTTCGCAATATTATTGCCCGTTACGTTTAACGCGGCTGAAGCGGCCTGCAAGCCTGAAAGTGCGGTATTAAAAGCCATGATGACTCTCCTTTTAAAATCGGGTTTAACGTACTTGCAGCACGTCAGTTAATGGGACAGTCCCGGCGTGTCCGGCCAGGTTGAGCAGCGTGCCCTGCTGGGGATCCAGCGTCACACTGTTGACGTTGAAGTTGACCGCCGTATCAATTTCGGTGGTTTCGCCGTTAATGCTGCCTTGGGCAACGATCAGGTACTGACCGGAAGCAACCGGCTGGCCGTTGTTATCCATGCCGTCCCAGCTAAAGGACAGACTGCCCTCAGAGTGATCGCCCAGGTACAACTCACGCACCAGGGCACCCGAGGTATCAAACACATTAAGCTTCACCGAACTGGCCGAAGCCGGCAGCGCCAGGCTTCCGGTCATGGGCTCTCCCGACTGCAGCAGCCCACTATTCGACGCCACCAGCACATCTCGACCCACCAGCGAAGTTGCCTGCAAAGCCTGGTTTGACAGCATGCTTTCGGAAAAACTACTGAAGGATTTATTCAGGTCCTGGATACCTTGCACCGTTTCCAGTTGTGCCAATTGCGACATAAATTCCGTACTGTCCTGCGGATTCAGCGGATCCTGGTTATTCAACTGGGCCACCAACAGGGTCAGGAAATCTGTCTTATCCTCATTCTCCTGCTGGGTTTGGGTTTTTTCGTTAATGCGACTGAAGATACTGGCAGCATCAACACCGGTTACTTCACTCATGAGTCAGCTCCTTTCAAAGCACAATCACCGGACATTACTGCCCAAGCGTCAGAACCCGCTGCAACATTTGCTTGGCGGTATTCATGATTTCCACATTGGTTTGATAGGCGCGCGAGGCGGAAATCATGTCCGCCATCTCGGCCACCACGTCCACATTGGGGTAATAGACAAAGCCATTTTCATCGGCCTGAGGATGATCCGGCTGATACTTCTGGCGCAGCTCGGACTGGCTTTCAATAATGCCGTCAACCCTGACGCCATAACCGGCTGCCGAATCAAAACCACTCGCAAATCCACCGAAGCCATCCTGGTCGACCTGCTGTTTGATCACGGAAAAGACCGGGTGGCGAGCCCGGTAAGTCTCGCCAGTACTGCTGCTGACACTCTCGGCATTGGCAATGTTGCTGGCCACAGTATTCAGCCGGATTGTCTGAGCCGACATGCCGGTTCCGGCAACATCGAAAATATGAGTAAGCGACATGATTACTCTCCCTTAATAGCGCGCATTAAGCCGCTCAATTTACTGTTCAAAAAGGTAAAACTGGCCTGGAAATCAATGGCGTTTTCGGTGTATTCAGCCTGCTCGATTTGCAGGTCCACCGTATTGCCATCAATGGACGGCTGCATCGGCACGCGATATTGAAGCTCGGCGCCCATGCCCGCCGTGTTGGCGTTGGCAAGATGCCGCCCATTCGTACGTTTCAGGTTGATATCGCCATTTCCCGTTGCCTGCGCCAGCACCTGGCGGAAATCCAGGTCACGCGCCTGATAACCCGGCGTGTCGGCATTAGCGATATTGTTTGCCAGCACTTCGGCGCGCTGGCTGCGAAATGCAAGCGCCTTGTCATGTATGCCCAGAGCGGCTTCAAAACTGATGGCCATCGTTGCCTCCAAAATGATTCACACCGACAACAATGCAGAATGCGTGCCATTTTTTTATTTACTTATTTATCAATCAGTTAAACGATAAAGTCATCTCAAACACCCACCGGGCGGCAAGGCTATTCCCCCACCTGACGAAAGAAAGTGGCAACGCATTTCCCCTCCACGTAAAGGGACGCTGCAGCCACAGTTCACAATCAAAACCAGCCGGTTTGCATTTTGCACACAAAAAAACGGCACAAAACTTGCTGAGAATTCATAGAGGAATTCCAGACGCCAAAATTCTGACGACGCACTAGACGATGCACTAAAAGCACCGAAGGCCCAAAAAATGAGCAGTAAAAAACATATCGCAACAATGATCCGGCTGGTCGTCATCGCCTGCCTGCTGCAAAGCCCCCTGGTGCAAGCCATTACCTCGCCAAAAAGCATCGAAAAAGCCGTCCAGAAGCACGTCAGCCAACTCGTGTATCAACACAAGCAGGCCAGTAACACCAAACAGCGCATCGAGTTTTCCGTCACGCCAATTGACCCCAACCTGCGGATGGCCAGCTGCGGGCTGCCCCTGCAACTGAGTAAAAATGAAAGCCGAATGATCGGCCGCGTCAGCATCAAGGTGCGTTGTGAAGGGCCACAGCCCTGGCAGATTTATGTGCCCGTTACCATTAAGGCGTACCAGAAAGTCGTCACCGCAGCCGCGCCCCTGGCCAGGGATCAGCGTATAGACGCCTCGCTCGTGACCCTTAGGGAGCAGGAGATTTCACAACTTCGCCAGGGCTTTTTCAGCCGTATTGAGGAGGTGGAGGGAAAATCATTAAAACGCCCCGTCAGGACCAATGGCGTCATTCAACCCAGCATGATTATCGAGCCTTTAGTCATTAACCGCGGGGATGAAGTGATGATTCAGGCGCAATCCGGCGCCCTGACCGTAAAAAGCCCGGGCATTGCCGTCTCGAAAGGAAGGATCGGCCAGCAGATACAGGTCAAGAACAAAGCCTCTAACCGCATTGTGACGGCGAGGGTCATTAACAGCAAACTGGTGCAAGTCGTGATGTAAAAGCCATCACACTTTATCCGTTTGATAAAAGCATTCTCAGCGAGGATAATAACCAAACCTGCTCAAAGTCCGATTTGTAAAAAAATACTAAAGCTTTGCAATAGACGGCCGATAGATAGAGCACGTATCACAGGTTCATGATAATGGTTAACGAAATCAACAGCTTCACACAGGGTTCTGTCAGCAACGCCGGCAAAAAAACCGAGCGTGTAGACGCTGTTCGCGCTGAGAATCAACAACATGCATCCGCTTCGGCGGAGCCGGTCGGGGAATCGATAGAAATCAGCTCCCAGGCACAACTGTTGAGCAAGCTCGAAGCGCAGATCAAGGAATTACCCGATGTTGACCAGTCCCGCGTGGACGCCATCCGTGAACGCATCAATCAGGGTAGCTACGAAATCGACAACTTCAGCCTGGCTCAAAGCATTATTAATTTTGAGTTTTAACCGGTTACCGCGCCGATTGCCGCGGTAAACACGCTGGAGGCCCCTATGGCAACATCGACTGCCCTGTCCTCATCAATGAGTCAGGCTATTGAATTACTGGACGCCCTGTCCACGCTGCTAATCGCAGAACGCACCGCTCTCAAGGAGCGCGACACCCTGAATATCCAGTCCTTGCTGGAACAAAAAAGCAGCCTGCTGGCAGAACTGCAGAACAATGCAACAGTCCGCAGCCAATTGCTGGTTGATGCCGGCTACTCGGGCGATGAAACCGGCATGACCGCCTGTCTTGAGGCACTGCCAGCCAACGCAGCCTTCGAGCTAAAGCAGCAATGGCAGCAACTCAAGGAAAAACTGGAAACCTGTAAGGCGGCCAACCAGGTCAACGGCACCATCGTGCATCGCTCCCAGGCACAGTTGGACTCCCTGCTGAACATTCTGCGCGGCCAATCCGGCGAGCAGCAGCTTTATACGGACGCCGGAAAATCTGCATCCGTTGGCAAAGGCCACTCACTGGCCAAGGCTTAATTGATAGAACAAATTTGCATAACGCGCAGAGCCATCTACACTTTTGCTAAAGCCTAATAATGAGCCGTTATGGCTCAACAAAACACAAAAAGCTTATGGCTCTGGAAGTTCAGCAAAAAAACAACGAGGCAGGGGGGGTAATTGGGGTACGCACCATTACCAATGCCCAACAGATCTACAGCATTCTTTCTGCCGTGCAGAAGGCGCGCACGCCGATCACCATCCGCTTTGAAGGTATCGATAAATACTACACCAGCATTATCCTCAAAACCGATGCCGATGATTATTCCATGATCATCGATGAGCTCGCTCCCGAGGAAGGCCATGAATTGGCGCTTCAACATGCCAGTTTTTCCATCCGCGGAAGTCATGGCGGCGTCAGCCTGTTTTTTAAACCCAATATGATTAACGGCTCAGGCGTTGAAAACGGCATCGCCTTTTACCGTATTCCGATGCCGAAGGAGATGATTTACCAGCAGCGCCGTAATTCATACCGTGCGCTGGTTCCCCGGGCGCTCAATGTGCACTGCTCATTGACCTCCAATAGCCGTCCCGGGACCCTATCCGGTCGTTTACACGACATATCCATCGGCGGCTGTCGCGTCAATTTCACCGGTGAGGTGGAACCGATGCTGATACGGGGGGATGTTTTTGAAAACGTCGAAATCACGCTGCCGGAGGGTGACAAAATCAACTATCCACTGGTACTAAAACACAGCAGTTACAGCCGCGAGATCAATGAAACCTCCTGCGGTTTTGAGTTCGAAGGTATCGATAAAACAGGCCAACGCATTGTTGATCGCTTTGTTTATTTCCTGCAACGCGAAGCCCGTCGCCTGGAAACAAAATAATTCCAGAGAGTCTCTGAATAAGTCCATCAGCGCCTTATTCAGAGGCTCCCCAGCGGCTTGTAAGTTTTTCCAGCTTCAACAAATCCTCTGGACGATCCACATCCCAGCGCTCCGGCAACTCATGCCAGCGACAATCGAGCGCCTTCAGTCGTTGCCGTGTTTGCTTCAGTACCTGGTCGCTTCCCCAAGGGATCGATTCGAACAATTCCGGATAAACCATTCGCATGCCAATCAGGACATAGCCGCCATCACTGGCGGGCCCCAACACGACATCATTTCCCTGCTGCAACGCCATGAAGGCTTCGTTGAGGTAATGAGCATCCAGCACAGGACAATCACTCCCGATCACAACGACCTGGCTATAGTGTTGTAGCGTCCGCGCAATGGCCGCCCTCATCCGTTCACCTAAATCGGCGCCCTGTTGCAGCGAAGGCTTCATCACAGGTGGGCGAAGGTCTTCAAAAAACCCGGTTGAATCGGCAGCATCCGTCCAAAGCTGGACATCGGCAAGACCTATTGTATTGATGCTTTCCCACGTATGTCTGAGTAATCGCTTATGAAGCTGGAGGGCTCCGTCCTCACCAAGCGCCGGAATCAGGCGGGTTTTCACCTTTCCTGCACGCGGCGCTTTGGCAAACTGCAAAATACAGGCGTCGGAGCACGTCATATCAGGGCTGAGAAAGCTTACGGGAGGGGTAATAACGCCGCACCAAATCGTCCGGGTTGGCGCCCAGGAAAAAACGCAGCCTCAGTTGCCACATCAATAGGATGGTGCGCAGCACGCCCGCTTCCTCCCAACGACGGCTCGATGTCCTGACAGGCTGCTTCAGGCACAGCGGTCGCGAAATTCGACGTAATCGACGGCTCAGCTCCACATCCTCCATCAAGGCAATCTCAGCAAAACCCGCCAGGCGTTCAAAATGCTCCCGGCGAATAAAAATAGCCTGATCCCCTGTCGCAATACCGGTGACGCGGGAACGCCAGTTCATCAGGGTTTCGATGAGGCGAAAGCACCGTCGCTGTCCGCTGAGCCGAACGTTAAAACGTCCCCAGATTCGCGGGCTTGCCTGCATCAACGCCAGCCACTGCTGGGCCGGTTGCGGCAACCAGGTATCGGCATGCAGGAAGAGCAGCCATTCCCCTGCCGCCTGTGCAGCGCCCCTGTTCATTTGCTGCGCCCTGCCCGGCGGGCATTGCAACACCCGGTCTGCCAGCGATTCGGCTATCGACATGCTTTCATCGGTGCTGCCGCCATCCACCACAATGAGTTGATGTCCTGCGCGCCGCAAGGGTTGCAAGTGATCGAGGAAAGCAGGCAATGTAGCGGCTTCGTTGAGCACCGGCACAATGATACTCAGCAGCATAGCGGGCTCAGTCCAGGGCACCGCCACAGCTGCTGCCCTGCCCGGCTGTACAACCGTAACAATGATCGGCCACCTGCACCTCCAGCCCCGCCACATCAACGCTCATCAAGTCGCGTAAATGGGTTTTGGGCTTATCGCTGGCAATCATCGGAAGGTGCAGCATCTGATTGAAATCACAGTCATACACATAGCCCTGCCAATCAACGCTGATGAGTGAGCGACACATCAGTGTTTCCAGGTTATGCGACGCATAATTGTCCTTCAGTAACGCCATATAGTCATCAAACAGCCCCTTGGAAAGCAGCATACTGCCGAAGCGGCTGATAGGCATGTTCGTGATCACAAAGAGATCGTCAAACTCAATGTCGTGATGCTGTTTCAATTCGCGTTGATATGCTGCCTTCAGCGCTTCCTGGGCAGGCGGCAGGTTCGGTCCCTGCGGATTGAACACCAAATTCAATTTGAGCGGACTGTCGGGGCGGCCATAGCCCAGTTGGTTGAGCTGCTGAAGCGCCAGAATACTGTCGTGAAAAACGCCTTTACCGCGTTGTTTATCAACATTCTGCTCGGCATAACAGGGCAAGGAAGCCGTGATCTCAACACCCTGCTCGGCAAGAAACGCTGCCGTGGATTCGAAACCCGGCTCAAGCAGAATCGTCAGGTTGCAACGATCCATCACGTTGACGCCCAGGGCTCTGGCTTCCGTGACCAGGTAGCGAAAATGCGGATTCATTTCCGGCGCCCCACCCGTCAAATCCAGCTCACGAATTCCTTTCTTTTCCAGAAATTGAAGCACCAGCTCGACAGTTTGGCGATCCATCAATTCCGTTCGGCGCGGCCCGGCATTCACATGGCAGTGTACGCAGCTCAGGTTGCATAAATAACCCAGATTGACCTGCAGTTTTTCCAGTTTTGAGCGGGTAACGCGGGGAAAGTCGGTGGTTTGCAGCAGCGGCAAAGTATCAAGCATAGCGGTCCATGAGTAGACAATTATTCTTAGCCAGGCATCATATAGCCCTATAGGCACTATGGACAGTGTAAAGCCGGAATCATTCCGCTGCCTCGAAGGTCCCACTGTTCAGCCGCAAACCCTATGGAATAATGATGAACAACACGCGAAAACCTGTGATCGGAATTATCTGCGACGCCTTTGGCCGGGATGGCAAGCCGGACCGCCTGTTTCACGGCGTCGCCGAGGAATATATTCGCGCCATCGCCGACGGCACAAACTGCACACCGGTATTGATACCGGTTTCAACGAACGGAGAATTTGACGTTGAAGCCTACAGCCAATTGATTGACGGTTTGCTGTTAACGGGCAGCCGCACCAATGTGCACCCTGATCGCTATAGCGGCCAGGCCAGCAAGCCCGGCACCTTGCATGACCTCAAGCGCGACATTTCGTCCTTTACCCTGATTGAAAAAGCACTGGAAACCCGATTGCCCGTGTTCGGGATTTGTCGCGGTTTTCAGGAAATCAATGTCGCCCTCGGCGGCACCCTTCACCAGGAACTGACCGATATCGAAGGCAAACAGGATCACGCCCGGTTTTTGAGTTTACCCCAGCCGGAGCAATACAAGGACAGCCATAAAATCAGCCTCACGGAAAACGGTTTACTGCATCGTTTGACCGGGCAATTGCGCATCAGCATCAATTCCCTGCACCATCAGGGCATCGACCGTCTGGCTGACACCCTGGTTTTGGAGGGTATCGCCGACGATGATACCCCCGAAGCCTTCCGCCTTGCAGACCCAGCGCATTTCTTCCTGGCTGTGCAGTGGCACCCAGAGTGGCACCTTAAAACGGATCCGGTTTCCCGGGTGCTGTTCAATGCCTTCGGCGAGGCCGTCAAAAAATACGCTGCAAACGCCTAGGGCTGAGCGGCGTTCCGAAGCGCTTCGATACGAGTTTCCAGGGGCGGGTGAGACATAAACAGCTTCATTAATCCCTGTTTCAATCCGCCATCACGGATACCGAAGGCCGCCAGTGTATCTGGCATTTGCGAAGGTTGCCCCTGTTCCGCTTTCAAACGTGCCAAGGCAGCAATCATGGTCGGCGTACCCGCCAGGCTGGCGCCGGCAGCGTCGGCGCGAAACTCCCGCCAACGGGAGAACCACATCACAATCATCGATGCCAATACGCCTAAAATCAGCTCTGCAAAGAGGGTCGTCATGTAGTAGCCGACTCCGTGACCGCGCTCATTTTTAAAGATCACCCGATCCACCGTATGACCGATAATCCGGGAGAAGAACAGCACGAAGGTATTGACCACACCCTGTATCAGGCTCAGCGTGACCATATCCCCATTGGCCACATGCCCTATCTCATGGGCCAGCACCGCACGCACCTCATCCTTGTTAAAACGGCTCAACAGCCCGGTACTGACCGCCACCAGCGCATCATTACGGTTCCAGCCCGTGGCAAAGGCATTGGCCTGCTCACTGGTGAAAATACCCACTTCGGGCATCCCGATGCCGGTTTTTTCCGCCAATGCTTTTACTTCGTTGACCAACCAGCGCTCAGGTTCATTGGCGGGCGTTTCAATCACATGAACCCGCATGGCACGCTTAGCCATCCATTTCGACAGGAACAGCGAGATCAGCGAACCGCTGATACCAAACACCGCACAAAATACCAGCAACGCCTGCAGGTTCAGGTCGATGCCGTTAGCCGCCATAAAGGAATTGAACCCCAGCAGGCTGAGGGTAATATTCGCAACCAGCAGGATTGCCAGGTTAGTCGCCAGAAATAACAGTATACGCATCGTGTTCCATCTCAATCGTTGTCTTGATGATCATGTATTTTTGGGCCAGTGAAAGGAAATTCAAGACTTATCCATTCACCAAAAATTCCCCTGAAGCCTGTGGCTATGGGTCGGGTGAATGCGTAGAATAGGCCGCGCGACAAAAAGCGCAGCCCCGGTGGCACAGCTGGATAGCGCGGCCCCCTCCTAAGGGGCAGGTCAGAGGTTCGAATCCTCTCCGGGGCACCATTCGCTCAACGCCAGGGTTTTCCCCCGAAAGGAAGAATCCTTACCTCATCAGCTGACGAAACCGGCTGACAGCCCTCCAGACTGAGCGGAGGCATCCGGTTACCAGCAGCCCCTGATTAGACAGTTTTCTACAGAGGCTGCCCTGTATCGTAGTCATTCACAGAAACAACCGGGGTGCTTTTAACCCCTGTTAACGGTTGGTAGGCGGCCTGAGCCTGCTCCATCACTTCCTGCAGCAATTGCTCCTTGTCAATATTTAGCCGCGAAGGAGCCTCGGCGGGACAACGTCCCTCAATATCACCCTGTGTTTCACCATCAAGGTCCAGCCCCTCGGCTGCAAGATTTTCATAACCCGTCACCTGCAAGGCCGCCAGCAAACTTCCCATTCCCGCTAAGGTGGCAATTTGCGCAGAAACCAGGTCCACTTCGGCATTAACGTAGGAACGGCTCACCTGAAAATATTCGTTTTCCTGATCCAGAAGGTCCAGCAGCGTGCGCTGACCGATATCAAACTGTTCACGATAAGCATCGCGTGCTTTTCCAGTGGATTCCCGGTTGATCGCCAAGTAGCCCAGCTGTTCCCGTTGGCTGGCTATATTGTTGTAAGCAATCGCCACTGTTTGCCTAACGTCCTGACAAGCCTGAATCCGCTGTTCCCAAGCGGCATTAACCCGCTCCTGGAACTGGCGCTTTTCGGCGCTGTGAGTTCCGCCCTTATAGAGGTTGTAGGACATCACCAGCTCAACCGCTTGATCATCAAAGCGGCCGTCGACGCCATCACGGTCATGCTCAAGCTCTTGCCTCAGCCGCAGATCAAAGCGCGGTAGCATAGGGGAATTTTTTTGTCGCACTTCCGCTTTAGCCGCATTCAGGGCTTCAATGGCTGCATTGATAGACGGGTTTTCAGCGTAGGCAACCGTTAGCGCCCGCTCTTTATCCTGCGGCAAACGCTCCACAGGTAATTCTGGCCACTGTAAATTTTCAGCGGGCAAAGAGCCCACGATACGCTGAAAACGCACTTTCACATCATGCAGGTTATCCACCTCTGTCAACAGGTTGGTTTCTGCCAGGGCAAGGCGGCCTTTAGCCTGGTCTAAATCAACACCGCGACTAATGCCGGCTTCGGCACGTTCGGAAATGTCATCGAACAACAAGCGGTGCTGAACGTAATTCTCCTTGGCCAAATCAACGAGGCGCTGAAAACGAATCACATCGAGGTAGGCATCCGCCGCCTCCTGAGCCTTCTGCTCGGAAACCTCGCGTAATTCATAAAAGCGAGCCAAGGAAGCGGCGTCCAGGCGCGCCACATTATTTCGAACCGCAAAGCCATCAAACAACATCTGCGTCAAAGTCAGGTTGACACTATCCGTACCATAGTTGTTAACAGAACTGGATGGGGCATCAGAACGTTTGCTGCCGGCTTGCGCCGAAAGATCGACGGAAGGCAAATACCCTCCCTGTGCGGCGCGTTTTTCTTCACGTGCTGCCCGAAAGGTATACCAGCTGGCATTTACTTCCGGATTGTGCAGTACGGAATAAGAGACCACGTCATGTAATGTTTTAGCTGATTCAGCCGAAATCCCTATTAGTGGAGTGCAAATTAGCAATCCACCAACTATTATTTTTTTTAATAGCATGGCTTGATTAAGTCCTTTTTAAATTTCAGGCTCGTCGATTAGCGCAAACGCAAAGTGCCGAAAAGATAACGAGGCACTCAGGTTTTAAGGAAAAGCCCATAACGTCGACATATAGGGATAGTCCATATTAAGCAAAATTCAAGCCTATCCTGAATATCGCCGGTGATTCTACAGCCCAGAGCGGGCATTAACAATCATCATAAAAACAATATGTTATGAAGCCTATGGGCAAACCGGAGTTACCTTACCCTTGCAGTCGCCTCAATCCCTCACCCTCATGTCGAAAAAGCTATTACACAACCTGAGTGTTTTCTTTTTCCTGGTGTCTGCCTGGTGGTGTGTTGCTAACCCGAACCATGATTTAATGCTGCAGCTGGCCGATTCGCGATACGGTTCCGAGGCAGTAAAAACCCTGCGGGCCTGGCAACGCTTGATTAGCGTTTCCCAGGACAATGAACCACTAGAAACGCTGGAAGCTGTAAACCGTTTTTTTAATCAGCGCATTCAATTTGACGAAGATCAGCGAATCTGGAACCAGCTGGACTATTGGGCAACGCCACTGGAAACCATGGGGCGCAGGCAGGGCGATTGTGAAGATTTCAGTATCGCTAAATATGTTTCGCTGCTGCTGGCCGGTGTACCCGTCGAGCAGTTACGCATGGTTTATGTCAAAGCCCGCGTCGGCTCAGTTGATCGAAAAATGACCCAGGCACATATGGTATTGGCCTACTACCCGGCGCCCAATGCTGATCCCCTGATTCTCGATAATCTTGACCCAAGAATTTTGCCCGCATCCCAACGTCGCGATTTGATCCCCGTTTTCAGTTTTAACAGTGCCGGATTATGGATACAGGATCAGGTCAAACCCGTCGGAACGGCCCATAACCGTCTATCTCGCTGGCGCGACCTGTTGCATCGAATGCAAGCAGAGGGTTTATAAAATTGTCTTATACTTATTTGAAAGTACAGGAGTTTTCAAATGTCGCTCTATAAACAGCTTTGGCTCACGGTGGTTATATTGATGGTGATCGCCTTCAGCGGGAGCTTTCTGCTCACCACGCATTCGGCGCAAAACTACCTGTCCGAAGAGCTGCTTCTCAAAAACCTGGACAATGCCAGCTCACTGGCGCTATCCCTCTCGCAGGAAACCGATCCTGTGATGCAGGATCTGCTGATTTCCGCACAATTCGACAATGGTCACTATGAATTTATTCGCCTGAATGATGCCAATGGAAAAAAATTAATCGAGAAATCCGCCAGCGCAGAAGCGGAGCTGGCTCCAGGCTGGTTTATGGCGCTTTTCCCGATTGTGGCAGAAGCGGGCATTGCTCAAGTCAGTGACGGTTGGCGCCAGATCGGCACCCTGACCCTGAAAAGTCACTCCCGTTTTGCCTACGCCCAAATGTGGAAATCCACCCAGCTCATGTTCCTGTATTTCCTGGCCGGTGCACTGGTGAGCGGCTTTATCGGCTATCGTTTACTCAAAGCCATTCTCAAACCCCTGGATGACGTCGTTCATCAATCCCAGGCCATTGGCGAACGCAGGTTTATTACGGTTAAAGAACCTAAAACGCGGGAATACCGCCTGCTGGTCAAATCCATGAATAACCTGTCAGGGCGAGTCAAACAACTGCTTGAAACTGAAGGGGGCAACCTGCAAGAACTTCGCCATGAAGCCGATACGGACAGGGTGACAGGACTGCTCAACCGCGAAGCCTTTCTCCAAAAACTGGCGACCCACCTCAATCAGGACAATGACAATGCTGTCGGCAGCCTGATCCTGATGCGTTTGCAACACCTTGCGGAGCTGAACCGTAGCGAAGGCCGGGATGTGATCGATAATTTGCTCGTCACTATGGGCGCGGCCCTTAACGATCTGGCAGACCAATGCGAGGGGAGCCTGGCAGGGCGTCTCAATGGTTCTGATTTTATTTTATTACTTCCTGGCTGCACACAAACTGAAAAGACCGCGCTCCGAATTCACGAAGATATCCAGCGTATCGCCACTCAGATGCAGTTGGAAAACCCGTTAACGATTCCAGCCGCGGCGACACTTTATAGTCCGGCGGATACGATTCCCCTACTGCTTACCCGCACCGATGCCGCATTGGCCAGCGCAGAGCAAGCGCAACGCAGCTGCCTTAAACTTGCGGAAAGCCACCACACGGTGCCGGAAACCTGTACGCTGGACTGCTGGCATAAACTGGTTGCCGCAACTCTCGAGCAGCGTTCATGCCAGCTCTCGACTGCGGCGGTTAAAGCCATCAATAACGAAACCCTCTACCTGAGGGCGTTACCTGAAATTCATCCGGAGTCGGGAGAAACGATCTCCTACCAGGAACTTCACCCCTGGCTTTCTCGCCTGAAATTGTCGCCCCAGCTGGATTTACACGTACTGGAAATTGCCATCGCCAGCCTGGCAAATAGCAACGCCGTGCTGGCACTGAGTTTTTCATCTCAATTCCTGGACGACAAAAAAAGCCGGCAAACCCTACTCAACATGCTAAAAGCCGCACCCGAAAAAGCCGCTCGATTACGAATCAGTTTCCCTGAATACGGCGCTTATCAGCACTTAAGCGCATTGGCAACTATCTGCTCAGAGCTTCAAGCACTGGGTTGTCATGTGGGCATCGAACAGGTGGGGCCGGATATTGCCAATATCGGTAACCTTGCTGGTTTGGGCGTCGACTATGTGATGGTCGATGAAATGAGCATCCATGGCATTGACGAAAATAATGCCCGGCAGATTTTCCTGCGCGGCTTATGCACAATTGCCCATTCAATCGGCTTATCCGTGATTGCCGACGGCATCCGCCACGAAAAAGAATGGCAAACAGTCATCAAACTGGGCATCGACGGTGCTACTGGACCATTCTTTAACCAACCATAAACACAAGACTAAAAGTCTTCAGGGTCATCCAAGAGATCAAGCCGGTTTGTCAGCACCTCCCTCAGGTGCTGACGTTGCTGGATTTTCACCTGGGCTGCTTGAGGCAGGTCGGTAAAACAGATCAGGTTTTTTTCAATCAACAGATCAATCAAATCCTCCAGAACCCGGATAAAGCCCAAATCCGTTTCATCCAATTGATGCCTGTCCGGCTGCCACGGGTCAATAAAGCCCTGCAGCTCAACCGAGTCTTCCGCAAGCTGTTCATCAAAACCCTCACAGGCCATGGCGCTAACGGCGCAAACCCGCCCCTGTTCATCCCGCTTTATATAGGGCATACCCCCTCCAAATAAATCTGTATCAGACCATGTTAGTCGGTAATTAACTTGCCATTATCGACAAGGTCCTGAAGCAACGAACTCTGGTCCGCAAAGCCGGTTACCAAATCAACATTCGTCAATTCGATCGTTTGTTCCACTGCCGATGGATCATAGCCGCCGGAAAAACCACCTTGGCTATTAATATGAATCAAGGTGTCACTCCCTGACTTCTCAACATGCAGGTAATCGGTCAGGTCGTTATTCTGTTCGTCCTGTAATAAATCACGCAGATCCAGCTTATCCCCGGTATCCGGCGTCGTATCGAAATCCGTAATAATATCTGTCGCCGGACTTCCTGCAACGCCCTGGTCATTCAGCTCCCAGGCAAAAGTGTCAACGCCTGCACCGCCCGTCAGGATATCGTCTCCGGCACCACCAATGAGCAAATCGTCGCCCAATCCACCGATCAGCGTGTCATCACCGGCCCCGCCTTCAAGGCGATCATTACCCTCGTCACCTGACAAGATGTCGTTTCCGATATCACCGAAAATCACATCATCGCCGCTTCCCCCTGAAAGCGTATCGTCTCCAAGACCGCCAAAAATCAGGTCGTTACCGGCTTGGCCATTAACCGTATCATTGCCCCCGGCCGCCTGAATGGAGTCATTATTGGCTGTCCCCGAAAGGGTGTCGTCCGTTGTAGAGCCCAGTACCGTATTACTGGTTTGGTCAACCAGAATGCTGATCGTCTCATTAATTGAAGCACTTGGCCCACTGCTCTCCGTAGCCGTCGCAGTGACGGTCAAATCAACAGTACCTGTGTAGCCATCCGCAGGTGTAAACATCAGGCCAATAAGATCCGCCTGTGTAAGGCTCCAGACACCACCGCCCAGATCAGTACCCGCACTTAGGGAAGCGCCTGCTGGTACCCCGCTAATTTGCAATGACAGGGTTTCCGAGCCATCCAAATCCGTCAACTCGGCGCTAATTGCCAAGGCGACCGAAGCTGTCGACAGGACATTCGTACCACTGGTTATACTGGTACCGGTGATGCTGAGCGCCGAATCTTTGCTGTCATCACGGCCATTAAGCACAATAAAGGAAGCCTGATACGTACCATCCATCGTGGCATTAATAGTCTGGGTTCCCGTTCCAGTGCCGCGTGGTCCAACCTCTTCCGATGAGCTCAACCGTATAATCTGCGTATTACCATTTGGATCAGTAATCACAACCAGCGCGAGATCGTTATAGCCCTGGTTAATTTCACTTTGCCGGTTTTCTCCTGTGACAAAGCTCCAATCCAGGGATGCCGAATCGCCATTTGAAAGTGAAAACGAATAGGAGGTTACATTTCCATCAATCGCATTAACATTACCCGGGTCTGATCCCGGCGGGTTAAAGCTATCCAAAACGCCGCTCGCCAGGCCGAGTTTCGACTCAATCGCGGCCTGTGACAGGGACGCCGTGGTCGATATTGATGTAGGCGCCTGAGAAATACTGGTCATCGGAGAAACGACGTTTAGTAAGGGTTCGTCGGCAACCGCCGCAACCGTCACCGTCACGCTGGCCGTGTCCGTGCCGCCCTGGCCGTCACTCACCGTATACGTAATGGTGTCCACGCCATGGAAGTTGGCGTTCGGCGTGTAATTCAGGGTGCCATCGGGGTTCACCGTCACCGTGCCGTTCAGCGCCGTGGGCACGCCCTGGATGCTCAGCGCATCCCCATCCACATCCGTGTCGTTACCCAGCACATCGATGTTCGTCAGCGCCGTATCTTCGTTGGTATTCACCGGGCCGTCATCGTTGGCGACCGGATCATCATTCACCGCCGCAACCGTATTATTAGCATTCGATACGGCATTCTGAGCATTGCCGGTTGAAGCACCATCACTTTCAGGCAAAGCAAAAGCGGTCAGGTTTGAAGCGGGCTCATCCCCTATTAAATTCCGGCCTTGAGGGAACGCTTCAATAAGTCGTTCGAGAAGCACGAAAGTATGGCCGTCGTTACCAACAGCGCCCGCCGCGGTCGGTTCGATCAGCTGATCAATTTCCTCACCGCGTTCAAGTGCCTTGACCAGTGCATCGATGCTGGCTCGTTCAATAGAGGATTCGTTATCCGTAGCAGCTGTTTCAGGCTGCATGTCTTCGCTTAGGGTGACGGGCGTTTCTGAATTGACAACCAGGGGCTGGCCATTGGCCATAACCAGCTCAACTGATTCTCCAGGCTCCGCAACAATACGCTCACCGATATAAACGACGCTATCGATTGATAACAATCGTCGTTCACCCGTTTCGATATTCTGCGCATACACGCCGCCGTCAATGGCAACGACTTTGCCGATAGGAGTTTGATCCGTCATGTCTTTATCCTTTTAAAGCGAAAGTTATAAGCTACAGATAAAGACTAGTCACAGATCAGGATTCCGCTATTGAACTAAAGGACAATGGCGGCGATTTTTTTGATAAATCGTTAATTAGCAGGGCCAGCTGTACCCGGTCCCGGACACGGAGCTTCTCAAAAACCGCAGAAATGTGTGCTTTTACCGTGCGTTCAGTAATATCCAGACGGGTTGCAATTTCCCGATTGCTGGCTCCTTTGCCGACTTCCAGCGCGACCATTCGCTCACGGGACGTTAATGGATCAAGGCATTGTTCGAGCGCTGCTTGGGAAGAGTTTTGCGGGGTATCGTTATTTACTGACGAAGCCGTTAGCAGTCGTTGCATCAGCTGGGCACCAAGCCATAAACCGCCACGGCTTACGACAGCAGCAATTTCCCGAAGCTGCTCGGGGGCAGCCAGGTAATGGCAATAGCCAGCTGCGCCGGCCTGCATAACCTTAAAGGCTTCGTTTTCAGACAGCTCATCGGTCATGACAACCAGCCGAGGATATAGGGCGCATACCTGCTGAACAACCTGCGCTCGATCAGCAACCGCCAGCAGACTGATATCCAGCCAGCACTGTACCTGCTGCTCTATTCCCAGGACGTTTAAATCCTTCAGGGGGCAATGAGCGACACTGTCGAAAGCTTCCATCCAGCGCGGGTTCAGCCATGCTCGCGCAGTTATAAAGATATGCTGATTCATCGCTCAGTCAAAGCGTATTGCTTGGCTCGTAACACGGGTTTAAGCAAATAGGATAAAACGCTTTTTTTACCCGTCAGAATATCTACTTGAGCAACCATACCCGGAATAATCGGCTTATCTTCACCCAAGCTTGATTGAAGTGTTCTTACACGTACCATATAAAAAGGGTTTCCATCTTCGTCCATGACGGTATCAGCACCGATGTGTGTAACCTTGGCATCCAGCCCTCCATATACGGCAAAATCATAGGCGGTGAACTTCACAACGGCGGGCTGCCCTAATGTCAGGAAGGCAATATCCTTAGGCTTAATGCGTGCTTCCAGTACCAGCGCATCATCTAAAGGAACAATCTCAACCACTTCTTTACCCGCAGCAACCACGCCACCAATAGTATTATAGAAAAGTCTTTTGACTGTGCCATGCACAGGAGAGCGAACCGCTGTTTGCGCAACCATATCCGTTAACCCTACGCTCGATTCCCTAAGTGCCTTGGCTCGAGTCGTTATCTCGGTGAGCTCCTCTCGGATAGTATTTTTATAATCAAGCTCGACTTCCTTGATCTTATTCTTCGCTTCAGCAATAGCCGCCATGATGCGCTTAGTCTGGGCAGTCGCCTGATCCCGCTCGCCTTCTAGCCGGATGACCTCGCGCTCAAGA
>JAWKZQ010000014.1:0-68196 GCA_041395865.1 Pseudomonadales bacterium
GCCTAAAAGTCGTTGTCCGCTACCCGCCCTCATAAAGGGTGAGCGAGCGGGTATACAGGGCAGCAATCAAGTCCGACTGGGTGACAATACCGACCATTTTCTGCCCTTCACCCAGCACCGGCACATGGTGCATCCCCTGGTCGGACAATAAAGGTACAATCTGGGCAATTAAGTCATTCTCGTTCACGCTGAACACGGGCGATACCATAATATCCCTCACTCGCGGTGCGCCCTTTTCATCGCCCTTCACAAAATGCTCAAGTTTCCCATAGAGGTCATCATATCCCTTGAGGTTGGCTCGTTTGACAAAATCAACCATCGAAATGATGCCAACCACATGGTGCGCCTCATCCAGCACGGGCAGTAGTTTGACTCTGTGTTTACGGAGCAAGGCCCAGGCGTTTTCCAACGTCGTTTCCGGCGTAACGGTGATCACATCGCGCGACATAATATGCTTGCAGCGAATCTCGCCAAATTTTCGTGTATAGGCCTTTTGTTGCGCCAGCCCATAAACCCGGGTCAGGTCCTTTTCAGTAATATTCAAATAGGAGTCCAAATCCTTCAGGGCATTTTCAAGGTCTTGCGGGTTGATCCCCAAGCGCACCAGCGGACTGGCATCCTTATGTTTATGGATCGGATCTTCCGTGGGCGTTGCATGCACCGGATACTCTTTTTTCAACCACCAACGATGAAAAATCAACGCCAGCAGCACCAACAGGACCATATTGACCAAAACCGGAAACAAGACAAAATCAAACTCACCGACGGTCGTAGACCCGACAATAATCGGCAGCATGGCGGTCGCCCCCGCCGGGGGATGCACGCAGCCCAGCGCAAACATAGCCAGCATACAGAGGGTTATGCCAATTGCGCCGCTGATAAACAGATCCCAGGGCAGGTGTGCACAGGCCACCCCTATCAGGGCGCCCACCAAATGCCCGACCACCACCGGGTAGGGCTGGGAAAAAGGGCTGTTAGGCACCACAAAAATCAGCACGATACTGGGCCCGAGGGAAGCTACCAGTAACATTTTATAGGCCTCCGGAACGATCCACTGGCTTAGCACCGCAATCACCAGCATAGTGACAAAGGATGCCGCCAGAACCAGCCATTGATCACGGCGGTGCAAAGAACTTGCTGCCGGAGAAGCTACCGAACGAAAAAACTCCTTAAACATATTTCTCCCATCATATTTTCAGGCGATAAAAGGGCAGCCTGCCATTATGCCCCCCTTTTTTTCAAGTTACTTGATTTCAGTCAAGCCCTACCCCTTGCAGGAATTTTCCAGTTGTGATTTGAACAGCGCCATTAAACGCTCGATATCTGACGTTCCGCCGTAATTCAGCCGGGTAATGAAGGCGAGTTTTCGGTGCGGTCCCGGTTCATCCAGGGGAACCGCACGAATTTCATGATTGTCTTCCACCAACTGCTGCAACGCCATTTCCGGCACCAGTGTGGTGCCCATTTTTCCTGCGACCATTTGCACCAGTGTCGCCAGGCTTGTGCCGGCCAGCGATTCCTGAATTTCAGTTGCCTGCAACTTACAGGCAGCCAGCGCATGATCCTTCAGGCAATGCCCCTCCTTAAGCAACAACAGGTGGGCATCCTTAAGCTGGCGAGTGGTAATCTTTTTTTGCTGTGAAAACGCATCGTCGCAGTGCACCACCACCTGGAAGTCCTCCTCCCAGAAGGTAAAGGCGTGCAGCCCGTGGGTATCGTAAGGCAAGGCCAGGATCGCCGTGTCAATTTCACCGCTCCGAACCTGATCAACCAACACATGCGACTGCTCTTCAACCAGCGTCAGCTGAAAATCCGGGTACTGTCGCCGCACCTCGGGCAGCGCCTTCGGCAACAGGTAAGGGCCGATGGTCGGGATAACGCCCAGGGTCATCGGGCAGCTCAAGGGCGATTTCCTGCTTTGTGCAAACTGGTACAGCTCTTTCATTTCCAGGTTTATCGTTTGCGCCTTTGCAAGAATCGATTCGCCAAGCGGCGTCACCAGCACTCTTTTGTTATCGCGTTCAAAAATCTGCGCCCCCAGCTGCGTTTCCAGCTCAGCGATCGCCGTACTGAGGGCCGATTGGGAAACGGCACACTGATCGGCGGCTTTCTTGAAGTGCAGCGTTTTCTGCACGGCCAGGGCATAACTCAGTTGTTTAAGCGTAATCATAGATCCCACCATCGTTCGTAAAAACAGATCGAAAAGATCGGTTTTATTCAATTTAAAAGAACACTAACCCAATCTAGTATTTCAATCAACGTTCAAACCAACCCCTAAACCAACAAACCCAAGGAGTAAGAAATGGCCAAAATCAATCAATCGATTCCTGAGTTCAAAGCCGAGGCCTTCCACAACGGCGAGTTCAAATCCATCACCAGCGATGATGTAAAGGGCAAATGGTCCATCTTCCTGTTCTATCCAGCGGACTTCACCTTTGTATGTCCCACCGAACTGGAGGATATGGCCAATCATTATGAAGAACTGCAAAGCCTGGGCGTCGAAGTGTACTCGGTCTCCACGGACACCCACTTCACTCACAAAGCCTGGCATGACACCAGCGATGCGATCAGCAAGATCAAATTCCCGATGATTGGCGACCCAACGGGCCGCATCACCCGCGGATTCGATGTGATGATCGAAGAAGAGGCGCTGGCACTGCGCGGCACCTTCCTGGCCGATCCTGACGGCATCATCAAGGTCGCTGAAATCCACGACCTGGGCATTGGCCGCTCCGCAAAGGACATGGTCCGCAAGGTCAAAGCGGCCCAGTACGTCGCCACCCACGACGGCGAAGTCTGCCCCGCTGCCTGGGAACAGGGCCAGGAAACCCTGACACCGAGCCTGGACCTGGTCGGAAAAATCTAACCCTTATCAACCCATTCGGCGGACAGCCTGCTGTCCGCCCCAAATCAAGGAGATTGCGAGATGTTAACGACAGAAATTTTAACGACCCTGAAGGGCTACACCGCCAACATGGAAAATCGGGTAACACTGGTCCTGCAAACCGGCGAACATGACAAGCGCGCCGAACTGGTGAAATTTCTGTCCGACTTTACCGCCGTTTCCGAACAGCTTGGGTTCGAGGAACGCAATACCCAGGGCCTGCTCCGCAGCCCGGTCAGTTTTATGCTGGAGGTGGACGGCCAACCCAACGGCATCCGTTTTTCCGGCATACCCGGCGGCCACGAGTTCAACTCACTGGTTCTGGCCGTGTTGCACTCGTCCGGCACCCCGATGAAGCTGGATGAAAATATTCAGCAACTGATCAAGCGCATCAATGAACCCTTAACTTTTGAGGTCTTTGTCAGCCTAAGCTGCCACAACTGCCCGGACGTCGTGCAGGCACTCAACCAGTTTGCTGCGCTGAACCCCAACATCAGCAGCGAAATGATTGATGGCGGCCTCTTTCCGGAACTGATTGAAAAACGCAATATCCAGGGCGTTCCTACGGTTTTCCTGAATGGCGACGTTTTTGCCAACGGCAAGGTGGATACCGCCCAATTGCTGGAGAAACTTAACGATTTCAAACCGCAAATGAAGGAACCGGCTGCAGACACCGTACAGCATCTGCCGGTACAGGACGTGACGGTGATTGGCGGCGGCCCCGCTGGCGTTGCCGCGGCAATCTATGCCGCTCGCAAAGGCATCAAAGTCACCCTGATTGCGGATCGTATCGGCGGTCAGGTCAAGGATACCCAGGGCATTGAAAACCTCATTTCGGTTCCCAAAACCACCGGCCCCGAATTAACTACGGCCCTGCAACAGCACATGCAGGATTACGACATCACCCTTAAGGAACACCTGCGTGTCGATTCTGTCACCAAGGGCGAGATCAAATCCCTGCAACTGTCTTCAGGTGAAGTAATCGAAACCAAATCGCTGATTATCGCCACCGGCGCCAAGTGGCGGGAGTTGAACGTGCCCGGCGAGAAGGAGAACATCGGCAACGGCGTAGCCTATTGCCCGCACTGCGACGGCCCCTTTTTCAAGGGTAAGGATGTTGCCGTTATCGGTGGCGGCAACTCCGGCATCGAGGCGGCCCTGGATCTCGCCGGGATCGTGAAGTCCGTAACGGTCCTGGAGTTTGCCCCCGCGTTACGCGCCGACCAGGTGCTGGTGGACCAGGCCAGAGCTCGGGACAACATCGAGATCATCACCAATGCCGCGACTCAACAGGTAATTGCTGACAATGGCAAGGTCTACGGCATCGAATACCAGGACCGCGACAGCAAAGAAATGCGCCGTCTCGAATTATCTGGTGTATTTGTGCAGATCGGCCTGATTCCCAACAGCGATTTCCTGAAGGGGCTGGTGGCGCTGAGCGATTACGGCGAAGTGCAGATCAACGAACGCAACGAAACCAGCGAGGCGGGTATTTTCGCCTGCGGCGATGTAACGACGGTGCCCTACAAGCAGATTGTCATTGCCATGGGCGAAGGCTCGAAGGCGGCCCTGTCGGCCTTCGAGTATCTCCTCAAACAGAGTCGTTAAGCCGGTTTCCGGTTGATGGTCAAATTGCCATCCACATGAATATCCCGTTGCGGGAAAGCAATCACCACCTCGCTTTCCCGGAACAGGGCCTCAATCCGGAAACGCAGTTCACTGCGAACCCTGCGCAGGTCGCGCTCAAGGTCCGCGTTAATCCAGACATTCAAATCAAAAATCAGCGCGTTATCACCGAAATCCTCGAACAAGACGGCAAAGGCCGGCTCCTTAAGTACGGAGGGGTGCTCCTCCGCCGCTCGAGTCATCAGCTCAACAACCCGCGGCACATCCGAACCGTAAGCCACGCCGACCCGCACGGTACAGCGGGTCAACCGGTCCATCAGCGTCCAGTTCACCACCATATTCTCCAGGAGGTGGCTGTTGGGAATCAGGATATGCACTCCATCCACCCGCCGGATACGGGTAGAGCGGGTATTAATTGCCTCCACCGTGCCGCGCAAATCCTCAATTTCCAGGAAATCGCCAATGCGGATGGGACGCTCCCACATGAGAATCCATCCGCTGATAAAGTTATTGATAATATTCTGTGCCCCAAAGCCCACGCCAATGGCAACCGCTCCGGAAATAAAAGCGAAGGCGGCTAACGGAATCTGCAACATCTGTAACAGGCTCATGACCAGTACGATGAGCGCGAGGATGATATAGGCCCTGGAAATCACCTGCACCAGGTCGGGGGACACGTGCCTTTTGTGCCTTAAATACGCAATCAGCAGCCGGAAAGTCCAGCGAATCACCAGCAGCCCAATCAGCAGGAACATCAGCACAGAAAAAACCTGCAAGGGTGTGATACTGATTTCACCGACCGAAAGAAAAGGGCTTTGCATAAATTCCTTGATACCGTCCATAATGGGCACGTCCAACAATTAGGATTAACGGGGATGATCAGAGCATTACTGGTTAGTTTAAATCAAGATACCCGCGAAGGTGCAGCGGAATTGATTCAAAGCTGGCGGCAGGACAAAGACAGTTTCCTGTGGCTCGATTTTCAGAAGGAACTAACCGCCAAGGACAACCAGCTACTGGAAGACCTGGGATGCCACCCCCTGGCCCTGCAGGATGCCCAACGCAAGCGGCACCCCCCCAAGGCCGAGGACTTTGGCAGCAATACCTTTGCCCTGTTTCGTGGAATTAACAGCATCGAGGACAAGCTGCTGCTAAGCCACCAGCAGATCAGTTTTTTTATCGGCAATAACTTCCTGGTCACGCTGCACAGAGGCCACTCCATCAGCATTGAGCACTTCTTCAGCGAAGCGCGTGATATCGAACTGATCAGCAACCCCTGGCTACTGGCCAGCAAAATCATGCACTTTGCCTCAGGCCGCTATCTCGAGACCATTCTCGACTTCGAGGACGCCCTCAGCGAAGCTGAGGACACCATGCTCAAGAACGGCTCCGACGACCTGATGCGCGAACTGGTCACCTACCGCTCCCGTTTGCGAAAGTTGAAACGGGTTTTCAATTATCACGAAAAACTGGCCCGTGAACTGATGGAAATTCAATCCGATGCCTCATCGGTTATTGAGCATGCGTTGCGCGACCTCTACGACCGTTGCGAGCGCCTGAACAGCCTCAGTGACATGTATTACGAAATCTGCGGCGACCTGATTGACGGTTACCTGTCCATCACCTCACACCAGCTCAACAACACCATGAAGATCCTCACGATCATCACGGCCATCTTCGTGCCCCTGAGTTTCCTGGCAGGTCTTTACGGCATGAACTTTGACCACATCCCCGAACTCCATTACCGCTATGGCTATTTCGTCGTACTCGGTGTGATGTTCAGTATTGTCGCCGTCATGCTCTATCTGTTCCGGCGCTTTCGCTGGTTCTAGACCGGCACCGGGCTCAAGAAAGTACGACCTTTTTCCGTCACGAAAACATGTTATTTTGGCCGTCTAACGAAAAGGAATCCGACGCTACCCTATGAATAAAATACCGCACGCCACCATTCGCCCCAAAAGCACATTAAACCTGCTTTCCCAGCATGAAATCACCGGCCTGACATCCTCCGAGGAGTCCACCTACAAGCTCTACCGCGACTGCGCACTGGCCATCCTCAATACCGATACCCAGCAGGACGACGCCGCACAGATTCTCGCCGACCACTCGGATTTTGATATTCGCGTCATTCCTCAGTCGCGAGGCGTCAAACTGGATATCCACAACGCACCCGCAGCGGCCTTCGTCGACGGCGAAATGATTAAGGGTATCCGCAAACACCTGTTTTCGGCATTGCGCGACATTGTTTTCACCGAGTTTAAAATCAGCGGCGAGCGCCGTTTTAACCTGGAGAAATCCGAAGGCATCACCGACGCCGTTTTCCGCATCCTGCGCAACGCCAGTGTGGTGAAGCCCAATGTCCACCCCAACCTGGCCGTCTGCTGGGGCGGTCACTCAATCCCTCGCGAAGAGTACGATTATTCGAAGGAAGTGGGCTACCAGATGGGGCTTCGAGGCTTGGATATCGTAACCGGTTGCGGCATTGGCGCCATGAAGGGCCCCATGAAGGGAGCGGCCGTGGGCCACGCCAAACAACAAATCAAGCAGGGTCGTTACATCGGCATCAGCGAACCGGGCATCATCGCCTCCGAGTCGCCCAACGCCATTGTCAATGAGCTGGTCATCATGCCGGATATCGAAAAACGACTGGAAGCTTTTGTGCGTATGGCTCACTGCATCCTCGTGTTTCCCGGCGGGGTCGGTACGGTCGAGGAAGTTCTCTATCTGCTCAGCATCCTGACACATCCGGAAAACCACCAGTCGCTGCCGCTGATTTTTACCGGCCCGTCCTCCTGCGCCACCTACTTTGAGGAACTGGATCACTTCCTGCGCACCACACTCGGCGACGAGGTTACCAGGTTCTATCGCATTATCATCGCCGATGCGCCCGCCGTCGCACGCCAAGTAAAGGAAGCCATCGAAAAGGTCCATGCCAAACGCCGTAAAAAGCAGGAAGCCTACTACTTCAACTGGTCGCTACATATCGACGAAAGCCTGCAATTTCCCTTTCTTCCGACCCATGAAAATATGGCGGCCCTGGCACTGAGCTTCGAGCTGCCCATTCACCAGCGCGCCGCGCAACTTCGCGCCGCCTTCTCGGGACTGGTTGCCGGTAACGTCAAAGCCTTTGGGATTGCACAGGTCAACAAGCACGGTCCTTACCGGATCAGCGGGGATGCCGTTATCCTGGACGAAATCGACAAGTTACTACGCAGTTTTATCCGCCAGAAACGGATGAAACTGGGTATCAGCGAAGACAAGTATCGCCCCTGCTACGAGCTGGCCTAGGACCCAGAGAGAGGACACCCCTTTCCGTTTACGGTGAGGGGCGCCCGCATTTATGCCAGCCCCAGCTTCTCAAGCCCTGCCGCCAGCGACCTGGTTTCAATCATAAAAAGCTCCCGGTAGTCGCCCTGCAACGCCCAGGTACCGGTAAAACCGGCAGGCACAATAAAACTGTCCCCGGCCTTAAACACCTGCGCCTGGCCTGACGCATCGGTCAATATCGCCGAACCGGACAACAGGTGTACATACTCATCAAAGGGGTAATCGGTGAAGTTCAGGATTCCAGGATCACTCTGGTAGACATACATGGTGAACTCACCGACGAAAACTTCATAAGCGCCATGTTTGTGGCTATCGCCCCGGATGCCGGTTGGCCAGGGTGCCATTGCCTCGACTTCAACACGCTTCATTTGCGCGGTATCAATACGTTTTGGACTCGCGGTTTCTATCGACATGCTTTTCCCCCTCCCGGAACAGCGCCAATGCTGGCAACAAACAAAATTGTAACGCCAAGTGGAAAAGCCTGTCTTATCTCTAAGTCCATAAAATTTGGACAATTTTCCAATACAAGACAAATTTCCGCTGGGTAGGCGTAAAATTGAATGACCAGGCTGGCGCCTTCTCACCTCGAGAAGCACCCGCTATGTTGGTTGCTTAAACAGGCAACGTCCCCAACAACAGAAGGGAGGTGCGATGATGCAAGGCTCCATTCTTTCAATCGGCAGTTACGGTGTCGGCACTCAATCACTGCTCGGCAGCTACGAAGACGAATGCGTCGGCAGTCCGCCGGCTTTTAGAGAGGGTATCGTGGTCTCACGCATGGAGGGGGAAAAGGTTTATGTCAGGGACTGGCACATCCAGGCTCACTTTACCGGCGAGCAGGCATTGGAACATTTTGAGGAAGCGAAAAACCACCAGCAGTTTGACTTCGCCTTTTCCGATGAACGCGAGGCCCAGGATGGCGACATCTTCGACGGTGACGACCCGATCCTGCAAAAACAACTCAAAAGCAAGCTTGAGGGACTGGCGTCACGCTAGCCGCCCCGGCTTGCATCCCACAACGTTTATCCCGTATAGAGGAGGATAAAATCATGTCAGGCACATACCACGGCGGGTGTGATCATATTCACACCCACTCAAATAATGACCCGATTGATAATCACATCTGTCACTGCTCTGTCTGTAAAAGCGTTACCGGGCAGCCCACCACCCATGTGGTTTTTTTCAACTATAAGGACCTGGAAGTGGATAACCCGGACAGCCTCAGTCGCCAGCCCTTTAACGCTAACAACCCTGACGGCCCACTGGAGCTGTGCACCTGCGCGACCTGCGGTACCCCCATCATGCTGGACGATAAGGCGCATCGCATTCGCGTGATTGTGCCCAACCTGATGGGCTACGACGACGGAAAATTACCGGCAAGCTACCACGCTTTCTACGATCCTGCGACCGGTGTAGCCAAACCGGATGACGGCCGCCCTGTCTACGAAGGGCTTCGCCCTGACTTTGAGTGGCCCGCCTCATCCTGACCGCAGACAAGCCAAGCGACCAACCCGTTGCCGATCGCCTACCGGCGTTAAGCCCCGGCAACGGGCGTTCTCGCTCCCCAGAAACGTTTAAGTAAAGCGCCTGGCTGCGGTTTCATCACAAATCGCAGTCAAGACTTGACGGGCGGTCGCTAACAAAAAGATAATTACGAATCATTATCATTAGTAAGCCACTATAAGATATCGCCATGCTACTGCGCCTGCTGTGCTCTACCCGCCCCCTGAACGTCTTCAAACCGGCTTTTTTAATTCTGCTGGTCGCACTTTACGCCCTGCTCCCGACCAGCGCGATCGCCGATTCCGGCCCTGAGGTTAACATCCGTCAACTCGCCCAACTGGCTGAATATATTGGCGTAGACTACAGCGAAGCCGTGTCAGAGGGCCGTGTTACGCACCCCGGCGAGTACCAGGAAATGCAGGAATTCTCGCAAATCATCGCCGATGCCAGCCAACAGCTCCCCCAGTCGGCTAACCTCAAAGCCCAAGCGCTGGCGCTTAACAGGGCCGTTCAGGACAAGGCTTCGCTCGCAGATGTCCGCCACCTGACTTCCGCACTGCGCCGTACCCTGCTTGAACTTACCCCACAGGCATCTTTACCCGGTACCCTGCTACCAGAGCAGGAAGTCCGGCAACTGTTTGCAACCAACTGCACAGCCTGTCACGGTGCTACGGGGCAAGGCGACGGCCCCATGGCGGCCAGCCTGGAGCCCGCCCCGACCAACTTTACTGACCAGGAGCGCGCCCTGAATCGTTCCGTTCTGGGTCTTTACGATGCCATTGCCAACGGGATCGAAGGCACAGCGATGCCCGCCTTCTCCCAGCTCACCAACCAGCAACAATGGTCTATCGCTTTCTACGTTGGAAGCCTGGCCTTTACCGGGGCAAAATCTCCTGCAGCCGATACCCCAGCCGCCACCCTTGATCAGCTGGTTAATTACAGCCCCGCCCAGCTGGCGCGCGAGCTGCCCGGCGTCAATGAAACGGAGATAGCCGCCTTACGTGCCGCGCCAACCCGGCTGTTTACCCGGTCGCAAACACCGTTGGCCCTCACGCGTGACCACCTTAACCGCGCCCTGGAAGCTCACCATAAGGGCGACTACCTGACCGCCAGCAACCTCGCCGTGAGCGCCTACCTGGACGGCTTCGAGCTGATCGAAAACAACCTGGACGCCCGGGATGAAAAACTGCGCCGAAATATCGAAGCAGGCCTTATGAAGCTGAGGCAGGCACTGGCGCGTTCACAGAATAACGCGGAAGTCGACGAGTTGATGGCCGCGACACTGCAACAACTGGAGCATGCCGATCAGCTGCTGACTGCCCAGACGCTTTCCAACAGCACACTGCTCACCGCCAGCTTCGTTATCCTGTTGCGCGAAGGGCTGGAAGCACTGCTGGTTGTACTGGCGCTTGCGACCGTGCTGATCCGCACAGAGCGCCGCGATACCCTGAAATTCGTACACCTTGGCTGGTTTAGCGCGCTGATCGCGGGCGGCGCTACCTGGCTGGCCGCCCAGTCCCTGGTTACCATCAGTGGCGCCAGTCGAGAGCTCATGGAAGGTTTTGCGGCCGGACTTGCTGCGATCGTGCTCTTCTATGTCGGTGTCTGGATGCACAGTAAAACCCATGCGGATCATTGGCAAAACTACATACAGCGGAACATCAACTCACACCTCAAAGCCGGTACACTGTGGGGCATTGCCGGTCTGGCCTTTGTTGCCGTTTATCGCGAGGTTTTTGAAACCGTTCTCTTCTACCAGTCCCTGCTGGTGCAGGCTGGCACATCGCAGGGGGCCTTTGTCGTCGGAGGATTCCTGCTGGGCGTTGCCGCCCTTGCGGCCACAACCTGGGTGCTGACCCGCTTTTCCATCAGGCTTCCCATCGGGCGCTTCTTTGCCGCAACCACTTACCTGATGTTGGCGCTGGCGTTCATCCTGACCGGCAAAGCGGTTTCAGCACTGCAGGAGGCCGCAATGATCCCCGTTAGCCGCATGCCCTTTAGCTCAAGCCTCGACTGGATCGGATTCAACGCCACCTGGCAGGGCACCTTGGCCCAGAGTACCATCGTGGTTCTCTTTATAGTCTTTGTCGTACGCTCCCGGCTTAAGTCCAAAGCGGGCAGCGAAGCCCTGACCTGATAAAGCGCACAACAATCCTGCGCCGCCCATGCGAATAAAAAAGCACCCTCAACCCTGGAATATTCAGGGGTTGAGGGCTCCGCAGATTCCGTCAAACCGGTTTCACCGGCCATAGCTCGGTCAATGGGGAACGCGCGCCCCTAATCTGGAACATCCTCAACCGATGGCACAACCGCTGACGGAAGGTCCGACAAGGCCGCCAGGGCCGCCTCATGAACCTGTCCAGCGGGCAGTGCTTTACCCGTTACGCGTGAGGGTAAGGCTCTGGTTGCTGTGGCAGAAGCGACAACTGTCGGGTTATATCCCAAACTAAAGCCACCGCGAGCCGTTGAGTTGACACACATATGGGACATAAAACCTGCCAGAATCAGGTTTTTGGTGCCCGTTTGCTTAACCAGGTCATCCAGTTCGGTTTGGGTAAAGGCATTCGGGAAGGCTTTGGTGATGACAGGTTCACCGGCCATTGGCGCGACAATATCCGCAATCTGACCGATATGATCAGTGACGTCATAGGGAGAACCCGGCCCTGCATCATGCTGTATGTGAAAGATTGGCCGGTCTGCGCGACGAAACCGCTCCAGAAGCTTTTTACATTCCTCTAGTGCAGCCTCCACACCATCCAGCTTCATCACACCTTCGGTGTAGGTGTTTTGCGCATCAATGATAATGAGCACAGAGTTACTCACCGGGCTTGCCTCATTGCCTAAACCGGCAATATCACGAATCGTTTTCAATCCAGTCATCATTCCTTCCTGTTTATTTCCGTTAGTCCGTTTATCCGTAGCGCAACTATAGCGCCCACGGCACCCAGCACAACAGCTTTCGCTGTCGTCATTTTTTACAATTCGCTTAATTACAGCCCCACCATCAACCATAACCCATTGATTTAAAATGGATGGCCCGATTTTTGCGTGACTAAGGCAAAGCAAGCCATTCACACTTAACACAAAGAGCAAACTAAAGGATCTTACCAATGCAAAGGAAAATAAAGAACGCTGTACGCGGTGCACTTCTTTTAACGCTGACAGGCCTCGCTTCAGTTTCTCATGCGGTAACAATCAACTGGGCGGACTGGGAAAGCAGCAATTCTGACAATGGCTTCACTGCAAACGGTACTATCACAACGCCAAGTGCTACCGTAAACGTGACCTACAACAACCCGCAGGGTATATCATTTATTCAAACCAACGGCGGCACAGACTATTGGCAAAATAACAGGTCTGGCCGTGATCCAGCCACTTCGCCTTACACTAGTTCACAGGTCGACAATATTCCAACAGGGACCGATATTATCGCGCTCAACAGGGCTGGCCTCCAAACGCTGAGCTTTTCGGAAACAATTGCCAACCCTATATTTTCCTATGTCAGCCTGAATGGTAACGGCTACGCATTTGACCAGGATTTCGACATCCTGAGCTTTGGCAATGCCTCCGATGGCAATGACTGTGGCTATTGGGGCTGCGGAACCTCCTATAAACAGATCGTAGATATCGGTGGTGGCGTGCTGGAATACCGGTTACTTGGAACGGGCGAACCACACGGAACACTTCGCTTCACCGGCGCTTTCGATACGGTCAGCTGGCGTAGCCTTAGTAACGAAAACTGGAACGGTTTTACAGTTGGCATCGAAGGCACAGCCGATGAGATCTTCCCACCTAACGGTTCCGTGCCGGCGCCCGCTACGTTTTTACTACTCGGCTCTGGCCTCCTCATGCTGAGATTGCTAAAGCGAAAACCCCGATAGTGCGAAACAAAAAATGGGAGCAACGCTCCCATTTTTATATCCGGCACGATTCATCCTGCCGATCCTACCCTATACACCGCCAGTGGTTGCCAGTTGCATCGCGCTGATCTCCAGCAAGCAGTCGTGACAGAGGCAATCTGCCCAGTGCTCCGCAATAAAATCCGTCTGTTGCTCAGATAATTGCACATCGCTACAGTGGCAAATCAAAATTGACCCCATCTTGCATTCAAAGCCTGCGCCGCACCGTGGACAGCAGCGCTTGTCATGTTCACACATAATCTTCAGGCACCCATAAAAGTAATCCTTTCGCCAAGCGGCGGCCTAATATGCAAACAAAGGCACTCCAAACGCTTTGCTCAAAAATTAAACCAACAAGATTAAACCGCCCTACCCAACATACGACGCAAAGTTCCGTCCTTATTAATCAGGTGGTGCTTAAAAGCACCGGCAATGTGTAGAAGCAGCACCGCAATCACCACATTGGCAATGATACCGTGGGAAGCATGGGCAAAGCCCGCCAAGGCCTCGTTGCGGGGAAGCGCCTTCGTCGGATCGGCTGGGTCCGGGTTACCTGCAATCAACTCCAGCCCGAAGAAAGGCACGCTGTGCCCGCCGGCAACGGACATGACGAGCCCCGACAGCGGCATCAGAACGGTACCCAGCAACAGTACCCAGTGCGCCAGTTTTGCAACAAACCGAAGCAAGGCGCCATCCTCGGATAGCGCCGAAGGCCAACGGTTCAGGTATCGCCACAGCACGCGAGCCAGTGCGGCGACCAAAACAACCACACCGATTGATTTATGTAAACCGTAGAGACTGTGTGTTTCCGTTTCTTCCATGTAAATACCCAGCGCAAGCATGCCGATAACCGCCAGTCCAACCCCCCAATGGAGCACAACGCTCAGTCCGCTAAGCTGGTTTCTTGTATCCTTCATTAAATTTCTCCTGTTCCTTATTTAAAAATGCGTAGATTGCACCGGTACAGCCGCTTCGCTTTCCGATGCGGTTACCGGTTTATAGTTTCCTGCCAGCCAAAGATACACACTGGGCAGCACAAACAACGTAAAGAGGGTGCCGATAAACATTCCGGCCACCAGGATGATACCGATACTGTTGCGTGCTTCCGCACCCGCCCCGGTCACCAGCACCAGGGGAAAGTGGCCCAGAATCGTAGCGGCCGTGGTCATTAAAACGGGCCTTAAGCGCGTTTGCGCAGCCTGGGTAATGGCGTCAATCTTGGCCAGCCCCTGCCGCTGTAAGCTGTTGGCAAACTCCGTGATTAGAATGCCATTTTTAGCCACCAGCCCCACCAGCGTAATGAAACCGATCTGGGCATAAATATTAATGGTGGTAAATTCAAAATAGGTGAACAACAGGGCTCCCGACAGGGCCAACGGCACGGAGCCAACCAGCACCACCAAGGCCGAACGGAAACTGTTGAACTGTACGACCAGCACCAGGTACACCGCGCATAACGAAATCAACAGCACGTTAATCATGCTGTTGCCCTCTTTCCTGATTTGGCGGGACTCGCCGGCATAATCCACCGTATAGCTTTTCGGCAGGATATTGCCCGCCAATTTCTCGATGGTCGTCAGGGCCTGGTCCTTGGTCACGCCGGGAACAACACCCCCGAAAATACGAAACGACTTCTGCTGGTTGAATTTGCCCAGCACGCGGGGCCCCGTTTCACGCTCGATAGTAGCGAAGGCGCTCACCGGGACCAGCTGCCCGGAAGGCGTACGCAAATGGAGTTGCAGCAGGGTCTCCGGCTGATTTCGGGCGGCATTTTCCACCATCGGAATGACCGGGTAGGACTTGCCGTTGGCGTTAAAGCGATTCACATCCTGCTCCGAAATCAGGGCCGCCAATTGGCTGCTAACGCCTTCGACATCCATACCCAGGTCAGCAATCCGGTCATGATCCAGTTTAAGGCGGGCCTGCGGCATGTCCACCTTCAAATCCGTTTCCAGGTAAAGAAACTGGTTGGAACCCAACCCGGCCCAGATAAGCTGCCGGGCAAAGCGCTCCATGTTCTCGTAGGAATCGCTGGACTTAACGATAAACTCCACATCGAACTGTCCGGCCGTGGGCAGGGGCGACCAAAGGATCGGCAATACCTGAATCCCCCCTACCTGCCATAACTTGCCGTAAATCTCCGGTTGGATCTCCTGCACGCTGAAATCGCGTTCGGCATAATCGACAAACTCGAAGCCACCGAAACCGCTGTTCGGCGACATCAGCTCCCAAATGGCATTAAGGCCCGGGGTATCGTCCACCTGGCGATAGACTTGCTCCATATAGCCAGTGGTATAACCGAGCGACGCTTCCGGTTGCGACTGCACCACCATAATCATACCGCCCTGATCCTCAACCGGCGCCAGCTCTTTGCTGGAAAAGAGGTACATGGGCACCATGAGCAACGCGATCACGAAGCCGATAACAAGTATCTGGGGCTGCCAGTCCATCTGCCGCTTCACCAAGCGTCCGTAAAAAGCACGCAAACGGTCGAAAACGTCGTTCACGCGCCGTGTCATTGCACTTTCCTTACCCTGATCGGCACACACATAAGCGCTCATAATGGGCGACAGGGTAATCGCCACAATCCCGGAAATAATCACCGCTATGGCCAGCGTGAACGCAAACTCCTTGAACAACGCTCCGGTCAGGCCGGACACAAAACCGATAGGCGCGTACACGGCTGCCAACGTAATCGTCATAGCAATAATGGGCGACAGCAGTTCACGCGAGCTTTCCAGTGCCGCCCGCACCCGCGAATGCCCTTCCCTCATATGCCGCGCAACGTTTTCAACCACCACGATAGCATCGTCAACCACCAGCCCCACAGACAACACAACTGCCAACACAGTCAGCAGGTTCAGGGTGAAGCCCATGACGGCCATCGCCGCAATACTGCCCAGAATCGAGATAGGAATCGTCACCAGCGGCACCAACGCCGTGCGTACCGCGCCCATCATGACCAAAACCACCAGCCCCACCAGGCCCACTGTCTCAAACAGAGTGGTAAAAATTTCCTTCAGCGCGTTGCGCATATAAAGAGTGCCATCGTAGGCCATCACCAGCGCCATGCCCTGCGGCATGCTGGCATTGATTTTTTCAACGCGCTTGTAGACCTCATCACCAATATCTATTTCATTGGCTCCCGGCAGCGGCCACACCGCCACATAGATGGTCTGTTGCTTATTGAAGCGGGCTTCGTCTTCGCCACGGTCCTCGCCCAGCTCGACACGGGCAATATCAGACAGGCGTATCAGGCTGCCATTGACTTCGCGTACCACCAGGTTCTCAAAATCCTGTACGGTTTGCAGGGTCGCGTTGCTAAGCAGGTTAATACGTTGCTGGTCATTTTCAGTACGGCCAATTGCCGCCAGGACATTATTGTTCCGCAGCGCTGATAACACGTCGTCCGCAGCAAGGTTGAGAGCCGACATTTTCAACGGGTTAATCCACACGCGCATGGCCGGGTTGCGCCCACCCTCCAGGGAAATGCGTTGCACACCGTCAATCGAAGACAGCAGCGGATTGACTTCCCTCACCAGGTAATCGGTCAATTCGGCTCGGGACAAGCGGTCGCTGATGGCACTCAGGTAAATAACGGCATAGGGCCGATCGGTACGCTGTACCTGAATGGCCGGGTCTTTGGCAGCCAAAGGCAGGTCGGAACGTATTTCGTTCAACCGGGCTGTCAGTTCGGCCAACGCATCCGTGCTGCTGACATTCAAATCCAGCCAGGCCGTTACCGTACTGGTACCCGCCGTGGTGTTTGAGTCCACGAAATCGACACCGGGAATGGTCGAAGCAACCCGTTCGATCGGGTCGGTTACAAAGCCCTGCACCACCTCGGCAGAGGCGCCGGGATAGGCGGTGTTGATAATCACCGCAGAGTTTTCAATTTTGGGGAACTGCAGGACCGGTATTTTAAAGGTTGCGAACAGGCCGACCAACAAAAACGTCAGCGAAATCACAACCGCCAGCACCGGCCGGCGCACGAAAATATCCATCAGGGCAACGCCTCGGTTGAAGGCTCGCTGGCCACGCCAACGGCCGTCGCCGAAATATAGGCCAACAGCCCATCACTCAACTTGAAAGCACCCGCTGCGGCAACCTGTTCGCCATCAGCCAAGCCGCTTTCCACGATGGTCTTGCCGCCCACCTGCTGCCCCAAAGTGACCGGCTGCTGCTTAGCCCGATAGCCGCCAGCCGGCTCGTCAGCAATCAATCGATAAACATAGGGCCCGGCGGCACTGTGCAAAATAGCAACCGAGGGTACGGCAACTTTTTGCAGGCTTTGGCCTACCGGCACCAGTACGGAGACGATGCTATTGGGAATCAGGCTAAAGCCGCTGGTTTCGACCCGGGCGCGATATTGCAGGCTGCGCGCATCGCTGGAAATGGTTGAATTGCGGGCGATAATCTGCGCCTCCAGGGCATCCGCTCCTGTCGCCCCGGCTGATCCCGAAACGCTGGCAATACTCACCTGCGCGCCCACAGGTAACGGGTTATAAAATTGAGGCAGGCTGAAATCGACCCAGACATAATCCTGCAGCCCGACCAGCGTGGTAATAAAGGTGTTTTCCTCCAGGTATTGCCCGGCTTCAAATTGATGAATACCGGCAATCGCATCAAAGGGGGCACGCAGGGTTTTCTTCTCAATCGTTGCCTGCAACAAGGCAATTTCCGCTTCGGCAACACGCAGTTCCGCAAGGGTCTCGTCGTACCGTTCCTCGCTCACCGCGTTCGAATGACGCAGGCTGGCGATGCGCTTATTGGTCGATTTTGCCAGTTCAGCCCGCGCCTTGGCCGAGTTGAGCTGTGCCAGCTCCTCGCTGATGTCCATCTGGATCAACAGCTGCCCCTTGGATACCTGCTCCCCGGAAGCAAAGCGGACATCCTGAATCCGGCCCGCCAGTTCACTGCGCAACTCCAGTTTTTGCGGGGCGACCACCACCCCCAACACCTGGGTTGATGGCGTGAATGCAATTGATTCCGCCCTTGCCGCCTCAACACTTTCCGAGTATTCCGGTTGCATTTCAAGCTCCGCAATCTCGGACTTGATGTCGAGCACCTTATAGGCAACCAGCGCCCCGATAATCACCAGTATCACAGCAATTGCCAAGCTCCATTTACGCAAATTTTTCACCGTCGCTCCTATTCCTGGTTCAGTCGCTGTCGTTAACGCATTCCGCTTTGCACCAATACCCGGCAGGTCTTTTCTATCCCCTCGTCTGTCAGGGGCTGCCGCCATGGGTAAGTATTCAATAAACGTCTTACCGTATTAATAAAGTGGTCATTAGCGGCCAGGGGGAAAGGCAGTTTCATCGGCTCCCCCACCAGGCTCCGGGCGTGGCGCTGGAAAACCACTTGCCTGTAACCCACACACATTGCCCAGAGAGACACCAGGATTTCCTCCAGGATACCCTCACGCTCAACCTCGGCAACAAGCAGCTCCCCTTCCTCGACATTGCTACGCAAGGTATCGATAAAGTATTTTTCCAGCGATTGATCAAGACGCATCAGCTTTTCAATCCAGCCGCTGGAGGCTCGCTTAAGGATGGCCTCATTGCCGATCAGCATTTCCAGGTGGTCATCAAAGGGATACAGGCGGACCTTCTCGGGCGTGATCAGCGAAAAGGCAATCAACCGCTCCGGCATAGTCAGCGGCAGCTCAAGAATACGGCTCAGGGTACGCTCGAGCTTTTTATAGGTCTGGGTTGCCAGCGCGACCAGCACATCCTCTTTGGTCTGGATATGCTTATAGATTGACCCCATGGACAGACCGGCCTCCTTGCCAATGGAGGACATGGTAAAGTCCAGCAGCGAAGACTCTTCGATACATTTGGCTGCGGCAGCAAGAATCCTTTCTTCCTGTTCTTGGGCAGAAAATTTGTGGGCTCGCGCCATAGCAAAGGCCGTAATACTATTCGAATAGAGTTCGAATAGTATTACCAGAGCTCAAAAAATTCAAACGTCAGGTTATAAAAGCGAAACAGGCAGGGGCGATTCAAACAAAAATGCCCAGCTCATTAACCGGGCTGGGCACCAATTCTGGACCGTGAAATATCTATCGGGCGCGCGACGGCAGCAACCCGGCAATGACAGCGAAAGCCACGCCCAAACCAATGGCCCAAACCACATTGGCCTGCGCCGATGCCATTGTCGCTTTACCGTCCAGCCATTCGGCAAACAGCCAGCTGGACGCCAGGTAGCCATAGCTCAGCGTAAAGAGCCCGGCTCCAACCAATCCACCCAGGACAAAAAACAGCGCGTCCGTACGCCCGGCGCCCAGGCCTACCAGCCCGGTTCCCGGACAATAGCCGGCAACAGCCCAGCCGACACCCAACAGTGCTCCGCCAACGGCCACACCGGCATAGAGCGGTTTGATGCTGAGGTGACCCGCCTCAATCACCCCCAGCCAAAGGCCACCAAAAAGAACCGCTGACGCCAGCCCCACCCCCAGCATAATGGCTTTCATCAGGTGAAAATCCGTCAAGGTCAGCAAGCCAACGATTTTTTGCGGATCGGCCGCCCCCACGCGTTGCAGGACAAAACCAAACAAACCGCCCAGCGCTATTGCCAATAAAATCGTCATGCCTCATTGCCTCCTCTTTTATAGAGCAAAATTGCCGTGGGGATAGCCGCCGCAAATGCTGCCGCCGTAAAGACATAGCCGCTGATAGCCGTCTGCATCATGCCGCTCATCATGTGCCCGCTGGTGCAGCCTCCGGCCAGACGTGCGCCAAAAAGCACCAGCAAGCCGCCAATAAAAGCCAACGCGTTACGACTCGCGCGGCCTTCGCCAAAAGTCACTTGATGGAAACGGGGTAACTGAGGCGCCCGCTGTTTCTGGAGCCGGGACGCCAGCAAGCCGCCAAAAACCATACTGATCACGAATACGAACCCGTAATTCCAAGGGTTAGCAACGGCTTTGGCATACTTTCCGCCGGATTTATCCAGATAGGCATTGCTGCTGGCATAACCCGTTTGGCTCTCGACCCCGGTCTGAATCAACTCCTGGTCGAACAACGACATGACAATGCCGTCGAAAATGACAAACTGAGTTGAGACACCGATGGGTTTGACCAGTGCAACCGCCAGCAAAAACACGGCGGCCAGCGCCACACCGCTGATTTTCCAGTTCCAGTACAAGAGAGGCCTCCTACCTTTTGCTAATCGGGCAGGTATTCAAGCCAACAAGCTTGTAAAGGGGGCAGAAGCCCACCAGCCCCGTGACCAGCGGTACCAGGCCAACCAGCCCCCACCAGCTTTGTGGTCCGACAAAAACCAGGCTGAGGATAATGAGTCCAGCCACAACCCGAATTAAACGATCAACTGCACCTGTATTTTTCATACCTTGCTCCCGTTATTTATCTGCGGATAGCATGTCAAAGGCGCTGATGGGCTTCAGTGACTAAGTCACTCAATCGGAGGGAATCAAATCAAATTGTGCAAAGCCTGGCGATTAAGCAGCTCGATATGGCCACGCCCCAGCTTGATCCAGCCCTCCGATTCGAAGCGTTTGAGGTGACGGCTCACCACTTCCCGGGCACTGCCGATTTCAAGCGCCAGATCCTGGTGCGTGATGGCAATTTGGTTGTCCGGCTGGAGCAGCAGGTATTTGGCCAGGCGTTGCTCGATACTTTCCAGGGCAAGTTTTTCAATCGTTGTAATGAGGTTTGCCAACCGGCGTCCAAAACTGCCAAATACAAATTCACGAAAAGCCGCGGATTCATTCACCATCCTGTCGAACTGGCTCTTAGCCATGATTTTTACGCGCATATCGGTTTCGGCGACCGCCTCAGCCGGGAATTTATGGCTGCTTAACAGGCAACTGGTGGTTAACACACACATATCGCCCGGTTCAACCCGGTACAGCACCACCTCCTTGCCCGCAACGGAACGGGTAAAAATACGCGCGCTGCCCTCTTTGAGAATGAAGTAGTTTTCGCAGGACTGGCCCTGGTGAAAGATATTCGTCCCCGCCGGTATTGTCATTTCCGGCAGTTTTTCGAGAATGTCATTTAACTGCACACGTTATCCCTGAACTTATATGATCCATACCTTTTGATTCGGCGTTGTATCGCGTTAGCATTAGAAAACAAAAGATCGGTTGTGGGAAGTTAGCAATGAGCGATTTCTTAAACAATAAAACCTCTGCACCCAAAGTGGGTATCAGCGCCTGTTTGACCGGACAGGAAGTGCGTTACAACGGGGGGCATTGCAACTCAAAACTGTGCACGCAAACGCTGGACCAGTATTTCGACTTTACGCCCTTCTGCCCGGAGGTCGTGGCCGGCTTCGGCATACCTCGACCGACACTCAGGTTGGCCGGCAGCCCAGAAGCTCCCCGACTGATTACAAGCGACAGCCCAGATACCGACTTGACCGGCCGGTTTACCGAACAGGTAACGCCGCATTTACCCCGCTTCTGCGAACTGGATGGTTACATTCTGATGAAGAACTCGCCATCCTGCGGCATGGAGCGCATCAAGGTCTACCAGGAAAACGGTTCCCTCCACCCAACTCGCGGGCGGGGGCTATTCGCCGACATGCTGATGAAGCAATACCCACTGCTGCCTGTCGAAGAAGAGGGCCGCCTGCATGACGATCAACTGCGCGAAAACTTTATCCTGCGGGTATACGCATACCATAATTTCCGTCACGAAGTACTGGCGGCGCCCAGTTTCCATCAGCTGCTGCAATTCCACAGCAGCTACAAATACACCGTCATGGCGCATAGCCAAACGGCCTACCGGGAAATCGGCCGGATGCTGGCCGATGCGCACAACCAAGAGCTTGAAGCCTCGGTGACCCAGTATCATCACTTGTTTATGTCAGCGCTCGCCAAGCCAGCCCCCAGGAAAGGCCACGTCAATGTACTCTTGCACTTGCTGGGCTATTTGAAAAAAACCGTTGATAGCGTCTCGCGGCAGAAAATTGTGCAGACAGTGGAACAGTACCGGCAGGGTAACATTCCGCTGATCACGCCCATGACACTGCTCAAACACTATATCGATATGAAGGGAAACGAATACATACAGGCACAGCGCTACCTGGAGCCTTATCCCGAGGAGCTGGGGCTCAGAAACAAGCTATGAACCTGGTATGGCTACGCAACGATTTGCGCCTGGATGACAACCCGGCACTTTGGCATGCCTGCCGGAATCAGCGCGGGGTAAAGGCCGTTTATATTGCCACACCAAACCAGTGGCAACAGCATAACGAGGCACCCGTCAAAATCGGCTTCAAAAACGCCGCATTACAGAGCCTTCAAAAACAACTGGCAGGCCTCGGCATCGCACTGGAACTATTGCAATGTCCAGGCTTTGGCGAGGTGGCCGGGCTGCTGGCCAGCTACTGTCGTGAACACGGTATCAAGACCCTTTTCTTTAACCGGGAAGTACCCTTTGATGAGCAAACCCGTGACCAACAGGTCATCTCGGCGTTAAGCGCGCTTGGCATCGACTGCCAGTCCTTCAATAGCGACCTGTTGGTTGACGAGCCGGTTTTAACCAAACAGGGGCAACCTTACCGGGTTTTTACACCCTGGTATCGCGCCTGGCTGCAGCAACTTGGCGCCGCTTACAATTCCCCACTACCCAAACCCGAGGCTGTCAGCGCGCCCCTTCCCCAAGACAAAGGTCAGCTGGATTTGCCGGGGGGTTGCAACTTCCGCGAAGACCTGTGGCCAGCCAGCGAACAGGCGGCCCTTGAGCGCCTGGCTAAGTTTACCAATCGCCGCCTGCACCATTATGAAGAAAGGCGCGATTATCCGGCTATCAATGGCACCAGCACTCTTTCCCCCTATCTCGCCAGCGGCTTGGTCAGCCCCCGTCGCTGCCTGATGGCCGTTCAGCAAACAGCACATGAACAGGGCTGGGACTGGCACGAGAGTGTATGGCTACGCGAATTAGGGTGGCGAGAGTTTTACCGCTACCTGTTACGCTGGTTTCCCGATTTAAATAAAGGCAGGCCCTTCAAACAACAGCCCCAGAAATGGCCCTGGCAGCCAAACGCAGAGATTCTGGAGGCCTGGCAAACGGGGCAAACAGGCTTCCCGATCATTGATGCCGCGATTCAGCAATTGCTAAAAACAGGCTGGATGCATAACCGCCTGCGTATGATTACCGCCAGCTTTCTGTGTAAATTACTGCTGATTGACTGGCGCGAAGGCGAACGCTTTTTCATGCAACACCTGATCGACGGAGATTTCGCTTCCAATAACGGCGGCTGGCAATGGAGCGCCTCGACCGGCTGTGATGCCGCCCCCTGGTTTCGCATCTTTAACCCAATGACCCAATCCAGTAAGTTTGATCCGCAAGGCGACTTTATTCGCAAATGTCTCCCCCAACTCAGGGCACTGGACTCGAAACAGATTCATAACCCCACCGCTGAGCAAAGAGCGGAATTGGGCTATCCTGCGCCAATTATCGACTACCAGTGGGCTCGCAACCGTGCCCTGGAGCAGTTCAAGTAACTGCAGCAGCCTCAGGTCATCTGCCCTTCGTTTCCGGCACGAAGGTGACAGAGGCTGTCGTCAACAACAAACCGGTCCCGCCCCTGTTCCTTGGCCTGGTAAAGCGCCAGGTCGGCTCGATTCAGCAACTGCTGCCATGGCCCTGGCGTATTTGCCGGCACAGCAATTGCAATACCGATACTCACCGTGACGACTTCACAGGCAGGATTCCCAACGTGGGTGATCGCCAGTGTTTTAATCCCCTCCCGGATGTGCTGTGCCAGTTGACATGCCTGCTCTTTCTCCACATCCGTCGCCACAAGCACAAACTCCTCCCCACCGTAGCGCGCAACAAAGTCGCGCTGCTTCGACGCGCCAGGCGCGTTCAGTGCTGAAGCCACCTTTTTCAAGCACTCATCGCCATGTAAATGACCATAGATGTCGTTAAGGCTCTTGAAAAAATCGATATCCATCATCAGCAAAGCCAGCTTGGCGCCACTGCGTTGCGCCCGCTTCCACTCGTTATTCAGGCTCTCATCTAGAAACCGCCTGTTGGGCAGGCCCAAATCGGCTTCATCTTTGCGGGACAAGACTTCCAGCTGCTTATTGCCGGAGTCGGTCCAGACGGATGGTGGCGGCCAACTTCGGTCAGGCTTGTTGTAGGTTCCCAGTTCCTCTGGTTAATCAGCTCGATCCCCAAATCGGTTTCACCGGCCCTGATCTTTTGCGTCGCCTTTTCCAGTTCCTGGGAATCATGGCGCCGATAAAAATAAATTCCGGCACAGAGATACAGAAGCAAGCAACAGGCAAACGGCAACAAACCCCGCGCCCATATTCCTTTGCACGTTAAACTTTCAGGCGTTCCCAGTCGAGCATGCGCCCCAGCTTGCCCCGTCACCACCGCTCGCCAGAAAACACCGACTCAACGGCCGTGTTTCCGGCATCAAAACATCTTCGAGGCTGCACAAGCGCCAGGATTGGATAACGCCGATGTCAGGTTCGGGTCTTCGGAAGCATCTGCAGAAGTGCCGTTTCAGCTCGCCCATAACCTTCGTCTGCACCTTAACGATACGACGCATGGTCACTGTTCTTTTTCAGTAAAAGTTCGATTTTCAAAGCCGTTCGCTGAAATATCAGTCCCTCCTGTAGAAAGGCCATGCTGCGTATTTTTTCCAGACTATTAAGCATCCAGGGCAATTCATGGACTCCCAGCAGCATCAGGTAATAGCTTTCCAATTCAGCATCGAGTGTCAGTCAGATTATCTTACGCCGACCATTGAAAGCACAAGGATCTTCAATCAGCTCGGTATAGCGCTGATATCCATCAGAGCCGATAAAGGGGTTGATTCTCAGTGCTGCCACTGGCTCTTAAATCTCAACCAGCTTATCCTGAATCTGTAGCAGCTTGCCGATGGACTGGTCAACACGGTCAATGTCCAGAACGGTTTGTTCGAGCAACTGGGCTTCCAGGGCCGCCTTACTTGCAAGATGGGCGTCCCCCTGTTCCACAGCAAACAAAAGCACGCGATAACGGGGAAGGTGCTCAAGCAGTTTACGGAGAAGCTCAACAGCGTTACTGCACGCCCAATAACTCGCTACGGGTTTACGCGGTACTGGACGCCCGTATCAGGAATAAACCACAGGACAGAGAGCCAGCAGCAACGACGCTGCGTAAGTGCCGACGCCATGAGCCAAACGCCGGAGACCCAGCAAAGCACCAAGCACTTTTAACATACCTCCAAATCCTATTGGAAACTGTTCATAATTCCTTAGACCTGCTCACCGGGCAGCGGGATACTTTTTCAACAGTCGAAAACGGAGGCTTTCAAACAGCGCCGCAGCGACCGTTTTTCAGGTCGCCTAACGGCTTGAATTCAGGCTGGCTGGAGTGATGAACGATAGCCGCCAGGGCGGGCACCAGCCCCATCACAAACACCTGCAAAGATAACGGCGAACAAAGCCAGGGTATCAGGCGTAAAAACGTGGCACTGACAAACAGGCCGTAGTTCTCACTCATCCACTCCTGGCTAAGGCCCAGTCCTAACCCCAGCCCCAGGACGGCGACGCAAACACCCAGCAATGCAATCAACAGGGCTTCCACCTCGATCAGCAGGAAAATAAACCAGGGACTGGCGCCAATCGCACGCAACACAGCCATTTCCCGGATACGCTCGCGCATCGAAGCCAACAGCATGGTGCCCATTCCGAGTAACGAAGCAACCAGCACAAGGATCGATATCAGTAGCAACACCTGCTCCATGGTATTCATCATCTGCCACAGTTCTGCCAAGGCAACGCCCGGCAAAATGGTCAGCAGCGGCTCACCCTTGAACGAATTAATCTGGCGCTGCAATTTAAACGTGCCCAGTTTGGTCTCCAGGCCGAGCATCGCCGCCGTGATGCTTTTGGGCTTCAGATCCATCTGCAAAGCCTGTTCCGCAGTGATTTTTCGCCCCGGCAAAGGAACGCCGTTCTGCCAATTCACATGAATGGCTTCCAGCCCCTCTAGACGTACATGCAGCGTTTGGTCCACAGGAGTGCCGGTAGGTTTTAAAATACCGCTGACCTGAAACGGCTTGTCGTCATGATTGTTAAAGCTGGTTTTACCAAGTCCGTGGCTCAGCACCAGCTTTTGTCCAATCGAGTAACCGAGTTTTCGGGCCACCTCGCTGCCCAGCACCACATCAAAAACCTGTTCGAACGGCTTTCCTTCAGCAAAGGCGAGGCGAAGCTTTTCCCCGTAGCGGAAGTGCTCAAAATATCCCGTATCTGTCCCCATAACGCGATAGCCACGATGTGAATCGCCCAGCGAAATCGGAACGGCCCAGGCCACGCCGTGTTGCGTGGCGAGGTGTTGATAACTTTGCCAATCAATATTGTTGGTGGCATTGCCGATATGAAACACCGAATAGAGCAACAAATTCAGCGGGCTGGTTCTTGCCCCAACGATCAGATCAACACCGGACACCGTTCGCCCAAAGCTCTCATGGGCTTCCTTGCGGATATGCTCCACTCCAAGCAGTACAAAGACACTCACGGCAATAGAAAGCACCGTCAGACCCAAGGTAATACGGCGACTCAAAAGGCTCATCAAAGCGACTTTAACCAGCATGACCAAACTCCCTGGCACTGTTTAAGTCTCGCAAGTCGATACGCTCATTAAAGTATTGGGACAAACTCCGGTCATGGCTGACAAAAACCAGGGTGCTCTTCGTTTCCCCGCAGAGCTTAAGCAACAATTGCATAAAGGCCGCACTGGCGTCGCTATCCAAGGCGGAGGTTGGCTCATCCACCAACAATATCTCCGGCTCATTCACCAGTGCCCGAGCAATGGCAACCCGCTGCTGTTGACCCACGCTAAGACTGTTCGCCGGGCGAGCTATCAGGTCGGCAGGCAGGCATAAGCTGTCAAACAGAGTCCTGATTCTAACGTCCAGGCTATCCTTCCGGCTGCTCCCAAACCGGCTGGCCAAACGAAGGTTATCGCCAACACTTAAATAATTGATCAGGTTAAATTGCTGAAAAACCACGCCAATGTGCTGTGCCCGGAAGCGGTCACGTTGTCGCCCACTCATGCGCTTCGTCTCTGCTCCCAGCACCTGGAGACTGCCTTTGTCGGGCGTCATAATACCCGCCAACAAATTCAAGAGCGTCGATTTCCCGCAACCGGAAGCCCCCTGTAGAAACAGGCGCTGGCCACGTGTAACCTGCCAGCGAGGAATATCCAGCACGGGTCTTTCTGTACCGGGGTAGGTAAAACTCAGATTCTGTATTTCAAGGGCATTTTCTGTACGCTTTTCAGGCGCTAATTGAACCAAGTTCTACTCCAGCAATCTGTTCTTCCGGGCACGCCCACAAATTATGTAAGATTGGCACCATTAACCTCATCCAGGCACTCACCTAATGACAGCAATTTACAGCCTTAATTTCTCTCGCGGGTTAGCCTGCACGCTTTTTTTTCTTGTGCTTTTATGCCTGAGCCCGCTTTCTTTTGGCGCGGCCGGTTCCGAATACAAAACCATCGAATGGACGGACTTGATGCCTGAAGACGACCTGGAAGCGCTACTGAATCCGCCTGAGTACCTGGATGAAATTGCCGACGGCTCCCTTGAGGATCAAATCAGCTCGCAGCTTAAAGGAGCGATGGCTGAAAACGATAGCCGTTACCAGGAGGCCTTATCCTCAACTCGCATAAGGCCTGAATTCAACAATCAAAAGGTACGTATCCCCGGGTTTATCGTGCCCCTTGAATACAACGCTGATCAGCAGGTTATCCAGTTCTTCCTGGTTCCCTATTTTGGCGCTTGCATACATGTGCCGCCACCGCCACCGAACCAGATTATCTTTGCCGAATTCCAAAAAGGCCTAACGCTCGGCGCCCATTACGATGCGTTCTGGATCACCGGCACCTTGCGTACAACACTAACCGAAAATGAAACCGCCACCAGTGCCTATTCGCTCCAGATCGATGCCATCGAACCCTACCAGGACTAAGACTAGCTTCCCAGTTCAGGACAACAGGATTTGATCACAGCCTCCAGGCCGTCCCATTCTGCCGGATCTGTCCCGATCACTTCCAGACGACTATCGGGCGCTTCATCAAGCGCCATCACACTCAGTACAGCATCAGCCTGGTTAAAGCCAAAGATGCCTTTATCCGTTATAAATACGGCTTTCAAGCGATCGGCACTAACGCCCAACAGGTGGGAGTAAAGCTCATCATAATCAAAAACAAAACGGCTATCGAAACGCCACCCGCTGCTATAAAAGCCGCTGGCCTGATTATCAATCCGCAGATAACCACTGTCAGGTAACGCGGGCTCTGAATCCACGCCTGCGGCTCCCTGCCCTTCAGGCACGGGGTGTTGATGATAGCGACCCTGTGTATTATTCGCTTTTGAAAGCCACTCCATTTCCAGGCATCCCTGGCGTACCTCAAAAAGCGGTTTCCCTTCTAAAAGGTCCGACGAACTCAGATACGCCTGCAGTTTCTGCAAGTCTTCTTCTTCGTAAAGGTCCGCCTTGTTTGCCACGATCACATCAGCGACACCCAATTGCTGGTTAAAGGTATCATTTGAGGTATAGCGGTCATCCTTAACTTTCCGTGCATCCACCAGCGTAATTGTTGCACGCAAATCCAGCACTTTTTTATAGTGCTCGCCACTCAAGGTTGCCAGCACCTCCTCTGGATGCCCCAGCCCTGTTGGCTCAATTAACAAACGGTCCGGCTTTGCTCTAGCCAATAACATGGTCAGCGCCATCTGCATCGGCAAACCTGCTGTACAGCACATGCAACCGCCCGGTACTTCGCGGACAAAAATATTCTTCGCCTCGCCATCACCTCCGGCTATCAAGTTGCCGTCGATGCCCACCTCTCCGAATTCATTGACTAACACAGCCCAGCGCTCTTCGGCTGGCTTGTTATTTAACAGGTGTTGAATGGCCGTGCTTTTACCGACGCCCAGGAAGCCGGTAATGATATTTGTTGGGATATTTTCCATTTCGAAACTATGCATCCAAAATGCCTATTGTAACTCAATAAGCCGGTTTTCTGCGCTCAGTGTAGCAGCCCCCTGCCTATCTCCGACAATCCATTGCGCTTTAACTTCCTGTAGATTTGCGAACTCTTTAAAAAGCGTCAACTCGATTGCCTGCAAATCCTTGGGTTGTTGGCAGTGAAATCTGTATTGCGCATGCACCTCGCCATGCCCGACTTCATGCTCATGCTCATGCTCATGCTCATGCTCATGCTCATGCTCATGCTCATGCTCATGCTCATCATGATCCTTGTCCAGCCCAGGCATTGCTGTCTCCACATGCATTAACTGGCAATCGCCACCATTCAGTGAAATCAGGCGACCCTCATTTTCAAGCAATCGTTTGAGTTCAGCGATGCTTTCCTGCTCGGCCTGGGTACGGGCCTGGTGCTCAAAACCAACCAGATTTATACCCGGCGACTCCAACTCAACGAGCAACTCATCCCCATCCTGGACAACAAACAGGCTAGCCAGGCCATGAACATGACTTCCGTGTTCGGAATAACCCTCATGACGATGCTCCTCTCCCGCCAACAGGGATGGCGCAAAAGCTCCGAGCCACAGTGAAAAGCTTGAAACCAGCCAAAACCGATTGTTCATATGAAGCCCCTCGAAAAAGTTACGTTATAACATTAAACAAAGACGATTTCCAATTCCTCTTTACCAAACGTTCTTCAATCCCGGCACACACATTGCCATCAGGCTACCCATTACCTTTTGCCCAGCAAAAAAAAACGGGGATGGCCTTTCGGCCACCCCCGCTTTCTTGAAGTTAATAAGACTAAATCTTATCGATTGTCTTACTGACTTACAGACGGAACTCCAGTCCATCGTTATCGCCTGGGTTGTAAGCAACACCCCAAACCTTCTGCTCACGTTTGAACGGTTTCTGGTGCTGTGGATCTTCATCTTCGATCTCACGCGCCAGACGGTGTCCGTCAAATGTAGCATCAGCGATGATACGTGGAGCTTCAGCGTCACCGATAACCCAAACGTCTTCCACGCCGTTAGCTGCCCACTCGTCCTTACGAGCTTTCAGTTCACGGTACAGGGAGTCGTTAGACTTACGGCCAGTGATCAGGATCACAGTATCGCACTCGATCTTCTTGTGCGATTTGTTCTCGTCACGAGGCAGTTTGCCTGGACCACGGTAGTCACGCTTAGAGCCTTCTGCCCAGATGTTGATGTATTCAACAGCACCATCTTCGATCTTAGACACAGAGCTCTCACCGATAACCGTAACACCCAGCTCGTGCAGACGACGGTGCATGTTAGGTCCTTCCAGCGTGTAGTGCATGTAAGCGCCTACTTCTACGGAAGAGATGATAGTTACGTTGTGACCTGCAGCAGCGTATTTTTCAGCAATAGATGGGCAAGTGTAGTAAGGGTCGTGGTTAACGATAACTACGTTCTTACCAACTTCTTTCTTGCCTTCGTATACTTGCTCTGGTGTCAGCTGGTTTGGCTTGCTGGCATCAGCACCTTCAATGGCAGAGTGAGTCATCCAGTTTTCACCGTCAGTTGCCCACTTAGCACCGGTTGCAATAACGATACGCTCAGCACCGTACTCCAGACAGTCATCAGCAGTCAGAGGCTTCTGGCTCAGAGCCAGCTGGCTTTGCTTGTTCTTCTTCAGCAGTTTGGTGATTTGAGTTTCACGGTAGTCACGGTGGTAACCCCACTCACCCAGGCCAGGCAGGCCAGCAACGTCGTTTACATAACCGCCAACCTTGTCGCGAGTATCGACACAGTGAACGGTGTAGCCACGTTCCAGCAGTACACGAGTACATTCAGAACCAGCAGGACCAGCACCAACAACCAGAACAGTCTTGTCAGACTTAGCTGGCTCGAATTTCTCTGGGTGCCAGCCACGACGGTATTCTTCTGCAGCGGTAGCATTCTGAGTACAGATGAATGGAACACCACCCATTTCCCAGCGAGAAATACAAACGTTACAACCGATACAGACACGAACGTCGTCCAGACGGCCTTCTTCGATTTTCTTAGGCAGGAATGGATCAGCGATAGATGGACGTGCCGTACCGATCAAGTCAACAACACCGGCTTTAACAACTTCAACCATCTTGTCAGCTTGCGTGTAACGGCCTACACCTACAACAGGCTTGTTAGTGTGTTTCTTAATGAACTTAACCCAGTCATTTTCGTGACCGGAAGCGTAGAAACGAGAAGGACCCGCATCTTCACCCCATTCAGCGATATCACCGATGGTTACGTTCCACATATCCAGGTAGTCAGAAGCTTGTTCTACGAAACGCAGCGTATCAACTTCCAGCTCCAGGCCAGCATCACCGTACAGGGTATCAATCGCACAACGAGTAACCAGTGCAACAGAGTCGCCAACGCGCTCACGGATACCTTCCAGTGTTTCGATCCAGAAGCGAGCACGGTTTTCCAGGCTACCACCGTATTCATCAGTACGACGGTTGTAGTATGGGTTCAACCACTGCATTGGACCGTATGCGTGAGCACCGTATACGTCAACGATATCGAAACCAGTATCGCGAGCACGCTCAGCAGCATCTGCATACTGACGTTGCAGACGTTTCAGTTCGTCTTTGTCAGCTTCGTGAGAGTAAGTGAAGCCAGGACAAGCAGGAACAGTACCGAATTCAGAAGCGTACTGAGAAGGCGTACGAGAAATAGTACGAGCTTCCAGGCCAGGACCGTGAGGACCCGCATAGAACAGCTCACAACCCGCCAGCGCACCGAATTCGTGCAGACGATCAACCATCGCCTTCAGGTTGCGCATATCACCTTCGTCCCAAATACGAGCGGTAATACGCAGCGTGTCATCACATTCAGGGTGGATAGAACACTGCTCAGTGTTAATCGCACCAAAGCCACCTTCGGCTTTCATGCCACGGTGAGCCATTTGGAAACCAGGGTAGTTAGTACCCGCACCGATACAGTGTGGTACTTGGTAGAAACGGTTTTTAACCGTCTTGGTACCAATTTGAACAGGCTCGAAAAGAATATCGTACTTAGGATCTCTTGCCATCTTTGTAACTCCTCCAATACAACAATTTTGTATGGTTGATTTTTATTTTCTAACATCTGACATTCGCCTCCCATACCGGAAGAGCCGCTACTAAAAGCAAACGTCAAAAGCCTTGTTGACCCAGCTCCCAGGGGAGCCGACTCGATTAATGATCAGTAAAGAAATTTGAAGTCTACACCGGCATCATGCCACATGCGTGACCAACAACTCAGTGATTTCGCCAAGTGAGACCGGGGGCTGCGTGCCGAAGGAGGCGTCCCCTTTAAGCACATAGATCAATCCGGATTGAGTAAATCACTTGCCTCTTTCTACTTCGGCCAATCTTAAGCTGGCCTTTATCCCCTTCACCAATTCGTATAGTTTTTCTGCCCACCCATTACACCTAAAGGGTACGCCCAGAGATTTATATCAACTTTCATACTGCTCTTCAACCACCATGTTGCTCTTTTCCTCAGCAACAGGGCTAATCGAGCGAAGCTTTCAGCAAATCGAGACTATACAAGAGAGGATATTTTAGTAGCGGTTTATTTCGCTCGAACTTGCTTTGAATCAAAAAAGGCCGCTTTTGCGGCCTTTTTTGATTCAGCTGTGTTTTCGCTACCAGCAGAAATCTGGATTTAAAGGTGCTTTCACACCCCGGTTATTCAAAGTTAAATTACCGCAATCAGGATCTACAGGAGCGGGAGTGCCTGTCAAAAGAAAGGTGTTGGGAGTTGCATTAACCGTAACAGTATAAAACCCTCCATCACTTACATCGCTCCCAGCACCCATCCCGAGATTCGTCAAGGTGGCCGCATTACCCGTAATGCCTGTCGCATATCGTCCAAATCGTGTAAAATGCCGCTCTTGGGCTTGTGCGACACGCATCAGCAATTCTTTCCCATCAGCACGGCGTGCTTTACGAACACTGTCCTGGTATGAGGGGTAGGCAATCGCTGCCAGAATAGCCACCACCAATACCACAATCATCAACTCAATCAGCGTAAAGCCGCCATTTCGTTTAAATTGCTTTATTCGCATTAATCTCTCCCAGCTACTCATCAGCAATCCAAATATCCCGAATAGTAGGTACATTGCTATTAACAGTCTCGGGACTCACTTCAAATTTAACAAAGCGGCCTTCTCGCAAAGCAAAGTCCGTTTCAAGACCCGCCTTACCATGCACTTTCAGATCCAGTGCCAAGCGATAGACCCAATCGTTAACAATCAACTTCCTGGCATTAAGGTCAACGCCATCAATGCGCCCGCCAAACTCCTCACTGTTGTCCTGCATATCGTCCTCAGCCATTGCCGGCTGAATACATAGCAAAACTGCGAAACAAAAAATAACCCTTCCAAGCTTTTTCATCAGCTTAACTCTCCCGTTAATATGTCAGCTTCAAGCAGGCCTAATACTCCAAGTGGGTCCATGAGATCCTTCTTGAACGAATACCTGAACCTGAACGAACCGACCCCGCTGACAGGTTACCTTTAGAGTCAGGCGTTACTCTCAACAGTTTATTTTTGTCGCTGATAATAAAACGAGAGGCCGCCGGAACACCACCAATCTTCGAACCTGCAACCACCGGCTCATTGGAAAAGTCCCCATCATTATCAAAGTCGACAACAGCAAACCCCGGCATTCCACCTGTCAACATATCAACATTCATTAACCAGCCGTCACCACCACCGCTACAGCTGCTGGTTGAGGGAATTAAGGTATTAAAGAACGCAATACTTCCCACAACCGCAGGGTTTACAACAACACGCTCCTTAGACACAGGAAGGTCAATACGCCAGCCATATTCTGCATTTAGGTCAGCAGGGTTGTAGTTCACGGTATTACTCGTCCCGGTACGTCTGCCCGGTGAACTTTCAGTGAAACTCTGCGCAACCAGATTCGCCCTTCCTAGTGGCGTCGTACGCGGAGACAGCCCATAAGTACCCCCATCCCAGACACCGTAGAAGCTCTGCGTGTCCGTGGAGTTATTATCAGAGGCTGTGAGGTATTGCCCGGTGCCAAAATACACCATGACATTAGGCGCTGTACTGGCGAGATTCTTGACAGGGTGCTTGGTCAACGCAGGCTTGGATGTAATTGGCTGACGGTTTACCGCCTTACCACCGCTGGTGCAGGTGCCCGAAGTACAAGCCTGGAATACCGGCATTGGATTGCTGCCAGCATCGCTATAGGCAACCGCCCAATTTCCCGACGAAGCATCACTGACGTCAAACGCCCACATGTTACCTTGCAAATCGCCGGCGTAAACACGGTCTACAATGACATCGCCATTCAAATCAGCAAGCGCCGGCGTTGAAAGCCCGTTACAATCGCTGCCAAGATCAGAGCAATCGTTGTTTACCATGCTGCCTGCCTGAGTATCCAGAATGACGGTACCACTACCGTCCAGATAATGGATAAATAGCTTGGCTCGCCCATCACCATTGGGGTCATTGTTATAACCGTTGCCAAAAATGGCCGCCCACTTACCGTTGGCCATTCTTCCAAACTGAATTTCACTAAAAGTGAACCCTAAATCATTATGGGTAAACTCCCACATAGGGGCCACACTTGCAGTCGCTTCCGTGAGCTTGGTCGGGTCGGTAATATCCAGCGCGAATAAACCTTTGCCGCCTCCGCGCAACCCTCCTACCAGGACTGTTTTCCAGGCACCGTTAACAAAAACATCCGCTACAGAAGGGGACAAATCCACATAATATCGGTGGTTATAGCCGTTTTCTGCCAGCGAGTGTAAACCTTCACCCGAGGCATTAGAGAAAACAAGCCCGGGCATATAGGCAAACACCTCTTCCCCATCACTCGATACACCATCGGCATCAAACACATGCAGCATGCCGTCATTCGCCCCCACATAAACACGCCCCGGCCGCTGATCGTGCGCTGACCTAAAGCTGGAATAGAGATTGCCAGCACCTTCCAAGTCGTCCGGAAATGGAATATTCGGCACCCCGACATACACCGGACTTGAATGCACAATATCACCCATTCGGTGACCTTTGCGGGGCCTGAATTGCCCTGCATTCTCCCCCTCATTCGCTGCATCACCACGCAGATACGCCACCAGACTCTGACCAAAGGCTTTGTTAGCCGCGATTTCGCCAGCTACCCCAGTATTTGACGGAAAAGGAGCATTGCTCAGAAGGTCATCAACCTGAGTGCCACCAATATCTGTTGCAGCCAGGCTGTTATAGTCAGAAGGCCAGGCAAAAGGCACGCCCGTGCTGCCATTAAAAGTCACAATCTGGCGGGGTGAATTGATCAGGTTACGCGCATCCAGGAGCGTCCCCGCATCCCAGGCGAGGGCCGTATTACCATCGGAATCAATAGTAAAGGCGCGAAGATTGCCGTGCCAGCCATCTGAATTAAAGCTGGCCTGGAACACCTGGCTGTTCGCCTGGATGCTGGTGGAGTTAAAGGATACCGCTGCCGCTGTACCCTCACGGTTTTGAATATCGCTGATAGCCGCATCAAGACTATTAATTAATGTATCAGGGTCTTTCGCACTGAGGAAAAGACCGCGCCCGTTATAGGCCGCATGGCGCATATCATCAATCGTTCTGAGGTTATCGGCCGAAGGAGTCGGCCAGTTGAAACTGCTCGCACCCGGAGCCGGCCCTGCGCTCAATGTCCCGTTTACGCCAAAAGCCACCGTGTAAGTCACCATGTGCTGGGCGTTATTGGTATCAACCCCCTGTATCGCCGGCACTTCGTCCGCAAGCGATGCATTCAAGTCGGTTTCATAATACTTCATTGCCACATCAGCCAGCGTATCGCTCACCGAGTCGGCATAAGCGCCGCCATCCCAGGGGCCTGCACCATCGGCATCGGTATTGCCAACGGAAGGGCTGCCGCCGTTCCAATACCCATCCGACATCAGAATGGTGAAGTTTTGCTGGCAGGTGCCGCCCTGATTGGCCGGCAAAATAGGACTTGAGGGTGTTGCCCCCCCAAACAGATCACCAACACCGCCCGAACCGGCAAAATAATTGCCCGCATTGCGCAGCGTTTGCCTGAGCGGCGTACCGCCAGTGGAGTTGATTCGGAATAACTGCCGCATCAGGGTATTTTTATTGCCCTGCGCAGTGGCATTGACTGGCAGCGAAATATCGTCGACATCCTTAACCTCGGTACCCACACTATTGTTGTCATGCAAAGTTCCCAGGCCCATCCGGGACGTTGACTTGGCGATAATTTCAGACAGCGCCTTTTTGGCCACGTATTCGCGTTTACGGTAGTAGCTGTACCAGTTGGCATAGTTCGTCCGCTCGGTGGCATTTAGAGTACTGACAAAAACCCAACGGGGGTCGTTCTGGTTGATCATGGCGGGAGCGCGTGACGAAAAACCGTTGCCATTCATGCCTGAAACGGACGGACACTCACCCGCGTCGTAAACCCCGTCACTGTCAGCATCCACCCACACCCCGTATACCGCCGAATACCCTGTGCCATCGGCATTCAGCAGGTTGGTCGTTCCCGACGACGGGTTATAGGGGTTCCAACGCGCCGCGGAGAGGCTTTGATTTTGGTAGGCTGCACCATTCGTGTCGACACCCGCCCAGGGCGTATAGGTGGTAGCCGGGTTATAGGCCATGGCATTATAACCGGCACAGTGCTCCAGATCCTCGGTGCTGTCATTCGGTGAAAAATCGAGGTTACCACTGTTGCTCCCTGAACCGTGCGCAGCCAGCGCACCGTTGGTTTTCAACACTTCCCAGTCCATACTGCCGGAGTCATCCACCACAAACAAAATATTCGGCTGCACGGCGGATGAGAGAAACAAGGGGCTGTCGGCCAAGGTCCCGGGCGCGGCAACCACACCGCCGGAACCGGCTGAAAAGTAAGCCGCACAAAATGCTGTCCACAGGTATTTATTTTTTAAATTTTTCATACTGCGTTCCTCGGGGCGGTTCAGCACACTCGCTACCAGCCCTTTAACTCCAGATCCTACAGGGTGATTCGAAAGGTACTTTGCACCAGATAGCGGGCGTTGGTGTTTTCACCCCAGCCCACCGCGGTAATTCGAAAGGCATAGTCCCTGACGTCCGGCTGCTGCGAATTGACAATATCCAGCGAGTCCTGGCTGGCATCCTCACTGACCCGACCCAGGTACTCAATCATATAACGGGGGTTTTGGGCTACCAGTTGACCCTTTGGGCCATCAGGGTCAATCGCAGCCACACCATTCACCTCGACACTATTTGTATTGTCCCAGTCACCGTCATCAAACACATCAAGCACCGGCGCATTGAGCACACCGTAGCGTGAATACAAACCTGCCGTTCCGTCCCAAAACTGAGCCATATTGGACGCATTAACATTTGCTGTATTTGCCAACCAGGTTTCCGCAGCACGCACCGCAATTTCGGCCGCCTGGGAGGCCACCATCGACTGACGCGCATGGCTGGCCATGCGCTCCTCAAGTGTCAGGGCGCTCATTGAGTTCACCCCCAGCACCGTGAGGATCAGCAGTATGATCAGGCTGATCGCCAGTACCGAGCCACGCTGCTTTTTACTGCCAGCCAAGCCCTGTTGTTTGCTGTTTAAATTAGTCATCATGTTCACGCCCATTAAACGCCACGGCTACGAATGCGGACAACACTGGTATATTGCCTTGTAAGGTCCGTCACCCCGGTGTTGGCGCCCTGCACCCGCTCCACCTCGTTAAGGGTAAGCGTCAGCCGCACTGCCACTACCTGTGACCAGTCGGCAACGCCGTTGGCAGCAACATATTGATCGACTTGAGTATCACCGCTTCCATCATTATCCAAGCCATACTCAATCTGCATGTCCTCCACACCCTCGACCAACTCAAAGCCATTCTCCAGCAACGCACAATAGCCGGGCGTAGCCCCGGTACAGGCGCCCCTGGCACTATTGCCGATAGAGTAAGTATTGCCTGCGACAACCATCACCGTTGCCAGCGACTTGTTGGCCGAGCCAAACTCCCATTCAAAGTCGGTGGTGGCATTGGTTTGCCCTGTCGTCGGGTGGGGCACACCGGTGGCATGCTGCAGAACCCCGTTATTGCCCGGCGCATTGGTTACCATAAAGGCGGCGGCACGCGAACAGTCTGCGATGACGACTGTGTCATACTGGGCGATGTCCGCGTAGGCCGGGTGATTGGCATCCAGCGTCACATTACTCGAGCTGCTCAGCATTGGCTTATCAACCGGCACCCCGGTCGCACCGTTGGCGCGGTTAACGGTAATGATATCGCTGCCATTGGCACCGTTGCCGTTCGTACCCGTCACAGGCACCGCAAAGTTGTTAATACCGCCCTGATTGGTCAGCGTATTACGAACCACATCCTGGTTATTGACCGCCCGCGAAGATTCCAGACAGCCCAGAAAGCCCGCCGCGGCAATTTCGCGCGTTAGGCGGCCCATCGCAAAGCGCGCATTTTCCTGCAGGCGGGACAGCCCCTCCTGGGTGTTATAAGTTTGCTTGGAGTTGGTGTAAATGCTGACAACCCCCAGCAACAGCACCATGCTCAGCGCCATGGCTACCATCAGTTCAACCAGGCTGAAGCCGGCAGGTTTGATCATTGGGTTGTGGGTTCGCAAACTGAACATGGTGTTATCCGGTAACGTTAGTCATTAAGGTTGGAACAGCGTCTGGAAACAGGTCATATCTAAATCAGGTGGATTCGGGTTGCCACTACAATCTGTACCCGTCGCACCTGTGCGTTCGTCATCCCACATCAGGGTGACCATATAAACACCGCCTCTTTGGGCAATTTGAGCTCGCCAAGTATTATCCACACCACCACCTAATTGATCACTGATAGCAAAAGCCCAGTCATACAAATCCTGTGCTGGGCGCTGGGCAGCATTACATCCAAGACCACAGCCCGGATCATTAGGAACAGCTCCCATATCAACGTTATAACTGCCAGCGGCAACCGCGTTGGGGCTAGCCCGCATGCGGTCCATAATATCCATGGCCAGAAAGGTCGCTTCGGTGCGCTTTTCCGCACTGGAGTTGCTTTTCAAACCCTGCGCCTGCATGGTGGCCAGCCCAAGCAGGCCGACTGCCAGGACCAGCACCGCGATCAGCAATTCAAAAAGGGTAAAGCCGCGCTGGTTATTTTTTGTGTTCAATAAAGGTTTCATCTGCTCCACGCTCTTTGCATCCAGCCCAGCCCTAGGGCGCCGCATTGATTTGAACCGTCACTCGCCCGATCGCTGAAACATCCACCTGGCGAGAGGGGCGATGACTGCTGGCTGGCGGAAGCACTTCAAAACTTCCCGCCGCCGAAGCGGTGCCATCCGGATTGAAGGTCAAACCGTTATTCACATTGGCAACCGGCAGGGTAAAGTTTGCATCCAGTCCGTCACTCACTTGGAGCACCTCATCAGCACCATCGACTGCCCGGTTATCGTTTTCGTCCGTGAAGACAATCCATCCGTCCTGCCAGTTGGTTGCCGTACAGCCAGTGCCGGTATTGCTTCGACACAGCGACACAGGAATCCCCCGCTGAACCGCCTCGCTGCGTGCATAGTTGAGGTCGCGAATCAGTTTGTTGGTTTCAGAGACAGTTTGGTTGTCGCGAATAAAATCAACGAAACTCGGCATACCCACGCCCAACAGAATGGCCGCAACAATCAGGGCGACCATCAGCTCAATCAGGGTAACGCCCCTGCAGTAAACCGGATTTATTATTTGGTTTTTCATAAGCCTAGTTTTAACAATCAATGGTTGTCTTGTCCTGCCTGATAGGACAGTCGGCGAAAAATAGCCGATAAACGGCACACCGGCAGCGATGCACTCAAGTATAGACAATGTATCCTAGTGCCACCGGTTTTCTTGCAGGCAAAAAATTAAAGCTGAAATTTAGGCGGAGTTTAGCAAGCGTTTTACCCGTTGCTCCGTCTCCTCACTGGCAAATGCTTTGAAGGCAGGCTGAATCTCACCCCGCACCGCCGAAAAGCGGTTTTTGAAAATAGCCAGCAGCGCCTGAACCGAGCTAACCAACTCAGGTTGCGCACGATTATTTTCCATATAACGTCTCAAAAAAGCCTGCTGCACAGAGTAGTCATTAAAGCGCCCGAGGGTGTCCTGGAGCTTCTTTAATGCCGTCAGCAGTTGCTTGCTGCTCTTTTTCTCATAAAGGGGGCCGAAAAAATCCAGCAAATAGCGAAGCTTTTTACACTCGATGCGCAACTGATGGAGCTGCTGGTCAGGCGTGTCCGGCGTAATGGCGCAACCAAGCTGGCACACTTTCCGGTAATGTTTGCGTAGCTTTTTGGTCACCAGGGGATAGACCGGCTTTTCGGAAACGGGCGTTTCTGCTACCAAATACCCACGGCTAAAAACCGTTTCAAGCCATTCCATTTCCTGAAGGTAGTCGGCGCTCTTCAGCCACCTCGCCAGCTTTTGCTTTTCTTCATGCTGACGACTCTCAAAGTCCACAAACATGGCCATCATGCCGACGTGCAAGTGCTCCGGCAACATATCCACATAATCGCCCCAGTCCTGAAGATACACATCCAGGTCACGCAGCTCATTACTCCTGGCAGACAACGCCGCTAAACGCTGCTTTATACTCAATTGCAGCTCGGAAGGGTAAACCTGCTTTAGCAGGCTAATCAGGGACCGGGTTTTACGCAGGCTAACGCGGTATTGATGCAGGCACTCGACGTCCTCCCCATTAACGATGCATTCCTCATAACCACGGGCAGCGGCCAGCATCCCGGCAGACAGTTCTATTACAGCTTCTCGTGCGGCGCAATCAGCCGTTATCTTAAATGGCGGGCTACGCACTTGCTGCTTGTCATGGGAGGAATCGGGAGACATTACTTAAGTCATCAAGTGTTAAACGGTTACTCCTTACAGTCTAACATGTAATCTCCTGACGGCAGGCGCATTGAAATCAGGCTCGTCAACAGGATCATCAACATTGACACCAGCAGGCAGGCCTCAAATCCAGCCCACTGAAAAACGGCCCCGGACAACAGGGTACCGACCAGGCGCCCTGCGGCATTGGCCATATAATAAAAGCCGACATCCAGCGAAACACCCTGTTGGCGGGCATAGGCTACGATCAGATAAGAGTGCACCGCCGAATTCACCGCAAAGAGCGCACCAAATACCAGCAGTCCAATGACGATACAGTGCGCTGCATCAACGCCGCAGTAAAGAGCCACTGCAATGATCAGAGGCACTACACAAAGTGCTCCGCCCCAGGTCAACGCCGTTTTTCCGCTCGGCAAACGCCCGCTACTCAATCCCGTCAACACAGGTGCCAGGGACTGCACGATCCCATAACCAATAATCCACACGGCCAGCAAAGCCCCCACTTCGGCATAACTCCAATGCAATTGAGTTTGCAGGAAAACCGGCAAAGCCACGACAAACCAGACATCGCGGGAACCAAACAAAAAGAATCTCGCCAAGGAAAGACGGTTAACCGCTTTAGACGTGGAAAAGAGCTCAGAGAATTTTGGCTTGAATTGTGTTTTGCCAAACTCCTTCCTCAGCAAAAACAACCCCGCAACAAAGACCAGCAGCAAGCCAGCAATAAGCGCAGCAATTGCACCGCGAAATCCGACCCAGGCTAGCAGCAGCCCACCCAGGAAAAAACCGATGCCTTTAAGTGTGTTTTTGGATCCGGTAAGCACTGAAACCCAATGATACAAACGTCCCGGCATATCCCCCGGAACAAGTAGCTTAATACTGCTCTTGGCACTCATTTTATTGAGGTCCTTGGCGATACCGGATAACGCCTGAGCAAACATCACATAAACGACGCTGAGCACTGTTGTCTCAACCAACAACATGGAAAGTGCTGCTACCTGTAATAGCAATCCTGCCTGTAAGGTGTGGTTCAGGCCAATTCGTGCCGCCAGCCAGCCCCCCAGCAGGTTGGTGACCATGCCAAAAAACTCGTAAAACAGGAACAGCGTTGCCACTTCCAGCGGGCTATACCCCAAACCATGGAAGTAAAGCACCACCAACATGCGCAACGCGCCGTCGGTCAGGGTAAATCCCCAGTAACTCCCGGTTACCACCAGGTACTGGCGCACATCAGCATTCATCGCAGATTTCCAACTTAAAGGCTAGCAGCCACCTTGCCGACCAGCTCCATCATGCGATGCACATAACCGATCTCGTTGTCATACCAAACCAACAGTTTGAGCTGAGTATCGTTGATGACCATCGTTGAGGGCGCATCGACAATCGCAGAGCGTGTATCGTCGGTATAATCCACCGACACCAGGGGCCGCTCTTCATAACCCAAAATACCGGCTAACCGCCCCTTTGCCGCATCGGCCAAAACCTGGTTGACCTGCTCGACAGTGACCGGCTGTTCCACCTCAAACACACAATCCGTCAGGGACGCATTGGCCAGCGGCACACGTACCGCCACACCATTCAAGCGCCCTCTCAGCTCCGGAAATATTTCCGCAATCGCGGTCGCAGAACCTGTGGTCGTTGGAATCAGCGACAACCCACAGGCCCGAGCGCGCCTCAAGTCTTTGTGATATTCATCCAGAATGCTCTGGGTATTGGTAATGTCATGGATCGTTGTTATGGAGCCATGACGAATACCAAACTCCCGGTGAATAACATCGATCACAGGCGCTATGCAGTTGGTGGTGCATGATGCAGCCGTAACAATGTGGTGCTGTGCCGGTATATATCGGTCATCGTTGACACCCATCACGATATTCAACGTGCCATCTTTAACCGGCGCCGACACAACAACTTTCTTGACGCCCGCATCCAAGTAGGGCGCAAGCGCCTCTTTGGACTTGAATTTGCCCGTACAATCCACAACCACATCCACGCCAAGCGTCGACCAGGGCGTATCCTCAAGCGCCCTGTTTCGGGAATAACTCACCGACACCCCGTCAATCACTAAAGCCCCATCCTGCGCAGAAACGTCCGCCCCCCAGGTGCCGTGAACCGAGTCGAACTTCAGCAAATGCGCCGCCGAATCTTCATCGCCAGCAATCTCGTTGATGTGAACAATATCAAACGCGGGATTACGCCATGCCGCACGTAACGCCAAACGCCCCATACGGCCAAAACCATTAATAGCAACACGACAAACCATTACTCAACCCTCAAACCGGATATACGTATAAACAAATATAAAGAGATAAAAAAAGCCTAACAACAACCGCCTGAGCTTGTGCTTTGTAATCGCTCAAGATCATAACTCAATGAGACCGAGTCCCGCCCAGCAACCCTGAAACTCTCAAGCAATGCAGAAATAAACGCCCCATTATCGACAACCTGATAATAAATCCACACACCCTCTCGGCGCGTTTTTACCAAACCGCCGTTGCGCAAATAGGCCAAATGGCGCGAGACAACACTTTGCGAAAGCTCCAGCGAATCCACGATATCGCAGACACACAGCTCCCCTTTTTCCAATAGCAGGTACAGTATCCGCAACCGTACCGGCTCGGAGAGAGACTTAAAAAGACTGGCGAAATCGTTCAGTTCCATGGCGCGCATTATATTTGCCAAAGCGAATATAAACAACCCCACAAGCAGGCCAAAATCACAGGGGCCCGGATACCGGTATAGAATATAACCAGCTTCCCTAAGCGACATATTCCTTAGAGAGAAAGATCATTTCCTAAACCACTTTGGGTTTCATATACTGAGGACGCTAAACAGCACCCCGGGTAAAACCCAGGGCAACCGGGCCTCTCTTGAGGCCCTTTATTTTTAGCGCATGCTTTACCCTTTCCCCGTCTAAACCCTATTTATCTTCTCAAGTATGCCCGATAAAATATGGCGCTACTTTAATCGCTTCCAAACGATTGTTTAGCAGGGAATCTATGCTCGTCTCAATACCCAAAAAATCACATCAAACCCCGGCCATCGCGCTTCTTGCTGTCTGTGCAAGCCTGCTGATGTCATGGTTGAGCATCAGAAACAATGCGGTACTCAGCCCGGACTCCCTTCTCTATATTTTCACAGCACAAACTTTTCTTGATGAAGGTTTAAAAGCGGCCACTGAGTCATATCCGTGGCCTTTTCTATCCATACTAATCGCAGGCATCCATAAAGTTACCGGGATACCAATGGTGGCTTCAGGATACATCCTGGCCAGTCTGTTATATGCGGGTATTTGCTCTACGTTTGTTTTGCTAGTGAAAGACCTCGGCGGATCAATCAGGACACAACTCCTGGCACTTCTCGTTATTATTATTTTCCCGACACTTAACGACTATCGTGATTATATAACCCGGGATCCTGGCTTCTGGCTATTTTCGCTATTATCAATCCAACAGCTACTCCATTATGTCCGGAACAATCGCTTCAAAAATGCACTTGGATGGTTTGCATTCACACTGGTAGCCATTGGTTTTCGTACTGAAGCAGTTTTTTTCCTGGTATTGGCACCGGTTCTATTTTTCACGGATAAGCAGCTCACGCTAAGGCAGCGCTTAAACAAAGCCTTAATGCTCTGTGGGTTAATCAGTATTATTGCCTTGCTAGCGCTAATCGCGGTGATCGCCTCTCCCCAGCTTGCGTCAAAACTTAGACTGGTCTCCGAGTTTGCCAACCTCCCGCTTTTTTTTGAAACACTCGCTAACGGCTACAACCAAACCGTGAATTCCTTTGCCCGGGTAGCTCCACACCAATATGCGGCCGACGACATGGGCGTCATTATCAGCACGGGCTTGATTGGTCTGGTTTTTTACTCTCTGTTACACGCCCTCACCTTACCCTACCTTTTAGTGTTGTTGTGGCAAAGAAAAAGCGTGCTCCCCTGTCATTTACAAGAAAGAAACTACCTTCTGGGTTATCTGGTTATCATCCTTTTTTACCTGGTTTTACTGAGTTTCAAAAAGTATTTCATGACAGACAGATTCTGCGTCGCAGCCATATTAATTATTATGCTCGCTTTACCTTTCTGCATTGAAAAAGCCTGGTCAGATACGCGTCCAAGAATCGGTTGGCGAAGATGCTTGATCATTTTTCTACTCCTGGTCCCGGCCCTTGATAGCTTAATTAATTCAAAAAGCGATAAAGCCTATATCGCAAATGCTGCCGATTGGGTGCACATCAGCAAATCCCAAGACGACAGACTGCTTACAAACCACAAACAAATCGCAGTATTAGGCGCTAACTGCCTAAATGACTGCTACCGTGAAAACATTGAACAGTTAATAATAGAGGCCGCTCAAAAGAAGCCGGAGATACTGGCTATCCGCCTGAAGGAAGAAGAAACCGAACTGTCACAAGGCATCAATGAGTTATTAGAACAAGGGTATTGGACCCTGGCGCAGCAGTTTGAAAATAAAGGCGGTGACAAAGTCATCATACTGGTTCACCGATCACCAGACGCTTCAATCATCAAATGAAAACCCTGAACAAAGAACAGTATCAATCCCTTCGAGAGGGCGCCGAGGTGCTCGCCGCCGATAATCACGGTGATAAGGTGTTGCGCCTGAAAACCGGACATATCATGAAGCTGTTCCGAAGAAAAAGACTGTTTTCCTCTGCCCTGATTTACCCCTATGGGAAACGTTTCGCTGTCAACGTGAAGCAACTGGCCAAGCTGGGCATTCCCACCGTCACAGGCCTCTCCCTTTACCGTGTTCCATCCATTTCCAGAATTGCTGTGGTCTACAAACCGCTACCCGGCAGCTCCCTTGACGATGAGATCAGACAAGGCGCCTTCGGGGAGCAGGATATCCGCCAATTTGCCACCTTCCTTGCCAAGCTCCATCGGCTGGGCATCTATTTCCGTTCGATTCATCTCGGCAACGTCATCAAGACGCCCAACGGGGAACTGGGACTTATTGATGTGTCGGATATGAAGGTTTACCGGCGCTCACTACCCGCTAGCCTCTGCGCACGCAACATGCGCCATTTCTGCCGTTACAGCGAACACGCCGCTGCACTTTTCCCTGATGGCAATTCGGAAACCTTTATGCAAGCCTATTTAGCGGGAATGAAAGCGGGCACAAAACAACGTAAAGATCTGGAAGAAGCCGTCAGCCGGCAGCTGGAAAAGAACCTGGCGCAGCCCCAGGAAAACTAGCCGTTTTCCAGCGCCTTAAGCATCGCCGATTCGACCGTCGAATCAAAGGTCCAGTTTTTCATGAAGCGCCGCTTATCCTTAGCCATGGCCTTTTCCAGGCTTTGAGCCGACCTGTGCAGCTTCATGCTGTCCAGGTCGATGACCGATAAGCCGCCGCCGTGCATTAAGAAATTAGTGGCCTTGAAATCGCCATGGCTGAGTTTAAGCAGCGCCATCTTCTTGAACAGGTCAGCAAACTGGTTGCTCAAAACGGCCAGCGCCGGTGGCTGTGCCGCCATCTTCCTGGCATAGGCCAGGGCATCCTCTTCGGCCAGGCACTCGGAAATGAAATAGGCACGCCCTCGAAAAGGTCCGCAGCGTTCCTCAAGCAATGCCAAAGGCTTTGGCGTATCAATCTGGTAAAACTGCAAGAGCTGGGCGTTACGCCAAGACAACCAAGCCCGGCTTGGGCGCCAAAAACGTGACAGCCAGTGGCCAAAACCCTTGATATTGTATCGCTTCACGACACAGGCCATGCCGTCCAGCTGAACCTTCGCGACAGTCGCACTATTCCCATCCTTGAGCAACTCTCCCGCCTCAATGTAGTGATCCGGGCGCTCGAGAAGACTTTGTAATGCGGCAGTCTCGGCCTGTCGGTCAACAACCACAAAGCGAGCCCAGCTTTTACTTGCCTTAAATTGGGTACAATCGCGAAAAGCCTTTTTCAGGAAACGCCGCTGACGATCGCTACGCTGCTTCTCCACGGCCTGCTGAAACATGGCGCGGTAGCTATCCTCCGCCCAGCCCCTATGCTGGCAATAGCAGGCAAAAAGCTCCGCCGACTTCTCGCCCAAATGGAGGGGCAGCTGTACTACAAAGAGCGCCAGGTTCTGTATCGCCGCGCCCGTACTTAGCGTTGCCCCCTTTTGTACCGCATCACCATCAACCAGGTAAAGCCGGTCATCACTGACCAGGAAGTTATCCAGGTGACAGTCCTGATGCAACAGACCCTGCTGATGCAGCCGGGCCATCATGCCAACCGCCATCTTCAAGTATTCGGCGCCTGTTTGCCCATTGACAGCATACCCTTCGGACAAATGTCGAACCGCTGGCAGATAATCCAGCAGCAGTACCTCTGCACCATTATCACTGAGCCTTGCCTGCCCCCGAATAACGGCTGTATCAACCCCGGCATCATGCATCGCCTCAACGCCAGAGCGCTCCCGCTCGATATACTTGGCGCGGTTTGAATCAAGAAACAATTTGCCCAGGTAAACCTGCTCATCGAGCAGCATTTTCACCACAACACGCCGCTCCGGAACCAGTCTCAGGACTTGCACACATTGAGCCGACTGTATTCGCCCATCGACGTCCAGCTCAACCTCAAAAGGCGCGCTAAGCTCGCGCCCCAACGCCCTTAAATCGGCACTACTCAACACCATGATCAACACCCTGCGCAGAGGCAGTCTGCCCGACAATGCCCTTGCGCACGCCCTTGGCGTAGAGTTGCTGCGCCCGTTGATTCACCGCCTGCCAGAACGCTTTATCATTAAGCACCGTCTCCCGCAGGGAGCGACCCATGTAGCTGCGCATAAAGCGCAGGATGTCGCGCTTGGTCAGTCCGATTTCCATCGCCGAGAAATACAGGGCGCCAATATCTTTAACAGCCCAGCGAACCGGCATGTTTTTGCGCTGCTGCATGCGATGCAGGTCAATCAGGTGCAAGTGGATATGCTCGCCACAAATGGGCCCCGTCTCAGGAAGACAGCGAACATCCAGGTGAAAGTGACAAATATAATAGTCCCGGTGGTTAAGGCCGTTTCCATGGAGGACTCGACTCATGCTGGCAATACGCTCAATCAGCAGTCTTTTAAACCGGACCTGCGGCGGCCGTTGCAGCCAGTCCCGACAATAATCCTCCAGGCTTTCCGTCCCCACCAGGTCTTCCGTGACAATAAAGGAAAGCCTTCTGGCCGGGTTGCAACCACGCTCACCAAAGGCGGCTACCGTCATGGTTTCAACATGGAGTTGCTGCAAACGCAGGACAGCCTGATACTCTTGCGCTGCACCCAGGATAGGCCGGTTGAACTGCAAACAATTCTTGAGGATTTCCTTCCAGCCAACACCCCGGTGCAGCTTCAAAAAGTAACTTTTCCCAGCAAGCTCGAAACGCAGCGTTCTGCGGTCTTTAACTTCGCGAAACACCTCGCCCTGGAGCCGTTGCACAACATCGAAAGGGTCCTCACCTTGCCAGGCCTTCTGAAGGTCCTCTCGCAAATACAGTTTCATGCCGCTTTCCCGGCAGCAAACCGCTCAATCAGCTCAGCCGCATGATCGACCAGGCTATAAATATTCGCGTGATGCGCATAGGCAACCCCGTTCTGGCGCCAAACGCTTCTTTCCCCGGCGGTCAGCATGCCCTCCAGTTGTTGATTCAATGCCGCTTGCTCAAAGGGCAACGGCAGAACCCGACCCGCCCGGGCATCCTCGATATACTTCGCATACCCACAGGCCGCCGTTGTCAGTACAGGCAGGCCCGCGACCACAGCTTCCAGCAGCACAGTGCCGGTGTTTTCATGGTAAGCCGGGTGGATTAACAGGTCGGCCCCCAGCAGAAAGCGCGGAATATCATCTCTGCCGGGAAAGAAGGTCACCTGATCAGAGAGATTCAGTTTTCCGGCCTGAGCAATAAATTTTTTCGGATTATCCTGCCCAATCACAAATAGCCGGGCACGTTTTTTTAGCGCCTCAGGCAGCGCCGCCAACCCAAGCAGGGCCCGATCCACTCCCTTGGTTTTAAAACCGGAGCCGACCATTAACAAAAGCAGGTCCTGCTCGCCCAGCGAGAACTCGCGCCGAAAATCGGCACGAATCTCACTCGCATTTTGCGGAGCGATACGGTCTTTGCTGATGCCCGGCGGCAGCAGATGAAAACGCTTCGCCTCCGTACCATACAGTTCCTGGTACACAGCCTGCTGCAGCTCGGAAATCATCAGGATTTCAACCGCTTTTCCGCGCCCAAAAATTGATTCTTCGTAGCGCTTAAAATGTCGGTAACGGGGTGTCAGGGCATAGAGTTTGCCGCGTTCCTGAACGGCTTTAGCGGCATAACAGCCATCAGCCGCATAATAAACATCCAGGCCCGGCATCTTGTTAAAACCTACCACGCAGTCGACCGGGTGGTTCAGCAAATCGCGCTGCATAAAATCCGTAAAAGATCGGTTTTTAGCCTGACTGGTTTTACCTTTGACGGGCACCTTGACGATGTCGAAGGATGGCGGAGCCTCGCCCTGCCAGCTGTTGCAGTACACCCTAATCTGGTGTCCTTTCGCCTGCACGGCTTCTGCGATGCGCAGGAAATCCCGCTGCAGGCCGCCGTAGGGAAAATACTTATAAAGCGCAAACGCGAACTTCATCGGCTGCGCTCCAACGCCAGACGCTCATTCAGTTGCGCAAACACAATGTCCGGCGTCAGTGGCGCAAAAACCTGGGGCTCAACACCGGCAGCTTTTTGGGAAGGGTAATTTTTAGCCAGCAAATGGCTCTGGTGGGCGCCATAGGTACCAACCAGCCCCGGGTCTGTTGGACCGTACAAGGTAATATTGGGCGTAGCCATCGCGGCGGTCAGGTGCGCAAGCCCCGTATCAACCGACACGACCGCGCGGGCCTCGCCAATGATGCTCGCCAATTGGCTTAAGGTAGAGCGCGGCAACACCTCAACATGAGAGCCTGTTTCCGCAATCCGCTGCGCACGCTGGCACTCGACATCATTGCCCCAAGGCAGCAGAATTTTCAGCCCCGATGAGGCCAGCAGCCTGGCCAGTTCACACCAGTACGCTTCCGGCCAGTGCTTGGTCGGCCAGGTGGTACCGTGGCAGAAAAGCAGGTAGTCGCCCTGATGTGGGCTCTGCGGCAGGCGCTGCCGATCTATCTGGTATTCGCCTAACGTGCCCGGCACCGCGTAACCCAGCGCAGCCGCAAACAACTGGCGGGTTCGTTCCACCGCATGCTGCCCTTTGGGAACATGGATTTTATGCTGATAAAAACGACTGGCTAAAGGCTCGCGCGCCGACTGTTTATCAAGCCCATAACGTTCGCCCCGGGTATAGCGGCATAACCAGGCGCTCTTCAATAACCCTTGCGCATCAATAACCGCATCGTAATCAGTCGCTCGAATATCCCGCTTAAAGCGCGCCCATTCGCCCGAGGCACGAGCCTTAAGCGGGTGTTTGCGCCAGCGTCGCAGCGCAACAGGAATGACATTATTGACAGTGGCATGCCAGGAAGGCACCTGTGCAAACCCCTCTTCAACCACCCAGTCGAACTGGATATCCTGCACATTGGCAGCGGCATCGGTTAATGCCGGCAAGGTATGCACCACATCCCCCAGTGAAGAGGTTTTAATAATCAGCACCTTCACGGTCTTTTCAACCTGTCATTGTTACGGTTTCGTCCAGCAATTGCCGCAAACTATCCAGCACCTGCTGCGCGGGAAGATCCTTCAGGCACTTCAGGTGTCCCAACGGGCACTCACGCTTGAAACAGGGGCTGCATTCTATTCCGGTCCGCAGCACCCTGACCTGCTCGTTAAGCGGCGGCGTAAAATCGGGGGAAGAGGAGCCATAAACCACCACCAGCGGGCGCGCCAGGGCAGCCGCGATATGCATCAGTCCGGAGTCGTTACTCACCACCGCATCGGCGACGGACATCAAATCCACCGCATCGGCTAGGCTGGTCTCGCCGGCCAGGTTATGGCAGTGTGCCTGGGCAGCCTCCGCCAATTGCCCCTTGATCCGCTCAGCAACCTCATGATCCTTTCCCGAGCCAAACAGCCACACCTGCCAGCCTTCGTTAATTTTATGCTGAGCCACGGTCGCGTAATGATTGGTCGGCCAGCGTTTAGCTTCGCCAAACTCAGCACCGGGGCAAAGTGCCAATACAGGCTTTTCCAGGTTCAGTAAGTAGCCTTGCAGGCAAGCCTTAACGTTCGCGGCATCCACGACCAGTTCAGGTCGCGGCAGGGAGTCCGGCAGTTTTTTACCGGGCGGGTGAGCCAGCGCGATAAAACGCTCGATCATGAGCGGGTAGCGCTTTTTATCCAGCAGCCGGATATCGTTGAGCAGCCCGTAGCGCATCTCACCGCGCCAACCGGTACGTTGGGGAATTCGAGCAAAGAAAGGCACCAGTGCGGACTTCCAGGAGTTCGGCAGTACGATAGCCTCATCGTACTTTTCGGCAGCCAGCTGCCTGCCAAGCTGGCGCCGCATACCGAGCTCAAACGATCCGTGGCCAATAGGCATGGAAAGCGCTTTGGCGACCTGCGGCATTCGCTCAAGGATGGGGCGGCTCCACTCGGGAGCCAGCACATCGATTTGTGTATCCGGGTCGCGGGCCTTTAGCGCAATAAACAACGTCTGCGCCATGACCATGTCCCCCACCCAGGAAGGGCCAACAACCAATATTTTCACAGCAGCCCCTCCTGGAGAGTAATCAAGCTACCGGCGTCAGCCACTCCGCATATTCAGAACGGCGTCCCATCACCTGATCGAAGTACATGCTTTGCAGTTTTTCAGTAATCGGGCCGCGCGATCCGCAGCCGATGACACGACCGTCCAGGGATTGAATCGGCAGTACTTCAGCCGCGGTGCCCGTAAAGAACGCCTCATCGGCCACATAAACCTCGTCGCGGGTAATACGGCGCTCAACGACTTTAATACCCAAATCATCGGCGAAACGCATGATGGTATTGCGGGTAATACCGTCCAGGCAGGATGTCAGCTCCGGCGTCATCATCACGCCATCGCGGATCACGAAAATGTTCTCGCCGCTGCCCTCGGCAATATAGCCTTCCGGATCCAGCAGCAGCGTTTCGTCTGCGCCGCTATCCAGGGCCTCACGCAAGGCAAGAATGGAGTTCGTGTAGTTACCAACCGCCTTGGCCTTACACATGGTCACGTTAACATGGTGACGCGTATAGGAGGAGGTGCGAACCTTCATGCCCTTTTCCATCAACTCGGGCGACACATAGGAGGGCCAGCTCCAGGCAGCGATCATGACGTGGGTTTTCAGCTGGTCGGCACGCAGCCCCATACCTTCTGACCCCAGGAAACACAGCGGGCGCAGGTAAGCGGCCTCCAGGTTGTTGTCACGAACCACCTGGCGTTGCGCTTCGTTCAGTTCCTCTTTGCTGAAGGGCATCTCCATATTCAGGATATGCGCCGAACGGAACAGCCGGTCAGTATGATCCTGCAGACGGAAAATACTGGGCCCCTTTTCGGTGTTATAGGCGCGCACACCCTCAAAAACACCCAACCCATAGTGCAATGTGTGGGTTAACACATGTACCTTGGCTTCACGCCAGGGCACCATTTCTCCGTCCAGCCAAATCTGGCCATCAAGATCCGCCATCGACACTGGTTTCATACCAGATTTCTCCTATCTTATTACTGAAGCGCCCGGAGCGCCTGTTATTAATAACGGCCCACCGGGCACTGCGGGACAGCTCGAGGAAACGAGACTGTCCGGAATCTATTTTTTTATTCGTAAGGCTTAAGCACCTGCTGCCAGATTCGCATCACCGCTTCACGGTATGGTAGCAGCCCGGCCTGTTCGGCTTCGGACTGGCTCAGTCGGCTGGGCTGTTGGTCCAGCGTCAGCCGGTGTATCACCGTCCGCAATGCTTTGTAGGCTTCGCGAAGCCAATCCGCATCCGCCGCTGAAAAAAGCTGCAACTGCTCCAGCGTCTCGAGGATACGAATATTGTCGGTGTATTGTAATAGTTCTGGATGGTTTTGTGACCACCGCAATACGGCATATTGCACAATAAACTCAATATCCACGATGCCACCGGCATCGTATTTAAGCCCAAAAGTCCGTTTCAGCACCTCCTGATCCCGTTTATGGGTGGCAAACATCTCCGTAATCTTGCCACGCATTTCCAAAACCTGTTGTCGCAGCTCAGACTCTTCGCGCGATTTGGAAAGAATTTCCCGTCGCAGCTGCTCGAACTGGGCCTGCACCCGCGCCGACCCGGTAATCACCCGCGCACGAACCAGCGCCTGATGTTCCCAGGTCCAGGCCTGCTTGTTCTGGTACGCCTCAAAACCCTCGAGGGAAGTGACCAGCAGCCCCGAGGAACCGGAAGGACGCAAGCGCATATCGACTTCGTAAAGCTGGCCCGCCGCCGTCAGGGTGGTCAGCAGATGAATGATGCGCTGGGCCAGGCGCGTAAAGAATACCGAGTTCTCAATGGGCCGCTCACCATCCGTCATCAGGTGATTGGGCGCATCATCAAGGAACACCAGATCCAGGTCCGAACCGTAACCCAGCTCCAAGCCGCCTAATTTGCCATAGCCCACAATAATAAAACTCGGATCGCAGGGAACAGCATCCGCCTGCTGCGGCACGCCGTACTTGTCGGTCATGTGCTTCCAGGCCATCTGCAGCACTTCGTTCAGCACTGCTTCGGCAATATAGGTCAGATGATCGCTGACCTTCATAATGGGCGAAACGCCCACCACCTCGGAAGCGGCCACCCGCAACACCTGGGCCCGCTTGAAGTAGCGCAGGCAATCCATCTGTTCCTCAACGTCGTCCTCGGGAATACGTAGCAGGTGCTGGCGTAATTCGCTGCGCAACGCGTCGGGATCGAGCGGATTATAGAGATCATTCACGTCCAGCAACTCGTCCAGCAAAATTGGATGCAGAGCCAACTCTTCTGCGATCCAGGGGCTCGCTGCGCAAAGCGTCACCAGCTGTGTCATGGCGCCCGGGTTTTCCACCAGCAGCACCAGGTAGGCGGTGCGGCGCAACACCGATTCAACCAGGGGCAAAACCCGTTCCAGCGCCTGGACCGGCTGTTTAACGGTCGCCAGTTCCGCCAGCAGCATCGGCATCACTTCATCCAACCGCTGCTGGGGAATCGGCTGTAAAGAAGCCACCTTCTTACTGGTCGCCAGCTGCTGCAGGCTTTTTAAGACATCCGCGGCATCGTCAAACCCATTACCCGACACGAACTCGGCAGCCCACTCCTCATTAAGCTCCTGGCGGCTCAACTGGCGCCATAGCACCTGCCACTGCTCAAGTTTGATGGACTTTTCATCCAGCTCCTCTTCTTCCTTGGGCGGGGCAATCAGGCGCACAAACTCTTCATGGACAAAACGGCGGTGCCGATCAAGCGCTTCGCTGAAGGCCTGCCAGTCGGGAAAGCCCATGCTGTACGCCAGACGCAAGCGGCCCAGGTCGTCATCGGGCAGGCGCTGTGTCTGCTCATCCCGCACCGCCTGTAGCGCATGTTCCGTATTGCGAAGGAATTCATAGGCCTGCAATAACCCCTGCGCATCGGCTGTTGTCATAATATCCAGCTCAACCAGGGTTTCAAAGACACCGCGCAGGCCGCGCTGCTGCAGTCGTTTATCCTTACCGCCGCGAATCAACTGAAACACCTGGGCAATAAACTCGATCTCCCGAATCCCCCCGGAACCCAGCTTGACGTTTTGCTGCAGGCCGCGCTGCTTTTCCTCACGGCGAATCAGCTCCTTCATGGAGCGCAGGGCTTCGATAGCGCCGTAATCGAGGTATTTTCGATAAACGAAGGGGCGCAGTTCATCGCGCAATTGAATGCCGGCCTGCTTATCGCCCGCCACAATACGCGCCTTGATCATGGCATAACGTTCCCAGTCGCGCCCCTGCAACTGGTAATACTGGCACATGGCATCAAAGTTAAGCGCCAGGGCGCCGCTCTGCCCGTAAGGGCGCAGGCGCATATCCACCCGGAATACGAAGCCATCGGCGGTGCGACTGTCGAGCACATGGATGAGGCGCTGCCCGAGACGCACAAAAAACTCCTGATTATCCAGCTCGCGCTTGCCTCCACGCGTCACCCCTTTGCCCTGGTAGGTGAACATCAGGTCGATATCGGAAGAAACATTCAGTTCATTGGCACCCAGCTTGCCCATACCGATCACCACCATGCGCTGGGGCAGCCACTCATCATTCACCTGCGTGCAGGGGGTTCCCCATTTATCACAGGCCTGCTGGTAGAGCCATTCAAGCGCCTGGTCGATGCAAACATCGGCCAGCCAGCTCACTTCCGTCGTGGTATCCAGCAGCGACGCGCTACGCGCCAGATCACGCCAGATAATACGTAACTGCTCGCGCTGGCGGAACAAACGCAACTCACGCATCAGTTCCTCTTCGGTGACAATCGAGGCCAGTCTGTCGCTTAACTTGTCGATATAGGTTTGCTGATCGTACCGGCGCAGCAGATCGCCGCTAGCAACCAGGTCAAAAAGCAACCCGGGCGCGGCACAACAGCTCTCCGCAACAAAATCGCTGCCCGCCCAGACCTTGGCCAGCTGGTCGACCAACTCTATCTGCCCTGCAAGCGCCTTTAAGGGCTCCGCGTAATCAGCCCCGGCGGCCTCTGTAAACTTTTGCCAATATTTATGAAAAAGCCTGTCCAGCGCTTCGGGCAAGGGATGTAACAGAGCCGGCAGTTCGCTCATAAGCAGTTTCCAAATGAAGGGGAAGTCAGTTCGATTCTAGCGGTAAAACCGGATCGACAAAACAAGCGCCTGGAATAAGGCCTAGCTGAGCGAAGCCGGCGTAACGCGCAACACCTCATCAATCGTGGTCATGCCGGCGGCAATTTTCTGGGCACCGCTGATACGCAGGGTTTTCATGCCGTCCTTGATGCCCTGGCTGCGCAACTCGGCCAGGTCCGTATGGTCATGTATCAGCTGTTTGACAGCGGCACTCAGCGGCATCACCTCATAAACCCCCTGGCGCCCCTTGTAGCCAGTATCCCGGCACTCCAGGCAACCAACCGGCTCGCAGGCCTTGGCAGGCAACTCCGATCGCCAGGGGCTGGTCAGCTCCTGCCAGTCCGCCTCATCCAACACCGTCGGTTGTTTGCATGAGGGGCAGAGGGTGCGCACCAGTCGTTGCGCCATCACCCCGAGTACCGTGGCCTTGATCAGGTAAGGCGGCACGCCCAGTTCCAGCAGCCGGGTAATGGCCGAAGGCGCATCGTTGGTGTGTAAAGTGGACAACACCAAATGACCGGTCAATGCCGCCTGGATCGCCATTTCAGCCGTTTCCAGGTCGCGAATCTCCCCGATCATGATGATATCCGGGTCCTGGCGCAGCAGCGCCCGCACCCCGTCGGCAAAATCAAGATCGATATTATGCTGCACCTGCATCTGGTTGAAGCTGCTTTCCACCATTTCAATCGGGTCCTCGATGGTGCAGACATTCACATCAGAGGTCGCCAGCTGCTTTAGCGTGGAATACAGGGTGGTGGTTTTACCGGACCCTGTGGGGCCCGTCACCAGCACAATGCCGTTCGGCTTCGACGTCATATCATGCCATCGCCGGTAGTCCTCATTCGCCAGCCCCAGCTCATTAAAACTTTTCAGCAGCACATCGGGGTCGAAAATCCGCATCACCAGCTTTTCGCCAAAGGCGGTCGGCAGGGTCGATAAACGCAGCTCGACTTCATTGCCCTCCGGGCTTTTCGTCTTTAAACGCCCGTCCTGGGGGTGCCGCTTCTCAGCCACATTCATGCGCCCGAGAATTTTCAGCCGACTCACAACCGCCGTCATTACCTGGGCGGGCAACTGGTAGACCGTGTGCAATACGCCGTCGATACGCAGCCGCACATTGCCCTGCTCGCGCCGCGGCTCAATATGAATATCACTGGCACGCTGGGAAAAGGCGTACTGAAGCAGCCAGTCCACAATATTCACAATATGCTGGTCATTGGCCTCGGGGGATTTAAGCTGCCCCAGCTCCAGCATCTGCTCCAGGTTTGAAAGCTCAGAGATATTGCCGCCCTTGCCCTCGGCACCGCTTACCGATTTGGAGAGGGCATAAAACTCCACCATATAACGCTGGATGTCGCCCGGAGCGGCCACCACCTGGCGAATATCCTTGCGCAACACGTGCCGAAGGTCAGCCTGCCATGCCGTAATATCCGGCTCGGCACTGGCCACCACCACTTCGTTGGCGCTGACCCCGACCGCAAGGATTTTATGGCGTTCGGCAAAGGCGTAAGACATCACCGCCGTCACATCGCGCACCGCAATTTTCAACGGATCAATGTGGTAATAATCCTGCCCCACTTGCTTGGCGAGCCACTCGCAAATGGCATACTGATCCAGCGACCGGGAAGGTGTTGCCTGATCGACAAAACCAAAGTTGGCAATTTGCTCGATGGGATGCAAGGCTTTCTGGCTCTGCTCGCGCGGGCTGATCAGGGCATGATCCACATCCTCCTTGGCCAGCCTGCCGGCGGCGGCCAGATCCGTTAACAGGGTACGAAAAACCAGTTTTTGCCCAGCCTCTGCAAATCGCTGGGTTTGTGAGCTTTGCGCCATAGTTTAAATTACTTCTTAGTGATGCCAGGATCGAATTACCTAGAGTATAGCCGCATACCACCGTCCAATTGCGAATTCAGCCAATTAAATACACCTAGAGCAGCACCTGGGTATCCCCCATTTGCGGCGTCGATGCTGACCAACCGAGTTCCTCCTGCAATAACAGCCGCAGCTGATCGGATGCCTCCGGCTCGCCATGCGTGATGTAGCAGTGCTTGGGTGCCGCCGGTATCTTTTTCAGCCAGCGCAGGATCTCATCCCTGTCCGCATGTGCAGAAAGAAAATCGAGATTCTCAACGCGCGCCTTCACATCGTAATAACGGCCATGGATTTTGACCTTGGGAGCACCCGCCACCAAGTGGGCACCCCGGGTTCCTCCCGCCTGGAAACCCGCAAACAAAACCGTGTTGCGGTGATCCCCAACCATCCGCTTGAGATGATGCAGTACGCGCCCGCCCGTGGCCATACCGCTGGCCGCAATAATAATGACGGGAACCTGAATATGGTTCAGCCCCATGGATTCCTCGACGGTGCGCAGGAAAAACACTTCGCGCGATAATTCCTGGCACTGTTTGCGATTGAGCCGGTGCAAGTCCGGGTGTCGCTGCATCACTTCGGTGGCACTGATCGCCATCGGGCTATCAAGGTAGATCGGCACATAGGGAATACGGCCCTCCTGTCTTAACTGCTGAACCAGGTAGATCATAGCCTGGGCACGCCCCACGGCAAAGGCAGGTATCAACAGGCTGCCGCCCTGCGCCAGGGTTTCGCTGATAATATCAGCCACGGCCGTCTGCAAATCGCGTTGGCTATGAGTACGGTCGCCATAGGTGGATTCAAGCACCAGGTAATCACAGTAACAGGGCGGCTCTGGCGGGTACATGATCAAATCAGAAGGACGCCCGAGGTCGCCGCTAAAAAGCACGTGTTTACCGGCTATTTTTACATCCAGGTAGGTCGATCCCAGAATATGTCCGTTGGGGTGAAAGGTTGCCTGCATATCGCCGTAACTGGCGGTTCCCTGCTCCTCCACCACCTCAAACAGGCCCAGGGCTCGCTCTGCCATGGCGAGGGTATACAGGGGTTTTGCCGGGGCATGTTTGCTGAGGCGGTGCCGATTGCGGAATTCCGCCTCTTCCTCCTGGATTTTTGCCGCATCCCTCAGCAGGATTTCGCAAAGATCACGCGTAGCCGCCGTACAAAAGACCGGCCCCTTGAACCCCTGATCCACCAAAACCGGCAGGTAGCCACTATGATCCAGGTGCGCGTGTGTCAGCAAAACCGCATCAATGCTTGCTGCTTCAACCGGGAAAGGCAGCCAGTTCTTCTCCCGCAGGAATTTATACCCCTGAAACAGCCCGCAATCCACCAGCACTCGCTGCCCGTTTGCCTCCAGCAGGTAGCGCGAACCGGTCACCGTTCCGGCGGCACCGTAAAAGGAAATTCGCGGCAGATAATCAGAACGTTTTTTCTGTACCATCAAGCACCTCCCCATCGCCCTGTTGCAGCATCAGCCAGGCGGATAACGCCAGCAGCAGGCTTTTGTTAGCATGGTGAATCTCATGATTCATGTTCAACTGAGTGGACAACTGGGCATCGTCACTGGCTCTCACATTAACAGCCATGTCAGTGGGGCCGCCCGCCGATTCATAGACCCGTTCATTCATGTTTTGGTGATGGCGGTCATTTTCCAGCCGTAGCGACTCCAGCTCCTCAAGCTGGTAATCCCGGACATGAGATCCCAGCATTAAGATGACGAGGCGGCGGTAAAAGGTAACGTGAAAAACCTTTTGCTGTTCGAATAGCCGATGCTCGCCGGCATCCAGGCTGCCATACAACCGAGCCAGGTTGCCGTGAATATCCTTAAAGGCCTTGCAGCCGTAAACCAGCGCCCTGACAACCTCCAACAATCCGGTCAATCGCCGTGCCTGCTGTTCGGCCAACGGTTGCTGCTGCATACGCAGTACGAAACGCATTAACTCACCTTCCCTGTCCTTGATCAATTCGTATTGCTGATGCCAGGATGCCTCAGCGATGCCGGGCAGCTCATGTTGCAAGGCTGCCGAAAAGGCACTCACCTCGAGCTGTTCGGCGGCAATACGGAAATGCTTGAGGTTATTTGCAAAGCCCTGCAGCAACAGCAACCTCACCTGTTGGTTTAAAACCGGCAACGCGGCTTCGGGCACATCCGTCGGCATCTTGTCGAGATCGCTAAAACCGCCCTCCGATTGCTTGAAGCAGCTTTCTATCCAGCGTGAAAAGGGTTTCAAAAAAGGCAGGAAACACATCAATCCCAGCAAATTAAAGACGCTGTGGAACGCCACCAGCGAATACAGGGGATCCGAGATAGACAGCAACGCCAGCAACTGCGGTAACAACGGCAGCAATAAAACAAAGGCAGCGAGATCAACCGCCAGGTTAAAAACCAGGTGCGACAGCGCCAAACGCTTTTTCACCGCACTGCCTGCCAGGCTTCCCAGTACCGTTGTGCTGGTGGTACCGATATCGGCACCAATAACCAGCGCCGCCGCTTCCGGCAGATTAATCAAGCCGGCATGCAGCGCTGTCAGGGTCAGCATCATCGTGGCTGAGCTGGACTGTATCAGCGCCGTAATCAGCATACCGGCCAACAGGTATAAAACGGCTGGCTGGCCTTGCAACAGGCTGATATCCCAGCTCGCGGGCAAATCTGCCACACTGCCCTTCATCAGCGACAGACCGAATAACAACAGGCCAAGCCCCAGGACTATCCTGCCCAGCGCATAAGCGCGGAGATGCGATTTGAGTAAAATCTGGCTCAGGCAGCCCAGCCCCACAAGCGGAATCGCGAGCTGCTCCAGGTCAAGCTTAAAACCCAGCATGGTCACCAGCCAACCCGTTGCCGTTGTACCGACATTGGCGCCCAGGATGACACCGATACCGTTATAGAGCGGGATAATCCCGGCGCTGGCAAAGGCCAATACCAGCAGGCTGACCATCGAGCTGCTTTGCAGCAGCATGGTAATCACCACGCCGAAACCAGCGCTGCTGACCGGGGTGGCGGTAAACTGCACCAGCCAGCGTTTGAGCCGCGCATCGCTGATAGCGCTCAGGCCGTCCTCCAGGCAGGACATGCCATATAGAAAAATCCCCAGCCCGAAGAGCATGAACCAGACAATTTCGGCCATCCCACACCCTGCAATAAGAAAAGGATCAGGGGACAGTATAAATCCCTCATTTCAATTAATCGCGGAGATAAATCAACTAATCGCCCGCTTAAGGTTGGCCCCTACAGGACAACTGCCTATAATCGCCCCCTCAAGAAGCAAGCAACTCGCATGCTTGCTTTCATTGCCATCTGTCAAAGTCTGGGGGGATACATGGGCGGAGGTTTTTTTGGCGAGCTGTTCGGGCGTTCACCCGTAGAGCCAATACAAAAGCACATTGGCACCTGCCACCAGTGCGCCACTCAACTGTTGGACTTTTTCCAGGCTGTTCACAGCGATAACTGGGAAGAGGCCGGCAAAATCCAGAGCGAAATCGTAAAGCTGGAAAATGAGGCCGACGACATCCAGATGTCGATCCGGCTGCATTTGCCGAAAAGCCTTTTCATGCCGGTTCCGCGCTCCGATTTGCTTAACCTGCTCAGTACGCAGGATAAAATCGCCAACCGGGCAAAGGATATTGCCGGCATTATGCTGGGCCGCCAGATGGCAATTCCCAAGCAGCTGCAAGAGCCGGTAATCAACTACCTGAAGCGCTCTTTAGCCGCATCAGAGCAGGCAACCGAAGTCATCAACGAGCTGGATGAGCTGGTTGAAACCGGTTTCGGTAATCGCGAGATCAAGATCATTGAAAACATGATCACCAAACTGAACGCTATCGAATCCGAAACCGACCAGATTGAAATCTCCATCCGCGCCTCATTGTTTGAAATCGAAAAGGACTTAGCCCCTGTAGACGTGATGTTCCTCTACAAAGTCATCGAATGGATTGGTGATTTGGCAGACCTGGCGCAGGAAGTGGGTCAACGACTGCAACTGCTACTTGCCCGTTAACCGAGGGGAACCACATGGCTATTATTATTGAACACGCCAATCTGTTTCTTATCATGGCCTGCTGTTTCGGCCTGTTCATGGCTTGGGGCGTTGGCGCCAACGACGTTGCCAACGCCATGGGTACATCCGTTGGCTCCAAGGCCATCACCATCAAACAGGCGATTATCATCGCCATGGTGTTCGAATTTGCCGGCGCCTACCTGGCCGGGGGCGAAGTTACCTCCACCATTCGCAAAGGCATTATCGATCCCGCCATGCTGGAGGATACGCCGGAACTCCTGGTCTACGGCATGATGTCGGCACTGTTGGCTGCCGGGACCTGGCTGCTGATTGCCAGCCTGCTGGGCTGGCCGGTTTCCACCACCCACTCGATTGTGGGCGCAATTGTAGGCTTTGCCGTCGTGGGCATCTCCGCCAGCGCCGTCAACTGGGGCAAAGTCGGCACCATTGTGGCAAGCTGGGTGGTATCTCCCGTGCTAGCCGGCGCGCTGTCCTTCGCCCTTTTCAAAAGCGTTCAGAAACTCATCCTGAACACGGAAAACCCTTTCCAAAACGCCAAACGCTACATCCCCTTTTACATCTTCATGGTCGGCTTCATGATCAGCATGGTGACCATGACCAAAGGCCTGAAACACACCGACCTCAAGGTGGGTTACGGCGAAGCCCTGGGGCTTTCGCTCATCGGCGGTTTTGCCACCATGATTCTGGGCTACTGGCTGGTGCGTCGTGTCGCTCGCAACAAAGTCTCCGAAGACGGCGATCGCTTTGCCAACGTGGAGAAAGTTTTTGCCGTCCTGATGGTCTTCACCGCCTGTAGCATGGCTTTCGCCCACGGCTCCAACGATGTGGCCAATGCCATCGGCCCCCTGGCAGCCGTTATCAGCGTCGTTAACAACGGCGGCGAGATCCTGCAAAAATCGGTCTTACCCGGCTGGGTACTGCTGCTCGGGGGCGGCGGCATCGTATTGGGCCTCGCAACCTACGGTTTCAAGGTGATCGCCACCATCGGCCGCAAAATCACTCACCTGACACCCAGCCGCGGCTTTGCCGCCGAGCTGGGCGCTGCGACGACGGTGGTCATCGCGTCGGGTACCGGCCTGCCCATTTCCACCACCCACACGCTGGTCGGTGCGGTATTGGGCGTCGGTATGGCACGCGGCATTTCGGCACTCAACATGCGCATGATTCGTACCATCTTCGCCTCGTGGGTCATTACGCTGCCTGCCGGTGCCGGCCTGGCCATTGTCTTCTTCTTTATGTTTAAGGGGATGTTCGGGTAGAGCCTAACCCGCTGGCTTTTGCTATGCTTGGGCCATGCAGAACTCAATACCTGATCTACTCACATTAATGCAGCAGCTGATCGAGACGCCCTCGGTCAGTTGCACCAACCCGGCGATTGACCAGAGCAACCGGGCGGTGATCGACCGGCTTGCCCAGTGGCTGGAAGACCTCGGCTTCCGCTGCGAAATCTGCCCGATCCCCGCACAACCCCACAAGGCCAACCTGATCGCAACGCTCGGCGAAGGCCCCGGCGGACTGGTATTGGCGGGACACACCGACACGGTGCCCTTCGACGAAGCGCTCTGGCAGCATAACCCGCTCGGCATGACCGAAGATAACGGCCGCCTTTACGGCCTCGGCACCAGCGATATGAAGGGATTTTTCCCCATCGCCATTGAAGCCGCCAAAAAGTTTCTGGACACGCCGCTCAAGCAGCCACTGATTATTCTCGCCACCGCCGATGAAGAAAGCTCGATGGCCGGCGCCAAAGCGCTGGCGGACATGGGCCGCCCGCTGGCGCGCCACGCCATTATCGGCGAACCGACCGGCATGCGCCCAATCCGCATGCATAAAGGCATGATGATGGAGGAGGTACGCCTGCTGGGTAAGTCAGGGCACTCCTCAAACCCGGCCTGGGGCACCAATGCGCTGGACGCCATGCACGCCGTGATGGGCGAACTGATGACGCTGCGCCGGGAACTGCAACGCGATTACAACAACAGTCACTTCGATGTCAGTTTCCCGACCCTGAACCTGGGTTGCATTCACGGTGGCGACAACCCCAATCGCATCTGCGGACACACCGAACTGCAATTTGACCTGCGTCCCCTGCCCGGCATGTCGCTGGATCATTTACGGGAAACACTGGATACACGCCTGCGAGCAGTCGCCGACCAGCACCAGGTGCAATTTGAAATGCAAAACCTGTTCGGCATCCCGCCCTTTGAAACCGAAGCCAGCCGCGAAATCGTCAAGGTCGCCGAAAAACTCACCGGCCACCGCGCCACCAGCGTCAACTTTGGCACCGAAGCGCCCTTCCTGACCCAGATGGGTATGGACACCATCGTGCTCGGGCCGGGCGATATCGATCAGGCCCACCAACCGGATGAATATTTATCAATCGACCGGATTCAGCCTACAATTGGCCTGCTGGAAGCAATGATTAAACGTTTCTGCCTATAAACTCGCCGGATACCTTTCATGAGCAGGGATACCAAAGCCTACGTCAACTGGTTTAGAAACTCCGCCCCTTACATTCACGCCAACCGCAACAAAACCATGGTGCTGATGCTGGGCGGCGAAGCGGCGCAACACGGCCACTTTAACGACATCATCCACGATATCGCCCTGCTCCACAGCCTCGGCGTCAAGCTGGTGATTGTGTACGGCTCACGGCCGCAAATTGACCAGCGCCTGCAGGCCGCCGGCATAAAAAGCGAATTCCACCGCGACCTGCGTATTACCGACCAGACCACCCTGGACTGCGTCAAGGCAGCCACCGGATCGCTGCGCGCTGAAATCGAAGCCCTGCTCAGCATGGGGCTGGCGAACTCCCCCATGCACGGCGCGCGGTTGCGGATCGCCAGCGGCAACCTGATCAGCGCCAAGCCGGTCGGCATACTCGACGGCGTCGATTTCCACTTTACCGGCGAAGTCCGTCGCGTCGATTGCGAAGGTATCCGCCATCAATTGAATCAGGGTTCCATTGTACTGCTCCCGCCGCTGGGCTATTCACGCACCGGCGAAGTGTTCAATCTCAGCTCTGAGGACCTGGCGACCGAGGTTGCGATCGCCCTGCAGGCCGACAAGTTGCTCCTGATGTACGGCGAACAGGGCGTTACCGACAGCGACGGTAAACTGATCCGCGAACTGAACACCGATGAAACCCAGCAACTCATCCTCGATGGCCGGCAGTGCACTGAAATTCAGCGCCACCTCAAGGCGGCTTATCGCGCCTGCCATGCTGGCATCCAGCGCACGCACCTGGTCAGCTATGCCGAAGACGGTGCGCTGTTATCGGAACTGTATTCGCGAGACGGCTCCGGCACCCTGGTCACCGTGCAAAGCTACGAACGCATCCGCCAGGCGCAGCCGAGCGACGCTGCCGGCATTATCGAATTAATCCGCCCCCTGGAGGAGAAAGGCGTGCTGGTACGGCGCTCCCGCGAACGCCTGGAGAGCGAAATCGAGCGCTTCACCGTAATCGAACGCGATGAGACCGTGATCGGCTGTGCCGCGCTGTATCCCTTTGAGGACGACCAGTCTGCAGAGTTGGCCTGTGTGGTGGTGCACCCGGATTACCAACGGGCCAACCGCGGTGAACAGCTGCTGGATCAGGTGGTGGTCCAGGCCAAAGTCCTGCAGTTAAAACGCCTGCTGGTGCTTACCACCCAAACCGCCCACTGGTTCCTGGAACGGGGTTTCGTAAGATCCTCCGTGGATGCCCTGCCGGAAAGAAAGCGCTCCCTGTACAACTGGCAGCGTAATTCCAGCGTGTTCGAACGGGCACTCTAGGTCAAGACTCCCCGGTTTAATCAAACAGCTTGCCGGGGTTCATGACGCCGTTAGGATCAAAGACTTCTTTCATGCCGCGCAGGTACGCCACCTCGCTTTCACTACGGCTGTAGGTCAAGGCGGCCTTTTTGGCCAGCCCAACGCCGTGTTCGGCCGAGATACTTCCGCCCATACGCCCGACAATCTCGAAGATTTCTTCACTGACACGGGCGCAGTTGGCAAAAAAGGCCTGCTTCTCCATCCCCGCCGGTTTTAGAATATTCAAGTGCAGGTTGCCGTCGCCAATATGGCCGTACCAGATAATATCGAAGTCCGGGTAGTGCTTGGACACCACCAGCTCCACCTGCAGTAAGAATTCCGGCACACGCGAAACCGTCACCGACAGGTCATTTTTATAGGGCGTAAATGCCGCCAGCGATTGGGAGATATCCTCACGCAGGCGCCACAAATCCTCGGCCTGCTTGTCACTTTGGCTCATGACCCCGTCAAGCACCCAGCCCCGCTCCATACAGTGCTCAAAGGCCGCCATCATGCGATTGACCAATTCCTCGGAAACGGCCTCGAACTCAAGCAGTGCATAGCAGGGGGTGTGGGTCGCCATGGGCTTTTTGACATCGCCCTCGGCCAACACATAATGCAGGGCTTTATCAGAGAAGAACTCAAAGGCGGTCAACTCAATCGCCTGCTGAAAGTGTTCCAGGACCGGCATGAGGGCGTCGAAATTATTGACCGCCAGCACCATCACGGTCAGTTTCTGCGGGGGCTGGGTCAAGCGCATCGTCGCTTCGGTAATAAAGCCCAGAGTGCCTTCGGAACCGATAAACAGGTGTCGCAGGTCGAAACCGGTGGCATTTTTTACCAGCCCCTTGTTCAGCTCAAGGATATCGCCTTTTCCTGTCACCACCTTGAGTCCCGCCACCCAGTCACGGGTCAACCCGTAACGAATGACCTTTATCCCGCCGGCATTGGTCGCGATATTGCCCCCGATCTGTGAACTGCCGCTGGAGGCAAAGTTAACCGGGTAATAAAGGCCCTGCTGCTGGGCAAAGCGTTGCAAATCCTGGGTAACCACACCAGCCTGGCACACCACAGTACGGTCAATGGCATTGAAGTCGCGAATCTGGCTCATGCGCTCAAAGGAGACAACCACTTCGCCACTGAAGGCCATTGCCCCCCCACTCAGCCCTGTCCTCCCACCGGAGGGCACCAGCCCGACACCCAGACGATTGGCCAGCAGCACCAGCTCCTTGACCTGCGCGGTCGAGGTGGGAAAAACAATCGCTGCCGGAGCGGGCTCATGCATGCGGGTCCAGTCCCGGCCGTAGTGCAGCAAGGATTCGCGATCGGTATGCACAGCCTCATCCCCCAGCAGCAACCTGAGACTGTCTATCACCTGCTGTTTAACCGGCTGCTTTGTCACACCCCCTCCCAATCACACCTTTAAATTTCCCGCCTTGCACCGCCAGGCAATGCCCGATAGCAACGCTGCGGCAAGCCGCTTGTCAGACAAGCCATGTACACCAGGGCCTGTTAGCACTACTCTTAAACATAAGATTTGCGCGGTAAAACGTCCACAAGTTACAGGGAAAATCGCAATGAAAGCTTCCGACCTGTTTATAAAATGCCTTGAAGCGGAAGGCGTGGAGTACATCTTTGGCGTCCCCGGCGAGGAAAATGCCGATTTTATGATGTCGCTGGAAAAGTCTGAAAAGATCCGCTTCATTCTCACCCGCCATGAACAGGGCGCTGCTTTTATGGCCGAAATATACGGTCGCCTGACAGGTATGGCAGCCGGTTGCCTGGGAACCCTGGGGCCGGGAGCGACCAACCTGATCACCGGGGTTGCTGACGCCAATATGGATCGCGCACCCATGCTGGTGCTGACCGGCCAAGGCGAAACGGCCCGCCTGCATAAGGAGTCCCACCAGGTAATGGATGTAGTGGATATGTTCAAACCCGTCACCAAATGGGCGCACACCATCATCCAGGCCAACACGATTCCCGAAACGGTACGCAAAGCCATTCGCCTGGCCTGCCTTGAAAAGCCCGGTGCCGTTCACCTGGAGCTGCCCGAGGATATCGCCAAACACGAAGCTGTTTATCCACCGCTGGTCCGGCACCGGGTGCGCCGTCCGGTGGCAGATGACAAAATTGTCAATAAAGCCTTTGAGGTCCTGCGCCAGGCCAAGCGCCCAATCATCCTGGCCGGTAATGGCTGTATTCGCCGCCGCGCCAGCAAGCAGTTGCGCCAATTCTGCGAAAAAACCGGTATCGCCGTGATTAATACCTTTATGGCCAAGGGCTGCGTGGATATGGATGCCGACTACTGCCTGTTTACCATTGGCCTGGGCTCAAAGGATCGCGTGGCCTGTGCACTGGATGCTGCCGACCTGGTCATCACCCTGGGCTACGACATGGTGGAGTACCACCCGCAACTCTGGAACGCCGGTAACGACAAGCAGATCATCCACGCCGATTTTATCCCCGCGGAAATTGATGCCAATTACCACCCGGAAACCGAAATTGTCGGCGACCTCGCTCACACCCTATGGATGCTGAACGAACGGGTGGACGCAATGGGCGGCCTGCGATTCGAAGTGCCTCAGCACGCCGCGGTAAGGCGAGATATGCTGGCCGACTTTGCCGAATACCGGGACGACGACACGCAGGGCATAATCAAACCCCAGAAGGTACTCTGGGATGTACGCCAGGCCATGGGACCTGAGGATATACTGCTCTCCGAT
>JAWKZQ010000015.1:0-67410 GCA_041395865.1 Pseudomonadales bacterium
CACCCTGAACGTATTGCCTTTCCAGCGGCCTTCATACTTCGCCCGCTGCTGCTGGTGTTTTACCCGCTGGTATGGCTGGTCAACTTCATCGCCAATAAACTGTTAAGCCTGTTTGGCGTGCGCATGGACGAAGAGACAGCCGACCATGTCACCCAGGATGAATTGCGCACCATTGTGCACGAAGCCGGCGCACTGATTCCGCAACGCCACCAGAACATGCTGCTGAGCATTCTGGATTTGGAAAAAGTCACCGTCGAAGACATCATGATCCCGCGCAACGAAGTGACCGGAATCGACCTGGAAAACGACCTGGACGACATCATCCAACAGATCAGGACCAGTCAGCACACCCGTTTACCTGTGTTTACCGGCGATATCAACAATATCTGCGGCATTCTTCACCTGCGCAATGCGGCGCGCTTCCTGACGGAAGAGGACCTGACCAAAGCGGCTATCGTACAAACCACTCGCGAGCCCTATTTCATCCCGGAAAGCACGCCCCTGAACACCCAGCTGCTGAACTTCCAACGCGAAAAACGCCGCATCGGACTGGTCGTAGACGAATACGGCGATATCCAGGGCATCGCTACGCTGGAGGATATTCTGGAAGAGATTGTCGGCGAATTTACCACCGATGCAGCGGCCAGCAGCAAAGATATTCACCCCCAGGAAGACGGGTCCTACATCATCGATGGCAGTGCTAACATTCGCGACATCAACAAGGTTCTCAACTGGAAACTGCCGACCAAGGGCCCCAAAACCCTGAACGGCCTGATCATGGAATCGCTGGAATCCATCCCCGATGCCAGCGTAGGGTTCAAAATCGGCAACTTCTACATTGAAACCCTGCAAACAAAGGACAATATCATCAAAACCGCCCGCATTACGGAAACCAGCAACAAAGACTAAGCGGGGCACGCCACTTAAAGCTAACCCGCTGATTCATCATCAATTTTTTATCCGTCTTGATCCTGGCAATTGACTCTTCCCAGCATTTCTGATCCAGATCGATACTTGTCAGTTGACAGCCCCCGCGCATCTCGGCATATACTTAACTCGTGGTCATCAATTTCTGACCGTGTCTCGAAACGCTTTACCAAGACTTTCTCGGCTCAGCCCTATCGAGCCTGAACAAGATCAAGGAGTAATGCCGTGTTATTGAGTCATGTTTGGGGCCTATTTGCCCACCCTCGCGAAGAGTTCATGCTGATCCAGAAGGAACAGGCTGACCGACCCAACCTCTATATCGTCTATATCCTGATCCTGGCAGCCATACCGCCGGTCGCTATTTACATCGGTTCGACCATGACGGGCTGGCGCATTGGTGAAGGCGATATCACCCGGATGACAGCATCGAGCACCCTGTCCCTGTGCGTTTTAATCTATCTGGCCATCATTGCTGAAATCTATGTTCTCGGTCGCGCAATAGACTGGATGCGGGCCACCTATACCGACCTTTCCAAGCGTGAATTGAGCGGTTTAGCCCTGGCAACCTACCTGGTAATGCCGTTACTGGTGTTCAGTGTCTTCGCCGTTTACCCGACGATCTGGATTATTATCCTGACCATGATTGTTGCCAGCAGCTACTCGGCTTACCTGCTTTTTGCCGGCGTGCCGATTGTCTTTAACATCCCCAAGGAACGCGGGTTTATGTTTTCCGGTGCAATCCTGACCATTGCCCTGGTACTGGCCGTGGTGCTGCTAATCAGCATGGTCATTGTCTGGGTCATGGGCTTCAGCCCTGAGTTCACCAATTAAGGCCACACAAAACAAAAGGGGAGCCGAGGCTCCCCTTTTTTTCGCCGAAGAAAACTAACGCCGCTCTTCAGCCTCAATAGCGCGACGCCGCTCCTCCAGACCGTCAATCACCTGCTGCCGCTGCTGATCGTCCATATCATGCCAGTCAGAAATTTCCTCGATATTTCGAAAACAGCCCATACAGACGCCGTCGAACAGGCTACAGAGCCCTATACAGGGGGAAGTCACGGTTGGATTAGGGGTAGGCACAACAAACTCCAAACAATAAAACGAAACGGTTATTAAGCGGTAAAGTTTATGTTTTAATTGGCGCTTCGACTTGATTGAAAGCAATTAAAAGCAATTTGGAACAGGCTAAATGAATTATTGTAGTGAATGTGGTCAATCCGTAACTCATCGCATCCCCGAGGGTGACGACCGCCCCCGCTATGTCTGCGACAGCTGCGGCGCCATTCACTACCAAAACCCGCGCATTATAGCAGGCTGCCTGACAACCTACGAAAATAAAGTGCTGTTGTGCAAACGTGCGATTGAACCCCGTTACGGCCTCTGGACCTTACCAGCCGGTTTTATGGAAAATGGTGAAACCACGCTACAGGCAGCGATCAGGGAAACCTGGGAAGAGGCACTGGCGGAAGTGGAATGCGAAGGCCTCTATGCCGTTTTTAACCTGCCTAAAATCAACCAGGTTTACATGATTTTTCGCGGTGAACTCGAAAGCCTCGACTTTGGCCCCGGAACGGAATCACTGGAAACCCAGCTTTTCGAAGAACAGGATATCCCCTGGGATGACCTGGCCTTTGAGGTTATGCGTAAAACCCTGGAACTCTACTTCCATGACCGTCAAACCGGCACATTCCCGGTACGCATGCTGGATATTACCCAGCACAAACGCTTCGCCAAAACGAAAAACTAAAGCCTGTTGACATCCGTCAGAGGCCAAACTGAATAGGCCGGTTCCTCATAGGGGTGAGCCGCCAGCATGGCCTCGACGGCCGCTTTGAGCACGGTTTTTTCGCAAACCAGCTCGACCCGATACTCAGCCACCTGCTCCACCTTCCCCTGCTGCCCCAGATAAGGCGCACTCCCTTGCAGCGGCCTGAACTGCCCCTGCCCCAGGGTTTGCCAGGCACAGCTGTCATAATCCCCGATTTTACCCGCGCCCGCCTCAAACAAAGCCGTCTTTACCGATTCCAAATGCGCCTTGGGCACATACACAACAATTTGATACATAAGCTCCACTCGAAATAAAAACCGCCGCCTTTTTACGCTAGAATAGCGGCTTTGAAACGCAACTGTCACTGGAACCATTATGCTTGTTGTTATCTCGCCTGCAAAAACCCTCGACTTTGAAACACCTGCACGCTCTGACATTTCAACAATACCCGGTTTTCTGGAGGACTCGGAACGCCTGGTCGAACGCATGCGCGAGCTGGCTCCGGCCGACATTGCCAAACTGATGAAAATCAGTGACAAGTTGGCGGTACTGAACAGCACCCGCTACGAAACCTGGTCACAGCCCTTTACGCCCGACAACGCCAAACAAGCCGTACTGGCCTTTAAAGGTGATGTCTACACAGGCCTGGATGCGGAAACCCTTTCACCTGACCAGGACCAGTATGCCCAACAACACCTGCGCATCCTGTCTGGCCTGTATGGCATCCTGAAGCCGCTCGACCTGATCCAGCCCTATCGCCTGGAAATGGGCACTAAATTAAACAATGCGCGTGGTAAGGACCTTTACCAGTTCTGGGGCGATAAAATTACCGATGCCCTCAACGAAGAGCTCGGCGAAGACGACGTGCTCATCAATCTGGCATCCAATGAGTACTTTAAATCGGTCAACACCAGGAAACTGCATGCCCGTATCGTTACGCCCGTGTTCAAGGATACCAAGAACGGCGTACAGAAAATCATCAGCTTCTATGCCAAGAAAGCCCGCGGCCTGATGACGCGCTACATGATCGACAACCGGATCGAGCAGGCTGAGGCGCTCAAGGACTTCGATGTGGCCGGTTACCGGTTTGACGCCAGTCAGTCGACAGCGAATGAGTGGGTGTTTACGCGCCCGGAGCAATAGCCTAAAACCCGTTCGAATAAGCGAACAGGGTGGGCACGACCAAAGCAGCCTGCCCCGGCGGATCGTTTCACGCTCGGCGTCGCTCAGCGTATCGAGCCTCTTCCGACGGTAATTGCCGTTCAAGCGCTCGTCCTGCAGAATGAAGCCACCCTTCACCCCCGGCAATCGAGCCGTGGCATTGGCAATACTCCTATACCACCGCCTCAAAAGGCCAGCCTAGACCTTCACTCCTATCGATGACGACCTCCAGCAGCCCAACGCTCTTAGCCAGGATTTTGTCAGCCTACATTGAAGGCGTATGATGGCCCTATTCACAACAAACAATACGGCCAAAACCCAATCAAGCCTATGCTACTACTGATCCTATATGCGTTGACGGCGTTGCTTTTCTCCTTTCTCTGTTCAATTGCAGAAGCGGTGATCCTCAGCATCAGCAATGCACATATCGCCAACCTGGAACAACAGGGCAAACCGGCCGGAAAATTACTCCGCCGACTGAAAAAAAACGTCGACCAGCCCTTAGCCGCCATTCTGACCTTAAACACTATTGCCCATACCGTCGGCGCTGCCGGTGTCGGCGCGCAGGCCTCTGTGGTATTCGGCAGCGCTTCCCTGGGCATCACCTCGGCCGTTCTGACCTTCCTTATCCTGATTTTCTCGGAAATCATCCCCAAAACCCTGGGCGCACTTTACTGGCGACAACTGGCGCCGGTCACTGCCCACGGCCTCAAATGGTTAATCCGTGTGCTCTACCCCTTTGTCAAACTCTCCGAGAAACTGACCCGGCTTCTGGGCGACAAACCTCACCTGCATGGCCTGAACCGAGCCGAGTTTGCCGCTATGGCTGAGGTCAGCGCCAGCGAGGGGCAGTTGGCGCTTCAGGAATCGAAAATCCTGCAAAACCTGCTGAACCTGCGTGAAATTCGCGTCAGCGATGTGATGACCCCGCGGACCGTGGTTTTCTCTGCCGATGAAAACCTGACCATTGCCGAGTTCCTGCAACTGCAACACCCCCACCAGTTTTCCCGCATCCCCATCTTCGAGGAAACCGCCGACAAGGTTCACAGTTTTGTATTGCGTAGCGACCTGCTGGTCGCTCAGGCTGAAGGGCGGGCCCGGCAACCGCTGAAACAGTTTCGTCGGCCTGTTAACGTCACCCTGGATTCGATGGCCCTGTCACAGGTACTGGATGAGTTTATCCGCCTTAAAGCGCATTTAATGCTCGTCGTTGACGAATACGGGGATATGAAGGGCATCATCACGCTTGAGGATATTTTCGAAACCCTGCTGGGCCTCGAAATTACGGACGAAAGCGATAATATCGAAGACATGCAGAAACTTGCACGCAAGTTATGGAAGCACCGTGCCAGGGAAATCGGATTGAACATCAGGGAATAATTGCTCACGTCGATAGCCCTAATATGACCGGAAAGGAGCCCGTCAATGCGTTCACCCCTCGCCAATGAAAACCTTCATCGCGATCCAACTTGCCCAGCGGACGACAAGGGGCTAAGTGGCATCCACCCGCTGGCCAATGCACGGGACAGTTTCGCGGTAAGGGTTCTGTTCGCACGGATGGCAAAACACACGCTGGATGTGCAGTATTACATCTGGCACAAGGACACAACCGGCCTGCTATTGCTGAGCGAACTGCTATCGGCGGCCAGGCGTGGCGTTCATGTCAGGCTATTACTGGACGATAACGGCATTGCCGGACTGGACGCTTATTTATCGGCACTCAACGAACACCCCAATATTGAAGTGCGGTTATTCAACCCGTTCGCCCAGCGCCGCCATAAATGGCTAGGGTACCTGACCGACTTCTCGCGCGTGAATCGCCGCATGCACAATAAAGCCTTCGTTATGGACAACAGGATGGCGATCATCGGGGGGCGGAACATCGGCGACGAATATTTTGCCGCAACGCACGATGTCTTATTTGCGGATTTGGACATGATGATCGCCGGCGATGTCATCAAGGAGTTATCGACGAGCTTCAATCGCTATTGGACAAGCCAACCGGCCTGCCCCATCGAACAGATTATCCGCCAGCGTGGCACTGATGCCCTCAATCAGTTAAATGAAGCGGTGCAAGGCATCTTCTCGCGGCCCGATGCAGAAATAAAAGCGTACCTCGACACTCTCCAGAAATCAGTGCTGATACATCAAATGATGACAAACACCCTGGATTTAGAGTGGACCCATGTGCGCATGGTCTGCGACGACCCCGTTAAAAGTCTCGGCAAAGCAGACGATAACAAGCTCGTGATAACCCAACTGCAGTCTATTTTTGAAAATGCCAAACGTTCCATCACGCTGGTTTCCCCATATTTTGTACCAACCGCTACGGGCACCCATACGCTCAGGAAACTTGCCGATCAGGGCTTACAGATTCGTATTCTGACCAACTCCCATGGCGCAACGGACGTACTACCGGTACATGCCGGATATAACAAATGGCGAAAAAAACTGCTCAAAAGCAATATCAAATTGTACGAAATGAAACGCCTGGCTGACATCGAATACCATCAACGTATCGGTCGCCTTGGCAGCTCCGGCTCAAGCCTGCATGCCAAAACCTTTGCCGTGGATGGCGAGCGTATTTTTGTTGGCTCCTTTAACTTCGATCCGCGCTCGGCAAAACTGAATACCGAACTGGGTTTCATCATTGACAGTTCTACACTCAGCTCGCAGCTGGACAGCCTGTTCAACAGGGTAATCCCCAATGCCGCCTATGAAATCCAAATCAACGCCGCGGGCAGGTTGTCCTGGCTCGAGCGGCTTGACGACGACCACCAGAGGCGACACCGTACCGAACCGGACAGCAGTTTTTTTCAACGCCTGGTTGTACGTCTTTTGGGGATGCTTCCCATCGATTGGCTGCTTTAATCTTCGGCAAACTCAAAACGCAGCAGAGTGCTTTTATTTCAAGGCGAAACGCTGGCCAACAACGGCGGCATTGGGCAATCCAGGCTCAGCGCCACCGCCCTGATCAATTCGATTTCTTCGGGCGTGATCTTGCCGTCCTGGGCCGCACACCGGCACAGGGCTTTCAATAAGCGCGGTTTTTGCAAAGGTTGTAACCGGTTGAGCACCTGGGTCGCCCGGGAAAGGTCCTTAAGACGGTAGTCAGATCGGGGGACAAAGCGCAAACGCCGCAAGCCAAGCGATGCCGACGCCTCAGAAAAGCTCTGCACAGCGGCGGCCTCGTCTCCAGGCGCGCCCGCATCGGCGACAGCAGAGAGCAAAAGGCCGCAGGCTTTTCCAACCAGCTTCAAGGAGCGGATCGGAGCGAATTCAGCAGGATTATATGACGCGGGCTCGAGCTGCTGTAACAGCACCCGATACAGAGCCCACTCATGAAGGTCAATTCGCTGATCGGCCTGCATCAGGGCAACCAGATTGACCCGGAAACGTTGTAGCTGAGGCTCGGATAGCTGTTTAAGCGCCGGGATACAGAGTTCCAGTAACGGTAGTCGATAGCGGGCCTCCCTCTCCAGGCTTTTATCCAGCGTTTGAGCCAACCCATAGACCACGGAATCGGCCTCTTCCCTGAGCTGTTGCCACTGTTTTTCGCGTACGGCTTCATCCGTATCCAACAGCAGACAGTAAACCAGGGCGCGTGCTCCGTAGGGTTCGGCCGCTGACGCCAGCAAGGTTTCCGGCAGGGACGCCAGCAGCGCATGGGCATAGGCCACGTGCCTGTCATCGGTAACGCCAACACTATCCAGCAGCGCCTGTCCGGCACTGTCGGCAGCCATACGCCCGGCCGCAGCGCTGAACCCGGAAATCGGTTCGGCAACAGCCTCTGAACGCGAGCGCCTTGACGCCGCAGCAGGCTGTGAAATAACGGCATAACGCCCGTTCCAGTGCGGATCAATGCGTCGTATACGCTCATCGAGCGGTGGGTGGGTAGCCATCAAGTTGCCAAAAAAAGGCTTCACGGCCTGCCCGAAGAACATATGGCTGATTTCAGTGGCCTCCGGATGCTCGACCGAAGAACCCGCGCTGAAACCGCCAATTTTCTTTAAAGCCCCGGCGATACCGTCCGGGTTCCGGGTAAATTGCACCGCGGAGGAATCCGCCAGGAATTCACGTTGCCGACTGACGGCTGCCTTGATCCAGTTCCCGAAAAAAGTACCCGCATAACCAATTACCATCAAACCCGCGCCCAGCGCCAGGAAGGGCAATGCCCCATTATTTTTACTGGATCGGCTGCGGTAACCTGAGCGGGATACACTGCGCAACAGGAAATGTCCGATCAGCCCCAGGACGAGGATACCGTGCAATACACCGATCAGGCGGATATTAAGGCGCATATCGCCATTGAAAATATGACTGAATTCATGGGCAATCACGCCCTGCAGTTCGTCCCGGCTAAGCTGTTGAATGGAGCCCCGCGTTACGCCTATCACTGCATCGGAGGGCTTATAACCGGCTGCGAAGGCGTTAATGCCCGCTTCATCGATAAGATATACCGGCGGCACAGGCGTACCCGAAGCAATGGCCATTTCCTGCACCACATTGAGCAACTTACGCTCGTCGGCATCATCGGTATTGAGGTTCAGCAGTCGCCCACCCATGGCTTCAGCCACCACCTTGCCGCCACCGGACAGCTGGGTCAGTTTGTAAACGCTGGCCAGCAGCACAACAAACACTATCACCGCCGCAACCTTGAAAAGCGTGCTCCAGCTGAAGTATTGCAGGGCAAGCTGCCACTCCTGCATCGGCACACCGTTCATCCAGGCCAGGACAGCCACCACCAGTAACTGGGTAAGGCCGATCAGCAGGAGTACCGCAATACTGAAAAGCACCACCAGGCGGCCAGTCTTGCGACGCGCCTGGTCCTGGTGTTCAAAGAAATTCATGCAGGGTACTGGGATTAAAACTTGATTTCCGGGGCTTTACGGATTTCCGCACTATCGTCAAACTCCAGCAAACTGGCGTCTTTACCGTGCCCAAAGGTAGGCGCGAAAATCACCGGGGGGAAGCTCTGGCGATAGGTGTTGTACGTGGTTACGGCATCATTAAAGGCCTGCCGGGAAAAGGAAACCTTGTTCTCGGTGCTGGTCAGCTCTTCGCTAAGCTGCATCATATTCTGGTTGGCTTTCAGATCGGGGTAAGCCTCCATCACCACATTCAGACGCCCCAGGGCACCCGCCAGCAACCCCTCGGCACCCGCCAGCTCACCCAAGGCCGCAGCACTGCCCGGATCGGCGGCTGCCGCTTTCAGGCCCGCCATAGCCTGGTTGCGGGCGCCAATCACGGCTTCCAGGGTCTCACGCTCATGGCTTAAGTAAGCCTTGGCGGTTTCCACCAGGTTAGGGATCAGGTCATATCGACGTTTGAGCTGCACTTCGATCTGGGCGAAGGCATTTTCATAGCGGTTCTTTAATGAAACCAGCTTGTTGTAAATGCCGACGGCGTAAAAAATGATCAGGGCCAAGACCACGAGAACCACAATCGTACTGATATCCATAGGGCTTCCTTTGCTGAACTGTTGGATCAAATGCTTTAAGTGTGGCCAATATCTGCGCTTTTTCAACGCGTTTCACAGACAAACTTCTATACTCAAATCACTGTCTGCCACATTCGCTAGCAATCCATGTTCAAAAGCATCATTTACCTGACAGGCGCATTGGCCCTGCACTTTACCGACTTCGCTCACCCGAGTGCCTTTTTCAGCGTCTTCCTTCCTGTCATCGACGCCCTGTTCCTGATTTTCTTATGTTGGCAGCTCTTGTTTTTCATGACCCTGAACACCGGCTTTTCCGACGGCGACAGCTACTCTTTTTACGACCTGGTTGCCGATATTTATGACCTGCGTTACGACATACAGGAACAGGGTCCCCTGAAAGCTTTCCTTTCCCTGGCCCTGAACCTCTTCGACCTGGTTTGCTTTTTCATAGCCATGTTTTATTACTATGGCATGGTCATCGATTTAGTTCGCCTGTAAACAAAACGGGCCGCATTAGCGGCCCGTTTTGTTAAGCTGGAGCGAACAGTGATTAACCGTTTTTACGCTCGAACTCCTTCATAAAGTCAGCCAGCAGCTGAACGCCTTCAACCGGCATAGAGTTGTAGATAGAGGCGCGCAGGCCACCTACCACGGCATGCCCTTTCAAGGCATACATACCCTGCTCCAGCGCTTCAGCGATGAACTTGTCCGCCAACTCGTTATTGTTCGGCAGGTGGAAGGAAACGTTCATTGTAGAACGGAAATCCGGGTGCGCTACCGCCTGGTAGAAATCGGAGTTATCCAGCACATCGTAGAGAATCTTCGCCTTATGCTCGTTGATTTCCTCAATAGCCGCCACGCCGCCCTTCTCTTTCAACCACTCCAGTACGCACATCAGCAGGTAAATGGCGAAGGTATTGGTGGTGTTAGCCAACGAGTTTTCATCAGCGCTGACCTTGAAGTTGAGCATGGTTGGCGTGTGAGGCATGGCATGGCCCAACAGATCTTCACGAACAACCATCATGGCGACACCGGAGGGCCCCAGGTTCTTTTGCAGGCCCGCATACACCAGGCCAAACTGGTTGTAATCCATTTGACGGGACAACAGCTCGGAGGTCGCATCGACAACCAGCGGCACCTCACCGGTATCCGGGAAATCAATCCAGCGGGTTCCGTAGATGGTGTTGTTGGCAGTAATGTGCGCGTAGGCCGCATCCTGGTCAATGTCAGCCGGATCAAAGTCAGGAATACGGCTGTAACCACAGCTTTCACCATCGACAACGCGTTTGACCTCCCCGTAGCGCTCAGCTTCAAGGCGTGCCTGTTTGGCAAAGTTGCCCGTTTCAAAATAAAGCGCTTTGGGCTTGGCAACACGAGGCATCAGGTTCATTGGTATCGACGCAAACTGCATGCGCGCACCGCCGTGCATATAGAAGATTTCGAAGTTGTCGGGCACACCGGACAGCTCACGAAACAGGGAGTTACTGCGCTCGATAATTTCGATAAATTCCTTGGAGCGGTGGCTCAGCTCCACCACGGAAACACCCAAACCACCATAATTCAGAAATTCACGCTGCGCACGTTCCATCACTGGCGTTGGCAGCATCGCCGGACCGGGGCCAAAATTAAAAACGCGATGACTCATAAGTTCTATCTTCCTGATGTATTAACCCGCACAAAGCCATTAATTTCGCGCAGGTTTTGGTTTTTTATCAAAAATTTTGCGGAGGATTTATACAGCAAATCGCCATTTTTTTCTAGCCATTAAAACAAGACACCCTGCAAAACACATGGAATAATCTCCAAATCATTTCAAGTATGTAGACAGCTTATGTCCGATTTAAAAACCACCCTTATCCAGCAACCCCTTTACTGGCTCGATGCAGATGCCAATCGCCAGCACTTTGAACAACTGATAACGCCCTTGAGGGGACAAACGGACCTTATCGTTTTGCCGGAAATGTTCAGCACCGGATTCAGTATGGAGCCCGCGCCCATTGCCGAACCGCTGAATGGTCCGACCCTGCAATGGCTGGGTGAACAAAGCGAAGCGGCCGACGCAGCGATCACCGGCAGTTTTACGGTTGAGGAAGACGGGTGTTTTTATAACCGCATGGTGTTTATGCAGCCTGACGGCACGTACCAGTATTACGATAAGCGTCACTTATTCCGCATGGGGAATGAACACCATCGCTACCAAAGCGGCCGCCAACGACTCGTTGTCGACTACCGCGGCTGGCGCATATGCCCGATGGTTTGTTACGACCTGCGCTTTCCTGCCTGGTCCCGCAACGGTTACCACAACAGTGAGCATGACTTCGACCTGCTCATCTATGTGGCCAACTGGCCCCAACCGCGGCGTGAACACTGGTTGACGCTACTCAGAGCCCGCGCGATAGAAAACCTCTGTTACGTAGCCGGCGTTAACCGCCTGGGCACCGACGGAAACCAGCTTCACTACAGCGGCGACTCTGCACTTTTCGATGCATGGGGAGAGGAAATAATCAGCGCCCAGTCCCAGGCCGGCTGCTTTACCCAGACGCTCAGCCTGCAGGATTTACGTAAGACCCGTAAGCAATTCCCCGCTCACCTGGATGCCGACACCTTTGAGCTCAAGGTCTAGGATCAAGCCCGGACGTCAATAAAGCGCCCTTTGCGCGAGCTCCCTTTGGTTTCTGGCGTCTCGGTTTCACCTGCCAGGCGATCATCGGGCTCCCTGTTTACACTGGAGGCCCGGCGGTCAGGGTTTTTACGTCGTTCAGGTTTTGTCCACCTGACGCCTCGTGTAACGCGACGGTCGCCTTTGCGGCGTTTGAAACGCCGCCGGGGCTCATCAACTCGCTGTCGATTATCAGCCGCTACGGGATCGGACTGCGCCGTTTCCTTGACGTTATCGCTGCTTTTGATCGAATTATTCTCAGCTGCAGTGCGGTTCACCGTGCCGATCGGTATCAGATCGACCATACGCCCACTCCCGGCCACACACCTGTGACCTAAACTAACTCACTGATTTATAGATATAAAACCATTAACCAGCGAAATCAAGCGGCCACCCCGCTCACCTTATACTTTATAGGATTCCAATTGGTCTTATTTGTTATATCGGCCGCTCAACAAAATCTGTAGTCATATCGCCGGCAAAACCCGGCTACTTGTTGAATAAATCATCAAAGTCGAGCAATTGCCCAGCGTGCGAAGTGTCGTAGCCAGGTACCGCTGCGACACGGTGCCGGAATTCCTCGGACTTAAGCAGTTCCCGCAATCGGGCAACCCGCTCATTGTCATCATCCCTGGCCACCGCCAACACATAGGCTTCTTCCAGCACGGGAATAAAACTCAGCCCGAACTTTTCGGCCGCCGCTTTAATCCCCATACCCGCATCAGCAGACCCGCTGGCAATCATTGCAGCCACCGCCAGGTGAGTGAATTCCTCATGGCCGTAACCCGCAATCTCGCGTGCGGGAATGCTTTCGCGTTCCAGCAATCGATCAAAAATGGTGCGAGTTCCCGAACCCCGTTGCCGGTTCACAAAGCGCACGGATCGCTTGGTCAGGTCCGCAATTTCGTGGATATTTTTGGTGTTCAGGGCATCCGTCATCAACCCCTGCTGCCGGGTGGCAAGCAGTATCAGCGTATGCTGCCGCGGATCCAGCCAGGCACGGTACAGGGGAGCCAGCTCCGATTTAATCTTTTCCAGCGGGAAGTGAAAGCCAGCCACATCGCTCTGGCCGCTGGAAAGCAGACGCAGCGCATCAATACTGCCTCGTGTTTCCACCAACGCATCCAGCTCGGGTTGCTCCTGCAGCAGCTGAATAAATTCGGCGACCACAATGCCGTGACTGGCAAACATCCGCAAACGCACATTTTTAGTACCCTCAATCTCCGGTAATAACGTGGCATTAATGCGTTCAGCCAACTCACTGAAGCGGGACTGGATACTGTCGTTACTCTCCTGGACACAGGTCAGCAGCTTTTCGCCAAAATCACTCAACCTGGCGCCACGCCCCCGCTCCAGCACCAGTAAGGGAACCTGGAAAATTTCTTCCCAGTTTTTGATCAATCCCCAGGCATAACGGTAAGACACCCCAAGCACTGTGCTGGCTTTTTTCAGGGAGTGATCGCGGCGCACCGCATGCAACAAAAGGAAAAGGTTTTCCTCAATCTCGCGGCTTTCTTTACCTTCAATCTGCCAACGTAGCGAAAGCGATATATGCATAGTTTTACCTATTTAAAACCACTGAGAAATTAATAACATGCGCTGCGATATCGCATTACCTGACTACAAAATAAAAACGACGAGAAGGAAAGTTTAAATGAAATACGCTTCCCTGGGAAAAACTCTATTGGCCGGTTTAGCACTCGGCACCTCCGGTTCAGCCCTGGCAGCAAATTCTGCTGTTGAGGAACTGCTGAAAGCCCTTTACCAAAACGGCACCATCGACCAGGCCACCTATGAACTGGTAAAACAGGCCGCAGAAGCTGAAGCGCAGCAAAATCGTGAACAGATTCGCGAAATTTCCGTCGCCGAATCGAAAAAGGCTGCCGGGGAAGTGGTTGCCAAAGCGAAAAGCAGCAAGCCCAGCGTGAAGCTGGGTGGCCGCATTCAACTGGATGCCGGCTCCGTTCATGAAGACAATGTTGATCATAACAGCGGCACCGAATTCCGCCGCGCCCGCCTGTTTGCCCAGGGCGATCTGGATGAAAACTGGGGTTATAAGCTGCAATACGACTTTACTTCCTCCGGTAGTAACGGCATTCAGGACGCTTACCTTGATTACAAGCCAATGAAAATCCGTATTGGCCACGCCAAGGAACCTTTCAGCCTGCAGAACATGACCAGCTCCAAGTACATCACCTTCATGGAGCGCGGCCTGCCGCACGTGTTTGCAGAAGGCCGTAATATCGGTATCCAGACCTCCCGCAACGGCGACAACTGGATGATTGCCGGCGGCATCTTCGGCGACGGCCGTGATGGCAGCAGCAGCGGCGAAAACAACGAAGGCTGGGGCCTTGCAGCTCGCGCCACTATTGCACCTATCCATGCCGACGGCGAAACCCTGCACCTGGGTACCTCCCTGTCCTATCGCAATGTCGGGGGCGACCACACCTTACGCTTCCAAGAACGTCCCGAGGCCCATATTACCGACACGCGCATCGTCGATACGACCAGCTTTGACGCCAACGACCTGATCCGCGGGGTACTGGAAGCGGCCTACATCAACGGTCCCTTCCACGTACAGGGCGAATACTACCTCACCGAAATTGATCGCCAGATGTCGGCCAATGAAGACCTGAGTTTCAGTGGTTACTACGTCGAAGCCGGCCTGTTCCTGACCGACGATACCCTGAACTACAAAGCCTCCAAAGGCGCTTACAGCAAGGTGACACCCAGCGGCGACAACGGCGCCTGGCAAGTCGCTGCGCGCTTCAGCAGCCTGGATCTTTCGGACGAAGACATTGACGGCGGAGAAGCCGATAGCTTTACCCTGGGCCTGAACTGGTTCGCAACGCCCAACGTCCGCTTTAGCGCCAACTACATCAGCATCCTGGATGTTGACGGCGGCCCAACAGACGGTGACGAGCCTGATGCCTTCACCTTCAGAACCCAGGTTGAGTTTTAATCCAATCACCTGAACCGCTTGCCCCGGCGGAACAGCAGGGGCAAGCACCTCATTGATCAACTACCCACAGGTTGAACCCATGAAAACTTTAAGATTTGCGTTAGCCTTCACACTGTCGCTATTCCTGTCCGGTCAAGCGTTTGCCCACGAGATGCAGCGTATCCGCCTGGCAACCACCACCAGCACCGACAACTCCGGCTTGCTGGCAGTACTGCATCCGGTTTTTGAAGAGAAAAACCACATCAAGGTCGACGTGATTGCTGTCGGCACCGGTAAAGCCCTGCGCCTGGGCACTAACGGCGACGTGGATGTGGTAATGGTGCACGCCCCGGGCGCCGAGAAAAAATTTATTGCAGAAGGCAGCGGCGTGGAACGTCTGCCGGTGATGCACAATGACTTTGTCTTACTGGGCCCAGCCGAAGATCCTGCCGATGTTAAAGACGCTGCCAGCCTGGATGAAGCGTTGCAGCGTATCGTAACCTCAAACGCCACCTTTGTTTCGCGTGGCGATGATTCCGGCACCCATAAAAAAGAAAAAGCGCTATGGAAGTCCGCCGGCATCGAGCCGCAAGGCAGCTGGTACCAGGCCGCTGGCCAGGGCATGGGCGCAGTTCTGCAAATGAGCAATAACAAACAGGCCTATACGCTGTCGGATCGCGGCACTTACCTGGCCTTCAAAGACAAGTTGTCACTGGCTGTGGTTTACGAAGGCGCGCCTAACCTGCTGAACCCTTACCACGTGATTCTGGTGAATCCGGAAAAACACCCGCATGTTAAAACCGAGCTGGCGCAACGCTACGTGGACTTTATTCGCAGCCCGGAAGGACAGCGCATCATTGCCGACTTCAAGGTTAACGGAGAGGCTCTGTTCAAGCCGGACGTCGTTAAGTAATCCCCGCTTTTTCCTCGTTTGTGCACACCTCCAATGACTCCCCCTTGGAGGCACAAAAAAAGGGAGGCAATGCCTCCCTTTCCTTTTCCTGGGTTAGCCCCTAGGCTGCATCTTCTGCCCGGTTAGCTTCAATCAACTTATCGCCACTGCCAATCGCGATCTTACGAGGCTTCATGGCCTCAGGAATTTCACGCATCAGGTCAATGTGTAACAGACCGTTTTCCATGTTGGCACCCGTTACCTTGACGTAATCGGCCAACTGGAACTTGCGCTCAAAGTTACGTGCAGCAATACCCTGATGCAGGAAATGGCGATCCTTGCTGTCTTCCTGTTTGACGCCGGTTACCGTCAAGGTATTGTGTTCGGATTCGATATTCAGTTCGGTTTCGTTAAAACCGGCTACCGCCATGCTGATACGGTATCTGTCTTCATCCACCAGTTCGATGTTGTAGGGTGGATAGCTCGGTTGCTCAACCCGGTTAGCCGCGTCCAGCATGGAAGCCAGGCGATCAAAACCAACGGTTGAACGGAACAGGGGAGTTAAGTCTAAACGTGCCATTTTCATATCCTCTCAATGAAGCAATATGGTTTCGCCCATCAACAGATCGGGCAATTCAATAGTCATGGTCATTCATGGCTGCCAATCGGCCAGCTTCAATAACCAGGTTAGGTTTACAGGCCTCGGTTGAGCGCCCGTACTACTGATATAAGGACAGGAAAAAGCGTTTCAAGCGCGGAGTCATAATTTTTTACTCCGCTAAACCCCGTTCGGTTTTGCGGCTGCGCCAGCGGCGATTCGACCACAACCACCCTTCAGGTGCATGCTGAATCAGCGTTTCCAGCTCGCGTACATAGGTCTCGGTAATGGGGTAGGCATTGCGCTGCTTTTCATAGGGGGGCTCGGCAATCACCTTGAAGGTAACGCGATAATAACCGCGTCGCTCCCGTTGCATGGTGACAAACACCACCGGAATCTTCACGAACTGGGCAATTTTTTCGGGCCCGATAAAGAAACGGGTTTCACGATGCAGGAAATCGCTGGTATGGGCTTTCCCCTTTGAACGCGGTTTTTGGTCCGCCAGGATACAATAGGCACGCTGAGTGCCCTTGCGTTTGATAATCTCATTGGTAAATTCATTCAGGTCGATCGGGTCGACATTGAAGCGTGAGCGCGTGTCATACATAAACCGGTTCATCGACGCGTTATGCAGGGGCTTATAGACCACATCCAGGGGAATAGGCATTTTCAGCGCCGTGCCAAGCAGCAGCCACTCCCAGTTACAATAATGGGCCGAGAGCAGGATCATCGATTGGCCACGATCCAGAATCGGCTGCAGTGCCTCCAGGTTTGCAAAACTGACCCGTTTATCGAGGTCGGCAGGCGTCATGCTGCCCACCTTGAAAATCTCCAGCGAAACATCGCAGAAATTCCGGTAAAAGCCCTTTGCCAGCGTTTTAATTTCAGCCGGGCTCCGGTCCGGAAAAGCCTGTTGCAAATGGGAAAAAACCACTTTGCGCCGGTAACGCACCACATAATAGACACAGAAATACATCAGCGTGGATAACCCGTAAAGCAGGCCAAACGGTAATTTTGAAAGCAGTTTCGGCATGGGTATTATTATCCGCTCAGGTAAAAAAAGCCGCCCGGGCTCCGGTCGGTTCAGGCTGCCCCATTATAGGCATGTTAGTCTTCAGGGGAAGACTGTCGAGCAGGCATCCGCCCATAAAATCCACGAACCAGCCAGAACGTCAGAAAATACCCGCCCATGAGTGAGCCGGGATTGAACCTGCGTTAAAATCCGCAGTCAGTTTTCTGACAAGTAAAATCACTCACCACAGGGAGTTTCCGGTGTCAAAACCCTTTTCTACGGCTATCACCACCCCCCAGAAGTTTTTAAAACCGCTGGCGCTTCTTCTTACCTTCACCTTGGCGCTGGCAGGGTGTGCCGGACAATTTCAAACGCATTCACCGACCCGTGACATCGAAAAAAGCGCAACCGACCCGCGTGATTACCTCGCCTTTCAGCTCGACAACCAGCTGAATGTACTGGTTATTTCCGATCCTGATGCAGACAAGGCGGCAGCGGCCCTCAGTGTTGCGGTGGGTAGCGGCTCCGATCCCAAAAACCGCGAAGGATTGGCTCATTTTCTCGAACATATGCTGTTTCTTGGCACCGAAAAATACCCCCAGGCCGATGCCTACCAACGCTTCATCAGCGAGCATGGCGGCTCGCACAATGCCTATACGGCCTTTGACGAAACCAATTACTTTTTTGATATCAATGCGACCGACCTGCAACCGGCTCTAGACCGGTTTGCCCAGTTCTTCATCGCCCCGCTGTTTAACGAGGAATATGTAGAGCGGGAAAAACATGCCGTTCACTCCGAATATCAATCCAAAATCCGCGACGACAGCCGTCTGCAATACGACATATTCAAAACCCTGAGCAACCCCGAACACCCCTTTTCGCAATTCTCCGTCGGCAGCCTGGAGACACTGGCCGATCAGCCCGGCGATCCCGTGCGCGATGACCTGCTTAACTTTTACCGAAGCCACTACTCTGCCAACCTGATGACCCTGGTGGTTCTGGGCAAGCAGTCAACCGCTGAATTGCAGCAACTGGTCACCGAGACCTTTAGCGACATTGCCAACTACAACAGCGCCCGGCCCGAATTCAAACAACCCTTGTTCAACCAACTGCCCCTGCAGGTGAACACGCAGCCCAACAAAAACCTGCGTCGCCTGGTGTTCAACTTCCCCATCCCGCCAACTCGCGAGGTTTACCAAACCAAGCCCACCTATTACCTCAGCAGTCTGTTGGGGCATGAAGGAAAAGGCAGCCTGCTTTCCTACCTCAAACAGCAGGGATGGGCCGACAGCCTCAGCGCCGGCATTAATTTTGAAAGCGACCAGCAGGCCAGCCTGCAAATCGCCATTGGCTTGACCGAGGCAGGCCTGCAACAAACCGACGCCATTGCCTCGGCACTGTTCCATACCATTCGATTGATTCGCGAGCAGGGCCTTGAGGATTGGCGCTATCAGGAGCAGGCAAAGCTGGCGGCACTGAATTTCAGGTTCCAGCAAAACAGCAACAACATACATTATGTCACCCGTCTCGCCAGTGAGCTGCATCAGGTGCCGGCGGCAAAGGTATTATCGGCACCGTACCAAATGGAGCGTTTTGATCGCGACCTCATCCGCACTTATCTTGATGCGTTACGCCCGGACAACCTGCTCTTAATGCGGGTAGGCAAGGGGCTTGCAACCAATCAGCAGACGCAACACTTCAACGCGCCCTATGCGGTGAAACCTATTGATAAGGCAACTCAGGAAAGCTGGTTAAAGCCGACCGAAATCGAACCGATCCAGTTACCGGCACCCAACCCCTTTGTCCCTGAAAACCTGGTTTTACTGGCAGGGAACAGTGATTCGGATAAACCTCGATTAAGCGAAACAGGTTCCGATACCCGGCTCTGGTATCGCACCGACACCAGCTTTGATGCCCCACGCGCCGATTTTTATTTCACCCTGCGTTCGGCGCAGGTTAACCGCTCGGCCCGTAATGTTGCCCTGACCCATTTACTGGTGAAAACCATTAACGACCAGTTAAACGAGTTCAGTTACCCGGCCTCCCTGGCAGGTCTCGGTTACCAGCTTTATCCGCATGTTCGCGGTGTCAGCGTGCGTATCTCGGGTTATCAGGACAAACAAAGCGTCTTGCTCGACGAGATATTGAAGAGCCTTACCGCCCCGCAAATTGAACAGGATACCTTCAATCGCCATAAGGACGAGCTGGCCCGGCAATGGGAAAACAGCCTTAAACAAAAACCCTACCAGCAAAGCATGCAGAAGATTTCAGCGCTACTCACTGAGCCTGACTGGTCTGAAACAGCGTTAATCGCGGCATTAGCGCCCTTAACGACAGCCGACCTGCAAGCATTCAGCAAATCGTTCCTGGATAGGCTGGATATCGAAGTGCTCGCCAACGGAAACATCGAGCCCGGCACCGCACAGGCCATGACCAAACAGCTCGATAACTACCTGGCAAACAGGCAAAAGACACAAGTACAACGGCCCCGTATCGCCCGCCTTGGCAAACAAAAACTGCTCTACCCTTTTCACACCAGCCATAGTGACCACGCGGCCACCCTGTATGTGCAGGGCAATGACAAACGCATCGCCACACGCGCTCGCTTTGCACTGCTCAACCAATTCCTGTCCGCACCCTTTTACCACGAACTGCGCACCCGCCAACAGCTCGGGTATATCGTTTTCAGCAGCCCGCTCAGCCTGATGGATGTGCCCGGCCTGGCCTTTACGGTGCAGTCGCCGAGCACGCCTGGCGAAGCGATTATCGAGGCGATCGAGCAGTTTATTGCAGACTTTGCCCTAACGGTCGAAAACCTGGATAGCGCCGGACTCGACAAACACAAACAGGCGCTGACCGGTCGTATCCTGGAAAAGGATGCCCAGTTAAGCCAGCGCAGCAACCGCTACTGGTATGAAATTGATCGCCGTAATTTCCAGTTTGATACGCGAGAGCAACTGGTCGCCGCCATTGAACAGATCAGCCTGGCCGATTTCAAACAGGCCTATCGGGAATATCTGCTGGACCAGCCGCGCCTATTGGCAAGCATTACCACCCCCAATAACAATGAAAGCCCTGCCGTTCCCGCTCATTATCAACGGATTGATGAAGACCAACTGGCCGCAAAAACTGATGGCTTTTTCACGGACTAAGTGAACGCTGAAGTGCCTCGCCATACTGCTGGAGCTGCAGCAATAGCTCACGCTTTGGCGAGGACAAGTCCTGCTCGGACAGCAGGCACTCGAGCTTTTTAAAGTACTCAGCCAGTGTCAGGCTGCCGCCGCCGTCAGGATCAGTCAGCCGTTGCGCCCTGAATAACTGCCAATTCGCGGCTTCCTCCGCATCCAGCGTAGCGGGATAGTTACGGGCCCGATAACGAAATAGCATTTCCGGCAAACGCGCATCGCCAAAAGGCAGCCGCGCCTGGCTTAACTGCTCCGGGGTCATGTGCCGCAATTGCTCCATCAATTGTCGATCATGCTGGCTAAAGAAGCCCCCGCTGTAAATTGCCAGGTCCGGGTCATCAACCGTATCAAGCTGCCGCTGTGAAAACACCCTTTGCACCTTCTCCGCCAGTCCTTCGGCAACCTTTAACTTTTCCAGGTGCTGGCGACAGGCTTGCAGATCCAGGCCCAGGCGCTCAGCCACCTCGGCTGTAACAATACTGACCGGCACGACAATGGGACATTTATTCACGTGTACCGCCTTTATCGGCACGCGCTCAATACCTTCAGGCAATTCGTCGCGGCGTGTAAAGATGCGTTCGGCTACCTGTTCGGCACTCAGTGACAGCAGGGGCTGCGGATCCACGCTCAGGTCGTAGACATAAATCGCGTTTTTGTTGGTCAGGTCCCGCGCCAGGGGCAATACAACGGCGGCACAGCCCCGCTCAGCCGGATACATGGAAGAGATATGCAATACCGGCTTTTGCGCCAGCAGGTTAAGCTGTTGCTCCACCAACCGTTTATCGCGGTGGCGGTAAGCAAAGTCAAACAGCTTCGGCTGCTTGCGCTTAATCAGTTTTGCCATTTCAATCGTGGCCCAGACATCGGACATGGCGTCGTGTGCGGCTTCATGCGCAATACCATTGGCCGCGGTCAGGTGCTCCAGTTTAAAACTGGGGCTGCCATCCTCATGCAGGGGCCACTCAATGCCCTCCGGCCGCACCGCCCGGGTCAGGCGAACCATATCGATAATGTCCCAGCGCGAATTGCCGTTTTGCCACTCGCGCGCATAGGGGTCGTAAAAATTACGGTACAGGGTGTTACGCGTCACCTCATCGTCAAAACGGATACTGTTATAGCCCGCCACACAGGTACCGGGTTCGGAAAACTGGCGATGAATGCGGGCAATAAATTCGGCTTCAACAACCCCCTCGCGCAGCGCCTGCTGGGGCGTAATTCCGGTGATCAAACAAGCCTCGGGTTGCGGCAGCACCTCGTCGGAGGGTTGACAGAAAAAAACCTCGGGCTCGCCAATGACATTAAAGGCCTCATCGGTACGAACACCGGCAAACTGGCAGGGCCTATCGCGGAAAGGATCGGCGCCGAAGGTTTCGAAATCGTACCAATAGAAGCTCATCAGCAGGGCTCACATGTGTTAAGGAAGCTTTATTGTAGGGAAAACCACACATAAAAAAACCCGCCAGTTGGGGCGGGTTTTTATGAACAACCATCAGGCCTCATTATAATGGCCGGTTACATGGGCGGCTCTTCATCATCCAGGGGTTGCAGCGAAAAGCCTGAAGCGGTTAGCTTTGGCTTGGGTTTAGGCGCTTCTCTGGGCGGAACGACGCCCTGCATGGCCTGCTCGCGTAATTTCCGAAGATCATCCTTCACACTCGGTGCTTTAGGCACCTCCCTTTTCACTTCGGCAGGTTTAGGAACCGGTTGGGGCTTGCCGCCCTCCTTCTCGCCCAGGGTGATCTTCAACCGCAGGTTGTTCGCCGAATCGGCATTACGCAAAGCCTCTTCCATGCCGATTTTGCCCTGCTGGTAAAGTTCCAGCAACGCTTGGTCAAAGGTACGCATACCCGAGTTGGCGGACTTCTCCATCACCTCTTTCAGGGAGTCCACTTCACCTTTTTTAATCAGGTCGCGCACCCGCGGCGTTCCGGTCAACACCTCAATCGCCGCAGCCCGTTTGCCGTCTACCGTGGGAATCAGGCGCTGGGAAATAATGCCGCGCAGGTTAAGGGACAGGTCGAGGAACAGCTGGTTATGACGCTCTTCGGGGAAAAAGTTGATGATACGGTCCAGGGCCTGGTTCGCATTGTTTGCGTGTAACGTGGATAAACACAGGTGTCCGGTTTCGGCAAAGGCAATCGCATGCTCCATGGTTTCACGGCTACGGATCTCACCAATCAAAATCACATCCGGCGCCTGCCGCAGCGTATTTTCCAGAGCGTCTTCATAGCTATCGGTATCCATACCCACTTCGCGCTGGTTGATGATGCTCTTCTTGTGGCGGTGCACAAATTCAACCGGGTCCTCAATGGTGATGATATGCCCGGCACTGTTGCTGTTCCGGTGGTCAATCAGGGATGCCAGCGAGGTGGACTTACCTGAGCCCGTGCCGCCCACAAAAAGGATCAGGCCCCGCTTTTCCATCACCAGTTCAGGCAGGATATTGGGTAAGCCGAGATCCTTGTAGTAGGGAATGTCCGTCTTGATGGAACGGATAACCATGGACACTTCATTGCGCTGCTTGAAGATATTAACCCGGAACCGGCCCAGCCCCTCCTCCGAAAGCGCCAGGTTCATTTCCGGCTTATGCTCGAACTCCTTAATCTGGTCCTGATTCATTGCCTTATAGGCAAGCTCCCTTACGCGTCCTTTGGGCAGAGACTCGTTGGCAATCGGCACTAACTGCCCCATGGTCTTGATACTGGGCGGAGCGCCGGTACTGAGATATAAATCAGAACCATCGCGGTCGATTAATACGCGAAGATAGTCTTTTAACTCCTGCATAACCACTTCCTGAATTTCGTTGTTATTGCTGAGTATTCCGGCCGCCTCGAATGAGTCGAATCGAGAACACTCGTTCTTTAAGTTAACGTTTTTCAGTATAGGCAGGATTTATAAATCTGCTAAACAGTCGTCGAAGAATTCGACAGTCAGGGGTTAGTAAAGTATGACCCGGTTGCGCCCGGCTTTTTTGGCACGATAAAGCGCTTTATCGGCGGCTTCCATCACAGCCAGGGGCGTTTTCAGCGACTCACTTCGGTGCGCGGCGCCCAGGCTGATCGTGACGCTCAAATCTGTTGCACCGGAAATCTTCTTGCGCAACCGTGCGCCCTTTTGTGCGTCTTTAGGCCGCCCCTGGCCACGAATTCGCATCGGGTAATTCGCCACATTTTGACGCAGTTTTTCCAAATAGGGTTTTACCTGTTGCAGAGATTTGTGTTCAAACACCAACACAAACTCCTCGCCGCCATATCGATAAGCCCGTCCGCCACCGCCGGTTTTATCGAGGTGGGAAGCGAGCATTTTCAGCACCTGATCACCCACATCGTGACCATAGGTATCGTTAAATTTTTTAAAATGATCCACATCGACCATCACGATAATGTAATGCCCGCCCAACCTGAGAAAGCGTTCGTTCAGGGCCCGCCGCCCCAGCAGGCCGGTGAGTTCATCGCGGTAAGCCATATCGTAGGAGTGCTGTAGCAGGCATAACAGGGCGACCAGGCCCGAAACAACAAAAAGCACCACCACGATGGTCGTAGAGCCAATAAAATTGAAAGCCAGGCCCTGCGCAAGCAGGAGCACCATCAACGCATTATTCAATGGCGTGTGTCGAAAAAGCAGACGTGCAGCGATAACAATTGACGATAACAATAAACTCAACAGCACCGCATTCGGCAGGAAAACCCCGACGTCAGCAAAGAGGGTCTGCGTTAAATAGGTCAGCTCCAGGCCCTCAAGCCATTGCCCCACATGCCCATTCATTACCTCGACAACAAGGGCAAGCTGCAAACCCAGCATGGAAACGAAAATATAGCTTTGCACGAGGCTCATGCCCCGGTCACGGAGCAACGACAGTATTGCCAGATTAATGGGGCCAAGCACACCGAGCACCAATAATAAGGACAGCTGCTGCGAAAGCTGCTGGTAGGGATAATAGCTGGTCAACGCCCAATGCAGCAGGGCCATGAAAAAGGATAAGTAGAATATTCTGCTGCGGCCAAAATACAGGCTAATAAAGGCGCTGACGATAAAAAAACTGTAGGGCACCAAGCGTAGCGTGGCGAGCTGGTTAACGGATAAATTATGCATCAACCCCAGGCCGAAATAACCGATCAGCAGGAGCAGATACGGCGCAAAAAAGGATAACAGGGAACGATTAAAAAAACGCAAAGACTACCCCACCGTTAAACAACAACGAATTAATTATCAGTATAGTCGGATAGACCTTTTTCGACAGATATTGCTCCTTTGAAAACGCTAATATTTCCCTGTCTCAATCAGCATGTCGAACCTCGCCAGAACACTGATAATCCGGTTGGGATTAAAGCTCACCTGCCTAAAGCTTTCTTCGGCGATGGGGACAATACCGCTTTGCTCCGGCAAAGGCGCCTGGGTCTCGATAATCAGCTTGATTCGGGTAATAAAAACAAACTGCAGCCACTGACTAAAACGCAGCGTATCGATGCAGAATGGCTCACAGCTCATTAACGCTTCCGGGGGCGGCGGCGCAGGCTCCCAAAGTGCGCAGGCTCGTAACGCCGCCTCCAGCTCAAGAATGATATCGGCCAGTTGGCTATAGGGTTCAGGGGGGAAATGCTGGTTAACCAAGCGTTGATTAACCTTAATCCGGGTACAACTGATCCGTGCGGGCCGCCATAATAAAATCGTTTTTATGCAGGCCGCCAATTTTATGCGTCCACCAGGTGACAGTGACTCGCCCCCATTCCGTCAGTATGGCCGGATGGTGGTTTTCGCTTTCGGCCAGCTCACCCACATCATTGGTAAAAGCCAGCGCCTGGGCAAAGTTCTTGAACTTGAAGATTCGTTCCAGCTGCTTTTCAGCATACCGCTCCTCCACCCGCCATTCGGGCAGTTCAAGCATCAACTCGGTTAGTTCGGCATCGCTGACTTTGGGTGCGTCGGCACGACAGGCTTCACAGGCTGTTTCGATTAAATAGGTCATCTTTCTGTTACCTCCTGCTTTGCTCAACAGCTCAATTTTACGCCTGTCATCCAAAGAACGACAGGCGCAAAACCTTAGCGGACCTCGACAGCCCGCTCTTCGATGATGTGATGCCATTGCTCTGGGCCGGTCTGGTGTACCGATTCTCCCTTCACATCAACAGCGACAGTCACAGGCATGTCCTCAACCTCAAACTCGTAGATAGCCTCCATGCCCATTTCAGGAAATGCCACTACCTCGGCTTTTTTGATGGCCTTGGACACCAGATAAGCCGCACCGCCTACGGCCATCAGGTAAACCGCCTTGTGCTTTTTAATCGCTTCGATCGCCACCGGACCACGTTCGGCCTTACCGATCATGCCGATCAAGCCCGTTTCCGCCAGCATGGTTTCAGTAAACTTATCCATACGTGTTGCTGTCGTCGGACCGGCCGGGCCCACTACTTCGTCACGCACCGGATCAACCGGGCCAACGTAATAAATAAAACGATCCTTAAGATCAACCGGCAAAGGCTCGCCCTTGGCGATCATATCGGTCATTTTCTTGTGCGCCGCATCGCGGCCGGTCAGCATCTTGCCCGATAACAGCAGCGTTTCGCCCGGTTTCCAGTCCTGGATATCGGCATGTTTAACCTCATCCAGGTTAACGCGACGCACCTCATTACCAGCCGTCTGGGTGATTTCAGGCCAGTCTTCCAGTTTAGGTGGCGTCAGCTCAGCGGGTCCGGAACCATCCAGCGTAAAGTGCGCATGGCGGGTAGCCGCACAGTTGGGGATCATGGCAACCGGCAAGGACGCCGCATGGGTTGGGTAATCCTTGATTTTTACATCCAGTACGGTGGTCAAACCGCCCAGTCCCTGAGCACCGATACCCAGGTTATTCACCGCATCCATGATTTCCAGGCGCAACTCCTCAACACGGTTCTGCGGCCCACGTTCGCGAATCTCATGGATATCAATCGGATCCATCAGCACTTCCTTAGCCATCACCGCCGCTTTTTCAGCCGTTCCGCCGATGCCGATGCCAAGCATGCCCGGCGGACACCAGCCGGCGCCCATGGTCGGAACCGTTTTCACCACCCAGTCGACAATGCTGTCGCTTGGGTTGAGCATGACCATTTTGGATTTATTTTCTGAACCGCCACCCTTGGCCGCCACATGGACTTCCACTTGATCGCCCGGCACCAGCTCCATATGAATCACCGCCGGCGTATTATCTTTGGTGTTTTTGCGGGCACCGGCCGGATCTTCCAGTATCGACGCGCGCAACAGGTTATCGGGATTGGTGTACGCCCGGCGTACGCCTTCGTTAACCAGGTCGGAAACGGACTTGTCCGTATCCCATTGCACGTTCATACCCACCTTCAAAAAGACCGTTACAATGCCCGTATCCTGACAAATGGGGCGATGCCCCTCGGCACACATCCGGGAGTTAATGAGAATCTGCGCCATGGCATCCTTGGCTGCCTGGGACTCCTCTTTCAGATAGGCTTCATGCACCGCCTCAATGAAATCCGTAGGGTGGTAATAGGAAATGTACTGCAGCGCACCTGCAACACTTTGTATAAGGTCTTCTTCGCGAATTAAAGTCATCTTCACGTCCCGAATGGTTAAGCCAATAAAAAGGCGGCTATTGTACCCCAAGCTTCGAAAATGCTCAGCCCCTAACCTCTCCTGTTCGCTGAGATTTTCTGCCGCTATCGCGGTTTTAGCAGGTTGTCAGGCTCCAGCAGGCGTTTCAGCTCATCGGCAGGAATATCCGTCACATCTAGGGCAACATCGAGAATCGGCCGCTTTTCGCGATACGCCTGCTTGGCAATTTGCGCGGCAAGATCGTAACCGATCAAGGGGATGAGCGCCGTCACCAGCATCGGATTTTGCGCCAGGTTCGCAGCCAGCACATCATGCCTCACCTTAAAGGTCGCTATTGCCTTATCGGCCAGCAATTCAGCCGCCGATGACAACATCTCAATACTCTGCAACAGGTTATGGGCGATCAGGGGCAGCATGGTATTGAGCTGAAAATTACCGTTTTGACCTGCCTGGGCGATGGCTGCGTCATATCCCGTCACCTGCGCGGCAACCATCAGTACGCTTTCAGGAATCACCGGGTTTACCTTGCCCGCCATGATGCTGCTGCCGGGCTGCAGCGACTGCAACTCAATTTCTCCCAATCCCGCCAATGGCCCGCTGTTCATCCAGCGCAAATCATTGCAAATTTTCGTAAAACTCAGCGCCACCACCCGCAGCTGCCCCGAAAGCTCTACAGCAGTATCCTGAGAGCTCAGGCTTTCAAAAAAGCAATCACTGACGATAAAAGGATAACCGGTGTCACGGCTGATCAGTTGCGCGAACCGACGGGCAAAATCAGGGTGTGCATTCACGCCAGTCCCCACCGCAGTGCCGCCCTGCGCCAGCCGATACAGGCGAGGCAAGGTCGCTTTCAAGCGTTCAATATCCAGGTTAATTTGAGTTTTCCAGCCCTCGAGCTCCTGCGCCAGGGAAACGGGCATGGCGTCCATCAGGTGGGTTCGGCCGGTCGTGATTTCACCGTTGAGCCTCTCGGCTCTGCTGCCAATCACCTCAGCAAGGTGCGCCAAGGCGGGGAGTAACCGTTGATTAAGCTGGTCAACAACGCTTACATGAATCGCCGTTGGAATCACATCATTACTGCTTTGGCCCAGGTTCACGTGATCATTCGGGTGAACCTCGAGTCCGCTGGAGCGGGTTGCCAACGTGGCAATGACCTCATTGGCATTCATATTAGAGCTGGTCCCGGAACCTGTCTGGAAAATATCAACCGGGAAATGCGGATTATATTGGCCCGCCTGCACAGCTGCCGCCGCTGTTTCAATCGCCGCGGCTCTTTGGTCATCCAGCAAACCCAACTGGCAATTCACGCGAGCTGCTATTTTTTTTATCAAGCCCAAGGAGGCGATGAAAGGGCCAGGCATAACCTGGCCACTGACAGAGAAATTATCCACCGCGCGTTGGGTTTGCGCACCATACAACGCATCGACAGGCACCTTCACAGAACCGAGGGTGTCACGTTCAGTTCGGTACTTTTTTGCCATCGCAGCCAGCCTCTTATCGGCTCAAACAGGATGACTACACGTTACCAGAGCCCCGGATAGATTGCATCCCAGGCAAGAGGCCCTGATCAGGGGGTAAATTCAATCCGGCTGGATTCCTGAACGCCCGGGTCGCAGAAACTAATTTCCACATCCTTCTCGTCACAAAAACGCAACACCGAGGCAGCAACTTTCGGCTGACTGGAGCGCGCATACCACGTAGATCCCTGGCTTTGCGGCTCACCGTCCAAATAACGCACGACATATCGCAACTGGCCGTCCTCGTACCAGGCAACCTCCTGGCCGTGCTTCAGGCCATCTTTAAAGCTCACCTGTAACCTTTGCAGGCCATCTTCAAAGTAACTCACCGCATCTCCGGTAAAAGGCTGAGGCTGCCCGGGGGCGTAGCGTAAATGGCCTCGAACTTCGAGGCTTTCCAGGCTCATAACCTGCTCATCGCTTACACGTGACTGCTCATCCGCCAGCGCTTCCTGCGCCAAGGCTGGCCCTGAGGCAACCAGACAGGCCACCACGGCAAGCCAAATAAAGGTTAAGTTGTTACATTGAAAAATCTGTTTCATAGTAATTCCGTAATATTTCCTTGAACCGAAAGACCGATTCCTTGTTACTCTCAGTATAGATTAGGCCCTGACTCGTTTATTATTGCGGGGCTAAACAGGAGCCCCCAATGTCCCGATCTTCACAACTCGTCTATTCCACTGACCAGGGCCGTATTTGCCCCGACTGCCGCCAACCCAAAACAGCCTGCTGCTGTAAAACAGCGGCAGCTCCTGTCAGCGATGGTCCAATCCGAATCCGGCGCCAAACCAAAGGTCGCAAAGGCAAAGGCGTGACCCTCATTGAAGGCATCCCCCTTGCCGATGACGATCTCAAGGCACTGGCCAAACAGCTGAAAAAGGCCTGTGGAAGCGGTGGAACCGTCAAGAACGGGGTAATAGAAATCCAGGGCGACTACCGTGAACAGGCACTGGCCTACCTCGTCAAGCAGGGCTACGAAGCCAAGCTTGCGGGAGGTTAAGCCGCTACCTGCAGCTCCTGGCCCTGTGCCTCCCAGATTCCTGCAAATACTTTTTCCGAAGTAGCTCCTGTCAAAGCTTCTCGCTCAGCTTCCGGAATAAACGCAATTGACAGCAGGTGCTCCAGGTGTGAAAAGCCCTTTTCAACGGGCAGATCAAGATGGTCATAAATTTTATAGCTGTACCCTAAACCTGAATGGACACGCTTATAAAGTCTCGCGCGCTTCAGGCCCGTCACATTAAAGGCATAGTGATAGCCCAAACTCGCACAGCCTCTATCGCCACACCGCCCGGAATATTTCCGTTTTGCGGTATTCAGGCCGTAGCACCAGGCGTTCATGCTGGCAGTAGGCGCCAGCGGCAAATCCAACCCTCGAGGAAGCACCTTGTTAAGATTCAGTCCCTGCTCTCCAGTGGCGTCAGGGTTTGGTTAAACAGCGAACACCCGCACTTCTGACACCACCGAGCACAAACATCCCCATCTCTCACGATCAGGATATTTCCCGTCTGATCATAAATATCTTCCCGGCTGTTGAAGGCATCGAAGTTTGAGTTCTTTCCGAAAACATTTTCCCTTAACCAGTAATACTGTTCCAGCAAATATCCTGCTTGCTGAACTCAAAGGTAATGGACACCTCGTTTCTCCTGTTGCGCATTTTGTATTCAGGGAACGGGCTAAAGCGATAAAGCCCAAAATTAAATTTCTTCGAAGGGTTCAATACAAAATACGCCAATCCCTTTTTTATTATTACTTTTTCAATAAGTTACACAAAAACTACAAAAAAGCTGAGACACATCCCCCTGAAAACCGGGGAAAAACGTCTCCATTTAGAGACACATTTTTGGTAACCAATAAAAGTCCTTTTAAATCATATGGTTAGCATGTCTCTTTTTGGAAACAAAGTTATTAGCCAGCCTACAGCTGAAAGGGGGAATGGAGGAAAGGCCCGCCCTGCCTGGTTTGCAAAGCCGCTACAAATGTCTCCATATAGAGACATCCGTGCCGTTTTAAGGTTTGAACTGGTCAGGCCGCAAATCGTGGCGCTGCAGAAGTTTATAGAAATCAGTCCGGTTACGCTGGGCCAGCTTGGCAGCCCGGGAAACATTTCCTTCCGTAAGCCGAAGCACCTTCACCAGGTAGTCACGTTCAAAATGGTGCCGAGCCTCATTGAAGGAAGGCATAACGCCTGACTCGTTATCGATGGCGTCACGCACCAACGCCTCTGGAATTAAGCTGGTATGCGCCAGTGCAACAATCTGCTGCACGGCGTTTTCGAGTTGACGTACGTTGCCGGGCCAGGAAGCCCCGACAAGCAGATTCATCGCCTCGGGACTAAAGGCAGAGACTTTGCTGTAATGCCCCTTCTGGCTTTGTTTAAGGAAATGATTGGCAAGCAGCGGTATATCCTCGCGTCGCTCGCTTAAATCAGGCAATTTCAGGTTAACTACATTGAGGCGGTAATACAGGTCTTCGCGAAACTGGCCGTTCTTCATTTCCTGCTCAAGATCCCGGTGCGTCGCCGAGATAATCCTGACATCCACAGGGTAGCTCTGCGTGCTTCCCACCGGGCGTACCTGGCGCTCCTGCAGGACTCGCAACAGCTTGACCTGTAGCGGCACCGGCATATCGCCAATTTCATCCAAAAACAAGGTGCCTCCGTCGGCCGCCCTTAACAACCCCAGGTGATCGGTACTTGCGCCCGTAAAAGCACCCTTTACATGCCCAAACAGCTCCGACTCCAGAAGCGGCTCTGGCAGCGCACCACAATTGATCGGTATAAAGGGCTGATCGTTGCGCGCACTGCCCCTGTGTATGGCCTGCGCCAGCAACTCTTTACCCGTACCGCTGGCACCGGTAATCAACAGACTGACATCCGATTCGGCAACGCGCTTGGCGGTTTGCAGCAGCCTCTCCATGCTTTCGCTACGAGTCAGGATATGGGAACACCAGGCCGGTTCGTCCGTATCCAGCTTGGGACGACTGGTTTGAGCAATGGCCTGCTCGATTTGAGTAAACAGTTCATCCTTGTCGATGGGCTTGGTCAGAAAGCCAAACACCCCTTTCTGGGTTGCCGCTACCGCATCAGAAATCGAACCCTGGGCGGTAATGATAATAACCGGCAAACCCGGATGATGCTGCTGGATTTGATCAAACAGCTCTATGCCGTCCATTCCATCCATGCGCAGGTCGCTCACCACCAGGTCGATGTCATGGACTTTCAATTCCCGAAGCGCTTCCTGGCCGTCATTGGCCGTTCTCACGCGATAATTCTGGGCCTCCATGCGCATCACCAGCAACTTCTTGAGACTGGGATCGTCATCCACTAAAAGAACCTGTGGTGCAAATTCGGCCATTACCATATCACTCTTTGGGCTGGTCAGGGTCGCTCTGTAAATCCGCATCCTGAGCCTGTTCTTTACGGGAACTCATGTTTTGCTCAAGATGCGTAATCGCCTGGATTTTCTCCTCCAGCACGCGCTGCATGGCCTCACTTTCTTCCAGCTGTAAAGCCACCTTGCTGTAGCGCGCCTCCCAGTTAATCATGCTTTGATTATAACGCAGTAATAATTTTACCAGTCCCTTCAGGTCCTGCCCAAGATCCTGTGAAGCAAGCACATGCCTGAATGCGTCCCGGGCGCGAATCCACCCCGCCCTTTCCGACAGCTGCTGATTCAAGAGGCCGTAACGAAACCACTGCAGGCTGGTTTTTTCGTCATCGCTGATCTTATCCAGGCGCTGCTGCGCCTGCTGGGGGGTTAACGCCATATAGAGATCGGCAATACGCAGCCAGTAATGGCGCTGTTCAACCGTCAAAGCGGGTTGGCGATCCCAACCTTCATAGTAGGAGGTCTGCCAGTATTGGCACCCTGTACAGACCAACACCATCGCAACAATCGCGATCTTTTTCATATCCCGTTATTCTCCAATGTTGGACAGGTAATCCGGAAACACACCGGTAACTCAGGGTGCTGTGAAAGGGTCAATGTCCCACCATGCGCCAGTATGCATTCACGCGCAACACTGAGTCCGATACCCGACCCCTTTATAGGCCCTGTACGGCTGTTAACCCCTTGGTAAAAGGGCTCGAAAATCTTTTTCCACTCATCCTTCGGAATCGCCTTCCCTGAATTAGCCACCTCCATGACCAGCGCTTCATCCTGTTGATGCCAGCCGATATCAATCCGGCCCTTCTCAGGGGCATAGTTGACCGCATTAGAAAGCAAATTATCCAGCACAGTGCGGAACTTTGCTTCATCCAGTGGCCAGCTCTCAACATCTCCCTCACAATCAATTTGCAGCTGTTTTTGCTCGATGCTGATCTGGTGCGTCGACATCAGCTCCTGCCAAACCGTGTGCAAGGAGAGCGGTTGCACATCCAACTGCTGATTATGCACAACCTGATTGTAATCCAGCAGGTTCTCGATAAGTCGCTGCAACTCGCGGCTGTTATCGCGGATGATATCAACAACTTCGGACTGTTTGGCCTGCAACTCGCCCGCCACCCCTTCCGCCAGGAGATCGGCGCCTTCGCGCAAGCTTGCCAACGGCGTTTTCAATTCGTGCGACATGTGCCGAAGGAACTGCAACTTCTGCTGCTCAAGTTCATCCAGGCGTTTTCGCAGCCATTCCAGCTCGTTACCCAGCAACTGCATCTCCGCCGGGCCTGAAATCTGAATGGGCTGACTCATATCACCACTGCCCAATTGCCGGATCTCCCGGCCTATCTGTTTTACCGGAGTGGCTATCCAGTAAATCAATAACAGGGAAAAGATCAGCGTCAAGACCGCCAACAACGCGACCATCAACATCAGGGAACGCTGGATATCCTCCGCATTACGGCTCAACTCTCCCAACTGCGCATCAACGTAGGCCTGCACCTGCTGGCGGAAAGCATTGGCGGCAGCGCTCAATTCGTCAAAGCGCGGCAATGCCGCACTGATTTCATCACTGGCTTGGGGAATTGCCTGTAAGCCCTGGTCAAGCTGTAACCACTGTTGATAAAGAGCGCTCCTGGATTCATGATCGATTGCCGTCAACGTCTCATTGATCTGAACCAATGCCGCCTGCAACTGTTTCCTTTCCCTTACAAACAATTCCAGCAGATCCGGGTCTCCCAGCGCGACAAACTGACGGGCACGTCGCTCAAGATCCAGCAAATTGGTTTCAAAGAACTGACTACTGCGGGTAAGGGAAATGGTATGCTGACTGGCTTTCTGATTTTGGCTGGCCAGCTCGTCAAGGGTCTGAACCGTATAAAAAATCGCTACACACAGGGGCGCTACCACGGTAATCAGGCCGAATAGCATCAACTGCAGGATTGATCGAGGGCGCCATAGCATGGGGTTAGTTAACAGTCCGGTGGAATGTCCGTAAAAAACGCAGGGCTATTTTACTGCTGACGGTAACTATTTGACAGTCGCCAGCGCCCCCGCTAGCGACGTTTATTATGACGAGTGTGCTCGAACAGCCTGCGTTTTTTGTTGATTTGTCGGTCTGTCAGCAGGTTCTTCCTACCTTCAAAGGGGTTTTTACCTGACTTAAATTCAATAAAAACAGGCGTGCCTTCGATTTTCAGCTTTCTACGGAAGTAGTTTTCTAAAAAGCGCTTGTAGCTGTTGGGCACGCTTTCTGTCTGGTTGCCGTGGATAATAAACCGTGGCGGGTTTGAACCGCCCAGGTGAACCAGTCGCAGCTTGATTCGCCGCCCTCTTACCATTGGCGGCGCATGTTCCGTGGTGGCTTCCTGGAGAATAGTCGTCAGCTTGTTGGTTGACCAGCGACCGGTCGCAGATGCATAGGCCTTATCGATCGAGCCATAGAGTTCGCCTACGCCGGTACCGTGCAATGCAGAAATAAAATGAATTTTTGCGTAACTCACAAACTCAAGGCGACGTTGTAATTCCTGTTTCACCTTGCGTTTATCGTCCGCATCCATGCCATCCCATTTATTAATGGCAACTACCAGGGCGCGCCCGGCATCCAGCGCATACCCAAGCATGTGCAGATCCTGGTCAACCACGCCTTCACGGGCGTCGAAGACACAGACCACGACATTGGCGTCGGAGATCGCCTGGAGCGTCTTGATAATGGAGAATTTCTCGACCGCTTCTTTGACGTTTTTACGGCGCCTGACACCGGCGGTATCAATCAGGGTGTAAGGCTTATCGAAGCGTTGATAGGGAATATAGACGCTATCACGCGTCGTTCCCGGTTGGTCATAGACCACCACCCGCTCTTCGCCCAGCATTCTGTTGACCAGTGTGGATTTACCGACATTAGGGCGGCCAATAACGGCGATGCGCGTTCCTTTGCTTTCCTCGGTTTCGCTCTCCGCATCCGGTTCAGGGAAAGGCGCCAACACCTCCTCAATCAGGCTGCGAACCCCGCGGTTATGGGCCGCCGCAATATGGTAAAGGTTGGCAAAACCCATGCGATGGAACTCAGCAGTGGCCACATCGGCATTCAAACCATCGGTTTTATTGGCCACCAGGAAGCAGGTTTTATTGATTTTCCTCAGGTGATTGGCAATCATTTCATCCGCAGCAGTCAGCCCTGCCTGCGCATCGACCAGAAACAAAACCGCATCGGCCTCTTCCATTGCCTGTAGCGACTGGCCGGCCATTACAGAGTCGATACCGCTCTCATCGCCGCTGATACCGCCGGTATCAATCACGATAAATTTACGGTCGTCGATCTCGCCTTCACCGTACTTACGGTCACGGGTCAGGCCTGCATAATCGGCCACCAGCGCATCGCGCGACCGTGTCAGGCGGTTAAAAAGCGTAGACTTGCCAACATTAGGGCGTCCTACAATTGCGATGACTGGAATCATGAAAAAAACCTGTAAAGCGCTTAGAGAAAAAGCTATTTGATCGTCAGCGCAACTAATTTGCCACTGTTACCATAAACGTACAGCAAATTTCCCTTTGCCAGTGGACGAGTGCGAACACCGTCGCCATCAACTTTTTTACGGGCCACAAACTGGCCATTATTTTGCGTCATCAGGTGCAAATAACCCTGGTCATCCGCAACCGCCAAGTAGTTGGCAAAGGCTGTCGGTGCCGTCACCGTTCTATGCTCCAGGCTCTTTTGTACCCAGGCTTCTTCGCTGGTTGCCTGATCGAAGGCATAGACGTGATCATCGGCAGCGCTGACAAAAAGGTTGCCCAACGCTTCGTCGGGACCCTGGAAGCTGGACAGCGGTTTGCGCCAGAGCGGGCGACCGTTATTAACGTCGATAGCAACGACAAACCCTTGGAAACTGGTGGCATAAAGCGTGGAACCGGCCAGCAACAGATCGCCGTCGACATCGGTCATACGCTCAAACTCGGAACGTCCCTGGGGCACAGTCGCCCGTTGTTTCCACAGCAAGGAGCCGGTATCAGCCTGCAGGGCAACCACCTGACCGTTCCCCAAGCCAACCAGAGCCAGCTCAGGTGTCAGGATAGGGCTGCTGGTCCCGCGCAGGGAAAGCGCCGGCGTATTGCTTTCATACTGCCAGCGATGCTCTCCCGTTTTATGGTCAAAGGCGTAGACCTTCTCGTCCAGCGTTTGAACCACCACCAGACGGGCATTGGTTTTGGGTGCAGATAAAATTTCACTGGAAACGGCAACACGCCACACAGAACTACCGTCTTTCTGGCTTAGCGCCAACAGATGGCCGCTTTCGGTGCCGACAAATACCATGCCGTAACCGGCGCCAACGCCACCGCTCAGGTTTTCATTGAGCTTAACGCGCCACTGCCGCTTGCCCGTCTCCCGATCGAAAGCGACCACAATGCCTGCAGCGTCGGCGGCATAGATCACCTGTCCGTCGACAGCCGGCGTTAACTTCACGTAACGTGCCCCGATACCATCACCCACCTTGGCAGACCACTGTTTAACAAGCTTTACCTGCTCGTCGAATTTCACCAAAGGTGAAGGCTCAGGGCCTTGGTCGTCCTTGGAAAACAGGGCACACCCGGATAAAAAGGATAACAGGAGAGTTGTTAAAACAGCCCGATTAAAGGTTTTCATTTAGTGCTCCGCCACCGCCAGATCATTCAACTTCATGTTCAGGACCAAACGGTTTTCGCCCCTTTCCTTCAAAGCATCGGCCGCTTTTTGATAAGCCTTGCGAGCATCATCTTCACGCCCCAGCGCAAGGTAAATATCACCTTTAACCTCATCATAAGTTGGCTGGTGCGAACCGGCATCAACCGTTTCAATCAGGGCCAGGCCAGCCTGCAGGTTATCTTCTCCGCCCTTAGCCACCATGACCCTGGCCAGCCTCAGGTTGGCAACCAGGTACAGCGACTCGCCGGGCTGACTATGCTCGACCGCCCAGCGCAACTGCGCTTCGGCAGCAGCCAGGTCATTGCCAAGCAACGCCTGTTTCGCGGCCAGCAAGGCGGCATATTGTGCATAAGTCTGCGAACCGAACTCATCTTGCAACTGGCTTGCCAGGTGCATCACCGTCGAGGTCTGGCCCTCATCGTTCTGGGTAACTGCCTCCAGCAGGTTAAAATAAAGTTCGGAGGCGGCTTCACCGCTATTTTTTTGATGGTTTTGCCATGCCTGCCAGCCAAAAATAACAGCCATTGCCAAACCCACACCAATCAGCAGCGAGCTACCGTTTTTCTTCCACCAGCGCTTCAGTGCCGCCAGTTGTTCCTCTTCCGTACGATAAACGTCCACAACAACTCCCGAAAACTAGTTAGCCAATAGCTCTTGAAGAGCAACAACCACTTCATCATTTGCCAGTGTTCGCTGCTCTCCCTTGCCCCGTAAAGGTTTAAGTGAGACCACGCCCTCTGACAACTCCTGTTCGCCAATCAACAGGGCAACTTCAGCACCGCTTTTATCGGCCTTTTTCAGTTGCCCCTTAAATCCACCGCCACCGCAATTCACCTGGACCTTCAGCCCTTGCTGGCCGGTGCGCAGGCTTTCCGCCAGCTGCAGCGCGGCTGACGCTGTACCTTCACCGGCTGCAGCAATATAAACATCCGCGGTTTTATCCAGTGCCGTGGGCACCAGCTGCAGAGTTTGCAGCATCAGCACCAAACGCTCAACTCCCATCGCAAAACCGACCGCGGGCGTTGCTTTACCACCGAGTTGCTCAACCAGCCCATCATAGCGACCGCCCGCACACACGGTACCCTGCGCGCCCAACTCGGTTGTCACCCACTCAAACACGGTTTTACTGTAGTAATCCAGTCCCCTGACCAGACGAGGGTTAACCTTATAACGGATCCCGGCAGCATCCAGGATGTGCAGCAGGCTCCGGAAATGGCTGGCCGACTCCTCATCCAGGTAGTCCCTGAAGTTTGGCGCCCCATCAAGAATTGCCTGGGTATCCGGGCTTTTACTGTCCAGGATGCGCAGTGGATTGCTGTCCAGGCGGCGCTGGCTGTCAGCATCCAGCTGGTCGATATGAGCCCGCAGGTAAACCACCAGGTCATCGCGGTAACGGGCGCGCGCTTCGGCGCTACCCAATGAATTGATTTCCAGTGTGACATGATCCAGCAGCCCCAGTTCACGCCACAGCCGCGCTGACAACAGAATCAGTTCCGCATCAATATCCGGCCCGGCCATGCCAAAGGTTTCCACACCGATCTGGTGAAACTGCCGATAGCGCCCTTTCTGCGGACGCTCGTAGCGAAACATAGGTCCGTTGTACCACAGGCGCTGCACCTGGTTATAAAGCAAGCCATGCTCTTCACAGGCGCGCACACAGCAGGCCGTTCCCTCGGGGCGCAATGTGAGGCTTTCCCCGTTACGATCGTCGAAGGTATACATTTCCTTTTCAACGATATCGGTAACTTCGCCGATGGAACGCTTAAACAGATCAGTCTGCTCAACGATTGGCATGCGGATCTGCTGATAACCGTAGGATTTCAGCACCCGCAGCACAGTTTCCTCAAGGTACTGCCAAGTCGCCGTTTCGGCAGGCAAAATGTCATTCATGCCTCTGATGGCTTTTATCTTTGCCAAGGCGTCGTCCTTACAATTCTCAGTTATTCAAAAGGATTTCAGGCAGGAAAGGCATCAAGCTCCTGCGCTGGGGGGACCTGACCAGCAAAAGATTGCTAGCGTCAAACAACTACAGCAAAGAATGGCAATTACAAACCAAGCTGAAACCTGGCTTCATTGCCCTCACCCATATACGGTGTCAGGTCAACCGGCGCACTATTGTATGACAGTTTAACCGCGGCTGCATTGCCAATTACAACATCAAAGTAAGAGGAACTGGTCAGGCTCAGGGTTTCGCCCGTTTCTTTGACACCGCTGAAAAGAACAGAGCCGCTGGCATCGCGCACTTCCAGCCAGCTGCTATCGACGAAAGTCACCTGCATACTATCCACAGCAACAGGAGCTTGCGAATTTGCTACCGCTGCTGCGCTTTCCTCGGGCTGCACACTCAAGTCCAGCTTTTCCACACGCGTTTCACCGGATACGGTTTCCACTTCAACGACCGTAACCGCTTCGGCAACGGTCTCCAGCCCTCCGGCTTGTTTCTGCCACCAATACATGGAGGACACAACAAATAAAACAACCGATAGCACGCCCAAAGCACGCATCACCGGATCGGTGGAAGCGACCTTAAGCTTCCCACGCCGACGCACATTTCCCTGCTCACTAACCGGCTGCGCCTGCCGCTCGTAAACACCGAGGATTTCCTGTGGCGAAAGCCCTACACAGACCGCATAATTTTTTATATACCCCTTCACAAAGGTGGGGCCCGGCAAACGATCAAACGCATCGGACTCGAGCGCCTGTACATAGGTCTCGGTTAAATTAAGACGTCGTGCGACCTGCGCTTTCGACCACCCCTTTGCCTTTCGGGCCGAAAGCAGCCGCTGGCCAACACCAGGCTGCTGACTGGCAACGACAACCAGCTCGTTGACTTGCTTTTTTTCAGCCTGTTCTGTTTCGCGAACGACAGCGAGATTGGTCATTACCCGCCCTTAATGATGTCTTTATTTTCAGGAGAGTCGGGGAACAGGTTGCGCAACTTCAGCGCATAACTGGCTTCCGCATTTTTATCACGTTCTTCGCGAGACAACTGGACGCCCAGCCACAGGCTCTTAGGCGTTTGCGAAGCCATACGATAGCGCACCAGGCGTTGGTAGCTGGTGTGATATTGGCGGCTCAAATTCAGGCTGTTATTGACGAAATGCAGGTAAGAGGCCTCCAGCAACGCCCGGGCCCGGCTATCGTCAATACTGATTGCCCGCTCATAGGCCGCTAAAGCATCGGTCGTTTTCCCAATTCGCTGGTAACAAACCCCCAGGTTTTCATAAACCTGCGATCGCTTTTCGTAAAAAGCGTCTTCGCTCGCCAGCCTCAATTGCTCACAGGCATCCATCAACCGGTCAGTGCGAAATAAAAATCCTGCATAATTATTGCGGATACGGGTTTTGCTCACGCCATTGCTGTATCGCAGTGCATTCTGAAAATATTTTTCAGCCAGCGAATCGTCCTTTTCCACCTGGAACAGCATGGCCAGTGCGGCATGCACATCGGCAGAGCGGGAATCGATTTCCAGGGCGCGTTTTAAAGGCGGCATCGCATCCACCGTATTACCCTGCTGAATATAAGCCAAGCCCAGCTCTGTGTATTTGCGAAGCGCCTCTTGTTCGTCGGCATTCTTTTTAAAGCGCGAATCAGAGGTCGAAACACACCCCGCCAGCAAAGCCAGGCAAACCACGAGCCCTAACTTGGAAAGGAGGGAAACTTTTCCTGGAACAACCGCTTTATTCATCAAGGTTACTCAACACTGTCGGAGGAACAATACAACTGAAAACAAACAGTTGCACATCATTGCTGTTGTTTATTATAGACCAGCACAGGATATGGCAAGTAAATTCAGTCCCGGCAGCCCAATTAATTACACTTAGCCAATATTGACCGCATTGATATAGCGACTGCTACGGCGGGTCCGATCATCCACCTGGCCAACCAGCTGTCCACAAGCGGCATCGATATCATCCCCGCGTGTGCTGCGTATGGTAGCGGTATAGTTAGCCCGGATCAAAATATCCTGAAAGGCTTTCACGGCATTGCGCGAAGGTCGGCGGTAATCCGATTGAGGAAAAGGGTTAAAAGGAATCAGGTTAATCTTGCAGGGAATCTGCCGCAACAATTGCGCCAATTCACGGGCATGTTCAGGCTTATCATTAATTCCGGCAATCAGGGTGTACTCCACCGTCACAACTCGGGTATCACCGAGCGCATCCAGATAACGCTTGCAGGAGGCCAGGAGCTCCGAGATCGGGTACTTTTTATTCAGGGGCACCAGCTGGCTACGCAGTGCATCATTCGGCGCGTGCAATGAAACCGCCAGGGATACATCGATCACCTGGCTAAGCTGGTCCAGCGCGGGCACAACGCCAGAGGTGCTCAAGGTGACACGACGTTTGGAAATGCCGTAACCCCAGTCCTGCATCATAATATGCATGGCATCGACGACATTATCAAAATTGAGGAGCGGCTCACCCATGCCCATCATAACAACATTGGTGATCGCCTTGTCATTAGCACCGAGCTTCTCTGTAACGGCCTTACTGGCAATCCAAACCTGCCCGATGATTTCAGCGGCAGTCAGGTTACGGTTAAAGCCCTGCTTTCCGGTCGAGCAAAAACTGCAATCCACGGAACACCCAGCCTGCGATGAAACACAGAGCGTCGCGCGACTGCCTTCTGGGATAAGCACGGTCTCTACGCTGCTCCCGCCTTCAACCTTAACCAGCCACTTGCGGGTGCCGTCTTTGGAAATGCCCTCATAGACCACTTCCGGACCACGAATTTCGGCAATATCACTGAGCTTCTGGCGAAGCGCTTTGCCTAAATCCGTCATGTCATTGAAGTCGGAAACGCCAAAATGATGAATCCATTTCATCACCTGCTTGGCGCGAAAGCTCTTTTCCCCGATTTCGAGGAAAAAAGCTTCCAGCTTCTCGATTGGCATACCGAGCAGATTAACTTTATTTACAGCCTCTGTCATAACCAGCTCCGTATACCTCAACGCTTAAGACCAATGGGTCTTAACGTGGGCAAATCTCGTCTTCTGCGAAGAAGTAAGCCACTTCACGGGCAGCAGACTCAACCGAGTCAGAGCCGTGAACCGCATTGGCGTCGATGGACTCGGCAAAATCGCGACGAATGGTACCTTCCGCGGCTTCGGCAGGGTTAGTTGCACCCATCAGTTCGCGGTTTTTAGCCACCGCATCTTCACCTTCCAATACCTGGACAACAACCGGACCGGAAGTCATGAACGCCATCAGGTCTTTGAAGAAAGGACGCTCTTTATGCTCAGCGTAGAAACCGCCTGCTTTTTCTTCAGACAAGTGCAGCATTTTTGCAGCAACAATCTTCAGACCGTTGGTTTCAAAACGGCTGTAAATCTTGCCAATGATGTTTTTGGCTACTGCATCGGGTTTTATAATAGAAAGGGTGCGTTCAACGGCCATGGACTTTCGTCTCCAAAAATTAGTGTACTTAGGGTTATAAACTCTAGGGGCGCGTATTATACGCACTTTGAAATGAAAAGAATATGACGTTTCGTCAATGAGTTAGGGCATAAAACAACAACGGCGCCAATTGGCGCCGCTACATGACTCAGCAATAGCTATCAGTCCATTTCCTCAATCCAGGCCATCTGGATCGCCTCCAGGATCTTTTCACCGCAGTGACTGGGATCATCATCAAAGTCGTCAAGATCAAGCACCCAGTTACGCAGATCGACAAAATTAACATATCGCGGGTCAACATCTTCGTGCCGCTCAGAAAGCTCAATTGCAATATCCTGCACATCCAGCCATTTCAGCCCCATCAGTCAGCCCTCCTAGACCTTAGCTTCAGACACCTGGTTAATGGTGTACTTGGGAATCTCAATGACCAGGTTTTCATCACCAACCACTATTTGGCAACCCAGTCGCGACTCGGGTTCCAGCCCCCAGGCCTTGTCCAGCATATCATCTTCCAACTCGTCAGATTCATCCAGCGAATCGAAACCTTCACGGACAATCACATGACAGGTCGTACAGGCGCAGGACATTTCACAGGCATGCTCGATTTCAATATCGTTATGCAGGGCGACATCCAGCAAATTGGTACCCGGCTCAACCTCAAGCACAGCCCCTTCCGGACAGATTTCAGGATGCGGCAAAAAAACAACCTGCGGCATAGTCTATTCCTCTTTCTCCACGTTAATCGCATCAAGCGACTTACCCGATAACGCCTCTTTAATACTGGCGTCCATACGGCGCATAGCAAATTCGTTACTGGCCTGGCCAGCTTTTTCTATTTCACGTGCGATTGCATGCTCGTCATCACCGACCGCAACCTCACGCAGACGATCAAGGGCAACCTCGATCGCCTTTCGCTCATCAACATTCAGAAGTGCGTCACCATTTTCAGCCAGGGCATTTTCAATACTGATCAACAGCCCTTGCGCATCCACCTGTTTTTCACGCAGCTGACGCGCCGCCACATCCTCACGGGCATGAGCAATCGAATCCTTCAGCATCTGGGTGACCTGTTCCTCCTCCAGACCATAGGAAGGCTTAACGGTCACACTGCTTTCAATGCCGGTCGTCATTTCCTTTGCAGACACATTCAACAGTCCGTCAGCATCCACCTGGAAGGTCACGCGAATACGTGCAGCGCCAGCCACCATTGGCGGAATGCCGCGCAATTCAAAACGCGCCAATGAACGGCAGTCAGCAACCAGTTCGCGTTCACCCTGCACTACATGAATCGCCATGGCTGTCTGGCCATCCTTATAGGTCGTAAACTCCTGGGCTTTGGCAATGGGTATGGTTGCATTTCGCGGAATAATTTTTTCGGACAGCCCGCCCATCGTCTCAATACCCAATGACAACGGGTTAACATCCAACAGCAACATATCATCACTGCTGCGGTTACCAACCAGCACATCCGCCTGCAATGCCGCACCTGTGGCCACAACCAGGTCTGGGTCGATATCCACCTTCGGTTCACAACCAAACAGCTCGCCCACACGTCGACGGACATAGGGCACGCGAGTGGAGCCGCCCACCATCACAACATTGGTTAAATCCTTGGCCTTAACCTTGGCATCACGCAGGGCACTCTTGCACACCTTCAACGTGCGCTCAATCAAAGGGCTGACCAACGCTTCAAACTCTGTACGGGAAATCTCCCCCTGCCAACAAAAATCGCCCCGCTTTACCTCAGCAGCAACGACATCCTGCCCGGAAAGCTGCTCCTTAATGCTACGGGCTTTTTCCATCAATTCACGGCTTAGCTGCGGCGTAACATCGCCCGTATAGCCGGAGTCGGCAAGCATCCTCTCGGCAATAGCCCGATCAAAATCATCGCCACCCAGCGCCGTATCGCCGCCAGTAGCCAGCACTTCAAAAACGCCAGCCTGCAACCTCAGAATGGAAATATCAAAGGTACCGCCGCCCAGGTCGTAAACGGCAATCAGCCCTTCACCTTCCTGATCAAGCCCGTAGGCGATAGCCGCTGCTGTCGGTTCATTCAGCAGGCGCAGCACCTTCAAACCAGCCACTTGCGCAGCATCCTTGGTTGCCTGTCTCTGGGCTTCATCAAAGTAAGCCGGCACGGTAATAACCGCGCCATCGAGGTCGCCGTCAAGAGCCTCCCGGCCGCGGGCGGCCAACACTTTAAGTATCTCCGCTGAAACTGAAACAGGGCTGACATTACCCGCCGCCGTCTCAATCAACGGCATGCCAGCCCCTTCAGTTTCGGCAAAATGATAGGGCATCCTGTGGTCGAAGGTGGCAACATCCTCAACACCCCGACCCATCAGTCGCTTGACGGAAATGATCGTATTCAGCGCGTCTTTAACCGCTTTTTCCCGAGCCTCATAGCCAACTAAAATCTGTCCAGGCGCGTAGTGCACCACCGACGGCAACAAATTACGGCCTTGATGATCTGCGATCACCTCAGCCGTTCCGCTGCGCACGGTAGCAACCAGTGAGTGAGTCGTTCCCAGGTCAATGCCGACTGCCAGCTTACGCTGGTGTGGCATAGGGGTCATACCGGGTTCCGATAACTGTAATAACGCCATTAAAAACTCTCTATACGTCGGGTATGCTTTTGATGCAAAGTCCAAACAACCAAGCTAATCGCTTAGCAATTCGTGCGCCAGGTGCTCAACCTCTGTTTCCAGCTTCACCAGAAACTGCATTTTTTTAACGGTTTCGACAGCCGCTTCCGTGTCATCTCGCTCAATTTGTGCCTTAAAGTCGGCCTGCAGGGCATCAAGCTCTGTATCCAGGTGTTCGGTCACTTTCTCCAGTGCCGCTTCCGGATTGTTAGCATGGCTGGCCTGCTCAAGTTCCTCTCGCAGCTCCATCTGTTCCATCAGGAAGGCCGGATCCATTAAGCCCGAGCCCTGCTCATCCAGCTCAACGCCACGCAACTGCAACATGTAAATGGCCCGCTTCAGTGGTGACGTCAGCACATCGTAGGCATCATTAATGGTGGCAGCATACTGCACCGCCAGCATCTGTTCGTGCTTGCCAGCTTCAGCAAATTTGTCTGGGTGGGTCTTACGTTGCAGTTCCCGATATGTCGCCCGCAGGGCGTTTTCATCAAGGCAATACTGTTCTTCTAAATCAAACAGCTGAAAATAGTTTTCCGTTAAAGACACTGTGCTTCGCCTTTATCTTGCGGGTTCAAAATTAAAAATGAGGGAAGCGATGATACCAGAAGGGAATCAGTGGATAAATGCGGCCACACAGAGCGCGCCGCCCGGCAAAAACTTCCGCCTAGACGTTAAAGCTCTCCCCACAACCGCATTCGCCAGTGACATTGGGGTTGGTAAATTTGAAACCCTCATTTAGCCCTTCGGTGACGAAATCCAATTCGGTACCGTCCAGGTAAACCAGGCTTTTTTCGTCGACCACGATTTTCAGCCCGTGGTCTTCAAAAATTTGATCACCCTCTTCGACCTGATCAACAAACTCAAGCACATAGGCAAGGCCAGAGCAGCCGCTGGTGCGCACTCCAACCCTAACGCCAACGCCTTTTCCACGTTGAGTCAGGTGTTTACTGACGTGCTCAGCCGCCGCATCTGTCATTGTGATCGCCATAGGGTCTCCCGATGTCCTTACGCTTTAAGCCGTACTGATTAGCTTTCGCCGCGCTTGCTTTTCAGATCGTTGATAGCCGCTTTGATTGCGTCCTCAGCCAATACGGAGCAGTGCACCTTTACCGGTGGCAACGCAAGCTCTTCAGCAATATCGGTATTTTTAATCTGAGTCGCCTCTTCCAGGGTTTTACCTTTCACCCATTCGGTCAGCAACGAACTGGATGCAATTGCAGAACCACAGCCATAGGTTTTGAACTTTGCATCTTCAATCACATCGTTCTCATTAACCTGAATCTGCAGGCGCATAACATCACCACAGGCAGGAGCACCCACCATTCCGGTGCCTACATCCTTAGAGTCCTTGTCCAGAGCCCCAACATTACGCGGGTTCTCATAATGATCCAGTACTTTATCGCTATATGCCATTGTCTTACCCTCCAACCTCTCAACTATTTCTGCGCGGGACTAGCCTAGTGGGCAGCCCACTGTACCTGCTCCAGATCAATGCCTTCTTTGTACATTTCCCAGAGAGGTGAAAGTTCACGCAATTTTTCTACAGCTTCACGCACGTGACTAACCACGTATTTAATTTCTTCTTCGGTCGTGAAGCGACCGATGCCAAAACGGATAGAACTGTGAGCCATTTCATCGTTAAGCCCCAGCGCACGCAGCACGTAGGATGGCTCCAGGCTTGCGGAAGTACAGGCCGAACCTGACGACACCGCAATATCCTTGAAGGCCATAATCAGAGATTCGCCTTCTACAAAATTGAAACTGATATTCAGGTTACCCGCCACGCGTTGCGTCGCAGAACCGTTCAAGTGCACCTCTTCCATATCCTGCAGGCCTCCCAGCAGCATATCGCGCAGCTTGATAATCCGTGCATTTTCTTCTGCAAACTCTTCCTTAGCAATACGGAAGGCTTCACCCATGCCAACAATCTGGTGAACAGCCAACGTACCCGAGCGCATGCCGCGTTCGTGACCGCCGCCATGCATTTGCGCCTCAAGACGCACACGGGGCTTGCGGCGCACATACAGAGCGCCAATACCTTTAGGGCCGTAGACCTTATGCGCACTCAGGGACATCAGGTCCACCTTCATACGATCCAGGTCCACCTCGACCTTACCGGCACTTTGCGCGGCATCCACGTGAAGCAGAACACCTTTACTACGCGTCACTTCGCCAATCGCCTCAATGTCGTTGATCACACCAATTTCATTGTTCACATGCATCAGCGACACCAGGATGGTGTCTTCGCGGATAGCGTCCGCCACAGCCTGAGGCTGGATAATACCTTCTTCATCAGGCTCCAGATAAGTCACTTCGTAACCTTCACGCTCCAACTGGCGGCAGGTATCCAGCACCGCTTTGTGCTCAATTTTAGAAGTGATGATGTGCTTGCCTTTTTTATTGTAAAAGTGCGCAACACCTTTAATCGCCAAGTTATCGGACTCGGTCGCACCGGATGTCCAGACAATCTCACGGGGATCACAATTCAGCAGGTCAGCCACCTGCCTGCGCGCTGTTTCTACCGCCTCTTCTGCTTTCCAGCCAAACACGTGGGAACGCGAGCCAGGATTACCGAAATTCCCTTCCAGCGTCAGACACTCGCTCATCTTTTCCGCAACGCGCGGGTCAACAGGCGTGGTAGCTGAATAATCAAGATAAATAGGCAAATGCATTGAATTCAAACTCCGATAAACAGTCTCGTTTTACAAGCTGGCTTCCATTTTAATCAAGCCTTCTTGGGTTTTCTTGGCATGTTCTTCCTGCCGCGAAGCAACGGCACGAACCTCGCGCCTTTCAACCAAATCCTTCAGGCTGATATTACTTAAAAATGTGTGTATCTGCCGACTCAGGTCGTCCCACAAATGGTGGGTCAGGCAAACCTCGCCATGCTGGCAGTTGTTGTCGCCATTACAAAGCGTCGCATCGACCGACTCGTTCACTGCATCAACAATTTCTGCAACACAGATATTGTCCAGCTCGCGAGCCAACTGGTAACCGCCGCCAGGCCCCCTGACACTGCTGACCAGCTGGCTACGACGCAACTTCGAAAACAGCTGTTCCAGATAGGACAGAGAGATATCCTGGCGCAGGGAAATATCAGACAAACTGACCGGTCCATTTTCACTGTAAAGCGCGACATCAAGCATCGCTGTTACCGCATAACGGCCTTTAGTCGTCAAACGCATAACGCTCTCTCATCATTACTACTTAGACTCGGGCATTATGCTAAAACCCAGTAAATTAGTCAAGTATACTCAAGAAGCATCTCAGAAAACGCTTGTTGCTTTTCACGGTTCCGTGAAGCATCGCACATGAGTGCTCGGCCCAACGCCGTCGGCAGGCGAGATGATAAAGGGAATGGATAAAACAAGAAAGCTCTCGTCCTTCCGTATAGCAACAAATAACGGTCATCCAGGCATTTAGCCCGGCATCCAGGTCTTCGACTCTTATTTGCTGCCTTGAATACAGTTCTCGGATGAGAGTGTCTTGCCAGAAGGAACGCTCATCAAGGCAAGGAGGGCAGCGACATAACGCTAGCCGTAACGACGGGATGGTAAGTCGATTGGGGTCAGCCAGAACTCAACGCAATTCCAACCTGGCCATCGCTTGATAAAAAGCGGACAACAGCCGAACCAAGCCTGGTTTATTACACTTGATTTCTGGCCAAGGAAAAACGTCTAAAAAAAACCGGTGCCAATAAGACACCGGTCCTCAGTTAAAGGGTTAAACCTGATTAGCAGCAGCCTTTTGTCTTTTTTGTTTTTTCTCAAGGCGTTTTTCTTTCAGTGTTTTCTTTGCACCTTTTTTCTCTTTTTCTTTTGTCACATTGATCACCCTTCAGGATTGCATGGACAAGCGCCGCAGTGACTTATCCCGTTTAGATTCAAAGTTATCTTTGCGGCCTGTTAAGTCATGCATGTCGATACCCTCCTTTTACTTGATGGTTAAAGTCTAAGCATGAGCAATATCAACAACTTGAAGATCAACCCGGCATCCCAGAAACCGGAATTTAACCCGATCACCAACACCTCGGCCAAGCAGACGAATTCCTAACGGTGATAAACAGGACAACTCCCCTTCCTTGGCGACATCGCCTGTAGCAGAAACCAACGTAAAGCTCGCGGTTTCATCGGTGGTACGATCCAACAGCGTCACCCGGCTGTTTAATGCAACGACTTTTTCCTGCCGCACACTGCCGCTTTGTTGACGCTCAACAGCCGAGATCGCGTCGGCCAGATACACAGGCGAACTGCTGAGATCTAATGGTGAATAAATCAAAAATCTGTTTACGCAACGGTTGGACACCAATTGCGCTCTACTTAATAATCCCCTGTTCAAGGCAACCCTCCAGCCGAACCATTTCAATTCAATAGAAATAACAAACCGGAAACTGCAAGCGGGCGCACAAGCGCCCCTAACGGGGGAAGATGGGGGAAACTCTCCAAGAAAAGAACCGGGCTAACTTATCCACTGCAACTCCTTTGCCAACAATAAGCCTGGCCGGCTAGACAAGAAACTACAGGCTACCTGCTTTAAATATAAAGTCAAAGCCTAAGCGTGAAATAACCCGCTTAGGCTATGCAATAAATCCTAATTGCCGTTTCACAGGAAAGATTCCACAGGTTTGCCGGCGAGCCCTTCGCTTGAAGGGTCTCGCGGGTTTACCTGTAGCTATCCGTAACCGCAACCGGGTATTGCAGCAGTACTACTAGACCCAAGGGCTTTTTGGGGGTTTCCCTCACAGGCCTAGTAATACTGTCGCTGCAATTTTTTCGGCGAAGCACTCCTGCGCCTGTTAAAAAAAGGCGACAGGCATGAAAGCCTCACACATTCTTTCTCATTCATTTTCTCGCGGGCGAACAATCAGCCTCATACCGCCTGGAAATCTCACCCTTTCAGGAGGGATTTGCCCATTGGCGGATCAGGTTATGGTAGATGCCACTCAGACTAACCACTTCGCTATGGTCCGTTCCAAGCGTTGCCGACAAACGCTGCACCGAGCGATCCAGATCGAATAGCATCTCCCGCTGTTGGATATCGCGCACCATGCTTTGTATCCAAAAAAAAGAAGCCAGCCTCTCCCCCCGCTGAACCGCGGAAACATGGTGCAAGCTGGTGGCTGGGTAAAGCACCATATCGCCCGCCGGCAACTTCACGGCCTGCGTACCGAATTGGGTTTCAATCGTCAGCTCTCCACCTTCGTACTCTTCAGGCCCCGAAAGAAACAGGGTCGCCGACAAGTCCGTTCGTAATGTCTGGCTGCTTGCCGGCATCTGCATTAACGCCGCATCAATATGCGCCCCGTAGGTTTCAGACTCGCTATAACGATTAAATTTCGGCGGATAAATCCTGTCCGGCAACGCCGCTGAGATAAATACCGGGTGCTGCGACAAAGCCCTAAGAATATGGTTACCGAGACTGATCGCCGGCTCCTTGGTATCGTCTAACTGCCGGTTCTTTTTGACATGGCGAGCAATGCTGCCTGCGCTACTTGCGCCATCCTGCCAGTCAGCCTTCTCTAAAAGCTCCCTGAACTGGCCGACTTCATCAGCTGTCAGGACCTGAGGAATTGTTATCAGCATCGGTTTACCACTCCACGTTGCTTACGAGTTGAGTTGCCCTGATATCAGCAATGCTTGCACAACCCGCCATTGCCATACAAAGCGCCAGTTCCTCTCTGAGCAGCTTGATCATATGCGCAACACCCAGCGGGCCCGCCACGCTCAAGGCATATACCTGCAAGCGGCCGATTAACACCGCGTTCGCCCCGAGAGCAATCGCTTTAAAAACATCATCGCCGGAGCGTATGCCACTATCGAGCAATAGCGGGTAATCATCACCCACTGCCTGGCGAATAGCAGGCAGCACGGAAAGACTTGCCGGCGCTCCATCCAGCGTCCTGCCGCCATGATTGGAGACAATTATGCCAGCCACGCCCAGGGCTTTTAATTCGCGGGCGTCGTCAGCATGCAACACCCCTTTCACCAGCACCGGCACAGGACTCTCATCAACCAGCCGCTTCAGTTTTTCCCGGCTGGGCGCATTTTGCATATAACTAAGAAAGATATGACGCTGATCGGCTGTTTCAATAACCGGAGGCGTCACCGGACGCTGATCAACCAGGTTAGCGGGCACAAGCTGCTCCGGAAACTGAAATCCCGCCCGGATCGCCCGAATACTGGGTGCCTGCAACGCCGCATCGACGGTCACCACAAGGGCACGATAACCGGCACCCACAGCTCGTTCGACAAGCGCTGAGGTATCTTCGTCCCGTGACTGGAAATAAAGCTGAAACCAGCGCTCATCTCCTGCGGCCGAGGCAACCGCTTCCAACGCCGTCGATGACAGGGTACTTGAAACCAGGCAGGTATCCGTTGCCGCGGCTGCGCAGGCGGTCGCCATCTCCCCGTTCTGGTGTACTAACGCCTGATACGCAACAGGCGCCAGCAATATCGGATGTTTCAACGAGCACCCCAGGATCTTCACCTGGGTATGGGCGTTGCTGACATCCTTAAAAATTCGTGGCGTTATCGCCAGGTTCGCAAAGGCTTTTCGATTGTTTTGCAGCGTCACCTCATGACCGCTACCCCCTGAAAGATAGGCGAAACAATCAGGCGAAATAAAGGCTTCGGCCGTCCGCTCATAGTCTCTGGCACAAATTATTTCAGAGGGAATAGAGCTCAGCGGCGCTGCAACGATATTTGGAATGCTCATTCGACTGACACACCCATTACGGTTAAACGTGAGCGGGGCAGCAGTTCACTGCCCCGCCGACAGAGGCTTAGAAGCTGTACTGGACCGTCAACTGCGTATTGCGTCGATCGCCAATATAAGCAAAGGAACCCGAACGATACGCCGCAAGGTAATAATCTTCATCGAAGATGTTTCCAATATTCAGCCGTACCAGCATCTCTGGGCTGACCTGATAGGAGGCAAACGCATCGACAACTGTATAGGAAGGAATTCCCAGATCCTCATTGGCTGCCGAGTCAGGCTGTCCGACGAAACGAGCACTCTCATAGGTTGCCGTACCACCAAAAGCAAACTTCTCGGTCGCCTGATAACGCAAATGCAAAGAGGCAGACTTGTCGGCAAAGTTTGCCAGCGTTTTCCCTTCATTATCCTCGTTGATGGATTTCAGCACTTTCGCATTCATGAGCGTCAGTCCCGCCTGAAGGCTCAGCTTATCCGTCAAGTTGCCCACAAGCCCCAGCTCAACCCCTTCAACTTCGTTTTTACCCGTATTAAGGCTGCCCAGCGTGCTGTATGAATTACCTGTCGGCTGCTCCATGACATCATTTTTCGTAATACGGAACAGCGCTGCCGTTGCCAGCAATTTATCGCCATTCAGCTGCCACTTGGTGCCAAGCTCCCAGCTTTCGGTTTTTTCAGGCCCGCCCAGGTTTGGATCACTGCCGTCTACACAAATACCGCCATAACCACAGCTGGTGCCAACATCGGATTCACCACCGTTCAGGTTGGTTGCAGTCGAATAGCTCACATAGATGTTTGCACGCGGGGTAATTTTGAAGCTTGTCCCAACATGCCCATTCCAGAAACCGTCTTTATCCTTAAAGTCGGTCAGCACTCGAGGCAGCGGTCCGCTCCGTCCATCGGCATCAAAATAGGCCGTTGTATCGTAGTCGTAATAATCGTAACGAAGCCCGCCGAATACCGTCCACTTGTCATCCAGGTCAACCGTATCCATAAGATAGACCGAGGTGGTTTTAATACTCCAATCGGAGTCCCAGTCGCCTTTAGTCACGTTCCGTTGCAACAGGTCATTAATACCTGCAACTGCATTGCCGTTGGCATCAATAATACAGTAACTCGCGTTAGGACCTCCTCCCCCGGCTGCAAAACAGTTTGTCGCACCGGTGGCAGTATAGTCATAGACGCCGTTCAGGACGCTATGGTCACTGTACTCCAGCCCCATCACCAGCTCATGATTCAGCCCGCCGATTTCCTGGTTAGTCAGCAGGTTAAGCTGGTTAGCGAAGTACTCCACCTCCTGCCAGCCCTGGTGAGTACTGAGTCCTGCCGAAGCATAGCCATTGGTATCCGCACCTGCATCAGCCAGCGTCGGGTAAGCTGTACTACCGCGGGTGCCTGTCGCCAGATAGCCGTTATCGGTCGTTCCGTAACGGGTTAAATTCACAATACGGGACTGGGGGTTGAGTTCATATCCGATTCGCAAGGTGGCCGTATCAACCTGAGACTCCAGGAAGTCTTCATCCTGCACATAAACAGGAATATCTTTCACCGGTTTACCGCTTACCCTGTCGATATAGGTTCCCAGATCCGGTTTGTCCTCACCATCAAAGTGGTAATAATCGGCGGTTATTTCCAGCTTATCGCTCGCCCTGTGGGAGATAGAGAAAGCGGCACCCTTTCGGTCGCGCTCTGCGGGATCCCGATCAGGCACATCTTCCTGCGCATGCAACAAATTAACCCGCACGGCTGTGTCATAGTTGATCACCTGGTTCGTATCGAGTGTCAGCCGGTGATGATTATCGGTGCCAATACCGACGGACACTTTACTGAAATCGTATTCGGTGCTGGCCCGTTTGGTCGCCGCATTTACTGCACCACCCGTGGTTCCTCGGCCGGCGAAGCTCGAACTGGGTCCTTTGCTGATCTCAACCTGCTCAACGGCAAAGCTTTCCCGAATGGTCATACCCGGGTCCCTTAAGCCATCAACAAACATATCGCTGCGAGCTTCATGACCACGGATGATATAACGGTCCCCGAAAGCATTACCGTTCTCCCCCGTTCCCAGCGTAATGCCCGGCTGCCCATCCAGAATTTCACGCAAATCGCTGCGCCCGGTATCGGCAATTTCCGCCGCCGTCAGTACCGTGATGGTCTGCGGCGTCTCGGCCACCGAACGGGTACGGCGCGGATCCGACACCCGATCAGACAGGTAAGGCGCGCCCGGAACAGCATAGGGGTTGGTATCCGGGGTAACGGTTTCTTCGATCGTCAGTTTATCCAGAGACACACTGCTTTTCTCTTCGGCATTTGCCACACCGGCCACCAACGCACCAGAAATAGCCAACGCTAAGGTACTGGAACCAAAACCAACGGCCTTGTTTATTTGCTGAGGTCTAACCAGCGGATGTTTAAGTTGTTTCTTGGACATACTGTCTCCTAAAACAGTTTACGGGTTGGGTTTAAAGAAAATTCAACGGGAAGCGTCACTTCCAAATCGGTGCGACTGACTTCATCCGGGACCGGTGAGAACGGGCTCGCCCTGACAAGCATGTCCTGCGCTTCCCGATCCAATCGCGAGTCCCCTGAACTGGAAACCACCAGGGCGCTTTTTACCCGCCCGTTTTTCTGAATCGCGAACTTCACAAGGACCGTGCCTGTCACTCCGTCCTTCCTGGCACTGCGGGGATAACGCTTGAACTCGGCGATACGCGCCAGCACTCGTGTCAGGTAGCTTTGTTTGGCCGCCGGGTTGCCGCCTGTCTCAGCCTGTGCTCCCGTTCCGGTGGCGACCGTTGCAGGAGACTGCGGACTGTTAGCTTGAGGCTCAGGTTTTACTGGCGTCGGGCGGTTATTGGCGATTGGCTGCAGCTCCTGTGGTTCAACAACCGTCTCGACCGCATCGTTTAAAGTCGGCTCTGGCTCTGGCTCTGGCTCTGGCTCTGGCTCTGGCTCTGGCTCTGGCTCTGGCTCTGGCTCTGGCTCCGCAATCGAATCCGTTTCATCTGCGGCGGTCTCAGGTGCTTCCGATTCAGCAACGCGACTTTCACTGGCTTCGGTAAAGGTTCCCGCCAAACCAACGCTGACCTGCAGCCCGTCATTTCCCTCGGCCACCGCCCCCTCGCTTTCTGCAAAAGTCAGCCAGGGCGACAGCATTGCCAAGTGAATAGCGAGAGCACCGAAAAAGCAGAACAACCAATGCCGGAGAGCGATCATTGCTGACTCACGGTTGCGATGCTTAGCTGGCGAATACCCAACTCTCGCACCGCAATCAACACCGGATCCAGGGCCGTTGCCGGCAGGTCGCGGTGAACATGGCAAACTACAGCAATATCCGCCGAGAGCGGCACCATGCCCTTAAGTTGCTCAGACAAATTGGTATCAACGGCCTTACCATTGATGTAATAGACTCGATTGGCATCGATTTTTATTTCAAACTGTCCGGCTTCCAGCTGGGTTTCACTGTAGGAAGCGGGCACCTGAAGGTGCTCATTTCTCGCCTCGATATGCCCGGCAATCATGAAAAATATCAACAGCAGGAAAACGATATTTATTGCCGGAATCATGCTGTCATCCAGCTTATTCTGCGATGCGGTGCGTAACTCGGTGTTCACGATTTTCATGGCGTCACCGATTGGCCGAGCTTCAGGTTCGCAACGCCAGCCTGATGCATCCGGTCGACAAGCTGAACCAGCGCCTGAATGCGAACATCCGCACCCGAGACCAGGATCACAGGCCCACCCTCTTTGGCAAGCTTGTCCAGCAACGCCGTAAAACGCGGCCCCTGTAGCGGATAAACCTCATGATTCACAACCGCCGTTTCGGCAGCGCTCAGGACTATCCGTGTCGCCTCACCGTGCTGTTGCTGCTGACCGGGCGATGCAGCAGTAACTTCCATCTGCCTGGCTTTGTTGAACGTCGACGACAACATGAAGAACAGCAGCAGAATAAACACCACGTCAATCAGCGGTGTAATACTGATCAGTCGCCGGCGCGGCCTGGCAAGCTCAAGCAGCATGTTGCGCCACTCCGCGCACCTCAGGAACGGCCGTAATGAAAGCCTCCTGACTGGTAAAAACCTGAGTAATCGCATCATTAATGGCGCTCGCAACCCTTTCGGCTTTCCGATCCAGCCAGCTATGCACCGCAGAAACAGGAATCGCTACAGCCAGCCCTGCCGCAGTCGTCAATAACGCCTGCCAGATGCCGCCGGATAAAGTGGATGGATCCACCTGTGCACCTGCCGCTTCCATCTGCTGAAAGGCAACGATCATGCCCAGCACCGTCCCCATTAAGCCTAACAAGGGACTTAAATTCGCAATCACCTCGAGTGGGCGCAGCAGGGAACGCTGCTGCCCAATAAACACATCAGCCTGACGCCTCAATTCTTCCAGCAACAACCCGTAGTCTTGTTTCTGCAGGACACCCTGCATCGCATACAGCACGATTTTGCCAACCGGGTGCCTGTGATCAACGGCCTGAACCGCCGCCTCCGTATTCCGGTTACGCCAATGCGCCAAACCTCCTTTCACGGCATCAAGCTTTTCCGGGCGCTGTACGGCAATCTGCCAAAGCTTCAACAGAACGATGGTCAAGGCAAAAATGGAGAGGAAGATCAGAATCCAAACAACGGGGCCACCAACACCCGCCAGGTCTATAAACTGGTTCAAGGTTCCTTCCACCTGCCCGGCACCTGATCCGTCAAACGCCGTCGTCAAGCTGTCCGGCGCAGCCACGGGGGTTTGTGCCGGATCAACGAGCTCTGGAGCCGCAGAGAGATCGCCGCCTAAATCTCCACCTGTTATTTCAGCTTTATTGGCGGCGCTATCGAGCATCTCGCCGCTCGCCGCTTCCACTTGATGACTACCGTTCATATTCAGTACCGGGTATATTGCAAAACTAAAAGATAATGATTATCGTTAGCTTTATTGTTTAAAGCTTTGCACACTTTAACGTCGGTACTGTTAAGAAAGCGTTAACACAAACGCCGGTTGTCGTATTTAGCGCCTAAAAAAAAGCTAACCCATAGATTTGCCTCAGCTTTTGCAAAGCTGCTGGCAGGTTCGGAGTTAAAAACTGTCGGCGATACGAGAAAACCGGGAAAACCTGTGCCTGTGCGTTCACCGCCCGGGCAGCAGGAAAAACGGGCGGATTAGCGCACTGCAAACAAAGAAAATGCTCCTTAAAAACTACAGCCCTGCAGTGGGAAGAGGTTCTCGCATGTTGAACATACTGTTGGTAGAGGATGATCGCGATCTTGCCTCGTCAATCATCGACCATTTGGAACTCGAGCAGATCATCTGCGATTACGCGACAAACGGCCTGGAAGCTGCCGTTTTAGTTAAGAAAAACAGTTACCACGCGATCATCCTGGATATCAATATGCAGGAAATGGATGGATTAACGCTGTGCAAAAGAATCCGGGATCTGGGAAACGATACGCCGATACTGATGCTGACGGCCAGAGATACGCTGGCTAACAAGCTTGAAGGGTTTAGCGCAGGCTCGGATGATTACATGGTCAAGCCATTTGATATCGAGGAATTGCTTGCCAGGTTATATGTGCTCTCCAAACGCCGCAGCGGCCAGGTTTCTGTATTAGAAAGCGGCCCACTGAGCCTCAACCTCAGCAACCTCTCCGGCAAGCTCAATGATGAGCCCATCAAACTGACGCCCACCACCTTCAAGCTGTTGGAAACCCTGATGAGGGCCAGCCCCAATCCGGTTTCTCAAAGCGACCTAATCCAAAGCGTCTGGGGGGACGAAATACCGGACAGCAATAAACTCCGCGTCCATATTTATAACCTTCGAAAGGTGCTCAGTGCAGGCAATGCCGAGCACCTGCTGAAAACCGTCCCTGGTTATGGTTTCTGCATAACCGGTTAACCCGCTAAGCCCCCGAAACATGACAAAAAAAAGCAGCCTGAAAAAGCACATTACGCTACGGATAATCTTCCTGGGTTTATGCATGTCATTTCTGCTTTCCTACCAAAGCGGACAATTTTTCCTCAAGGGCTTCGACCTGATGAGAAAAGAGCAAATGATCCTGGCCGCCAGCTATCCGCTTGCAGGTAAAAAAACAACGCAGGTACTTGGGTATCATGTAGCGGCCGACTGGGACCATGTACCGAAAAAGATAAAGCAGGTGTTTCCCGCCCCGCCGCAAAAGCCCGGACAATACTTTAAGCATTTTCAGAACTGGTGGTATTTCGCTCCTCCGGAAACGGGCTACTTCCTGATGCTGGTGCCTACGGAATCTGGCGCATCCCGATATGTCTCACTGGTGCGTGAGAATATCGGGAAATCAATACGCCCCGCTAAAGGATTTTATGTCGACCCGATGGTACAGATCGCACTCTGGGGGCTAGGCGCCCTCTTGAGTTTTATACTGCTGATTTCCTGGTCGTTCAGGGGCCTGAGCCAACCCGCTCAGGCGCTTTACAACTGGGCCAGCCAGCTCAGGTTGGAATCTATTGATAAAAAAGCCCCGGACTTCCAATACCGCGAGCTTAATGAGCTCTCAGCCATTATTCACAACAGTCTGGAGAGCATGGGGGAAGCGATGAAAAGGGAAAATGAATTCCTTGGGTATGCCAGTCACGAACTGCGAACCCCCATAGCTACCCTGAGAAGCGATGCGGCCCTGCTGGATAAAATCAGCCCGGTCCCGTCACCCAAGGAACGCGAAGTAAGGGACCGCATGATCAGGTCCAGCCTATCAATGAAAGGCATTACAGAAACCCTTCTCTGGCTAAACCGTAACGACCAGGAACCCTTGCAATACAGCAAAGTGAATCTTGAACAACTTTTGAAACAGGAAATACAAACACTGAGATACCTGCTTGCAGGCAAGGACGTCGCCCTGCAGCTGGAGACAACGCCCTGTACAAGAAACCTGCCTCAAGCCGCCTATCAAATGCTCGTGAGCAACCTAATCAGAAACGCTTTCCAGCACACTCAACGGGGGACTATCCATATCCGCCAAAGGGGTTCAGAGTTACAGATCGTTAACCGTCTTCCAGCAGGAAAAAGCCGTGCCAGCACGGGCTTTGGGTTGGGCTTAAAGCTGATCCGCAAAATTGCCGAGCGCTTTCAGTGGGCGCTGACCGAAGAGAAGTCTGACACACACAATAGCGTCATCATTAAAGTCTGAATGAAGCGCTTTAGGTCGTACAGATTCGCCTGAGCATTCAGTTTGGTTACTTCACGCCAACCCTTTCAATAAATTGACTGCGTAGAAGAAACAAGCGTAGCCGACCCGCAAAGAGTCGACGGCCGGGCGCTAGCCTGGCTTTTGCTCACTCTCGTCATCCAAACCTTCGCACTTAAGCTCAGGCAAGTCCGTCGCCTTAAAGTTTGCATCCATCGCTTTCAGGGCTTTGCACATGCTTTCCAGGCGTTCGTCAACGGCATGCATATGGTCGAGAATGCCGTGTATCGACTTGGCAACCGGGTCCGGCGAATCCTGAGTCACGCCATAGGCATCGAAGCCCATGCGATCGGCCATCGCCTGCCGCCGCTGCCTGAGCGCTTCGTCAGTTTTCTCTTCTTTCTGTTGCTTGGTAATAATCCGACCGGGAATGCCCACCACGGTAGCACCCTCCGGAACCGCCTTGGTCACCACGGCGTTAGAACCAACCCGGGCGTTTCGCCCCACCAGAATCGGCCCGAGCACCTTGGCTCCCGCTCCGACAACCACGCCGTCCTCAAGCGTAGGGTGGCGCTTGCCTTTGTTCCAGGTGGTGCCGCCAAGCGTCACCCCGTGATACAGGGTCACATCGTCGCCAACTTCGGCCGTTTCGCCAATCACCACGCCCATGCCGTGATCGATAAAGAATCGGCGGCCGATTTTGGCGCCCGGATGAATCTCAATGCCGGTCACCCACCGGGAAAACGTCGATAAGGCGCGCGCCAGCCATTTCCAGTTATTACGCCATAACCAATGACTGGTACGATGGAACTGAATGGCATAAAACCCTGGGTAAGTGGTACAAACTTCAAACACATTGCGTGCGGCAGGGTCACGGTCAAAAACGCAGTTAATATCTTCTTTTATTCTTTCAAACATTCGAGTTACACTTTTTTTTGTAATTTCACCTTTTGGTAAAATTAGCTAGACTTGCATTATAAACCCAGCGGGCACATTTGGACGTTCCCCGTCCACCTCAAGGAACCAATGACTGTTTAGCAGGCTGGTAGCTTCCCATGTCACAAATCGCACAACATCGTGCCGGAGAAACCGGCCACTATCCATTCCGCAGCGAACGTCTTTATTTTTCCGGTGATGCCTGGTATTTCCTGATCCGCGGCGGCGGCTCCAAAGGCCCCTACTCAACCGCCCAGGACGCAAAAGACGCCCTTAACGGCTATGTCGAGACCCTAAAACAACTGCATGAAGTCTTCCACAGACCCACTGAAGACGACCATCATCATCACTCATAAACCGAACCAGGATTAATCTCTGGCTATTTCTTGAGCAGTTTCTGGGTTGCCGAGAGCACGCCACGCAATATACTCACTTCCAGCTTATCCATACGTGCCCGCATAAATAAACGCTTCAGCCTTGGCATCAACTGCCTCGGACGCGTTGGGTTCAGCACATCCAAGCCAATCAGGGTTTCCTCCAGGTGCTCCAGGAAGTATCGCAGTTCATCCGCGGAAGCCGCTTCTTCATCCCAGTCCTGTTCCCAATCCCAGGCTTCCTTGAGCCCGGATTTATTCAACATCGCCATCCGCAATTCATAGCAGACTACCTGCACGGCGGTTCCCAGGTTCATCACTGGATATTCCGGGTTCGCCGGAATCTGCAAATGAAACTGGCAGCGTTGCAACTCTTCGTTGGTCATACCGCGGTCTTCACGCCCGAACAGAATAGCCACCTGATGGTGCGCCGGCTCGCTCATTACAGTTTCCGCGCTCTGGCGCGCATCCATCATTGGCCAGGGCATGCTGCGATCCCGGGCGCTGGTACCCAACACCAGCTGACACCCGTCAATCGCCTCATCCAGGGAAGCACATACCACGGCCTTATCCAGCAGGTCCAAGGCATTGGCGGCACGCCAAACGGCCTTTTCATGCGGGTACTTCTGCGGGGACACCAGGTACAGCTTGTCCAGCCCCATGTTTTTCATAGCCCGGGCTGCTGCACCGATATTACCGGGATGTGTCGTATCAATAAGAACGATTCTGATATTTTTCAAGTCCAGCATGGCCAACCACTTGCAAGATAATGTAAGCAAACATTTCAAACAAAAAAGCCCACGAGCAGGTTTCGCGGGCCTTTTTGTCACATTAAAAGGTATTTATAGCTAAATTCAGGGTCCCAGGTCTTCCTGTTCAGCCCCTTCTTTAACCGGCAGCATTAAGTCCTCTTTACTGATGCCCAACAGCATCAGGAGGTTCGCTGATACATAAATTGACGAGTAGGTTCCCGTTACCACGCCAATCATCAAGGCTAACGCAAAACCGCGAATCAACTCACCCCCGAAAACAGCCAGCGCAACTAACACAAGAATGGTGGTCAAGGAAGTCACCAACGTACGGCCCAGCGTTTGGTTCAGGGACTCGTTAATGATTTCATGAGCCGTCCCTTTTCGCATTTTACGGAAGTTTTCCCTGATACGATCCGAGATCACAATAGTATCGTTCAAGGAGTAGCCGATCACCGCAAGCAATGCAGCCAATACCGTCAAATCAAAATCCCAGCCAAACAGGGAAAAAACACCCAGTACAATCAGCACGTCATGGATCAAGTCCGTCACCGCGCCCAGCGCGAATTTGATCTGAAAACGCATGGCCACATAAACCATAACCATACCCAGCGCCAACAACAGGCCTAATCCGCCCTGCTCACGGAGCTCCTCCCCACCTGGGCGCCCACAAACTCAGAGCGGCGCAGCTCGACACCGTATTTACCACCTTCGCTAAGCGTCGCCAGCACATCGTCACCGACAGTTTGGCCATGCCCCTGTGGCAAACGTACCAGCACTTCCGTGTCAGTACCAAAATACTGCACGACTGCCTTTTCGTACCCCCCTTCTTCGAGTTGCTTCCGTATCTGGTTCAGGTTAGCAGGGTCCTGGTAACCCACCTCGATAAGGGTACCACCGGTAAAATCCAGCCCGAGTGAGAGCTGTTTGATTGCCAGGGATGCGATGGACGTCACCAACAATATGATTGAAAAGATGGCCGCAAGCTTACGCCTGCCCATGAAATCGAAATAAAACCGAGTGTTCGACATGTGCAGGCTCCTAAATATACAGCTTCTTGATGTTGCGGCGGCCATAAATAAGGTTGACCAGCGCTCGCGTGCCAACAATTGCCGTAAACATCGAAGTGACAATGCCGATGGACAGGGTAACCGCGAATCCCTTAACCGGGCCGGTTCCCACCGCAAACAGGATCACCGCAACCAGCAGGGTGGTGATATTGGCATCAAAAATTGTCGAGAAGGCTCGCTCGTAACCGGCGTGGATGGCCGACTGGATCGGCACTTTATTCCGTAGCTCTTCCTTAATGCGGGCAAAAATCAACACGTTGGCATCCACCGCCATACCCACTGTCAGCACAATACCGGCAATACCCGGCAATGTCAGGGTTGCCGACAACATGGACATGACCGCCACCAGCAACACCAGGTTAAGCGCCAACGCAAGGTTGGCGATGAGGCCAAAGATCTTGTAGTAAACGAGCATAAACGCCAGCACCAGCAACAGACCGATCTGTACCGAGGTAACGCCCAAATCGATATTTTCCTGGCCAAGGCTCGGACCAATGGTCCGCTCTTCAACGATATAAACGGGGGCTGCCAGCGAGCCGGCACGCAGCAGTAATGCAAGCTCTGACGCTTCCTGCGGACTGTCCAGACCGGTTATACGGAACCGGTTGCCCAGCGCGGTTTGGATATTGGCCAGGCTGATAATGCTTTTTCCACGTACTTGGCGGTTTCAGGCACCAGCTCACCGTCCACTTCCTTGTAGCGTGTGCGGGTTTTATGCTCGATAAAGAGCACCGCCATGGAGCGGCCAACATTATCGCGGGTGGCACGGTTCATTAATTTGCCGCCCTTGCTATCCAGCGTAATATTGACCTCTGGGCGACCATTTTCATCGTAACCCATGGCAGCATTGGATACGCTGTTACCCGTGATAATTAATTCCTTTTCCAGACGTGCCGTACGCCCACCCCTTGCCGGGTCGCGGAATTCAAAAACTTCGGTACGGCTGGAAAGCTCGTCGGGCTGGGCTTCCAGGCGGAATTCGAGGTTGGCGGTTTTACCAATGATGTTTTTACAAAACGCCGCGTCCAGACAACCCGCGAGCTCGACCACAATACGGTCGCGCCCCTGACGCTGAACCAACGGCTCGGCAACGCCCAGTTCGTTGACGCGGTTGCGCAAGGTCGTCAGGTTTTGCTTGATGGCGTAATCCTCAATTTCACGCTGGGTCGCTTCGTCCAGCGTCAAATTAAGTAAGTAGCTGCCCTCTGATTCGGTGTCGGTCACCAGGAATTCGCTATAGTCGCCACGCAGCAGGCTTTGCGCCTTGTCCCTGTAATCTTCGCGGGTAAACTTGATCTGCAGGCTACCATCTTCAAGATGGTCAATGCGGCGGTAGCGCAGCTTTTCCTCGCGCAGGCGGTTGCGAATCTCGCTGAGGTAGACATCCATGCGCTGCTCAACGGCCTTGGCCATATCCACTTCCAGCAGGAAGTGCACGCCACCGCGCAGGTCAAGCCCCAGGTTCATTGGCGCAGCACCCAGGCTGACCAGCCAATCCGGTGTTGATGGCGCCAGGTTCAGGGCAACCAGGTAATTATCACCCAGCACACGGCTGGCAATGGCTTTACCCTTAAGCTGCTCTTCACTGTTATTAAAGCGAATCAGGCCGTTGCGACCATCAACTTCTGCCGTCTTGTAATTGACGCCTTCCCTCTCCAGCGCATTCCTGACCTGGCCCATGGCGGCCTCATCAATTGGCACCGAAGCATTGGCCCCGGATAATTGAAGCGCCGGATCATCCGGATACAGGTTTGGCGCTGCATAAATGCCTCCCAGCACCAGCACTGCCAGTACCAGCAGGTATTTCCATAGTGGGTATCGGTTCAGCATTACGCCACCTGATTCCTTAGTATCAATCGTTTCCGTTAGATGGATTTAAGTGTGCCCTTCGGCAGAACGCTGACGATAGCCTGCTTTTGCACAGTCAGCTCGACATTGTCAGCCACTTCGATTCCGACAAAACCTTCGTCAACCTTGACGATTTTGCCGACCACGCCGCCGCTGGTGCAAACCTCATCGCCCTTGCCCAGGTTTTCGATCAGGTTTTTATGCTCTTTGTTGCGCTTGCTCTGCGGACGCCAGATCAGGAAGTAAAAAACAGCGGCAAAAATTGCCAGCATGATAAAGGGCTCAAAAGAACCACCGGCGGCAGCTTCCGCGCCTTCTGCAGCGACGGCTTCAGGGATTAAAAAACTCATAATAAACTCCGTTATATCGATAGGTTTTAATCAGGTTCGATTCGCATAGAAGCGCTCGACAAAGTCGGTCAATTTACCCTGTTCTATAGCGCTGCGCAAACCCTTCATCAGATTTTGGTAATAGCGTAAATTGTGAATCGTTGCGAGTTGCGAAAAGAGGATTTCCTTGCACTTATCCAAATGGTGCAGATAGGCGCGACTGAAATTTTGACAGGTATAACAGTCACAGGCCGGATCGACGGGCCCGCTGTCTTTTTTATTGGCCGCATTGCGTATTTTCAACACGCCGGTACTGATGAACAGGTGGCCGTTACGGGCGTTACGCGTTGGCATGACACAGTCAAACATATCCACGCCCCGCCTAACCGCTTCAACAATATCTTCAGGCGTGCCAACGCCCATCAGGTAACGCGGTTTATCCGCCGGCATGTGCTCAACGATTTCATCCAGGGTCGCCATCATTTCATCCTTGGGTTCCCCGACCGACAGGCCGCCAATGGCATAACCGTCAAAACCGATTTCCAGCAACCCGGCCAGGGACTCCCGGCGCAGGTCACCGTACATACCGCCCTGTACAATGCCGAATAAAGCGGCAGGATCATCGCGCAGACTGACGTGCGCCTCTTTGCTGCGCTTGGCCCAGCGCAGCGATAGTTCCATGGAAGTCCGGGCTTCCTCGTGGGTGGCCGGATAGGGCGTACACTCATCGAACTGCATGACGATATCAGCACCCAAATCCGCCTGCACCTCCATGGCACTTTCAGGGGTAAGCTCCACCTTGCTACCATCCACCGGCGATTTAAAAACCACTCCGCGCTCACTGATTTTGCGCATATCGCCCAGACTGAATACTTGGAAACCACCGGAATCGGTCAGAATGGGTTTGCTCCAGCCATTAAACTGGTGCAGCCCGCCAAGCTCCTTAATCGTTTTATGGCCCGGGCGCAGCATTAAATGGAAGGTGTTGCCGAGAATGATATCCGCACCAATTTCCTCAATATCGCGCGGCAACATCCCCTTCACCGTGCCGTAGGTGCCGACCGGCATAAAAGCCGGGGTCTGCACCGTACCGCGTGCAAAACTCAGTTAGCCGCGTCGCGCGCACCGTCGCTGTGCGACACCTCAAAGGTCATATATTCCACAATTATTCCTATTACTCAGATTCGGATAGTCCGGCGCCAATGAACATGGCATCGCCATAGCTGAAAAACCGGTAGCGCTCCTCGATCGCCTCCTGGTAGGCGGCAAGGATGATCTCCCGACTCGCGAAGGCTGACACCAGCATTAACAGCGTCGACTCAGGCAGGTGAAAGTTCGTTAACATGGCATCCACGCAGCGGAAACGCTTGCCGGGATAGAGGAAAATATCGGTATCGCCGGTAAAAGGCGCAATCGCCTCGCCCTGCTCTTCTGCTTTCAAAGCCGCCGTTTCAAGGCTGCGGACGCAGGTTGTTCCCACGGCAATCACCCGGCCGCCACGATCCCGACACGCCCGGATCTGCTCGCAAACCAGCTCGTCCACCTCCAGGTATTCGCTGTGCATCTGGTGCTCATGGATGTTATCGACTCGCACCGGCTGATAAGTTCCCGCGCCGACGTGGAGGGTGACATACCCCACAGCAATACCCTTTGCGCGAATCTCATTCAGCAGCGGCTCGTCGAAGTGCAGCCCAGCGGTAGGCGCGGCAACCGCCCCCATCTTTTCGGCAAACAGGGTTTGGTAACGATCCCGATCAAAGGCTTCGTCGTCACGCTCGATATAAGGCGGCAAAGGCATATGCCCGAACGCTTCCAGCAAAGCCAGCAGCGGCTTATCGCCGGAGCTAATCAGAAAGAAGCTGTCATCCCTGCCTGTTACCTCCAGCCATACGTCTTCGGCAAGGCTGATTTTAGTGCCGGCTTTTGGCGCCTTGCTGGCACGTATCTGACACACGGCGCTGCAGGTATCCGTGATACGCTCAATCAATAATTCCACCTTGCCGCCGGTCGCCTTCTGGCCATAGAGGCGTGCCGGCATCACCTTGGTATTATTGAAAATAATCAGGTCATTGGCATCGAGCAGCGCCGGCAAATCCCTGACGCTGCGATGAAAAGTTTCGCCCGTATCACGGTCAAGGCACAGCAAACGACTGGCGCTGCGCTCTTGCTGCGGATACAGCGCAATCAGTTCCTTGGGCAGTTCATAATAAAAGTCGCTTAGCTGCATCGCAGGTTTCTGGCCAACTCTAGTGAGAAAATTGGCGGCAAGAGTAGCGAAAATACACAAAAAGTACCACCGCAAAGCACCATTAAATCTTTCAAAACAGGCACATAAAGCCCGCAAATTAAAATTGAGCGCTCGCCCAATAAATACCGCGAATGAATTGACCTGCCTAAGTAATGGGATATAATGAGCCGCCTTCGCAGCAACCCGCCTCGGCCAGCCTGAATCGGCATGCGGAGACCGCTTTGATCGTGCGCCTGAGCGATGAAATGGGTAGTCATGAGGGATTCAAAATAGCGCGCGGTTAAGCGTAGATTTTGAAAAACAGTTTAGATATCAAGCGGGCATGAACAACCTGCTTTAGCAAGATCAAAGCATACGACGCCTTCGAAGGAACGAAGCAGACAGCAACATCATTGGATTGATCAGATTTGCCGGTGTGGTGAAATTGGTATACACGACGGATTCAAAATCCGCAAGCGATTTTGTATCCCAGTGGGAAATAGTTACAATCTAAGCAGTGCCAGAGTGGTGAAATTGGTAGACACAGGAGATTCAAAATCTCCCGCCAGCAATGGTGTGCCGGTTCGAGTCCGGCCTCTGGTACCATCCTCCTCCCCTTTTTAAACCCAACAGATTATTTTCCGCCTCAAACCCTAGATAGAACCCTTGGGATACATATGGGATACAAACTGAAGATCCTCCCTCAACTTTGAGTAATCACTCTTCAACACCAATGTTGGAATATTCCGAACGCTTCCCAGGCAGGCCGTCTTTGCGGTATCGCATCCCCCAGATACTAAATACGACCTGCTTCTCTTAAACATGAAAACTCATACCTTCAACTTTCAGTCGCACGGTACCCTTGCCAGACTCAATCAGCACAATATCCCGAACACGTTTCCGGCACCGCTGGTTTGGTCAAGCAACCCACAGATTTGATCCAACACATTATCCCAGGCGACTGAAAATAAGAAGTTATTTCTCTTTATTTTCAAATAGTTGTAAATATTTATATTCACAACATTACGAAAACACCATGCTCAGAAATTGCCTGTAAAATATTTATTTTGAGCGAATGAATGCGTCATTTCACGGCGTATCTGAAGACAATCCCCCAAATCGAGCTTCATCGCCAGCTCATTTGCAGCTTTATGCCATGGTGTTCATACGTCCCATCTGACTCACACACTTTTGCGATTACGCCATTGAGCTGGGCTTTCAAGTCTTGTACATAAGCAGGTACGGACAGTGTCAAAACCCTG
>JAWKZQ010000016.1:0-54316 GCA_041395865.1 Pseudomonadales bacterium
CCCGCCGCACAGGCGGCTTAGAAAAGGAACAGAATAGAGCGGCATAGGACGCGCACGTTCCCCGCCGCACAGGCGGCTTAGAAATGGTGGTTTTACTAAATCATTTACTGAGCATTGTTCCCCGCCGCACAGGCGGCTTAGAAATTGTATTGTCATTGGTATTGCATCCGTGCGAGGTTCCCCGCCGCACAGGCGGCTTAGAAAATCGGCGGTTTTTCTTCGATAAAGGTTTGATTGTTCCCCGCCGCACAGGCGGCTTAGAAAAGCCCAGGTAGTTGCCTGCCGTGCCGAAAGAAGTTCCCCGCCGCACAGGCGGCTTAGAAATCAATGCCAAACCTAACCTTCTCCGACGATGCGTTCCCCGCCGCACAGGCGGCTTAGAAATTGAAAATCCCGCGCATTGTCAGCACGGTTGCGTTCCCCGCCGCACAGGCGGCTTAGAAAAGCCTGGTTACCCACCTGCAGACGCAAATCGCGTTCCCCGCCGCACAGGCGGCTTAGAAATGCTGGATCGTCGTAAACCCGGCTGGCCCAACGTTCCCCGCCGCACAGGCGGCTTAGAAACCGGCCAGCTGGGATGATGCAGACGCATTGTCGTTCCCCGCCGCACAGGCGGCTTAGAAATGTTCCAACCGCTGGGTCTATACCGGCTTCTTGTTCCCCGCCGCACAGGCGGCTTAGAAAAGTTGACGAAGAGCCAAGCGCCGGTTTCTTCCGTTCCCCGCCGCACAGGCGGCTTAGAAAGGCAACTACCTGGGCTGGGATTGCGACCGCAAGTTCCCCGCCGCACAGGCGGCTTAGAAAGCAAGCGATGACGGCTGGCGGGACGGCTGATAGTTCCCCGCCGCACAGGCGGCTTAGAAACGGCTTACCAATTGTTGTAAAACAAACAAGGAGTTCCCCGCCGCACAGGCGGCTTAGAAAACAACCACCTGCACGTAGGTACAGCCCACCACGTTCCCCGCCGCACAGGCGGCTTAGAAAGCCAGGTGTGTGAGGAAAGCGCGTACTTTCTGGTTCCCCGCCGCACAGGCGGCTTAGAAAGCGGAATATCAGCCGTAGGCGCTTGAGAAAACGTTCCCCGCCGCACAGGCGGCTTAGAAATTAAGGATATAATTCATATCCGTTTCATTTTTGTTCCCCGCCGCACAGGCGGCTTAGAAAAGACTTCCGAATCGGGTACGACTCCTCAAGGCGTTCCCCGCCGCACAGGCGGCTTAGAAAATGAGAAAGTCAGGCTCATCGGTAACCGCAACGTTCCCCGCCGCACAGGCGGCTTAGAAAAATGATGCTCAAAGTCTGGATGCCTGGCATTTGTTCCCCGCCGCACAGGCGGCTTAGAAAGAATCCGACCAATCCTTACTTGATGTAATTGGGTTCCCCGCCGCACAGGCGGCTTAGAAAGCTCGTTCATGTCGCTACGCTCCTTTTTTTAAGTTCCCCGCCGCACAGGCGGCTTAGAAAACATGAAACACTTCACCCGTATCAGGATGGCAGTTCCCCGCCGCACAGGCGGCTTAGAAATCTAAAATTACCGGCAAGTTACGTTCCAATGAGTTCCCCGCCGCACAGGCGGCTTAGAAAAGCCACCCGACGCTGACCGGGCCTGCCGGTGGGTTCCCCGCCGCACAGGCGGCTTAGAAAGGCGTCCCACAGCCGACCATTCACAGAATTATGTTCCCCGCCGCACAGGCGGCTTAGAAAGCGTAAGAAAACCGGCAATCACATGCTGGTTCGTTCCCCGCCGCACAGGCGGCTTAGAAAGTACATTGACGGCATGGCCGTTGGTGAAATGAGTTCCCCGCCGCACAGGCGGCTTAGAAAATTTAAGCGAAGAAACCAGCCGTCATTACTCCGTTCCCCGCCGCACAGGCGGCTTAGAAAGGGCGATATCGAGTACCTGATCGAAGATTACCGTTCCCCGCCGCACAGGCGGCTTAGAAAAACAAACGATAGGCCAAACGATGAACACACGAGTTCCCCGCCGCACAGGCGGCTTAGAAAAATACGCCTATGACGTCAAAAGCGGTGCGGTCGTTCCCCGCCGCACAGGCGGCTTAGAAAAGTCGAAGAGACCAGGGGTTTACCCGGCTCATGTTCCCCGCCGCACAGGCGGCTTAGAAAAGCCATCCGCAGGCGACTCATAGCGCGGCATGGTTCCCCGCCGCACAGGCGGCTTAGAAACAGAGCGCGGACCATGCAGCGTCACAGCAACAGTTCCCCGCCGCACAGGCGGCTTAGAAATAGATAAGGCTTTGCCGTTGTTGGAGGTGTCCGTTCCCCGCCGCACAGGCGGCTTAGAAAAAACGCCGCGAAGACGAAGCCTGCAAGCTCAGGTTCCCCGCCGCACAGGCGGCTTAGAAACGGTATATATTGCGGGCCCGCATTTTGCTGGGGTTCCCCGCCGCACAGGCGGCTTAGAAAAATGGATCATATCGATTTAGCTATTCATGCCGGTTCCCCGCCGCACAGGCGGCTTAGAAATAAACCCCCGTTCCCCCGCTTTTGGGCGGCAGGTTCCCCGCCGCACAGGCGGCTTAGAAAAGCAAAGTGGAACAGGAGCGAACGGCGATTGCGTTCCCCGCCGCACAGGCGGCTTAGAAAGCCGAATACCGCACCGGCAATTACGCCGTTTAGTTCCCCGCCGCACAGGCGGCTTAGAAATCAATGCTCAGGCAGCAGCCAAACAACAGGCAGTTCCCCGCCGCACAGGCGGCTTAGAAATATTTGATTGATGACGAATTGAGCGCCAGTTGGTTCCCCGCCGCACAGGCGGCTTAGAAATTGTTCACCCCGCCCAACTCCCTGCATATCGCGTTCCCCGCCGCACAGGCGGCTTAGAAACAACATTACCGACTACCTGGGCGTATTCCTGCGTTCCCCGCCGCACAGGCGGCTTAGAAAGCTTGCATCCCGGCAATGCCTTCTCCCCTGGCGTTCCCCGCCGCACAGGCGGCTTAGAAATGGTAAGGTGTGGCGACCCGGGCGCTTGAGCCGTTCCCCGCCGCACAGGCGGCTTAGAAATTTTGGCGAATGGCTGCCTGATCAGCCGGATTGTTCCCCGCCGCACAGGCGGCTTAGAAACAGGGAATCAAGCGAGCAATGGCGGCCAGCCCGTTCCCCGCCGCACAGGCGGCTTAGAAACGGGATGGGCAAGTAACCCCATGCCGCATCAAGTTCCCCGCCGCACAGGCGGCTTAGAAATGAAGCTGGAAAAGCTCACCAAGGGCAAGCTCGTTCCCCGCCGCACAGGCGGCTTAGAAAAAGCGTTGGTACCGCGGCGAGTAGTTCCACCGGTTCCCCGCCGCACAGGCGGCTTAGAAATAATTGCAAGCTCCGATATCGGCTTATTTTAGGTTCCCCGCCGCACAGGCGGCTTAGAAAAGTAGGCCGATTGCTCAGCAACGATATTGGCAGTTCCCCGCCGCACAGGCGGCTTAGAAAACCACGCCCGGCAATTCGGCAAATACGCTGTTGTTCCCCGCCGCACAGGCGGCTTAGAAACGAAGGCAATGAAACGGCGGTCGGGAAGTTCAGTTCCCCGCCGCACAGGCGGCTTAGAAAAGACAAAGATTTAGCACAAAAAATAAAGGCCGGTTCCCCGCCGCACAGGCGGCTTAGAAAATGAAAGCAGCGGACGTGATCAAGAAACTCAAGTTCCCCGCCGCACAGGCGGCTTAGAAACGTTACAAAAAGCGAGCCGTAAGATACCCCATGTTCCCCGCCGCACAGGCGGCTTAGAAATTTACCAATCGTCCAAAAATTGAGCGTATCCGGTTCCCCGCCGCACAGGCGGCTTAGAAATGAAATACGCGAAAGGGGCCCCAAAGCCCATAGTTCCCCGCCGCACAGGCGGCTTAGAAATTATGCGGCGAATTACCTTAAAAAATTATATAGTTCCCCGCCGCACAGGCGGCTTAGAAAGAAGTTTCCCCCAGGGTGATGCCGACAGCGTCGTTCCCCGCCGCACAGGCGGCTTAGAAATTTCGCCCCCGCACTTGACACGGTTGAGCCGTGTTCCCCGCCGCACAGGCGGCTTAGAAATACGGGGAGGCCGGGGCTGTAATAACCCATATGTTCCCCGCCGCACAGGCGGCTTAGAAAGATTATTCGGCGGGCGGTAGAACGTGGTCTGCGTTCCCCGCCGCACAGGCGGCTTAGAAATTTTTGAAAAAGGTTACAGCATCGATGAAGTCGTTCCCCGCCGCACAGGCGGCTTAGAAAATGAAGCGAGAAAACCGCCTATGCAAAAACTAGTTCCCCGCCGCACAGGCGGCTTAGAAAAATCCAGCATCGGCGCAACACATAACCGTCTAGTTCCCCGCCGCACAGGCGGCTTAGAAAACTCTAACGGGGGGCTTATGTCTCAATTTATCGTTCCCCGCCGCACAGGCGGCTTAGAAAGAAGAACAACCGAAAAAACAACCTAAAGGCGGGTTCCCCGCCGCACAGGCGACTTAGAAATGAATGTCGGCATAACTCAGCAGCCCGACACCGTTCCCCGCCGCACAGGCGGCTTAGAAATGATGAACCAGAAAGCGATTACCGTAGAGGCGGTTCCCCGCCGCACAGGCGGCTTAGAAAACAAGTGGACGCCAACGCCGGTTGTTCGAGCTGTTCCCCGCCGCACAGGCGGCTTAGAAAAGCTCGTACTTGGGCGCATCATGCAGGAATGGGTTCCCCGCCGCACAGGCGGCTTAGAAAAGGTTCGGCCAAATCAACTTATGCGACGGTAAGTTCCCCGCCGCACAGGCGGCTTAGAAAACACGAGCGAGATACGTGTGGAAGAAATATAAGTTCCCCGCCGCACAGGCGGCTTAGAAAAAAGGCTGAAGTGGGTAGGGAGGTTCCTGTTTGTTCCCCGCCGCACAGGCGGCTTAGAAATTTGACTATGCGAGCCATTTCCCTGATTCCAAGTTCACCGCCGCACAGGCGGCTTAGAAACATTTAAACTGCTTATAAGGCTCTTCCAAATGGTTCATCGCTGCATAAGCGGCTTAATAACTTGGCAATACTTAATCAATTCTTCGAAGGGTCTCGCCAAGGCTTTTGCCAAAGCCCGCTGGCCTCACATCAATGGAAACGCCTTTCTTAGCCGCCTCCTGTACAGAAAGGATCTCTTCCCAGCACTGGAATTTACTCGAACTATCACGGCAGCGTATCAATACCTGGCGAACATGACTGGGGATTTCTAAGTAAAAATAAAAAGTCGTTGCGTTTCCCATATCAAACTCTTCATTGAATAAGCTGATATTGGCTTGATTGTCAGCCGCATACAGCCGGAAAAGGGTTTTTTTGGGAAAACCGCGGATGGCAACCGGTACTTTGATATGACGTAACCAGTGTCCAGAATTTTTGCTGTGTTTCGTTAACATGTTCTTCATCATTCTACTTAATAAAGACATTTTAACGTCCCAAAAGTTGCTCGGATCAGCAAACATCAAAAATATAACGCCTTGATATTAAAGAACTAATCAAACTTTCCTATCCAACCAAAAATATAAAAAGGACTGGTAAGACGAAGGCGCGCGGTTTTTGATAAAATTGCAATCACCGGTGACGGCAGCAAGATGGTAGAGGATTTAACACCGCCTGGCCGTTAACCAACCAACAACGTTAGCGAGGTCTCAATCATGTCAAAACGTACATGCTTTGGTGCTACGCTGGTTAGCACAACACTGGTCCTCACCGCATTCACTGCTCATGCAGGAAACTCAACTCAACAGCCTATTCTTACCCGCTTTGCCCAAACGCAGTCGGAATCCAGCTTCGAACTCTCTGCAACGCGTTTTACCGATGTTGAGCTCGATGAAGCCGATCATTTCGATGGCTGGACAGCCAAAACGGAGTTAACCATCCCGTTCGAAGATGCCAAGCAGATCAGACTCTCCATCCCCTTCTACACAGATGGAGATGCCCGGTTAACCAAACCTGGTTCCTCTTTTACAGGCAAAACAATCGATATCGACGGTAATGGGGGGGTCTTTGACTATGCCACCTTGCAATACGAGCACCAGGTTCGTTTTGCCGATCAGTCGAACTATAATCTCGCCTACACCCTAGGCGGCGGGTTCAGAACCAAAGAACTGGATACAACGACCGGCGATAAATTCAACCACACCGGAAGGATGTTACTGCTCGGTGCGAAAGCGGATTCCTATATCAACGGTGGCGATTCGCAACTTCTGATTAACGCGGGCATTCGCTACTACCATGATGCCGACGACCTCAACCCGGAAAACAAGGACAGCTGGACTTGGGCCGACATCAAGACCGCCGTTATCTTTAGTAAATGGGGGGAGCGGACTCAGCCCGTCATTGAAGCCAGCTACCTTGGCGACTTTAATGACTATAACGAGCTAGCCCTTGTCCCTGAGCTTGTTTTTTTGCTGGATAAATCTGTTTCCCTGAAGCTGGGCGCGATTATTGGGGTGACCGATGATGGCAATGATGCCGGGGCCGTTGGCAGCCTTTCGATTAACTTCTAAATCGCATTTGCTTAAGTCCTGGCTTAACTACCCAGGCAGTCAGGCGAGCAAGCGTCGGAACATAAATCCCGCGGGGTTTATGTTCCGACGGTCCCTTTATTTGTCAGCAGACTCACCAAGACCACTGCCGCAAACGCGAAAATAAATGCTGGCACCAGCTCGTAGAGCACATCATGTAACGTTTCCCGCCAAAGGATCGCTGTCACAAAGCCTGTCAGCATGCCCGCCAATACACCCCAGGCCGTGGTGCGTTTCCAGGTGAGTTTAAGAATCATGGCCGGGCCGAAAGCCGCACCAAGGCCGGCCCAGGCATAGAGTACAAAATCAAAAACAACCCTCACCTCACCCATTGCAATTAAGGTTGCCACCACGCCAACCAGTAATACCGCCAGCCGATTAATACGCACCCGGATCCGCTCATCAGGCGATTTACGCAGCAAGCGAACATAGAGGTCATGACTCACCGCCGACGCACTGAGTAACAACTGGGAGTCGGCCGTCGAACAAATTGCTGCCAGAACCGCTGCAATCACTAATCCAGCCACGGCTCCGGGTAAAAAGTCCGCTGCCGCAATGGGTAGTGCCTGTTCAGGGTCAGGTAAACTGCCATACACGGCGTGCGCAGCAATGCCCAATAAAATTGCCCCGGTGAACAGCAGAAACACCCAAAGGCTCGCAATCAACGTACCCCGCCTGACCGCTGACCGGTCGCGGATAGCCATAAAACGCACCAGAATATGAGGTTGGCCCGGATAGCCAAGCGGAATACCAAACCAGACCGCAAAAAATCCGACCAGGGCCATTCCCGACCTTTCTGCAACAGGGTGAGTCAGCGTATTTGCCTGCTCCAGCTCATTGAGACGTTGCCAGAGCCCCTCAAAACCGCCCAGGTGAACAATCAGCACCAGCGGTAAAATCAGCAGCGCCGTTACCATCATCAATGCCTGTATCACATCCGTCCAGGCGACAGCCCTGAATCCACCGGATATGGTATAAACCATAACAATTGCCGCGCCACTCAATACCCCTGTCGCATAGGCCCAGCCGAAGGTTGCCGTGAAGGTCTTTCCCGCTGCATTCAATTGAGCCGCAACATAAGCCGTCAGCATGGTGCCAATGATCAGGACGCTCAGCAGCCGAATCAGCAAGGCGCTTGTCCCTTGATAACGGGCTGCCAGCACATCCGGAATGGTCAATGCCTGATTATGCAGGGAAAAATGTCGCAAGCGCTCGCCTATAACCAGCCAGTTAAACAGGAACGCCAAAACCGTTCCGGGAATAATCCATAGGGCACCGACACCTGTCGTAAAGGCGGTTCCGACCAGGCCCAGGGTCACCCAACCGCTTTCAGAACTTGCAGCCGAGGACAGGCCTGCAACAACGGAGCCCAGCCCACGGTTGGCCAGGAAGTAGTCGCTGGAAGTAGCACGGTTGTAACGCGCGCTATAAATACCCACCAGCAAAATCAGGAAGGTGTAGAGAAAAAAACTCAGCGCGACCGTATTCATAGCGGAGTTCGGCTAGGGTTTGACAGCCAAGACAATCAGCAGCTTTTCCTCATCGATATACTGCTGGACCTGCAAACCGAACGACCCCAGGAATTGCAGCGCTTCCTGCTCGGTAGGTAAAGGAGTGACTGGGTAAGGGTGCTGTTTCACAAGTCGTAGTACAAAACCTCTCCCTTCCGGGTGACTGATGACGACCCGCCCCCCTGGCCTCAGCATGCGTACGACATTGGAAAGCGCGCCGGTTTTATCGGCAATATTTCCATACATGGCATTCATAAACACGACATCAACGGATTGCTTGGGCAGCTGAAGATCGTAAATATCACATTGATGGCGCTCTACCTCGGGAAATCGCCATTGAACTTGGGCCAACATCTGCGCGGACAGATCACAGCCAATAATATGCCCCGGGTTGTAGCTTTTTATCTGGGGTATCAGGGCGCCGGTTCCAGTGCCGATATCAAGAACCGTTTCTCCTTTTGAAATAGCCGGTGCAGCAACGATTCTTGCCATGCGTTCGATGACGTCCTCCGGTAATGGGGCCAGAAATGATTGCACGGACTCATCAAAAGCCTTTCCCTGAGCCTCGTTGAACTTGTTTCGGCGGTCTTTATCCACGATTCAAGCCCTCTTTAGACGCTTACCCCCATTCTCCTCCGCAACCCGGACAAGCTCAAGAAATCCCGGAAAGTGCCGTGTGGTTTAGAGGATTATTTAATTCTCAAGGCGTACAATTTAAGAGTAAGTGTCGTACAGAGGAGGGTTAACCATGAGCATTTCAACTCGAGTTGCGGCCTATCTTGATAACCAGGGTATCGAATATGACACCATCAACCATATTCATACCAGCACGGCGGCCGGCAGCGCTACAACGGCCCATGTGCCACTGAAATCCGTCGCCAAGGCGGTGGTGCTTGAAGATCATGACAGCCATCACCTGATGGCTATCCTGCCCGCCGATCAAAAACTCAGTTTGCACAAACTGAATCGGCAGATGAATGCCGAGCTGCATTTGGTGGATGAAGAAAATGTCTATCAACTGTTTGAAGATTGCGATCCAGGTGCCGTTCCCGCTATAGGCAAGGCCTATAACATGAACGCAATCTATGATGAATCGCTAGACCAGCTGGAGGATATTTATCTGGAAGCCGGGGATCACGAAACGCTGATTCACCTGGATAAAAGGCAGTTTGGCAAATTAATGGCAAACACCAAACAGGGGCAATTCGGCAGCCAGAATTATTACTAATCGATCGGGATTGGCGCAAGAGGGGCGCCTGCTTCAGGCAGGATCGCCTGAAGCAGGCCGGTTGTAAGACAGCCTCGCGTTTATAGATAACGCATTAACAGGCCATATTGACCCTGCGCATCGACGGGCAGCGGGCCGTTAAAGGGTACCCGTACGGTATGCCCCGAGCCAGGCGCGGCATCGACCTTCTCGCCCTTAAGGTTCTCCAACTGCTCGAGATTAAAACGCATGTTGCCCTGTGGGGTCATGAGTTCCAGTTCATCGCCCTGCTCAAAGCGGTTTTTGACGTCAATGGTCAACCAGCCATTGGCGGCATCGTAATCCGTCACTTCACCGACAAACTGCTGGTTGGTGCTGGTAGAATTCCCGTTGACGTAATTCTGGAATTCGGAGGGCACATGGCGGCGATAAAAACCCTCGGTATAGCCCCGGTTAGCCAGGTGCTCCAGTTCGCCCATCAGGTTCGGGTTAAAGGCTCGCCCGGCCAATGCATCGTCAATGGCGCGACGATAAACCTGCGCCGTGCGCGCCACGTAATAGTGTGACTTGGTGCGACCTTCGATTTTCAGGGAATGGATGCCCATCTTCACCAGACGCTCCACATGCTGAACGGCACGTAGATCCTTGGAGTTCATGATATAGGTGCCGTGCTCATCCTCGTAGGTGGGCAACAGCTCGTTCGGGCGGCTTTGCTCCTGCAACAGCACCGGCTGAATTTCGGCATCAGGATCATAGATTTGCGCCGTGGCAGGCTCGGCATTCACCGGGATCAGGTCGCCGGTTTCGGTTTCCTTCGCATCGTGAACGTTGTATTGCCAGCGGCAGGAATTGGTGCAGGCCCCTTGGTTGGAATCCCTGTGAGTCATATAGCCGGACAGCAGGCAACGACCCGAATAGGCCATGCAAAGCGCGCCGTGAACAAAGACCTCCAGCTCCATATCCGGACACTGCTGGCGAATTTCCTCAATCTCATCGATCGACAACTCACGCGACAGGATAACCCGCTCGATACCCTGCTTTTCCCAGAATTTAACCGTTGCCCAGTTAACGGCATTGGCCTGAACAGAAAGGTGTACGGTTTGCTCCGGCCACTTTGCCCGTACCAGCATAATTAAACCGGGATCGGACATAATCAGCGCGTCCGGGCGCATCTCGATCACCGGTTCGAGATCCCTGAGATAACTGCGGACCTTGTCGTTATGGGGGGCAATATTACTGGCCAGATAGAACTGCTTGCCCATGCCATGGGCTTCCTCAACGGCCGCAGCCAGGTTTTCAATGCGGTTAAATTCGTTATTACGTACACGCAGGCTGTAACGGGGCTGACCGGCGTACACGGCATCAGCACCATAGGCGAATGCGTAACGCATGCTTTTCAGGGTACCGGCCGGAGAAAGGAGTTCTGTACTCATGGGACAAACTTCACAATAAAACAAAGGGCGCAGATTCTACCGCAAAATTGCTTTATTTTCAGCGTCTAAGGTGTTTTTTAAAGGCGGGAAAGGTAAAGAGGCAGGATTGAAAACAGGCCGATTTTACTCATTCGGCCTGTCTCCACAAAATTCGAACTAGTTGCTTTCCATTTCGTTCTTTTTGATCAGGTCATCCAGGAAGTGACCCAGGGCCCGGCTGTATTCTTCCGTGAACCAGTTCATTGCATTTTCACGGTCGTCACGCAGGTTAAAGGATTTGGAATCGGCCTCAAAAGCATTAAAGCGCGCAGCCGCTTCACGCAGCGCAGAACTCACACCTTCAATCTCAATGGTTTGCCAATGCTTGTTAGCCAGCGCCAGGAAACTGTTAACCATATCGTTATAGGTGGTCTGGATCGGGTTATTTTCCTCTTTTGGATCAACGGTACGTAGAGGAATCAGGTTTTCTTCACTCATGGGTCGACTATCTCAGTGGTTATCAATTCGAGAAGGCGAAGCATAAACCCTCTTCTAGTCCAATTCCAGTGCTAGAAAATGCAAACAAGGTGACGAAGCCATCGTGTAATTGCCGCATGGTTGACCTGTATCAATGCCGCACACTCCGCAACTGGCCATGATGGCTCGATTCAAAATAAGGTGGTGCCTATGAAATACGATGTGATCATTATCGGTGCCGGGCCGGCCGGACAAAGCTTGGCCTGTGCGCTGGATGATGCCGGGTTAAACGTTGCGCTGATCGAAAAACAACCAGAGACCGCAATCGCCGAACCTCAATACGATGGGCGTGAAATTGCCCTTACCCACCTTTCCGTGAAAATCCTGCGTAAACTCGGTGTTTGGGATAACGCCATGGCTGAAAATGCTAATCCCATGCTTGGAGCGCGGGTCATCGACGGCACCTCCGATCATACCCTGGCATTCGATCGACCAGACCCGCACCTGGATGCATTGGGTTACATGCTTTCCAACCACCGGATTCGCCACCACCTTTACCAACGTATAAAAACACTCAAAAACCTTGCGTTGTTTTTTGAGCAGTCGGTTACGGCGATAGAAACCAACGCCAGCGGAGGTTCGGTCACACTTGAGGACGGTCGGATTCTGAATGCGCCGCTGGTGATTGCTGCTGACAGCCGCTTTTCCCAGGTACGCCGCATGATGGGAATTCCTGCGGAGATGAATGACTTTGCCCGGGTGGCTATTGTGTGCCGTATGCGTCACGAAAAACCGCACCAGCAGCTGGCCTGGGAGTGCTTCCACTATGGACGGACACTGGCGATCCTGCCGCTGGCAGACAATGAGTGTTCGGCCGTGATTACCCTGCCCGCACATCTCGCTCCATCCGTTAAAAACATGGACGAGGCCGCCTTCAGCGCCGATATCCAGAAGCGTTTTGGCAATCGCCTTGGCCGCATGGAATTGGCAGGTGAACGTTTCGCCTACCCGTTAGTGGGTGTGCACGCCAGACGCTTTATCAGTCAACGCTTTGCCCTGCTGGGCGATGCCGCTGTCGGCATGCATCCGGTAACTGCCCACGGCTTTAATCTCGGGTTGCGCGGCAGCGATACCCTGGCGCAAGAAATTATCAAAACCCATAGCAAAGGGCAGGATATCGGATCGAATAAAGTATTAGGTGTTTACCAGCGCGAACACACGCTGGTCACTCGTCCCCTGTACCATGGCACCAACGGTATCGTCAGCCTGTTCACCAATGACCGCATTCCCGCCAAGCTGGCGAGAAAAGCCGTTTTGCATCTCAGCAACCGCTTGCCGCCGCTGAAAAAAGCCATTTCCGCCATGTTAACGGAAACACATCCGAAGAAACTGTTGCCCTTCTAAGCAGGGCCACTGCGGACTTTGGGCAGAAGCTGTGGCAATGATAGCCTTCGCTTGTTAACCGGTTTCCTCGGTAAAGATATGCGTCATTGGAATATCGAAACGCTGCGGGAAAATCGTTTCTAACCGGGCATGAGAATAGCCCACGCCGAGCGCGATGGTTGAATCCGGCAACTGGGCCAATGTTCGGTCATAATAGCCGCCGCCGTAGCCCAATCGGTAGTTGGCGCTATCAAAACCCACTAATGGCACAATCAGGACGCAGGGTTCAACCACATCGCGCCGCACCGGCACCGGGATTTTCCAAATACCCGGTTCCAGCGCTTCGCCTTTTTTATAACACCGAAACTCCATTGGCGTCTTTGGCTCCGTCACGGCTGGAAGAGCCGCCGAATGCCCCTGCGCCAACAGCTCGTCAATTAACGGGCGGGCATCAAACTCACCTTTAAAGGGCCAATAAAAACCGACGGTCATCAGGCGCCTGCCGGTAAACCAATCCTTCAACTGACGGTGAATCGACTCCCCCCACTGGGTACGCTGCTTATGTCCGGCCTGAATGCGTTGTTCAATCAGGCGCTCACGCTGGGATCGACGCCATTGGGTCACTTCTCTCCATTCCATCATTCTATCCTGGCCTTCCGTCTACTCGAGGTTTGGTTAAGATCGGCAGGTAGCAGAAAACAAAAATGCCAAAGCCCAGTACCCACATCGCAATACTGCCGCCATAGCTAAGCGACAGTGACACTTTTTCACTCACCATTGGCAAACCTGCCCTTAATAAAGTTGCCGCAATCAGTGCCGCAAAACCCACCGCCACCCAGGGGCTTATCTGCAAACTACGGCCGGTATGGCCCAGCGAAATACGTGCAATCATAGCCAGGATGATGAGCCCGATACCTCCAACCGTCAGGGTATGAAGTATCGTGATATAGTCATCCACAACACCCCAATAAAAGAGCGACAACTGCAGGAATCCCAAGGCCAGGAACCAGCAGGCAATATGCAAGGACCAAAGCAACGGCACCCTGAAGGTAATCCAGATACGCCAACGGAATGTACGTACCGCATGGAGGGCAAAAGCCAACAAACAAATCGCCCCCATCACGCCCGCGTTAAAACCCAATAAAGTGCCAAGCGCCAATAGCAGGATGCTGGCCAACGCCCCAATTTCAAGCCACTTGATCGGCGATGCCTTTTCGGTTCCCGTTCCGTTTGCCGTAAAAAAAGGAATGACCCGGCCGCCCATCAGGCTGATCAAAAAGGCAATCAGGAAAACCACCGTAGCCGCCAGCTTTTTATAAAGCAGGATATCTCCCGAAATGGCCGCCCAATGCATAAAGCCGTTCAGAACCGTCATGCCCAACAAAACCGGCACAAAAAGGATATTACGCCACAATCGCGCTCGCACCACATAAAAGCCCAATACCGCGGCCACCATAGGTAAAAAACTTAAATCAATCACGGCAATCAACCATTCCGGAAACGGTCCGGGGAACAGAAGCAGCACACGCGCCAACAGCCAGGTCACCACAAGCGTTAAAAGCGGAAAGCCGCGCAACCCCAGGCGCCCGGTCCAGTTCTGCACGGCAGTCAGCAAAAAACCGGTAATCACGGCACTGACAAAACCAAACAGCATTTCATGACCGTGCCACCAGAGCCAGTTTCCATAGGGCGAAAATGACAGACCGCCAAGCCAGAATTGGCCCCAAAGAAGCAAAGCGATAATAGAAAACAGCGCTGCAAATAGAAAGAATGGACGAAACGCCAGACGAAATAACGGAAGGATACGCTCTTCCTTATTTAAATCGATTAATTGCACAACAGTGTCTCAAGCATGTTAAAGCGGAAGGCTGCCATGATGGCCGAGGTTGGCAGATCTCAGCCTTGATCTGAATCAAGCTGCCAAAGTTATAGTTACGTCGCCATTTATTACAAAAAACTTTAAAAACAGTTGTTTATGTTGACTCTAGTCAAAGGGATACCCGCTTTTTGCCCTTAGGCTGGAGACAGCGAAACCGGGGAACCCTGTTCTCCGGGTATTTTTGTACTTGCACGAGGTGGAACAGACTATGGCTAACACAAAACCACTGGTTTATTCCTGTTCAGGGTGTTCGGATATTGCCCAAATTACCAACCATGTTGCCATTGCGCTGGATCGCGATGGTGAAGCCGAAATGTCCTGCATTACAGGCGTCGGCGGTAATGTGCCCGGGATTGTCAGGGCAGCAAAATCCGGCCGCCCACTGATTGCCCTGGACGGCTGCCCAATGTCTTGCTGTAAAAGCTGTCTGGCCCAGCGGGATCTTGAACCTGATGTTTATATACGTTTTGACGAGCTTGGGTTTAAAAAGAATAAAGGGAAGGACTTCATTCCTGAGGAAGCCGAACGGGCCGTTGAAATTGTTAAGGGTATTATTGCCAGCAGCAAGTTGGATAAAGCCAGCTAATCAAGCGATTCTTTAACACCCCGCCCTGTTTGGGCGGGGCTTATTGCCGCCTGGAAGAAACCCAAACGGCTCAATGCCTAAAGCTTCACCTGCTCCACAATTTCCCTGACCAAGTGCGGTCCGCGATAAATAAAACCGGTATAAACCTGTACCAGGCTTGCTCCGGCATCTATTTTTTGTTGCGCCGAGTCGGCATCCATAATACCGCCAGCCGCAATAATTGGCATGGTGCCATTCAGCTCGTCCGCCAGGGCTTTTACTGTCCGGGTTGCCGCCTGGGTTAATGGTTTACCGCTTAATCCACCGGCCTCATCCTTATGAGGTGAATTTTCCACACCCACACGGGAGATAGTGGTATTGGTTGCAATAACACCGTCGATTTCGCATTCAACCAGCGTACGGGCAACCATCGCTACTTCGTCGTCGGTCATATCCGGCGCGATTTTTACCGCCAGGGGTTTATAGCTTTCATAGCGCTCCGCCAGCTTACGCTGCTCCTCCTTCAAAGGGGTCAGCAGCTCGCGCAGCGTATCACCGAACTGAAGCGTTCTCAGCCCCGGTGTATTGGGTGAGGAAAGGTTAACGGTAATGTAACTGGCGTCCTGATAAACCTTGCGCAGGCAGATCAGGTAATCGTCCAATGCGTTTTCAACGGGCGTATCAAAGTTCTTGCCGATGTTAATACCGAGCACACCGTCAAACTTACTGGCACGTACGCGCTCCAGCAGGTAATCCACGCCTTTATTGTTAAAGCCCATGCGATTAATAATCGCCTTTTCATTTGCCAGGCGAAACAGGCGCGGTTGCGGGTTGCCCGGTTGGGGGCGGGGCGTAATGGTGCCAATCTCCAGGAAACCGAAACCCAAGGCAGCCAGGCCATCAATGTGCTCGCCGTTTTTATCCAGCCCGGCAGCCAACCCAACCGGATTCGGAAATTCAAGCCCCATGACGTGCACCGGCACCTGCGGCATGGGCGCAACGAAAATCTGACTCAGTTTCAGGCGCTCTGCGAGACTAAGGCCTTTCAAACCGAGATTATGGGAAGTTTCAGCATCAAAGCGAAACATCAGGTTACGCAGTAGCGAGTAGCTCATGGTTTTTCCGGTATCCGAAGGTTAAAAAACGGCGCGCATTATACGTGAATCTGTCGGGCTTGGCTCGTCACAACAAAACATAAATCCGCGCAATAGCCGGACAAGCATGCCCAAGCCGCACGGACAGAAAAAATCGACACTAAGCGGTTAAGCGCAATTCGGCGCCGACGCACTAAAGTCTACGGATATCCTGGAAGCGATTACTCTCATCGAAGCTGATCACGAAACATCCGTAAATGCCGCTGTGACTGACGAAAGGCTGCAATATTTTGCTCGGGAAACGGATTTTGCGCCCGTCGCGGCTGGTCGCCACCACCTCCCTGGCCGCACCCTGATAGTGGGCCAGGTATTCCTGCGCCGAAATGGCCAGTTCGATGGTGACTTCCCGCATCCGGCTTTAGTTTTCCAATGCCGTGTTGGTTGAACGCCCGAACTCTACCAGTTCGCGGATCGCCACGGTATACATGGAAATATCGCCATCGCCGGTTTCCAGCTCACGCAATGCTTTCTGGATTTCCTGCCAGCGGGCCAACTGCTTGGACTGGGCTTCCAGCCAGTAACTGACCTTATCGGCAGGTTTGTCCGGCGCACCTTCAAACTGCAGCACCGACTCGGTCAAGATACAAAGCTGGCGATCAACATCGTCACGGAACACATCGCGCACCTTGCTGTGCCAGATGTTCACGACATCGATGCGGCTGACGGCCTGACGGAAACGGTGCAGGTCGAGATGGCTAATGAGGTTGAAGAAAACTCCCGCAACCTGCTCGACGCTGTGGCCGGTTCTGTTAGACACGTCGACCATATTCAGCGCAAAGTAAAGCTCGTCGGTGCTCGCAACCTGTTTCGCAAGCGCTGCGGGTACACCGGCCTCCTTGAATTCCGCCTGGTTGGCGTTCCAGAGTTTGGCCAGGTCGCCGCAAAGGAATTTCTCCAGCGAGTTTTCCAGGGTTACAACACCGGGAGCAAAATGCTGGATCAGCTCCTGAGTAGAAACATTTTCGTAGCGTTGTTGCAACAACCAGCGGCTGGCATGTCGAACCATACGCATAATTCGCTTCATCATACGTATTTGCAGCGCCGCAGGAACTTTGTAATCCAGCGCTTCAACCGACTTCCAGAGAGGCAGCATCCCAAAAATCTGGCGCGCAGCCGTGTAAGCCTGAACAACCTGCCCTGCCGTTGCGCCGGTCGCCTCCATCATTCGGTGCACATAGGTAATCCCCATGTAATTCACCATTTCATTCGCGTATTCCGTCGCTACAATTTCACGCCGCAGACGGTGAGCGTGCAGATAGCTCGGGTACTGTTGCTCCAGCGTCGCGGGGAAAGCGGTCACAACCTGCTTGGCCAGATACTCGTCATCGGCAATATTTGATTTAGCGAGCACATCCTTCAGTTCTGATTTTGCGTAAGCCAAAACCACCGCCAATTCGGGGCGGGTCAACCCCTGCCCCTGCGATAAGCGGGCCATCAGTTCTTCTTCAGGGGGCAAAAATTCCAGCTCTCTGTCGAGACGTCCCCGCTCTTCCAGGCCGACAATAAAACGGCGTAATTCATCGCCGTGAGAAACCGCCAAGCTTTGCGCAATGCTCAGGGAGCGCGTCTGGCAATAACTGTTGCGCAATACCAGCGCCGACACTTCATCAGTCATGCGCTCAAGCAGGTTATTTCTGCGCTTTTCAGTGAGCTTGCCCTCTGTGACCACTTCGTTCAGCAAAATCTTGATGTTGACCTCATGATCCGAGCAGTCAACGCCGCCTACGTTATCCACAGCATCCGTGTTAACGGCGCCACCGCTCTGGGCGTATTCGATACGCCCCAGCTGCGTCATGCCGAGGTTCCCCCCCTCTCCGGCCACCTTAGCGCGCAGCTCGCAGCCATTGATTCGCAGGCTATCGTTGGCACGATCCCCAACATCGTCATGCGTCTCGGTGCTGGCCTTAACATAGGTGCCGATACCGCCATTCCACAGCAGGTCAACCGGCGCCTTGAGCACCCGGTTAATCAGCTCGCTGGGAGTCAGGCTGGTTTCGCTGATATCGAAGCGAGCCTGCATTTCAGGTGTAATCTGGATTGATTTGGCCGCCCGTGAAAAGACGCCGCCCCCCTTCGAAATAAGTTCGGCGTTATAGTCATCCCACCCCACATGGCCGATTTTGAACAGGCGTTCACGTTCCTTGAAGCTCTCCTCAGGATTGGGGTTCGGATCAATGAAAACGTTCATATGGTCGAACGCGGCAACCAGCTGGATATGACGGGACAGCAGCATACCGTTACCGAAAACATCGCCAGCCATACCGCCGATACCCACAACGGTAAAATCGGTGTTTTGAATATCCACACCCCGCTCACGGAAATGGCGCTGCACGGAAACCCAGGCACCCTTGGCCGTGATACCCATACCCTTATGATCGTAACCCTGACTTCCGCCTGAGGCGAAGGCATCGCCCAGCCAGAAGTCGTAACGACCGGCAAGTTCATTGGCAATATCCGAGAAGGTTGCCGTACCCTTGTCGGCCGCAACCACCAGATAGGGATCATCGCCATCGTAACGAATGACTTCAGGTGGTGGCAGCACTTCGCCTGACTTTAAGTTATCGGTGATATCCAGCAGTCCGCGAATAAAAATACGGTAACAGGTAATGCCCTCTTTCAGGTACTGCTCACGATCGGTTATCCCCTGGGCACGCTGCGCAACGAAACCGCCCTTAGCGCCCACCGGAACAATAACCGGGTTTTTAACCTGTTGCGCCTTCACCAAGCCCAATACTTCAGTCCGGTAATCCTCAACCCGATCCGACCAACGCAAACCACCGCGGGCGACCTTGCCCCCGCGCAGGTGAACCCCTTCGACGCGGTTGGAATAAACAAAGACTTCATACATCGGGCGCGGTAACGGGATGTTCGGCAACTGGCGCGGGTCGATCTTGAAGGAGAAGTATTTCTTCAGTTTTCCATCAGAACCTGGCTGGAAGAAGTTGGTGCGCAGCATGGCCTTGTTCAGGTGCAGGTAGTTACGCAGCACCCGGTCCTCACTGAGACTTTGCACCTCATCGAGCAGCTTCATATAAGCCTGCTCCAGTTCCATTAACTGGGTGGTGCGTTCAGGAATACTAAGCGCCAGCTGCGGATCGAATTTGGTATTGAAGTGGTGCACAAGCGCCATCGTCATGGCCGGATAGCGCAATAATGTATCGGCATAGTAAGCCTGGCTGAAACCAAGGCGGATTTGCTTCAGGTAGTGTGCACAGGCACGCAAATAGGAAACCTCTCGCCAGTTCAGCCCAAGCGCAAGCACCAGTTTATTAAAGGCATCGTTAGAGGCGTTATCATGCCAGACACGGACAAAGGCTTTAGTGAAGACATCACGGAGGGATTTGGCATCCAGCGATTCGCCCGAGGTGTACTGCAGGCTGAAATCATGCTTCCATACCACGACCCCATCGTCATCAATAATTTTATAAAGGTGTTCACCAAGTGTTTTTAGCCCCATGTTTTCGAAAATGGGAATAATGTCCGATAACGTCAGCTGCTCGTTGCGTTGATACAGCGCAAAGTGAGCGCGGTTTGCCGGTTCGCCATCACGCTGGTAGAACCACAAGGCCAGCGGCTTCTCCTCGCACAATGATTCCACGCGTTCCACATCGCTGACTGCAATCGACGGTGTAAAGTCGTCGCGGTAGCTGAGCGGGAATGCATGACGGTATCGCTGTGCATAGGCCGTTCCCCTTTCGTCGCCGTACTCGTCGATCAATCCCTGGACCAAATCGTCCTGCCAGGAACGAGTGACCTTAATAATGGCCCGCTCCAGCGTTCCCACATCATACTCAAGCGTTTCCTCCGGGTTGGTACGCAGCACAAAATGCGTTCGCACCAGTGCTGACGAGCCGAAATAGGTGGAAAACTCCACGTTAAGCGCGCGGAAGGTATGACAGAGAATATCCTGAATTTTTTTACGGATTTCAGAATCGTAAATATCCCGCGGCATATACACCAGGCAGGAAACAAACTTGCCGAAGTGATCGCGGCGCACGAACAGGCGCGTTTGCTGCCGTTCTTTAATCTGGGCAATTGCCGTGGTGGTTTTGAAGAGCTCATCGAGATCCGTTTTAAAGAGCTCCTCGCGAGGAAAGGTTTCCAGTACCCGCAGCAAATCCTTACCGCCGTGGGTGAAAGGATACAAGCCGGAGCGGCGCATAACCGCATCGACTTTATTACGTAAAATCGGAATATTCCGGGTTTTTTCGGTGAACACGGCTAACGTGTAAAGTCCGAGGAAACCACACTCACCCACTACATTGCCCTGCTTGTCGAACTGGCGGATAGCAATGTAATCGGGATAAACCGGCCGGTGCACCCGGGACAGGGTGCCGGAAGTGGCAAAAGTAAGCAGTCGTTTTTCCGTGAGATAGTTACGAACGTCCGGCTGCAGGGTATCCACAAATTTGTCGCGGGTTGATTCGGAACGTAGTTTAAACAGTCCCAATTCCGTCTTGTTCACATGCCGAATCACGGAACGGCCCGCTTTCTTGCCGACCTTGTATTCTTTATAACCCAGAAAAGTAAAATTGCCTTCGGTAAGCCAGTTCAGGTAAGCAATGGCTTCGTTAACCTCCTCCTCAGGAAGCGGTGGCGGATTATGTTTTAGGGTATTGATGATCGACTGGATGCGTCCTTCCATGTCGCCGAAGTCACCGACCACGGCGCGAACATCGCTGAGCACATCCTGGATTTCATCAATCAGCGCTTTCAGTTGCTTCTCACCCGCAATAAGATCGATCTCAAAAAACATGAAGGCTTCGGTTTGATAGTCCTTGAGATCGATGGCGCAACCCTGGTCATAGTCGCATTTATCGCGTTTCTTGAGTTTGCCGGCACGGGTTCGCTGCGCCTGGTAAACCAGGCTCTGTACCGAGTGGATGGTTAACTGGCGGGAAGCCAGGTGCATTCGCACGGAGTCCACCAGGAAAGGCATGCCGCGCTGCAGCAGCATCACCACCGTGTGCTGAGACTTGAGGGCGATATCCGGGTCAGGATTAATAATTTCGATTTTGGGAATACGATCTTCACCCGACTCAAAAGTCTGGATAAAGCGCCAGCCGCTATGAATCCGGCTGAACACCTCATCAACCGACTTCCCTGCCAAATCATCGGTTGGCACATTATGCAAATAATCGCTGGCAAAGGCTTTCATCGCCTCCTGTTCAGCCTTCTTCAAACGCTTTTGAATCAACGCCTCGAGCTGCTGAATCCACAGCTTTTTATCGCTTGCCATAGTGCTGATTGTCACGAACGATTCCCCTTAACGATTTAATGAAGCTCTGCCTAAGCCACAGAGTTCCCTTTTTTGTTATCCCGAATTAACGCAGGAAAGCTGCTACAATAACGCACTTTCCGGCATCATCTGAATAACTCAAATCAATTATTTTTTTATCTTTATGACCGAACAGGCTCTCTGGCAATTCTGGATCGACCGCGGCGGCACATTCACCGACATCGTCGCTTTCACCCCCGACGGCGAGTACCGCACCCATAAACTCCTGTCTGAAAACCCCGAACGTTACAGGGACGCGGCATTGCAGGGCATTCGCGACCTGCTGGGCCTGGACAGTGGCGCAGCCATTCCGGCCGAGCGGATTCACTCCGTCAAAATGGGCACCACCGTTGCCACCAATGCCCTGTTGGAACGGAAAGGCACTCCCACTGCCCTGGTGATCACCCAGGGCTTTGGTGACGCGCTGCGCATTGCCTACCAAAACCGTCCTCGCCTGTTTGACCTGAACATTAAATTGCCCGAGTTACTCTATTGTGACGTCATTGAAGCGAAGGAACGGTTCGGCGCCAAAGGCGAGCTGGTCACCCCGCTGGATGAGGTGCAGGCAAGACAGGACCTGACCAAGCTTTACAGCAAGGGTATTCGTTCCGTGGCCATTGTCCTGATGCATGGCTATCGTTATCCAAAGCATGAGCGCCGCCTGGCTGAAATAGCCAGTGAGATCGGCTTTACCCAAATCAGCGTCAGTCACGAAGTGAGCCCGCTGATGAAGCTGGTGAGCCGCGGCGATACCACCGTTGTGGATGCTTACCTGTCCCCCATTCTCCGTCACTACATCGACCAGGTAGCTGTTGCGCTGGGAAACACCCAGCTAATGTTCATGCAATCGAATGGCGGACTGGTAAATGCCGATTATTTCCAGGGCAAGGACAGCATTCTCTCCGGCCCGGCCGGCGGAATTGTCGGCGCCGTAAAAACCTGTCAGGCAGCCGGCCACCCAAACATTATTGGTTTCGACATGGGCGGCACGTCGACGGACGTTTCACATTTTAATGGCGAATACGAACGTACCTTCAACTCCCTGGTTGCCGGTGTACGGATGCGTGCGCCCATGATGCAGATACACACCGTTGCGGCCGGCGGCGGCTCGATCCTGCATTTTGACGGCAGTCGCTTTCGGGTTGGCCCGGACTCTGCCGGCGCCAATCCGGGTCCGGCCTGTTATCGCCGCGGCGGCCCACTGACAATCACTGACTGCAACCTGATGCTCGGCAAGCTGAATGCTGAGCATTTCCCCAAAGTGTTCGGCCCGAACAGCGACCTACCCCTGGACAAAGCGGTTGTCGTAGAAAAATTCCAGGTGCTGGCCAACGACATCAAGCAGGCCACGGGTCGTGAAATGACGGCCACGGAAGTGGCGGAAGGCTTTTTGAAAATTGCCGTGGACAATATGGCTAACGCCATCAAGGAAATTTCCACACAGCGCGGCTATGACATCAGCCACTACACACTCTGCTGCTTCGGTGGTGCCGGCGGCCAGCATGCCTGCCGTGTTGCCGACGCCCTGGGCATGAAAAAGGTCATACTCCACCCCATGGCCGGCGTTTTATCGGCCTACGGCATGGGGCTGGCAGACTTTCGTACCCTGCACCAGCATAGCGTGGAAGCCCCCCTCAACCAGTCTGCCGTCGAAGCGCTAGACCCGGTCATCGCAACGCTTTCCAGCCAGGGAAAGGAGGAAATACAGCGCCAGGGTATTAAACCGGAGGCCATTACCTATATCACCAAGGCACACATCAAATACCAGGGCACGGACACAGCGCTGCCGGTCATACTCACAGATGCCGACACAACAAAAGCCCGTTTCGAGGAGGCTCACCGCCAGCGCTATGGTTTCATCGTGCCCGATAAAGCGCTCATCATTGAATCACTCTCGATTGAAGTGATTGGCAAGGGACACAGCGAAACCAGCCCGCCGCTGCCCGCCGAAGCCCCAAGCAAACAGCTTAAGAGCATTGGCGAAACAGACATCTTTACCGGCGCCAAGGCAGAAGCAGCCGCTATTTTCCAGCGTGCGCACATGCAACCGGGCGATAGCATCGAAGGCCCGGCCATGATCCTCGAAGCCACCGGCACCAATATCGTCGAAACAGGCTGGCAAGCGACATTGAGCCAGCTTGGCAACCTGGAAATGGAGCGGGTTATTCCCCTTCCAAAGCGCACCGCTATCGGTACCGAGGTAGACCCGATCATGCTGGAGGTGTTCAATAACCTCTTCATGTCGATTGCCGAACAAATGGGCTCAGTTCTGGAAAACACCAGCTACTCCGTCAATGTGAAGGAGCGCCTGGACTTTTCCTGCGCTATTTTTGATAACCAGGGCGACCTGGTCGCCAACGCGCCCCATATGCCCGTGCACTTGGGTTCAATGGGCGCCAGCGTAAAAGCCGTGATCCGCGAACATGGCGACCAGATCGATCTCGACGACGTTTTTATCACCAACGCACCCTACAACGGCGGCACACATTTGCCTGATGTCACGGTTATCACGCCCGTTTTCGACCCGGCCGGCACAGGCATTCTTTTCTACGTAGCCTCGCGTGGCCACCATGCCGATATCGGCGGTATCAGCCCCGGCTCCATGCCCCCCAACAGTGTCAGCGTCGAAGAGGAAGGCATCCTGTTCGATAATGTCAAACTGGTCCAGCAGGGTCAGTTCCGGGAAACCGCCATCCGCACCCTGCTTGGCAGCGGTCCTTACCCAGCCCGTAACCCTGACCAGAATATCGCAGACCTTAAAGCCCAGATTGCAGCCAACGAAAAAGGCGTGCAGGAAATGTGGCGCATGATCAATCAGTTTGGCCAGCACGTCGTCATGGCCTACATGGAGCATGTGCAACGCAATGCCGAGGAAGCGGTGCGCCGCGTGATTGACCGGCTGGAAAACGGTCGCTTCAGCTACCGGATTGATGACCTGGCTACCATTAAAGTGGATATCCGGGTCGACCGGAAAAACCGCAGCGCCACGGTGGATTTCAGCGGCACATCCGAGCAACTGGCCAGTAATTTCAACGCCCCCTCTGCGGTTTGCTATGCGGCCGTGTTGTACGTTTTCCGCACGCTGGTGGAAGACGACATCCCCATGAACCAGGGATGCCTGAAGCCGCTGAATATCATCATCCCGGAGGGTTCCATGCTGAACCCGAGCTACCCGGCTGCCGTGGTGGCCGGCAATGTGGAAACCTCCCAATGGATCACCAATGCCCTCTATGGCGCACTCGGCATTGTGGGAGCCGCCCAGGGCACCATGAACAACTTTACCTTTGGCAACGATCAATACCAATATTATGAAACGATCAGTGGCGGCACAGGAGCAGGCCCGGATTTCGACGGCGCCAGTGCTGTCCAGTCGCATATGACCAACTCTCGCCTCACCGATCCGGAAGTGCTGGAATGGCGTTTCCCGGTTCGCGTCGATAGTTTTGCCATTCGCAAAAATTCAGGCGGAGACGGCCTGCATAGCGGTGGTGACGGAGTGATACGTCGCATCGAATTCCTGCAGGACATGTCAGCCGCCATTCTGTCATCCCATCGCAGCACCCGCCCCTTTGGGATGGCGGGAGGCAACCCCGGCAAAGCCGGCAGGAACTATGTCGAGCGCCGTGATGGTCATCGGGAAGCGCTTCGGGCAACCGAACAAACCCACATGCAGCCCGGGGACATTTTCGTCATAAAAACTCCCGGAGGCGGTGGCTACGGAGCCGCTTAGCACTCAAAGCAACAGACGCTTTAGTCATGTCGGATAAAACGGATTTTCTCAACGCATTACGCCCCTTTTCGCTGATCGTCGCCCTGGCTACCTGTGGCCTGGGCATCAGCCTGGCTATGCGTGACGGTTTCCATCACCCGACCCTTGCCGCCCTGATTATTATCACCGGCCTCCTCCTGCAGGCCGGGGTCAACCTGATTAACGACCACCGGGATCTCATCGAGCGAAGGCTTCCCTTTTCCAGGCAGCGGGCGATACGACGCAATACAAGAATCGGTTGGCTCGCCATTATCCTGGCCACCCTTGTTGGCTTTTATTTCGTCAGCATCAGAGGCTGGCCATTGCTGCTACTGGGTCTTCTCGGCGTGCTCGGCGCCTGGGGATATACCGGAGGAAAGATCAATTACAAGGCGCGCGGGCTGGGCATTCCGCTGGTATTTCTGTTGATGGGGCTTCTGTTAGTCGGCGGCGCCTATTACACGATCTCCGGCACCTATCATTGGCACGTGCTGTGGCTTTCCGTCCCCTTCAGCCTGCTATCAGCCCTGTTGCTGCTCAGCAATGAACTGCGCGATTATGAGCAGGATCGAGCAGCCGGCATCCAAACCCTGACCGTTAGGCTGGGCTACAACAGCGGCGTAAAACTTTATTTCACGCTTGTCATCTCCCTGTATCTTTTCAGTGCTTTGCTTTACCTGGCGGACTTGTTACCGGGATTGCTGTGCCTCGTTTTATCAGCCCCCGCCTTGATCGCCCCCTTAAAACTCTTGCGTAAACCCTGGCCTGAGCGAACCCGGCTGACACCCCTGACCGGGCGTCACTATGCCATCTACAGCGGCATATTCCTGGCAACAATCTGGTTTTCTTTGCCTTAAGAAAAATAACATCCCTGGCGCGAGCGAAAAGCATGAACGCGGATATTCTGTTAGCCGTTATCTTACCCATCACCCTTTTTTGCATCATGCTCGGCATGGGCACCCGGTTAACCTTGAAGGATTTTAGGGTGCTGCTGCAAAATCCGGCCAGCATGCTGGTTGGCGTCCTGTCCCAGATGCTGTTATTACCCTTAGTTGCGCTGGCGCTGCTCTACCCATTAAACCTGCCCTTCGAAATTTTTGCCGGCTTTATCATCCTTGCACTGAGCCCCGGCGGTACCACCTCGAATATGTTTTCCTACCTGGCAAAGGGCAATCTGGCGCTCTCGGTTTCCCTAACGGCCTTTATCAGCCTGGTAACGCCCGTCAGCATTCCATTGATAGCCGGCTGGTTTCTGGGTTCCCAGCTTGGCCAAAGTACAGGCATCGAACTGCCCTTCCTGAAAACCCTGATCAAACTGGCATTGGTGACACTTTTTCCCGTCGCCGTTGGCATGCTATTACGACACTACCAACAGGCATTTTGCCTGCGTAACGAATTCTGGATTACCCGCATTCCCCTCGCCATGTTGCTGCTGGTAATTACCGGAATTATCCTGCAAAACAGGCAGCAAATGCCCGATTTCATTGCACAGACAGGTATCCCTGCTTTATTACTGGCAAGCCTTGCCCTACTGGCGGGTTACTGGTTTGCCCGCTGCCTGAAAAGGAGCAAAGCCGACAGCCGCACCATTGCCATTGAGACAGCCATCCAGAATGGCGGAACGGCGATCCTGGTGACCGGCACGATCCTGCAAAACCCGGCAATGACCGTTGCCCCCGTGATGTACGGCATCCTGATGTTAGTCCCTGTATTTTTATACCTGCTCTGGTTGCGAGTAAGACGGCCGGAGCCCGCCTCCTGAAAACCAGCTTCCCAGCCTGGGTGGACAGTGCCTGAAAATGCTGCCTAAAATTACAGAACAGTGCTAGAGTGCTCACAAGATAATTAACCAATGCCCGCCATGTCGAAGACAAAAAAACAAGCCGGTCTACTGCGCATTGCCGATGTCGCCCGCCTTTGCGGCGTTAGCCCTTCAACCATTCGCTTCTGGGAGCAGCACGGGCTGATCCAGCCCGAATACACCGAAAGCGGCCACCGTGTTTATCACGAAGAGCACCTCGAAGCCGTCCGGGATATACAGCGACTGCGGGTGGTCCAGGGCCTAAGCCTTACAGCCATTCGTAGCCTGCGCGCACGACAAACCAGCTTGAAGCCCGATGCAGGGCTAACAGCCCCCTCCACCGCACCAGTAAACACAGGTGCCGGCATCGGCCCCCGGCTCAGGGCGCTTCGTAAAAAGAAAGGGTTAAGCCTGCGAGAGGTTGCGGCTGAAACCGGCCTGGCGGCGTCCCTGATTAGCACGCTTGAACGCACCTCAATAGGTGCCTCTGCCGCCAGTGTTCACAAGCTGGCCGATTTCTTTGGCACCACGGCAACAGAATTAAGCGCTCCACAGAACATCAATAAACAATCAGCTGACAACGGAGTCGTGCGGGCTGACGAGGCACGAATCATCCCCTTGTTAGGACCTGATATACGTATCGAGCAGCGCGGGCATCAGGGCACAATGATGGACTGCCAAAAATGGACACTGCAGCCCGGCGCCCAAAGCGAAGAGGCCTACTCCCACGAGGGCGAAGAGTTCATCTATGTACTGCGTGGGTTGCTGGAAATTAAGCTTGATGGCCACCAACGCCACCTGCTTTACCCCGGGGATAGTATCTACTTCGACAGTCATCGTATCCACTTCTGGCGAAACCCGGGCGACGAGGAAACGGTTTTGATTTGGGTTAATACGCCACCTACGTTCTAAATTCCGGCAAAGAATTCGATTGAAGCCTTAAATCAAGTATCCGGCCCTGCTCCAATCAACCTTATCACTTCCAGGGTTGGCTTTACCCTACCGTGCTAGGGGTTATTAAAATATGCTTGCGATAAAATGAGCGCAACCCTATGATTTCAATGGCTTCGGCTTAAACAAAGCTTTCAAATTACACGGATCGTATCCATGCGCCTCATAGCGCTCTTTCTCATTCTTGTTCTTTGTCGCCCCTGCCCGGCAGATACCAACGCCGATGAAAGTCTGCTGCTTCTTTATGACGACCATAATTTCGTTAGTATCGCCACGGGGCGCAAGCAATTGCTATCAAAAGCGCCGGCCATTGCAACGGTCATTACTTCCGAAGAAATCCGTGCCACTGGCGCCCAAAACATTAACGATGTTTTGGAGACCGTACCGGGCCTGCATGTTTCCGTGAGAGCTGGCGGGTTTATACCCATCTACACCATCCGGGGCATCTCCTCTGAATTCAATCCTGAGGTTTTGGTACTGGTGAACGGAGCGCCTCAAACCAGCTTACTGTTTGGGAATAAAGGCGAAATCTGGGCAGGCGTTCCCATCGAAACGATCTCACGCATAGAGGTGATTCGCGGTCCCGGTTCAGCCATTTATGGTGCTGATGCATTTTCAGGCGTCATTAACATCATTACAAAAACCCCAGAAGAGCTTCAGGGCCTGGAAACCGGTTTTTCCCTCGGTTCCTTCAATACGCAACGCAGCTGGTTACAGTACGGTGGCCAATTAAATAGCTGGCGCATCGGTGCCTCGCTGAGTTTGTTTAAAACCGATGGCGAAGATGAAACTATCACACAAGATGCTCAGTCCACCTTTGACACGTTACTGGGCACCTCAGCCTCTTTGGCCCCTGGTGACGTCAACACATCTAAAAAATCACTGGACGCACGCTTAGAACTCGCCAACGATACCTGGAATATCAAAACCGGTTACCAGGCCGTTCGCGACTGGGGAGCGGGTGTCGGAGGCCTCGGGGCACTCGATCCATACGGTACAGGCGAAAGTGATCGTTTCAATGTAGGCATCAGCTACCGTAACCCGAATTTTACTGAAACATGGGATGTTCATGCGCAGCTGAACTATCTTGAAATCAGCACCCTCACAGACATGACCCTGTTGCCTCCCGGCTTCGACTCCAGTGCTGTCGGCGGCGGGTTATTTCCTAACGGCGTTATTGGTATACCCTCCTACGACGAACGCCATACCCGCCTTGACCTGTCTGCCTTCAATTCAAGCTGGGACAAACATAACATTCGCATTGGTTCAGGCTTTCATCACCTGGACTTTTACCGGGTTAAAGAAGACAAAAACTTTGCAATCGATCCAGGCCCCATCATTTCACCATTACCAGGAGGAGTGACAGACGTTAGCGACTCCAGCCCTTTTAACCAGGAAAAAACACGCAAGATTTTTTATTTTTTTGTACAGGATGAGTGGCAACTTTCCCCCTATTGGTCACTGACAAGCGGCGTTCGTTATGATCACTACTCAGACTTCGGAAGCACCTTAAACCCAAGAGCCGCCCTTGTCTGGGACACCTCCTCTAACCTGACAACAAAACTGCTTTATGGCAGGGCTTTCCGGGCGCCATCTTTTGCCGAGCTGTTTAATATCAATAATCCGGTTGCCCTGGGGAATGATACGCTGGATCCTGAGACCATAGACACCTACGAACTTGCCTTTGATTATGCCTTTTCACCCGACATGAGCATGGGGCTGAGCCTGTTTTATTATGAAATAAAAGACATCATTCGCTTCAATCCGGCCATTGCGGCGAATACCGGCAAACAAATTGGAAGAGGCTTCGAATGGGAGTTTGAATGGTCAACCACGGAGAACCTGTCGTTACTTGGAAATTTTGCCTATCAACGATCTAAGGCAATGGGCAGCCATAATCCTTTCGCGCCATCACAGCAACTCTATATTGGCTCTAAATACCAACTGTCCCCCTCCTGGTCACTCAGCGCTCAAATGAATTGGGTCATGGGTAGAAAAAGGGAAGCCAGCGACACGCGTTCCGGGGTTAAGGACTTCACAACCTTTGATTTAAACCTGGTTGGCGCTGATATCATGCCAGGGCTGAAGGTTGCCCTTTCCCTGAAAAACCTCACCAATGAGCGTATTTTTGAGCCCTCACTGGCCGCCAACCGTGTGCCCAACGACCTCCCCAGATCAGGGCGCAGCCTAACCTCCGAACTTGTCATTTCATGGTAACTTAGGCTTTACATTGATAAGCGATCCCAACGACCCCCTCTTAAAAGCGCGATAGAACGATTCAAAATTATTGATCATCTCACAAAGCGCAATGTCAAAACTTTACTCACAAAAGAAAGATGCGTAGCTTCAATTCAGCCTATCTTTTACGGTAACCTACGATGAACAGCGTTTTCAGGAAACTCATTTCGGAACGTGATTTTGAAAAGCAAGCCAGGCACTTTTTCGCAAGCCTGGAAAACAGCAACACCGATTACCTGTACGTCTTCTCTCTGGACCGTGACAACCCGTGCCTGATGATTGATTTCGATAACTGTCGGCAGTTGTCGCGCATCACCATGAGCGAGTCCGGTCAATGCGACATCGAGGTGGTTTCTTTCAAAGACAGCGCTCAACTCATTCATGAATCCTATGAGCTGCGCAGTCTGGGTGAATTTGAAGATAAGTTGTTAAGCCTGATTGCCTATATGAAAGCCAGTGAAACACTGCACTGATCTCAGCCGCTTAAAATCCATCCCACTCCCATGACCTGACCTCCCTTGATGAGGCCATATCAGCCGGTTGCGCCCCGGCGACTTGCCATGGGTCAAACTGACGTTCAATATACTCCAAAATAAATACCTAATTATTTACTTACAGTAAATTAATTTACATACTGGTAACCTTTTCAACAGCCAGTAATCCACCGGGGCCGCCAGCACACAGCACGGGAAACGCTGATCCGACTCAGGTTTTAAAACCGAAAACAACCGATGGTCGTAAACATGAATTGGGAAAAATACCTGAAACAAATGGCAGGCTGGGATCAAGTGACCCTGGACCCCCGGAGCTTTGTGCAACTGGAACATGCCACCCCGATCTCCCCCAAAGAATATCTCGAGTTTGCAGACAAAGACCTGTTGCTCGCCAACACCCATGGCTTGGTTAATGCGTTGTCAAACGCCAAGCGTGCGATTAACTGCCAGATCACCAGTCTGCTGGCAGTGCTCGGGCTTCAAAATGCCTCAGACCTTCAAACCAAGATACAGCGGTTCGAGGAAATCGGTATTCTTACACCCAGGGTAAGCAAAAAGATCAGCTCGCTCGAGTCTTTGCTGGAAAACCAATTCAGCAAACCCGGTATGGAAGAGGTCGAAGACGCCATCAATATCGCCACACTTTTCGTAGATGCCACCGACAAGGTTTTCAGGGAATTCATGGTTTCCTGGTGGGTCATCAAGGAGGAAAGCGAAAAACAAAACAACACCTACCATTACAAAGAGGGCAACAAAACCTTTATCGTCAATGACGATGCGCCTAAAAACGATTACTCGGATGCCCTGTATGTTCAGTACGACCAGGAGTCGGGCGACTACTGTGTCTGGGGCTACCTGAATGGCGAAGAGGTCTTTGAAGCAGAAGTGGAATGCAGCTCACCACTGGATATCGAATTCATCAAGTGCTCGATTCTCACCCACTCAAAATCAGCAGCCTCAGAGCAAAAACAAATAGCCGCTGATTTTGTCAGCCAGATTCAAGGCAAAAAGGGTATCCAGGAACTCCCGCTTTAAGCCAACCAGCCGAAACTTTAAAACCTTCAGCGCGCCTTATCCTCCAGACCGGCTGGCGCCAGCCTCGCAAAGGAAACGTCCAGCCGCGAAGGTTTTCTACCCAACGCCTCTGCCCTTTCCTTGCGAAGAACTGCATGACGAACCAGGTTACCGCCAACAAACCGCAGAGGCTCGGGCGGAAAAAGCCTGGTTTTTCGATTAACCAGCCCCGCCTGGCTCCATTCATCCTTAATGCCAAGCGCAAGGCTTGACAGGATACGCCCCCCAATCCGGCTGGGGCCAACACCATTCCCGCTCCAGCCAACCCCATAAACAATATGCTGTGCCTCGGGTAAGGCACCCAAAACCGGTAAGCTGTCGTAGGTTCTGTCAATGCCTCCCGACCAGCTGTGCGCCACCCTGACATCCCGTAACTGCGGATAAACACGACGAAAATCTGCTTCCGTGGCAACAGCGTCTTCCTCCGAGTATTGAAAACGCGCCCCGATACGGCTGCCAAAAGCCAATGCCCCCGTTCCCTTTCCAAAAGCAATGCGCCCGTCCAAGGTCGTGCGATAATAATCCACAAACAACTGGGAATCGGTAATCGCCTCGCCACCAATCCAGCCAATTTCGGCAAGCCTGTCAGGTATTGGCTCGGTAATCACGACTGTACTCGTCACCGGCACAATAACCCGGCTCAATTCAGGAATGGCTGATGCCCAGACATTGCTGGCAATCACCACGCGATCAGCCACAACGCGCCCCGCAGGCGTCGTTAAATGAACAGGTTTCCGACGATCAAAAGCGGTAACAGGCGTCTTTTCAAAAATTTTAATCCCTTTTTGCAGCGCTATACGACGCAGTCCCCAGGCCAGGCGAGCCGGCTGCACCGTAGCTACCGACGGATCAAAAACACCGCCAAGGTGCACCTCGGAACCGCTGCGACGACACAGCTCATCGGCAGACAAGTGTTCGAACACCGGGTAACCAAGCTTTGTGCAGGTATTCGCTACAGCCTGCCAGGCATCCATTTGCGCCGCGGTAGTTGCGCTCCATAACCAACCGTTTTGCCGAAAATGCGCATCGATATCATGTTCACGGCAAAATTGACCCACTTCACCAATCGCCCTCACTGAAGCTGCAGCCAGCCTGACTGCCTCATCTTGTCCACAACAGGCAACCAACGAACTGAACTTGGGCCACCAGGACATAACAAAACCGCCATTACGGCCGGATGCGCCACTACCGCAAATATCCTTCTCCAGAATCACAACACGGATACCCGGCGACTTTTCAACGAGTTCAAGTGCTGTCCACAGGCCGACAAAGCCACCACCGATAATAGCAACATCGGCATTCACGGAACGGTTCAGGGGCTCCCGGGGAGCCAACTCATTTCCCAATTCTTCTAACCAGAAGGATCGCCTCATCCCCCCCCCTTAAACGCTTATTTCCAACGCATCGACTCAATGTACAGACAAAATATCAAACCTATTATTGTTCTGTAAATATAAAAAGAATCAAACAGCTGATCAAACACCCTTATCCAACAGAACGATACAGAAAACATCCTACCTATATAAAAGTGTTATAAGGACGCATGCAACATAGATACAAACACAAAAATAATACTAATTTCTACAGAACACTAGCAGATATTATATTTACACAACAACAAAAGCGATGTAGGCTCTACCCAAATACATGCCGACAAAGCTGCAAGGAGAAACCGCTGTGACCGCAAAAAACCTACTTAACGACCTCAGCCGCACGCTCTATATCAACGGCGACTTTATTAAAAGCAGCGCCACCGAGAGCATTCCCGTTATCGATCCAGCAACCGAGCAACTTATCGGCCATGTTGCAGACGCCACCGAAAAGGAAGTCGAACAGGCAATCCAAACAGCCAACCAAGCTCAAAAAGCCTGGCGCAAAACGGAATTCCTGACACGTTGCGAACTGCTGCATGGCGTGGCCGGAAAATTAAGGCAGATGACGCCAGAACTGGCAGAAATTTTAACGCGCGAAATGGGCAAGCCTTACAAGGAAACGGCCGATGAAATGGAGTGGTCTGCCAGCTGTTTCGACTACTATGCCGAAATTTCACGCCATGATCAGGGCAACGTACTCGGTCCTGTCGTTGAGGGCCAGCTCCATTACACCATCAAAGAACCGCTCGGCGTCGTGGTTAGCATCCAACCCTTCAATTACCCGATTCTACTGCTTGCCTGGCAAGCCGCAGCCGCACTGGGAACAGGCAACGCTGTCATCGTAAAGCCCTCCGAACTGACATCACTGTCCACCCTGGCCTTTATGAAGGCTTTCGACGAGTTTCCACCCGGCTTAATGCAGTGTATTACCGGTCGCGGACAGGTCGGCGCAGCGCTCTGCAACAGCCCGGACACCCACATGGTTGCCTTCACCGGCGGCATCGAAACCGGCAAACATGTTGCACGGGCCTGCGCCGAACAATTCAAGCCTGTTTTAATTGAGGCTTCCGGCAACGATCCTTTTATTGTGATGCCTTCCGCCAACCTTGATATGGCCGTCAAAGGCGGTGTTTTTGCAGCATTCCTAAACTGCGGCCAGGTATGCACCTCGGCAGAACGCTTCTATATTCACGAAGATATCTACGATGAATACGTCAGCCGCTTTGTCGCCGAAGTGAAAAAGCTGCGAATTGGCAATGGGCTCGAAAAAGTCGACCTGGGCCCAATGGTCAGCGAAGCGGAACGTACCCGCTTTGAGGCGAAGATTGCCAAGGCTCTTGAGGAAGGCGCGATTCTCGAAACCGGCGGCGGTCGCCCGGCAGAGCTGGATAAAGGCTGGTTTACCGAACCAACCGTACTGTCAGGCGTTACCCCTGAGATGTCGATCCTCCAAGGGGAAATTTTTGGCCCGGCAGCCCCCATGTGCAAAGTAGCCAGCCTCGATGAAGCCATCAAGCTGGCCAACGATTCAGAATACGGTTTGGGCGCCAACATTTATACCCAGGATCTCAATGAATCCATGCGCGCCACTAATGAACTGGAAGCCGGCATGGTTTGGGTTAACGCGCCGTTGCTCGATAATGATGCCGGCCCATTCGGCGGCAATAAAATGAGCGGCCTTGGCCGCGAGCTTGGCCCCGAAGGCCTGGAATCCTTCCGCACCAGTAAATTTGTCATAGTCGACCCTTCCGCAAGCGACCAGGGATTCTGGTGGTTCCCCTATAGCGACACGGAAGCTCACCCAGGTTAAACAGAAAGAATCCACCTTTATACCGGCGGGGGATAAGGCGTTTCCCCGCCGGTTTTTTTTCACTTGTTTCCCAATCATCGCCAATTCGGCAGAAATCCGCTCGAACAGCGAATTTATAGGATAAAAAGAGTCAAACGAAGAGCAACCCACATCGATACTCACCAACGGCCCAGGGGAGACCAGCCATGCTGCTCAAACAAAAATCCACGGGTGACCTGCTAGAAGTGACGGATCTTCAAAATCTCTTTAATTTAAATCATCCCGCCGTTATCGGACGCTACCAGTGCGGCGAAGAACAACAGGACCCGGAACCTTTCCAAAAATCCGACCTGGTTTTCTTATCTGGCGAAGCGCTACCGCGCTGCTGGACAGACCCCCACTACAGAGACAAAGAAACATAAAACACCAAGCCGCGCACATTTAAAAAAAGCGACTATTCAAAACCTGCAACAAATGAGACACTAGCCGGCCAGATTGAAACGCAACGGCAAAGGTAACGGCATGACTCTTTTTTGCGGCATTGTCCTGAATAAGGACGACATCAACATCACCATCATCGACGAAAGGCAGAACGAGGTTGTCAACGAAGACGTACCCAATGATGCCAGTCGTGTGATTGCTGTTTTAGCGCCACACCGCGGCGAGTTGCAAAGTATCGTTATGGAAGCCTGCAAAAATCCCGAGTGGCTGATGGATGCATTAAGGGCCGAAGGTTACACAAACGTTCATTCCGTGGAGTAACACAAACACCCTATCGGGTGCGCACCGCCCCATAACCAATGCGCACCGCTGGCACTTCAAAGCATCTGGCAGACCCACATCATCGACCCATTTGCCCGCATTGCGGTCAAAAGCCGCAGGGTTCAAAACAAAGGGGCCCGGCCTATGCAACACCTTCATTGCGGCCTTGAACTTCGCCATAACCTCATTTTTGCAACGCTGGTAACCAACCAGGGTACATTAGTCATTAAGAAAACCCTGCCTAACAACCTGGATGCACTGCTTGCTTTCCTGGAACCATACCGCCTTCAGCTTGATGATGTTGTCATGGAGGAAACAGAAAACTGGCGAATGCTCGCTGGCCCACTGGCCGAACACGGATTTCATACCACGGTTATTTAACCTATCGTTCCTCGTTATCGCTGAACCAGTCTCGATTTCTTTGCGTATATGCAAATCCCGAAACAGTATGTTTCGCATAACGAGGTCTAAATACCCGTTATAAAAGGCTTATTCGGTTGACAGTTTGACTCTTGATAGGCAGAATTTCCGCCCCGTGAAGAACCGAATCTGAAGATTAGTGTGACAAACGATCTTGTCACAAAAAAGGCCGTGCTCAAAAACACTGCAGAAAACAAAACACTGCTAGTTACCCCTATTAACATAGGTTATCGAAACAGTTTGGTTCGCTTTCTGGTTTGTTTATCTCGAGCTTTTTTAATTCTCAGAACCGTAAATGTGTAAATACTTAGGGATACTTGAAAATGACGAATAAATTAATCTCTCCTCTTTCTGGACTTCGCCGTCTGGTTGAAACAGGCCAAGTTGGCGCACCTGAGCACGACTTCCTGAACGGTAAGGATCACGTTTGGTCTCCACACAACAAGATCATCAACGTAACGCCTGGCCCAGCTTTTGGTTCTGAACTGGTTACTCAATTCACAGCAACCCAAACACGTGGCATGCGTGGCCCGGGCGCAGCAGACTTTTTCACTGCCGTTCGTGAGCAATACGGTAAGCTGGTAGATATTCAAGATGGTGGTAAAGCTTTGTTTTTCACCGGTTCAGGCACAACAGCGACTGAAGCGGCGGCTGGATCTTTGCGTACACCACAAGAAGTAAATTCCGACAAACCAGCGCTGGTCACTATGGAAATCGGTGCTTTCAGTGGTGCAATGGGTAGCTGCGTTGAAAACCTGGGCAGAAACGTAATTCGCCTGAAAGGTGAAATTGGCGACGACCTGCCGCTGGATAAATGCCGCGAAGTATTAGCCGCAGACACTGATCACACCATCAAAATGGTGATGGCGCCACTGAACGAAACAGGCTCAGGCGTAACAACCAGCCCTAAGAAAATCCGTGACCTGCTGGATGAACTGAACCACCCTGCACTTCTGTTCATTGACGGTATCTCTGCTATCGCAAGCATGCCGTGCTCCATGAAAGAAATGGGCATCGACATGCTGGCTGGCTGTAGCCAAAAAGGTATTATGGGTACGCCGGGTATCGGCATGCTGGCGCTGAGCCCCAAAGCGGTTGAGCAGATTCTTGAGACTGAAAAGCAGATGGATGAAGCCGGCATTTGCAAAGGCCAGCACTACCTGAACCTTGGCAAGATGATTGCCACCATGGAAGCCACCGGTCTGCACCTGGAAACACCAGGCAACTACTCTCAGTTCGCCGTAGCTCTGGACTCACTGGCAATCGAAGGCATTGACGCTGTTTGCGAGCGTCACAAAGATTGTTCTGAAATCTACCGTGCCGCCGTACAAGGCGCTGGCTTAGAGCTGGTAGCAAAAGACCTCAACACCGCCTCTAATGCCGTAACTGCGGTCAAAGCGCCAGAAGGCTTCGGTGAGAAGAAAATCATGGAAGTGCTCAACATCATGTACTTCAAACATGGTGTAGAAGCAGCCGCTATTCCAGGCGCTCCTGATCTGGGCTGGCGTCTGTGTGCGACAGGTGGCATCCAGCCACAGCACGCACTGTCTGCTGCGATTGCTTTCCTGATGTCTGCTGAAGAAGCGGGTGTTCCGGTTAATGTTGAGAAAGGCCTGCTGGCAGCATCTGAAACCTACAGCAAGGTTCTCAAGTTCCACCGTCCACTGCCAGGTGTTGGTCTGTACGGTCGTTAAGCTTTTTAAAAGCACTGAAAAAGCCGGTGGTTTTACCACCGGCTTTTTTTTGCCCGTGATAAAACTTTCCAAAACATGTTTCGCAGGTTACTTTTAGCAAAAAATTTCACCTCCCCCTAAACAACAAGTAAGCAGCCCATGACCATCGGCAAAATATCAAAAAAAAGCAAACTGATTATCGGCTGGCGCGAATGGTGCGCGCTACCCGATCTTGCGGTGCCCGGTATTGCCGCTAAAATCGACACTGGCGCAAAAACGTCCTCATTACATGCCTATAAAATTGAGCCTTTCATCCGTGACAGCCAGCAGTGGGTTAAATTCCGCGTACACCCGATTCAGAGACGACGACGCCCGGAAATCCTGTGTGAAGCGCCTGTAGTCGACAAACGGGCTGTCACCAGCTCCAATGGCGAAACCGAGCAGCGCTTTGTCATCAGTACGACCCTCGTACTCGGCGCACACCGTTTTACCACCGAGATTACACTAACCAACCGAGATGAAATGGGTTATCGTATGTTGGTTGGTCGCCAATCTCTTAACCAACGTTTCGTGGTTGACCCGAGCCTATCACTAACCACAGGCGACTATGAGGAACATGAGCTTTATCCCGCTCAACAATCGACCCAAGGATCGTTATGAATATAGCTATACTCTCGCGTAAAAAATCTTTGTATTCGACTTCTCGCCTGGTAGAAGCCGCAGAAGCACGCGGCCATAAAGTGAGGGTACTGGACCACCTGCATTGTTTTATGGATATCACCTCCGACAAACCCAGTATCCACTACCGAAACGAAGAATTTGACCCAGAGCATTTCGATGCCGTTATTCCACGTATCGGCGCATCGGTGACCTTTTACGGTACCGCTGTTGTTCGCCAGTTTGAAATGATGAATGTTTACTGCGTCAACGAATCGGTCGCCATCTCCCGCTCGCGCGACAAACTGCGTTCATTACAACTCCTGTCACGCCGCGACGTGGGCATTCCTGCAACAGCCTTTGCCCACTCTCCGGACGACATCAACGGTTTGATTCGCGAAGTAGGCGGTTCTCCCTGCGTCATTAAACTGTTAGAAGGCACACAGGGCATTGGCGTAGTACTGGCAGAAACCAAGAAAGCGGCTGAAAGTGTCATCCAGGCCTTTATGGGCCTGAAAACCAACATTCTGGTGCAGGAATTTATCAAGGAAGCCGGCGGCGCCGATATCCGCTGTTTTGTGGTCGGCGGCAAGGTTATCGCTGCAATGCAACGCCAGGCGCCAGCCGGGGAATTCCGCTCCAATATTCACCGTGGCGGCACAGCTAAACTGGTCAGGATTACCCCTACGGAACGCCGCACGGCTATCAACGCCGCCAAGGTCATGGGCCTGAATGTGTGCGGTGTGGATCTGCTCCGCTCCGAGCGAGGACCGCTGGTCATGGAGGTCAATTCGTCGCCCGGTCTACAGGGTATCGAAGCGGCCACCGGCAAGGATATCGCCAGCCTGATCATTGATTTTGTTGAAAAGAACGCGCACCCGAGGAACATCAAAACGCGCGGTAAAGGCTAGTCGCGCAACCGATGCCACGCGCTCCTTTCGAAATTTGCGGGAAACGTATTGCTGCGGGCAGCCGGGCAACACTTTCCCTGCCGCTTCCCAGCCAATCGGATTATACGCCCCTGTCGATGCCGGTTCACATCATCCACGGTCGGCGTCCCGGTCCGGTGGTATTTATTTCTGCCGCCGTGCATGGCGACGAAATCAACGGCATTGAGATCATTCGTCGAATCCGCCACACACGATCGATTGAAAACCTGCGCGGCACCCTTATTTGCGTACCTATCGTCAATGTTTACGGCTTTTTCAACCACACCCGCTACTTACCCGACGGCCGCGACCTGAACCGCTGTTTTCCCGGTTCCAAACATGGCTCGCTGACTTCGCGTGTGGCGCGAATTTTTGCTGAGGAAGTGGTGGATAAATGCAGCTATGGCATTGACCTTCACACCGGCTCGAACCACCGCGCCAACCTGCCGCATATCCGTGCGGACCTGAATAACCCGGAAACAGCAAAACTGGCCAAGGCCTTTGGCTCGCCGGTCACCATTAACGCCAACCTGCGTGATGGCTCGCTGCGCCAGTATGCCCTCGAGAAGGGCCTTTGCATGTTACTTTATGAAGCGGGCGAAGGTCTCCGCTTCGATAACCTTTCGATTCAGGCGGGTACCCGTGGCGTGCTGAATGTATTACGTGCCCTGGAAATGATCCCCAAAGGCCGCTTACGTAAAAGCCCCAATGTACTGGAAGCACAATCCTCTCAATGGGTGCGCGCTCCCCAGGCAGGCTTGATGCGACTTGTGGTCAAACTGGGCACCCGCGTTACCCGCGGGCAGGAGGTAGGCCGCATTGCCGACAGTGTAGGTGAAAACGAAACCGTAGTTACCTCCCCTGTCACCGGTATTGTGATTGGCAGAAATAATCTCCCTGTGGTGAATGAGGGGGATGCACTGTTCCACATCGCCCTGTTTGATAACGCGGCCAAAGTGGAGCGCGCCATTGAAAACTTCCAGGACTTGCACATAGAAGGGCTTGGACAAGGCGATTACCCGGACAACAATGTTCTCGAGTCAACTTGATTGGCTGCAGCCAACCCGCTAAGGTTCCAGTCCTTCCTTACCCCAGATGTAAAACGCATGAAAAAAACAATCCTGTTCCTTGCCAGCACACTGCTTGCCAGCTGTACCGCCCAGCCACTCATCAAGGATGCCGAAACCGTTCGGGTAATGCTGACCCATAAACCGGCGGCCGAATGCACCTACCTTGGTGAAGTCATCGGCTCCCAAGGGCATTGGTACGACTTCCTGTTCACGCCTAACACGACACTGGTGCAGGGCGCTATCAACGACATGAAAAACCAAACCTTGGCGCTGGGCGGCAACACCCTATACATCAGCCAGGAAATGGGGTTCGTTACCTCCCAAACCCTGCTTGGACAGGCCTTTCGCTGCCCTCTCACGGTTAAGCCGAATCCCGGCGGTGTCATTTTCTAACCTGTAAGGCTCATTAAGCACCGCACGCCCAGGATTTGCCTATGACGAACTATTTGAGCCATAACTGTCGAACTACTGGGTAATAAATAAGAAATTATCAGGAGAGAGCCATGAAGAAGCTACACCGCACCACTGCATTACTGCTAATACTATTGACTGGCCTGTTTCAGGTTCAGGTCACCCAGGCAGCCATGATTACTACAGAGAGTGCGATCCAAAGCCAACAAACACAAATTGAGCGTACCCAAATACTGGACCTCTTCGCCCAGGAAAATTTACGCGATCAGCTTTTACAAATGGGGGTAGATCCTGATTCGGCGGCTGATCGGGTTGCCAACATGACCGACGCCGAGATTGCCCAGCTTAACAGCCATTTGAACGATATGCCCGCCGGAGAAGGGGTTGCAGGCATCCTGCTGACAATTTTCATTGTTTTCATCATTACGGATATGCTGGGAGCGACCGACATTTTCAGCTTCGTTCATCCGATTAGATGAGCGGGCTTTTCCCAATCTTACTTAAAAGGGCTTGCCGATGGGCAGGCCCTTTGTGTTTAGTGCTGTTGCTGGCCGCTTGCTCATCAACCCCGATGACAACAAGCCTCCTGCAAAGCAAAAGCCCTTTTCCCAGCCAGGCAGAAATCGAAAAAACACCCTTTTTCCCCCAGGAACAATACCAGTGTGGCCCCGCTGCACTGGCAACAGTCCTGCACTTTCAGGACCAACAAACCCAACCCGATGAGCTCATCGAGAAAGTTTATATCCCCCAAAAACAGGGCAGCGTTCCCCTGGAAATCACCGCCACAGCCAGGGGCTATCATTTTATTCCCTACCCGCTGGATTCAAGCCTTGAAAAGCTTGTACAGGAAATTGCCGCGGGCCATCCTGTCATCGTTATGCAAAACCTGGGCTTTAGCTGGAAACCGCAATGGCACTATGCCGTGGTAATCGGCTACGACCTGAATAAACAAGTATTTGTTTTGCGATCCGGCACCGTCAAACGGCATATCACCCCGTTTAAAACCTTCGAACGCACCTGGCGACGAGCCGATTACTGGGCATTGGTTATCCTGCCTCCAGACAAGGTTCCGGCTACTGCGACAGCGCCAAAGTACCTGCGGGTCGCTCATGACCTCGAAAATACCGGACAGCGCCTCAACGCGCTGACAGCCTATCGCACGGCCTCCAGGCAATGGCCGGACAATCCCCTGCCCTGGCTGGCACTGGGAAATGCTTATTATGCAGGAAAAAATTTACCGGCAGCCGAGCAGGCGTTGCGTGAGGGGCTGACGATGAACCGAAACAGCGCCCAGCTGTGGAACAATCTTGGCTACGTTCTGCAGGAACAAGGTTGCTCGAAACAGGCTTATGAAGCCATATCATGTGCCATTCAAAAGCAGCCTGGTAACCCCGATTTCCAGCAAAGCCTCGCCGAGATAACAACCCAAGCGGAAAAAAGTAACTCCTGTGCGGCGGTTTTATGCCTCGATTAGGCGATGTTGACGTGCACGCTTAGCGAAGCAGGCGATTGAAAAACCGCCGACTAACCGGGTTAAAAAGCCGCGCAAACCCGGAAGTGAGGATAATCGGTTTATCCAAGACAGTGAAACACAGGCAACCCTGATCGGTCATGGCCCTGTGGCAATCATCTCCGCCACGGACAATAAAATCACCGACCAGGCGCCTTCCCGCTTCATCCTGGAAGACAAGCACCAGGGCAATTTCCGTTCCCTGGTACCTGTGAGGAGGAGCCTGACTAGCAGGTTTTTCCGCCCGGCTGGCCTACTCAAAAATATCCAACAAAGCTGGCCGGCAACCCCAACGCTCCGAATCAGGCCTTTTTCAGGCTAAAACGCAGCACAGAGTAGCCCACGATGCCGGAAATAATAGAGCCAAACAGAATACCCAGCCGCTCGTCGAACAACAGGTTAACCCCTGTTTCCTCAAAGGCGAGCGAACCAATGAAAAAGCTCATGGTAAAACCAATGCCACAGAGCGATGCCGTGCCGTAGAGCGAAAGCCAGCTAACGCCATCGGGCAATTTCGCCAACCCGGTTTTGATCGCCAACCAGCTTAAGCCGAACACCCCAATCTGGTTACCAAAGAAAAGACCCAGTGCGATACCCAGCGGCACATTATGAAACAACTGCTCAAACCCCATCCCTTCAAAATCGATACCGGCATTGGCAAAGGCAAACAAAGGCAGGATAAAGAAAGCCACCATCGGATGCAGGTCGTGCTCCATTTCCCGCAAAGGAGAAATCTCAGGATCCTTCTTCGAATTCATGGGAATGAACATTGCCACCAGCACGCCGGCAAGTGTCGCATGCACACCCGATTTAAGGGTGGCCACCTAATAATCAAGCCCACAAAGATATAGAGACTCTTTGAGGTGGCATTCAAACGATTCATCAAAAACAGCACGATAAGGCAACCCAGGGCAACCGTCAGGGCTGCACGGAAAGCTGTGCCGTATAAAACAGCGCAATAATCAGGATAGCGCCGATATCGTCAATAATCGCCAGCGACGTCAGGAAGATCTTTCAGTGATGTCGGCACGCGCGAACCCAGCAACGCCAGTACACCCAGCGCAAAGGCAATATCCGTGGCTGAGGGAATGGCCCAGCCCTTCACCGCCACAGGGTCACCGGCATTGAACATGTAGTAGATCAGCGCCGGCTCAGCATCCCACCCAAAGCGCCGAACGCAGGCAGGACAACATTGGCCCGATTGGACAATTCACCCTGAACAACCTCACGCTTCAACTCCAGTCCAACCAGGAAGAAAAACACCGCCATCAGGCCGTCGTTAATCCACAGCAACGAGGGTTTAGCGAGTTCCAAAGCACCTACCCGCACCTCAACCGGCGTGGATAAAAGCAACTCGTAGTACCCCTGAAGCCCGGTATTGGCACAGATCATCGCCAGAATCGCAGCCAGTATCAGCAAAATGCCACTGGCAGACTCCAGCTTCAGGAACGTGGAAATAAAGGGATAAGACTCGTATTGTTATTCATCAAGCATCCTTGACAGGGTTTCAGTAAATTTTGCTTATTCTAAAATTGCCGTGACCTAATCCGGCCACAATCATCACGCATAAAAAAAGCGGAACCCTCACCAGGCAATCCGCTTAGCCCACGTTGACACCTGCCCTCTAGTGCAAGTGCGGGGACTCATCACTTTCCTGCATCACCATCTCATCAATATCTTCCTGTGCAATCCCCTCCGCCTCAAGCTCCTGTTGGGCATCCGGTAATAGCGTCGTGGGGTCTCCGGCACCATCAAGATTCAGTTCGGCATTGATTTTATCGAGGTCACGGATCTCCGAGAGGGCCGGTAGTTCATCCAGGTTCTTAAGGTTAAAGTAGTCGAGGAAGGTTTTTGTGGTGGCATACATCGCCGGACGGCCCGGCACATCGCGATGGCCAACCACACGCACCCACTCCCGCTCCAGCAGGGTTCGGATAATATTGGAACTAACACTCACGCCCCGGACTTCTTCAATTTCACCGCGCGTCACCGGCTGCCGATAAGCAATCAAGGCAAGGGTTTCAAGCAGCGCACGCGAATAACGTGCCGGTTTCTCCTCCCAAAGGCGGCTGATCCAGTCACTTAAATCATCGCATACCTGAAACCGCCAGCCGTTTGCCACCTCTTTCAATTCAAACCCGCGCCCCGAGAAGTCACTGGCGATTTCCTGCAGCGCGGCACGCAGCTCGGCATTGCTTGGGCGTTGCTCATCCAGGAATAACTGGGACAAACGCTCCAGCGACAGGGGCTCTCCCGCTGCCAACAGGGCGCCTTCGATAATTCGTTTTAACTGAGTCAAGTCACTCATTGACACGCGCCTTCAGGTGAATTGGGCCAAATACTTCGTTCTGTACAATATCCACCAGGGATTCTTTGATCAACTCCATCATTGCCAGGAATGTCACAATCACCCCTTGCCTGCCCTCTTCGGGCGTAAACAGCGAAATGAAGGGCACAAACTGGCGGCCCTGTAGCCGGTTGAGGATAAAACTCATTTTTTCACGGGTGGAGAGTTTTTCCCGCTCCACCTCGTGTTCCTGGAACAGGTCGGCACGTGCCAGCACCTGGGCCAGGGCCAGCAGTAACTCCCTGAGGGTAACATCGGGCAAGGGTTTGCTGTGCTCGAAATCAGGCGGTTCGGCGCTGGCAACATGCAGGTCGCGCTCCAGTCGAGGTAACTCATCAAGGTCTTCAGCGGCCTGCTTATAACGTTCGTACTCCTGCAATCGCCTAATCAACTCGGTGCGCGGATCACCTTCATCTTCCTCGTCATCGGTATGCCGAGGCAACAGAGAGCGCGATTTGATCTCTGCCAGCATCGCCGCCATCACCAGGTATTCGGCCGCCAGTTCCCACTGCATCGATTGCATCAGCTCAATGTATTCCATGTACTGCTGGGTAATTTGCGACACATTGATGTTAAGCACATCCAGGTTCTGGCGTTTGATCAGGTACAGCAATAAATCGAGCGGCCCCTCAAAGGCTTCGAGGAACACCTCCAACGCATCGGGCGGGATATAAAGATCCTGGGGAAGCTGGGTATAGGGTTGCCCTTCGACAATCGCGAAGGGCATTTCATTCTGGGCAGGCTGAAGGTTGATTTCAGCCTGAGAAGCCTCGCCAGGCTGGAGGCCGCTTTCAGGTGTGGGGTCCTGGGTGGACTCCGTGCCGTTCGGGCTGTTCTTGTCGGGCTGTTCAGCCATAGACACTCCTGCCAGCCAAGGGGCTAGCGGTAATTCAGCCCCATCGCATCCCTGACACGCTCCAGTGTTTCGCGTGCCTGATCCCGTGCGGCATCGTTGCCATCGGCAATAATACTGCGTACCAGATCGGGATTATTTTCGTACTCCTTGGCGCGCTCACGAATCGGACGCATCTCTTCAATAACCGCGTCGATCACAGGCTTTTTACACTCCAGGCAACCGATACCGGCACTGCGACAGCCCTCCTGCACCCATTCCCGCGTTTCGCTGTCGGAATACACCTCATGCAACTGCCAAACCGGACACTTTGCAGGGTCTCCGGGATCCGTCAGCCGGATACGTGCCGGGTCCGTCTGCATGGTACGAATCTTCTGTTCCACTGCTTCGGGCTCTTCACGCAGCGCAATGGTGTTGCCGTAGGACTTGGACATCTTCTGTCCATCCAGGCCAGGCATTTTCGACTCCGGTGTCAGCAAAGCCTGGGGTTCGGGCAGGATAACCTTGCCACCGCCCTCCAGGTAGCCGGCCAGGCGTTCGCGTTCATTGATGGAGATATTCTGCTGTTCGTTGAGCAGTGCACGGGCACGATCCAGCGCTTCCTGGTCGCCCTGTTCCTGAAACTGGTTTTTCAGCTGCTGATAGATCTTGGCCGCCTTCTTACCCATTTTCTTCATGGCTACCTCAGCCTGCTCCTCAAAGCCGGGGTCGCGTCCGTAGATATGATTGAAGCGACGTGCTACCTCGCGCGTCAGCTCCACATGGGAAACCTGGTCAGCGCCCACCGGCACATGTCCGGCCGAGTAGATCAGGATGTCAGCACTTTGCAACAAGGGGTATCCAAGGAAACCATAGGTTGCCAAATCACGCTCACGCAGCTTTTCCTGCTGGTCCTTGTAGCTGGGCACACGCTCCAGCCATGACAGCGGTGTCATCATGGACAGCAGCAAATGCAGTTCGGCATGCTCCGGCACGCGAGACTGAATGAAGCAGGTTGCTGAACCCGGGTTCACACCGGCAGCAAGCCAGTCAATGACCATATCCCAGACACTTTCCTCAATGATATGAGGGTCTTCGTAGTGTGTGGTCAGGGCATGCCAGTCGGCGACAAAAAAGAAACACTCGTATTCGTGCTGCAGTTTTACCCAGTTCTTTAAAACGCCGTGATAATGCCCCAGGTGCAATTTCCCGGTGGGTCTCATACCGGAAAGTACCCGCTGTTCAGAATTGACAGCCAAACCTAACTCCTAAAAATGAAATCGTAAAAAAGCCGCATTATAGCGGGCTTTAAAGGTAATGGTAATGGGCTATTGGAAGTCACTCACATCGCCCATACCGACACGCACCACCTCTGGCGCTTCATCCGTCAGGTTGATCACGCTGGTTGCCTCCATCCCGCAATAGCCACCATCAATAATCAGATCTACCTGGTGCTCCAGCGTGGCACGAATGTCATAGGGGTCCGTCATGGGATAAGCGTCGCCCGGCATAATCAGCGAAGTACTCATCAGGGGCTCGCCCAGCGTATCCAGGAGCGCCTGGGTAATATTATGTTCCGGAAGCCGCAAACCGATCGTGCGGCGCTTGGGGTGCAGCAAACGCCGCGGCACTTCACTGGTCGCATTAAGGATAAAGGTATAGGCGCCCGGCGTGTGGGCTTTCAAAAGACGATAGGTTGTATTGTCCACCTTGGCATAGGTAGCAACCTCGGAAAGATCGCTGCACACCAGGGTAAAATTGTGTTTGTCATCGAGCTTTCGAATCTGGCGGATACGATCAACGGCTTTTTTATCCCCAATGTGACAACCCAATGCATAGGCGCAATCCGTCGGGTAAACAATCACTCCGCCTTTGTTAATAATTTCCACGGCCTGTTTGATCAGGCGTTGTTGTGGGTTGTCCGGATGAATCTGAAAAAACTGGCTCATGACATAACTTCTTTATTATTTAAATATCAATAAATTACGACCACAATCTCCAAACAGGATTACAGTCTCCAGGCAGTGAATCAAATTGCCCAAGATCACACCACCGGTTATTGGGATGATGAAAGTCACTGCCGCAGGAGGCATAAAGACCGAATTCACTGCACAGGCGAGAAAAGTGGCCGGTCACATCCCGGTTTTGCGAACCGGAAACCACCTCCATGGCATCCCCGCCCGCCTCTTTAAAACAGCCCAACAGACGCTTTAACTTCAACCCGGTAAGTTTGTATTTATCCGGGTGAGCCAAAACCGCATAACCGCCTGATTGATGAATCCAGCTTACCACCGTTTCAAGCGCTGGCCATTGGCTTTTCACATCGCCGATTTTGCCAGCCCCCAGGTATTTATCAAAGGCTGTCGTGATATCGGCGACATACCCCGCCTCAACCATATAACGGGCAAAGTGAGGGCGACCAATCTGGCTTTTTCCTGCGATCTCCTTTGCGCCTTCATAACAGCCCTGAAAACCTTTTTTTGCCAATCGCTGACCAATCACTTCCGCCCGCTGCTCACGCTTGAGCGCTTGCGCTTCCAGCGTTTCCAGCAAAGCGCCGTTTTGGGAATCAATGGCCAGCCCCACCACATGAATGCCGATACCGCTCCATTGGCTGGATAACTCAATACCCTCCACAAACTGCACACCCAGCGCCTCAGCCGCCGCCTTCGCCTCTGCTAAGCCGGCAACCGTATCGTGATCGGTCAAAGCCAGCATCTCAACGCCATTTTCGTGAGCGCGCTGCACAACCTCCGCCGGCGGCAAGGCGCCATCAGAGGCCAGGCTGTGGCAATGTAAGTCGGCTTTCATATCAATCAAGGCACCGTTGAAGGAAGGCGTTAAGAGTAACACCTTAACCCTCGACCAGCTAACACAAGATACCGCAAAGTCAGCCGTCAAAACCTCAACTACTGAAACGGGAAAAACTTTGGCGTATTATCCACAGATAGACTTTTATTCTGACCGGAGCCTGTTGGCAGGCTCTCATAAGGAGCACCCCATGAGCAAACCCTTTGACAACATACTGGGCACAGTGGGCAACACCCCAGTGGTCAAAATCAACCGACTGGCGCCCGAGCACGTCAATCTATACGTCAAAATCGAAGCGTTTAATCCCATGGGTTCGGTAAAAGACCGCCTTGCGCTGGGCATTATTGAAGACGCCGAGCGCCGTGGCACCCTTAAACCCGGCCAAACCGTTGTTGAAGCCACCAGCGGCAACACCGGCATCGGCCTGGCGATGGTTTGCGCCCAGAAAGGTTATCCGCTTGTTGTTACTATGGCGGAAAGCTTTAGTGTCGAACGCCGCCGCCTGATGCGTTTTTTAGGCGCCAAAGTCGTACTCACCCCCGCACCGCAAAAAGGCAGCGGCATGCTGGCCAAAGCCGTCGAATTAGCCAAGGAACACGGCTGGTTCCTGGCCCGCCAGTTTGAAAACGAAGCCAATGCCGACATGCACTCCAACACCACCGCACCGGAAATCCTTGCGGCCTTCCCTAACGGTTCCCTGGACTACTGGGTCACCGGTTACGGCACCGGCGGCACCCTCAAGGGCGTCTCCCGTGTCATGCGCAAGGAAAGCCCCAATACCAAGGTGATTGTGTGCGAACCGGCTGCGGCTCCGCTGCTCGACAGTGGTGTCGAGCAGCCCCACAATGACGCGGGCGAGCCCACCAGCCATCCCAGTTTTACTCCCCACCCGATGCAAGGCTGGACACCGGATTTTATTTCCAAGCTGACCGACGATGCCGTCCACCAGCACCTGATCGACCAGGTACTCACGATTGAAGGGCCCGACAGCCTGAAATACTCTCGCGAACTGGCACAAAAAGAAGGCATTTTTGTCGGTATTTCCGCCGGCGCCACCTTTGCCGGCGCGCTCAAGGTCTGCGAATCGGCCCCGGCAGGCAGCAACATCCTTTGCATGTTGCCCGACACGGGCGAACGCTACCTGTCTACGCCATTATTTGAAAATATTCCGGCCGAAATGACGGATGAGGAAATTGCCCTTTCCAAATCCACGCCAGGCTACCAATTTGATTGATCGGCAGAGGGCCTGAACAATGACCCCGTTTAATAAGCGCCCGGCCCGCAGAGGGGACTGTGCCGCTATCGCGCAACTCTACAGCATTGCTTCCGATGGCGTCGCAGACTACATTTGGACCCAGCTGGCCGAGTCCGGCGAGGATATTTTCGAAGTCGGCCGCAAGCGCTACGAACGGGAAGGGACCGCCTTCAGCTACCAGAACTGCACCATCGTTGAAAAGAACGGGGAAGTGGTTGGTATGCTGGTTGCTTTCCCGATGTTTAGCGACCCCAGTGAGCAGGAAACCGATCCCGTACTGGCGCCCTACAGCAAGCTAGAGGAAGACAATAGCTACTATATTTGCGGGGTAGCACTTTTCCCGGCGTATCGCGGCCTGGGATTAGGCCACCAGCTGATGGCGCTGGCGGAACAACAGGCTCGGGACAGGGGCTTTGAAAAGCTCAGCCTAATTGTCTTTGAGGAAAACAGCGGTGCCAAACGCCTCTATGGAAAAGCTTGGCTACCATGAAGTGGGGCGCGAAGCCGTTTACCCCCATCCGTTAATTCACTTTAAGGGCGATGCGATTCTGATGGTCAAAATGATTAAATAATGCCACCGCATCACAGTGAAGCTTGCCTGCTCAGCGGTTTTATGTATCCTGTTGTTGTACTCAACCGGAGAAAGTCACATGCTGAAGTTCCACGTTGACCTGCACACCATCAATCCTGAGGACGGCTCCCAGGATGTCAAATTCCACACCATTGTTAATGCCGAAACAGTTGAAGGCGCGCAACAGGAAGCGTTGGCCGTCATGAAAAAAGAGCAGCCGGCGCTTAACCCCAAACCCGATTGGGAGTGGTCTATTTACGAGTTCCCGCTCGGTTAGGCCGAAACTCTAGGCTGGCGCCCTCTTTACTTGCCACCCTTGTGGTTTACAGCAAACTTGAAACCAAGCATACAGTGGAAAGGGTTGCTATGCCGGGCTCTACAAAGGTCAAAAAAGCATCCGGAATTTCCCTGAGAGTTTCATCCGCTCTCTGGTCATAGGGGAGTTTCAGGATGATTTTCCATGAAGCGGATTTCCCCAAGGATTGTTTCGCGACCTTCCCAACAGTAACGCCCCAGTTCGTTACCTGCGCAAGGATAGGCAAGGCAACATGGTTGATACGATCACACCTCCGGAAACGGATGCCAACGGCGTTAGCAGACCTATTTCTCAGATTGCTCAATCTGTTGCCGACACTGACCGCTGGGAGGAAGACCGTTGCCATAAAATAAAAAAGGCGGTGCAATAAAAAAGGCATTTCCACAATGGGAAATGCCTTTTTTCATCGGGCAAAACACCCTGATCATCAGCAACCAAACCACGACTAAACAAGCGGAAGCCGTGCTGACTTAACGCCCTACTTTCTTATAAACCGATACGGTTTTTCCAGCGTCATGCTGAGTGAAATCAAGTTAGCTTCAACCCGCGTCACAGCCTTCACCCCACTGAGCGGCATAGGCTTCAGTGTGAGATAAGGCGGTCAATGTGGCCTCATTTTCGTCAAGCCGGGTTACGGCTTGACGAGCTATTTCGTTAAGCCCCTCTCCGCCCCGGTGGAGATGCCAAATAATACGTGCTTTCATGGGACGCGCCCAAAACCGAATAATGTGGTTCAGTACCGCTTCAGGGTCAGTACCGCCACCGGCATTATCGGCGATTTGGTTGATCATTTTGATCAAATGGTTCAATTGGTCGTTACTCATGATTGCCTAATTACTCCTCATTGTTTGTACCTTGCCCTGCCCTCGGCGGGCAGCGCTCGCCGACGCATCGCAATAGACCACATGGCGTTGTGTGCGTGTAAAGCCAACCAGGCTTAACCCGGCTGACTCAGCAAGACGAATGGCTAATGCAGTAGGTGCCGACACCGCCACCAGCAGCGGAATCCCGGCGGCACAGGTTTTCTGCACCATTTCATAACTGGCGCGACTGGTCACCAGCACAAAGCCATCCTTCGCATCCAGTCCAGAAACCTGTAATGCGCCAATCAATTTATCCAGCGCATTGTGTCTGCCGACATCTTCACGCAGCAGGATAATTTCACCCTTGCTATCGCACCAGGCGGCACCGTGCGCCGCACCCGTCAATTTACGTAACTGCTGGCGGTCAGCGATTTGTGCTGCCGCCCGCTGAACCGCCTGGTGGTTGATTCGTTCAATCAGCGGAACGGCACGGGCGGGTCGAATAGCCTGTTGCAGGGACTCCGCGCCACACAACCCACAACCCGTTCGCCCGGTCAGGTTCCGGCGTTGCTGCTTGAGTTGCGTCAGTCGCTGCGAAGCAATCGTCATAGCAACCTCGATACCGTCACAGTGATGCTTGATCTCGATATCGTAAAGCTCCTCCGCAAGATGCAAAATGCCTTCACTGAGACTGAAACCCAGCGCAAAATCCTCTAGGTCACTGGGCGAAGCCATCATGACCACATGGGAGATGCCGTTATAACTCAACGCAACCGCCACCTCTTCAGCCACTTCGTCACTGGTATAAGCCACTTCGCCCTCGTGCCAGCGCTGCATAGGCAGCTTTGCCGAGCACGCCAGGAAAGGCTGAGGTGAGGAAACAAGCGAATGCTCGCCTGTTTCCTGCTCCTTCGTATCCAGCGGCAAGCCGGGGATATGGAGCATTACTTCACCCCCGCCGGGCTTTCTGGGCTGCGTTTGGCCTGAGCGACAAAATCAAGTTGCTGCTCGGTAAATTTCTCGAAGCGTTGCTGCCAGCTCGACGGGTTGCTGACCTTCGTCACCTGAACGGCCGTCACCTTGTATTCCGGACAGTTGGTGGCCCAGTCCGAGTTGTCGGTGGTAATCACGTTGGCCCCACTGCCCGGGTGGTGGAAGGTGGTATACACCACACCCGGCTGCATGCGCGCCGAAACTTTCGCACGCATCACAGTATCACCGGCCCGGCTCTGTACACCCAGCCAATCGCCATCCTTGATGCCCCGTTCCTGCGCATCATGCGGATGCACTTCCAGCACATCTTCATCGTGCCAGGCGACATTGTCGGTGCGACGCGTCTGGGCACCTACGTTGTACTGGGACAGGATACGACCGGTAGTCAACAACAGTGGGAACTTGCGATTTGAACGCTCATCCGTCGCCACGTATTCAGTGACACTGAACTTGCCCTTACCAATCGGGAAGTCCTCAATGTGCATGATCGGCGTACCCTGTGGAGTCCCGTCATTACAAGGCCATTGAATGCTGCCCAGCGCTTCAAGGCGCTCATAATGACCCCCTGTGAAGGTTGGTGTTAACAGTACAATTTCATCCATAATTTCCGATGGGTGCAGGTAATTCATTTGTGGCCAAGGCATTGGACAGTCCCATGGTCACTTCCCAGTCCTCTTTACCAGGCAGCGGCGACATCACCTTGCGTACCCGGTTAATACGGCGCTCTGCATTGGTGAAAGTCCCGTTTTTCTCCAGGAAAGTGGTTCCCGGCAACAGCACATGGGCAAATTTAGCCGTTTCGTTAAGGAAGATATCCTGAACGATGAGGCACTCCAGCGAGCGCAGTGCAGCTTCCACATGCTGGGTATTGGGATCAGACTGGGCGATATCTTCGCCCTGGCAATACAGGCCTTTAAAGGTGCCGTCGATCGCCGCGTCGAACATATTCGGAATGCGCAGACCCGGCTCATTGTCGATACTAACGCCCCACTCCGCCTCGAATTTTTCACGCAGATGGTCATCGGCGACATGCTGGTAGCCCGGCAGCTCATGAGGGAAAGAGCCCATATCACAGGAACCCTGTACGTTATTCTGCCCACGTAGCGGGTTCACACCCACCCCTTCTCGACCGATATTGCCGGTGGCCATGGCCAGGTTGGCGATACCCATCACCATGCTGGAGCCCTGGCTGTGCTCGGTAACGCCCAGGCCGTAGTAAATCGCCCCGTTGCCTGCCTCGGCGTAAACTCTCGCCGCCTGGCGCACCAACTCGGCAGGAATGCCGGTAATGGCTTCCATATTTTCAGGTGAGTGGCGTTCTTCGCTGATAAACTCGCGCCATTCGTTAAACGCATCGCTGTCACAGCGCTGGCCGATAAAGCCCTGGTCCTCCAGGCCTTCTGTCATCACAACATGCGCCAATGCGTTAATCACGGCGACATTGGTACCCGGACGCAACTGGAGGTGATAGGCCTCTTCCAGGTGCGGCGTTTTCAGCAGGTCAATATGGCGCGGATCGACCACAATCAGCTTAGCGCCCTGGCGCAGGCGACGACGCATCAGGGAACCGAATACCGGGTGTGCATCGGTCGGGTTAGCACCGATTACCATAATCACATCGGCTTTCATCACCGAGTCGAAGGTCTGGGTTCCAGCCGATTCGCCCAAGGTCGTTTTCAGGCCATAACCGGTCGGCGAGTGGCAAACCCGCGCGCAGGTATCCGTGTTGTTGTTGCCGAAGGCCGCACGTATCAGCTTCTGCACCAGATAGGTTTCTTCGTTCGTGCAACGTGAGGACGTAATACCGCCGACGCTTTCACGCCCGTATTTTTCCTGGATTCCCTTGATCTTCTTGGCGGCGAATTCAAAAGCCTCTTCGAAGCTCACAGCTCGCCAGGGCTGGTCAATGCTGTCGCGGATCATCGGTTCGGTAATGCGATCCTTGTGGGTGGCATAACCGAATGCAAAACGTCCCTTAATACAGGAGTGGCCACGGTTGGCTTGCCCATCTTTGTAGGGCACCATGCGCACCACCTCTTCGCCCTTCATTTCAGCCTTGAAGGAACAGCCCACACCGCAGTACGCACAGGTGGTCACAATGCTGTGCTCAGGCTGC
>JAWKZQ010000017.1:0-48481 GCA_041395865.1 Pseudomonadales bacterium
AATGAGAGCGCGCATTTTACTGAAAATGCCCGGTTAACGCTATGTGCATGTTTTCCAAAGCGGTCTGGATTTTGGAGGCAAAAAAAAGCCGGCAGTGTGCGTGCCGGCCTTTGGATGGGGTTTAAACGGGTTTACTGTCCGGCGGGGGCTGGCGCCTGTTTTTTCAGTACGGAATGTAAGACGGTGTCGTGCTCGAAATACACGGTGAATTTTTCGTAGCTCCAGCTGGTAATTGGCGGTTCGCCAACGGGTCCGCTGACGGCATAAGGCGCCCCGTAAATGGCTTCCACTTCCGATTTATCCATGCCGTTATGCGGGCGGCTGATGTTTTGCAGCTCGGGAGCCTGTTTGGAAACGCCGACTTCAATTGTCTGGGCTTGGCTAAGCGGTGCGGTGAGAAGGGCGGCCGCTAAGGTTGTTGCCATTGCTAAGGTGTTGGTTTTCATTTTTGCTCCCTGGGCTGTGGGCTTGCTTATTGCTAGCTTTGACTGCTGTTTTCACGTCTTTGTTTCGCCTGAAAGAGTAGTACATGTCGGGCGATTAGGGCGCGATTGTTTTCTGAAATATTTTCAAATGCTAAATGAATCAAATGGTTGCCGCTGTCATCGAAGGTAGAATCTACCACGCGGGCATAGAGCAGCAGGCCTAAACAGGAGGGTACCAGCGTCAGCTTAAGTGCGACATAACGTCCTGTTTCGATGGATTCATAGTGATAAAAAGAAAGGCCGCCTTCGCTCAGGCTGATTTTCTTCAGGTGCTCTTCGCTCAAGGCTTTGTCGCAGCCCACCAGCATTTGCGCCAGTAATTCGATTTTCTGGTCGATGCCCTTGAAGTAACTAGCGACATTACGATCTTTCTCGCTGATGCTGCGCAACAATTGGCTGTTTTCGGAATCAATAGTCAGCAGCTGGTTAAGCAGCTGGAAGTGGGAGGAAACAGGTATGGGGAAGGTGACGGTTTCGTCGTTCACGGTCGCTGCGTCGACCAGGCAGAACTCCAGGCCTGCGCGATCCTCGATACGATAAAAATCCCGGTTGTCCTGTACAGTTTCCAGCATTCGTTTAAAATCCAGATCACTTGCTTAACCAATTTAAGTATAACAGGGAATTTTTATATTTCCGCCTTGCTCGACCACCAAGGATTTGACGTCGAAACTCCATGTTTAAACCACTGCCACTTTTTATTGGTTTACGCTACACCCGCGCTAAGCGCCGTAACCATTTTATTTCCTTTATTTCTCTGATCTCGATGCTGGGCATGATTCTCGGCGTGGCAGTTCTGATCCTGGTGTTGTCGGTGATGAACGGCTTTGACCGGGAGTTGCGCGAGCGCATTCTGGGCATGGTGCCTCATGCCACTATCCACGCTGACGGAGGTGTTGCTGACTGGCGATCAGTGGCGGCCAGGGCGACCGAGGATCCCGATGTCATTGCAGCGGCCCCTTTTATCCAGGGGCAAATGATGTTGACCCACATGGGCAATGTGCAGGGAGCGCTGGTGAACGGTATTCTGCCGGAGGCGGAAGCCGAGGTTTCCATTATTAAGAATCACATGGAGGTCGGGCAGCTGGATAACCTGCAGAGCGGTGAATTCGGCATTATTCTAGGAGATCTCCTGGCAAGGAGTTTGCGCGCAAATGTGGGGAGTAAAGTGACCTTGGTGATGCCGCAGGCTACGGCTTCGCCGGCAGGCGTGCTACCGCGCCTGAAGCGCTTTACCGTTGTCGGTATTTTCAAGGTCGGCGCACAGTTGGACGGTTCCCTGGCGCTGATTCACCTGGACGATGGGGCCAAACTGTATCGCCTGGGTGATGCGGTGCATGGCGTGCGTCTGAAACTGCATGACCTATTCAAGTCCGGTGAAGTTGCCTGGCGTATTGTGCGGGAGTTGCCGGGTAGTTATTGGGCCAGCGATTGGACCCGAACCCAGGGAAATTTATTCCAGGCGATCAAACTGGAAAAAACCATGATCGGCTTGCTGCTGCTGATGATTGTCGCCGTTGCGGCCTTTAACATTATTTCGACGCTGGTCATGGTGGTCACCGATAAGCGTTCGGATATTGCCATCCTGCGCACCATGGGGGCCAGTCCGCGGACCATTATGTTGTCCTTTATGGTGCAGGGGGCGGTGATTGGCGTTATCGGTACGTTGATTGGAACCTTGTTAGGCATTGTGCTGGCATTGTCGGTTAGCGATGTTATTGCCTGGATAGAAAACCTGCTGGATACCCAGATTCTGAGCGCGGAGGTGTACTTCATCAGTTACATTCCTTCTCAGTTGCTGGCGCAGGATGTGCTGATCGTTTGTGGCTCGGCCCTGCTAATGAGCTTTATTGCAACTCTTTACCCGTCGATGCGTGCAGCCAGGGTGCAACCGGCGGAGGCCTTGCGTTATGAATAGTGAAGTGGACATCGTGCTGGCCTGCCATGATTTGCATAAGAGTTATCAGGAGGGGCCGCAGGAGTTACCTGTGATCAAAGGCGTTGAGCTGGCTGTCAAGCGCGGCGAACGTGTGGCGATCGTCGGAACCTCGGGCTCGGGTAAATCAACACTCCTGAATTTACTGGGTGGGCTGGATAAACCCAACCAAGGACAGGTGTTACTCGCCGGCCAGGATTATGCTGGGCTTTCTGAAAAGAAACGCGGCGAGTTGCGTAACCGAAGCCTGGGGTTTGTGTATCAATTCCACCACCTGCTGCCGGAGTTTACGGCGCTGGAAAATGTGTGCATGCCGCTGTTGATTCGCGGTGATCGCGTAGCCGACGCTGAGGCGACGGCTCTTGATTTGCTTGAACGCGTTGGCCTTGCCGAGCGTGCTCGCCATAAACCTGCTGAATTATCTGGCGGGGAGCGCCAGCGGGTGGCGATTGCCAGGGCATTGGCGCCGCAGCCCGATTGTGTCTTACTGGATGAACCGACCGGCAACCTGGATGTGCATACTGCCGCTTCAATTCATGCGTTAATGCTGCAGTTGAACAGGGATTTGCAGACCAGCTTTGTGGTGGTAACCCACGACCCGTCGTTGGCTGAGTCGATGGATGTTCTGTACCGTCTTGAGGATGGCGTATTAAGCCGAGACTAGTTTTGCGAGCGTCTTAGCTGGCGTTTTTTCCATCTTGTACGAACGCTCCACTGCCAGAAAAGGTGAATCGCCACAAAGCTGAGCAGGCCGAAGATCAAGCCGGCGACGATGGAACCGACAATCAGCGGTTTGCCGATGTGATTGAAATTAACCGCCAGCCATACCCAGATATCATCGATATTAAGTGTTTGGTAAAACGAGGGTTCATTAAGCAGGATACTGCCAAGCCAGTAGTTGAAATAGTAGATCGGCGTCATGGTTATCGGATTGGTTATAAAAACCAATACCACGGAGAGCGGTAGATTGCGCTTAAAAATGATTGCCAGGAATGCGGCCAGCAGGGTTTGCAGAGGGATTGGCAAAAAAGCGCAAAAAACCCCGATAAAAAAGGCGCCAGCCACGGACCGGCGCGTCAAGTGCCAGCAATCGGAATTGTGCATCTTGGTGCCCAGGACTGCTAAATAGCGGTTTTCCCTGATCTTGGCAGGGTCTGGAAGCAGCTTTTTAAAAAAGGTTCTGGGCATTGAAACTAGCTAATTTGAGGCCGAAAACGATTCGGCAGGCCTAAACCTGATAACAGGGCCTTGCCGGATTATGCATCCTTTGGAGAAGGAACTCTAGATGCAAGCAGGGATGATTATAGTTTGTCTATCGATTGTTGCAGTCGGGTTTTTGCCGCAACTGCCTTCGCCGGGTTTTCTTCTTGGCCTGTCTTTATTGGCGTTGATTGCCTTTTTACTGCGCCGTTTCCTGCTGTTAATTCCCCTTTGCCTGGGTATGGTTTGGGCATCTCTTTACGGTTACCTCGGGCTTGCGCAACAGCTACCTGGTGAGCTTGAGGGTCATGATCTCTGGGTTGAAGGTACGGTTTCAGGGTTACCGAAAATGGGGCCGCGTGCGCAACGCTTTGATTTTGATATCGAGAGCGTCGAGGCGCCAAAGGGCTTCTCCCAACAACTGCGTCTTAAAAAAGTACGCCTTAATTGGTACGAACTGGATAAGACGGTTAGGCCGGGTGAACGTTGGCGACTGCTATTGCGTTTAAAACGACCGCATGGCTTCGCCAATCCTGGCGGGTTTGATTATGAAGGCTGGTTGTTTCGTCATGGCATTGGCGCCACAGGGTATGTGCGTCGCGATGAGGGAAACCGGCGTTTGCAGGCGGCAAGGCTTAGTCATTTGCTGGATCAATGGCGTTTTCGCTTGCTGACGAGGCTTCAGGCGCAGCTTGATGGTAACCCGCAGCAGGGATATCTGCTGGCCTTGATCATGGGGGAGCGCTCCGATATCAATGATCGTCAGTGGCAATTGTTATCTGCTACCGGAACTAATCACCTCTTTGTTATCAGTGGTCTGCATGTGGGTTTCGTTGCCCTGTGCGGCTATTGGCTTTTTTTCATGGTGAGTCGCTGGTTCCTTTGGGGGCCGCCCCGTATTGCAGCCCAGCATGTTGGTGTTAGTGGTGCCTTGTTGCTCAGTAGTGCCTATGCGGCCCTGGCGGGGTTTTCCCTGCCAACGCAGCGGGCATTAATCATGCTGCTGGTGATGCTGGTCAGCCGATTGTGCTATCGCCAGGGCAGTGTCTGGTACAGCTTTGTGCTGGCTTTGTTTGCGGTGTTGCTTTGGGATCCTTTGGCGGGATGCAGCGCTGGCTTCTGGCTGTCATTCGGGGCCGTAGGGGTTTTGCTGTACGCCTTTGGCAAGCGGACCGATTCGCGTGGTTTTTATTGGCGCTGGTTGCGTCCCCAATGGGTTGTTTTTGTGGCATTTGTGCCCGTGCTGTTGTTCTTTTTTCAGCAGGCTTCGCTGGTATCGCCTGTTGCAAATGTGCTGGCCATTCCGCTTGTAGGGCTGGTCATTGTGCCGCTTTGCCTGTTGGTTGTCCTGCTTCAGGTACTTGGCGATGTCTTTTCTATCAGCATCTTTCAACTATGGGCCGGCGGACTGTTGGAGCTGGCGTCTTATTGTTTGCAATGGGTCTTTGCGTACCTGCAAGTGCTGGCTGACCTGTCTTGGGCGAGCTGGAAGCATGCGCTCAGTATCTGGTGGCTGCTGCCTGTTTTGCCGGGAGTTCTGTTACTGTTGGCTCCGAGGGGGCTGCCAGGCCGCTGGTTGGGGGTGTTGTGCTTTTTGCCATTATTTGCCAGTAACAACTTCGCACCGACAAAAGGAGCGTTTGAAGTAACAGTTCTGGATGTGGGGCAGGGCCTGGCGGTCCTTGTACGCACTGAAGCGCATCAATTGCTGTACGATACTGGCGCGCGTTTTAGCGATCAGTTGGATGCCGCTTCCGCCGTGATCCTTCCTTTTCTCCGACAGGCGGGTATTGAAACCCTGGACCGGGTGGTTGTCAGCCACGGCGATAATGACCATGCCGGGGCTTTACCGCCGCTGCTGGAGCAAGTGCCTGTGAGGCACATCATTTCAGGCGCCAGTGAGCTGCAGGCTGGCGGTGTGCCGATAACGAAATGCCAGTCTGGCGATGACTGGTCTTGGGATGGCGTGCGTTTTGAGGTGATGCAGGCCGATGCAATCACCTGGCGTAATGAAAATAACCGCTCCTGCGTCCTGAGGATAAGTAACGGGCAGCATAGCGTTCTGCTGACGGGGGATATTGAAGTTGAGGCAGAGGCTTTCCTGGTTGGCCGTTACGGGGTAGGGCTTAAATCGGATGTGCTGCTGGCGCCGCACCACGGCAGCCTGACCTCTTCAGGTGAGGATTTTATCGAAGCGGTAGCACCGGGGCAGGTGATTTTTTCCAGTGGTTATCGTAACCGCTTTGGACATCCCCATGAAAAGGTGGTGGCCCGTTATCAACGGCGGGGGATAGCTATGTTAAACACCGCTGAATCGGGCGCTATCCGCCTGTATTCGGATAATGAGACGCGCAATCTGCAACTGGAAAAATACCGTCAAAGTTTTCGGCGCTACTGGTTTTGAAAACGGAATTATGTGCTAGAGTTAAAACCAATATTCGATATCATTCCGTCCAATCTTGTTAGGGGTTTTCACGTGCTGGAAATGATTAAATCCGGCGGCTGGCTTATGCTGCCTATCTTGCTTTGTTCCGTTGTCGCGCTGGCGATTATCATTGAACGTTTCTGGACGTTGCGACCCAATAAAATTGCGCCCAAGACCTTGCTGTCAGACGTCTGGGGCTGGATTCGCAGCAACCAGTTAACGGCTGAGCGTATGAAGGAACTGCGGGAGTCCACTCCGTTGGGAAAAATTTTGGCGGCTGGTCTGGCGAACTCCAAATATGGCCGGGATATCATGAAGGAAAGTATTCAGGAAGTGGCCAGCCATGTGATTCATGACATGGAGCGTTACCTGAATACCCTGGGAACCATTGCGGTGATTACCCCGTTGCTGGGCCTGTTGGGTACCGTGATCGGCATGATCAAGGTGTTCACCGCCATTATGGTTCAGGGAACAGGCAACGCCAATGTGCTGGCGGGCGGTATTTCCGAAGCATTGATTACGACCGCTGCCGGTCTGACCGTGGCGATTCCTGCCGTCATTTTCCACCGTATGTATCAGCGCCGCATCGATGAGCTGGTGGTGGATATGGAGCAGGAAGCTGTAAAGCTGGTTGACGTTTTCCATGGCGAGCGAGGAAAAAGCGCTATTGAAGAAAGGGACGGGGAATAGCGTCAATGAAGTTTCGTCGACAACGGTCTGAAGATGTCGGGGTCAACTTGACACCCTTGATTGACGTGGTGTTTTTGTTGCTGATTTTTTTTATGGTGTCCACCACCTTCAAAAAGGAAACCCAGATCAACCTTAACCTGCCTGAAGCCGATGGCGAGCAGGTGGTTACAGAGGTTAATCAGATTGAGATTGTTATCAGCGCCAAGGGCGAATATGCGGTCAATAACCGGTCCCTGGTCAATAACGAATTTGAAACCCTGCGTGCGGCCATCAAGAAAGTCGGCAAGGGTGATACTGACCTGCCGGTTATCATTGCGGCGGACGGCAGCGCGCCTCACCAATCCGTTGTTTATGCCATGGATGCCGCGGGTCAACTCGGTTATTCGCGATTGAGTATCACCACCCGACAACGGGATTCAAAATAAACTGCGCGTGGTGCATAACCCTTGAAAAAACTGGTTGACGCCTGGTACCGGGGCAGCCCTTGGCTGGGTGCCCTCAAACCGCTGGCTGCATTGTTTCGCTGGCAGGCTGAACGCCGTCGCAAGGCCTATCAACGCGGTCAAAAAGAGGCCTGGATTGCGCCTGTCCCTGTGATTGTCGTCGGTAATATTACGGTCGGTGGTGTCGGCAAAACGCCCTTGGTTTCCGCCATTGTCAGGTGGGCTGCAGAAGCGGGTTTCAAGCCAGGTATTGTCAGCCGAGGTTATGGCAGCAAGGCCCCTTATTACCCCTTCGCTGTAACGCCCAATAGTGATGCCAGTCAGGTGGGGGACGAGCCCCTGATGCTGGCGCGGCGTTGCGACTGTCCTGTGGTGGTGGATGCTGACCGTGTCGCGGCCGTGAAATTCCTGCTTACCGAAAATGACTGCGACCTGGTGATCAGCGATGACGGTATGCAGCACTATGCGTTAGGGCGGGATATGGAAATCGCCGTTGTGGACGGGCAACGTGGTTTGGGTAATCGGCAATTTTTGCCGGCCGGGCCGCTACGCGAGCCGGTCGAGCGTTTGGAAAGCGTGGACTGGGTGGTTGTTAATGGTGGTGATTTCAGGGTCGATAACCGCATGCAGCGTATGGAGTTGCAACCCGCCCGGCTTGTTAAGCTGACAACCGGAGAGAACAGGGCTGTAGATGCCCTGAAGGTAAATGGGCCTGTTCATGCCTTAGCGGGAATAGGCAACCCGCAACGCTTTTTCGATACCCTGCGAAAGTTGGGTTACCAGCTTGAAGTGCACCCCTTTGACGATCATCACGCCTTTAAAAAAGAGGATATGCCGGCAGATGACGGAAAAGTCATTATTATGACGGAGAAGGATGCGGTAAAATGCGCATCAATTGCCGATGATCGCTGCTGGTATCTTACCGTCGAGCCTAAATTGGATGGTGCGTTCATCGAAACCTTCCAGCGGCAGTTAAAGGATCTGGCGGGACTTAAAAAACTCGCAGCAAAAGAGCCTTTGGCACGTTGAACTCAAGTTTTAAGGTGAAAATGATGGATGAACGTTTACTTTCAATTCTTGCCTGCCCCATCTGCAAGGGCGAATTGAAATTCGAAAAAGCGCAGAATGAACTGATTTGCAGGTTTGATGGCCTGGCCTTCCCTGTCCGGGATGGCATTCCCGTGATGCTGGAAGGGGAAGCTCGCACCTTGTCGGCTGATGAACGCCTGGATAAATAAAGCGCTTCTGTTACCAAGGTAGCCCCTGATCATGTCCTTTATTGTTGTTATTCCTGCCCGCTACGCGTCGTCACGGTTGCCGGGTAAACCACTTGCCGATATTGCCGGTAAACCGATGATCCAGCATGTGTATGAGCAGGCCTGTAAAAGTGCTGCCCGTGACGTGATTATTGCGACGGACGATACGCGTATCCAGCAGGTGGCGGAGGCCTTTGGCGCACGTGTTTGTATGACCGCCGAAGATCATGTTTCCGGTACAGATCGACTGCAGGAGGTTGTCAGTCAGCTGGGGCTCGAAGATGATGCGCTGATCGTCAATGTGCAGGGGGACGAGCCGCTTATCCCCCCCGCTAACATCGACCAGGTGGCCGCATTGCTCCAAGCGTCTCCTACGGCTGGAATAGCCACGCTTTGCGAACCCATTGCTGACGCGAAGGAGCTGTTTGACCCGAACGCGGTGAAGGTGGTGGCCAGCGCCACGGGTTCAGCGCTCTATTTCAGTCGAGCTCCGATTCCCTGGGCGCGGGACCACTTTAGCTCGCCCGGTGAAGCGCTTCCTACAGAGCTGCCTGCCACAATCAAATTCCAGCGGCATATCGGTATCTACGGTTACCGTGTCGGCCTGTTGCATCAGTTTGTTCGCTGGGCGCCTGCGCCCCTGGAACTGACCGAAGCCCTCGAGCAATTGCGGGCGATGTGGAACGGTGTTGAAATCAAGGTTGCCGAAGCGGTTGAAACCCCGCCCGCGGGTATTGATACGCCTGCCGATCTCGAGCGGGTGAGGGCGTTGCTGGCCGGGAATGAAGGGGGGTAAGACGATGGTTAACATCCTGTTCGTCTGCCTCGGTAACATCTGCCGCTCTCCCACGGCTGACGGCGTGTTTCGTAAAATGATTGCCGATCATCACCTGGATGGCCAGGTGACGGTCGATTCTGCGGGCACGGGTGACTGGCATGTGGGTAAAGCGCCGGATCATCGTGCGCAAAAGATGGCGGCGCGGCGCGGGTATGATTTATCTTCGCTACGCGCTCGACAGGTTGAGGTTCGCGACTTCGAGCACTTCGATTACATTTTGCCTATGGACGAAAACAATTTGAAAGACCTGCTGGCGATGGCGCCTGCGCATCACCGTGGCAAAGTCCGTCTTTTTCTTGAGCATGCCCCTCAGCTGGGTTTGACCTCGGTCCCAGACCCCTATTACGAGGGGGAAGAAGGCTTCAATGAGGTACTGGACCTGATTGAAGCCGCCTCTGCCGGCCTGCTGGCGCATGTTCGCCAAAACCTTCCGTCAATTTGCTGATCAGCAAAACTGACCGTGACCCTGAAAATTCTTGAACATCAATCTTTGCAGTCCTTTAACAGCTTTGGTTTTGACGTGGCTGCCCGTTATTTTGCCGAGGCTCACAGCCTGCAGGCGATTAGTGAGGCGTTAAGGATTGCTGATTCCCATGCCCTTGAGCTGCTGGTTCTGGGGGAGGGGAGCAACCTTATCCTGGCGGATGACCTGCCGGGGTTTGTGCTTAAGGTGGCTATTCAAGGGATCGAGGTGATTGATGAAACGGCCGAGACGGTAACAGTGCGTGCTTCAGCCGGCGAAAACTGGCATGGCTTCGTTCAGTGGTGTCTAGGTCAAGGCTATTTCGGGTTGGAAAACCTGTCCCTGATACCTGGCTCCGTGGGGGCCGCCCCGGTGCAGAATATTGGTGCTTATGGCGTTGAACTCAAGGACTGCTTTAGTCATCTTGAAGCGTTAGATAGACGGACCGGAGAGGTTGTTACGCTGTCTACCGAGGCCTGTTGCTTTGGTTATCGGGAAAGCATTTTCAAAGGCCCTGAAAAAGGCCGCTATATTATTACCCACGTTACCTTCACGCTTTCAAAAACTTCCCGCGTTAATACAAGCTATGGTGCCATTGAGGCCGAAATGAAGCGGTTGAAGCTGCCTGTAAACCCCCAGGGTGTCAGTCGGGCGGTTTGCTCATTGCGGCGAGCCAAGCTGCCGGATCCGGTAGCATTAGGTAATGCCGGTAGTTTTTTTAAAAACCCGGTGGTTAGCAATGCGCAATTTGAAGATCTTAAAATATGTTTTCCGGGAATTGTCGCTTATCCGGACAGGGACGGATTCACGAAACTGGCCGCAGGCTGGTTAATCGAGCAGTGCGGTTGGAAGGGGTTTCGTGAGGGAGCCGTTGGCGTACACGTTAAACAGGCGCTGGTGCTTGTCAACTATGGTGGCGGCCGTGCTGATCAGCTACTGGGGTTGGCGCAACGTATCTGCGAATCCGTACAAAGACGGTTTGGTGTAGAGCTTGAAATGGAGCCAGGCATTTACCCGGCCCCTTAAGGGACCGGGTAATATGACCAACTGCTATTTTTATTCTGCCTCTTCAGGCGTTTTTTGCTCTGCAGGCTTGGTTGCCTCAGCGCTTTCCGGTTTGCCGACATTCCCACTTGCCGTAGCTGTTTCGGCTTGGCGGCGTTTTTCGCGTGGGTCATTGGGCGCACGGCGTCTGGCGCGTTGAGGTTTTACGGCAGGCTTTTCAGCTTCCTGCGGTGCCTGGGGCGCAGCCGTTTTGGCTTCATCGCTGGCAGGTTTGCTTTGCGCAGCTTGTTCCGGTTTTTTATCGGCCGGAGCTTCCTGGACAGGCTTTTCGGGCTGGCTGGCCGGTGTGGCTGGCTTGGGTGCCGGATTCGTCTTTACGGGTGCCTGAGATTGCGCCGCTTGAGTGCTTGATCCGACCTTGGGTGAAGGCTTCTGCTCAGTGTCAGCTGCGTTGGCTTTCACCTCAGGTTTAACCTGCTGTGGCTTTGAGGTGTCTGTGTCGCCTGCAGCGGCCTGTTTCTCTGGTGCCTTTGGTGCAGCAGCTTTCGGTTCGACAGATTGGCTTGCCTCAGCGCTTTTTGCTTCGACAGGAGCTTTTGGGCTGCTCAACGAGGGCTTGCTGGTCTCGTGGGCAGTCTCAGCGGGCTTCTGCGCTACGCTGCTTGTTTCCTTAGCCTTGTTTTCAGCATCGGCTGGGATCGATGGCTTTTCTGCTTTAGGCTGGTCAGTCGGTTTTTCTACTGCTTCTGTTATGGCTGTATCGGCCGTTTCGCCTGCGGCCTCTTTTACCTTGCGACGCTGGCCGCCTTGTGTGCTGCGACGACGACGCGGTTGGTCTTCGGCTTTCTTGCTTTCGGTTTCCGCGCCAGTTTCAGCAGGGCTTGCCTGATCGTGCTTCGCCTCTTCTTTAGCCGGAGCCGGCATTTCGATAGCAGGCTGATTTTCATGAGAGACGGTCATTTCTGCGGCTTCTTGAGTTGCAGCCTTTTCACTGTCTTCTATGCGAGGTCTTTCTTCGCGGCGCGGTTTGGACCGGCGTGAGCTGTCCTGACGGTTGCGGCGCTGTGGCTTCTGCTTGCCGCTATCCTGTTCCTGAGGCGCTTTATTTTCAGTGTTGGCGTCAGCGGCAGCAGCTTTTGTGGTGCTGTCGGTTTTGCGTTCCTGTTGACGGTTGTTGCGGTTACTGCGACCTTTCTTGTCGCCGCGATCACTGCGCTCGCTACTACGTTCGCCGCGCGCGTTTTTATCCTTGCGCTCGTTGCTGCGATTCTGTGAAGGCTTTCTTCCGTCGGTGCTCTCTTGTTTGTCGTTACGCTGGCTGCGTTGCGTTTGCTGCTCGTTACGCGCTGGCTTGGTATCAGCCTGTACTTTGGGTTGTTCGGCTTTTTGTGGCGCAGCGGGTTTGCCTTGCTCGCTATCGCCGAACAGGCCGCCGATAATGCGTTTGAATAATCCGGGCTTGGCGGTACCGGTAACAATTGGCTGTGCCGGAACAGGGGCCGCTTTTGGAGGGAGTATCGGTTTGACAGCGGCCTCGGATTTTTGCGTTGTGACTTCCGGAATCAAGTCACTGATATCGTCATTCTGCTCGATCAAACCGTAACTGGCGTCCGTTGTGTGGATCACCTCGTTATCTTCGCGGATACGCTGCACGTCAAAATGCGGGGTTTCCATGTTCGGGTTTGGAACGATAATAACCTTTACGCCCTGACGGCTTTCGATGTTGGAGACCTTGTCGCGTTTTTCGTTGAGAAGGTAGGTGGCAACAACGACCGGCAGGATGGCGTGAATTTGAGCAGTACGCTCCTTCGAGGCTTCCTCTTCAATCAGACGCATGACGGATAAGGCCAGCGACTCGATGCTGCGAATGGTGCCGTGACCGCTACAGCGAGGGCATACGATGGTGCTGGTTTCGCCGAGGGAAGGACGCAGACGCTGACGAGACATTTCCAGCAGGCCGAAACGGGAGATGCGGCCCACCTGGATGCGTGCGCGATCCAGTTTCAGGGCATCCTTGATCCGGTTTTCCACTTCGCGCTGATTACGGTTGCTGTTCATGTCGATGAAGTCGATCACGACCAGGCCGCCCATATCGCGCAGGCGTAGCTGGCGAGCGATTTCGTCGGCGGCTTCCAGGTTGGTATTCAGTGCCGTTTCTTCAATATCGCTTCCCTTGGTGGCGCGTGCCGAGTTGATATCGATGGAAATCAGTGCTTCGGTTGGGTCGATAACAATTGAACCGCCGGAGGGCAGTTTGACTTCACGCTGGAAGGCTGTTTCGATCTGGCTCTCGATGTGATACCGGTTGAAGAGCGGAACCTCATCTTCGTACAGCTTGATCTTGTCCTGGTAATGAGGCATGACTTGGCTGATGAAGCTGAAGGCTTCCTGGTGTACTTTGGCGGAATCGATCAGAACTTCGGCAATATCGCGGCGCAGGTAGTCGCGGATGGCGCGGATAATCACGTTGCTTTCTTGGTAAACCAGGAAGGGAGCGCGGTTTTCCAAGGATGCTTTTTTGATTGAATCCCAGAGTTGCAGCAGGTAATTCAGGTCCCATTGCAGTTCTTCAAGGCTTTTCCCGACACCGGCTGTGCGGACGATAACGCCTGCCGAATCAGGAATCTCGAGCTGGGACATCAGCTCTTTCAATTGGCTGCGGTCGTCGCCTTCAATACGGCGAGAAATGCCGCCGGCGCGAGGGTTGTTTGGCATCATGACCATGTAACGGCCGGCCAGGCTGATAAAGGTGGTCAGGGCTGCGCCTTTATTGCCGCGCTCTTCTTTTTCAACCTGGACGATCAGTTCCTGGCCCTCTTTGAGAACTTCCTTGATATTAAAGCGGCCCTTGATTTGGGATGGGTCCTGGCTGAAATATTCGCGGGAAATTTCCTTAAGAGGCAGGAAACCGTGGCGCTCTGCGCCGAAATCGACAAAAGCAGCTTCCAGGCTGGGTTCAACGCGGGTGATTTTGCCACGATAAATATTGGCTTTTTTCTGTTCGCGGGACCCGGACTCGATATCCAGGTCGTAAAGGGTTTGCCCATCAACAAGTGCGACACGCAACTCTTCCGGCTGAGTCGCATTGATGAACATTCTTTTCATGCGGTTAATTGCTCGTTAGGCGTTAACCAAACGACAACTAATCCAAAAATAGCTGAGAGTGACCGTTACCGCTTGCGTGGCTTCTCCTAAAGCCTTTCTCGGTAGTTGCAGGCATTTTTGCGGGTTTTGCGTGCCTGTTTGTCAATTTTAAGCGAATTTTTGGTGCTACTTTTACATCGTAATTAATGTTGTGACTCGGTATTTCGCCTGGCCGCCTGTATTAGACCGCTTTTGGTTAACCTGTTAGCGTACCGGGGCCGTTTGATGGTCAGGCGGCGCCCGGTATCGGGATTCACTCTGTGCGACGTTGACACTATTGGTTCGTCGTTACAGTTGAAAGCCCTGAATTCAGTCAGCTTTCCGGTCTGTTGCCTGGAAAGCGGCGTTATTCGTCGAAATCACATACATTAAAAGAGGCTCGTTTCAACTAATTTGCAGGGCGAGATAAGCTTCGCCTTGCTTTCGAGTCACTCTCTTTACATTTTGCCTGGTAGCGCGTTGTCATGGTAACGCAATTATTCTACCTGCCCGCCGGTATGGTTTTTATACCTGTTGGGCTCCAAATTACCTTTAAAATGCCGCGAAAGGGCCCTGTTTCTGGGTTGCGCGGCATGTTCGTATCAATTAGTTAACTTAGCCTGTACAATCGCGTCATTCGCGTGGTGAGCGCCTTCGGGCTGCGTACCTCTGTCATCACGTGACAAGTGTAAAGTTAGGCCGGGCGTACTGCTAAGCGCAGGCCAATATAACAGCAATTTCCCACTTCATCAAATAGATACAAGATAAAAACGAGTCAAATGCCCAACCCTGAACAGGTCTTCCCGAATAAGGTCCAGATGCTTGAAATCACAGATGAACAGGCTGGCCAGCGTATTGATAACTTTCTCGTCACCCGCTTGAAGGGGGTGCCGCGCACACGTGTGTACCGCATCATTCGTAAGGGTGAAGTCAGAGTCAATAAAGGGCGTATCAAGGCTGATTACAAGCTCAAGACTGGTGATGTTGTGCGCGTACCTCCCGTGCGTGTCGCCGAACCTGAAGCGCTGCCGCAGGCTGGTGAAGGACTAAGAAAAGCTGTTGAAGCGAGTGTCCTCTACGAAGATGACAGCTTATTGGTTATTAACAAGCCTCACGGGCTGGCTGTCCACGGAGGGAGTGGTATTCGCCTGGGCTTGATTGAAACATTGCGGCAAATCAGACCGCAGGCCAAGTTTCTTGAGCTGGTGCATCGCTTGGATAGGGACACCTCGGGCTGCGTCATGGTGGCTAAAAAGCGCAGCATGTTGCGTTACCTGCATGATTTGCTGCGAACGAATGGCATTCAGAAACATTACCAGGCGTTAGTGATTGGACAGTGGCCAGCCAGAAAATCCAAGGTGGATGCGCCACTGCTGAAAAATACGCTGAAATCGGGCGAACGTATTGTTAAGGCAGACGCTTCAGGGAAGCCGGCTTTGACCCGCTACCAGGTGCTGCAGAAATTCTCTGAATACACCCTGGTTCAAGCTTATCCGGTCAGCGGACGAACTCACCAAATCCGCGTACATTGCCAGTTTGCAGGTCATGCCATTTGCGGCGATGAAAAGTATGCGCCTGAAGAGGAAAATAAAAAGCTTCGGGAGCGGGGTCTCAAACGCCTGTTTTTACATGCCGAATCGCTGAAATTTATGTTGCCGGATTCGAATCAAAAGTTAGTCGTAACAGCGCCCTTGGATGAGGCGCTTAAGCATTTCTTGGCGAAGTTATAACCATGTATTCATTAATCATTTTCGACTGGGATGGCACCCTGATGGATTCGGTGGGGCACATCGTCGAAAGTATGCAGTCGGCAATGCGGGAGCAGGAGCTTGAGGTATTAAAACCGGAGGTGATACGCAATATTATCGGCTTGGGGTTGCCGCAGGCGGTGCAAATCCTGTATCCGCATGAAAACGAAGTGCGTCGAGCCGGGCTCTGTGAAGCCTATTCACGGCATTTTGTTGCGGGCGATACAACAAAGCTGGAACTCTTCCCGGATGCTGAAGCTTTATTGGCGGATCTTAATGCCGCCGGGCACCGGTTGGCCGTGGCGACCGGTAAAACCCGCAAAGGGCTGGATCGATTACTAGCCTATAATGATTGGCATCGTTATTTTCATGGCACGCGCTGCGCGGATGAAACTCAATCCAAGCCGCACCCTCAAATGTTGCACGAATTGCTTGAGCAGTTTGATTGCGCGCCCGAACAGGCGTTAATGGTTGGCGATACCGAATTTGACTTGAAAATGGCCAGTAATGCCGGCATTGATAGTGTTGGGGTGAGTTATGGCGTGCATGATGTGACGCGCCTTGAGCAGTACGAACCCAAACTGATTGTTGACCGTCTGTCCCAGTTGCGCGACTGGTTGATCAACTAAACAGAATAATTAGGAAAAACTAATGAGTCAGGATTTATGGAATGAACAGGAGCCGGGGCAGTCAACGCGTCCTGGTAATGACAAGGAATGGCAATTAATCGAAAAACTGTTGATGCAGCAAAACAAGGAGAGTCGGCGTGCGCGTCGCTGGGGCGTCTTCTTCAAGCTGCTGACCTTCGGTTACCTGTTTGTCATTCTGTTTTTATTCACGCTGCCTAACTGGATGGGTGATAGCAGCCCGGGCATTGGTGGCTCTCATACCGCACTGGTGGATATTAACGGGGTTATCAGCGACCAGGATGTGGCCAATGCCGATACGATCGTGACAGGCCTGCGTAACGCCTTTGAAAGTGCGAACACCAAGGGTGTTATCCTGCGCATCAACAGCCCCGGCGGTTCGCCGGTGCAGTCGGGTTACGTCTATGACGAAATTATGCGACTCAAGGGGCTGTACCCCAATGTTAAGGTTTATGCCGTAATTAGCGATATCGGTGCCTCCGGCGCTTATTATATTGCCGCGGCGGCCGATGAAATTTATGCCGATAAGGCAAGCCTGGTGGGCTCCATCGGCGTCATTTCATCCAGTTTCGGATTTGTCGATACACTGGACAAACTGGGCATTGAGCGTCGAGTTTTCACGGCCGGTGAGAGCAAAGCGTTTCTAGACCCCTTCTCGCCCATGAAAGAAAGTGACAAGGACTTCTGGCAGGGTGTGTTATCGGTGACTCATCAGCAGTTTATCAATCAGGTCAAGAAGGGCCGTGGTGACCGCCTGACGTCCGATGATAAGGTGTTTTCAGGGTTAATCTGGACCGGCGAGCAAGCGCTGGAGCTTGGCCTGGTGGACGGCCTGGGTAGCACCGGGTTTGTGGCTCGTGAAGTGATTGGTGAGGAAAATATTGTTGATTTCACCCTCAAGCGTACGCCCTTTGAAGAATTCGCCGATCGCCTGGGCATTGCCGCTGGCGCGGCACTAGCTAATCAGTTGGGTATCGGCGCCGCGGCGCCTAATCGCCAATAAGAGGTCAATGATGCTGAAGGCGTGCAGGCTATAAAACGCTCACGCCTTCGGCTTCCAGCATATCAACCAGTTTGATCAGCGGCAGGCCCTGAAGGGCCGTTACGTCGCTGCCCCGCATGTCGCTGAAAAGGGCGATACCCAGCTGTTCCCATTTGAAACTGCCCGCACAATCCAGGGGCCTATCTTTTTCCACGTAACTGGCCAGCGCTCTGTCGCTTAAATCTCGTAGCGTAACGGCGTAGGGCACCATTTCCAGCTGGTATTCGCCTGTTTTGCTGTTGAGCAGGCAAAGCCCGGTCATTAATTGCAGGGTTTTATTGCTTGCCTGCTGCAGTTGCTTGACGGCATTTTCTTCCGTGTGAGGTTTGCCCAGTACGTTATTTCCCAGAACTGCCGCCTGGTCGCTGCCAATAATCAGCGCGTTTGGGTGACGCTCAGCAACTTTGCGGGCCTTTGCCAGCGCCAGCCGCTTGACGAGTTGCGCTGGCGTTTCGCCGGGCAAGGGAGTTTCATCGATTTCCGGCGCGTCGCAGGAAAAATCGAGTCGCAGGCGGTTTAACAGTTCTTTTCGGTAGCTGGAGCTTGAAGCCAGGATGAGTTGCATGGGGCTTGGATTATGAATTAGGTTAATGGTAGCGCGGCTAATGTATCGACTCGTTGAAATGGATGCCAGCATAATTTATAGATGAATGCCCCTATGAGATCACGGAGATCGACATGCCAAAAGACTGGAAGTCCAGCCGTTACAGCAGTGTGCGTGCCGTTATTCTGCAGTTTTTACTTAAACTGAATCGAAGGTTTTGGGAGGGCCGGCAGGATATTCCCGTTGCTGAGGCGAGGCGGCGTTTCGATAAACTGGCAAAACAAATTCCCAAACGAAGGCTGAATATCACTTTATCCGAACAGTGGCTTGATGGTGTCCCCCTGACTTGGTTTAAACCGCTTCGTAATGATCCTGCGCGCGTTGTTCTTTATCTTCCGGGCGGAGCCTTTATTGCCGGGGCTCCAACAACCACCCACCTTGATCTTATTTCCAGGCTCGCGCTTAAGTGCGGTATTTCTTTTGTGGCGGTCGATTACCGCAAAGCGCCTGAAAATCCTTTCCCGGCAGCATTGGATGACGTTTTTGCCGCGTATAGCGCATTGTTACAAGGGTACCCGGCTAATGCGATTAGTGTGGCGGGGGATTCTGCGGGAGGTTGCCTGGCCCTGGCATTAGGGCTCAAGCTTCGCGATGAAAAGCTTGAGATGCCTGGAAAGTTTGTGGCGTTATCGCCAGTGACGGACCTGGCTGGAACAGGCAGCTCTTTGCTGCAAAACAGGCAAACAGACGCCATGGTTCCCGCCTGGTTAATCAATCCGTTGGCTGATTTGTACGCGCCAGGAAGCGATCTGACGCTACCCTATATTTCCCCCTTATACGGGGACTTCAGCGGTTTTCCGTCGACCCTGATTCAGGTCAGTGATACGGAGGTGCTGCTCGATGATGCGCGACGGGTTGCTGACAAAATGCGGGCAGCCGGAGTGACTGTTCAGCTGGATGTCTGGCACCAGTTGCCCCACGTCTGGCAGGCTTTTGCAGCAGTACTTCCAGAGGGGCGTGCGGCTATCAAGGACATTGCCGATTTCTTGAACAGGTAGCCTTAAGCAAAGTTTTTATGGTTGTTGAAAAGAACTAATAGCTCATGCGAACGGGAATCCGTTTGGCACCCCAGTTACCGGGCTGACTCTCAAAGTGGCCAGCCAGCGGTGTGCCACAGTTAAGGCAATGGCCTGTGGCGTTAATTTGCCAGTCGCCGAGCCGATACCAGTCTCGCTCAATCAAGCGCAGGCCGCACTGATAACAGTAGGTGCTTGATCCTTCTGTATCATAAAATGCTTCGGCAGGCATAGCGAATACTGTTGGCGATCGCGATTTCTGGCGGTTAAGGTTGATGTGCCGGTGTTGCGGGTTTATCCCGCATTTTCCAGTCTGGATGAAAGGCCGTGAAGTGCATGGGAATATCCGGTCCGAGGTTTTCAAAAACCCATCGGGTCATTTCGTCTATTTCAGCGGATGAATCGTTTACCGGTATGAGCAGTGGTGAGTTCGAACCACACTCTGGGTTTCGTGCTTAAGGTACAGCAGGGTGTCCAGGACAGGTGCCAGGTGGGCGCTGCAAATTTGTAATAAAAGCTTTCGGTAAACCCCTTTCAGTAGTCCACGTTTGCTGCATCCATATGGAGAAAAACTCCCGGCGAGGCCCGGCAGGTGAAGCATAACCGGCTGTTACAGCAACGCTCTTGATCCCCATTTCATGGCAGGCCTTGGCAATGTCCACCGCATATTCCAGGAAAATGATCGGGTCGTTATAGGTAAACGCAATGCTTTTACAGCCAAGCTCTGCAGCTTGAGTGACGGCTTGGGGCTAGCGCTATCGGGCCAACGTGTCCATTTCACGAGACTTGCTTCATATCCCAGTTCTGGCAGAACTTGCAGGCGAGGTTACAGCCGTGGCGGTACGAAAAAGACAGTACAGATGAGCCAGGGAATGATTCAGTGGTTTTTTTTCAATGGGGTCAATGAAACCGCTGACAGGCCATAGCTGAATAGCTTTATTTGCCGGTTCTCGCAGCCCCGGACAAAACACAAACCACGCTGGTTTTCGTGAATTGCAAAGCGTGGGCAGGTATCGCATTTGTATGCGGCCGTCCTCCAGTTGGTGCCAATATTGGGTGGCAACCGTTGTTTCTTGCTGTTTTTGCCTGTTGCGGGCCATAGAACCTCCCTACAGAGCGTACTGCATCTGACTCGATTGCTTTAGATATTATAAAATAATGGGGCAGGAAAGGGGTGGTCATTATGTTAAGGTGCGAAGCCCTGCGGTTGCAGGGCGTTTTACCCAGGATTCATTGCAGCTGAGCGCGCAGACCGAGCAGAGATGCTTGCTCGGCAAATCGTACGAAGGTCCGTTATGCAAGGGACCGTGCCCCCATGCCGGCTATATTTATTCCGGGCCTGTCGCAGCAGCAGCTTACCGGTTATTGCGGCCCAGGAAAGATCAGGCGGTGGTGCTGCTGGGCCCGGCGCATTATGTACCTGTCTGTGGGGCATGGGTGCCTTCCGTCTCCTTTTTGAAACACCGCTGGTTCGATTGCGCTTGATGTGAATCTATCGCTGCCCTTTTACGGCTCCCCCAGGTCATCAGCATGAGCACATGCGCCCGAGCATAGCCTGGAAGTACAGTTACCCTTTTTACAAACAGTCTTGGGTGAATTTGAGCTAATTCCGATGCTTATCGGTTTTGCTTCGCCCGAGGAGGTGGCGGAGGTTCTCGATTTGGTTTGGGGCGGGGCTGAAACCCTGATCCTGGTCAGTTCCGATTTGAGCCACTTTCATGATTATGCCACGGCTCGTCAGATCGATGCGGATACCAGTCGGGCAATCTGTAATTTGGAGATTGATCTGGTTGGCGAACAGGCCTGTGGTTGCTTTGCTGTGAACGGCTTGCTGTATGCCGCTAGAACGCGTGGTTTGAATGTTCAGCCGCTGGATTTGAGAAACTCCGGTGACACGGCGGGCGATCACAGCCGGGTGGTCGGGTACGGCGCTTATGGCCTCTGTTAAGCTGGAAGGTGAACATAAAACCAGTTTGCTGGCATTGGCAGAGGCATCAATCGCTCATGGCGCGGCGCTTGGAGCGTCATTCCCCGTCGATCTGGATCAGCTTGACCCGGTGTTACACAAATCGGCGGCGAGTTTTGTGACACTTTATTGCAAAGAGCGGTTGGCAGGTTGTATCGGTACGCTATCGGCGACTCAGAGTCTGGCTGAAAATGTAGCCCGCAATGCTTTTTTAGCGGCTTTCAGCGATCAGCGGTTTGAGCCGCTGGCGCTTTCTCAGTTGGAGAGCCTCGGGATTGAAATTTCAGTGTTGAGTCAGTTAAACCCAATAGTGACTGACTCTGAAGAAATGCTGTTTCAGCAGATCAGGCCGGGAGAGCATGGCTTGGTATTGGAATATGGCAGCCAGCGGGCCACCTTTTTACCCAAGGTTTGGAGCCAGTTACCTGAACCTGAGATTTTTTTGGCGCATTTAAAGCAAAAAGCCGGGCTGCCCGTTGAATTCTGGTCTTCCGAACTCAGGTTTTCACTTTATAGCGCGGATAGTTTTCGCAACTTTTAGGCTGGCTCAGTGCCCTGAGGGGGACGCTAGGCAAACGAAACAAAAAATGAGTGAACGGGTTACGGTTTAGCCCGTGCTTGTCTTGCCGGGTAGCACGGAGATTATGTGCGTGGCTTATGACCGGGACAGGTAAGGAGGGAAGGTTAGCCACCCAAAAACTATCTGGGTGGCTAAATGCTTGAGGCTTAACTGCGGCGGCGGAATAACGGTGGAAGATCCGTTGCAGCCTGATAAGGTTCGTTAATGGTTTTCAGGCCGGCCAATGCGCTTTCGATATCCTTGCCTTCTTTCAGCGCAAAGCTGGTAAAGCCGCAGCGTGTCATGTGTTGCAGTTGATCCTGTAACACATCGCCAATGGCGCGAATTTCGCCGGTATAGCCGTAACGTTCGCGCAGCAGGCGGGCGTAGGAGTAGCCTCGACCATCGGTGAAAGCCGGGAAGTTAATGGCAATAAAGGCAATTTTATCCAGGTCTTCAACGATGCTTTCCGCTTCTTCACCGGCATCGATCCAAACAGCAACACCGCCTTCGCGCTGGCTGAGACTGTCGGCTTGCGCTTTCCAGAGTTCTACAGGCACGACAACGTCACCTGCAGGCAGGCTGTCGGTGGCGTCTTTGGCAATCAGTTGCCAGCTGTCCTCTTGAATTTGTGCGTCTTTGATAATCTTAGGCATTGGCATATACCCGTGTCTTGAATGGCTCCATACCGATACGGTCGAAGGTGTCGATGAAACGCTCTTCTTCGGTACGATTGTCCAGGTAAACGTTGATGATTTTTTCCAGGGCGTCGGCGATATCGGCTTCGCCGAAGGACGGGCCAATGATCTTGCCGATGTTGGCATTGACGCCGGACTGGCCGCCCAGGGAAATCTGGTAGAACTCGGCGCCTTTTTTATCCACGCCCAGAATGCCAATGTTACCCACGTGGTGGTGGCCGCAAGCATTCATACAACCGGAAATATTGAGTTCCAGTTCGCCAATGTCATACAGGTAGTCCAGATTGTCGAAACGTGCCTGGATTTGTTTGGCAATGGGGATGGATTTGGCGTTGGCCAGGGCGCAGAAGTCGCCGCCAGGACAGCAGATCATGTCGGTCAGCAGGCCCAGGTTTGGTGTGGCGAAGCCCATGGCTTTGGCTTCCTGCCAAACGGCATACAGGTCGCCCAGTTCCACATCGGCCAGGATTACGTTCTGGAAGTGGCTGACGCGCAGCTCGCTGAAACTGTATTTGTCGGCCATGTCAGCCATATTGTCCATTTGCTCGTCGGTGCAGTCGCCGGGGGCAATGCCGGTTTGTTTGAGCGTCAGGGTGACGGCCGCATAACCGGGTTTCTTGTGTGGGTGCGTGTTGCGGGCAACCCAGTTGGCGAATACGGAATCTTCAGCTTTTTTGGCTTCAAACGCTGCATTTTCAGCGGACAGGTCTTTGTAGTCCGGGAAGGTGAATGCGTTTTTGACGCGATCAATCTCTTCCTGCGGCAGGGTGATCGGACCGTCCTTGAGGTGGGTCCATTCCTCTTCGACCATTTGCGAGAAAACTTCAGGCGTCAGGGCGCGTACCAGAATTTTGATACGGGCTTTGAATTTGTTGTCACGACGGCCAAGGCGGTTATAAACACGCAGTACAGCCTCGAGATAGCTCAACAGGTGTTCCTTAGGCAGGAATTCCTTGATGATGCTGCCAAGAATAGGCGTGCGACCCTGGCCGCCGCCGACGAGAATTTTAAAGCCGATTTCGCCCGCGTCATTTTTAACGATATAAACGCCGACATCGTGTGCCTGGGTGGCAGCACGATCCACGCCAGGTGTGGCACAGACGGCGATTTTGAATTTACGCGGCAGGAAAGCGAATTCCGGGTGGAAGGTGGACCATTGGCGAAGCAGCTCGGCCCATGGGCGCGGGTCTTCGATTTCCTCGGCGGTCACACCGGCAAACTGATCGGTCGAAACATTGCGGATACAGTTGCCGCTGGTCTGGATGGCGTGCATTTGTACGCTGGCCAGTTCTTCCAGGATATCGGGCACCTGTTCCAGCTTAGGCCAGTTAAACTGCATATTGTGGCGCGTCGTAAAGTGGCCGTAGCCGCGATCATAGGTGCGGGCGATATGAGCCAGTTTGCGCATTTGTTTGGAAGAAAGCATGCCGTATGGAACTGCAACACGCAGCATCGGCGCGTGACGCTGGATGTACAGGCCGTTTTGCAGGCGTAACGGCAGGAACTCTTCTTCGGTGAGGTCGCCAGCGAGGTAGCGCTGGGTCTGGTCGCGGTATTGCGCGACACGATCATCAACTATTTGCTGATCGTACTGGTCGTATACGTACATGGCATCTCTTGAATGGTTATGTCAAAAAGTAATGCGGGACACGCTCTTGCAGGTATCGAATTGCACCATCCGCTTGGGTTGTGCGTCCCTCCAATCTGGCGCGTGATTTTACACGATTTTGGGTGCGGTTTTAATCAAAACTGGAAAAATTCACGCCAGCTGTGATAAAACAGGGCAAGGTGCTGTTTTATCAATAACGGGTTTACGTGCTGTTAGCGTACTTATCTAAGCCAACAAATAGGGTGGGGTATCTAATGAGCGAGCCAACCGAACACAGCAGCAATGTCGATATCGTCTGTATTTTGCTGATCATTACCCTGGTGGTTTCGCGCTGTTTTCTGGGTTAGCGCCAGTAACCGTCAGGTTTGACTTAATACCAGGCTGACCACACCGGCAACGGCGAAACAAAGAGCACCAAAAATAAGGCCGGCAATGTAGGTGCGCGGCTGTGCGGGCAAATCGCGCTCTGTTCTTATTGCTTTGCACACCGAAGGCGGCCGCAAAACGCTGCAGATAATCTGCCATGGTGTCAGTTTTTAGTGGCTTTTCCTTTTGCTCGGGCATTTATGCATCCCCAGAGTCGCTTGAGGTTAGTCCTCGTAACCTAACACAGGGCCAGCCAGCGCTCCAGCGTTGAAACGGGCATGTCTTTGCGCTCTGCCAGCGACTCGACCTGGTCCTTGTTCACCTTGCCAATGCCAAAGTAGCGGGATTCCGGGTGAGAGAAGTACCAGCCGCTGACCGATGCGGCGGGCAGCATGGCGAAGCTGTCGGTAAGCTCGATGTTGGCTTTGCTCTCGGCGCCCAGCAACTCAAACAGCGTGCCTTTTTCAGTGTGGTCCGGGCACGCGGGATAACCGGGAGCAGGGCGGATGCCGCGATACTCTTCTTTGATCAGGGCTTCGTTGCTCAGGTTTTCGTCGCTGGCATAGGGCCAGAATTCCTTGCGCACGCGTTCGTGCATACGCTCAGCAAACGCTTCGGCCAGACGGCTGGCCAGCGCCACCATGATGCTGTTGTAATCATCGTGCTGGGCTTCGAACTCCTTGGCAAATTCCGCGGCACCCAGGCCGGTGGTTACGGCAAAGCCGCCGATATAGTCTGCGACGTTGCTATCCCTGGGAGCAATAAAGTCTGCCAGTGACGCATTGGGGCGACCGTTCTGCTGGCTGGCCTGCTGGCGCAGGTGGTGCAGGGTGGCCACCGGCTGAATACGGTTGTCGTCACCATAGATGCCGATATCGTCGCTGCCACCTGATTGGCCGGCCAGAAACCACAATCACGGCTTTGGCGGTGAAGCGTTTTTCTTCAATAATCTGTTTCAGCAGTTCTTGTGCATCGTCAAACAGGTGTCTGGCCTGTTCGCCGATTTTCTCGTCCTTGAAGATTTTTGGGTATTTACCGGCCAGCTCCCAGGTAATAAAGAAAGGGGTCCAGTCGATATAATCAAGCAGCTCTTCAAGCGGGTAATCCTCGAATACCTTAACACCCGTGATGTCAAAGGTGTAGGCTTCCCACCAAAGTCCATCGCGTTGGCGCAGGCCTGCTCATAGGTCAGCAGCTGGATTTGGCGCGCGGCGGTTTTTATTAAGTAGCGCACGCTTCGTATTCGGTACGAACCTCTTTGACCAGCTCGGGTTTATGTTCTTCGCTCATCAGGCGTACGCGTGCTCATCGTGGACGCAGGCGTCAGCGCGACGTGTAAACCGTCAGGTCGTTTTTATATTGCGGTTCGATCTTAACGGCCGTGTGCCTTGGAGGCCTGTGGCGCCGCCGATCATGACGGGAATGTTGTAGTCGGTAGACGCTGCATTTCTTGGCAACGTGCACCATTTCGTCCAGTGATGGCGTGATCAGTCCAAGGCCGATAATGTCGACATTCTCTTCGGCAACCTTGGAGAATCTGTTCGCAGGAACCATAACGCTCCAGGTCGATCACCTCAAAGTTATTACATCTGAAGTACGACGCCAACGATGTTTTTGCCAATATCGTGTACGTCGCCTTTCACGGTAGCCATGATTTTGCCGTTGGACTGTGAAACGCTGTCGTCCTTTCTTCATCTTCACAATATATAACAGGTAGGCGACCGCCTTGTCGCATGTGGGCGCTTTTCATCACCTGGGGCAGGAACATTTTGCCGGAGCCAAACAGGTCGCCGACCATGTGCCGTCCATTAGGGGGCTCTCAATCACGTGGATGGGGCGGTCGGCTTGTTGGCGAGCCTCTTCGGTATCTTCTTCAATAAAGGCGTTGATGCCTTTAACCAGGGAATGTTCAAGGCGGGCTGTTGACCGGCCACGGCGCCACCGGCTTTCCTTAAAAGGTCACCGCGGTAGTGCGTTGTCGGCGATGGCCAGCAGCTCGGTGTGCGGTTCAGGACCACGTCTCAACCTTTCACGTAATTCTTCCGGCAGGTCATCGTAAACAGACAGCTGTCCGGCGTTAACAATGGCTATGGTCAAGCCAGCCTGATGGCGTGGTACAGGAAGACCGGAGGAATGGCCTCTCGAACCTGCTGCGCTACCGCGGAAAGAGAAGGCGAAAACGTTATGACGCCGCCGGAAATCATGGCGTAGGCAGCAGGTTCTGTTTGATCCAGCGGCGGCTTGACAGAACGTACTGCATAGTTGTTGTGCTCAATGGGCCGCCGGTGGCATGCAAAGATGTTCGGATCGAAAATGATGTCCTGAGGCGGATAACCGACCTGCTGACCAGAATGGTAGGAGCGCTGGGAATTTCAATTTTGCGCTGCAGGTTGTCGGCCTGCGTCCTCGTCGAAAAGCCATGATGATCACGGCTGTGCCGTGCAGCATGCACTTGCGGGCATGGTCGATAAACTGTTCTTCACCCTCTTTAAGGCTGATGGAGTTGACCACGCACTTGCCCTGGCGCATTTCAGGCCCGCTTCGATAATCTCCACCTGGAAGAGTCGAGCATAATGGGGACGCGATATCCGGTTTCAGCAATCAGGTTCAGGAACCTGATCATGGCAGCCTCAGAGTCAAGCATGCCTTCATCCATGTTGATGTCGATGACTTGGGCACCGTTTTCCACTCCGGTCGCGGCAACACTTAAGGCGGTGTCATATTCCTCTTCCAGAATCAGACGCTTGAACATCGCGGAACCGGTTACGTTGGTCCGTTCGCCGACGTTAACGAATAGTGAGTCAGGCCAATGTTGAAGGCTTCCAGGCTCACCAGGCGGCATTGCTTGGGAATATCCGGAATTTGGCGCGGGGCGCATTGGGCGGCCTTTTCCGCAATGGCGCGGATGTGGTCGGGCGTCGTACCACAGCAACCGCCGACAATGTTCAACAGGCCGGACTCAAGGAATTCGCCTACGATCTCGGCCATCTCTTCGGGCGTCTGGTCGTATTCGCCAAACTCGTTGGGCAGGCCGGCGTTAGGGTGGGCGCTCACGTTGGTGCTGGCTTTGGTGGCCAGTTCTTCAACGTAGGGGCGCATGTCTGTAGCGCCGAGCGCACAGTTGAGGCCGACGGATAAGGGTTTGGCGTGCGCAATCGAGTTCCAGAAGGCTTCCGTTGTTTGGCCGGACAGGGTGCGTCCGCTGGCATCGGTAATTGTGCCGGAGATCATGATCGGCAGTTCGACGCCATTGTCCATGAAGTAACTTTTTACGGCATAGATCGCGGCTTTGGCGTTGAGGGTGTCGAACACGGTCTCAATCATGATGATATCAACATCGCCTTCGATCAGGCCGGCAGTGGCCTCGGTGTAGTTTTCCACCAGTTGATCGAAGGTGGTGTTGCGGAAGCCCGGATCATTGACGTCGGGGGAAATGGTCGCGGTGCGACTGGTTGGGCCGAGAATACCGGCAACGAAACGCGGTTTGTCCGGGTTTTGTGCGGTGAACTCATCGGCGACTTCGCGGGCGATGCGTGCGCCGGTCAGGTTCAGCTCATGGCTGAGTGTTTCCAGCGCGTAATCCGACTGGGAGATCGCGTTGGAGTTAAAGGTGTTGGTTTCGATAATATCGGCACCGGCCTCAAGGTAAGCGCGGTGAATGCCTTTAATGATGTCGGGCTGGGTGATGGACAGCAGGTCGTTGTTGCCCTTGAGCAGTTTTTCGAAATCCTTGAAGCGCTCGCCACGGAAATCGGCTTCTTCCAGGCCATGGGTCTGGATCATGGTGCCCATGCCGCCGTCCAGAACCAGAATGCGATTCTCAAGGGCTGATTTCAGGGCGCTGATACGCTGCTCATTTGCTGCCATAGTGTTACCTTTTAAACTCTACGTAAAAGAAATTGCCGGTCAAAAAGGCCGCTATTTTACCAGATATGACAGGCTTTTCGACTTAAATTATTGTTTTGCATCCTGTAAAGAGACGGTGAATAATAAAACTTGAATGTTTTACTCAGGTTTATATCTGTTTTAGCATGGCGTACAATGCGCGTCATTGTCTTTTTGAGAGTTTTTTAAGAGGTGTCACTGTGAGTCAAATGATAGAAATTACCCCTGGCGCCCAGGAGTATTTGCTGGACCTGCTCTCTAAGCAGGATCAGCAGGGAGTGGGTGTACGCATTTTCGTATTGCAGCCCGGTACGCCTCAAGCTGAAACCTGTCTGGCCTATTGTCGTCCCGGCGATGAAAAGGAAGAGGATATCAAGTTGGAGGGTATGCCTTTCCCGACTTATATTGAGGAGCGCAGCCTGCCTTATCTTGATGAGGCCAATATCGATTACAACCAGGATCGTATGGGCGGTCAGTTAACCATCAAGGCCCCAAACTCCAAGCTGCCGAAAATTAGCGAGAACAGCACGCTGGAAGAGAAGATTAATTATGTGCTTTGGACAGAGGTGAATCCGATGCTGGCTTCTCACGGCGGTGAAGTGAGTTTAATGGAAATCGTCGAAGAGAATATTGCGGTTCTTAAGTTTGGTGGCGGTTGCCAGGGCTGTAGCTCAGTGGATTTAACCCTTAAAGATGGTGTGGAAAAAACCCTGCGCGAGCATATCCCTGAGCTGGGAGAAATCCGCGATGTCACCGATCACGCTGACCGCAGTAACGCCTATTATTAACCGGCTTTTTGTAGAAGCGTTTTCATCACTAAAAAGCCTTGATTTTCTTTGACATATCAAGGCACTGCCCCTATTATTGCGCGCCTATGTCAGCTGTACCCCTGCCAAAAGTTATTGAGCCGCTTAAGTTAATTGAGCAGCGTATTGATCTTGAGGGCACAGTCGCGCTCTCAGGGTGTGAGCGCCTGAAGGATACCTTGCTTAATCGTGAGGGAGATATTCAGGTCGTTTTACACTTTGCCAAAGACGAGCAGGGGTTGAGTATTATCACCGGCTCATTGAGTGCCGATGTGATGCTGGAGTGTCAGCGCTGCTTGCAGCCTTTCACGCTATCGGTTCAGGGCGATATTAATCTGGCAATTGCTCGACATGAGGACGCAGTAATTGCACTGCCGCGTTATTACGATCCTTTGCTGCTGGAAGAGCCTGAAGTTGAACTTTGGCCGTTGATTGAGCAGGAATTAATGTTGAGTTTGCCAATTGTGGCAAAACACCCCGAGGGTGAGTGTCGTCTGGATAGCAGCTATCAGGCGCAGGATGAACAGACAGAAAAGCAGGATAAGCCCAATCCCTTTGCGGTGCTTGCCGAGCTAAAGAATCAAAAATAGATTTTTTTGGAGTAAAACATGGCCGTACAACAAAACAAAAAGACTCGTTCACGTCGTGGTATGCGTCGTTCACACGACTCTCTGAGTGGACCAACTTTATCCACGGATTCCGTGACCGGTGAAACTCACCGTCGCCACCACATCACTGCTGATGGCTTCTACCGTGGTAAGAAAGTAGTAGACGTTAACGACGACGAGTAATTTTGACTCATCCGGTCTCGATTGCAGTTGATGCAATGGGCGGGGATTTCGGTCCCCGCATCACCGTCCCGGCAGCCTTTACCTGTCTGTCGAAATACCCCGAGCTAAAGCTCATCTTTACTGGCGACCAGGCTGCTATCAAGGCGGCGCTGCCTGCCGACGCCCAAACCTTCCATGATCGCTACCAGATACGCCACACGGCCAGTGTGGTGGAAATGGATGAGCAGCCCTCCAGCGCCCTGCGCAATAAAAAAGACTCCTCCATGGCTGAAGCACTCAAGCAAGTTAAGGCCGGGGAAGCCAATGCCTGTGTCAGTGCTGGTAATACGGGCGCGCTGATGGCACTGGGGCGTTCGATACTGGGTACGCATGAGGGCATTGATCGCCCGGCATTTATTTCGGAAATCCCGACACTGAATGGGCACTGTCACGTGCTGGATTTAGGGGCGAACCTTGATTGTACACCTCGCCAGCTCTATCAGTTCGCTGTGATGGGGTCGATTGTGTCGCGAGCCGTGGATAACTGCGCTCGTCCCCGGGTAGGGCTGTTGAATGTCGGACATGAGGCGGTTAAAGGTAACGAGCTGGTGCGAGAGACGGCTGAGCTGCTGAGTAACCAGGACCATCTTAACTATATTGGTTTCGTCGAAGGCGATGCGATTTTTTCAAATCAGGCAGACATCATTGTGTGTGACGGTTTTGTGGGAAATGTTGCCCTCAAAACCAGTGAAGGTCTGGCCAAGATGATTCGTGAGCTGTTACTGAGAGCCATGAAGCAAAACCTCTGGACCCGGCTGGTTGGGCTAATGATTCGCCCTACCTTTAAAAGGCTGAGTGAGCAGATTGATCCCAAAAATCGAAACGGCGCCAGTCTGTTGGGGTTGGAGGGGATTGTTATTAAAAGCCACGGCAATGCGGACCACGCGAGTTTTTGCCAGGCAGTTACGCGCGCAATTCGTGAAGTGGAAACCGATGTACCCCAATTAATCCGCGATAGCGTGCTCAAGCATTTTTTTTAGAACAATAATTCCAGGAAGTTAGAATATGAGCCAATCACTAGCATTTGTTTTCCCCGGCCAGGGTTCCCAGTCCATCGGTATGTTGGCTGATGTATCGGAAAGGTTTCCCCAGGTTAAGGCAACCTTTGATGAGGCTTCAACGGCGCTGTCCACTGACCTTTGGCAACTGGTTCAGGATGGTCCGGCGGACGTGTTGAATCGCACTGATATGACTCAGCCTGCTTTATTGACGGCCAGTGTCGCGTTATGGCGTATTTGGAACGAACAGGGCGGTGCGACGCCTGCCTATATGTCTGGGCACAGCCTGGGTGAGTACAGTGCCCTGGTGTGCGCGGGTGCCTTATCTTTTGAGGATGCGGTCAAGCTGGTTAATAAGCGCGGGTTGTTCATGCAGTCTGCGGTACCGGCGGGAGAGGGTGCGATGGCCGCCATTATCGGGCTTGAGGATGCGGCGATTGAGTCAGCCTGTGAGCAGGCCGGACAAGGCTCCGTGGTTTCTGCGGTTAACTACAATTCTCCCGGCCAGGTTGTGATTGCGGGACAGACAGCGGCGGTGAACCGCGCTATTGAGCTTTGTAAAGAAGCTGGAGCCAAGCGTGCGATGCCTTTGCCTGTCAGCGTACCTTCCCACTGCGAATTGATGAGGCCTGCTGCCGAGCAATTGGCTGCAGAGCTGGAGACGATTAATATTAATGCGCCGACGATCCCTGTTGTTCAGAATGTGATTGCCGATGTGGCGGCGGATGCGGCGGCTATTAAGGATAACCTGGTTCAGCAGCTTTACCGTCCGGTGTTGTGGGTAGACTGTGTGAACTACATGACCGGTCAGGGCGTTGAGCGTATGCTCGAGTGCGGACCTGGCAAGGTGTTGAGCGGTTTGAATAAGCGTATTAGCCGGGCTTTGGATGTGGCAACTGTAGCTGACCCTGAGTTGTTGGCAAATCCCTAATTTTAGCGAGAAAACTGGATAATAATTATGAGCATTGAAGGAAAAATTGCGCTGGTTACTGGTGCAACACGTGGTATTGGTAAAGCGATTGCGCTGGAGCTGGCGTCACAGGGTGCGACTGTGATTGGAACGGCGACGTCTGAATCCGGTGCCGAGCAGATCAAAACGGCATTGGCTGAGGCCGGAAATCCGGGTACCGGTATTGTCATGGATGTTGCCTCCCAGGAATCGATCGATGCAGCGATTGCCCAGATTAATGAGCAGTTTGGTGCCCCCACCATTCTGGTAAACAATGCTGGTATTACCCGCGATAATATTATGCTGCGTATGAAGGATGACGAATGGGATGCGGTGATTAACACCAACCTGAGCTCCATTTACCGCGTTTCCAAGGCGCTGCTGCGTGGCATGACTAAGGCTCGCTGGGGGCGTATTATCAATATCAGTTCTGTGGTGGGCAGCATGGGTAACGCGGGGCAGTGCAACTATTCTGCTGCCAAGGCCGGGGTTGAAGGTTTTACGCGCTCGCTTGCGCGTGAAGTGGGTTCCCGTGGAATTACCGTAAACAGTGTGGCGCCAGGCTTTATTGATACCGATATGACCAAAGAACTGTCCGACGAGCACAAGGCTGCAATGCTGTCGGCGGTACCGGTACAGCGTCTGGGTCAGCCCGAGGAAATCAGTGCCGCTGTGGGCTATCTGGCGAGCGAAGCGGCGGGCTATGTGACAGGCGAAACCCTGCACGTTAACGGCGGGATGTATATGTAAGCCGACCTGTTCGGCGAAGTCTGAGACAAATCAATAATCGTTAAAAAATGGTTTTCTTATAACTAATGCGTATTGTATTAGCTGGAAACTTTGTTAAGATGCCATCTCATTCCGGCGGGCCAATTTAACGGCTCGACAGAAACGAGTTAACAACAAGAATTTTGGCAGAATTGCTAAGACCTTTATTTTATCCATAGGAGTGACAAAGGTTATGAGTACAGAAGAACGCGTAAAAAAGATTGTTTGCGAACAACTGGGTGTTAAAGACGAAGAAGTAACTAACGAATCTTCTTTTGTTGAAGACCTGGGCGCTGATTCACTCGATACTGTTGAGCTGGTAATGGCACTGGAAGAGGAATTCGAAACAGAAATCCCTGATGAAGAAGCCGAAAAAATCACCACTGTACAGTTGGCTATCGACTACATCAACGAACACCTGTAAGTCGTTAGATTCTGTTTTTAAAAGCCGCGCACACTTGGTGTAGCGCGGCTTTTTTGTCTTTAAGTGTATTTGGAGAGCAAGCATGTCGCGTAGACGAGTGGTTGTAACAGGTTTAGGTGCGGTAACGCCCGTCGGCAATAACGTTGATCAAACCTGGCAAAACATTATTGCGGGCAAAAGTGGTATCGCGCCAATTGAACTGTTTGATACCTCTGCCTACACAACGCGTTTCGGTGGAAGCGTGAAAGATCTGGATATGAGTTTATATCTGCCGCCTAAGGATGCCCGTAAGATGGATATCTTTATCCAATACGGCATGGTGGCTTCGATCCAGGCAATTGAGGACTCAGGGCTGGAAGCGACGGATGAGAATGCACACCGTATTGGTGTTGCAGTCGGCTCCGGTATCGGCGGCCTGACCATGATTGAAAAGAACTATGATGCCATTCGGGAAAGCGGCCCTCGTAAAGTGTCTCCTTTCTTCGTGCCTGGCAGCATTATCAACATGATCTCCGGTAACCTGTCTATCAAGTACGGTTACAAAGGCCCCAATATTGCTATCGTAACCGCCTGTACGACAGGTACTCATAACATTGGTTTTTCTGCGCGCATGATTCAGCAGGGCGATGCCGACGTGATGATTGCCGGTGGTGCTGAAATGGCGACTTCACAGCTGGGCCTGGGCGGCTTTGCGGCGGCGCGTGCGCTCTCGACCCGTAACGACGATCCGCAGGCTGCAAGCCGTCCGTGGGATCGTGATCGCGACGGTTTTGTCCTGAGTGACGGTGCGGGTGTGATGGTATTGGAAGAGTACGAACATGCTAAAGCCCGTGGTGCGAAAATCTACGCCGAACTGACCGGTTTCGGTATGAGTGGCGATGCCTACCACATGACATCGCCACCGGCAGATGGCAGTGGTGCGGCGGCCTCTATGAGAAATGCGATACGCGATGCCGGTATCAATGCTGACACTATTGACTACATCAATGCCCACGGCACATCTACGCCCGCGGGCGATATTGCCGAGACCCTGGCCGTTAAATCGGTGATGGGTGATGCGGCGAAGAATGTAGCGGTCAGTTCCACCAAGTCCATGATCGGGCACCTGCTGGGTGCTGCCGGTGCCGTTGAAGCCATTTTCAGCGTACTGGCCGTTCAGGATAATGTGGCGCCACCAACCATCAACCTGGATAATCCGGATGAGGGTTGTGACCTGAACTATGTGCCTCATACAGCGCAGGAACGCACGATTGATGTGGCGGTCTCCAACTCATTCGGTTTCGGCGGTACCAACGGAACGCTGGTATTTGAGAAGCTGAAATAGCATTGCTAGCATGAGCGCCCGTCCTGGGCGCTCAATCTTCAAGGCCATGTGACAGTGACCACAGAACTCCCTAAAACATTGGTCAATGGGAAACCCGGTGATACCCTGAGCGTTTATGACAGGGGGACGGCCTACGGCCACGGGGTTTTTGAAACGGTTCGTGTCAGAAATGGCTGTCCTGAACTCTGGCGTCGCCACCTGCAACGCCTTCTAGAAGGCTGCTCACGACTGGCTATCCAGTTGCCTGTGCAATTTGAATCAGCCCTGAACAAGGATATTGCCGAGCTTTGCGGGCAAGGCGTAGACGGGGTGATTAAGATTATTATCACGGCCGGCTCCGGCGGGCGCGGCTATCTTGCCCCGCAGGAAATGCAATGCCAGCGGGTTGTCAGCCTGTTCCCGATGCCGGCCTACCCGGATTTACACAGCTGCGAGGGGGTTCAGATCCGCACCTGTGATTATCGCTTAGCCGCTAATTCCCGATTGGCCGGAATCAAACACCTGAATCGGCTGGACCAGGTAATGGCGCGTGCCGAATGGCAGGATAGCGCTATTGCCGAGGGCATTGTGCTTGATGCAGTTGGCAACGTGATTGAGGGAACCATGAGCAACCTCTTCGCAGTCAAAAACGGTGAACTGCTGACTCCCTCATTGGATGAGTGCGGTGTGCGTGGTGTCATGCGCAGCTTTGTCCTCGATACGGCCGATGCGATGGGTATTAAAACCCGGGAGGTCAGTTTGACGCTGGATGAATTCAAGTCGGCGCAGGAGCTGTTTCTCACCAACAGCGTGATTGGCGTGTGGCCTGTTAAACAATGGGATGCACAGCATTACGTTCGAGGTGCAGTGACGCAGAGGCTGCAACAGAAAGTGGAAGCGCTTTGTCACGATGCGGCCGGTGACCGACAGTGAAGCGGCTATTCAAGCGCCTAACGTGGCTGTTTGTTGTTGTATTACTGGCAGCCTTTGCGCTGGCGTTTCAAGGTTATCGTTCTCTCGTTACACCGCTGGAGTTTCCCGGTCAGGTTCTGCAAATCGCGCCAGGCAGCGGGTTTTCAACCGTTACCGCCGAATTACAGCAACGCAACATCATTACCCAACCCCTGTTTTGGAAAATTTATGCGCGTATTACCGGCAAAGCCAAACAGGTTCAGGCGGGTGAATACGAGCTGACGGGAGGGGTAAGCGCCCGGCAGTTGCTGGAGAAAATGGTGCGGGGCGACGTGGTGCGTTATCAGGTTACTCTGATCGAGGGGAGAACCTTTAAGCAGCTACTGGCTGCGTTGGCTGAGAACGACGAGCTGCATCATGAACTGTCCGGCTTAACGCCCAAGCAGGTGATGGCAAAGCTGGGCAAGCCGGAGGAGCATCCGGAGGGGCGTTTTTTCCCGGATAGCTATCATTTCACCCGTGGCACCAGTGACCTGGATATCCTTAAGCGGGCTTACCAGCGTCTTGAGACGGTTCTTGAGGAAGAATGGCAGCAACGGGAAAAGGAGTTACCCTATAAAAGCGCTTACGAAGCCTTGATTATGGCCTCCATCGTCGAGAAGGAAACCGGATTGGCAGAGGAACGACCAGAAATTGCCGGGGTATTTGTGCGCCGTTTGAACAAGGGAATGCGACTGCAGACGGATCCCACTGTAATTTATGGGCTGGGTGATCAATACCAGGGCAACATCAAGCGTAAACACCTGTTATTAGCGACGCCCTATAACACCTATGTGATTCGCGGATTACCGCCGACGCCGATTGCTGCGGCTGGAAGGGAAGCGATTCATGCGGCATTGCATCCGAAGCCTGGTAAAAGCCTGTATTTTGTGGCTCGCGGGGATGGCAGCCATTTCTTTTCTGATACACTTGAGCAGCACAACGAAGCTGTCAGGCGCTATCAGATCAATCAACGCGCCGAGCAGTATCGCTCCAGTCCCAAAACCAACTGATTTTAAGAAGGTGTAAATGGCGGGTGTATTTATCACCGTAGAAGGGGTCGAAGGCGTTGGTAAAACAACCAACATGGCCTTTGTTCAATCGTTTCTGCAATCGCACGGGGTTAACCTGACGGTAACCCGCGAGCCTGGCGGAACCCCTCTCGCTGAGCAGATCCGTGAACTCCTGCTTAACCATAACGACGAAGCGCTGGATGAAGATGCCGAGTTGTTGTTGGTGTTTGCAGCCCGGGCACAACACCTGAGTCAATTGATCAAGCCGACACTTGCCCGTGGCAACTGGGTTCTCAGCGACCGCTTTACTGATGCAACCTACGCCTATCAAGGCGGTGGCAGGGGCCTGTCTCTGGAGCTGATTGCCCAGTTGGAACAGTCCGTTCAGGGCGAATTGCGACCGGACCTGACTTTGCTGCTGGATCTTCCGGTGGAGCTGGGGTTGGCAAGGGCCGGGCAGCGCGGCGAACTGGATCGTTTTGAGCGTGAACAACAGGCCTTTTTCGAACGGGTCCGAGCTGCTTATCTTGAGCGTGCAGCCGCAGAACCCAAACGCTTTGTCATTATTGATGCCAGCCAGCCCTTAGATCAGGTTCAGAAGGATATTGCCGCGGCACTGATGCCTTTCCTGGCAAGTCAGGGGCTGGTTTAGATGACGGAGAGACCTGGTCTGGCACCCTATCCCTGGCAAACTGCAGCCTGGCAATTGTTGGCCGAACAGCTCAAGCAAGGACGGCTTCCCCATGCGTTGCTGTTGACCGGCCATGCCGGGACGGGAAAATCGCATTTTGCCAGGGCACTGGCCGAACGACTGCTCTGCACAGCGCCTGTGCAGGACCGGGCCTGTGGGAACTGTAAGGGGTGCCAGTTGACCAAAGCTGGCTCGCATCCCGATCTTCTGTCTATCGAGCCCGAGGAGGCAGGCAAGGCGATCAAGGTGGATCAGGTACGCCAGCTTAAGGCATTTTCCTCGCAAACAGCCCAGCTTAACGGTTACAAGGTGATTATCCTGCAGCCTGCCGATGCCTTGAACATCAATGCCGCCAATGCGTTGTTAAAGGACCTGGAAGAGCCGCCACCGCAGACGCTTTTCCTGCTGGTGACCGACCAGCCTGACCAGGTATCAGCGACGATTCGCAGCCGTTGTAATCAGCTTGTATCGGGCACACCCGATATTGCCCAGGCACGCGACTGGCTGGCAAACGTCATCAATGACTCCGCGGCTGTCGAGTTGGCGTTGAAGCTGGCTGATAACGCACCATTGCTGGCATTACAGCTTTATCAGGAGGACGGACTCGGGCAGCGTAAGGCTATTTACCGAGGACTGGCCGATATACAGCAGCATAAAGGTAGCCCCTGTTCCGTGGCGCAATCGTGGCAGGCCTTCAACCCCCTGCAGGTCATACAGTGGCTACAGGTTTGGGTGAACGATCTGGTAAAAACCGTGATGACCGGCGGTGGCCAGCCAATCAAAAATCAGGATTTGGCCAGTTTTATTCAAAAAACTGCCGGGCAGGTTCAGCTGCATAGTCTATATTTATATTTGGACAGTTTGCAGGCGTATCGCAGGGCGTTGCTCTCGGGGCATAACCCGAATAAAATTCTGCTCTTCGAGACTTTGCTGATAGACTGGTCCGATTGCTTCAAACGTTGAAGCGGACTGAATTTTGTTGTTAATACTGGACTGAATATGGCTGACGGCGGCCCAAGAAACGGCATATTATCCCTGACGATCAAGGACAAGGCGGTGCTTTACGCAGCCTTTATGCCTTTTATTAAAGGGGGCGGCCTTTTCATACCCACCAACAAACGCTACAAATTAGGTGCTGAAGTTTTTATCCTGCTGTCCCTGATGGATGAACCGGAAAAGCTGCCGATTGCGGGAAAAGTGGTTTGGATTACTCCCAAGGGAGCGCAGGGTAGCCGTGCCGCAGGCATCGGTATCCAGTTCAACAATGAAGACGATACTGTGCTGCGCAAGATCGAAGCTTATCTCGCCGGGGCGCTGGAATCCGATCGCCCCACCTATACGCTTTAATACCCTGACTGCTTGATTTCATGATGACAGCACCTCGGCTGGTAGACTCCCATTGCCATTTGGATCGCCTGGACTTGACCCCTTATGAGGGGCGGCTGGACGGCGCGCTTACCGCTGCCCGGGAGGCAGGGGTTGATCACATGCTGTGCGTGGCCATTAGCCTGGATAAATTGCCCGATGTGATCAGCATTGCAGAGCAATATCCCGGCGTTCATGCCTCTGTAGGCGTGCATCCTTTGCAGGAGGGGGATGCCGATGTGACGGTGGAACAGTTGGCAACCCTGGCGGAGCATCCGAAGGTTGTTGCCATCGGCGAAACGGGGCTCGACTATTTTTACGACAGGGACCGAGCCCAGGCGCAGCAGGCTCAGTTTGTGAAACATATGCGTGCCGCAAAAAGCGCTCGCAAACCGGTGATTATTCATACTCGCGATGCGCAGGACGACACCCTGGGAATTATCCGTGAAGAGGGGGATATTGAACTTGGTGGTGTGCTCCACTGCTTTACCGAATCCTGGGAAATGGCGAGACAGGCACTGGACATGAACTACTATATTTCCCTGTCCGGTATTGTAACCTTTAACAATGCTTCGGAATTGCGGGAAGTGGCTAAGAAAATTCCGCTTGACCGTTTACTGATCGAAACGGATTCGCCGTACCTGGCGCCGGTTCCCTTTCGCGGTAAGAAGAATGAGCCTAAATATGTCGCCGAAGTGGCCCGTTTCCTGGCGGATTTGAGGGGCATCCCGCTTCAGGAGCTGGCTGAGATTACCCGCCAAAATTACTTTAACCTCTTTAATATCGCCAAGTCTGCTTAACGGCGAGGCGTTATTTCATTCTGCTGATTTCCTCAATCAGCGGGTCCCGTTGGCGTTGTAGCTCGTTTTCCTCATCTTCAATTAAGAAGTCGTCCCTTTTTTCTTCGCTATTGCGCTCCTCGTCTACTTCGTTTTCTTGCCCAGCGGGTTGCTGTGGCGCTGGCTGGCTGTGCTCGCCATGTTCTACGACAAGCGTTGCACTGCCGTGCCAGGGCAGCAGTCGATAACTGCCGTAACGTTCGCAGTCGATAAAAGGGTATTTAATGATTTCAAAGTAGGGAGAATAGTCAAAATCCTTCGGCGTGCAGATTCGGGGGTTACGCCGGAACAGGCGCACTTCATTTTCATTGGTGCTGCGCACCAGCGGCAGGATGGGAAACTGGATATAGGCGAAAGCCTCGGCAATCATGGTCGAACAGACGGTGCGGGTTGGGCGCCCGGCATTATGGGCGAACAGGCTTGAACGCCAGCGTCGCGGCAGGATTGGCCAAGGGAACAGAAAGCGTGCCAAATCCAGTATTTGTCGTACATCGTAACCGAAGCCCAGACGGCTGAGTGCAAAATTGATGACCTGCTGGCTATCACGGTGAGATAGCCCGCGGGGGCGACAGATGCGTAAATGGTCCTCCTCGTAGTCGGTGAGGGGCCTCAATACGGTGCCTTCGCCCAACAGACTCTCTATGATGAGCTGCACCTCGGGATCGCCACTAAAATGATCCGCGGCCCGGGCTCTAAACTTCGGGTCTTCGATATCATGCAGGCGTCCGATGTAGAGCGCTGCGTGGGTCCAGGGGCTTTGTGTGACCCAGCGTATAACATTGCTGATACGGGTGCGACCCTCAACCAGGATGACATCGCAGGGCCTCACCTCGTAGCGGATACGCCCGAAGTCGCTCAGGGGCGTAGGGCTCGGTGGTTTTTCCCTATTAAGCCAGTTGGTGATTCTCTGACTCAGGAATGAAAGCGGAACGCGCATAGAACGGCCTGATGTTAATCGTTATTTGTTTGAACATATTAATTAGGTATAGCTCAAATTATCTTTGAAAACACAGGCGCGGCTTTAATCAAGCAGTGCAAGGGCGCTATCCAGTTTTTCGCGGGGGGTATAGAAATGCGGTGAAAAACGGATGCCGCCGCCTCGGTGGGCGCAGATCACCTGGTTGGCCATGAGTTGCTCGTGAAGTTGCGGAGAGCTGATGGCTCTGTGTTTAAAGGTCACAATACCGGCGCGACGGGCAGGGTCCTTCGGGCTGATGACCTTGATATCAGGGCGTGCGCTGAGCTGTTCGATCAGATAGCTGACATGCTCGTCGATGAACCTTTCGACCTGAGCCATGCCTACCTCTTCCAGCAATGACAGGCTCGCATTGAGCGCATAGGCGCCGAGCATATTGGGACTGCCGCACTCGAAACGCTGCGCGTTATCGATGGGCTCCCACTCCAGGCGGTCATATTTACCCCGATGTTTAACCATATGCCAGCCGAACTCGTTGAGTAGCAGCTTGTTACGCGCTGCAGGGGTGCTGTAAAAGAGGGCGAGGCCTTCGGGTCCCAGCATCCATTTATGACCGTCGGCGACCACAAAGTCAGCCTGATAGGCCTGTACATCAAAGCGCTGCGCGCCAATGCTTTGTATCGCGTCAAGACAAAATAGAACGCCCCTTTCCCTGCAGGCTGTGCCTAGTTTTGCGCAGTCCATTTTTAGCCCGGAGGCGTATTGTACGGAGCTGACGGAGAGCAGGCGGGTTTTAGGGTTGAGTTGATCGATCAGCTTCTGTTCGGGGTCGCTCTCTGCATCCAGGTTGGCAACCCGAACTTCGACGCCAAAACGGGCGAGGGACTCCCAGACGATCCGGTTTGAGGGAAATTCCTGGTTGCTGATGACAACATTGTCGCCAGCTTGCCAGTCCAGCCCGTAGGCAATGACGGACAGGGCTTCGGAGGTATTTTTCTGAAGGGCGATGTCGTCCGTGCTGGGCGCATTGATCAGGCGTTGCAGGCGTTGGCGTAACTGCTGTTCGACTTTTAGCCAGCCGGGGTAGTCGGCAGCGCCTTTAATCACGTTTTCCCGGGCGAAGGCAGTGACTGCCTGCTGTGTACACTGTGGCCAAGGACTGACCGCTGCATGGTTGAGGTATATCAATGCGTCCGTTTGCGGGAACTCGTTTTCCCAGCCCATGTTATTGCCTCGACAGTGGGTTCCAGAAAAAGTATATCCTAGTTTATTCAGTTATCCTTTGCGATGTGTTTAGCTAGGCAGGCAATTAATTACGACTGAGGACGTCATGAAGTATTCTCTATTAGGCCATACCGACATACAGGTAAGCCGGATTTGTCTCGGTAGCATGACCTGGGGCGAGCAAAATACCGAGAGCGAGGCTCATCAGCAGCTGGATTGTGCACTGGAGCACGGGGTGAATTTTATCGATACAGCCGAAATGTATCCGGTTCCTCCGCGGGCGCATTCGCAGGGTCTGACCGAGCAATATATCGGCACCTGGCTAAAAAAGCGGGCCGACCGGGATAAGCTGGTGATTGCCACCAAGGTGACAGGACCGGGCCGTAATATGGACTATATTCGCGGCGGCCCCCGTTTGACGGCAGCCCATATTCAGACGGCGGTTGAAGAGAGCCTGCAGCGGCTGCAAACCGACTATATCGATCTTTACCAGCTGCACTGGCCTGACCGGAACAGTAATTTCTTCGGCAAGCTCAACTACCAGCACAATGAGCAGGAAGAATCGACGCCGATACTGGAGACCCTTGAAGCCCTGGATGAATTAATCCAGCAGCATAAGGTGAGGTTTATTGGGGTTTCAAACGAAACGCCCTGGGGGGTCATGAGCTACCTGAAGCTTCGCGATCAATACCAACTGCCCGTCATTCAAACCATCCAGAACCCCTATAGCCTGCTGAACCGGAGTTTTGAAGTGGGGCTTGCCGAAGTGAGCATGCGGGAAAGGGTAGGGCTGCTGGCCTATTCCCCCCTGGCCTTTGGAACGCTTACGGGGAAATACCTCGATGACCAGCAGCCGGAAACCGCCCGCTGCACGCGTTTTAAGGGGTATACACGTTACTTTACTGAAACAGGGATTAAAGCGACCCGGGCTTATGTGAGTCTGGCGCGGGAGCATGGGCTGGATCCCGCTCAAATGGCGCTGGCCTGGGTTAATTCGCGCCCTTTTACCACCAGTACGATTGTGGGAGCGACCAATTTAACCCAGCTTGAGAGTAACCTTGCCAGTATCGATTTGACGTTAAGTGACGAGGTATTGGCGGGTATCGAGGCTATTCACCGGCAGTACTCCAACCCCTGCCCATAGGGCCTGTAGGAGGCCCTAGTCCGTTTTCCTGGCCTCAGGCCTGAGGTCAGGTAAATCAATCGGGGCGTCGGTAATGGTTTCGCCTGGATACCCCCGGTCGCGAATAAACAGGCTGCGGATTCCCCGGCCGGCTTTTTTCAGGGCGCGCCAGATTTTCGGTAATAACCAGACCAGCATAAGGATGAAGAGCACCAGCAGTACCAGGAATGCCCAAGGGTGTTGAATAGCTGTCCACATGCCGAGAATGACCACGACGTCTTCTCCGATGGAGGCAATCCAGTTGCTCATGGGTTCCGGTGATGTATTGATCAGTATGCGCCCGCCGGTTTTGGTGGCGTGGGTGGTGGCAGCGAGTCCGCCACCGACGATTGCGGCAGCCAGCTCGGCCGCGGCACTGGTATCGCCCACCATACCGGCGGCGAGAATGGCGCCGGCAGGAATACGGATAAAGGTATGGATGCTATCCCAGATGCTATCGACACCGGGCACCTTGTCGGCGGTGAACTCCACCATGTACATTAGCCCGGCGGCAGCGATAACCAGGGGATTGCCCAGGATTTCCAGTTCTTCGGGCAATACCATGTGACCTGTCATGCTCATAATGCCCAGCGTCAGGAGGGTTGCATAGAGGTTGATACCGCTGGCCCAGCCCACACCCATGGTAACCGCGATTAGCGTAACGATCTGGTCAAGTTGTTCCATGTTATGCAGTCCTATATGATGCCGATGAAATTGACAGGGAGTTGCTATGCTAACAGACACCCGATCGAATGCCACGTTGCGGCGAGTACCTTTGAGTGCCCGCCTGTTGCTTGCTTCTGTGTGTTTGATACTCATCTCAGGCTGCGGTTCAAACAGCTTTCAGGTCAGGAATCTCGCTAAATCCGATACCGACCTGGTGTCGGACATGCATATCCAGGAAATCAATGCCCTGGTTGATGAACTGGTGGTGAAGCTGTACAAACGAAATCCCCGGGAGTTAGCCAAGGTGCCGGGGCAGACGGTTGGCAGGCGTCTCCAGCAAATGTCGAATTTTCCCGCCGCTCTTTATTATCCGGAATTGGGCGGGCAGGGCAGTATTGATGCCATGCTGTTGGCATTCGACGAGTATTATCAGGGAGACCGGGTGTTTGCGCTGGGTATTGGTTTGAGGGGCATGCTCTATAAGGCCTATGGCGAAAGAACCGAACTCTTCCTGTTGGATAGCCTGGACCCGCAGAAACTCTACAACAGTGCCAGGAATATCGAAATTGTTGCCTGGCGACTTGCGCACCGACGCGATGCCAATGGCCGGCTGCTACTGTTAACGAACAGTACCAATGGCACCGTTAACCTCAGTTTTGAGCGTTTGTTTGGCAAGATGATTGCCAATCAGGACATGATTTCAGGTATCATCGCTGGCCGTGCCAACCGTACGATTAATGTCATTGTCCATAGCATCGCCCAGGCGGTGTTCCTGCCCGTTTAGTTGTTGACTCGATGCTTACCGACGAACAGAAAAACGCTATTCAATCGGCCTATAAAACCCTGATTAATAACAAGGGGTATCGCCCCCGTTACGGGCAGCGCCTGATGATTGCTGAGATCGCCAAGGTGCTGGGCGGTATTCATACCGACGAAAAGGGGCTGCGGCTGGGCGAGTCGCATATCTGCGTCGTTGAGGCCGGCACAGGAACCGGCAAGACGGTGGCCTATATGCTGGCCTGCCTGCCGATGGCGCTGGCACTCAATAAGAAACTGGTTGTCTCGACGGCAACCATTATGCTGCAGGAACAGCTGGTTCAAAAGGATTTGCCTGACCTGGTGCAATACAGCGGGCTTCCTTTCAGCTATGCCATCGCCAAGGGGCGTGGCCGCTACCTGTGCCTGTCCAAGTTGGAGAGCGCATTAACCAGCCATGCCGATTTGGCGCCCGACCAGGCGCTGTTTGAGGATGAGCAGGCGCTGCGGCTGGATGAGGAGACCCTGGCGCTCTATGAAGACATGGAAGATAAGGTTAAGCAGGGAGCCTGGGATGGCGATCGGGACAGTTGGCCGGATGTGATCCCCGCCCAGCAGTGGCAGCGGGTTATTACCGACCATAACCAGTGCAGCAACCGGCGTTGCAGCCATTTTGCCGATTGCAGCTATTTTCTGTCGCGACAAAATATCAATGACGCCGATGTGATTGTTGCCAACCATGACCTGGTGCTTGCCGATTTGGCGTTGGGTGGCGGCGCACTGTTGCCGAAACCGGAAGAAACCATTTATGTCTTTGACGAGGCCCACCATCTGCCCGACAAGGCGTTGAGCCACTTTAGCGGGCAGTTCAGGCTGGCCGCTGGCAAACAATGGCTTAAGCAGGTGCCGCGACTGTTGACGCAAATTGCCAGCGAAGTCGGCTATGACCAGACGCTTGGCGAGCAGATTGAAAAACTGCCCTCCATTCTTAAGCAAATGGAGGATAATTTCGCCTTTGTCGAGGAAATTATCGAAGGGCTCTGGTCCTCGGGAATTTATCCCGTTGATGAGCGGGTGCTGCGCTTCAGCCGTGGCGAAGTGCCCCCGGATTTACGCATTATCGCCAAGAACCTGGCATTGATGTTTTCCCAGCTTAACCGTGTGTTAGAGCTGGTGGCCGATATGCTGATGGAGAAGGGCCGCGACGAGGGGCCTGAGCTGAAACAGGTCGCGGAACAGAACTACATGCGCCTTTCGATTCCCTTGGGGCGCAGTGAAACCGCGATGCACCTCTGGCAAAGTTATGCGAGCCAGGACGAGGCCTCGGCGATTCCTACGGCCAGGTGGCTAAATAAGGTTGAGCTGCCGGGTCAGCCCGATATGGAACTGTGCAGCAGTCCGGTGATGGCTTCGCAAATCCTGCAGCAGATGCTCTGGTCATCGTGTTTTGCGGCGGTCTTGACCTCGGCGACATTGTCGGCGTTGAACAGTTTTAATCGGGCCAGGACGCGCATGGGGCTGCCGGCGGACAGTCATTTTCATGTTGTGCCTAGCCCCTTCGATTATCAGCAGGTTGCTACCTTTGAAGTGCCGCCCACGGCTACCGATCCGCGTGACAACCAGGCCTTCGAGGCCGCGCTGGTTAGCCAGCTCAATACCCTTATCGACCCGCAAAGTGCCACCCTGGTTATTTTTACCTCCCGGTTTCAGTTACAGGAGGTTTACAGGGGACTGGACGACTCGATAAAACCCCTGGTTCTGTTGCAGGACGACTATTCCAAGCAGGAACTGGTTCGTCGCCATCGGGCGGCGATTGATGAAGGGGCGGGTAGTGTGATCTTTGGTTTGGGTAGTTTGACCGAAGGAGTCGATTTGCCTGGCGACTATGTTAAACATGTCATCATTGCCAAGCTGCCCTTTGCCGTGCCGAATGATCCTGTGGAAGCCACATTGACCGAATGGTTAAAGGAGCAGGGTAAGGACCCCTTCTGGGAGATCAGTGTGCCTGATGCCTCGATTCGGCTGAAACAGGCCTGCGGTCGTCTGCTACGCACAGAAAAGGATAGCGGTCGTATCACCCTGCTGGACAGGCGGATTCTCACCAAGCGTTATGGCAAGTCATTACTGGATGCCTTGCCGGACTTTCGGCGCGTGCTGAATTAGCGGGCGCTAGAAGTCGATCTTAAAAGAGATTTCTTCCATATTGAGCCGATAAACGGAGTTTTCTCCGTTATAAACCAAGCCCACGCCATCACTATTCATGCCATAAGCAAAATTGCCACGGGTGTACATCATGCCAATTCCCCAGTCGCCGCCAACTTTTGCCTGGCCAAGGTAGAACCCCTCTTTGACCTCCCAACCCCTGATGCGGATGGTTTTATCCGCTTTAATCTGCTGATAACCAAAGGGGTAGGTTTTTTTTGTTTTTATACCTTTAAACGCACCGGTGGAGCGAGGCTGTTGGGCGATATTGAGATCCGTCTTGAACCCGCCTTCCGGAACGGCGGTATAAATCGCAGGTAGATACAGGTTGAGGTTTTTTGACGGGGGTGTCGGTTGGGATTCAGCGGTAACCGGAGATGATGTTAAAAGAAAGCCCACAGATACAACAAGTGGCAGGAATGACCTTTCGAAGTGTTGCCATAGCATCTTGCCCTCCCTCTGTCACAAATTCGGGCAGCTTTTTTATTTATTATTCACTATTGGTTATAACACAGGCGCTGTTGAAAGGTTGTTATGAAATAAGCGCAAACTTTACAATGCACTTTAAGTATTAGCGTTAATAAGCTGACATGGAATAAAAAGCTCTCTTTAATATACTTTGTCATTAGCAGAGGTCATGAAAGATCAAACTGTTATATTGCGGCGGGAAATAAACGTCCGGTTCCTGCAGCAGGCGTTTGCGGGTTTGCGGGAACCTTGTGGCTTAAGCGGACTCTAGAAAGGCTGTGCCAAATATCCGGCGATGCACGGCATTTTGTGCTTTAATGCTGGTTTATAAAAAGGGCGTCGATAACCCTAACGGTACTAAATTCAATAGATGGGCTGATAGAGACATTGAAGGAAACGCGTAAGAAAAAAACCACTCAGCAGGAAATCCCGGATGAGGCGGCTGAGCTGAAAGCGGCACATTTCTCACAACACTTGGCTCATGGCCTCAAGGAAGGGGCTCTGATAGGTTTGCTGGCACTTTGTGGTTACCTGCTGCTGGCGCTGTTCAGTTACGACCCGATGGATCCGGGCTGGACCTATACCGGCTCCGATGCTGCACAGCCAATTGCCAATTTGGGCGGAAGGGCGGGCGCCTGGAGTGCCGATGTCCTGCTTTCCCTGTTGGGTTATCTGGCTTACCTGTTCCCCGTTATGCTGGCCTATCGGGCCTGGCTGATCATTCGTAACCGCAGCCGCAGGCAGTTGTTCAGCTGGCCACTGTTTGCCCTGCACTGCGCCGGCTTTATCTCCGTCCTGCTTGCCGGTACGGCGCTGGCGACCCAGCACTTTGCCGAATACACGGGCGCGCTGCGCGAAACATCGGGGGGTATCCTGGGGCAGGTGATCTCGAATCTGTTTTTATCTGCGTTCAACCCGGTTGGCGGCACGCTGATTTTGCTTGCCCTGTTCTTTACGGGGATGACGATATTCACCGGCATGAGCTGGCTGAAGCTCATGGATCGCCTGGGAGCCGCTGTCATTGCCAGCTGCGGTTTTATTCTGGGATTTTTCCGCCGTGCCCGTCAGCGCCATGATGAAAAGAAAGCCGCTCAGGAAGTGCTGGAGGTTCGCAAGCGGACCTTCGAGGTGGAAATCAAGAAAGAAGTAACGCGCGAGCCGCCCAAAATCAAGGCGATACCCAAACCCAAGGAAACCAGTAAACGGGTCGAAAAGGAACGGCAGGTTACGCTGTTCGAGGGCGAAGTGGAGGGCGATCTGCCGCAGATTTCCCTGTTGGATAAGGCCGAGAAATGCGCCAGCCGCGGCTACTCTGCTGAAACACTGGAAGCCATGTCACGCATGCTGGAACTCAAGTTGAAGGACTTCGGCATCAGTGCCGAAGTGGTGGCTGTGCAGCCGGGGCCGGTGATTACCCGTTTTGAAATTCAGCCCGCGCCCGGGGTTAAGGTGAGCCGTATTACCAACCTGGTGAAAGACCTGGCTCGTTCCCTGGCGGTGATCAGTGTGCGTGTTGTTGAGGTGATCCCCGGTAAATCCGTGGTGGGTATTGAAATCCCGAATGAAGACCGGGAAATCGTTCGACTCAGTGAAGTCTTATCCAGCAGGGAGTACGACGAATCCAGTTCGCCGCTCTGTCTGGCATTGGGACATGATATCGGCGGTACGCCGGTGGTGGCGGATCTTGCCAAGATGCCGCACCTGCTGGTGGCCGGAACCACGGGCTCCGGTAAGTCTGTGGGCGTCAATGCCATGCTGTTAAGCCTGCTGTTCCGGGCCACGCCTGAGGAAGTCCGCCTTATCATGATCGATCCGAAAATGCTGGAATTGTCGGTTTACGATGGTATTCCGCATTTGCTGGCGCCGGTGATTACCGATATGAAAGATGCGGCTAACGGTCTGCGCTGGTGTGTAGCCGAGATGGAACGGCGTTATCGGCTGATGGCGGCTATGGGGGTGCGAAATGTCAGCGGTTTTAACCGTAAGGTAAAGGATGCCATCAAGGCTGGCGAGCCAATCCCGGACCCCCTCTGGAAAGCGGAAGAAAGCCTTGAGGAAAGCGCGCCTGAACTGAGCGTGTTGCCCTATATCGTGGTAGTGGTCGATGAATTTGCTGACATGATGATGATTGTCGGCAAGAAGGTCGAGG
>JAWKZQ010000018.1:0-45859 GCA_041395865.1 Pseudomonadales bacterium
CAGATAGGTCTCTACAAACCGCCTCCATTCACCCTCCAAGAACTCCACGCCATTGAGTGCTTGCAGTTGTACCCGCACATTGGCCAGCATGGCTTCAGGGTTATTTAGCGCAGGCAAATATTCATAACCCTGGTTGACCAAATCCTGAATCAGCTCTCGCTCCAGGTCGCCTTCGCTTTGGTAGCTTTCGGCCACCTTCCACTCTTTGTTGTATTTATCCAGAACAATAAAGTGGTTGGATTCGGCAATGGCTTTGTAATCCGTCATTGGTCGTTATCCTTTTTTTGCAGCAGCTTTTTCACTTCACGGTCAAAGTCAGATTCAATGCGCTGCTGTTTGTTAAATTTTTCGTATTCAGCAAAGGCTTTCGATTCAGCGTTTTGGCGAGAAATGGTGCCGTAGCCTTCCAGTATCTGATACTCATTAAACGTCAAAAACTTGTTCACACTCTCGGCAAAGCTTTCCATGGTAAAGGTGTTGCGCCGTTCGATAATGCCTTCGATATAGTCAAAAAATGCCGATACGGCGCGCTCGAGTTTTTTTATTTCATCTTCACTCAGGTAGTTTTTCGCCACTGTGGTATCCGACTTTAACACGCGGCCAGCGGGCGCATTTTTATAGGTGCTCATGCCCATTAAGGGTTTGCTGGCATCGGCTTTCAGGGAAATAATCTCGGCAGCAGTATGGCCGGTAATGGCAAAATGGAATTTATCCTGCACATGGGCATAAAACTGCTGGGTAGTTTTGGATTTGGGGTCGTAGTCGATACTGCACTCGGCAAAAATATCGGTAATCTGCTGATAGATGCGCCGCTCACTGGCACGAATGGAGCGAACCCGCTCCAGCAACTCACGGAAGTAATCTTTACCGAAGAATCGACCATTCTTTAAGCGTTCATCATCCATGGCAAAGCCCTTGATGATGTACTCCTTGATGAGCTGGGTCGCCCAGATGCGGAATTGCGTGGCCTGCGCCGAGTTGACCCGATACCCCACAGAGATGACCGCATCCAGGTTGTAGTATTTCACCTGGCTGGTCTGTGTTTTCCCTGCTATGGCTCCGTGTTCAGTGGTATGTTCCAAAATGGAACATACCACTTCTTCCTGTAACTCATTACTTTCAAAGATGTTTTTCAGGTGTTTGGTTATAGCCGGGCGCTGTACGCCAAACAACTCCGCCATGCGCTCCTGGGTTAGCCAAATGGTCTCGTGGCTAAGCAACACCTCCACTTTTATCGCGCCATTAGGTGCGGTGTAGAGCAAAAACTCGGTGGTTTGGTCTTGCAGACTCAAGTTAGGCATGGCTTTATCCTTGCGTCTCAACGGTGGCACTGGCGGCAGAGTCTGCCTGCTGCCAAAAGCCGTAATTGCTGACCAAGTGGTTCAGTAGCAAGCCTACCGTATTCTTTTCAGGCCCACTGGGTTCGGCGACGACTTCATTCGACAATGTTGAATGACTGGTAAATTGTATAATGCGGTTTAAATACGCCTGCTTGTCATCGGGCAAGAGTTCTGACCATTTTGGATAGCCCAGAAAGCTCGCCGTCTTTTCATACAGGTTACGTAAAAGCGTGAAGTGGTACTTCTGCACGGTGTTTTCAGCAATGGCTTTTTCCAGTGTCTGTTTCAAATACAGGTGATAAGAGAAGCTCTTATTGGAATCGCCGTGCTTATCCAGCAGTGCAAAGGTACCATCTTCAAACCGCTCCAACAGATAACAGGCTTTACTGTTGAGCTCGTTGTAGAGCACGTTATAAAAAAGCGGGCTGTGGGTAGTGATAATGAACTTCAAATTAGACTTGCTGGACTTGATCAGCCCAGCCAAGTTGACGGCCAGCTCGATCAAATGATTTTCATCCAATGAACTCACTGGGTCATCAATAAAAACATACTCCAGCTGATTAAACTGATCGGTTTCACGCTCGCTTGGCTCTGCGACGTTGAGGATGGTAATCACCTGATCAAGCAGCGTGTAAAAAATACTCCAGATAAAGTTACTCTCTTCTCCTTTCGATATTTTTAGATTTCCAAGATGCTCGTCATCACCTCGCTCAAGTGAGAAGGTCACTTCTGAAAACGCTTTGACTGTAACTTCTTTTCCCTCTTCATCTTCCTTTTTATATTCTTCATTAAACCGAGGAGTAAGCTTATCATTCGCGTATTTCTGGAAGTTTGTAATGATATTTCGGTCTTGCCCCTGCTCCCCGAGAATCCAATCAGTAAATGTATTGGGCTGTATTTTTAACTTTGGCTCAGCATCAGCGACTATATCGTTATCCCAATAGAAAAGGTCTTCGGTAAAAGCGTTGTAATACAGGATTTTGTTCCGAGATGACTCAGCTTCTTCTCCCGCATCATCGTCGGTGCTTTTGGGGGCGATAAATTCTTTGAAGGCCAGCGACAAACGCGTTTTTCCCGTACCATTGAAGGCATAGATGAGTTGCACTTTTTTGTCGGAGTCTCTCAACTCTTGGGCTATATCCTTTAGCGGTTTGCTCATATCAGGCCGCCACTTCTGCGTTCGGTTTCGGGAAGCTCAACAGCAGATCGCGGTAATACTCGTATTGCTTCTGGCGCAACTCGATTTCGCGGGGTAGACCTTCGGTGATGGAGTTGGTGAGCGCATCGAATTTGTCGAGGGTGGAGACGATGCGAGCTTGTTCTGCAAGTGGTGGAACAGGTATCGGGAAATTTAAAAACATCGCCCTCCGAAGTGAGGTTACAGAAGAACTCACCGATGCTTTTTGTATGTATGTGTAAAAGTATGCAGATATATAGTGAAATACAAACCTTGGTTCCATTAGCTCACCAGGGACAATGCGATATGCTCGCTGATGCAAAGCATACTTACCTTGAGCGTAGTGATAGACCTTTCCTACGCCGGCACCATCTCCAGCCGTGATAATTGCAGTTTCGTCGAAGTCAAATACATCTAGCTTTAATGGTTCGCGTCCACGGGCATAAAAAATGTAGTCGCCGTCATCCAAGGCATCTTTTGTATCATGACTTCCCGTACCAATAACGGCCACCTCTCCCAACGTCTTCCACTCTACTTCCCCGTCTTTAAAACTCAACAACTGATCACGATAGTAGCTGTATTGTTTCTTTCGCATGTTAAGCTCGGCAGTCAGCTCGGCAGTCAGCTCGGCGGTCATGGCGGTAAATGCATCCAGAATGCGGGCGATTCCGGCCTGAATTTCCAGTGATTTTTTGGGGTTGTCTGGGCAAGGGATGGGGACTACTATTTTTGCCAGGTTGCCGCTAGATACTCTGCGAACCTTTGCGCCAGTTATATATTTTCGTTTCTGCTCTTGAAAAGTATTAGTTTGAAAGTAGTGAGCCAGATACTTGACGTTTTGATTGTGCCTGAAAAGCATCATATCGCCAGAAATCGCGACTTGTTCGCCTAGCCAAGCCAATGGCTTAACCACATCTTCATCGTTCTCTGAGGTTGTAGCTAGTAAGAGATCATTTTTTTCTGCCTTTTTTAACCTTCTAGCAAATTCTTTAGATACAAAGGTAAATGTCTTTTCGGCTGACAGCCCATATTTGGTATAGATCTGGCCATAATGTATCGCTGGAAAACCTTCTTCAACAAAGTCCTTCTTTTGCAGTCCGTTGCCGCGTATAAACTCGCCGACTTCGCCGAGGGGTTTACACTCCACCTCAACCCCATCCAGCAGCTTCTCCATAAAGCTTACATCGCTCATGCGTCCTGCTCCTCACCTTCAATTTCAGCCACGATCGCATCAATGTCTTTGCGCAATTGGGTAATTCTGGCGACGGTAGTTTTTAGCTCAGCATTCAGCTCACCAATATCCACCACTTCGCGGGTGTCTTTGGCTTCTACATAAGAGCTGACCGACAGGTTGTAATCGTTAGCGGCCACCTCATCAAAAGGCACGGAGCGGGCAAGGTGATCGACATTATCCTTGCTATCAAACACCGCCATGATCTGCTGAATATGCCCCGGATTTTTCGGGTCGTCATTGTCAGTCAGAATGTTGTTATTGGTTTCTTTTTTAAACAAGCCGCTGGCATCAATAAACTGGGTGTCGGTGCTGGTTTTGTTTTTCGCCAGCACCAGAATGTTGACCGCGATGGTGGTGCCAAAGAACAGGTTGGGGGCCAGCGGAAATAACGGTTTCCACATAGTTGTTATCCACAAGGTACTTTCTGGATTTTCTGCTCGGCACCACCACGGTAAAAAATGCCGTAAAGCAATGGCTGCGCGGCCCTTGCTGGAAAGGTAACTTAACGCGTAGCACAGCAATCGGCTTTCGATTTAGGAGCCAACACCTGCCGGGGCAAAGCGCTCATCATTGATCAGGGTAGGGTCGTCGCTGCCGATCCACTTTACCGAATACGGCGGGTTAGAGACGATGGCATCAAAGGGTTTTGTCGTCACCAAAGTGCGGGTCGATCAGGTGTTACCCAGCTGATATTGAACTTGTCGTAGTTGATGTTGTGCAAAAACATGTTCATCCGCGCCATAGGCTGAATGGTTAATTTCGGGCCGAAGCCCTTCAATAATGTGGGCGTCGAAGTGTTTTTGGCTTGCAGCAGCAATGAACCATTGCCTGCGGCTGGGTCATAAATTTTATTAACGCTGGTTTGCTTGTGCATGGCCAGCTGGGCAATGAGCTTGGAAACATGCTGCGGGGTAAAGAATTCCCCACCGGATTTACCGGCATTGGCAGCGTAGTTAGAGATTAAAAATTCGTAGGCATCGCCGAACAGATCAACAGGCACTATCGAACTCACCAAACTCCAGCCCTGCCACGCCTTTTAGCACATCGGCCAGGCGCTTGTTCTTATCTTTTACAGTATTGCCCAGGCGGTTACTGGTGGTATCGAAATCGGCAAACAGGCCTTTAATATCCTGCTCGGAAGGGTAACCACTGGCCGAGGCCTCTATAGCGGCAAAGATGGCAGCCAGGTCAGTATTCAGGCTTTCATTGCTGTTGGCATTTTTTGTCACGTTGGCGAACAACTGGCTGGGGTAAATAAAGTAGCCCTTGGTTTTGATGGCATCGTCTTTAATTTCTGGTGTGATGACGCTGTCGGGCAGTTCGGCGTAGTGGACGCTGTCATCTCCACCTTCGATGTAGGCGGCAAAGTTTTCGCTGATAAAGCGGTAAAACAGGGTGCCGAGCACGTATTGTTTAAAATCCCAGCCGTCGACGGCGCCGCGAACGTCGTTGGCAATGGCCCAGATTTGGCGTTGCAGGGCGGCGCGTTGTTGTGAGCTTGTCATGCTGTTGTTCCTGTTAATATTCGTTTGTTCGGTATCGTTAAATGCCTTATCGGATGGTCATTAACTTTTAGCAGGCAAAAACCCTTGGCGCCATTTCACGTGCCGACCATGAGTGTTACTGGATCTTTTCATTCTGCTTAGCCCTCAATACCTGGAGCTAAATTAAGATTTTCTACTTCCTTCTCTTGCCCACTTATATTCCCTTGGCTAGTTACTTTAGGTTTTGCAGTAGGAACTCAAGAAATTCTGGAAACCGCTCAAAATAACGCACAACTACACATTCTGGTTGTCGTTGCAAAGCTTCCAGACCTCGGGGTGTAACCCGTATCTAACTGCGCCCTGCAGCTATCAATAATCCAGCCTTATTCAAGCAGGTACGAGACAAAGAACCTGGTTGCAAATAATGGTTTGCTTTTCAGACGGCTGCTTTTCTGAAAGCTTTTGCTCTGTCAGGTTGAAATACTTACACACCTTTTCAAAAGCCTCACTGGAAGCGTGAGTCTCGCCATCGTTAACAGCGTTGAGCAATAGGCGCATTCAGGATTGAAAATCAGAGGATTGCCACGTAGCCTATCCTTGTCACGTCTTTGGTCTTTTTTAAAAGCCAAATTTACCAGCTCACCCCCTATTCCGCCATGGCGAAACAGTATTTCACGAAAACCTCGGTATCTTATATGGAGACAGCCTATCCACCCTTTATCAATCAACAAGAGGCAACAACCATGACAAGTACCTTTCGTATCATCAAAAAATCCACATCCCCAAAGTTATCCCCCAGCGCCAAAGGCAACCTCACCTACCATGTCGGTTATGACGAAACCGCCAAAACCTTCCACTTCCGCATCACTGCCAATTCTGGTGGCGGCTTCTTCTCTAACGAATGGATCGCCCTGAATGAAATTCTGAGCACCATCGAAACCAGCTCCCCTGACAAGCCCTTCAAAGCCATCATCTTCAAACCGCTATACGAGTCCAAAGGCTCCAACAACCACGGCTTTTTGGCTGCTGCACTTCGAGCTGAAAAGCTACTACTGCCCGTTGAGAAGCAGTTGATGTCCCACACGCTGGGCGACCTCAAAGGCTTCAAGGCGGCTATGCAACCGCTCATCAAGGATAAAGTCAGCCTGGAGGACGAAGTGGCCGAAGCAGAAAAGATCAAGGAAGCCAAACGGGCTGAACTGATCGCCGCCATGAAAAAGACCGCGCAAAAGAAAACCAGCTCGTAAATAACTACCGCATCAATAAGCTTTACCAACCCACCCCAGCACTACAGCAAAAGCACTTCACATAACCCAAAAGGGACCTTTAGCGAAATGCAATATTTCTTCATCTCGCAGCGCTTTGCTGTACCGGTGTATTTATTACAAAATGGATTGGCGCTAGCACACCAAACGGCTGGTTCCCTTTGCTACCCATGTGCAAGCTGTGAAGCAACATGCTCATCGTAGTCGTTCCACATTTCTTCCGGAAAATCGGCATATTAAGTGCTATAACGTTTAGGGAGAGGGCCAAATAAAGCAACGCGGAAGGCCCCCTCTTGTCACAGTTGTTATATTTCCATTCCTTAACTTCAAGTGCATCAGGCTGAATTGGCCCGGATTTTTCATTAGCAATATGTCCCTGCCCTCAGTTTCTTCGCTTAGTTACCAACATTTAAAAATCCACCCTAGATAACTAACTGGAATGGTGGGAGTCATATAGCAATATGGCTAAAGAGATACCCGTTCCCAAAAATAGAGCAAGCCGTTTGCTACAGCTCGGCCGCCTGGCCGGAGGTATTGCCGGACAAGTACTCAGCGATAGCGCGTCGACTTTAGCCGCAGGAAAGCCATTGAGGGCAACAGAATTACTGCTTACACCTGCCAATGCGATGCGCCTAGCCAAGCGGTTGTCGGTGATGCGCGGTGCGGCAATGAAGGTCGGTCAATTGCTTTCAATGGAAGCCGGCGACTATCTTCCCCCTCTACTGACCGAAATTTTGGCCGGTTTGAGAGAGAGCGCGCACCCAATGCCATTAGGTCAGGTAGCCAAAGTGCTGGATGAGGCTTGGGGTAAGCGTTGGGATGATGCATTCAGGCAATTCTCATTCACCCCCCTTGCCGCTGCTTCCATAGGGCAGGTCCACGAAGCCACAACCAGGGATGGGCGACATCTTGCGATTAAGGTGCAGTATCCCGGGGTTCGAAAAAGCATTGATAGCGACGTTGATAATGCCGCTGCCCTCTTCAAACTTTTACAGCTGATTCCAAAAGATTTCGACCTGACAACACTGCTCGAAGAAGCCAAGCATCAACTCCACCAGGAAGCCGATTACTGCGCCGAAGCAGAAAGTATTGCTGAATACAGCCGATTCATCGGCTGCGATTCCGGTTTCGAACTTCCGTCAGTGGACAGATCGCTAACCACTTCTGACGTGCTCGCAATGTCCTTCGTCCCCGGTGTTCCCATCGAAACCCTATTTGATGCACCACACGCTTTAAGGAATCATGTCGCGAAACGGCTTCTGGCCCTGGCTCTGAAGGAAGTATTTGAATGGGGCCTGATTCAGACTGATGCCAATTTTGGCAACTACCGATACCAACCAGAGCAGGACCGTATCGGACTCCTCGATTTCGGCGCAACACGACACTACTCCAACGATAGGGTTTATGCTTTCCGCCGTTTGGTAGGCGCAGCTCAAGACGGCAAAGCTTCTGCCATTGAGTCCCATGCTATTAAATTGGGTTACCTGCGAGCAGGTGAGCATGAGTCGTATCGTCAGGGTTTGTGTGCAATGATCAGTACGGTTGCCGAGCCAATGCGTTACCAGGGTTTATTTGATTTCGGCACCTCCGATCTGTCACAGCGGGTCGCAGAGCTGGCCATATCCCTGAGACTGAAGCAGCGTTACATGCACTTGCCGCCAACCGATATGCTGTTTCTGCACCGAAAGCTCGCAGGCACTTACCTGCTTTGCGCTCGTTTGCGGGCACAGGTAAATGTGAAGAGTTTAGTCACGCCCTACATTCAATAGTGTTTTGCGTCCAGCTACCGCAATAGAAGCTTATTCAATGCTTATTATTCGAGAACCAGAATGCAGCCGACCGCTCCGCTCTTGCCAGAAGAGTCAGAAGCCGGGAATGCGCTTCAGACTGTTGCACGCTTTCATCTCGGCACCAGGCTCGCAAGGTCGCTAAAAAAATCCCCGTCAGGACGATTTCCTCAACCTGTCTACGCCGTCCGCCTGCATGCAGTCCGGCCGCCTCACGCCAAAATTGAACCAAACGCGACAAATCAAAGGCCATGGGTACCCAATGGTGGATGTGTGGAAAATGAAGCTTAGCCCCCAGCATCTGAGCGCTTACCCGCTGGTTTGGGGCGAGTGCTTCAAACCAGCGCCAGATAATAAACGCCAAGCGCTCCTTGACCGGCAAATCCTCAAAACTATCCAATTCCGCCGAAAGCATGGTTTCTAGTGCGCGAGCAAACCAAGCGTTAGCGATGGCATTAGTATCCGAATAATAGTGGCGTATATTGTTAACGGACGTATCGCAGTATTTTGCCAGTTCCACAAGGCTGAAGTCATACCAGTTGTCGCGCTCGCACGCGATCTCAAGCGCAGCATTGAGTATGCGAGCAGCTTCTGGGGTCTGCTCTACGTTGTGCAAACCTTCACCCATCACACCGCCTCCGACTAGGGCGTTTTAAGACCGATACACCTTTACGTTCATGTACTTTGGCAATGTCCACAAACCCGGTGAATGCATTCGCATAGCCCCATTCTCATCGCTAAGTATTTCTTATGCTCGCAAGCAACACTGAGCGGAGGGAATAATGATTTATAAAATCTATCGCTTACCTGAATTCAGATACTAGCGATGAGAATAGCTGTTATTTATCTATTACCAATATTGTAAACATTGGATTTTCATTACTTAGATGCAGACCTTACGTGTATCTTTGCTCTCGCCCTGTTTATGCAGACCTGTACCCGCTCTAGCGCCTCCTCCGGTGTGACAGAGTCATCTCCTCCTAAACTCCCGCCCTCTATCATCGTGGTGAGAACATCGCAGAATGGGACCTCTTTAGAGAGAGTCCTAATACCATCTTTAGTCATCCATTCACCTGCAGTAAGGTAGATTACCGGCTGCCCTGTACGATCAATATCTATTAAAGCATTCAGATAGACCATAAACTCTTTGGCTGTCTGGCTCACTTTTTCCTCAATCCACGGTTGCAATAGTTCTTCCAGGTCCACCTCTGGCGGTGTAGCGGCCCATCTAGGTTCTGTTTTAGCGTCCATCATGGGGTCCTCGTTCCTGTTATAATAGCTTCGCTTTACAGCTCCCCGCGGCTTGTTTGCAGAGGGGCTGAACAACTGCGCTCTCATATGACGACTTTCAAAACCGTCCCCATTTTTTGCAAAGCCTCTTAGCACTTAGACTTAATCTATCCTTAAAATTCAGTGCTGCCACTGCGATGCTCTGCATATCGCTCGCTGAATTTCCACAAAGGTTCCAGCTGGTTTATGCGGGGCTTTTTTATTTGGCAACGATCGGTTGAACTCACGCAGATTAACTGTCATAGCACTATAAAAACCCAGCATTTACTCAAGACTCCTGTTTTTTCATTCGGTAAGATGTCGGCAACCGTAAGTCAATAAGAGCATTGGCATGTACCTGGACTACTTCGGACTGAGCACCCCACCCTTCGGCATCACCCCGGATACGTCGCTGTTTTTCGATGGCGCAGAACGTGGTCATATCCTGGAGGCCATGCTTTATGCCCTCGACACCGGTGGAGGCATCATTAAGGTTGTCGGCGAAGTCGGCAGCGGTAAAACCATGCTGTCCCGCATGCTCAGCAAGCGAGTGCCGGAAAATGTCGTTTCCGTTTTCCTGTTAAATCCCAGCATCAAGGCCGAGCAGGTGTTGTATGCCATTGCCTACGACCTGGGTATTGAGGTTGAAAGCGACACGCCCACTGTGCGCACGCTGCACTTGCTCCAGGAAAAACTGCTTGCACTCTACCAGCAGGGCAAGAAAGTCGTGCTCATTATCGATGAAGCCCAGCAAATGCCTTTAGACACACTGGAAGAAATCCGCCTGCTCAGCAACCTGGAGACAGAAACCGAAAAATTGTTGCAGATCATCCTGTTCGGCCAACCGGAACTGGATGAGCACCTGGATACCGTAAACATTCGCCAACTTCGCGAACGTATCGCCTACAGTTTTTACCTCACGCCGTTAACCGGGCAAACAACCGAACAATACCTCAGCTTCCGACTGGAAAAATCAGGGCACCAAGGACGGGTAATATTCAAACCCAGCGCCATCAAACTACTGACCAGGTATTCAGGTGGCACCCTGCGGCGCCTTAACTTACTGGCGGACAAATCGCTGCTGGCAGCCTACCTCGACAAAAAACCGGTTGTAGAAACCCGGCATGTGCGCACCGCCCTAAAGGACAATACCAAGGGGCAAAGCCGACAATGGCGTAGCATCGGGATATCCGCGACGGTGGTCTGCCTGATAGGCATTGCAGCCGTTACCTGGCTCATTCAACCCGGCATTAACGCCTCACAGCCTGCGCTTGTCTCTACGGCATTGACAACCTCCAGCGCCAACACCGAAACCCCGGCTATTGAAGCAAGACCTACAGCATCCGCCGATCTCGACCTGCTGGAGAAACGCATAGCGGCCTATCCGCAATGGCAGGCAAAACACAATAGCGACTACACCATCCGACTGCTATCCGCCGCCGGTAGTGGCAGCAAAACGGTGGAGCGATTCCTGCAAACAATCAGCAAAACCAGCGACATTAATCAATCCTACGTCACGACCCTGAATACAGAAAACAACGATTATGTGGTTTATTACGGTAACTTTCAGGGCTATTCCGATGCGCTTAAGGCTTTGCAGGAACTTCCTGAGCCTTTGAGAAGGTTCGCTCCCTATATCAGCTCTATCCCCAAATAAGCGGCATCAAACAATGCCGATACTGTGTCCAACAAAGCTCTTTCCTACGTTGATCTTCGTGTACCTCGAGCCCTAAAATTAGATTTTTTATCAGAAGGTTATACACCATTCCTAACATTTTACTGATCTTCAACTACACTATTGGCAAATAACAAACAATAACGGCAATATGTAAGATCCTGGATCATGATGAAACTTTACTTTATTACTTGGCGCGACCCTTATCGCAATCAGCGCCTGCGCGCCAGTCCCGTTTGATACATCTGATCAACATATCAAGCAAACCTCAAACCAGCGGGCGCCCCGCCGGAAATCATTCAGGCAGCCCCGCTCCGCCGCCCCCGTCAGTATCAGCTCAACCCGAGCTGTTTACAGTGGTGGTCAACAATGTACCCACCAAAGAGCTGCTTTTTGCAATTGCCCGCGATGCCAATGTTGAAATCGACATCCACGAAGGCGTCATCGGCCAAGTTACTCTGAACGCCATCGACGTCACTTTCGAGCAGATCCTTGACCGGATCAGCCGCCAGGCACCGATTCGCTATTCAAAAGTAAACGATGTTGTGCGTATTGAGCCCGACACCCCTTTCCTGAAGCACTATGAAGTGAGTTATGTGAATATCGCCCGCACCAGCGAATCGGCGATTGCCATTGCCACGGAAGTTTCATCCACAGGCGCTGGCAGCGAAGGTTCCAGCAATATCGGCAACCTTTCTTCAACAGAAATTCAAAACTCCTCTACCCACCAGTTCTGGAATACATTGGTGGGCAACCTTGAGCGCATTCTGCAGCAAACTGAACCGCCAGAAGTCGCCGATCACCAGTCCACAGAAGCTGCTGACGCGGGTGATATCGCCAGCATCGACGAAACGGATGAAGCGGGAAGAATTGCAAGCAACAACCCCAATATCATCGTCAGTCCCGAAAGCAGCATGCTGAGTATTTTTGCCACTCAGGAGCAACATCATAAAATCCGGGAATACCTGGATCTGGCTCTCAGCGGCGCCCAACGCCAGGTTTTTATTGAGGCGACCATTGTTGAAGTTGAACTGAATGACGACTACCAGGCCGGCGTCGACTGGAGCAACCTGGTTAACGCAGGTGAAAAAGGCTTCAGCTTCAACCAGACCCTTACCGGCACCAACCTGGCAACAGCCCCAGTATCAACACTAACATTCAGTAATCCGGGAAACCGCTACGACCTGAGCGCAACCGTCAAGCTACTTAACCAGTTCGGTAATGCCAAAGTGCTTTCCACACCTAAAATACTGGCCCTGAACAACCAGACAGCATTACTGAAGGTGGTCGACAACCGGGTATATTTCACAATCAATGTAGAAACAGATACAGAAGACGGCCTGGTCACCCGGACCTTCGAATCCATTATTCATACACTACCGGTCGGTCTGGTTATGAGCGTTACTCCGCAAACCTCCGGGGATGGCCTTATCACACTCAATGTCCGGCCCACAATCTCTCGCATCCTGCGTTTTGTGCCCGATCCCAACCCCGCGCTGGGTGATACCGAGAGCCTGGTCCCTGAAGTGAGCGTTCGCGAAATTGAAACCATTCTGCGAGTCAACAATGGCGATGTCGCAGTGATCGGTGGCTTAATGCAGGACAACCGCAGTAACAGCACCGATGGCGTACCCCGAGTCTCCAAGCTACCCTATGTCGGCGACCTCTTTAGCTATAAGGAAAACAAGGCCTCCAAATCCGAGCTGGTCATTTTCCTTAAACCCATCGTCGTGGACAAACCATCGCTGAAGGGCGAGTTCGCTCAGTACAAGCGTTTCCTGGAGCCCACCGGCTCCGGTACTAAAGCCGACTCGGTGAATTAGCATGAGTCTTTTGCTTGACGCCCTAAAGCAGGCCGAACAGAACAAGAAAAAAAATACTGAGGCCGAACCCGCTGAGACAGTTTCCGCTCAACACGACAGCAGCATGCCTCAAGCACAGGCCGCTGAACCGCTGGCCGTTATTGAAGACCGTATCGAAGATCAGCCTCCGGCACCAGCAAGCGAGACGCGACCAGCCTCTGGACCTGAACAAGCATCGGAGCCCGCCACGCGGGCTACCGAGGGCCTCACAACACCTCCGCCGACAGTTTCTACATCCACTCAGAAAACCCGGCAGACCGCAAAGCCCGAGCAAAACACACCTCCTGATACAAGCCCTGCCGCTACGGCACTCAACCCGGCCCTTAATGTGTTTGCAGCAGGCAACAATAGGCCATCAAAAAGCTCAAAACACCCTCGCATGTTTGCGCTCTTATTGTTACTCGCCTTGGTAATCCTGGGTTTGGCATCCGCTTACTTCTGGCTCAGCACGCAGCAAAGCAAGCCGGTTTATGCAGACACCCCTTATTTTGATGAAGAAATTCCGGGCGATGAAACAACAGCGACGACTCTGCCAGCACAAGTAGCAGAGCCTCAGCACACCCCCGGGCAATTACAATTACCCGCCGAAAGCCAGCCGCTTGAAACCGCTAAACGCCCGCCCCAGGCCGTTGCGGCAACGGTTGAGAATGAGGCCCGGCCTGCTATCGGCAATGAAGCCCAGCCAGACACCGGCAATGCGGAGCTGGTGATTACGCGCAAACGCCCGATTGAGATTAAAAAACGAACCATGACACAGCAACAGTCAGAGCGTCTCACGCAGGCCTATCGGGCACTGCTGGCGGGGGAATACGACCAGGCCCGCAGTCTCTATCAACACATTTTGTCAGAAAGCCCCAAGCAGCTTGACGCCATGCTTGGTCTGGCAAAAATCTACAGCCAGGAAAATCAGCCTCAGGCAGCCCGCCAGCTTTATGAAAAAGTACTGCGCGTTGACGAAAGCAACTCCGTGGCACAACTTGGTTTGCTGCATACTTATCAGGGGCAGACAGCGTTCGAAAAAACAGTCGTACTGCAGGAGCTGTCTGACAAATACCCGGAAAACGGGCAAATCGCCGCCTCCCTGGGTGATGAACTTGCAAGACAGTCCAAATGGCCTGTTGCGCAGCAGGCTTATTTCAAGGCGTTTTCTCTCAACCCTGGGAGCGCCCTGTATGCCTACAACCTGGCTGTCAGCCTGGATCGTATGGAAAAATATGGCGCTGCCCGCCAATACTACCTGAAGGCACTCGAACTGAACGCCAACGACGCGGGCACTCTAAACATTGATGTAATAAATCAGCGCCTACTGCAGCTCGGTGAGTAATATGACTAGTATCTCCCCCAAAAAGCGTATTGGCGACCAGTTAATCGAACGCGGCGTTATCAGCCCCGACCAACTGAAAATCGCCCTGCAGGAGCAAAGCCAAACCGGTGAAAAGATCGGCAAGGTTCTCATCGACCTGGGATTCCTGACCGAGTCACTGCTCACGGACGTTCTGGGCGAAACCCGAGGTGACGAAAGCATTGACCTCAGTGAAGTGGTACCCGATGCCGAGGCCATTGCACTCATCGATAAAAAACTGGCTCAGCAGTACAAGGTACTGCCCTGTGATTTCGATTCCGAAACACGGGTACTGCAGCTAGCAATGGCTGACACTTATGACATTCTGGCCCTGGATCGGGTCAAAGCCTCCATCGCGCCAGATATCACCATTGCCCCGGTGCTAGCTGGCGCCAAGGATATTGAAGCCAGTATTGACCCCTTCTACGGATACGAACTGTCCATTGACGGCATTCTCCGGGAAATTGAAACCGGTGAATACGAAGACAGCCATCAGGGGGTCGGAACGGCCGAGTACTCGCACCCCTTGGTGCGGCTGGTGGATGCATTCCTGACCGATGCCGTGAAGCGGGGCGCCTCGGATATCCACTTTGAGCCGGAAGAGGGTTTCCTGCGCATTCGCTATCGTATCGACGGCGTTTTACACCAAGTCCGTAGCCTGCACGACAAGTACTGGCCGGCAATTGTGGTACGCCTGAAGGTCATGTCCAGCATGGACCTGGCCGAAACACGTGCGCCTCAGGACGGCCGCATTCACCTCAAGGTAGCGGGACACCCGATTGACTTCCGTGTTGCCACCCAGCCCACCATCCATGGCGAGAACTTTGTACTGCGTATCCTCGACCGTGACAAATCAATTGTACCGTTGGAAAAGCTGGAAATGGCGGAAGAAAACCGTAACCTGCTGAAACTTATGATGGCTCGCCCGGAAGGCATCATCCTGGTCACCGGCCCTACGGGCAGTGGTAAAACCACCACGCTCTACTCCATGCTTAATCACCTGAATAACGAGTCGGTCAACATTATGACCCTGGAGGATCCGGTTGAATATCCGCTAGGCCTGATCCGCCAGACCTCTATCGGCCAATCCTCCAAAATGGGCTTTGCCGACGGTATACGTTCCCTGATGCGCCAGGATCCAGACATCATCCTGGTTGGCGAAATGCGTGACAAAGAAACCGCTGAAATGGGTTTCCAGGCCGCCATGACCGGTCACCAGGTATTCTCTACTCTGCATACCAACTCTGCAATTGGCGCCTTTCCACGTCTGCTGGACATCGGAGTACTACCCGACATCATGTCCGGCAACCTCATCGGCATTATCGGCCAGCGGTTGATTCGCAAATTGTGTCCCAACTGCAAACAGGAAAGGCCCATTGAAGATGTAGAAAAACGCCTGCTGGATATTAGCAATGACAGCATCACATCGCTCTACAGCCATCAGGGGTGCATGCACTGCCACGGCACAGGTTACAAAGGGCGCATCGCACTGCTTGAGGTACTGCGAATCGATGCCGACCTTGACGAATTGATCTCCCGGAAGGCCTCGCAACGCGAATTCCTCCAAATGGCCGAACAGAAGGGTTTCAAACCCCTAGCCCATGACGGCATCAACCAGGTCATCGCAGGCAGGACCACACTTGAAGAACTGACGCGCGTTATCGATTTAACATCACGGTTGACCAACTGATCATGGCAAGCTTTTCTTACAAAGCCATTCGTAGCGATGGCAAGCTGATCAAAGGGATGCTTGAGGCACTCAACATTCACGACCTCGAATCCAAGCTCGAACGCACTGGTTGCGAGTTGATTGATGCCCGCGAGCGCAAATCACGTCGCAGCACGATACTGCGCAAAAAGATCACCCGCCGCGACCTGATTGATTTTTTTGTCCATATGGAGCAAATGTTTGCCGCCGGAGTGCCGGTCATCGATTCGCTCAATGATTTCCGCGAGGGCCTCGACCCTTCCCAGCTGAAAGATGTGGTTAGTTCACTGATCGGCAAAATTGAAAGCGGCAGCAGCCTGTCAGCGGCGATGCTGACCGAAAGCAAGGTCTTCAGCAGTTTGATGGTAGAGCTGGTCAAAGTGGGCGAAGTTAGCGGTGAGCTAGCCACCATGTTTGGTGAAATCAAAGACGCGCTGAAGTGGCAGGATGAGTTGATCAGCCAGACAAAAAAATTGATGATGTACCCCCTCTTTGTGGGCGCGGTGGTCTTTGCCGTACTTTGCTTTATGATGATGTACCTGGTGCCGCAGATGATCGAGTTCATTACCAGCCTGGACGGCGAGCTACCCATCCACACCCGCGCCCTGATTGCAGTATCGGATTTTTTTGTGGAATTCTGGTATCTGGTATTCCTGACTCCCGTGTTCCTGTTCATGGGCATCAAACTAGCCATTACCAAAAGCGCCAAAGCCCGCCTGGCATTCGATAAGCTGGTGCTGGGGCTTCCCGCCATAGGCTCGGTGATCAAGAAAATCATCCTCGCCCGCTTCGCAACCAATTTCTCTCTGCTTTACCGCTCAGGCATTGGCGTACTGCAAGGCCTAAAAATTACCCAGGGCGTCGTCAAGAACACCTATGTCGAACAGGAAATCAACTATATCCAGAACCAGGTGACAGAAGGCGCCAGCATTTCAGATGCCTTCACCCGCACCGGCTTATTTCCGCAACTGGTTCTGCGCATGATTCGCGTTGGCGAACAAACCGGTGGGCTGGACAAGTCCCTGCTCAACGTCAGCTATTTTTATAATCGCGATGTAAAGGACTCCATTGAAAAGATACAGAGCATGATTGAACCCACCATGACCGTGATACTGGGTCTGTTACTGGGCTGGATTATGGTGTCTGTGCTGGGGCCGGTGTATGAACTGATAAGTGGTTTGGATATCTGATGAGCAAGCGTTACTGCCTTTACCTGACCGATCATTACCTGTCCATCGATGCAGCCGCACCCGATGGCCTGAAACGCCTTTTTACCCTGTCCTTTGAGGAAATGGATTATGCTGACCGCCTGCAGGCTTTCCTCAAAGAAAACAGCCTTGATGCCATCTCGATTTTCATCGATGTTATGGGCGAAGAGGTCAAACATGAGAACATACCGCATATCAACCCCAAGGACCGCCAGCGCCTGATACAACGCAAGTTAAAATCCCTTTTCCCCGGCGCGGACCTGATCTGGAAACAACAGCTGAAAAGGGAAGAAAGCGGGCGTCGTGACGATATTTTCCTATTCCTGGGCATCAATCTTCCCGAGACCGTGCATCGCATACTGGACGTATTGATTCAAACGGAACAGACAGTCAGCGGCATTTATTTCCTGCCTTTACTGCAACAGCAGGTTATCAATTTGTTGCCGGAAACACCTCAGCAGTTGATCATTTCCGGCATTGCCGGTAACCAGCAGTATAAACAGGCCTACCGCCAAACGTTCTTTAAGGACAAGGCCCTGGCCGTAAGCCGTGTAAACACAACGTCAAATGAAACGTCACAAGCCGGGCTGGAACAGCTTTTCAAGGAAATTGAAAGAACGTATCAGTTCCTCGAAGGCAGCCGCCAACTCAACCCGAACGTCCCCCTGAGCGTGATCGCCATACTGAGCGAGAAAAATGCCGCCGTACTCATCAGCCAGAACAACAACCTGAACATTGACCTGAAGTATGCCGGACTTGCGGAGCTGGGCTCAAAGCTGGGCGTTACGGGCGACAGCTATCAAAACTTACCTGAACTCTTGTGTCACCTGGCTATCCATAAAAACCTGAAACCTCACTTTCAGCCAATCGATCTTTGCCGTCAGCACAGGGCGGCGGCCCTAAAACAGAGAATCACCCTGTTTTCTGCAGCCATGGTTTTACTTTCGGCATTGCTAAGTGGGGGGTTATGGCTCGCTGCGGAACAGGCAAACGACAGGTATAACCAAATCACTGAGCGGCTAGCCATAACAGAGCAGCAAAGACACATGCTTGCTGAACAGCTTCCGGACACTCCTGTACCACCCAGCGTGATGCATCAGTCAGTACAGCTTTATCAGGACATCAATCGAAACAGCCGCAAACCTGAGCACCTTCTGCCAATTTTGGCCAGGGCCTATCAAGGCTTCCAGGATCTGGATCTGAAGCGGATCACTTGGGTTACCCAGGGGGTACCAGGGGCTGAGAACACGGATGACGATTTCAGCAGCACAGAGGGAACAGACTTTATAACTGCCTTACGAGCGCCAACCCAGTTGAAGCTGGTTGTCAGCCCGGATCCCCGACTGGGCACACGTAACATGCTGGCCAGGGTCGATAGTTTCAGCAGTTCACTGCAACAGCAGCCGGAGATATCCCGGGTGATCCTTGAAAAAAGCGCCATCGACACCCGATCGTCAGCGCAACTGGAAGAGTCTTTTGGCGGCCCAACTGTCGAGAAAACGTCTGACTTTACCCTGTTAATCACTCTGTAACGCCATGCAAAATATCGACATTAAAAACCTCAAACCCTACGCTCGGCAGCTGCTAATGCTCCTGCTGGCGTCGACTATTTCGCTCGCCATCCTGCTCATGGGCGTGAATCACTACAACCATATAAAACAAAAAAACAACCAAATACTGATACGACAGGACGAGCTGCTCCATGAAATCCAGCAGCTCACTGCCAACCAGAAATTTCTCAAAAACACGGGCGAATCCTATAAACATATCCAAAGCCTGGGATTCTTCGAAGCAGAGGACCGCTTATCCTGGGCCGAAACGCTTAAAAGAACGGCTCATCTTCTAAAGCTGCCCGAGTTAAAGTATTCCATCAGCCCACAGCAACGAGTCGATAACCTGGGAGAAGGCCTGCCCCCTTCGCTACAGCTTTCGCAAAGCGTTATGAATATTGAGGCAGGTTTGCTGCATGATGGCGATTTTATCACCCTAAGCGAACAGCTTGCTCTGGCACCTGGCCTGTTCAGGGTACTGGGATGCGACCTGCAAAAGGAAAAAGAGATAGCCCTGACAAAGCCCGCCAAGAACATTTCACTAAAATGCGCTTTGGCCTGGAATACGCTGGCTTATTCTCCCGAAGAAGACGATATAGCAGAAGATGAACTTGATGAGGCGTTTTTCTAATGAAAGCCCTACCCCTCATGTTAACCAGCTTTCTCCTTACCCATTCGGCCCACGCCTTTGCCTTCGGCGACCTGCTAATGTCAACGGAGCAGCGGGCCCGGATCGACCTAATGCGCACAAAAGGTTATGTGTTGCCTATTGAAAAAGAAAACCCGACCAATAGCCTACGAATCAATGGTTTCTTTTTTAATAACCGGGATCAACGCGAAAGCGGCACTATCTGGGTGAATGGAAAACAGCTAAAAGATAAGCATCTGAATGATAATCTAAGCCTGAAAAAAATCAACGAAACAGACAAAACCGTTTCCATCCAGCTTAAGGGAACGGGAAATGCCACTCCCCTGAAAGCCGGGCAGAAGCTATTGCTTCAAGACGGCAACATCATACAGGACGCCTATCAGTAGTGAAGAAACACATCCGCTGTAACCTTAATAATCATCAGAAGCAGCAGGGGGCCGCACTTCTGATCATTATGGTCGTGCTGATCCTGTTTTTTTCTTCCATCCTGCTTGCCGGACTCAGCAATCTCAGCGCTAACAATGCGAAACTGGAGCGCACCAGCAAAGTGCTTGCCAGCGCCAAGGAGCTGCTGATCAGTTATGCCCTGCTATCTGACAAGCTGCCTGGCTCACCGGGTATCGGTTTCCTGCCCTGCCCCGACCGCGATGGCGATGGCCAGTCCGACACGCCCTGTGGCCTTCCCGGCACCAGCGTCGAGGGCTGGTTACCCTGGCAAACACTTGGCAGCCCGCCATTAAGGGATGGCAGCGGTGTATGCCTGCGCTATGCGGTGTCTGGTAGTTATAAGATTGATCCAGCCCTGCCTTTATTGAAAACCCCTCCCTCTCCGGGGCTTTTCGTGATTCATGACGCCAGCAATGGCATCCGGGTCGGGCTCACGCCAGCTGATTTTGCCTTGGCCGTCGTTTTTGCCCCAGCTGCAACCATTACCGGACAGTCGAGAAATATTGGCGGCGGAAGCGCCACTACCTGCGGCAGCACCAGCGCAGCGGCCCCCGTAAACCGGGCTGAAAACTACCTGGATCAACTGAGCAATGTGAATAACGCGACCGGGCTTTATAACGGCCCAGGCCAGCCAGGCAATGCAACCCTGCCAACCACTATTCCCTCAGTGTTTATCCAGGCCGATCCAGCCGATAGCTTTAACGACCAGCTTATCTGGATCAGTCCCAGAGACTTTGTCGACGTATACGCGAGAATGCCATGAAACCTTTTTCCAACCCAAAACATGCCGGCTTTACCCTGGTTGAAATTGCCATTGTCATGGTAATTTTCGGGCTGATTATCGGCGGCCTGTTCGGCCCGATGAAAACGCAGCTGGAAAATCTGGACCGGCGCGAAACACTGGATACGATCGATAACACCCGAGCCGCAATTATTGGTTTTGCTATTCGTAATGGCCGTATTCCCTGCCCTGACACCGATAACGATGGCCTGGAAAACAGGGTCGGGGCAAACTGTAGCAATGCTCGGGGAACCGCGCCCTGGGCCACACTGGGTGTATCCCAGGTTGACGCCTGGAAGCGCCCCCTGACCTATCGTGTCGATACTCGCTTTGCCGATAGCGCTGACGGCACCGGTTGTCCGGACAGCAATGTACCGGGCATCTCCTTTGAGGTGTGTTCAAATGGCGATATCAGCGTGTTTGATCAAAATGGCGGCAACCTGGTTGCCAGCGGCATTCCGGCTGTGTTGGTGTCACATGGTAAAAACTGGTCAGGGCCAGGCGATAGCGACGAACAGGAGAATACCGACAACGATACCTCTTTTGTTTTCAGGTCCCAGGTTAACGATGGCTATGACGATCTTATCGGCTGGGTCAACCTGAACAACCTGATTGGGAAGATGGTGGCAACCAATAAATTGCCCTAATAGTTGCCAGCCTGAAATTTTGTACTATTTTTTTAATTAGCCCATAGGGTTACAGCCCAAACAAAAACTTTTTATCAGCTAAAACAGGTTTGAACTATGAATATAAAAAGCCAACAGGGCTTTACACTGGTGGAAATTGCAATTGTATTGGTCATCATCGGCCTATTGCTCGGTGGTGTGCTGGGCGGCCAGCAATTAATCGCCAGTGCCAAGGTAAAATCACAAATTCAGCAAATCAAGGAAATTTCAGCCGCGATTAATACCTATCAGGATCGTTATGGCGTGCTACCTGGTGACGACAGAAACGCAGCCACCAATACCGGTGTGGCCGGGTTGGCCAGAGGCGATGGGAACGGCACTTACAACGCTAGAGAAGGTGACCAACGGGTCTGGGAGCACTTGGAGGCAGCAGGTCTATTGGCAGGATACACCGCCGGAACAAATGGTCGCTTTACCAACAAATACGGTTTACTCACCTATGTACGCTCAAACCATGCCGGACTCCCCGGCGCCGTTGTATGCTCCATGGTGCCTAACGATGTGGCCAGGGAAATAGACCGCAAGGTTGACAATGGGGATGGCAGCAACGGTTCGATGCGAAGGAATAACCAGGCTGCATACCCAGCAAATGGCAACAGTTATGTTTGCTCTTCCGCTTAAGCAGAGATACCTCTAGCTATAAATTTAAAAAGCCTTTTTAACCTCGGTTGAAAAGGCTTTTCTCTTCAAAAGACAGAGATTTGTGAACCATGGAAAATCGCCGTAACGACAAGCGCCTGCTATTGCCTGACCTACAGATTCGGGTTAAAGCTCAGGGGCGAGGCGATACATCCAGTTACGTGGTTTGCACGCCGGTTGATATCAGTTTCAACGGCCTGGCTTTTTCAAGCCCGGAGCTTAAGCTCGAACTGCTTCAGAAAGTCGACATGGAACTCTGGGTGGGTAAGCGCGTTCTCACGGGAAGCGCGGTTGTTTGCCATGTCGCACACAACGGGGAAAGCACTCGCTACGGGGTGTTATATATCGATATTAACCCGTCACTGGAGGAACTTTTCAGTCTAGACAGCCTGAGCAGTGCACAGGTCAAAGAGATTGCCGAGAACCTGGTGGACAGGCTCGTCATTGACAAGGACCTCAGCACGGAACAACAACAACTAAAAAAAGCACAAAGCCTGCTATTTGATGCCGTCGATGCATTCAAAACGCGAATTTGCCAACATCTTGGCGATAGCATTGAGGCGCAGGACAATACCTATCAACTGGCCAGCCTGTTTGAATTCGCTACCGATAAGTCCTGGGTCGTCGTGCCCCTGAAAACAGCAGCTCACAGCACGGTAAACCGCTGCAAAGTGGCACCCGAAATTGCCAGCAACGGTCAAATCCACTTTATAAGCGACGATAACCGGTTATTTGCAAACCTGATGGAGTTTATGCAGGAGCTCAGCGACACCTTTGAGCTGTTACTGGGCCGGCAATAATCCTCTAAGCCTGTTACTGCTTTCTGCTTGGCCTTCTATGCCCAATTCAGTCAATGACGCATCCTTCAATCTGCTCTAACATAGCTAACTTCGAACATACTTCAGCGTAAAAAGGAATTCGCATGCCACGTAAAACTGCTACCCGTCTGCACACCTGTATTAAGCCCCTGCTCCTGTCGACAAGCCTGATTTTCAGCTTACCCGCTTATGCAGACACGATTAATGACGCCCGGCAGTCTTTCGAAAAAGCGGACTATGCAACATCGGTTATCCAGCTAAAAAACCTGCTGCAGGAAAACCCCGAAAATATTGAGGCTCGCCTTTTAATTGGCCGCGCTTATTTAAAACAGTATCAGGCGGATGCCGCCATTAAAGAACTGGAAAAGGCGCGCAGTCTGGGCGCCCCCACGGCCGAATGGATTACACCTCTCTCACGCGCTTATTTGCTGGCAGGCCAGAATGACAAAGTCATTGAAGCCGCACACAACTTGCCTGACCTGCCCCCGGCCAAACAGGCTCAATTGTATGCCGCTATCGGTCATGCCCAGCTCGGCAAGCACCAGGTCGTAGATGCCAGGGAATCCTTCGAACAGGCCCTGCAACTGAAGGTCAGTGCTAACGCCAAGGTGGGCCTGGCCAGGGTTGCCCTACTTGAACAGAAGGTAGATAAGGCGCTCAACCTGCTTGATGAAGCGTTGGAACTAGCCCCCGACAACCTGGATGCATTACTGTCTAAAAGCCAGGCTTTGGCCGCAAAGGGTCAGCTGAACGAAGCCATTGAACCGCTCGATCATGCACTCACGCTGCAAAAGCGACTTCAAAATGCCCGCCTGATGCGCGCAGAACTTTATATCCGTACCAACCAGCTGGATAAAGCCCGCGCCGAAGCCAAAACACTGATCAAGCAAAACCCCAATAACGCCCTGGCACACTTCACCCTGGCGCGCCTGCAACTCAACGACCATGAATATGCAAAGGCACAAACCTCTGCAGAAAAAGCACTGCGTACCGCCCCTAACCACCCGATGTCCCAGTTTATTTTGGGTGCGGCTCACTATGCCCAGCAGAACTATCAACAGGCCCAGCTCTACCTGGAAAAGTTTATCAGCGCACAACCCTATAACCTGATTGGCAACCGGCTACTGGGCGCTATTTATCTGCAGCAGGGCGCGGCCGAACAAACGGTTGAACTCTTGCAAAACTTCACCGCCAACACCGACATAGAGGATGCCCAGCTACTCAGTCTATTAGGGCAGGCCTACCTGCAGACCGGCAACTACAGTGAGGGAACCGAGAGCTTAAATCGCGCGTTGGCGCTGGCCCCTGAAATCACAAGTACACGCACACAGCTGGCCATTGGCCAGATTGCGAGCGGCGATATCGATAAAGCCATTAGCGCATTGGAAAGTGCCGTCAGCAAACCCGATGCAACCGAGCAGACCAGCATCATGCTGATCCTGTCTTACCTCAACAATAAACAAGTTGATAAGGCGTTTGCTGCGATCGAAGCGGCCAACCAGCGTTACCCGGATAAGGGTGTCTTCCTTAACCTCAAAGGCCTGGCGCATGAAAACCTGCAGGAACCGGAAGCCGCGCGTGAGGCCTATCAACAGGCGCTTAAAGCGGATCCCCGTTTCATTCCTGCCTTACTGTCGCTGGCAAAGCTGGACATCAAAGCACAGGACTTTAACGATGCCGACAAACAGTTACACAGAGCGTTAGACGCTGATAAAAACCATTTACAAACGCTACTCCTGCTGGCTCAACTTGCACAGCTGACAGGCGACACTGAGGACATGCTGGACTGGCTATCAAAGGCGCGCGACCGGAACCCTGAAAATGTCATCCCGGTGAGTATGCTGACCAACTATTATCTGTCCTCCGGCCAGCCTGAAAAAGCCCAGCATGAAGCGCTTTCCTACTACACAAATGAAGGGAAATCCTTAACCAGCCTGTCGCTGATGGCGAACGTATCCGCTGCCAGGGGCAAAGTTGATGAGGCTCGTTCTTACCTTCAGGAAATAGTCGCCACCTACCCGACAGATATCCAGCATCGCCTGCAGCTGGCACAGCTGCTCATCAATGCCGAGGAATATAGCCAGGCGCTTGTATATCTCGATGAAGTCATTGCTTTGCAACCCAGTAACGGCGCTGCGCTTGCGGCTCGAGCCGGGGCCCTGATCGCCTCCGCTAAGCTGGAGGATGCAGAGTCGGCGATTGAGACCTTTGCCAACGTGCACCCGGGACATTTTATGGTCGATCGCCTGCAGGGAGACCTGCTGTTGGCTCAAGCGGATCCGAAGGGTGCTCTTGCCGCCTATAGCCGGGCTTTTAGCCAGGCAAAAACCACCTACCTTGCCCTTAAATTAAGCCGCTTGCACGAAGAGCTTGGCGATATCCGGCAATCAACACAGCTATTAAGCGAATACCTGCAAACCACGCCGAATGATCAGCAAATCCGCACCCTGCTGGCCTCGCTTTATCAACGTTTGGGCGACAACAACAGCGCTATCTCGGAATATGAGAAAATTGTTTCAGCCACGCCCGCTAATGTGATTGCCCAAAACAACCTGGCCTGGCTTTACATGGCAAAACATTCGCCAAAAGCGTTGGATACCGCAGAAAAAGCCTACCGGCTCACACCTGAAAATGCGGCAGTTATCGACACCTATGGCTGGATCATGCTGCACCAGGGAGATAAAAAAGAAGCGCTGGCGCTGATTCGCAAGGCCGTCTCAAAAAGCCCGTCCAACCCTGATATACGCTATCACCTGGCCCAGGCCCTGGCCGACAATGGCAACCGGGAACAGGCAAAGAAGGAAGTTTCCCGGCTGCTACGCGATTACAGTGATTTCGAAGAGAAAAGCGCCGCCACTCGGCTGGCCGAAACGCTGGAGTAACCGGGCGAACGGCATAAAAAAGGCTGCCCTTTGGCAGCCTTTTTTATGGTGTCGTGCTTACTTATGCCCCGGTTGATACCCGCATAACCTGCTGTGCGCAGTAGAGGGTTAAGAACAGGCAGGGCCACTCGCCTGCCAGCACAAAAATCACCATCTGCCTACGCTGAGGGTCCAGCTGGGAAAACCGCTGCCCGCCACGCAGGTAGTCCTGCACCCGGTGTAGCATAATAAAACCCGCCAGCCCTGAGATTCCAATAATCAGGGTAAAAATAAAACCTGCACTCATAAATCTAACTCCCCCGTACTGTTACGTTCTTATTATTGTAAGCCTGAAGCGCTCAATCTTAGACGTCCGCTGATGGCAGGGCAATAGCTGTCCTTCGAAAGCACATTAAACAACACTGATATAACCCATCAGGCCGGTTTTCATATGTTCAACCACATGGCAGTGAAACATCCAGCGGCCAGGGTTATCGGCCACAAAAGCAACCTTCACCTTCTCATTACGCGCCAGTAAAACGGTATCCGTATGATAGGACTCAATGTCGCGTTTATTGGACGACAAGACCGTGAAGGTAATACCGTGCATATGAATCGGGTGGTGGTGCGGCGTGGCATTATGCAGCTCAACCACGTAACTTTTGCCTAATTGGAAGGTAGCCAGGGGCGCCGGAATGTTATCCTTGCTCATCCCTTCCCAGGCCCGCCGGTTAATGGTCCAGAAACTGTGATCCACCGAACCGTCCTTCTTCACTGGCGATAACGCACCTTCCCATTCAAAGACCAGCTTTAATGCATCGGCATTCGCTAAATCAGGGGCAGGAATTGGATTCATAGGCAACGCCGGAACCTGCCGGTTTCGCGTGGCGAGATGACTGGCCACAGTACGGAAGCGGAAAATTTCAAAGAAGCCGCGCCCTTTTTTGTCATACACCACCACATCCTGCCCCGCCTCTTCGGGCGCAACAAAGCCCACATCAAGCCGCATCCCCGCACCGGTATCCCGTGATTCCAGCGGGTAGGGCTCAGCAATGGCGTTACCATCCAGGGCCAGGACTTGCGCGGGATAATCCTTGAAGGACAGGTGGTAAACCCGGGTATTATCCAAATTCAAAAAACGAGCACGAATCAGGCCGCCAGCAGGAATCTCCAGTACCGGTTTAATTTTCCCGTTAACCGTTTTTACCGTGCCCAGCGTACCGGCACGTGCGGCCTGCCGGGGAATCGACAGAGGCAACCAGCCCCCCTCTTTATCCAGTCGCCAGTCACGCAACTGCACAACGGCTTCATGATCAAAGCCGAGCGGCTCCGCCTCATCGACAATAAAAGCACCGGTTAGCCCTTTACCCAGCTGGGTCAGGCTGTTGACATGCGGGTGATACCAGAATGTGCCGGCATCCGGACAGGTGAAATCATAGAGGAACTCTTCGCCAGGCTGAACCGGCCGCTGGGTCAGAAATGGAACGCCGTCCATGGCATTTTCGATACGAATGCCATGCCAGTGAATCGTCGTTGGCTCACTCAAGCGGTTGATAAAACGGATACGGATACGTTTGCCCTGCCGGGCTCGAATAACCGGCGCCGGATAGTCGCCGTTGAAGGTCAGCGCCGCGGTTTCTTTACCGGGCAGCAGCTCCACGGTTGCCGGCTCGGCCACGAGTACAAAGTCCGCATCGCCATCGGTCTGCTGCAGGGTGAATTTCGGAAAACTACAGGCACCCAGTCCCAGGCATCCCAATTGTAAAAAGCTCCGTCGCGTTAATGCCACCCTTAATTACTCCCGCTCATACATGTACAAATAAATGGTTGTCCCAGCGGGTCGCCATCGCCTCATCCAGCAGTTCCAGGCGGTCTCCCACACGGAACAGCTCCCCGATGCCGTTACTCACGATAAAGCTGTTTTGATCAGCCAGAAAACCCGCGCCCGCGACATCGCGAACCCGGTACTGTTTAATCAGCCGCGCTTCCTTCAGGTGCCAAAGGTTAACCACGCCGCCACGCGGTGAGGTGGTTAACACGCGCGTACCCTGCCTGTTCATAGCGACACTGGCAATATAGTGATTCTGGTCTAACCAGGTCTGTTCTACAGCCTGCATGGCCTGCAGAGACTGTACGCCACGCTGCTTGAAAACCAAAGGCCCCGAATAAGCTTCATCCGGGTTGGCCTCACGCTGGAACTGGGCGCCAACTACCACAGTGCCGTCGACAGCCACATCCAAATGGCGCAGGCTTAGGTGTTGGTGGGGGGCAACATAGCGCTGGGTGATCGCACCACTGCGACGATCAAGGTATAGCAACTCGAGCGCATCGTGTCGAGATTCAACTTATCACGACGCTGATGCGGGTGTGTCTGTATGCCGCCCAGAGCAACCGCAAGGCTAACACCATCCGGCATCAACACCAGCTGGTGCGGCCCGATTCCCTGCAAGTCAAACTCGTCAACCTTCCGGTAATTGGCATTAGCGTCATACACACCCACCTTGCCGGCACCTGCTTCATCAAAGGCGTTCTCCGACACGTACAGCCAACGGCCATCGGTCGAAAAAACAGCATGGCCGTAAAAGTGCCGGCCAGGCGCCGCTGCCACCTCTTGCTTCATGACACCGTTACCAGTATCGACCACATAAATCGCTGTTCCTGGGCGACGGGCGACAAAGAGGGCCTCCTCGGAGAAGGGTCTCATCAGCGGGGCATGGACGCGTTGCTGAACATCCAGGCGAAATCGCTCGCCAACACCCGGCTCCCAGCCGCTCAGGGTGTGCTGCGTTCCCCGATCGGAGCCGGACAGTAATAGCGTCGAAGGCTTGTCCCCGTCGTGACGGCAACCGGCCAGCGTCAATAAGCCAAGCGCTCCGCCTGCCAGGGTTAATTGAAGGAATCGACGTCTTTGCATGTGTTTTCGGAGCCCGCGCTACGACTAGTCACCGTCATTACTATTAAAGCCAAGGCTGATTTGCAAGCGCTCAGGCAGCTGACTCAAGCTCTTTTCCAGCGCCCCAAGCTGCCTGTAGAGTTCTGCCAGTTCCTCATAGCTGTGCGGCTCGCCGAGCTGCTCAAACAGTGAACCGGATAGCTTGGTGAACTGTTTATTAACAGCCGCAAACCCACGATCAATATCACTCAACAACCCGGCTTCAACCTGAGGCTGTTCCGCCAGATAATCTGCCAGGCCGTAACCATCCCCGCCCCGGTAAAGATGTTCCAGTGAAGTTATACTGGCTTTCATGAGCGCCAGCGAATACTGGCTACGCCAGGCCTCCAGGCGATAGGGTTTGATTTTATCGGCACCCTTGCCGTTATTGATGGCAATGCCCAGCTTATTGCGCTTGACCACTTCCGCCCCCACCACCAGCGAGCCAAACAGTGCTGCCAATGCGGCCTTGTCGTCTGGGTAACGTTCATTATCGGGACCAGGTTTGGAAAAAACGTCGGCAAACCCAGATTGCTGCCCGTTACCCGCCCACCGCTCAACCAGCATTCCGCTAACCAGTTCAATACGGCGGGTAATGGCCTGCAACAAATCACATGGCCGGCTCTGACCCTGTTGGTAACGCTCCAACTGTCCACCCTGCTTATCAAACAGCAGGTACTCTACGGCCGCCAGCCCTTGTACAGAAACGCTTTGCTCGCCGAGGCTCTGTGACGTCAGCTCGTCAGTACCGACAATCAGGGCTTCAACCTTTTTACGGGTAATATCCCGGCGATCCGGCCAAAAATGCAGCTTCCAGCGCAGGTTGCCATCTTCGAGCGGCCCAAAATCAATCGGCTGAACACCCGCCCAGGCCTGCATAGTCATGCGCCATTGCTGCTGTATCCTGGCCAGGCCTTCTACGTCAGGCGCTTCACAAAAGGCTTCGGCCTCGGCGGCCAGCACGCCGGCTTCCGTCTGTAAGGCGGAATACAGCGGCACAATAATCTGCTGCGCCGTATGGGTCAGCATCTTCTGCTCATTGGACGGGCCGCCACAGGCCGCAAGCAGCAGGCTGAACACGGCCAGCACAGGCCAGTTCAACCGGCGCGCCTTGGCCGTCGAATTATTCAAAAGTTTGCTCATAGCTATTCCTGTTACAGGGAATCAATAAATTGCAGCAAAGCCAGTCGCTGCTCAGGCGTCATCTGCTCTACGGTTTCACGACTTTGTTGCGCCTCTCCGCCATGCCAAAGTATCGCCTCCATCACATTGCGAGCGCGGCCATCATGCAAAAACCCCGTTTGCGGTGCAACTTTTTTTGCCAACCCAATACCCCACAGGGGTGGGGTTCGCCACTCGCGACCACTGGCTGCTGCAACAGGGCGGTTATCCGCTAACGGCTCGCCCATGTCGTGCAATAGCAGATCCGTATAGGGGTAAATGGTGCGATTGGACAGCCAGGCATGTTCGGAGTCGCCGGTTTTCAATGTTGGGCGATGGCATTTATGACAGCCCGCCTCAGCAAAAAGAGTACGCCCGGCCTGGTTTTGCGTGCTACCTGTACGAGGTTCAGGAACGGCCAGGTTTCCGACATAAAGCGCCACACGCGCCAGTAATTTATCGGAAATTTCCGGCTCTCCGCCATCCTCCATGTGCAGGCAGTCCTGCTGTGTCGCCATGCAGTTCTGTCCGGGGAAAAGGCTTGAGCTGATACCCATGTCGGCATGAAATGCTGCTGCAGACTGCTGTTTGAGTGTGGGCTGCTCCGCTTTCCAGCCAAAACGTCCCAGAACCTGTTGCTGAAGCGTCTGATCCCAGACGCTGTTGGCACGCCCTGAAATGCCATCGCCGTCGCGATCACCCGGATCCGCCCAGGCCATTAACTGCTGCGCGGGAACCGACTGCAACAAACCAAGCCCGGTTAATGCGGGTGCCATACGCACCGAAGCCCGTACATCTTCGTGCATGCTACCATAGGCCAGCTGCATGAACGCCAGCTCCGGCTTGCGCAGGGCGACCGTCTCGCCCCCTTTCAAGGTTCGCACTTCCTCTGTAAAACGGATAACCGCCTTACCCTCGGCAACGACACCAGGCAAACCCTGGTTTTGGAATTGATCGCCATAACGGGGTTCCGGCACAAACCGCTGACTACCCCGTTCATTAGCCGGCACGCTCAGACGCACCACATGGTTCATCAGCGGTTCCCCGTGCATAGGGGCAGCCCCCCGAGCCGATGAAATATGGCAGCTGGCGCAACTGATCGCATTAAACAGCGGCCCCAGGCCATCTCGTGCATCAGTCGAAGCCGGTGCCTGCACCCAGGGGTTACGGAAAAAACTACGCCCGACGGCAAAGTCCACCCGATCCAGGTGAGGCATACGGATGTCAGGCTGGTCGAGTAAGTGCTTATCCGGTGCAACAATCGTTGCGCGATCAACTTGCTTTGGGGCTTTTGCTGCCTGTTCCCCAGAGCAGCCCAAAAGAGCTACTGCTGAAAAAAATACCAGGCCAAATCGAATCAATTTAGGCATTTAACAACCTTAGGGCCTGTTAACGCTAATTGAAATATCACTGCTGCACGCTATTTTTTTCTTCCACAAGGCGTTACGAGCGTGGTGTAGCCAGCTACATAAGTGAGTAACAACACCGTGGAAGGGAAAAATAGCTTCAGCTCTTCGGGTTAAGGCTAAAAAAGCACCATACTGCGTTATTCGTCCTTCATTTGGAATAACCAAACCTCTCTCCTCATGTCTTGCCTGGTGCTTTTTTAGCCTTAACAGAGACTTTCAATTAGCGTTAACAGGCCCTAATAAAACAAAAAAAGAGGCTGTCGGTCCTCCGCAGCCTCTTCTCAAAATCTTAACGCTGCATCCGCTAGGGATCGCAGCACCTTACAGGCTCTTAAAAGTCATGCCCTGCGGTATCAGGCTCAAGGTTGCTCACACCAATAGCCTTGGCCGCAGATTCGATAGCACGAGTTTCAGCAACCAATGCAACGATTGCGTCAGTGATGATTTTTTCACCTTCCACATTGCCTTCGGCAATCATCTGATCAAATTTCATCGCCTGAGCAGCCTCTGCGCGGTCGACCATGGCTTGCAGGCTGGCAGTCGTTTTATCCAGGGCCGCACGCGCTTGCGCGTCGGTTTCAGCAGACTTTGCTTTAACCAGGTCAGCCAGCGACGGACCACTAAACAGGCTGCCATCGACACGCTGGTAGCTGCCCAGGTAAACATTGCGAATGCCCTGCGCGTTATAGTAGTGGGAATAGTGGGTGTTATCACTGAAACAGTCGTGCTCATCCTCTGTAGAGTTGGCCTCCAGCGCCACCTTCATGCGTTCGCCGGCCAGCTCTCCCAGCGCCAGGCTGCCCATGCCAAACAGCATAATGTTGAGACCTTCCGCTGCATCGCCAGACACCAGCTCCGCCCGGTAATTATCGTCCTTGCCCGGCGCCCATTGCGCAACCATATAGTCCAGATCATTGATTAGCAGCTGAGTAGCGGCACGCAGGTAGTCGCCGCGACGGTCACAGTTGCCGCCCGTACACCCTTCACCGGTCACAAAGTCAGTGTAAGGACGATCACCCGCACCGGCGCCGGTGCCATTCAGGTCCTGACCCCAAAGCAGAAACTCGATCGCGTGATAACCGGTGGCGACATTTGCCTCAGAACCGGCCAGTTCATTCAGGCTGGCCAGCAGTTCGGGGGTCAGCTCGGTCACATCGATTGTCTCACCGCCCACATTCAGTTCGGTCTGAGAAATAATATTCAGGGTGGCGCCTTCATTACCCAACTCATGGTGGTAATCACTGGCCACATAGTCAATCAAGCCTTCGTCCAGCGGCCATGCATTCAGCTGGCCTTCCCAGTCATCGACCACCGGGTTACCAAAACGGAACACTTCACTTTGCTGGTAAGGTACCCGCGCTTGCTTCCAGGCGTCCCTGGCAGTTTGCAATGTGGCTTGGCTTGGGTTTGCCAGCAGCGAATTGGTTGCCTGCTGCAACTGTTGTGCAGTAATCAGCGCATCTTCATAAACAGCGTGGGCCAAATCTGCATAGTGAGCGACGACGGGTTTCTCGTCGGCGGCAACGGCGACAGACGCACCACACATCAGTACCAGACCAAACAAATTGCGACGCATTCTTTTCTCCTTGGATAGCGGTCATCAAACGATTTGGCCGACATACTATTACAAGTGAGAATGATTCGCAATTATGTTCGGTCATCTATCACCCAATTTCGAAATTAATCCCCTGAGCAAGGGGCAGGTCACGACTCCAGTTAATGGTATTCGTCTGGCGCCGCATATAATTTTGCCAGGCATCGGAGCCGGCCTCCCGGCCACCGCCCGTCTCCTTCTCGCCACCAAAGGCGCCACCAATTTCCGCCCCGGAAGTGCCGATATTGATATTGGCAATGCCGCAATCGCTGCCCTGAGCCGATAAAAATAACTCCGCGTGACGGATATGGTTGGTGAACAGCGCCGAAGAAAGTCCCTGTGGTACGGCATTCTGCTGTTCAATGGCGTCCTCCAGGCTGTGATACCGCATCACATGAAGCAGTGGCCCAAAGGTTTCCCGTTGCACAATCGGCCATTGATTTTGCGACGCAACGATCGCCGGGGCCACGAAATAGCCTGGCAGCGACGGCATCTGCCCATTGAACAACACCTCGCCGCCAGCAGCCTCCGCCTCATCCAGCGCGTTAAGAAACTGCTGTTGTGCCTGCGCATCGATCAATGGCCCCATCAACACCGCGCTATCCAGCGGATCACCAATACGCACCTGCTTATAAGCCTTGATCAGTCGCACCATCAGGTCGTCGTAAATACGATCCTGCAAAAAAAGCCTCCGCGTCGTGGTGCAACGCTGCCCTGCCGTCCCCACGCTACCAAAGAGAATAGCCGGTACAGCCAAATCCAGGTCGGCCGTCTCATCGACGATCAGGGCATTGTTTCCGCTCAGTTCCAACAGGCTGCGCCCCATTCGCGCGGCGACCCGCTCACCGACACGCCGCCCTACGCTGCTGGAACCCGTGAAGGACACCAAGCCAACACGGGAGTCGTCGATCAATTGCTCAACCAGTTCAGTGCCTGATTCGATAAACAGGCTCAAAACCCCGGGCACCCCCTCTTCCTCCATCACCTGGGCACAGATCTTTTGCACGGCGATTGCGCACAATGGTGTTTTCGCCGAGGGCCGCCAGATCACCGCATTACCGGTAATCAAAGCGTTAAAAGCATTCCAGGCCCAGACCGCCACCGGGAAATTAAAGGCCGTGATAACCGCAACCACTCCCAAGGGGTGCCACTGTTCGTACATACGATGTCGGGGCCGCTCCGAATGCAGCGTTTTTCCATACAGCATGCGCGACTGGCCCACGGCGAAGTCAGCCATATCAATCATTTCCTGCACTTCGCCCAAGCCCTCCTGGTATATCTTTCCCATCTCCATCGACACAAGCGTGCCCAGCAGCGGCTTGTTCTCTCGCAGGCGATTTCCGATCTTCCGCACCAGTTCGCCACGCACAGGCGCCGGAACCTCTCGCCACTTTTCGGCCGCCTGTCGGGTATTTTTTAGCAGTTGCTGATAATGCTCAACATCGCAACACTGTACCTCTGCCAACCGTTCTGCGTTGGCGGGGTTGATCGAGGTGAGCCGCTCCCCCTGCCTCGAACCAAGCCATCGGCACCCATCAAAAGTGCCCGGGTTGACGGAATCAAGCTGAAGATTGCTGAGTAGCTGATTACGATGATCTCGCTGCTGCATAACACCCCCCTTGACGGTTCACTGACAGTGCCAAACCTTTAATTTAGAGCGACGCTTTACGCTATTGTTCAGGCACCCGCTTTTTGCTTAGCCGACCGCCGGGATTTATTCCAGCGGCCTTTTGTCTAATTTCGGGAACAAATCAACTATACTGTCAGTATGGCACAGCAGTTATCCCCTCACAGGGCATATCCTGCAACGTCAGCATTTGCCCACTTTGCAAACGAGGTGGCGGCTCATCTCCAGGCCACCGAGACGGGCTGGCTGTACCATTCAGAAACCCCCTCCGCGCTGCAGACAGAGCGTGACGACCGACAGCTGATTCACCTCGACCTCACCCCCTTCCTGGGCAAAGCGCAGCCCGCCGATGCCAACCAGTGGTTTGCCGACGTACACACGCTGCAAGCGCTTTTCGCGGCCTATCAACAGGCTAAAGCGACCTGCGCACCCGAACCCGGTGACCATGTGCATCCCTATGCAGAACGCTATTTACAAGCGCGCTTTAGCGCCGCACGCGACAACTATACGGATGAAGATGCGCGTTTAATCGCCTGCTGGGTGAGTGAGTTGGATCGGTATGCCGCCGTCAAAAGTATCGAGTGCCTGCTCGACAGTCGCGACAACCTGGCGCTCTTCAAATTAGCGGCTCACAAAGGCTGGCAAGTATTATTCGACCACCTGGCAATCCGCTGCGGATCTTCTACGTTTCGCCACGCCGAGCAGGTAATCGAGCAACTCCAGCAACAACACGGTTACGTACAACCGCAGGTTGCACACGAACGGTTTTATCAGTTCGAGGACGGCTGGAATGCCTACCCTCTCTACAAAATGCTCGACAATGGGCAGGTGATTCGCCTCTTCATCGATCAGTCCGATGCCGATGATCCAAGGCAAATCATTCAGCACTGGAACCACTGTTACGGTTTTACCGCTCACCATATGGCACTGCGGGTGGTTCGTTACGAAGCAGGTCGTTGTCTCGCCGTGCCCCTGCTCGAGGTGATCGAAGCACTGCAGGAAACCGGTATCGCCTCATTAACTCCCACAGGCTTTTATACACACGGCCTGCTTGAGCAGGTATTTCTCAAACCTCACCTTAATAGCGATGTACCGGAAGATATCCGCCAATCCCTGTCGCAAATAGACCCGGCGCTCAATAAAACCATCGAAAACGGCAAGTTGATCGAACTGGTTTCCCGCCGTGAGCTACCTGCCGACAAGGCGCAAAAACTATTGGCACTTTACGGAATCAGCGCAGGAAAAGCCCCCATTTCCGCGCCCGTTTACCCCTACTTCCTACCGGCACAAGCCGCCCATGTTATTCGCACGTCACTGGAACCGTCGGTCACGGAGGGCTGATGCTATGCTGATGCGATCCACCCCAGCCCCGGACACTCATCCGGGGATAGAAAAACACACAGATTCAAAGCCCCAGCTCAGCCTGATCGGCGCGGCCTCTTCTCTGGGCTGCCCTAAGCCCGGTTGCGAACAATCGCCCGAGCAGCTTCAAAAACTGGGACTGATTGAGACACTCGAGATGAACGGCATCGCCGCTCACTGGGAAACGTTGCTAAAAACCGTCCCTGGTCCCTCCGTTACCCAGGCCGTTGCAGAATTCAGTCAGCGTTTAGCCGCCAGCGTGACGAAACAGCTTACCGACCAGCATTTTTTTGCCGTGATCGGCGGCGATCATTCCTGCGCAATCGGCACCTGGAATGGCGTTTACGGCGCCAGGCATGGCGAGCCCTTCGGACTGATTTGGGTGGACGCCCATATGGACAGCCACACACCCAAGAGCAGCCACAGCGGCGCACTGCACGGCATGCCGCTGGCAGCACTGCTTGGCTTTGGGGATGAAACGCTAACCGGGCTTGCAAAACCCGGCCCGGTCCTGCAACCGAAACACCTCTGCCTGCTGGGCGTGCGCAGCTATGAAACCGAGGAAGCCGAATTGCTTGAAAACCTGGGCGTTCGGGTTTTCGACATGCAGGAAATCGCACAGCGCGGTATGGAAGCGGTGATGAACGAAGCCCTCGATATTGTCCGGGCAGCCGGTAACTTCGGCCTTTCGATTGACCTAGACGCACTGGATCCTGAATTGGCACCGGCCGTGAGCATCCCCGAACCCGGCGGCCTTAAACTCAAGCACCTGAATGAACTGCTCAAGCCCCTGCCACAAACCCCGGGGTTCCTGGGCATCGAAATTGCCGAATTCAATCCGCGTTTTGACCAACAACATAAAACCGCCCGACTGATCAGCACCATTCTCTCAGCCTGTACGCCCAGGCACTCAGGAGGTAACGCATGAACCAGTTTATTGTTAAAGAAGCCCATGTTGCAGCGCATAACTACGAACCCCTGCCCATCGTGCTGGTTAAGGGCGAAGGTATCTATGTCTGGGATGACGCGGGGCGCCGTTATACCGATTTAATGAGCGCCTATTCCGCCGTCAGCCTGGGGCATACCCACCCGCGCCTTGTTAGGGCGATCACAGGACAGGCTCAACAACTGGCCGTCTGCTCACGTGCTTTTTTTACCGATAAACTGGGGCCTTTCCTGGAACGTGTCTGCGAACTTACCGACATGGATCGCGCTTTACCCATGAACACCGGCGCCGAAGCCGTGGAAACCGCACTGAAGGCAGCCCGCAAATGGGGCTACAACGTCAAGGGCATTCCCCATGACAAGGCCGAAATCATCACCTGTCGGGGCAACTTCCACGGCCGGACCATCAGCATTGTTGGCTTTTCCAGCGAGGCGCAGTACCGCGACGGTTTTGGCCCATTCCCCGCCGGATTTGTCAGCATCAATTATGGCGACATCAGTGCGTTGGAACGCGCCATCACCCCAAACACAGCGGCCTTTCTGGTCGAACCGATCCAGGGGGAAGCCGGTATCGTCTTGCCGCCGCAGGGCTACCTCAGGGAATGCGCGCGTGTCTGCCGGGAAAACAATGTGCTGTTAATCTGTGACGAGGTTCAAACCGGCCTGGGACGCACCGGTAAACTGCTGGCCTGCCAGCATGAGAGCGTACACCCGGACGCCATTATTCTCGGCAAGGCCCTGGGCGGCGGCATGTTACCCGTATCGGCATTTCTGGCCAGGCAGGAAGTGATGGGCGTTTTCCAGCCGGGCGACCATGGCAGCACCTTTGGCGGAAACCCCCTCGCCGCAGCGGTGGGTCTTGAGGCACTGAATGTTTTGGTGGAAGAGGAACTGGTCGAGCGATCCGCCCTGATGGGGGATTACTTTATTGAGCAGCTGCGCAAACTGGAAAGCAAACTAATTAAGGATATCCGCGGTCGCGGGTTATTTATTGCCCTGGAAATCGAGCCCTCCTTAGCCAATGCCCGCCAGGTCTGCGAGCGTATGGCCCATCACGGCCTGCTCAGCAAGGAGACTCACGACACCGTCGTCAGGCTGGCGCCGCCACTGACCATTTCCAAACAGCAAATTGACGAGGCGCTTATCGGCCTCCAACGCGCGCTGGACGACTTGGCTGAGCAGCTGGAAAGCGCCTGATTAAAGCCCTGGGGTTTAGGCGAAGCCTCATCGCAGCAGCCCCCTGCCCTCACGGCGATTAACCGCCCAGTTTATCCGTGGCCACGTGGTAACTGGGGTCCTCCACGACATTTACCTCACAGAGATTACCGGCAACCTTCAGGAGCTGTCGGCATTCCGGGCTGAGGTGGCGTAAATGCAGGGTTTTCCCCTGCGCTTTGTATTTTGTGGCCAGGTTATCCAGCGCCTCAATACCGGAGTGGTCACTGACACGGGAACGGCGGAACTCAATCACTACATGTTCAGGGTCATTCTTCGGGTCAAAAAGCTCGCGGAAGTGGGAAACCGAACCGAAAAACACCGGCCCACGCAGGTCATAAACCTTGTAACCCATCTCATCGACATAGGTGTCCACTTCAATATGCTTGGCGTGTTTCCAGGCAAACACCAGGGCGGAAACAATCACCCCCACGACCACGGCAATCGCCAGGTCGTAAACCACGGTAATTCCCGACACCAGCACGATAATAAAGGCGTCGGACAGTGGAATTTTCCGGACAATCCGGAAAGAGGACCATTCAAAGGTGCCCAGCACCACCATGAACATGATGCCCACCAGCGCGGCCAACGGAATCATCTCAATGTACTGGGCGCCGAACAGGATAAAGCCCAGCAAGACCAGTGCCGCTGTAATGCCGGATAAACGGCCACGTCCCCCGGAATTAATATTGATCATGCTCTGGCCGATCATCGCACAACCGCCCATGCCGCCGAAGAAACCGTTTACCGTGTTGGCAATGCCCTGGCCCATACATTCGCGGTTGCCCTGTCCGCGGGTGTCGGTAATTTCATCAATCAGCGTTAAGGTCAACAGTGATTCGATCAGGCCAATCGCAGCAATGATCACCGAGTAAGGCAGGATGATCCACAGGGTTTCCAGCGTAAAGGGCACCATCGGAATCGCAAAGCTCGGCAGCTCGCCTTTCAGGGTCACGCTGTCAGGATCGGCGCTGGTACCCATATCGCGGACGAAATCGATGACCGTACGGGCCTCCAGTTCAAGCCCTACGACAATCAAGGTCACGGTGACAATGGCCACCAGACCTGCGGGCACGGCGGTGGTAAACTTTGGCAGGAAGTGCATGATCAGCATGGTCAACACAATCAGCCCAGCCATGATGTAAAGCATTTCGCCCTGCATCATCACCATGCTGCCGCTTGCATCGCGCACCATAAACTGGCCCAGCTGCGCCAGGAAAATCACAATAGCCAGCCCGTTAACGAACCCCAGCATCACCGGGTGCGGCACCATGCGGATGAATTTACCCAGCTTGAAGATACCCGCCGTGATCTGCAATACGCCCGCCAGCAGCACAGCGGCAAACAGGTATTGAACGCCGTTTTCCGCCACCAGCGACACCATGACCACGGCGGTCGCCCCAGTCGCCCCGGAAATCATGCCCGGACGCCCGCCGAAGACGGAGGTCAGCAATCCCATCATAAAGGCGGCATAGAGCCCCACCATCGGCTCCACGCCCGCCACAAAGGCAAACGCAACCGCTTCGGGAACCAGGGCCAGCGCAACGGTGATACCGGATAATACATCGTTTTTCACATTGGATTGTTTGCTGGCAATAAGATTAAACATAGCGTCTGGTTACCTGGGTGCTGTAAGTCTGGTTTCACTTGATGGGTGTAAAAATGGGGCGCGATCATAGCATATCCACCCATATCCCCCCAAGGCGCAGAGCACCTTTTCAAGGGATTAGGCGTGATGACGGATTCCTGCCAACAGGCGCTGGCGCAAGGGAATCAATAAATCTGGGAACCCCCGGGACGCACTGGTATCTTATGGTCGCAACCATGCTGGCTCCATTTGCCACATCAACCCTTTTACTCACTGGGAATCCCTGTTGAAACGTTACGAATTCTGGCATCCACGTCTTTTTGAAGCGCCTTTTTATGCCTGGCTGGGGCTCAACTGCCTGTTTAAGCGGATTGGCGTCCGCACGCTGGCCAAAGCCAACTATGCGCTGAACCACGGTGAGATCGGGCTGGGCTCAAAGTACGAGTCCCACCAGGTGTTCGATGAGCGTTTTTTCCTGCCCACCGCCTTTGTCTCCAGCTCACTGAGTGACGATGAGAAATCGAGCCTGATCCGCGACTTTGCCAGCCGGCACGGTTATCCGCTGGTCCTGAAACCCAACCTGGGTTGCGTCGGCAAGGGTATTCTCAAGCTACACGATGACGAGGAGATGACAGATGCCATAGCCAGCCTCATCGGCGATTACATGGTGCAGAAATTTACGCCCTTTAATACGGAATACGGGGTTTTTTATACGCGTCACCGGGGTCGCCCGCAGATCACCGGCATCAACCGCAAGCATTTTCCCTGTATCACCGGCAATGGCCGGGATTCCCTGCTGACGCTGGCTCGCAACCATTACCGCTATAGCGATCACTGGCATTCGTTTCTCCAGTATCACGATACCCGCCGCATTCCTGAACCCGGCGAACAGGTGCAGTTATCCTTCATCGGCTCCCATACGCTGGGCTGCAAATTTACCGACGAGACACACCGGCTAACACCGGAGCTGGAAGCCGCCGTGTTTGAGGTGTTTGAACAACAGCCGGGCTATAACTTTGGCCGTCTCGACATCAAAGCTGAAAACCAGGCGGCCTTCCTGCGCGGCGAATTTGTACTGATTGAAGTGAATGGCGTCGCCTCACTGCCCACCCATATGTTCGATCCAAAGTACAGCCTGTGGGAAGCCTATCGAATCTTCCTTCGACATGCCGGGATACTCACGAGCATTGCTCGCGAGCATCAACACGTGCCCATGGATATGCTGCCCCTCAAGGAGATTATCAGGCAGGTGGGCGATGGCCAGAACACGCTGGACAGGGCGCACAACCAATTGAAAAACAAGCACCTGTAATTTGCTGATTTACAACGGTAAGCGTATTTCCACTTCAAGCCCGCCATCCGGGTGGTTTTGCGCGCTTATCTCCCCACCGTGCAGACGGATAGCACGTTGCGCGATAGCCAGTCCCAAGCCGTAGCCACCCGACGCGCGGTCGCGCGCGTCAGCCTCGCGATAAAATGGCTCGAACAGCGATTCCAGCGCGGCTTCAGCAACACCCGGTCCCTGATCCGTTACTTTGATAACCACCTGCTGCTGAGTACGGGCCAACTGTACGGCTACCTTTGACTTGGCAGGGGTATAGGCAACCGCATTACGAACCACATTTTCGAGGGCGCTGTGCAAAAGTTCGGCATCCCCCTGAACCTCGACCGTCTCATCGACCTGCAGGCTCACCCCGATAGCCTCAGCGCCCCCTTCAAAACGGGCATCCTCAACAACCTCAGCCAGTAACGCCTTCAAATCGATAGGGGCCTTTTGCAGTGCCTGCGCCGATGACTCCAGACGTACCAGGGATATCACCTGGCCAATCAGCTCGTCAAGGCGACCAACTTCCTTCTCAATGCGATCGTGATCCTTCTCACAGGCCTCTCCAGCCGCCTTGCGCGCCAAGCCCAGTGCAACCTGCAGGCGCGCCAAGGGGCTGCGTAATTCATGTGACACATCACGCAGCATACGTTTCTGGGCAATCACAAGGCGCTCGATTTCATCGGCCATGGCGTTAAAATCACGCGCCAGGTCACCCAGTTCATCACGCCGCTGTCCTACTTTCCCCGCAACCCGGATAGCAAGATCGCCCGCCGCCATCCCCTGCGCCGCTTTTTGCAGCTGCCTTACCGGTGACGTCAGGTGCCGTGCCAACAGGTAACTGATAAGGCCGGTTACCAGCAAAGCCAGCACACCGGAAACCCCTCGGAAGGGGAAAAAGGGTGCCAATCGCCCTCCGCGAAAAGCTCGGTGCGGATGACGCGGCGGAACCAGGCCGACCACCCAGTAAATGCGCTCATCCTGACCAGTAACTTTTTGCACAAAACCAGCGGCGTTATTCCCGGTGCCGGTTGCAACGCCTTCTTGTAAAGTTTTTTTCAACGGTTCGGGAACGGGTTTTCCCAGCAAATCCACAAACCCTTCGTCCAGCAGATAAACAGGACCGCCTTTGCTGCGCTCGCGCCGTTGCAGCCAATGCGTAGCCTCGCTAACCCCGCCATGCTCGTAAACGGACACCAGGGCATTGGCTTTCGTCAACGCAGAGAATCGCCGCTCCATTTCCTGCCGGTCCCGATCCGCAAGCAGCGCTACCGCCACGAACGTAGCGGCTACGATCATGACCATAACCAGCCAATAGGACAGGAAGATTTTCCAGAAAATGGTATTAAAACGTAGTCCCCTTAAAGCGTTCACTCACCATCCTCCTGTGGCAAGGGCTGGGCATAAATGTAACCGGCATTGCGTATGGTTTTGATTCGCTCCTCACCGGCCGGCGTTTTGCCAAGCTTGCGGCGAACGTGACTGACATGCATATCCATGCTGCGATCGTGCTGGGTTAAACGTCGCTCCAATACTTCCTCGGTCAGCTGCCGTTTACTCACAACCTGCCCCGCATGCTTCATTAACACGGCCAGCACGCCAAACTCCGTGCTGGTCAAGGCAACGCTTTCGCCGCCCCGGAACACCTGTCGTGCAGCGGGACTCAACTCAACATCCTCGATGATCAAGGTATCCGTCTGGCGGCCCGGAGAGGTTTCCACCGTCTGCACACGCCTGAGAATCGCCCGGATACGTGCAACCAGCTCGCGTGGGTTGCACGGCTTGGCCAAATAATCATCCGCCCCCATTTCCAAACCCACGATGCGATCCACATCGTCACCGCGAGCGGTCAACATCAACACCGGCGTTTGATTCTGGCGCCGTACTTCCCGCAAGGTATCAAATCCATTCATCCGGGGCATCATGATGTCCAGAATAAGCAGGTCATAGTCGCCCGCCCCCACCTTGCTCACCGCCTGCTCGCCGTCATGCACGCAGTCCACCTCGAATCCTTCGGCGGCAAGGTATTCCGATAGCAGTTCCGTCAATTCAAGGTCGTCATCTGCCAATAGTAATCGCGCCATTTATCAATCCTGCTGAGTCTTCACGGCTTCATTAAAGGAGACTCTTGCAACGCGCAAAAGCACCTTTACATAACTTTACACAGCTTTGACCCAACTTTGCATTGAAGCCATTACCATTTGTCCTACACAAGTCACCGATACAAGGAAACAAACAATGAACAAATACCTGAAACTTGCAGGCCTTGGCCTCCTCTCCAGCGCACTGGTTTTCAGCACGGCAAGCTACGCACAAAGGGATCAGGACGGACAACCGGATCGCCCGCACTGCGACAAGCAACACAAGGGCTCAAAGGATGCGCGTTACGGCTTCGGGAAAATGAAGCATGTTCTGAGCAATCTCGACCTGACAGCCAGCCAGGAAAAGGAAATCGATGCCATTATGGCTGAATCCAGACCGACCATGAAATCCATGCATGAGGCCATGAAAGACAGTCGCGAGAAACTGCGTTCACTGATGACCAGTAACGAGTACGATGCCGACGCCGTTCAGCAAGCCGCCAACGAACAGGCTAACCTGATGGCTCAACAGATTGTCTTTATGGCACAAACCAAAGCCAGGGTTTTCGAATTGCTCACCACCGAGCAAAGGCAGGAGCTGGTTAAAAAAATGGAGTCCAGAAAGCGCCCATAGATAACCGTTAGCGGTGGAGGGCATGCAGCCGCTTGCCCTCTCAGTCAATCCGGACCCGACCGTTCATTCGCCGGGCTCGTGCCCTACCCTTTGGCTTCACTTCGTGGCATGCTGCAAGCTCAATGACCGGGCTTCTATCAATCATGGCTATCGAAATCGAACGCAAATTCCTCGTTAAGCACACCGACTTTCTCAAGGACCTGGAAGGGACTGAGTTCAAGCAGGGATACCTGAACCGCGAAGGCGCTACCGTACGGGTACGCATTGCCGGAAACAACGCCTTTCTCACCATTAAAGGAAAATCGGACGGCATCGCCCGCCTGGAGTATGAATACCCCATTCCCAAAACCGATGCGGCTGAAATGCTGGCCAACCTTTGCGCCCAGGCGCCCATCGAGAAAACCCGTTACATCGTCGATTTTGCTGGAAAGTGCTGGGAAGTGGACATTTTCCACGGCCAAAACCAAGGACTGGTTGTGGCAGAAATCGAACTGGACGATGCCAACGAACCCTTCGAGCATCCCGACTGGCTGGGCGATGAGGTCTCCCACGATCCACGCTATTTCAACAGCCAACTCGCCAGCCACCCCTTCTGCAACTGGGAATAAAAACCGCCGATGAAACTACTTACCCTGATTCGCCACGGCGCGGCCGAAGATCCACTCAATTACAAAAGGGATTTTGACCGGCCATTACGAAACAAAGGTCTTAAGCAGGCCAACGCCATGGGAGCACTGCTTAAGCAGCTAGACTTTAGCTTCGACCAGATGTTTAGCAGCAGTGCTCTGCGCGCCCGGGAAACCGCCCAGATTATTTACGAAAAACTGGCACCCAACAGCCGCCCCCTGCTGATAGAAGACGACCTGTACTCCTTTGAAGCCCAGGCACTCTTCAACTTTGTCGAGCTGATCGACGATAACATTGAGCATGCCGTTATCGTGGGCCACAACCCGGCCCTCAGCTATCTTGCCAATGAACTACTGCGCGATCCAGTCCCCGGCATGAACACCTGCACAACCATCCAGATGACACTTAAGGTTGAAACATGGATTGAAGTCAACAGGCGCTGCGCCAAGCTCATCTCGATTAACAACCCGCTCATTTAGCTTAAAAAGCAATGCCATTTCGGCTTAAAATAAAATTAATAATATTAATGAGAACGGTTTGCATTTAGTTTTTCTTTCCTATAAAGTCCGCCCGCACAAATTAACTTTTTGGGGAAAGATTAATGAAAAAATCACTCATGGCTCTTGCCGTTGCAGGCCTGGCAGCCGGCACCGCTAACGCGGCTTCGGAAATGCCTTCCATGGAAGAAATGTGGAAAATCATCCAACAGCAACAGGCAGAAATCCAACGTTTAAAAGGCGCACAGGAAGAAACCGACGCCAAGGTTGAAGCAACCGTTGACGCCGTAGAAAACAGCGCCCTTAACAGCGTTGCCGAGTGGGTAAACGACACCTCCTTCGGCGGTTACGGCGAGCTGCACTATAACAACCTGGACGACCAACACGGCGCCAGCGATAAAGACGAGATCGACCTGCACCGCTTCGTGCTCTTCTTCGGCCACGAATTTACTGACGATGTCCGCTTCTTCTCCGAACTGGAAGTCGAGCACTCCATTGCCGGCGACGGCAAAGAGGGTGAAGTTGAAATCGAACAAGCCTATGTTGAATGGGACTACGCCGACAACCACAGCGCCAAGGCCGGTTTATTCCTGGTGCCTGTCGGTATCCTGAACGAAACCCACGAACCTGATACCTTCTACGGTACTGAGCGCAATCCGGTTGAAAGCAACATTATTCCCTCCACCTGGTGGGAAGGCGGTGTTTCCAGCAGCGGCGAACTGGCTGAAGGCTGGAGCTATGATGTAGCTTTGCACTCTGGCTTAAAAGTGCCCACAACCGGTGACAACGCTGGAAAAATCCGTAGTGGTCGCCAAAAAGTCTCAGAAGCCGATGCCGATAACGGTGCAGTCACAGCACGCATCAAATACACCGGAATTGAAGGCCTGGAGCTAGCTGCCACTGTTCAACACCAGACCGATGTCACTCAAAGCGACTTCGCTAAAGAAGTAGATGCAAACCTTTACGAATTCCATGCTATTTACCAGAACGGGCCGTTCCAACTGCGTGCTCTATATGCAATGTGGGACTTAGATAAAGCTATTAACACCGCAAAGCCTGGTGCTGACGAACAGGAAGGTTT
>JAWKZQ010000019.1:0-40956 GCA_041395865.1 Pseudomonadales bacterium
GCGGTGTTGGCACCGTAAGCCTTGATGACAGGGACTCGGTGCTGGCAGGTGTATTGCTTGATCTGTCGCAGACGGCATCCATGCGCGCCAGTGTGACAACGGGCGGACGCGTGTTGAGCGAGCTGGGTAAAGTCACTCGGTTGCATAAGAAACAGGTCGAAAAGGCCGGTTTTGTTGTGCTGAAGTCGCCGGATGTGCCGTCGATTCTGGTCGAAACAGGCTTTATTTCCAATCCGGATGAAGCGAAAAACCTCAACAGCAAAACGCATCAGCGTCGACTGGCGCGCGCTATCTTTAATGGCGTAAAACACTATTTCCGGGATTCGCCGCCACCCGGCACTTATCTGGCCTGGCAGAAGGAAAACAGCCAGCAGATTCGAGAGTATAAGATCGCGCACGGAGACACCTTGTCGGAAATAGCCGCGCGTAACAATATCAGCTTGGCGCAGATTAAAAAGCTCAACCGCATGACCTCTGACAAGATTAAAGTCGGGCAGGTGATCAGGGTTCCTGCCTCCTAGCGAATTGTCATAAGGGCGGACCTCTCAACGGGTTTTCCTGCCACCTCTTTCCTTACGCGTATCTTTTTTGGCCGCCTGCCGGCTATGGTGGAGCGAGCCTTCATCCGTTACTATGCACTTTGTTTTGTCCTCTGAATTTACGTTACTAGTTTTATGGCCCGCATACATCTTTTAAGTCCACGTTTAGCAAACCAGATTGCGGCCGGCGAAGTGGTTGAAAGGCCCTCTTCGGTGGTTAAGGAGCTGCTGGAGAACTCGCTGGATGCCGGCGCGACACAGGTTGAAATCGATATCGAAAACGGCGGGGCGCGTGCGATTCGTGTGCGTGATAACGGCCGCGGTATTGATAAGGAAGACCTGGCGCTGGCTCTGAGCCGCCATGCTACCAGCAAGATCGGCAGTATCGACGACCTGGAAGCGGTGAGTAGCCTGGGGTTTCGGGGCGAAGCGCTGGCCAGTATTGCTTCCGTGGCGCGGGTTACCCTGACGGCCAACACCGATGCGCAGGGTGAAGGCTGGAAAGTGGAGTGTGAAGGCCAGGACATGGAAACCCGGCTGGCTCCCTCACCCCACCCGACGGGTTGCACCGTTGAGGTGCGCGACCTTTTCTTTAATACACCGGCGCGACGCAAATTCCTGCGTACCGAAAAAACAGAATTCAAGCACCTTGAAGAAGTGGTAAAGCGGTTGGCATTGAGCCGCTTCGATGTGGGATTTGTCTTGCGCCATAACCAGCGAGTGGTTCATAACCTGCGACCCGCACATCAGGTGCAGGATCAGGAGCGGCGCGCCATGATGGTGTGCGGCTCAGCATTTATGCAAAATGCGATTCACCTGGACATGGAACGAGCCGGATTGCGGCTTTCCGGCTGGGTCGGGTTGCCAGCATTTTCGCGTAGCCAGGCGGACCTGCAGTACTTTTTTGTCAATGGGCGCGTGGTGAAGGATAAGCTGGTGACCCATGCGGTCCGCCAGGCCTATCGTGACGTGCTTTACCATGGACGCCATCCGGCCTATATCCTGTATTTGGAGGTTGATCCCGCGCTGGTGGACGTGAATGTGCATCCCACCAAGCATGAGGTGCGCTTTCGTGATGGGCGCACTGTGCATGACTTTTTATTTAGCACCCTGCACCGGGCGTTGGCGGAGGTACGGCCACAGGACCAGTTGGCGCAGCAATCCAATGTGAGGGAGATCGAGGCGACTTCTTTGCCCTACATGGAACAGGCGACCATGCCGCTGCAGTCAAGGGCAAATTATGCAGCCTCTTCAACGCCTGCTGCGGGGCGTGTCGAAGAACAACTGGCGGGCTATCAACACATGAGGCAAAGTGTTGATGCTCTTGAAGCCTTGGTGGCGCCGCTTGAAAAGCCTTCTGTTTTGGCAACGGCTGAGGAGCCGGAGATTCCGCCGTTAGGCTTTGCGGTTGCGCAATTGCACGGCATTTATATCCTGGCTGAAAACGAGCAGGGGTTGGTGGTTGTCGATATGCATGCAGCGCATGAGCGTACGACCTATGAGCGGCTCAAGCTGGCGTTTGAGCAACAGGGGGTTGTGGCTCAACCCTTGCTGGTGCCGGTTTCTATTGCAGTGAGCGATAGGGAGGCGGGCTGCGCCGAGGAGTATGCGGATATGTTTATCCAGCTTGGATTTGTGGTTGAACGGGCTGGCCCGGAAACCCTGCTGGTTCGGCAGGTGCCGGGCTTGCTTCGTCAGGCGGATACTGAACAGCTGGTGAGGGATGTGCTTTCGGATATGCTGGCTCAAGGCAGCAGCGACCGGATTCGAGCACACATCAATGAGATTCTGAGTTCTATGGCGTGCCATGGTTCGGTGCGCGCTAACCGCAGGCTGACAATTCCTGAGATGAATGCACTATTGCGGCAAATGGAGGCGACTGAGCGTAGTGGCCAATGCAACCATGGGCGCCCCACCTGGACGCAGATGACCATGGTTGAGCTTGACAAGCTGTTTCTGCGCGGCCGCTAACAGTGATGGGAACGTTATCGCTGCCGCCCGCCATCTGTCTGATGGGGCCAACCGCCTCGGGTAAGACTGACCTGGCCATCGAGATCGCAGAACATCTGCCCTGCGACATTATCAGTGTCGATTCGGCGTTGGTGTATCGGGGTATGGATATTGGCAGTGCCAAACCAGATGCGGAGACCTTGCGTCGTGCACCGCACCGGTTGATTGATATCCGTGATCCTTCAGAGGCCTATTCGGCGGCTGAATTTAGGGGCGATGCCATTGCTGAAATGCGCCAGATTGCCGCGCGCGGACGGATACCGCTGCTGGTGGGGGGGACCATGCTGTATTTCAAGGTGCTGCGCGAGGGAATCGCCAATATGCCTTCTGGGGATCAAGCGGTTCGTGATCGTATTCAGCAGGATGCTGATCGCCTGGGTTGGGCGGCCCTTCATGAGCGGCTGAGAGCGGTGGACCCGGTTGCGGCTGAAAAAATTCACCCGAATAACCCCCAGCGGCTGATGCGGGCATTGGAGGTTTATGAGATCACGGGGGTGCCATTGGGCGAGCACTGGCAACAGCAACAGGCGGTTTTCGATTTACCTTGCCAGTTGCTGCAGTTTGCCATTATCCCGGAGGACCGTGCCGCGCTGCATGCGCGAATCGAGCAGCGTTTTAGGCAGATGATCGAGCAGGGCTTTGTGGATGAGGTGAAGGCTTTATTTGAGCGGGGGGATTTGAATAAGGATATGCCGGCACTTCGTGCCGTAGGTTACCGTCAGGTCTGGGAGTACCTGGCCGGTGAGCTGAGTTACGAGGAGATGCTTTTTCGCGGTGTGGTGGCAACCCGTAACCTGGCAAAGCGCCAGTTAACCTGGTTGCGAGGCTGGCCGGAATTAAATATTTTGCCTTTTGGCGAACAAAAAAACCTAAACAAGGTCTTGAATATTGTTAATTTTGCCTCAATATAGTGAGTTAATGCCGAAAGTACCGTACTTTTGACATGGTTTCACCGAACCTAATATGACGGCTCGATTGATAAAATAAGTATAAATAAGACAGGAGCGAACTGACATGTCGAAAGGTCAATCACTGCAGGATCCGTTTTTAAATGCTTTAAGGAAAGAGCGTGTGCCTGTATCCATTTTTCTAGTTAATGGCATTAAGCTACAGGGGCAAATTGAATCCTTCGATCAGTTTGTAGTGTTGCTGAAAAACTCGGTGAGTCAGATGGTTTATAAACATGCCATATCAACCGTTGTCCCCGCCCGCAATGTGCAGATGCCTGCCGCCGATATGGAGCGCTAGGGCGCCCTTCAAGAGGTTAGATTTCCTGATTGTTTTTTGAAAGACCCGATAGTGGCGAGCGTGCCGTTCTGGTTCATCTGGAAATGTCCGATGAGTCAGAGCAGGAGGATCGCCAGGAATTTAAAGAGCTCGTCACATCCGCCGGTGCAGACCCTGTCGATCTGTTGGTCGCCCGGCGCAGCCAACCCAACCCCAGGTTTTTTGTCGGCTCCGGCAAGGTAGAAGAGATTCGCCAGGCCGTGCAGGCCCATGAGGCCGAGGTTGTGCTTTTCAATCATGCCCTGACGCCTACCCAGGAGCGTAACCTGGAAAAAGAGCTTAAATGTCGGGTATTGGACCGTACCGGTCTGATCCTGGATATTTTCGCTCAGCGTGCGCGTACCTACGAAGGGAAGTTGCAGGTAGAGCTTGCGCAGCTGCAGCATATGTCTACTCGCCTGGTTCGGGGGTGGACCCACCTTGAGCGCCAAAAGGGCGGTATCGGCCTGAGGGGGCCGGGTGAAACCCAGTTGGAGACTGACCGACGGTTGTTACGGATACGGTTGAAGTCGATCTCGCGCAGGCTGGAGCGTGTGCGCCGCCAGCGGGACCAGGGGCGACAGTCGCGCAAGCGTGCTGAAATTCCTGCCGTTTCATTGGCCGGTTACACCAACGCCGGTAAATCCACACTGTTTAATCGCCTGACCGACGCTTGCGTGTATGCTGAGGATCAGTTGTTTGCAACCCTGGATCCTACGCTACGGCGCCTGCAGGTGGAGGGGATTGGGCCGGTGGTGCTGGCCGACACGGTGGGTTTTATCCGGCATCTGCCGCACAAGCTGGTAGAGGCCTTTCGGGCGACCTTGCAGGAAACGGCTGAGGCCACTTTGCTGCTGCATGTGATTGATGCAGCGGATGAGAATCGCGACAGCAATATCGAAGAGGTTGATCGGGTGCTGGCCGAAATCAAGGCGGATGAAGTGCCGCGCCTGCTGGTATACAACAAAATAGACCTGCTTGATGGCAAGGCGCCGCGTATTGATCGCGATGATCAGGGTGTCCCCTGGCGTGTCTGGGTTTCGGCTGAAACAGGGGCTGGAATTGAGCTGTTGACGGAAGCTGTTTGTGAACGGCTGGCGGGGGATATGGTCAATGAAGAGCTGCATCTGGATGCCGGGGATGGCCGATTGCGGGCCAAATTTTACCAGCTTGGTGCAGTGGTTGAGGAGTCAGTTAGCGAGCAGGGCGATGTAGTGCTGAAAATTCGTATGCCGCGCCAGGATTATGAGCGTTTGCTGGCCCGTTAGTGGCCAATGGGTGGCGGGCAGGATTTCACTTGCAGGTCGCAGTCGCCCTCTCTAAAATGCGGGGCTTGTGTGCTTGCAAGTCGTCGCATTTGGGCAAACCATCAAGCGGCTTGAGACGTTTTAACTGATGAAATAACGATCTAGTCAAACGGAGAGATTTATGGCCTGGAATGAACCGGGTAATAACAAAGGGCGTGATCCCTGGAACGACCGGGGAAATGGCAATGACCAGGGGCCGCCTGACCTGGACGAGGTGCTGCGTAAGCTGCAGAACAAACTGAACAAGGCTTTTGGCGGCAAAGGCAAAGGCTCTGGTGGTTCTGGTAAAGGTGGTGCGGCGCTCAGCGGTGGCCTGATATTGATTATTCTCATCGGTGCGCTGGTGCTGTGGGCTATTGCTGGTTTTTACACCATCGATCAGCAGGAGCGAGGTGTTGTCCTGCGTCTGGGTAAATACCATGAAACCGTTCAGCCGGGCTTGCAGTGGAACCCCCGGTTTATTGATAGCGTAGAAAAGGTGAACGTGACTAAGGTGCGTTCGCACAGTTCTCGCGGCACCATGCTGACTGAGGATGAGAATATCGTCGATGTCAGCCTGTCGGTGCAGTATATCGTGTCTGACCCCAAGGATTTTGTCCTGAACGTGCGTGACCCTGAATTGAGCCTGGCCCATGCCACTGAAAGTGCGCTGCGTCACGTGGTGGGTAGCTCAGAGATGCATAATGTGTTGACTGAGGGACGTGAAATTCTGGCTGTTGACGTGCAAAAACGACTGCAGAATTATGTGGACAACTACGGTGCAGGCCTGCTGATCAGCAAGGTCAATATTGAAAACTCTCAAGCCCCGCGTGAGGTGCAAGCAGCCTTTGACGATGTGATTAAGGCGCGTGAGGATGAAGTGCGTGCGATTAATGAAGCTGAAACTTATCGCAACGGTATTATTCCTGAGGCGCGAGGCTATGCGCAGCGTCTGCTGGAGGAAGCCAATGCCTATAAAGCCCAGGTGGTAGCCCAGGCAGAGGGTGACGCGGCACGCTTCAATAAACTGTATACGGAGTATAAAAAAGCGCCTGAGGTGACGCGCGAGCGCCTCTACATCGATGCTTTACAGAAGGTGTTGAGTTCAAGCTCCAAGGTGCTGGTGGATGTTGAGGGCGGCAATAATATGCTGTACCTGCCGTTGGATAAGTTAACCGGGAAAGCGCCTGGGGTCAGCGGAACCGCTGGCAGTGAGCGGATCAGCTCCAGTCAGTTGGATGACTTGACCAATCAGGTGATCAACCGTATCCGCGAGCGCCAAAACAGCAGTAATTTGAGGGAGGGTCGCTAAATGCCGGTAAGAACGACTTTTATACTGGGCCTGGTCCTGGTGCTGATTTTGATCGCTACTCAGTGTCTCTATATCGTCAGTGAGCGCGAGCGTGCCGTGTTGCTGCGCTTTGGTGAAGTGGTTGAGCCGGATGTGAAGCCGGGTCTTCACTTTAAACTGCCGGTTATCAATAAGGTGCGTATTTTTGATGCCCGCCTGTTGACGCTGGATTCGCTGCCGCAACGTTACCTGACGCAGGAAAAGAAAGCCGTTATTGTGGACTCCTTCGTTAAATGGCGTGTGTCGGATGTAGAGCGTTACTATACGGCGACCTCCGGTGATGAGCAGCAGGCTAATCGCCTGTTGGCCTCGCGGGTTGATACCGGACTGCGTAACCAGTTTGGTGAGCGTTCAATGCACGAAGTGGTGTCTGGTGAGCGTGATGAGCTGATGCTTGAGCTGACCTCGAGGCTGAACTCAATCGCCCAGAAGGAGCTGGGTATCGAGATTCTCGATATCCGTGTTAAGGGCATTAACCTGCCGCCGGAGGTGAGCAGCTCGGTATTTAGCCGGATGTCCACCGAGCGTCAACGGGAAGCCCGTGATCACCGCGCTAAGGGTAGGGAGCTGGCCGAAGGTATCTCGGCTGACGCAGACCGCCAGAAAACGGTGATTGAAGCTGAGGCCTATCGTGAGGCGCAGCAAATTCGTGGTGACGGGGATGCGCAAGCGGCGGCTATTTACGCGGCTGCCTATAATAAGGACCCTGAGTTCTACGCCTTCTACCGTAGCCTGAATGCTTATACGGAAACCTTTGGGCGGATCAACGATTTGCTGGTGCTGGATCCGCAAAGCGATTTCTTCAAGTATTTGAAGGACGCCAAAGGGAAGTGACAGCGGATTCAAGCTTGGAACAATCAGCCGGGTGGATGCCCGGCTTTTTTGTGTGAGCGGGTGTAAGAGGCTGGGGTAATCGATGTCGTTTTGGCATGAGTTGGCTGTTGCAGCCTGTTTAATGTTGGTGCTTGAGGGGATTCTCCCTTTTGTCGCTCCCCAGCGTTGGCGGAAAATGATAGAATACGCCGCCCACACGGATGACCGCAGTATGCGACTGATAGGGCTGGCCTGTATGCTGATCGGCGTCGTACTGCTTTATTTGGTTAACTAGTTAAAGAATTTTGCCGCGGGTTAAAGACCCGAGAGAATAAATGATAAATTCAAATCGCTGGCTGTTGCCCGATGGTATCGAAGAGGTGCTGCCGCCCATGGCGGGGCGCGTTGAATCGTTACGCCGTAATTTGCTCGACCTCTATAGGAGTTGGGGATACGACCTGGTTATTCCGCCTTTCGTGGAGTTCCTGGAATCCCTGCTGACCGGTGTCGGTCGAGATCTAGACCTGAAAACCTTCAAGGTGACAGACCAGTTGACCGGTCGGTTGATGGGCGTGAGAGCTGACATGACACCGCAAGTGGCTCGTATCGATGCCCATAGCTTGAAGCATCAGGGCCCCACGCGCTTATGCTATAGCGGCAGTGTGCTGCATACCCGTGCGGCAAATATGCTGGCGTCCCGCAGCCCAATCCAAATGGGCGCTGAACTGTATGGCTGTAACAGCCTGGCTGCCGATGTTGAAATTATCAGCCTGATGCTGGAAACCATTAAATCTGCCGGGCTCGATAAGGTCTGCCTGGATATTGGCAATGTGGCTATTTACCGGCACCTGGTTGCTGCCGCAGGACTTGAGGGAGCCCAGGAGTCTGCCCTGTTTACCCTGCTGCAACGCAAGGATAAGCCTGAGCTGAGCCGTTTCCTGGATAATGAAGTGGCGGATACGGTGGCGGCAGAGAACCTTAACCGTCTGGCCGATCTGCACGGCGATAAAAGTGTGTTGGCGCAGGCGGCTAACGTATTGGCGAATGCGCCTGCTGAGGTGCAACAGGAAATTCAATTGCTGGGCGAGCTGGCGACTGCTCTGGAACAAAGCTGCCCTGATGTGACGCTGTATTTCGACTTGAGTGAATTGCGCGGCTATCAGTACCACACGGGGGTTGTGTTCGCCGCCTATGCGCCGGGTCACGGGCAAGCGATAGCAAAGGGCGGGCGTTACGACAACATCGGTCAGGTCTTTGGCCGGGCGCGACCCGCGACAGGCTTCAGTACGGATCTCAAGGCGTTGATCGAAGTGGCTGCTGCGGAGGTAGAGCCGCCTAAAGTCATTCTCGCCCCTGAAGGTTATGACCGGGCGTTGCTGGAACTGATACGCAGTTTGCGCGAGTCGGGTAATGTGGTTGTGCGGGCGCTGGCTGCCGATGTCAGCCAGGAAGGGCAGCACGAAGCTGTACAACAGATCGTGAATAAAGACGGCCTGTGGGTCGTACAAGATATTTAACATTAAAGAGCGTTTGCAATGGGTAACAACGTTGTTGTGCTGGGCACCCAATGGGGTGATGAAGGTAAAGGTAAAATTGTTGATCTGCTGACGGATCAGGCTGAAGCGGTGGTACGCTTCCAGGGTGGTCATAACGCCGGTCATACACTGGTGATCGAAGGGGAAAAAACAGTTCTCCATCTGATCCCCTCCGGTATTCTGCGCGATAACGTGCTGTGCCTGATCGGTAACGGTGTCGTGTTATCCCCTGACGCACTGTTGAAGGAAATTGCGGGTCTGGAGGACAAGGGCGTGCCGGTGCGTGAGCGTTTGCGCTTGAGTGGTGGCTGTCCGCTGATCCTGCCTTATCACATTGCTCTGGACCAGGCACGTGAAGCGGCACGAGGTGCAGCAAAGATTGGTACCACGGGTCGTGGTATCGGGCCTGCCTATGAAGATAAAGTCGCTCGCCGTGGCCTGCGCCTTGACGATCTCATGTACCCGGAACGTTTCGCGGACAAGCTGCGTGAAGTGATGGATTACCATAACTTTGCCTTGACCCAATACTACAAAACCGATGCGCTGGATTACCAGCAGGTGCTGGACCAGACGCTGGCCCAGGGCGAAGAGCTGAAACCCATGCTGGCTGATGTGACCGGTATTCTCCATCAATACCGTGAAGAAGGGCGTGGCATTATGTATGAGGGTGCGCAGGGTTCGCTGTTGGATATCGACCACGGCACTTATCCCTATGTAACCTCTTCGAACACGACAGCCGGCGGCACCAGTACCGGTAGCGGCGTTGGCCCGCTGTACCTGGATTACGTGCTGGGTATTACCAAAGCCTATACCACGCGTGTCGGATCGGGCCCGTTCCCGACTGAGCTGTTTGATGACATTGGACAGCACTTAGCTGTTAAGGGGCGTGAAGTCGGGGCGACCACAGGGCGTGATCGACGCTGTGGTTGGCTGGACCTGGTGGCGCTCAAGCATTCGATTCAGGTGAACAGTGTATCCGGTATTTGCCTGACTAAACTGGATGTGCTGGACGGCCTGGAAACGATTAGTGTGTGCACGGGTTATGAGGGGCAGGGCAGCGGTGGATTCAGTGCCGACAGTATTGAAAACATTACGCCGATCTACGAAGAGTTGCCTGGCTGGAGTGAATCTACGCTCGGCGCAAAGAGCCTGCAGGCGCTACCTGCCAATGCGCAAGCTTATATCCGTTATGTGGAAGAAAAGCTGGGTGTACCCATTGATATCATTTCCACAGGCCCGGATCGTGCGGAAACGATCATCCTGAGGCATCCTTTCGCATAAAGGGATTTCATGATGACTGCGCAAAAAGCCAAGTTGCAGCGAACCGGCGTCCATATCGGCAATGTGCTGGTTGGCGCGGGTGCGCCGGTGGTGGTGCAGTCCATGACCAATACCGATACGGCCGACGTGAAAGCCACGGTGGCGCAGGTTGCGGAACTGGCCCGGGCCGGTTCCGAGTTGGTGCGGATTACCGTGAACAATGAGGAGTCGGCACAGGCGGTTCCTCATATTCGCGATCAGCTGTTGGCCCAGAATATCCATGTGCCGCTAGTGGGAGACTTTCACTTCAACGGACATAAGCTGCTAACCCGTTACCCGGACTGTGCCGAGGCGTTGGCGAAATATCGCATCAACCCAGGCAACGTCGGTCGGGGTAAAAGGCGGGACGAGCAGTTCGCCACCATGATTGAAACCGCCTGCCGTTTCAATAAACCCATTCGTATTGGTGTGAACTGGGGCAGCATGGACCAGGCGCTGCTGGCAAAAATGCTGGATGAGAATCACGCCCAGGGGAACCCGCGTTCGCTGGCTGAAATTCAGCGCGATACGATCATCACTTCGGCACTGCAAAGTGCGAAGGAGGCTGAAAATATTGGCCTCGGTCATGATCGCATCGTTATTTCCTGTAAAACCAGCTCCGTGCAGGAGCTGATAACCACCTATCGAGAATTGGCGGCACGCGGAGATTACGCGCTGCACCTGGGCCTGACAGAGGCCGGTTTGGGCTCCAAGGGTATTGTTGCGTCCACGGCTGCATTGGCGGTGCTGTTGCAAGAGGGGATTGGCGACACCATTCGCATTTCCCTGACGCCAGAGCCCGGTGGCGACCGGTGCAAGGAAGTGGTTGTGGCGCAGGAGATTCTGCAAACCATGGGGTTTCGTGCCTTTACGCCCCTGGTAACTTCCTGTCCAGGGTGTGGACGTACCACCAGTACCTATTTCCAGCAGCTGGCAGAGGATATCCAGGATTATCTGCGTAACCAGATGCCGGCATGGAAACGTCGCTACGAAGGCGTTGAAAGTATGACGGTGGCAGTCATGGGCTGCGTGGTTAACGGGCCGGGTGAAAGCGAGCATGCCAATGTGGGGATCAGTTTGCCGGGCACGGGCGAGCGTCCAGTTGCGCCGGTTTATATCGACGGCAAGCGCGATGTTACCCTTAAGGGGGATCGAATTGCCGAAGAGTTCCAGGCGATTATTGATGCCTATGTCGAGCGCACCTATTCGCCACGTGATTGACGCCCAGTTGCTCCTTCCTTGTTGGAGTGATTTCCTGCCTTTTTCGCCCGTTATGTTTCCTGTAGAAAGCAGGAACATTGCCTCTTATCTGGGTACAAAACAATTATCCGGAACGCTTTTGCGTTATAAAGTGGCGATTAAGCCCTGTTCTGGTTAAGCGGTAGCGTTGGCCACTGCCGGACAGGAGGTGGCTTATGAAAAGGTATTATTTCGTTAGTGAAGATCTTGATGATCTCGCTTTGGTTGAGCAGCAACTCGAACAAGCGGGTATCGGCACGCCTCAAATCCATGTGTTGAGTGAGAACGATGAAGGTGTCGAGCAGCGGCACCTTCATGAAGTCAATTCTTTGATGAAGCGTGATGTTGTGCATTCCTGGAAAGTGGGTGCGTTCGTAGGCGCCGCGGCGGCGGCAGCTGTTGTGCTAATAGCTTACCTGGGCGGGCTGGCTCAAACGGCCGCCGGTTGGGTGCCGCTGATATTGCTGGCAATTATTGTCTTTGGTTTTTGTGCCTGGGTGGCGGGACTGCTCGGGTTGCGCAGGCCAAATGCCCACTTCAAGCAGTTTCAGCAAGAGCTCAAGGCGGGGAAGCATATCTTCTTCATTGAGGCGAGCGGTGAGCAGGAAGCCCTTGCGGCGAATGTTATAAAGCAGCACCCAAACCTCATGGCGCTGGGAAGTGCCGCGGCTACGCCTGGGTGGTTTATCAGTTGGCAGAAAAAGTGGAGTCACTTTGTCGAGGTTATGCCCTAAGGCGTACCAAGAGGCTTATGTGCTTGGCGGCTGACATCGCCTGATGGCGCTCTAATTTCGTGACGGCGCGGGTTTTACTGGCTTGTCGGCAGTGGTTTTTGCCGATGTCGCCAAGCGATCCCGTTGGCTTTAAACGGTCAGGAAGGAGGGTGCTTTTCAAGGATAAAAGTGATTGAAAATACTAGAAAAAAAGCATTAAAACCGCTAAAGTTCGCGGCCTTGATAAAAGGCCCCTGTGTCGGCCGTTTGCCAACCTGAGAAATACCTATGGATAAAAAAATCGCCATTATTATGGGCTCGAAAAGCGACTGGGAAACCATGTCAGAAGCCTGTGAAATGCTCGATAACCTTGCCGTGCCCTACCATGTGGAAGTGGTCTCGGCCCACCGTACGCCGCATAAAATGATTGAGTTTGCTGGCCAGGCCCGGGAAAAAGGGTTCCAGGTGATCATTGCCGGTGCAGGCGGCGCCGCTCACCTTCCCGGTATGGTGGCAGCCTGTACAACCTTGCCAGTGCTGGGGGTGCCAGTGCAGAGCAAGGCTTTAAAAGGTATGGATAGCCTGCTCTCAATTGTGCAAATGCCTCGAGGCGTTGGTGTTGGAACGCTGGCGATTGGCGGAGCCGGAGCCTTCAATGCCGGGCTGATGGCTGCCCAGATCCTTGCGCTGCAGGACGATGAGCTGCGCAAACGCCTTGATGAATGGCGTCAAAGTCGCACGGATGAAGTCTTAGCCAATCCTACGCCTGGAGTTTAATCATGAAGCCGGTATTAGTTGTTGGCGCAGGCCAGCTGGGATTGATGATGGCGGCTGCCGGAGCGCGTTTCGGTATCCCGGTTGACCGTATGGATCATGTTACCGGCGAGCTGGTGCCGGGCACTTCCAACCTGCGTTTGCAGGTGCCGCTGGAAGAAATAGAGCAGCGTTACAGCATTATCACTGCCGAGCTGGAGCACTTGGGCGATACCCCCCTGTTGAATAGCATAAAGGCGACCCGTTCCTGGCAAAATGCCCAGGCTTTTGAAGTGCTGCCCACCCGCGAAAAGCAGAAACAGATGCTGGATCAACTAGAAGTCGCGACGGCCCCCTGGCGGTTTCTCGACACAGAGGCCGACCTGCTTGCCGCGCACGACCAGCTTGGTGAGCGACTGGTGGTTAAAAGCGTTCGCGACGGCTATGACGGGAAAGGCCAGTGGCGCCCCGTTGTAGGGCAGGCGCATGATATTCCCGCCGAAGCTTTCGGAAAGCTTATTGCGGAAGCTATGGTCGATTTTTCCCGTGAGGTGTCACTGGTTGGTGCACGTTTTGCCAGCGGCGAGTATTACTTTTTCCCACTGACCCAGAACTATCACCACGAAGGCATTTTGCGCTACAGCCTGGGGCCCGCTCCCGAAACCGAAGGTTTGCAGGCAGAAGCGCAGGCCATGCTAAGCAAAATCATGGAGCACCTGGACTATGTGGGAGTCATGGCTATGGAGTGCTTCCAGACAGCGCATGGGCTGGTGGTTAACGAGCTTGCGCCGCGCGTCCATAACAGTGGGCACTGGACGCAGGCTGGCGCTGACTACAGTCAATTCGATTTGCATCTCAGCGCTTTGACCGGTGCTGCCGTGCCCCGCCAGCCAGAACGCTTCCCCTTGACGATTATGCTTAACCTGATTGGGTGCGAGTGGAATCCGCAATGGCAGGCTCTGCCCGGTATACAATGTTACTGGTATGGCAAAGAGCGCCGTGCCAAGCGTAAGTTAGGGCATATTAACCTGTCAGCGGATAGCGCAGCAGCGTTGATTGCGCGGTGCGATGTGTTGATGCCTTATCTTGATGCGGAGCATCAGGCGTTTTTGAGAGCGGCTGTCGAGTTGGTGCAGGGCCGCTAGGATCCCTGTAAGGCCAATGACCGCTGTTTTACGCGGACAAGTTGTGCGATAATTGCGGCCAATTTACGGGTCAATATGGATTGTTAAGCCAATACAGCTTCAGCCGGCAGATTAAGGTTGAATGTTGATTGGCTTATTTTTGTTTACACAACCCCTTTGAAATAGAGTAGGTAAAAGCCAAGTTATGTGCGGTGTGATCGGAATTATCGGGCCAAAAGAGGTGCCGGGAACCAATTTTACCGATGAACTGGTGGCCTCCACCAGTCATATTAAATCCCGAGTGCCCTGTTGGGCCGCCTACGAGGCCTACCGTGGTTTGCTGACCTTGCAGCACCGCGGTCAGGATGCAGCGGGCGTGCTGAGTTTCGACTCCCAGCGGCAGAAGTTCTACCAGAAAAAAGAGCTGGGGCTGGTGGCTCAGGTGTTTGACCAGGAAAATATCGAGTCGCTGGTCGGGAACATGGCGGTCGGCCACACGCGTTATGCCACCGTTGGCGGTGATGGCGAAAATGATTTGCAGCCCCTGGTGACGGGTTTCCCCTTCGGTGTGGGCATGGTGCATAACGGTAACCTGGTCAACTACCATTCGCTGGTTGATCATCTCAACAAGAACCTGCACCAGCAACTGCTGACGAATAACGACCTGGAGGTGTTGCTTAACCTCTGGTGTCACTCAATCCTTTCTCAACGCGGCTCAGAGCATGGACCTTTCCTGTTCGAACACTGTGTCAAAGCCGCCAAGTCCATTTTTGATGTTGCCAATGGCGCCTATGCCGTTGTCGGACTGATGGCGGGCGCAGGGCTGTTTGGTTTTCGTGATCCGGGCGGTATTCGCCCTCTGGTCATGGGACGTCGCGAGCGTGCCGGGCAGCCAGGTGTGTATGATTACTGCCTGACCAGTGAGACACTGGCGTTGAACTTCCTTGATTACACCTATGTGCGTGATATTGCGCCCGGTGAAGTCGTGTTGATTAACGAGCAAGGTGAGGTCTTTTCCGAGGTTGTGGTGGATCGCCCCAGAAAAAGCCACTGCATGTTCGAGTGGGTTTACTTTGCCGGCGCTGAAAGCTCCATTGAAGGCAAGTCGGTCTACGGTACGCGGTTGAACCTGGGCGCAGTGTTATCGAAAAAAATTAAAAAATTAATCGATAACAGCTCCATTAAACCGGATTTTGTTTGCCCGGTGCCCGATACCAGCCGTACTTCGGCGATTGCCCTGGCTGAAACGCTGGGCGTGCCTTATCGAGAGGGTCTGATTAAAAACCGCTATATCCAGCGTAGCTTTATCCTGGATACCCAGGAAAAACGCGAAAAGGCGGTTGAACTTAAGTTAAGCCCCGTAAAGAGTGAAATTGCCGGTAAAAATATCCTGCTGGTGGATGACAGCGTCGTGCGCGGTACTACCAGTAAAAAAATTATCGACCTGCTTAAACGTCACGGGGCCAATGAAGTCACTCTGGCGATTACATGTCCGCCTTTACGTCATGGCTGTTTCTACGGCATTGACTTCCCGGCGGAGGAGCAGCTGATTGCCAATGGTCGTAGCACTGAAGAAATCGCCGAATGGGTCGGAGCCAACCAGGTGATCTACCTGGATGAAGAGGATCTGGTGGACGCGATCGGTATCAATGATTTGTGCATGGCCTGCATTAACGGTAAATACCCAACCTGTACTTCTGAAGCTCAGGAATTCCAGCGCCGCCGTCACGAGCACAAATAATCATCAATGGTTGTAGGCCTGCCTGCGGCAGGCGCAATGATAGCTGCGGCTGTCACTAGTTTTCATGGAGTACGCATGTTTCCTGTCTTACACATTGGCAGTGTAAAAAATATCCTGGGTGTCGAGGGGCAGTCGCCCTACCTGTTCCATTTCAGTGACCGCTTTTCCGTCTTTGACTGGGGCGCCATGCCCGACGAACTCACCGATAAGGGGAAGGCCCTGGCGATTATGGCGGACTTCTTTTTCCGCCAAATGGAGGGTGCCGAAACCTGGCAGCGATTGGCGCTTCCTGAGGACCTGGCCGCCTGTCAAACTTACCAGGAATACCGCTCAAAAGGGCTTTCTCATCACAGCCTGGGGCTGTGTGACGCGTCCGGCGGGGCTGTTGACGAGGCGACGCCGTACCTGAAGGTTGAGCCGGTTGCCGTACCCAAACTGCCCTTCGAGAGCGGAAAATATGACTACCAGGCTTATGCCGGCCAGCCGCTGAAAACCCTGATTCCCTTGGAAGTTATCTTCCGTTTCGGTGTTCCTGAGGGTTCCAGCCTGTTGAAGCGCACCAGTGATCAAGCCTATTGCCGCACCATTGGCCTGGCCACGGCGCCGCAGCCGGGTGAGCGCTTTGTGCGACCTATTATTGAGTATTCCACCAAGCTTGAAGCCAGTGACCGTTATATTAGCTATGCCGAAGCGCAGCAAATTTCTGGCATGAGCGATGTCGAGTTCAAGCGCCTTCATGAAACGGTGCAACTGCTGGCGCTTCACCTGAAAACGATTTTTGAAAAATGCCAGGTGGAGCTGTGGGACGGCAAATTTGAATTCGCCTTTGCGCCAGAAGCCAGCAGTGACGGTTCGCGTAGCCTGTGGCTGGTGGATTCAATCGGCCCGGATGAGCTGCGCCTGACCTATCACGGCGTACAGCTTTCCAAAGAGAACCTGCGTCGTTTCTACCGGGATAGTGAATGGCACAAGGCCATTGACCTGGCTAAACACCTGGCCGCTGACCGCGGTGTCAAAGAGTGGAAGCCCATTTGCGAAGCTGAATTGAATTCGCGTCCCGAGCCGCTGTCGCCCCAGGTGAAGGAAGCGACTGAAATGATGTACAAAACCATTGCCAATGAGCTGGTGAAGGCCTGCGGTGAGCGCGAGTGTTTTCCCGGTGCCTGGGATTTCGATACCTTAATTCACAAAATGTAAGACCAATAGGATTAGAGCCGAACAAGCATGAAAGTATTAGTGGTAGGTTCCGGCGGTCGCGAACATGCATTGGCATGGCGACTGAGCGAAGACCCGAAAGTCAGTAAGGTATTTGTTTGTCCCGGTAACCCCGGCATGTCGAAAAATCCGGCAATCGAAACCCGCCCGGATGTGAAGGCAGACCCTGACAGCGTGTTAGCGCTCGCGCAGGAGCTGAAGCCAGCGCTGGTGGTGATTGGCCCAGAGGCGGCCTTGGCGAAAGGCGTAACCGATATCCTTGAGGCACAGGGCTTTGCGGTTTACGGTCCTTCCAAGGCGGCAGCGGAACTGGAGAGCTCCAAAATTTTCTCCAAAGAGGTGATGGCCGAGAACAATGTGCCTACGGCTAAATGCCGTGCCTACGACAGCTATGAGGCCGCGATGGCTGACCTTGATAGCTGGGACTTTCAGCGCGGCGTTGTGTTGAAATCCGATGCACTGGCTGAGGGTAAAGGCGTGGTGGTTACACACGACCGTGCCGAGGCGGAAGCGGTGCTGTATGACTTTATGGTCAACCCTGAGGTCAGCGTCAAAACCGATCGCATTCTGATTGAGGAAAAGCTGGTTGGCAAAGAGGCCTCTGCCTTTGCGCTCTGTGACGGTGATGACTATTTCTTCCTGGGTGTGGCCTGCGATTACAAGCGCGTGGGCAATGGCGATGAAGGGCCAAATACCGGCGGTATGGGCGGTTATTCGCCAAAAACCTGGCCGGGACCCGTGGTGGAAGACAAGGTTAAGAAACAGGTTGTCGAGCCGATGCTCAAGGGCATGAAGGCGCGTGGAACGCCCTTTAAAGGAACGCTGTTCGTCGGTTTTATGGTGGATCAGGACGATGTCAGTGTTATCGAGTTTAACGTGCGCTTTGGCGATCCTGAGACCCAGATTCTGATGCCGATGGTGGAAGGTAGCTTCTATGAGCTGCTGTACGCCTGCGCAACCGGCAAACTGGCTGAGCTTAAGCCGGATGTGTCCTTGTCTGCGCTTTATTCGGTGCATGTGGTGCTGGCCAGCGGTGGCTATCCCAGCATTGATGCATCGCCCATCGATACAGGGCATGCGATCCAGATTAATGGTGAGTTCGGTGATAACTGTCACCTCTTTTACGCAGGCGTGAAGGAAAGCGATGGACAGTTGGTGAATGCCGGCGGACGTGTTCTTGGCGTGACCGCCTTGGGTGCGACCTTGACTGAGGCGCGTGAAAAAGCCTATGCCAATTTTGGCAGAATTTCTCTTCAGGGTGCGCATTGGCGCACAGATATTGCGGATATTTAGCGAGGAAACGCTGTGAGCATTACCTACAAAGACGCCGGTGTTGATATTGAAAAGGGCGATGCCCTGGTTGAGCAGATCAAGCTGAAGGTCAAATCCACCTACGGTGAGCGTGTACGCAGCGGTGTCGGTGGTTTTGCCTGCCTCTATGAAGTGGGCGACCGCTTGCTGGCTGCGGGAACCGATGGCGTTGGCACCAAACTTAAACTGGCGCAAACCCTCGATACCCATAACACCATTGGTATCGACCTGGTTGCCATGTGTGTCAATGACATCCTTTGTACGGGTGCTACACCGCTGTTTTTTATGGATTATCTGGCCACGGGAAAACTGGATGTGGATACCGCCGGGCACATTCTTGATGGTGTGGTTGAGGGCTGCCTGCAGTCCGAAAGTGCATTAATTGGCGGCGAGACGGCTGAAATGCCGGGTATGTATCCTGACGGTGAATACGATCTGGCAGGCTTCGCGGTCGGCGAGGTTAAGCCGGCCGATGTGTTGGACGGTAGTCGCGTTGCAGAGGGCGATGTGCTGATTGGTTTGCCCAGCTCCGGTTTCCATTCAAACGGCTATTCGTTGGTGCGCAAGCTGGTGAAGGATGATGAAACCGAGTTGATGAAGGCGGTCTTGACGCCAACCCGCATTTACTGGAAGGCGGTTAAGGGCTTGCTGGAGAAGAAACTGCTGAATGGTTTGTCCCATATTACCGGGGGAGGCCTGCTGAATATTCCGCGTATTAATGAAGGCTTTGCCTACCAGATTGACTCCCTGGCTTTCATGGAGCAGGCACCGGCGTTTATGCGTGAAATTGCCGAACGAGCCCATATCGACCATAAGGAACTGTTCCGTACCTTTAATATGGGGGTCGGGCTGGTTTGTATTGTGTCTGCCGACAAACGTGAAGAGGTTCTGGCAGAACTGAAAACCAAGGGTGAAGAGCCGTTGGTTATTGGTCATGTGATTGCTGGTTCCGGTGAAGTTTACCTGCCGGACGGAACCCAGGTTTAGCCTGTTTAAAGCCGGTAATATGCCGGTTTAAGCCTCTTTAAAAGCCCCTCCTGTGAGGGGCTTTTTGATCCAGGTCGTTTTTTCTTATTTTTTTGCTGAATTATTGCTGAGGGTGGTTGTTTTTCTTGATGGAATAAATGAGAATTATTTTTATTTAGGGCGTTTGGGCATTCGACTGGATGCCGGTAGAGAGCGCCCCATCGACATTTAACCTCCCACAGGTATTTTCCCATGATAGATATGAAACGTTTTCGATCGGCTCCGGTTTTGGGGTTGTTTTTTGCGGCGATTTTGGCCGGATGCGGCAAGCAGGAAGCGCCTGTTGGCGATCAAGCGACATCAACCGATACCCAACAAGCCGAGCAGCAGTTAACGGTCTATTCCTCTCGTGCGGAACATTTAATCCAGCCGGTTTTTGATCTTTATACCGAGCAAACCGGGGTTAAAATCGAGTTTATTACCGACAAAGCGGGTGTGCTGGTTGAGCGCTTGAAGTCCGAGGGTGAAAGTACGCCGGCCGATGTCCTGATCACCGTTGACGCGGGTAACTTAGGGTACGCCGCGGCTGAAGGGATTCTTGCACCGATTCAGTCTGACGTGGTGGAAAATTCCGTACCGGCCCATTTGCGCGATGAGCAGAACCGTTGGACCGGATTATCGCTGCGTGCACGGACCCTTGTTTACAGCACTGAACGTGTCTCCCCTGATGAGTTAAGCACCTATGAAGCGCTGGGCGACGACAGTTGGAGCGGCAGCCTGTGCCTGCGCACTTCCAAGAAAGTTTATAACCAGTCTTTGGTGGCCATGCTGATTGCCGAGCATGGCGAAGAAAAGACTCAGCAGATTGTCGAGTCCTGGGTGAATAACCTGGCGGTTGCACCGCTCTCCAATGACACCAAGGTGATGGAAGCCATCGTTGCGGGGCAGTGTGATGTTGGCATTATTAACACCTATTACTATGGTCGGTTGAAAGCGACCACGCCTGACTTACCGCTGGCGCTTTTCTGGCCCAACCAAGAGGACGATGGAGAGTCGGTGAGTGGCGTGCACGTTAATGTGAGTGGCGCCGGTATTGTTAAGAGCAGTAAGCATGCCGATCAGGCGCTGGCCTTTATTGAGTGGCTGGTGTCTGCCGATGCACAGGAAATTTTTGCCGGCGTGAACCAGGAATATCCGGTAAATCCGGCTATTGCCATTGATCCGGAAGTCAAATCCTGGGGTGAGTTCAAAGCCAGCGACCAGCCTTTAACGCGCGCTTATGAGTTACAGCCTGCGGCGGTGAAGTTAATGGATAGGGCCGGCTATCACTGATGGGAGCGATCTGTAAGCTCAATATGGAGGGCTAGCCATTAGTGCGGTAACAGCTTTGGGTAACGCGGCCGGTGCAGGACGACTCCTTTCTGTAAAAGGATTAGGGCCGCTTTTTCTGGTAGCGATGTGTTTGCCGACATTGCTGGCATTGTTCAGCGTGATTGGCTCCCTGTTCAACCCGGATACGGAAACCCTCCAACACCTGGCTTCATACCTGTTGCCCCAGGCGCTGGCAAACACACTGTTGCTGGTGCTTGGGGTAGCGCTTTGCTCCAGTATTGTCGGCGTTTCCCTGGCCTGGTTGACGGCTGTTTGTGACTTTCCTTTACGAGGATTTTTTTCCTGGGCGCTATTGCTGCCGATGGCGATTCCCGGTTACGTCATGGCCTTTGCCTTTGTCGGCCTGTTTGAGTTTTCCGGGCCGGTTCAAAGCCTGCTGCGGGAATGGTTCGGCTCCTCTAACTGGTTTCCTAACGTTTATTCCTACGGTGGCGTTACCCTGGTGATGAGCCTGGTGCTCTATCCCTATGTGTATCTTATCGCCCGTAATGCGTTTCAGACCCAGGGGCGCCGCAGCATCGAAGTGGGGCAGTCGCTGGGTTTGGCGCCGGTGGCGAGCTTCCTGCGGGTATCCCTGCCCATGGCGCGACCCTGGATTGTGGGCGGCGTGTTGCTGGTTGTTATGGAGACGCTGGCCGATTTCGGGACGGTGGCCACCTTTAATTACGACACGCTGACGACCCTGATCTACAAATCCTGGTTTAGCCTGTTTTCATTGGAAGCGGCGCTGCAGGTCGCGTCGGTGCTGCTATTGGCTGTCGTGGCCATTATGGCAATTGAACGCCGCAGCCGAAGAGCGCAACGTTATGCCCAGAGCAGCTCTTCAAGCCTTGCTGCGGCACGCTTCGTCCTGACGGGAAAGCGTCGCTGGCTGGCCTTAGCCCTTTGTTTGCTGGTCTTTTCTTTTGCCTTTGTTTTGCCAAGCCTGCGCCTGCTGACCTGGGCGATCCCGAACCTGACGGCTGACGTCACGGCAAAATTCATGATCTATGTGGGTGGCACCCTGTCGCTGGCTTCGATCACCATGGTTTTGATTGCGGTGTTGGCATTGCTGCTGGCCTACGGTGCGAGGATTAACCCGTCCCTGCCGGTGCGTTTTGCCGTAAGAACGAGCACGCTGGGTTATGCGTTGCCAGGCACGGTGCTGGCGATTGGCCTGTTTGCGCCGATCAGTTTGTTGAATAACTGGTTGCAGGGCATGGGTGTTTCCGCGACCCTGTTGCAGGGCACCTTTTTGGTGATGCTGATGGCTTACGGAGTGCGTTTTATGGCCGTTGCCTATTCGCCCATTGAAAGTAATTACCTGCGCATTACGCCGTCCATTGACGATGCCGCGCATAGCCTCGGTTACACCGGCCTGCAGGTGTTGCGCAAGGTGCACCTGCCGATTGTGCAGCGCGGCGTACTAACCGCCATGGCGCTGGTTTTCGTGGATGTAATGAAGGAATTGCCGATTACCCTGATGACACGCCCCTTTGGATTTAATACGCTGGCGGTACGCGTGTTTGAACTGAGCTCCGAAGGGCTTTGGGAGCGGGCAGCGCTGCCGGCACTGGCCATTATGCTGGTGGGCCTGATTCCGGTCATGCTGCTTATCAAAAAGACGGATAGTGCATAAAAATCATGAGTAGTACCCCCTGGCTGAAAGTAACCGAGGCGACCGTCCAGTTTGATCGCAACCCGGTGTTAAGTGGTGTTTCCTTTGAATTGAGCAAAGGCGAAATCGGCTGTTTGCTGGGATCGAGCGGCTGCGGTAAAACCACATTGTTGCGCTGTATTGCCGGCTTTGAGCGGTTGCACGCCGGCGCCATTGAGGTAAACGGCAGTTTGCTGAGCGATTCTCGCAAGCATGTCGCGCCTGAACGCCGCCATATCGGTATGGTGTTCCAGGACTATGCCCTGTTTCCGCACCTTAACCTGCTGAAAAACGTTATGTTCGGCGTTCAGTCCAACGAGGCCAATAAACAGCGGGCGCTGGCATTGATTGAGCGAGTGGGGCTAGCCGGTAAAGAAAATCATATGCCGCACCAGTTGTCGGGCGGTGAACAACAGCGGGTTGCGCTGGCCAGAGCATTGGCGCCGGAACCGGTACTTTTGCTGCTTGACGAGCCTTTTTCGAACCTGGACGTTACTCTGCGCGAACGCCTGGGGCATGAAGTGCGTGAAATCATTAAGGAGAGCAACACCACAGCCTTGATGGTGACACACGATCAAAATGAAGCTTTTGCCATGGCCGATAAAGTGGGGGTCATGAACGGAGGCTGCATTGAGCAGTGGGATAGTGCCTATGATATTTACCACTGCCCGAATAGCCTGTTCGTGGCAGGTTTTGTCGGGCAGGGCAGCTTAATAGAAGGCGAGCTGCAGGATTGCGGTACCGTAAAAACGGCCCTGGGGGTGTTCCGTCAGGATGAAAGCAGTTGCTGCAGTGCCGAAGTGGGTTGCCAGGTGGGTAAAAAGGTCAAGGTGCTGCTGCGTCCCGACGATATTATCCACGACGATGACAGCCCGTTGCAGGGCCGGGTGCTTAAAAAAGCATTCCGTGGTGCCGATTTCATGTATTCGCTGGGCCTGCCAAACGGCGAAATCGTGCTGTGTATGGTGCCGAGTCACCATGACCACCCTGTCGATGAGCCTATCGGGATTCGCATGGAAGTGGATCACGTTGTCGTTTTCGATCACTGATTTCAGTTTGTAGATAGGGCACTTATTGCGCTTTGTCTGGTCTTTAATGCCGTCCGGCGATTGTCTTTGTCTGTCAAATTCTGGTTTCCAATCGCCGGCTGTCCGATAATCGGGCTTAATTTCCTTGTTTAATTGATATTGGGTTCCTTGATGACCATAAATCCGCAGTTGTTGTTAATCGCGCTTGCCGGGCTTGCGCTGATTGCCTTTTGGCTGGCAGTCGCCTTAGTCCGGGCGGCAAAAAAGAGAACGAATCTGGAGGCTCAGCAGGCAGCACTTCACAAAGAACTGGAGCAGGTGGCGACTGAGCGGCATGAGTTGACCGACCAGCTGCGTGAGCTGGAGTTAAGAAAAAAGGAGTCGGACACGCGACTGGAAGAAACGACGCGGCAAGCTGAAAACCTGTGGCAGCAATTAAAGGACAACAGCATTAAAACGGAGCAGACGCTAAAAAACGAGCGTGAGCTCCAGGAAGCGAGGCTGGAAAAGCTGCGCAACGAATGCGGTGAGCTGCAACAACAGCAAACCCGCCTGAGTACGGAATTAAAAGAGCGCGACGCCAGCCATGCGCAACAGGTCGAGCAGTTCGAACAGCAAAAACAGGCGCTGGCCCGTGAATTCGAGAACCTGGCCAATAAAATTTTTGAGGAAAAGGGCAAGCGTTTTTCCGAGGCCAGCCAGGCCAACCTTGACCAGTTACTGAAACCCTTTCGCGAGCAGATTGACGGATTTCAGCAGCGAGTCAATCAGGTCCATGACGAAACCCTCAAAGGTAATGCGGCACTGGATGCGGAAATTAAAAAGCTCTTGGAAACCGGGCTGAAAATGAGCCAGGAGGCGAGTAACTTGACCTCGGCGCTTAAGGGTGACGCCCAGCAGCGAGGGGCCTGGGGCGAGGCGCAGCTGGAACGCACGCTGGAAATGAGCGGTCTGGTTGAAGAGGCGCACTATGAAAAGCAGTCGGCTTTCAAGGACGCCGAGGGCAAGCAGAAATATACGGATTACATCATCAAGCTGCCCGACAACAAGCACATCATCATTGATAGCAAGGTGTCGCTGGTGGCCTATGATAAAGCCGTCTCGGCTGAGAGCCCCGAGGCCGAGCGCCTGGCCCTGGACGAGCATGCCAAGGCCGTGAAAGCTAAAATCGATGATCTGGCCAGCAAGGACTACACCAATCTGATTGGCGTGCGCAGCCCCAGTTTTGTGCTGATGTTTATTCCGGTGGAACCGGCCTATATCGAGGCGCTGAAGCACGATAAGAACCTGTTTGGCTACGGCTACGACAAGGGCATCGTGCTGGTTTCCCATACCACCCTGATACCTATCCTGCGAACGGTTGCGAATCTGTGGATGATGGAGCGCAGCAATGCCGAAGCGCGGGAGATCAGCGCCAGGGCCGGGGATATCTATAACCAGGTTTGTGTCGTGGCCGAGCGATTGCAGAAACTGGGCGGCACCCTGGGAACCATCAGTAACCATTACAACAATACCGTGAAGGCGCTGGTGGGCCAGCAGGGATTGCATGGAAAGGTGGAGCGTTTCAGCCAGTTATCCAGCAAGGTTAACCGAACTATGCCTGAACTGGAGCCCAAGCATATCGATTTTGAGAGTGAACGCTTATCGCTGATTGCGGAGCCTGTTGATGAGGCGGACGCTGCGGAAGCTGATATTTCTGCTATTGAGCACCAGGTTGAGCCCGATATCGAAACACCCTGATAACAGGAGCTTGCCGTTTTCGGCTTGATTCCTTTACGCCCAAAACAAAACAGGCCCGGGTCATTCCCAGGCCTGCTGTCACAGAAACTAAACCGGCGCTTAGTTGCGCATGTTTTTCTTCTGTGGGTCGTACATCGGCATAGCTGTCACCGTTGCTGTGAAGGTTGTGCCGTCTTCTGCTTTAGCCTCGACCTCTGTGCCGGGTTCGGACAGTTCGGGCTTGATGTGACCCAGGGCGATAGATGCCTCCATGCGGTGTGAGTAGCCGGGGGCAGTGATAACACCCACTTCTTCGCCGTTGGCAAACAGCTTGGAGCCCTCTGGAGCGGCGTCGTCCAGGCTGCAGATCAGGCCGACCAGCTTGATCTTTTCCTGGCCTTTCTTAGCCATGCAGGCCGCCTTGCCGCGGAAGTCCTTATCCTTGGCCACACACCAGGGCAGGTTAATCTCCCAGGGGGTGGTGTTCTCATCCATGTCGTAGGGGTAGAACAGCAGGCCGAATTCGATGCGCACCTTATCCAGGGAGGCAAAGGAGGCGGGCATAACCCCTTCGCTTTGACCTGCCTCCAGGATCGCGTCCCAGATTTGGCCGATATTTTCGCGGGCGGCGTAAATTTCGTAACCGCGTTCACCGGAGAAACCCGTGCGGGAGATGGTTACTTCATGGTCCAGCATACGGGTGGTCGTTTGGCCAAAGACCGGCATTGGTTCCAGGTCAGCTTCAACCATCGGGTTCAGGACGCTCAGTGATTTGGGGCCCTGCAATGAGATGGAAATGATGCTGTCGTCCAGCGAAACCGTCGCGTTTTTGCCTGCAGCTGATGCGTGCAGCATTTCATGGCCTTCGCCGCCGCCGTGTACAACCATCCAGCCTCTGTCGCCCATGTTATAAACGATGGCGTCATCGGTGACGGTGCCTTCTTCGGTCAGAATCAGGGTATAGGCGCACTTGTCCGGGCCAACGTTGGCCATGTCGCGGCTACAGGCATGCTCGATAACGGCCAGGGCGTCCGGGCCGCGTACCCACACGCGTTTCAAGCCGGCAATATCTGTCAGCGTTGCATTTTCGCGATAGGCGTCGTGCTCGGCGCATGGATCGGAATGATAGGACCAGGCCGTGCCAACACCGTTAAAGTCCTCGAGGTCGGAACCCAGTGCGCGGTGACGGGAGGCCAGTGGTGAGTCCGGGCGTTTAAATTGAGCCATTCGATAAATCTCCTTTTGCTTGTTGCAAATTAAAAGAGGGTTCTGCCCTGACTTGGCAGAGCCTGGTATTAGGTGCGCCTGCCGGACTTGCTGGCCGACAAGGCTCCCAATACCTCTAACTGCCCTGGAGATGTTGCTTCCATTTGGGCTGCTTTGGTTGTTCACCTTTACCGAAGCGAACAGCCACTCTAAATGAGATTCGAAGCGGATTGCATTGCCCTCGTAGCCGTACCCTTAAGGGTGTACGGGGATTCCCTTGGTTGTTTGCGTCTTTTTTTAAGGCCGAGTCGAAAAGACAGCGATTGGGTGAAAACTGACAGGGGAGGTAGGCGGGGTAGTATGGGTGTCGAAAGGGTATTGATTTGTCCGGTTTGGGGCGACTGTGGGTGAGCGGCAGGCACTCGTGACAGGGATCGTCGCTGGAGGCGCTCTTGTGGCGAGTTTTCCGGCGCCAGAAACAAACAGGCCCGGGATAAACCCAGGCCTGCTGTAACAGAAACTAAACCGGCGAATTAGTCGCGCATGTTTTTCTTCTGTGGGTCGTACATCGGCATTGCAGTCACAGTCGCTGTGAAGGTCGTGCCGTCTTCTGCTTTAGCTTCCAGCTCAGTGCCTGGAGCGTCCAGACCTGGTTTAACGTGACCCAGAGCGATAGACGCGTTCATGCGGTGAGAGTAACCTGGGCAGTTAATAACGCCTACTTCTTCACCGTTGGCGAACAGCTTGGAGCCTTCTGGAGCGGCTTCGCCCAGGCTGCAGATCAGGCCAACCAGTTTGATGTTTTCCTGGCCTTTTTTAGCCATGCAGGCTTCTTTACCGCGGAAGTCTTTGTCTTTAGCCACACACCAAGGCAGGTTGATTTCCCAAGGCGTGGTGTTTTCGTTCATGTCGTATGGGTAGAACAGCAGGCCGAACTCAAGACGTACTTTGTCCAGAGAGGCGAAAGAAGCGGGTATTACGCCAGCGTCTTTGCCAGCTTCCAGAACGGCGTCCCAGATTTCGGGCATGTTCTCACGAGAGGCGTAGATTTCGTAACCGCGTTCGCCAGAGAAACCTGTGCGAGAGATGATCACTTCGTGACCCAGCATAGTCGTCGTAGTTTGACCGAATACGCCCATTGGTTCGATGTCAGCGTCAAGCATTGGGTTCAGAACGCCCAGAGCTGCTGGACCCTGCAGAGAAATAGAGTTGAAGCTGTCGTCCAGTTCAACAGTGGCGTTTTTGCCTTCGGCAGATTTTTCCAGCATTTCCATGGCTTCACCGCCGCCATGAACAACCAGCCAGCCTTTGTCGCCCAGATTGTAAACGATAGCGTCGTCAGTAACGGTGCCTTCGTCAGTCAGGATCAGCGTGTAAGCACATTTGTCAGTGCCGATTTTGCTCAGGTCGCGGCTACAGGTGTAGTCAACAACCGCAAAAGCGTCAGCACCGCGAACCCATACTTTTTTCAGGCCGGACACGTCGGTCAGGGTAGCACGCTCACGGTAAGCATCGTGCTCGTCGCAAGGATCGGAGTTGTAGGACCATGCAGTACCTACACCGTTCCAGTCTTCCAGGTTAGAGCCGAGGTCGCGGTGACGAGAAGCCAGCGGTGAGTCAGGGCGTTTGAATTGAGCCATAGGTTTTCTCCAATTACTCTGTTTGAGTTTTCGATAAACTGATCTGTCTTGGATAGGCAGAATCAAAATCAGGTGTCCTACAGGGCGCCAAGCAGCCCTGACGGTTCGCGGATTTGCGCCGGGTTAGCAGCACCCCCTTTGCGATTTAGTAGCATTTGGGGGTTTTTTCCGCGATTTCAACCTAAAAAAGTAAACAAGGGTTATTTTTTTAGGTAAACAGCCGGAGACTTTAAACGAGTTTGGGGGGGATTTGAATTGCCTCGCTGGCTGTACCTATTTAAGGGTATTCGCTGTGCAGGTCCGGATTGCGGTGCTTTGGTTTGGGTTAAGGCAATACCGGGGTTAACGATTAACCCCTTAAGTTTTTGTATCGGCTCCGTTTTCTCCGGTGGCGGTAATGGCGGCGGTAAACGCCAGGCGCATGGCTTCCTGTACGCTCATGTCGAGCACTTCGATACGCGACTCGGGTAGCAGCAGGGTGAAACCGCCTACCTGGTAACTCATGGGTAAATAAACGGCAACGAGATCGCTTTTAAAGGGCAGATTGCTGTTGGTGATAAAGCAGATGAGGCGGACGTCCTTGTCCAGATTCACCATGACAGCCTTTTTCAGTTCACTTTCGTGACCTTTGGGCGAAGCAAAACGGGCAATGTCGCGCACACTGCTGTAGATGGTTTTTACCAGCGGAATCCTTTCCACCAGTTTTTCGGCGATGCTGCCCAGTTTCCTGAACAGGTAGGCATTCATCAGCAGGCCGACAACAAAAATGAAAGCAAGCCCAACCAGTACGCCCATGCCCGGCCAATACCAGTTGTCCGGCAGCAACCAACGGATTAGCGGACCAAGCGATGATTCCGCAACAGAGCCCAGCCAGAACAGAATGGATAGGGTGATTGCAATGGGCAGGATGGCAACAAGCCCCTGCAGGAATAGCTGGCTGATTTTTTTCATGGATTTCTTTTACAGGTTGTTCTCGACAAATTGCCAGTTAAGCAACCGGGACATAAAGGTCTCGATATAGCTGCCCCGGTCATTTTGATGGTCAAGGTAATAGGCATGCTCCCAGACATCAAGCGTTAAAAGGGGCGTTAGTCCATCGGTGAGCGGGTTTTCGGCATTGCTGGTATTCCTGATGCTGAGTTGGCCGTCAGCATTTTTGACCAGCCAGGTCCATCCCGAGCCAAACAGGCTGCCGGCAGCCTTTGAAAAAGCGTCGTGAAAGGCTTGCAGTGAGCCAAAGGATTGGGCGAGCGCTTCTGCGACGGTTTCCGGTGGCTGGCCTCCGCCGGAGGGGGTCATGCTTTGCCAGTAAAAACTGTGATTCCAGACTTGGGCGGCCAGGTTAAAAACGCCTTGAGAGGGCGGGGTGACGATCAGGTCCTCCAGTGTCCTGTCGGCATCAGGCGTTCCTTCAAGTGCATCGCGCAGCTTGTTCATATAGCCCTGATGATGTTTGCCGTAGTGATATTCAAGCGTCTGGCGGCTGATGTGCGGCTCGAGGGCGCTGATTGCGTAGGGTAACGGGTCGAGTTCGAACTTCATCTTTATGCTCCTTTTGAGATGAGGGTTCTTAAGGAGACCGTTTTTAAAGACCAGGGTTCGGTCAGAGAAAGGGGTTGCGGTGTCGCTCGCTTTAGGCGCTTGGCTGCGTTACATTAGTTGCAACGAGAGACTCCGCTCACTCAGGCGTTGCCTATTGGACTCCGGTATTCGCCAGGTCGCAAGGCGCTTTAATCATGTTGAAGCATTTGCAGCTTGCTATTAAAAAGGCAATTAACAGCTTCTGGTTTTGGCCCCTGGGGCTGGCTATTTCAGCCGCGCTGCTCTTCGGTTTGACCTATTATCTTGATGGCCGCTTTGCTGCGGACTTCCTCGCCCAGTACCCGCCTCCCTTATCGATCGGCACCGCCGGCGCCCGGCAGGTGCTCGCAACGATCGCCGGATCATTAATCACTGTAGCCAGCCTGGTTTTCTCGATGACCCTGATCGCATTGACTGTTGCCGCCGGCAATATTGGCGCTCGCCTGTTGCTGCGATACATGCAGAACCGCAGCATACAGCTGACCCTGGGTATCTTCCTGGCGGGTTTTATTTATGCGCTGTTAACGCTCACGGCCATTGGCGGTCAGGCCGCCTATGTGCCAAGGCTGTCAGTTTTAACGGCTATTGTGATCGCGATCCTGTGCTTTGTGTGGCTGGTGTTTGCTTTTCATGACCTGGCAAAGTCTATACAGGTGGATCAGGCGATTGCCGAGCTTTCCGCGTCGCTGTGTGCGGCCTTGAAGCGCTTCCAGCACAGTGAGGATCGTGCCCGTCCCGTCAGGGACGAGCTGCCGGAAGGCATCAAGGCAACGTCGCTCAATGCCGTGGACGGAGGCTATGTGGTGTCTATCAACAGTGATGGGCTGATGGATGTTGCCGATCAGCACGACCTGGTGGTGAGGCTGCTGGTCAAACCGGGCTCCTTTGTGATTCCTGGCGAGAAGTTAGCCGACATTGGCTGCTGCAATGGCAGCGCAGGGGAGCCGGCTGTCTGGGCGACGGTCATTCGCAACAGTATTATTTTGTCTTCGAGCCGCAATGATTTGGATGATCCTTTTTTTTGTTTGCGGCTGTTAAATGAAATTGCTGCCCGCGCGCTATCCCCAAGCCTTAATGATATTTATACGGCGATGGTGTGTGTGGACCATGTCTCGCTCGGCGTCGAGTATGTGCTCAAGCAAGGCTTGCCCTGTAACGGCTGGGAAAATAGTAGCGGCAAACTGCGGGTTATTTATTCGCCCTATTATTTTGATGAGTTTGTGTATGCCGCCTTTGAGCAAATCAGGCATGCAGGGATGGCTTCGCCGGCGTTGGTGCTCAGGTTGCTGGATCGGCTCAAGCGCTTGAGCCAGCTCGCTGAAACCGGCCTGCATAAGCGTTGTCTCGATCGCTACCTTGACCGGGTCTACCGTTCGGCCAGGCAGGCGTTAATCAATCAGGCAGACCTGGCTTTGCTGGAAAGCGCGTACACCCGTGTGCAAAGGCGGGATTATTATTGATGCGTAGCTGGTGGGACCGGGTAGATAACCGGAAAAGGGAACCCGGATCGGAAATGCAAGTCGGTTATAGCTACAGCCTATGTAGCTGTGCTGAACACTAAATAAAAGGAGGAACACATGTATAAGTGGTTATTAGCGGTATTGATGGTTGGCTTGCTCGGTGCCTGTGATAAAAATGATGGGCCGGCTGAGCAGGCGGGCGAAAAGGTCGATGAAGCACTCGAGCAGGTTCAGGATAGTGGTGAAAGCCTGGGCGACAAGCTTAGTGATGAAGCCGATGACCTGGCGAACGAGCTGGAAGATGCCTGTGAGAAAGTTAAACAGGAGGCGGGCGCCAGTGATACCGACTGTTAGCGCGAGCGGCCTGTTGTAATTGCGTTCGGTTTCAGGGAGTCGTTATGTGGCAGCAGCTGAGTGCTATTGATATCCATTGGCTGACAGTTTGGTGGCACCTGATTTTGTTGGGCGTGGCCTACCTGCTGGCGCTGCCGATTGCCTGGAACCGGGAGCGCTTTTCGCGCTCAGCGGGGCTTCGCACCTATCCACTGGTGGCGGTGGCGACATGCGGCTTTATGCTGGTTGGTATCGAGGTGCTTGGTTCGACGGATGCCGAGGGTCGGGTTATGCAGGGTATTGTCACGGGCATGGGCTTTATCGGTGGCGGGGCGATACTTAAAAACGGCAATCATGTGATTGGTATGGCAACGGCCGCCAGCCTGTGGAGTACCGGGGCGCTTGGCCTGGCCGTCGCTTGGCAGCGGTTTGAAATCGCACTGGTGTTGTCGCTGGTTACCTTCCTGACATTGCAGTTTGTCCCGTCGCTGAAACCGTTGGTGGGCGCCGATGAGAAATCTGACGAGCTGGAATAGCCAGTTCCTGCTTGAGTGGTAATCGCGCCTTCTTCACGTTCTGGGCGCTGGGGCGGCTTTAGTCTGTAGCGGTCAGGCGATTGATTTTTCGATAGAGGGTTCTTTCGCTGATGCCCAGTGCGAGAGCCAGCGCATGGTTGTCGCCTTTAAAGTGATGCAGTGCGTTTTTCAGGTAATCGGCCTCGGCTTCGGCCAGGGTTTTTAGCGGTGAGTCCTCGAAAGCGTCGGGCTCGTCTTCTTCCTGTATCAGATCGGATTGCAGGTGCTCTTTGAATAGGGTCTTTTGATCGCACAGGATAACTGCCCTTTCCAGAATGTTGCGCAGCTCCCTGACGTTTCCGGGAAAATCGTATTGCATCAGCCACTGCTCGGCTTCTGCACTGAGCACAAAACTGTGGCTTTGGTCGATGGCTTCGAGAAGGTGTCGGGCGATCAGCGGGATGTCGCTTTTACGCTCTTTAAGCGCAGGGACCTTGACCGGGAAGGGGCAGATACGAAAATACAGGTCTTTGCGAAACTCGCCTCGGCTAACCATAGCCTGCAGGGATTTGTGTGTAGCGCATACCAGCCGGAAATCGGCGCTGATTTCGGATACGCCCCCGACCCGGCGGTATTTTCGGGTTTCCAGCAGTCGCAGCAGTTTTACCTGCAAAGAGAGGGGTACATCGCCGATTTCATCGAGAAATAAGGTGCCGCCCTCGGCGGCTTCGACGAGGCCTGTTTTGCGGGTTATTGCGCCGGTGAAGGCGCCCTTTTCGTGACCGAACAATTCGCTTTCAAAAAGCGTTTCCGACAACCCCGAGCATTCTACGATGACAAAGGGTTTTTGGTGTCGAGAACTGTGCTCGTGCAGGTAATGGGCCGCCAGCTCTTTGCCGCAGCCGGTTTCTCCCTGTAGCAGTACGCTGATATCGGTTTTTGCCGCGCGATGGAGTAAGTCCAGCATCCGTGAGAACGCCCGGCTATAGCCGAGCATTTTTCGGTTGCTGAACACGGTGGTGTTGGCCTGGCGCATGACTTCGACGAAATGTGTGATTTGGCCCTGCTCGTTGTGTATCGGGGACAGCTCGACATCGATATGCTCTTTGCCGGATGAGGTGTTATGGATGTGCAGAACCCGCTGTGGGGTATTGGTCAGCAGGCAGTTTTTCAGCGGGCAATCCTCGCCGGACTTGTCGCAGGGCTCTGAATAGTCGTGGGATGTTTCATAGCAACTGCTGCCAATGGGCGCTTGGCCAAACGCGGCGATATAAGACTGGTTGGCGGCACAGATTCTGTACTCGCGGTCAATCAGAATGGCGGGGTCTTTAATGGCTTCGAGGATGTTTTGAAAATGCGTGTCTGTCATTTTTGACTGCCTGTCGGTGACATATATGACGCAAATGGTAAGCCTGTTGGCAGGGAAAATCCATTTCCTGGCGGGTTAAGTGTTTTACTGATTGTTTTTTATAAAGATTTTCGCCGCTCTTAAACCTGGAATAGCTTTTGCAGATGTGTGGGCGGTTAACGGGGAAAACGGGTCATGAAAGGTGTTAATAAAGGTTCAATTTTTGCTATCCCCTTGGTGAGAGAGCTCGCCGTGGTTTTGGTGATCAAGCTGGTTGTTCTGTTTGCCATTAAAGACCTGTTTTTTTCGCAGCCGGTAACTCAAGAAGCACAGGCGCAAGGTGTTCAGGAAATGTTTGGGCTGCCTGAGCCCCGCCGTGACGAAAATGAAAAGAAGGAACATTTATGATTGACGATGCTGTCGTAGACCTGTCCCGATTGCAGTTTGCGATCACGGCCTTTTATCACTTTCTGTTCGTCCCTTTAACGCTGGGGCTGGCGTTTATTCTGGCCATCATGGAATCCGTCTACGTGATGACGAATAAGGCTATTTATAAGGATATGGTAAAGTTCTGGGGCAAGTTGTTTGGTATCAACTTTGCGCTTGGGGTCACAACGGGCCTAACCATGGAGTTCCAGTTTGGGACGAACTGGGCCTATTACTCCCATTATGTGGGGGATATTTTTGGGGCTCCACTGGCCATTGAAGGGCTGATGGCCTTCTTTCTTGAGTCGACCTTTATCGGGTTGTTCTTTTTCGGCTGGGATCGGCTGAGCAAGCTACAGCACCTGATGGTGACCTGGCTGGTTGCGCTGGGCTCTAACCTGTCGGCTCTGTGGATTCTGATAGCCAACGGCTGGATGCAAAACCCGGTGGGTGCCGAATTTAATTTCGAAACCATGCGCATGGAAATGACCAGCTTTTCCGAGTTGATTTTCAACCCCGTGGCGCAGGTGAAGTTCGTTCATACCGTGTCAGCGGGTTACGTCACCGGGGCCATGTTTGTGCTGGCCATTTCCGCTTACTACATGTTGAAAAAGCGGGATCTGCCCTTTGCGCGCCGTTCCTTTGCGATTGCGGCCAGCTTTGGACTGGCCTCCATTCTATCCGTGATTGTGCTGGGCGATGAGTCCGGTTACGAGTTGGGCGATGTCCAGAAAACCAAACTGGCAGCCATCGAAGCGGAGTGGGATACGCATGAGGCACCGGCCGGCTTCACGGTGGTTGGCTTGCCCAATGAAGAGACCATGACCACGGACTATGCCGTCAAAATTCCCTTCGCGCTGGGGCTGATTGCCACGCGCTCCGTCAGCGAAGAGGTTGCCGGTATCAAGGACTTGATCGAAAGACATGAGCAGCGCATTCGTAATGGCATGGTCGCGTATGGATTGTTGCAGGAGATCAAAACCGGCGGCCTGACGCCTGAGCTGAAGGCGGACTTCGATGCGGTTAAGGAGGATCTTGGCTACGGCCTGTTGCTCAAACGCTATACCGAGCAGGTGGTGGATGCCTCGGAGGCGCAGATTCAAATGGCGGCGCGGGATACGATTCCACGTGTTGCGCCAATGTTCTGGACATTCCGGATCATGGTCGGCCTGGGTGTGTTGATGCTGGTGCTGATTGGCTTGTCTTTCTATTACGCGGCCCGGCATCGCGCAGAGCACCAGACCTGGTTGTTAAGGGCGCTTTTGATTGCACTGCCAGCCCCCTGGATTGCCTGCGAAATGGGCTGGTTTGTTGCCGAATTTGGCCGCCAGCCCTGGTCCATTGCGGAGGTGTTGCCAACCGCGTTATCGGTCTCTTCGCGCACGGCAAGCGACCTGTGGATGAGCCTGTCCGGTTTTATTATTTTTTACTCTGGGTTGCTGGTTGTCGAAATGTACCTGATGTTCAAGTTTGCGCGCCGGGGCCCCAGTAGCTTGCAGACGGGCAAGTACCACTTTGAGACGCTCGACAGCACATCATCAAAACCTGAAATGGCAGGAGCCTGAGCATGCTGGATTATGAATCGTTAAAATTGATTTGGTGGCTGTTGATCGGCGTGCTGCTGATCGGTTTTGCCGTCACCGACGGCTTTGATATGGGCGCGGTGAGCCTGTTGAAGCTGGTGGGGAAAACCGATGCCGAGCGGCGTGTTATTTTAAACACGGTTGGCCCTCACTGGGATGGCAACCAGGTGTGGTTTATCACGGCTGGCGGAGCGATTTTCGCAGCCTGGCCGGTGGTTTACGCAACGGCATTCAGCGGGCTCTATTGGGCGTTATTGCTGGTGCTTTTTGCCCTGTTCTTCCGCCCGGTGGGTTTTGAGTATCGCTCCAAAATTGATACGGTGAAGTGGCGCGGTAATTGGGATTGGCTGATGACCGCAGGGAGTGCGGTTCCGGCGCTGGTGTTTGGCGTAGCCTTTGGCAACCTGTTCCTGGGGCTTCCTTTTGCCATCGATGAGACCATGCGATCCGAGTACCAGGGCTCCTTTTGGCAGCTGTTATCGCCCTTTGCGCTGGTGTGCGGGCTGGTGAGCCTGCTGATGCTGGTGATGCATGGCGGCGTGTTTCTTCAGCTGCGCACGGAAGGGGCGCTGTCCCAGCGAGCCGGCCGCTATGCAGCCATAGCCGCTGGCTTGGTGATGCTGCTGTTTGCAGCGGCAGGGCTTTGGCTAACGCAACTTTCCGGTTATCAACTGTCCGTCCCGCTTGATGGGGGCGCCGTATTAACGCCTCTCGATAAACAGGTGGCGCTGGTTGAGGGCGGCTGGTTGAGTAACTATGCGAAACAGCCCCTGTTAATGGCGGCGCCAGCCGTTGCCTATGCCGGGCTGTTGATGGTGATTTTATGCTGCAAAGTCGGCCGGCCGGGGCTGGCGTTTATCGGCAGCTCGTTAACGCTGGCCGCTATTATTTTTACCGCCGGAGCCAGCCTGTTTCCCTTCGTGATGCCGTCGAGCCTTGATCCAAACCATAGCCTGACGCTGTGGGATGTGGTGTCCAGTGAAAAAACGCTGGGCATTATGTTCTGGGTCGCCGTACTGTTTGTGCCGGTGGTGCTCAGTTATACAGCCTGGGGATATTTCAAGATGCGCGGTAAGGTAACCACCCGCCATATCGAAGAAAACAACGTCAGCGCTTATTGAGGGAAGGAAAATAGCATGTGGTACTTTACTTGGATTCTGGGTGTTTTGCTGGCCTGCTCATTTGGCATTGTTAATGCGTTATGGCTGGAGGTTAACGAAAACCTCGACCGGCCTGCCGAGGATGATTAGGCGCGATGAGCGAACCTGCGCCTGAGGACCAGGCAAGACAAGCGGGGGTGCTGGGATCGGGCTGGGCACGGCTGTTGTCCTTTTCGATGGCGCTGGCGCTCTCAGGGTTGCTTTTTGTGGCCCCCCAGGTTGTGGCGCAAACCGATGCGGAAATAAACCACCTCAAGCTGATGCTCGCCATGTGGGGCATCAGCGCCGGATTTGTTCACGGCGTTGGTTTTATCCCCAGAATGCGGTTATGGCGCCTTTTACTGGGGCCGCTTGCTGCCTGGACATTGATGGGATTAAGTATTTGCTGGTGGGTGTTATAGGTATGAAACGAAAAGCGATTTTATTGATGATTCCCGCGCTGTCGGCTGCATTCGCAGCCCAGGCCGACATGCGTGATGAGGCAAGGGCGTTAACCCAGCAATTCGCCAAGGAGCTGAAGACCGCATTGCAACAGGGCGTTAAAGCGGGTGGCTTTGCAAATGCCATTGAGGTCTGTAATACCGAGGCACCGGCTATTGCAGAAAAACACAGCCAGGGCGCCTGGCAAATTGGCCGCACCTCTTTACGGTTGCGCAACCCGCAGAATGCGCCGGACGATTGGGAGCTTTCGGTGCTGCGCTCCTTTGAAACGCGTCGTGCCGCTGGCGAACCGGTGGAACAGCTGGAGGTTTTTGCCGAACAGGATGGCGAATTTCGTTATATGAAAGCGATTCCTGCCGGAGGGCTGTGCCTCTCCTGCCATGGCGCCAGCTTGACACCGGCAGTGGCACAAAAGCTTGATCGGTTATACCCGCAGGATCAGGCAATAAATTACCGGGCTGGCGATATCCGGGGTGCGTTTACCCTGAGGCATCCGGTCAGGTAATCCCCAGGGCTTTAAATGCCCTGTCAATGAAACTGGCGCCTGTCCTCCTCAGGCGCTTGAAAGGCGGCTGCCTTTTCCGCGTTCCCGAAAGCAGTCTCTGGTCATCCCGGCGATGGGGTTTCCCCTGCTGTTATTTGCGGTGACACTGTTGCCACCAGGGCTTTTTTTATGCCAGCCTGTTGGTGCTACCAATCAAGATCATGGGAACGGCGTGGTCGAAAGAATCGAGAAAAAAGTCGAATCGATCATTAGCTCCTTCCAGCAGCTAATCCGGGACGAAACTGTCTCCAGCGGGTTTTTGTTTGCTGCGACCCTGCTGGCATTGCTGCTGGCCAATTCTGCGGCGGCCTCTCAGTACCTGGCGGCTGTGACTTTGCCGATCAAGCTGATGTTGGGTGACTGGCTGTTTGAGTTCGATGTCCTGCACTTTGTTAACGATGGCTTGATGACACTGTTTTTTATGGTGTTGGGGCTTGAGATAAAGCGCGAATTGCTGGTTGGCGAGCTTAGAAATATGCGGCAGGCTGTTCCGGTGCTTGCCGCAGCGTTGGGCGGGATGGTGTTGCCTGCCCTGATTTATTACCTGATTAATGCGGGCGAACCTTCAGCGCGTGGCTGGGGCATCGCCATGGCGACGGATTCCGCTTTTGCGCTGGGTGTGCTGATGCTGCTGGGGCGTCGTGTACCGGCGGGCCTGAAAGCATTTCTGGTGGCCTATGCCATCATCGATGACTTGGGGGCAATCCTTGTAATCGCGTTCTTTTATACCGAGGCGCTGGATACAGCGTTTCTGGTTGCAGCGGCGGGTTGCTTTTCGGCATTGGCTGTCTTTAATTTTCTGGGTCTGCGGCACCTTTTCCTTTATTTATGTGTGGGGTTCCTGTTGTGGTTCTGCGTGGTAAGCGCGGGCTTGCACGGAACGGTTGCCGGTGTCCTGATTGCTGCAGCGGTGCCGGCAAGGCCGAGGCGGGACCAGCGCTGGTTTGTGCGTCGCACGCAGAAACTGGCCGGTATGCTGCAGCAGCGGATTGAGCGGGGTGATAGCATACTGGAAGCGCCTGAGCAGCATGCGATGGCCGAGGCTGTCAGCGAGGCGGCCAAATCCGTGACGACGCCGCTGCAGCGCTGGGAGCGTATGCTCGAGCGCCCTGTGCTGCTGTTCGTGTTGCCACTGTTTGCGCTGGTTAATGCGGGGATTCCCCTCAGTGGCGAACGGTTAACGACGGCTGCCAGCGACGTGGTTAGCTGGGGTGTCGTATTTGGGCTGGTGGCCGGGAAAACGCTGGGCATCAGCCTGATGACCTGGATTACGCTCATGGCAGGAATCGGCCGCTTGCCAGAAGGTGTCAGGATGGGGCATGTTATTGGCGTCGCTTTGCTTGGCGGCATGGGCTTTACCATGTCGATTTTTATCGCTGGCCTGACTTTTTCCGGACAGGAGCCGCTTTATATCGCCAAAATTGCGATTTTAGCGGCCTCAATCGTGGCGGGGGGCAGCGGCTACCTTTGGCTGCGTTTTGCGGTCAAACCTGAGAATTCCTATAAATAGTCCCGTGGAGGTTGCTTGAAAACAGTGCAGACAGATTCCCAGGCTGAAAACAGAGAGCGCTTGCACCAGCTGCTGGAGGCGGGTTCTCAAGCGGCATTGGTTGAGCTGCTGGAAAGCCTCACGCCAGCAGAAATCGCCGATGTGCTGGAGTCCCTGCCGCGTGAATCCCGCCCGGCCTTGTGGCGAAAGGTGTCGGCGGCGGTCAAGGGCGAGGTTCTGCTTGAGGCCCATGGCGAAGCGCGCCAGCACCTCATTGATGACAGCGACCGGGCCGAACTGCTGGATGCCCTGGCAACCCTAGAGATGGACGAGCTGGCGGATTTGGATGCTGATCTGCCGGTCACGGTTCTCGATGCCATGGTGCGTGCGATGGATGCCCAGCGGCGCAGGCGTTATGAGGCCGTTCGCGACTACCCTGACGATACTGCTGGCGGGTTGATGGATATCGATGCGGCTGCCGTACGCGCCGATGTTTCCCTGAAGGCCGTGTTGCGCTATATGCGTAAATTGCGCAGCAAGGAAGGCGGGCTTCCTGAGCACCTCGATAGTCTGATGGTGGTGGATCGGAACAACGTGTATCGCGGTGTATTGCGGCTGAGCGACCTGGTTTCAAGAAAGCCCTCGACAATGGTCGGACACGCCATGACAGAGGGCGTGCCGGCGATTCCGGTCATGGAATCGGCCGCCAAGGTGGCGCGTCTGTTCGAGGACCAGGATTTGATTTCGGCCGCGGTGGTCGATGACGGCGGGTATTTGCTGGGCCGGATTACGGTTGATGATGTGGTTGATGTGATGCGTAAAGAAGCTGAGCAGGACATCATGAACCGCGCGGGCCTTAGCGGGGCGACGGATATGTTTGCCCCGCTGCTGCCTAGCGCCGGGCGCCGGGCGGTCTGGCTGGGCGTTAACCTGGTCAATGCCTTCATCGCGGCCTGGGTTATCGGGCTGTTTGAGGCGTCCATCGATAAACTTGTTGCGCTGGCGGTGTTGATGCCAGTTGTCGCCAGCATGGGCGGTGTGTCTGGTAACCAGACGCTGACCCTGGTGACGCGTGCGATTGCCCTTGAGCAGGTGGGTAAAAGCAATGCAAAACGCCTGCTGATGCGAGAGCTGGCCTTGGGGGTGTTCAACGGTGTTTTTTGGGCCGTGGTTGTGGCATTGGTCGCCGTATTCTGGTTTGGCGATCCGCGGCTTGGAGTTGTGTTTGGTGTCGCCTTGGTTATTAACCTCCTGATGGGCGCGGCGGCCGGCACGCTGGTCCCGCTTGGATTGCAACGCCTGGGCATCGACCCTGCCCTTGCGGGTGGCGTTGCGCTGGTTGCCGTGACCGATGTTGTCGGGTTTTTCTCCTTTTTAGGGCTGGCGACCCTGGTGTTGCTTTAACATTACACCTGGTGGGCTAATTGGAAGTGCCTGATCTGTTTTGAAGGAAAGGCGAATGCATGAGTTTTTATATGAAGCGTATCGCGGAGAGCTGTTCGGCATTGAGTTTTTTAAAGCCTTTGCCGAACAATCAAAAGAACCTGCTGAGCGTGAAAAATGGGAATGCCTGATTGATTTAGAACGGCATACGGCCTCCTTATTGCAAACCTGGCTGCAGAACCATGGTCAACCCTGCACCTGGTCTGATCCTGAAATGGAGGACAAGGGAAGAGCCACGGCGGCGCCCTGGTTGGGAATGGGGTGGAGTGAGTTGATGGCTACCCTGGAGCCCTGGATCGAAGGCTATGCCTTGAAATACCGGCAAGAGGTCGCTCATGCGCCTGCAGAGCTCTACTGGATCAGCGATATGACCGCGGCACATGAAGAGGCTATTTTGGCTTTCGTGAAGTCAGAGCGTGCAGGAGATGATGACAGCCTGAAAGCCGTCAGGGAATTTATGGTCAGCTTTCCAGCGGTTTCTTAACGCCTGTTCCGTACAGTTGAAAGCTAATCACCACGGCTTTGGTTTTTATGTATCGGTGAGGCGATAAGCAACAAAAAAACACGTGGTGGTTAGCCCGTCCAATGGTTTTTTAGCTTTAGTGGAGCCCAAAACAAAAAAGGCCGATAACCTGTTTAGGTTATCGGCCTTTTGGGGCAATTGCTAATGAAAGCAGTTGCTTATGTATGGTGCCCAGGAGAGGACTTGAACTATTGGATGGTCTAGATAAAACCCTTTAATATCAAGTGGATACATTTGTTTTTCGGATTCGCGTTCCACGTTCGTTCCATGGAGCAAAATGACCAAAAATCCGGCTCAAAGATTGAACGCCGGTTCCATCAGATTTTGC
>JAWKZQ010000020.1:0-40245 GCA_041395865.1 Pseudomonadales bacterium
CCTGCATATCGATCAATCCAGTGGTCATGTGCTCGCAGAACTAACGTTTGCGGATTATCCGGCGATGGGTAAAGCAATGGCGGCTTTTATCCCTCTGCATCAAGGAGATTTGGGGTTGTGGAATTGGTTGTTAAATTGTGCACTGTTGGTGACGGTGATTGTTTTGGTTGCCACTGGAATCGCTCTGTGGTGGAAGCGTCGCCCTAGACAGGTTCTCATGCTGACGCCTCCAGCATCCTTGCCTTCCATTAGCAGAAAAGTGGTCGCGTTAATGTTGGTGGTTGCCTGCTGTTTTCCGCTATCGGCGGCGACCCTCGCTTTGATCATCATAGTTGATCGCCTGCTAGTGTCCCGGATAGATTGGTTGCGAAGAGCCGTTAAATAGAACTCATGACGTGCACAGCTCACGGGGGGCGCCTGTGAGAAGAGGTTCGGCATGGCCTGCGATCGTTTAATGACTCGGGATAGGTCGGTGAATTGAAAGATTCGCTTTCAAGTGGGTAGTGTAATCATCTGGCGATGCTTGAAAGAAACAACTGCCAGATGATTACATCAGGGTGGTTAGGATTACCTCAGTGAAAAGGTCGCTGCAGGTTCGGTTAATGCCTCGTCGTAGTAGGCGCGGATTTCAGGGCCTGACAGTACAAAATGGTGGTTTCTCTCCAGCATTCGGGGGTTGTTCATGGCGACACGGTCAACGTGTTCGAATGCGATCTTGCCTGTAACCAGCGTATAGAGTTGACGCGATTTGCGAGCCTGTAACTCGTTGCGCAGCGTCTGGGCGGCGTCACGATCAAGTTTCCAGGTCAACAGTATGGCGGCCAGCTCTCCTTCCGGGCGAACCTGGAACTGGATGTCGTAGTCGGCCCTTGATACATCAGCCAAACCGCCAGCCGGTAAACGAGTGACTGCCTGGCAGCCGACGCGGGTCACGTAGGCCCCCTTGGAAAAGTCATAGTTACCGATCTGCATCGTGCCGGTACATACGGCATCCCGTTTCAGGGCTGCGCCCCAATCGATCAGGGGCTGCACATATTTGTCCAGGAATGCTGCATAGGCGGCTCGAAAGCGGAATTCGTTGTAAGCGGCGCCCCATATTGGGCGTTGGCTGGAAATGTCATAGGGCCTCGAACCGTTAAACTGATCAAGGGGGCAAGGGACCTCTTCAACACAAAAGACTTCGCGATAGGGAACGTCAGCAAGCGCTCCTCGCGCGGCATCTACCAGAACCGGGTCCCAGTTCCTCATAAAAGGGTCGGTTTTGACGGGCCGCTTAGCGGTTGTGTAGAGCGCTTGGAGATTATCCTGCGTGATCACTTCGCGATTCTCCCCCAAGCGCAGCAGGTTTAAATAAAGCGCTAGCCCGGAAGTACGCAACCTTGATGCCGAGAGTTTGTTTTGTAATACAACCCCCCGACGAGTTCAGCGCTTGGTGCAAATGTCGTAGGAGTTAAGGCAGTGCTCAATGCAAATCAGCACTTACTCATTGCTTCTCTCAAATTATGATTCAACAATCCTTTTTGGCTGACCAGTTGCGTTGTGTATATTGTGGAGCCCCCGACTAAATTAACCTCCAGTGCCATTATGCCTTTTGATGTGGAAACGATATCCCAGCCCTGGAAGCGTAGCTCTGGAAATAGGCTAGCGGCTTTAAGAGCAAACTCCATTTGTTTTTTATATTCAGGAATTTCTTGGCCAAGCAGTGTGGCCTGTGTATCGGGGTGCTGAGTGATCCCCGAGACGATCGAACCATTATTACCTTGGCAAATCTGAGTGATAATACCGCTATCAATTTCTGGGCAGGCGACTAAATTGCCATTGCTCCAACCGTTGGTATTGTCAACGATATTAGACCCTGTCGGAATTTTCCAACTTACCCCTTGAACGGTTGGTCCGGCCTCAGTTAATAGGAGTATGAATCGGACACTAGATAAAGTATTTCCGATAATTTCCTTTACAGTTTCTGATGGTGATAGTTTTTCCTGGAGAATGAGCCCTGTATCCAGAAAGTGAGACAATTCGCTCAATAGTGCCGAGAGCGATATTTGGCCATTTGCTAGTTCCAATAATCCTGTGTCAGCGTCATAGCCTTTGAGCAGATAAACACCTTGGCCATAATAACCATGAATAGGTTTTATGATTACAGGGAAATTGCAACGAAACTCAAGAAAATCGTGTAACTCTGATGGGGTGGAAAGCTGTTCGGCGTTTTCCAGGGGGCGTTTATGTGCATTATAAACGGCATAGATTTCAGGCACGTCAAATCCCGCCGCTTTCATAACCGAATGAAAAATTATCTTGTCGTTGGCGATACCATGCCAGCCGCTAGTGTTTAACTTGCTGTATTGATTGTATGCCCTGTAGCCGATGAAGTTATTGAGGGTACTCTTATCAAACTCGCTCTTTGCAGATTGAAAATCATAATACTCTGAAGGGCTGAGTAAATTTGGCTTTTTCGAAAGACGCCACATTTCTTGCAACTGCACTAGAATGGGTTTGCCAAAGCTATTCTTGGCCTGCTGTGCTTGTTTGTAGAGCTGTGAGATTTTTTTGAGGTGCTTCATAGTAAAATTTACTCCTATAGTTTGTCTTACTATAAGGATGATTCACTCTGCCCGTTACGAGATGTTTAAGTGCAGTAGACAGCTTGCCAGGCGGTGGCATCCCTTGGCTCGTTTGCCGGTTTACCTAACCTGGCGGGTTTGTAATGGAGCGATATCGAGTTTCGCCACAGCTGGGAGGCCTGCGCAAAAATGATCCAGATAGGCTGCGTCCTGAGCAGGATTCGCCATCAATGTGTCTAAACATCTCAGGCATAAGTCCGCCGATCTTACGATATACGAAACGGTGGCTCGGGTTTTGGGCGAGAAGGTTTTCGAAGGGGGGTGTTGCTTGGCAAAACTTAGTGCGAGTAGGCCAATATCCGCCTCCCGCTGTGCGGTTGATCAGGCGTTTTGTTGCAACCTTTTCAATCAAAAAACTGCCTGCCAAGACGAACATAAATAAACTAGCGAATCCCTGCTTCACCATAAAAAATCCCTGTTTTTTTGGGCAAACTAACACCCTGATGCAGCTTATTTGTGAGGGATAATAGTCCCAGAGAAAAGTTAATCTGTCGACCTGAAAAAGAAATTTTCTCGGGGTGTTTGGTTTCTGCTGGCTTTGTTCTTTTTTGTTTATTTAATGAGGATGCATGCCTGGAACCGTAGCTGTGCAAGCCCCTTGGTATCTTTGACTCGACTTAGGTGGGCTGGCAAATTATAGTGGCGATGGCAGCGGCTCGTGTGGCGATACAGGTTTTAACGCGCCAAGCAGCCGGCGCTATCTATGACAGACAGGATGAAGATGGATACCCTTCAGCAAACCCACGAATACTTCATGCGTCGGGCGATGGAGCTGGCACAGCAAGGCGAAGCGCTGGGCGAGGTGCCGGTGGGTGCTGTTATCGTCAAGGACGGGGAGATCATTGGCGAGGGCTTTAACCAGCCCATTACCTCGCACGACCCTACCGCGCACGCCGAAGTGGTCGCGTTACGCGATGCGGCCAGCCGAATTGAAAATTACCGCCTCACGGATTGTACGCTGTACGTGACAATCGAGCCCTGTACCATGTGCGCGGGCTCCCTGATTCACGCCCGAATCAAACAGTTGGTCTTCGGCGCCAATGAGCCCAAATCCGGTGTGGTGGGCAGTAACGACAATGCCCTGCTGCTGCCGCACTTTAACCATCGCATCGAAGTCGTTTCCGGGGTGCTGGCCGAGGAATGCTCGGCCATGATGAGCAACTTCTTCGCGGCGCGGCGGGCTGCACGTAAAAACTGAATTAATCCGGGCTTCGCAAGGCTTTAAGCTGGTGAAAAAAGCCCCGTTTCAGTAGAATTACGCCTTTATTTTTAATCCCATTTTCTATAGAGGCATCGATCCGACATGCTCGAACTGCGTGGTGCGCCAGCCCTTTCCCCTTTCCGTCTTGCCAAACTGCTCGAACAATTGCAGAGCCAGGTACCTCAGGTTACTGGCGTTTATGCCGAATTCGTTCACCTGGTGGACCTGGAAAGCGAGCTCTCCGATGCTGATCTGGGAGTCCTCAAGCGTCTGTTGACCTACGGCCCTAAAATGGCTGTTGCGCAACCTGAAGGTGAGCTTTTTGTGGTGGTTCCGCGCATCGGGACCATTTCGCCCTGGTCGAGTAAAGCGACGGATATCGCCCGTAACTGTGGGCTGAAACAGGTCAAGCGTGTCGAGCGCGGCATTGTCTATTACGTATCTGGCCCGCTTGAAAATGAGGCCCGTGTAGCGGTGCAGCGGGTATTGCATGATCGTATGACGGAAACCGTGCTCGCTGAGGTCCGGGACGCTGCACAACTGTTCCAGAAGGCCGAGCCTGCGCCGCTAACCACCGTTGATCTGTTAGGCGGTGGCCGAGCCGCATTGGAGGAGGCAAACCGTACCCTGGGCCTGGCGCTGGCCGAAGACGAAATCGATTACCTGGTGGAGAACTTCAACCGGTTGCAGCGCAACCCCACTGACGTTGAACTGATGATGTTCGCCCAGGCCAACTCCGAGCATTGTCGCCATAAGATTTTCAATGCCGATTGGACCATCGATGGCGAGCCGCAGGATAAATCCCTGTTTGCCATGATCCGCAATACCACGCAAATGAGCGGTGAGGGCGTGCTTTCGGCGTACAGCGATAACTCTGCCGTGATTGAAGGTTCGCGGGCCGGGCGTTTCTTCCCCAATCCGGAAAGCAAAGAGTACAGTGCCAACGACGAAGACATTCACATTCTGATGAAGGTGGAAACCCACAACCACCCCACGGCCATTGCCCCGTTTCCGGGTGCTTCCACCGGTTCCGGTGGCGAAATCCGTGACGAAGGCGCCACCGGTAAGGGCGCTAAGCCGAAGGCTGGTTTGACGGGGTTCTCCGTATCCAACCTCAACATCCCTGGTTTCAAACAACCCTGGGAAGGCGATTACGGCAAACCGGACCGCATCGTGTCTGCGCTGGATATCATGATCGAAGGCCCGCTGGGCGGGGCCGCTTTCAACAACGAATTCGGCCGCCCCAACCTGTGTGGCTATTTCCGCACCTACGAAGAGACGGTGCCTGGAGCGGCCGGCGAAGAGGTTCGCGGTTACCACAAGCCCATCATGATTGCCGGCGGTATGGGCAACATTCGTGGCGAACATGTGGACAAGGGCACCATTCCTGCCGGTACCCGCTTGGTGCTGCTGGGCGGCCCGGCGATGCTGATCGGCCTCGGTGGCGGTGCAGCGTCCTCCATGGCTTCGGGCAGCAGCAGTGAAGACCTGGATTTTGCCTCCGTGCAACGTGAAAACCCGGAAATGGAGCGCCGTTGCCAGGAGGTGATCGACCAGTGCTGGCAATTGGGTGATAAGAACCCGATCGCTTTTATCCACGATATTGGTGCCGGCGGTCTGTCCAACGCATTCCCTGAACTGGTCTCCGATTGCGACAAGGGCGGTCGTATCCAGCTTCGTAACGTACCCAATGACGAGCCGGGTATGTCACCACTGGAAATCTGGTGTAACGAATCCCAGGAGCGTTACGCGCTGGCGGTGAAACCGGAGGATTGGGATCGCTTTGAAGCCATCTGCCAGCGCGAGCGCTGTCTCTACGCCGACATTGGTGTCGCTACGGATGAACTGGAAGTGGTGGTCGAGGACGACCACTTCAACAATAAAGCGGTGGATATGCCGCTGAATGTGCTGCTGGGCAAACCGCCTAAAATGCAGCGTAGTTTTGATCGTGCAACCTTTGAAAAAGCGATCTTCGATACCCAAACCATTGACCTGGGTGATGCCGCAGAACGGGTACTGAAACTGCCGACGGTGGCTAGCAAAAGCTTCCTGATTACCATTGGCGACCGTTCTATTACCGGCATGGTGGCGCGCGACCAGTTTGTCGGCCCCTGGCAGGTGCCGGTGGCGAACGCCGCCGTAACAACCAGTGCCTATGACACTTACCACGGCGAAGCCATGGCCATGGGCGAGCGTACGCCGGTGGCGCTGATTGACTCGCCAGCCTCCGGTCGTTTGGCGATCGGTGAAGCCATCACCAACATTGCCAGCGCGCAGATTGGCGATATCGGCAGGATTAAACTCTCTGCCAACTGGATGGCCGCAGCCGGCCACCCCGGCGAAGACGAAAACCTTTATGAAACCGTTAAAACCGTCGGGATGGAATTATGTCCGGCGTTAGGTATTGCGGTTCCGGTGGGCAAGGACTCCATGTCCATGCGCACGCAATGGGACGATAATGGCGAAGCCAAGAGCGTCACCGCACCGCTTTCCCTGATTATCAGCGCCTTTGCACCGGTGGACGATGTACGCCTTACGGTGACGCCGCAATTGAAAACCGACCAGGGCGCAACTGACCTGATTTTGATCGACTTGGGCCGTGGCCAGAATCGCATTGGCGGTTCCGCACTGGCGCAGGTTTATAAGCAAATCGGCGACCAGTGTGCCGATGTGGATGATGCGGAAGACCTGAAAGCCTTTTTCTCGGTGATGCAAGGCCTGATCGCCGACGAACAACTCCTGGCTTACCATGACCGTGCCGACGGCGGCCTGTTTGCCACCCTGAGCGAAATGGCCTTTGCCGGCCACACGGGGATTACGGTTACGGCGGACATTCTGGCCGACGATCTGCAGGGATTGATTCATGCCCTGTTTGCTGAAGAGCTGGGTGCGGTGATCCAGGTGCGCCAGGGCGATACCGAACAGGTGCTGACGCAACTGAGCGCGGCCGGGCTTGGCGATTGCACCCAGGTGATCGGTGCGTTGAATGACGATGACCGGATCATCATCGAGCATGACGATGAAACGGTGCTGGACCTGAGTCGTGTCGAGGCGCAACGCTGGTGGACGGAAACCAGTTTCCGCATCCAGGCGCTACGCGATAACCCGGATTGCGCGCAGCAGGAGTTTGATAACCTGCTCGACGCGGAAGACCCTGGGCTGCATGCCGAGCTGAGTTACGAGGTTAACGATAATATTGCGGCGGACCTGATTGCCTCGGGTCATCGCCCCCGTGTTGCGATTCTGCGCGAGCAGGGCGTCAACGGCCAGGTGGAAATGGCCGCTGCCTTTGACCGTGCCGGCTTCACGGCGGTGGATGTGCACATGAGTGATATCCTGTCCGGCCGCGTCACGCTGGAGGGCTTCCGCGGTTTGGTAGCCTGTGGCGGTTTCTCTTACGGGGACGTACTGGGTGCCGGTGAAGGCTGGGCCAAATCCATCCTGTTCAATAGCCAGGCGCGCAGCCAGTTCCAGGCCTTTTTCGAGCGTGAGGATACCTTCGCACTGGGTATCTGTAACGGTTGCCAGATGCTGTCCAACCTGCATGAATTGATTCCGGGCACCGAACACTGGCCCCACTTTGTTCGTAACGAGTCCGAGCAGTTTGAAGCGCGCGTAGCGATGGTGGAAGTCCAGGAATCGCCTTCCATTCTGCTGAAGGGCATGGCGGGTTCGCGCATGCCCATCGCGGTGGCGCACGGCGAAGGCCGCGCTGAATTTACCGAGGCATCGGCCATTGATGCCCTGACACAAAGTGCCGGTGTGGCGTTGCGTTATGTGGATAACAGTGGTCAGGTGACACAGCGTTATCCCTTCAACCCTAACGGCTCGCCCCAGGGGATCAGCGGTATTACCAACCAAGACGGTCGCGTCACGCTGATGATGCCGCACCCGGAGCGGGTCTTCCGCGCGGTGCAGAACTCCTGGTACCCCGATGACTGGAGCGAGGACGGCGCCTGGATGCGCATGTTCCGCAATGCCAGGGTGTGGGTCGGTTAACGACTATAAGTGCCGGGTGAAGCCGGCTGCCATTTCAGGCAGCGGCCCGCCCGGTTTATGCGGCACTGGGCGGCAGAAAAGGCCCCTGTTATGTTGAATCCCTTTAAACGCATCCTGCTGATCATTGCTGGCATCCTGTCCCTGGTGCTGGGCGTGATCGGGGCCTTTGTACCGCTTCTGCCGACCGTTCCGCTGGTGCTGTTGGCGGCTTTTTGCTTTGCGCGCTCCTCCGATCATTTGCATCAATGGCTGGTCCGGCACCGGTATTTCGGCCCGATTATTGAAAGTTTCCAGGCCGGTAAAGGCATTCCCCGCAAGGTGAAATACCGCGCCATTTTTGTGCTTTGGCTAAGCATGGGTTTTTCAGCCTGGGTTGTCGGGCGCTTACCGTTGCAAATCATGCTTTTTATCATTGGCCTTAGTGTCACTATCTACCTTCTGCGCTTGCCGGAGTATCGGTCGCAGTCCAAAGAAGAAGGTCGCGGGGTAGGGCAGTAACGTACCTTTCGCTTTTTTATTTGGCTCTCAAGCAGGCAATTAAACCTCATCAGTCACTTCAGTCAGCCCTTGATGGTGGCTTTCTGCCATACAAATACCGGGTCTAAAACTCTCGGCACAGGCCTCTGACATGGCGGCGGCAAAACTGTCCGGAATTCTGTTGGTGAGCAGGCAACCGGTTTCCGGGTAGGGATAAATTTCATCGAGACGTTTGACCTCCAGCTGGCTGGTGCGCCGGGAAATATAGGTGCGATTCAGTTCTGTGGGGTCGTCCAGGCCGGCGGACGCAACGATTTCCATCGCGGCTTTGACCGTCTGGCGGTGAAAGCGGGCAACACGCTGTGCCTTATCGTCAACCTCCAGGCCTGATGAGAGCCTTGGGTCCTGGGTTGCCACCCCGGTGGGACAGCGGTTGGTATTGCAGGTCAGCGACTGTACGCAGCCCAGCGCAATCATCATGCCGCGGGCGCTGTTGCAGGCATCGGCACCCAAGGCGATGTTCCTGACCAGGTGAAAGCCGGTAAAGACTTTGCCGCTGGCAATGACCTTGATCTCTTTTTTCAGGTTGAAACCGATCAGGGTGTCGCAGATAAAGGGCAGCGCCTCGCGCAGGGGCATGCCGACAGAATTGGAGTATTCCAGGGGTGCGGCTCCGGTGCCGCCTTCGCCGCCGTCAACGGTAATAAAATCCGGTTTGATACCGCTTTTAACCATGGCCATGCACAGCGCAACAAATTCACTGGGACGCCCCACCGCCAGTTTAAAGCCGATGGGTTTACCCCCCGATAGTTCACGCAGTTGCTGGATGAAGGCCATCATTTCCATGGGCGTGCCAAACGCGCTGTGTGTGGGAGGCGATTTGACGGTTGTGCCGGGTTCCACCAGGCGAATGCGGGCGATTTCCTCAGTGTTTTTGTCGGCCGGCAGAATACCGCCGTGCCCCGGTTTTGCGCCCTGCGAGAGTTTTATTTCGATCATCTTGATGGCATCGAGGATGGCTGTTTTCTGGAAGTGTTCGGGGGAAAAAGTACCATCGGGGTTTCGGCAACCAAAGTAGCCGGTGCCGATTTGCCACACCAGGTCGCCGCCGTTTTCAAGGTGGTAGGGGCTGACACTGCCTTCGCCGCTGTTGTGGTAAAAGCCGCCGATGAGCGCCCCCCTGTTGAGTGCCCGGATGGCGTTATGGCTGAGGGCGCCGAAACTCATGGCTGAAATGTTCAGGATGCTGGCACGGTAGGGCTGCTTGCAATCCGGGCCGCCGATGCGAATGCGCGGATCCGGGTTATCGGTGTCGATATGGCTGGACGCGATGGAGTGCCCGATCCACTCATAACCGACACACTGGGTGTCCACTTTGGTGCCGTAAGGCTCGGTATCCATGGCGCCCTTGGCGCGGCGGTAAATAACCGAGCGGAACATGCGGTTAATGGGCGTGCCGCTGGTTTCGGATTCGAAAAAATACTGGCGCAGGAAGGGGCGGAAAAACTCCATGATCCAGCGACCATGCCCGGTGACGGGAAAGTTGCGCCACAGCGTATGCCGGGTCTGGCTCACGTCGTAAATGCCCAGCAGGACTAACGGGACAAGGAGGATCAGGCTCCATAGAACCGGGGGCCAGAAGAGCGCGATTAAGAAGATAACCAGCAGGGAGTAGATGGCAATATGGACAAACCTTTTTCTCATCGGGCGATTCCCCTTCATTGGGCTGGGATGTTTGCAATCGGCTTTCCCAATTCTATAACAGTTCCTGTCCGCCGAAATCAGGCGATTTAAGGCAACGGGTCTATCACTCGCTTTCCGTGACGCTGCTGCAAACCAGGCCAAGCAGGAACGGCGTTCCTGGAGGTTATGAAAGGAAAAGCCCCGGCGAGTTCGAATAATGCTGCGTCCAAGCGGTTTTTTATGTTGTTACCGAAAGGAAAGCATCGCCGCCAGTGACATAAACTTTGATCAATTTGCCATGAGCTGCGGTCAGATAAAAAAATAGCTGAAAGTTGCCTTCACGATGAAAGCACTGGTCAAAGCGCAAGCACTTCCCGGTTTATGGCTGCAGGATGTTCCTGTTCCCGAGGTTGGCATTAACGATGTGTTAGTGCGGGTATTGCGGACCGCTATCTGCGGTACGGACCTGCATATTTATAACTGGGATGCCTGGGCGCAAAAAGCGATTCCTGTTCCCCTCACGGTCGGCCATGAGTTTGTGGGTGAAATTGTCGAGGTGGGCAGCAATGTGCTCGACTTCAAACCCGGACAGATTGTGTCGGGCGAAGGGCATATTGTTTGTGGGCGTTGCCGAAACTGCATGGCGGGCCGGCGTCACCTCTGTGCCCATACTCGGGGCATCGGGGTCAGCTACCCGGGGGCTTTTGCCGAGTACATTGCCTTGCCAATGTCCAATGTCTGGGAGCACCGACCTGGTGTTGATCTGGATATTGCCGCTATTTTTGACCCTTTCGGGAATGCGGTGCATACAGCGCTTAAGTATGACCTGCTTGGCGAGGATGTCCTTATCACAGGAGCCGGCCCCATAGGCCTGATGGCGGCGGCTGTGTGCCGCCATGCCGGAGCCCGCCATATTGTCATTACCGATACTCATCCGGATCGCCTGGCTTTGGCTGAACGATTGGGGGCGACGCTTGCGGTCAATGCCAGTTCCCTGAATCTCCAGCAGGTTCAGCAACAGCTCGGGATGACCGAAGGTTTCGACGTGGGACTGGAAATGTCCGGCAGCCCCGAGGCGCTTCGGGAGATGCTTAACAACCTGTGTCACGGCGGCAAGATTGCCATGCTGGGCATTCCCGAGCAGGAATACGCCATCGATTGGAACCTGGTGATCTTCAATATGCTCACCATCAAGGGAATTTACGGCCGGGAAATGTACGAGAGCTGGTACAAGATGTCGGTTCTGATCGAACAGGGCCTGGATATTTCGCCCGTCATCACCCACCGCTTCCATTACACGGATTATGAACAGGCCTTCGAGGCTATGCGTGCGGGGCGTGCCTGCAAGGTGGTGTTGAATTGGGCAGAGCCGACAGGAGCCTAGCCTATGTACGAGCACATCAAACAGCATCTGGTGAGCGAACTTGAGGCCATTCGGTCTGCCGGGCTGTACAAGCAGGAACGCGAAATCACCACGCCGCAGGGCCACCATATTGGCGTCGGTGGCGGGCGCGAGGTCTTGAACCTCTGTGCCAATAACTATCTGGGACTGGCCCAGCATCCCGATATTAAAGCAGCCGCCCAACAGGGGTTGGAGGCGTGGGGGTACGGTCTGGCATCGGTACGTTTTATCTGCGGGACACAGTCCATACACCGGCGGCTTGAAAACCGGCTCTCCAGTTTTCTCGGCATGGAGGATACCCTTCTTTATTCCTCCTGCTTCGACGCCAACGGCGGCTTGTTTGAAACCCTGTTAAGCGAGCAGGATGCCATCATTTCTGATCAGCTTAACCATGCCAGCATTATCGACGGTATACGCCTGTGCAAGGCACAGCGTTATCGCTACCGCAATAACGACATGACGGACCTTGAAGCACAATTGAAGAACGCTGACCGCAGAGGCGCACGTTTCAAACTGATCAGTACCGATGGCGTTTTCTCCATGGATGGTTTTATCGCGCGCCTGGATGAGATCTGCGCGTTGGCACAACAATACGATGCGCTGGTTCATTGCGATGATGCGCATGCCACCGGTTTTATGGGAGCCAATGGGCGCGGTACGCACGAATACCGCAACTGTATGGCGCGTATCGATATCATTACCGGCACGCTGGGCAAGGCCTTGGGCGGTGCCAGCGGCGGTTTTACCAGCGCCCGCAAGGAAATTGTCGAGTTGCTGCGCCAGCGCTCGCGCCCGTACCTGTTTTCCAATTCAGTCGCGCCACCGATGGTGGCTGGCGCATTGAAAGCCCTGGAGCTGGTTTCTTCCAATGCGTTACGGGACCGGCTACAGGAAAACAGCCGTTATTTTCGTGCGGGGATGGAAAGCCTGGGGTTTGAACTGTTGCCCGGTGAGCACCCCATCATTCCGGTGATGATTTACGACGCCGCTAAAGCCGCTGCATTAGCCAACGCCCTGATGGATGAGGGCGTTTATGTGACGGCTTTCTCTTACCCCGTGGTTCCGGAAGGCAAGGCACGAATACGCACCCAAATGTCGTCGGCTTTTCGACGTCAGGACCTGGATTTTGCCCTGCAAGCCTTTGAAAGCGCCAAGCGAAAGCTTCGGCTCTAACCCTATCGAGATAATTGACAATGCGCCCCCGGAGCAAATGATGACAGTCTTTAAGGATCGAACCGATGCCGGCCAGCAACTGGCCAAGGCGCTTGACGAGTTCGCCGGTAACGACAATGTGGTGGTACTGGCCTTGCCCAGAGGCGGGGTGCCGGTGGCCTATGAGGTGGCCAGGGCGCTGCAGGCTCCGCTGGACGTGATGGTGGTGCGCAAATTGGGTGTGCCGGGCCAACGGGAATTGGCGATGGGAGCCATTGCTTCGAGAAACATCCGGGTGATGAATGAGGGAATCGTCAATCAATTGGCTATTCCACAAAAGGCCATCGATGAGGTGGTGGAAGAGGAGCGCATCGAACTGGAGCGGCGTGAGCGCCTTTACCGGGGTTCGGAAGGTCGTTGTGATATTAAGGGGAAGGTTATTATTTTGGTTGACGATGGCATTGCTACCGGCGCGACCATGCGTGCCGCGATCGCGGCCATTAAACAGCAACAACCAAAGCAGCTTGTAGTCGCTGTGCCGACCGCAGCATTGGATACCTGCCAATTGATCAGTGACGAGGTGGATCGAATGGTCTGTCTGTCAACGCCCGAGCCCTATATCGCCGTGGGCTGCTGGTATCGGCGTTTCTCACAGACCCGTGATGATGAAGTCACGCAACTGCTGGAAAAGGCCGCTAACTATGTGAAGCGCAGTGATTGATTCATATAAGGGAGCATCCTTATGAGCAGGTCAAACCAACAGGAATTTGATGAACAGCCGGTTCAAATACGTGTCGGCTCTGTCATGCTGGAAGGTGATCTGGTAATACCGCAGGGTACCTCAGGGCTCGTGTTATTTGCCCATGGCAGCGGCAGTAGCCGGCACAGCCGTCGTAACCGTTTTGTTGCCCGGTGTTTGCAGCAGGCCGGATTAGCTACCCTGCTGTTTGACTTGCTGACAGCCGAGGAAGAAAAGGTGGATGTGCTGACACGCGAGCCCCGTTTTGATATTGACCTGCTGACTCGGCGCCTGGCGGGTGCCACGAGCTGGTTCAGACAGCAACACGGAGCGGAACGCCTGGCTATCGGCTATTTTGGTGCAAGCACCGGTGCCGCGGCGGCTTTGCGAGCGGCCGCCCAGTTGCCCGATAAGGTGCGAGCGGTTGTCTCACGAGGCGGTCGACCGGACCTTGCCATGGAAGATCTGGCTCGCGTCCAGGCCCCGACCCTGCTGATTGTGGGTGGTTGGGATGAACAGGTGCTGGCGTTAAATCGTCTGGCCCAACGCCAGCTAACCGTGCAAAGCAGGCTGGAAATTGTACCGAGAGCAACGCATTTGTTTGAGGAGCCGGGGGCGCTCGAACAGGTTGCGGAATTGGCAAAGCGCTGGTTTGTTCAACACTTAACCCTCAACGCGGCAGGTGAGGCTTCTCGCCAGTAGGATTGTTATGGATAAAGATAAAATTGCCTGTGAATTGATTAGCTGGAATCGGTTTTACGAACGCTGTAATCAATTGGCTGATGTCATCAGCGCCGCTCCATACCAACCGGACCTTATTATTGCCATTGGCCGGGGCGGCTGGATTCCTGGGCGTGTGTTGTCCGACATGCTCGGGTTCTTCAATTTAACGTCGATTAAGGTCGAGCATTATCAGGAAACTCAACACCACCAGGTGGCACAAGTCCGTTACCCGCTTACGGCGGCTGTTGATGGCTTGCGTGTTTTGATTCTCGATGACCTCTGTGACAGCGGCGACACCTTCGAGGTGGCAGTTGAGCACGTGCGCTCAAAAGGCAACCCCTTGGACATTAAAACGGCCTGTCTGCTGTATAAACAGGTGTCGTCCTTTGTGCCTGATTTTTATGTGGAAAAATTGCTGGAGTGGCGCTGGATTACGTTTCCCTGGGCCGTCGTTGAGGATATGACGGGCCTGTTGAAGCGAATTCATCTGCGGCCTTCCTCGAAGCATGAACTGCAGGCTGTGTTGCAGGACCAGTATGCGATTACGCTGGAACCGCTGACCGCCACAGCCATCTGGGATGCCCTGCAGCGGGATTTGCCGTAATTTATAAGCCCGCCCAATCTTTTAAACGGTACCAGCGTTCCACGACGGGCACCATTTTGGGCGCCAGCGCCTGAAACGGATGACTGGGCAAGGCGGTTTCATCGAAGGGCGTTCTGCCTGCCTGCTGGTCGATAACCCGCTCTGCAATTTTTGCACCCAGGTAAACGGAGCGCGTGACCCCGGTCCCGCAGTAACCACAGGCGAAATGAATGCCGTCCTCGTTAACCCCCAGGTGCGGTAAATCATCAAAGCTGTAGCCGATCAGGCCGGACCAGCAAAACTCGATACGGGTGCTTTGCAGTTCGGGGAAGACCCGCAGCATGTCGTTGCGCAGGTGCTGAAACGCTTCCCAGGACTGTTGCTTTTCGCCTTGGATGACATGGTCGCCCCAACGGCCCACCCGGCCGCCCCAGAGGATGCGTTTGCCATCGGGCGAGGCGCGGAAATAATGGAAGGCCCGGGCGGAGTTGCCATAGGCGCGCAGGTTCGGAATCAGCGACTTGACGGTTTCCACGGGCATTTCTTCGGTGGCGATGATGGCAGAGCCGACCGGCACAATGCGCTTTTCAGTTTCCTGGCCGGTATGACCGCCATAGCCGTTGGTGGCGAGGATGACGTTTCGGGCGAACAGCGATCCCGCGTCAGTTTGCAGCTCAAAACCCTCGTTTTTTCGTTGAATGCGCCTGACACAACAATTCGCCTGTAAAAGCGCGCCCGCTGACTGCGCGGCCATTGTAATGCCGTGGTGCAATTTCCCCGGATGAACCAGCCCGTCCCCCGGTAGCAGGTATCCGCCGTAATAAAAATCGGTATTGACCTCGCGGTGCTGCTCACTGCGGGGAATCATTTCAAACGCCACCTGTGCCCGTTTATTGAGGGCCTCCATTTCACGGGCCATGGCATCGTAATGCTCAGGGCGAACGGCGCCACGGAACCGTCCCACTTCCTGCAGGTCGCAGTCGATGTTTTTATCGGCAATCAGCTGTTTTAAATGTGTCAGCATTCGTACGCCTTCATTGAGCAGAATTTTGGCTTTCTCGGCACCGAAACGTGCCTCCAGCTTCCCAATCGGAATCTTCTGGTTGCCGCTGCCGATCTGGCCGCCGTTACGGGTGCTGGCGCCAAAACCAATGGCTCCCTGATCCAGCAACAGGGTTTTTTTACCGGACTGGGCGAGGGTTAAGGCCGCCGATATGCCGGTGAATCCGCCGCCGACGATGACAACATCAATATCCTTTTGGTTGTGTAAATCTACCGGAACAGGTTGTAACAGCGGTGCAGCCTGCCACCAGAACGGGTGGTAGCGTGCGTGCTCAAAGGCGGGGGGTGAATTGTGCGAGGGCGCCATGGCGTCTATTTTGTGCTCCTTTATTCGGGTGTTCAACACGGCCTGGAAAAGGGAACCAGGTCGTGTTGAAGCGGGTTGCCTAGAAAAAGCCCAGCGGGCTGGTGCTGTAGCTGACCAGCAGGTTCTTGGTTTGCTGGTAATGTTCCAGCGCCATTTTGTGGGTTTCCCGGCCGACACCGGATTTTTTATAACCGCCAAAGGCCGCATGGGCGGGGTAGAGGTGGTAGCAGTTGGTCCATACCCGGCCTGCCTGGATGCCCCGGCCCATCCGGTAGGCGCGATTCATATCGCGGGTCCAGATGCCGGCGCCCAGCCCGAATTCGCTGTGGTTAGCGATGGCCAGGGCTTCGGCTTCATCCTTGAAGGTGGTGACGGAAACCACCGGACCGAAAATTTCCTCCTGGAAGACGCGCATGTCGTTGGTGCCCTTCAGCAGGGTGGGTTCAATATAGTAGCCATTGGCAAAACCTTCGCCCACGGTGGCAATGTTGCCTCCCATCAGTAATTCGGCACCTTCCTGATGCCCAATTTCAATGTAGCTGAGAATTTTGTCAAACTGTTCCTGCGATGCCTGGGCACCGACCTGCGTATTGGTATCCAGCGGGTTGCCGCGAACAATAAGCTTGGCGCGCTCAATGATGACATTGATAAATTCATCGTAAATGCTTTCCTGAATTACCGCCCGTGACGGACAGGTACAGACCTCGCCCTGGTTGAAGAAAGCCAGCACTGCCCCCTCGGCGCATTTGTTGATGTAATCATCCTCCTGCTGGAGGATATCCTCAAAGAAAATATTCGGTGATTTTCCGCCCAGCTCCACGGTGGAGGGAATAATATTTTCTGCCGCGCATTTCAGGATATGCGACCCAACCGGGGTGGAGCCGGTGAAGGCAATTTTGGCAATCCGGGTACTGGTGGCCAGCGCCTGTCCGGCTTCGATACCGTAACCGTTGACGATGTTAACGACACCGGGCGGTAACAGGTCGCCGATGACTTCGAACAGCTTGAGAATGGAGAACGGGGTTTGTTCGGCAGGTTTTAGCACCACACAGTTACCCGCCGCCAGCGCGGGGGCGAGCTTCCAGGCTGCCATTAACAGCGGGAAGTTCCAGGGAATGATCTGTCCTACTACGCCTAAAGGTTCGTGCAGGTGGTAGGAAACGGTGGTTTCATCAAGTTCGCCGATGGAGCCTTCCTGGGCACGGATACAGCCGGCAAAATAACGGAAATGATCGACGCACAGGGGAATATCGGCGGCCAGCGTTTCGCGGACGGCCTTGCCGTTGTCCCAACTTTCGGCAACCGCCAGCATTTCCAGGTTTTGCTCGATACGGTCGGCGATTTTAAGCAGCAGGTTGGAGCGTTCCGTGATTGAGGTGCGGCCCCAGCTGTCCCGGGCCGCGTGCGCCGCGTCCAGCGCCAGGTTGATATCCTCCTCCCCGGAGCGCGGAATTTCACAGAAAGCTTCCCCGTTTACCGGACTGACATTGCTGAAATAGCGGCCCCTGACCGGTGGTTGCCACTGGCCGTTAATGTAATTGTCGTAACGTGGCTGAAGGGTGACAACGGATCCCTCGGATCCGGGTTTCTCGTAGATCATGGCACTGCTCCTTCTTTTTCATCAGTACTCGAGCATAGAACCGGGCAGTCGCTGTTGCTTGACTCCTATTCCCAAGTGCTTGACTTGCAGTCCCATCGGGGATCAAAATCGAGCAATATTGCCTGCTTAAGATACTGGTATGAGCATCGATACCTCGCTGAAAGCGCGCCGTTCCAAGCGGCAGCTGCTGGTTGAAAATAAGATAAGTTTTGCCGGTCCCGAGACGGAATTGAGTATCTACGATACCTATCGCGCGTCGTTAGGGGTCGGGCTTGATGCCGACCAGCTGCTCTACTGTGGCATGATTGATGGCAAAAAGATTATGCACAGTTTTGCCGAGGACCCCGGGGAGCTTTTTTTACCCCATGAATCCTTTGTCATTCCGCCGGGCGGTCATGTGGATATCGACTTTCCCGAGGCCTGCGAGGCGCATCCGACCACGTGCCTGACGATTGAAATCTCCCAGCAACGCGTTGAGCAATTGTCCCAGCGTATGCGCGATCTTACCCACCTGGGCGAACTGGATCACGATTGGCAATATGAGCCCCTCACGATTCATACGCACCATACTTCCGAGACACAGGGACTGTTGGAAAAGCTGGTTGCCCTCTTTACCCAGAATCACCCGGATAAGGAAATTATGGTCGATTTGGGCGTCTCGGAGTTAGTGATACGCCTGCTGCGCGAACAGGGCCGGAACCTGCTGCTGGATTATTGCCTGAAAGCGCCGGATGCTTCGGGTATTACGGCCGCCGTTAATTTTATCCACCAGCAGCTTGCCGAGCCGCTGGACATTGACTGCCTGTGCCAGGCCGCCTGCATGAGCCGCAGCAAGCTGTATGCCGAGTTCAAGAAACAGCTGGGCTGTTCGCCGGGAGAGTACCAGCAGCAGGTGCGGCTGAAGGCCGCCGCTGAAGCCTTGAAAAAAGGTAAAACGGTTACCCAGGCCTGTTACGACCTGGGTTTTAATGACCTGAGCCATTTTAGCCGCCGTTTTTCACGTTTTTATAACTGTGCGCCCAGCCAGTTCCGCAGCAAGTACCATCGAACATCAGCTTAAGCCGCTTTTGCCAAAGGCGGGTTTTACGGGCAAAGTTGCTGCGAGTGGACTATGGTTAATTGCTAACAAACCCTATGGAAGATTCTTCGGTAGGAGGCCGAACCGCTTTGAAAAGTCCTGCAGACTTTGAAATTCACTGGCGCTACAAGTTAAAAATTCGGGTAATGGCCATTCTCATGGCCATGTTTTTATTGGCGTTGTTCGTCATTATCCTGATTGCCAAAACCCTTGGCGAAGACCTTATCGAACGACAGGCTTACGCGAATCTCGCGGATGCCGGCCACCGGGTGGTCGCAGAGCTGGAGCGGCGCACCGTTCATGCCGAGGCCCTGGCAGATTCCATTGCCAGGGTTGGTGCCAGCCTGCCGGCGGGACAGTCCGAGTTTACCGGATTGATCACCGCGGTGATGAATAATCCGCGCTCCCAGCATTTGATAGCCGGTGGTGGCGTGTGGCCTGAACCCTATGAGTTTCGTCCTGAGCGCGATCGGGACAGCTTTTTCTGGGGGCGTGATGAGCAGGGCGGTTTGTTGTTCTATGATGGCTATAACCGCCGGGAAGGGGCGGGTTATCATCAAGAGGAATGGTATGTGCCGGCCAAATACCTGAGGCCTGGCAGTGTGTATTGGTCGCGCTCCTATACGGACCGACACTCGTTACAGCCCATGGTGACGGTTTCTGTGCCGATGATGCGGCGTGGTGAGCGTATCGGTGTGGCAACCATCGACTTGAAACTGGAGGGGTTGCGAGAGCTTTTAGGGCAGGCAACAAGCCCTTTTGGCGGCTATGCGTACGCTGTGGACCGTAATGGTCGCTTTCTGGCGTTCCCTAATGACAGCATGGCGCAGTATCCACAGGGGAAAGAGGTGAGTGGCAGCCTTATTTCCTATATGGACATTAACGAGTTGGCCTACAACGAGCCCGCCTTTCGCTCGGTTGCAGCGGTGCTTGAACACCATCGCGAGGCGCCCTTAACAAGCACCTCGGAGCGTGTAACGAGGCTGGCAAGTCTGGCGGATTCGTTAACAGCACAAAGCTACCAGATTGAGAAAAATGAAGCGCCGCTGATTGCGGCCGCTTTATTGGATCCAACAGATGACCTGGGTCCGTTGCAACTCAGGGATCGGCACTTACGGGTGAAACAGGATTACTTCCTCAATGAGCCGGTGTTTGTCTCCATTACCAGCATGCCTGACACCAACTGGCGGATTGTCACGGTCATGCCGCAAAGTGCCGCCCGTAAGGATGTGGCAGAGCTGTTCTGGCTTATGATCGGTGGCACCATTACGGCGGTGTTGGGTACGATGTTGCTGGTTTGGTATTTTTTGCGCCGCAGTTTGACTCAGCCGCTGGCCAATCTGGCTGACCAGCTTAAAAACAACTTTTCTGATTCCGGCGATTCCTGTGCTGTGCTTGAAACATCCGACAAGGGCGAGCTGGGAGCGGTCGCGCACTGGTTTAACGCACGCAGCGAGCAATTATTGGAGAGTCAGCGACAGGTCAAGCAACTGGCTTTCTTCGATGCCTTAACAGGGCTTCCAAACCGCCGTTTGCTGCTTGACCGGCTGAGGCAAAAACTTGTCGGCGCCAAACGTAAAGACGCCTTTGGAGCCCTGCTTTTCATTGACCTGGATAATTTCAAGGATTTGAATGATTCGCTCGGCCACAGTGTGGGAGATAAGCTTCTGTTACAGGTTGGCCAGCGGTTGCAACACCTGTGCAGAGAAGAGGATACGATCGCCCGGCTGGGCGGGGATGAATTTGTCGTGGTGATCGGCAATGAAACCCACCATGCGAAAATTGCTGCCGTTAATGCCAGCGCGGTAGCCAAACGTATTATTGATACGCTCTCCAAACCCTTTGAGCTGGCGGGCAATCGGCATCATGTTTCGGCAAGTATTGGCGTCAGCCTGTTTTCAGGGGAACAGCAGGACGTGGAAATTATCTTGAAGCAGGCCGATACGGCGATGTACCAGGCAAAGGCCAGCGGCAGGAATCACTATTGCTTCTTTGAAATGGATATGCAGCAGCGCGCTGATGAGCGGTTGCGCATTCAGGGCGAGTTGCGCCATGCGATTGCGTCGGATCAGCTTAGGCTTTTTTACCAGCCCCAGTTGGACGCCGATGGCGATTGTCTAAGCGTTGAGGCGTTGATTCGTTGGCAGCACCCGCAAAAAGGCCTAGTACCGCCTGGAGACTTTATTGGTATTGCCGAAGAAAGTACGTTGATTCTTAAGCTGGGCAGCTGGGTGTTGTATGAAGCCTGCCGCCAGATCAGTGGTTGGAATAAGCAGGGCTTAAAATTGCATCACGTTTCGGTAAATGTGAGCCCACGGCAGTTCCAGCAGCACGATTTTATCGAAGTCGTTCAATCGGCGATCAAGCAGGCGGGCATACCCTCATCCCAATTGATGCTGGAAATTACCGAAGGCGTTATTTTTGAAAATACCGAGGCGGCGATTGCGAAAATGCATGCGCTGCGCAACCTGGGCGTGAGTATTTCCATGGACGACTTTGGTACCGGCTACTCTTCGTTAACCTACCTGAAAAAACTGCCGCTTGATCAACTGAAAATTGACCAGAGCTTTGTGCGCGAGATCGATGTTTGCGACAGCGACGCAGTGATTGTGGAAGCCATTATCTCAATGGCGCAACAGCTGGGGTATGAGGTGATTGCCGAGGGGGTGGAAACCAAAGAGCAATTGGCTGTGCTGGCAGGCAAAGGCTGCACCTATTACCAGGGGTATTACTTCAGTCCTCCGCTGGCTGTGAGCGGGTTCGTCGAGTACCTGCAACAGCAGGGCACGATGAAGCTTTAGTGTTTTTTATCGCCTAATCCTTGTCGTATTTGAATTTCATGTAGGTGATGCCGGGGGTCAATACCAGGCGCCAGGCCAGCTCAATATCGTCGCAGAAAGCCTCATCAAACTGCCTGACCGTGGTGATCAGGCAGTCCAGCCAGATATCGTAGAATTCGGGATGAATATCCAGGCTGTTGCGGTTGTGCCGTTCTGCAATGGTGCCGATGTAGCCGTCTGCCTGGCCGCTGGCGTAAAAGGCAAACAGGCTGTAGAAGGACTTTTTCAGCATGCTTTGTTGTTTGCTCATGTCCGTATTGGCGAAGCGCCCGGCAATTTCCTCATCGCTATTCAGGAAGCGGTCGTAAAAAGCCTCAAAGAAGTCCTTGCCGTCCCGCCGGGTGGCGAGGATACGCTGATAGCTTTCATCAAACTTTGCTTCAAAATTCATTTAAGGGTGCCAATAAGCTTGTTTCACTTAGACACCTTAATGCTTTTAAAATTAACAGCGTTGATTTTCATCAATGTGCATGGGTTTAACCCTGGCGCTTGAACCGGCACTGTCCTCAGTGAGCGGGTCGCTTAACAAACGGACCGGAACTATAATTTTGTTGTTGAGCGCAGGAAGTTTTTAGCATGGCTAAAGGAATTCCAAAATTTATAACTGCTTTCTATTGGCAGTTGCGTGGCAAGCTCTACAAACCCAGCCAACGCGCTAAAAAGCCCATTGTGATTGCCGCGGCTTATATCTGGCGTCGCCTGTTGTTTCGAACAACCTTCATTGCAATTACCGGAAGTACCGGGAAAACCACGACCAAGGAATTCCTGGCTAATATCCTGGAAAAGAAGTATTCGGTGATGAGGACGCCGGGTAACTGGAATCACCGAACCTTTCTCGGCCCTGAAATGACCATCCTCAAAGCACGCCCCTGGCACCGGTTCGTGGTCATGGAGCTGGGTATCGAAGTCCCGGGCGATATGGCGTCCGTTGCCCGTTTTGTGAAACCGCATATAGCCCTGATGCTGGATATAAAATTGTGTCATACCAATGTTTTTAAAACGTTGGAGGCGATCGCTGCGGAAAAATCACAACTGCTTCACTATGTGCAGGAGTCCGGAGCCGTGATCCTGAACCAGGATAATGCCTACATTGCAGAAATGCCCATAAAAAAAGGCGTCGAGGTGCTTCGGTTCGGGGAGAGCCCGTCTGCAGATTTGCACGTTACGCGGCTTGAATCGAGGTGGCCTGAACGACTCAGCCTGGATTTCGAGTATGACGGCCAAACTTACCCTGTTGCTACCCGGCTGGTTGGAAACCACTGGAAGCCAACAGTCATGGCGGCCATAGCCGCTGCTCTTTACTGTGGTGTGGCTATGCCCCGGATTTTGCAGGCCGTTGAGCAAATCGATGTGTTCTGGGCCCGATTGCAGCCGGTGGTCTTGCCTGGGTTTGGCGGCGCCACCGTGCTGCGGGATGACTGGAACGGCTCCATTGATACCTTTGAACCTGCGCTCAAGGTTCTTGCCGATGCCAAAGCGAATCGTAAAATCGCCGTTTTCAGTGATTACTCCGACTCCCGGAAAAAGCGGCGTAGGCGGGCTAACCACCTTGGCAGGGTGGCGGCAGAGCATGTCGATATTGCTATCTTTGTGGGCGATTACGCCGATTTCTCAAAGAATGCCGCTGTGGGAGCGGGCCTCAGCGAGGAAAAAGCGCATGCCTTCTTTACGGTTGCCGAGGCGACGGCGTTTCTTAAAACCTTGCTGCAGTCAGGCGATTTAGTGCTGATTAAGGGCCAGGCAAATCACCACCTTTCCAGGATATACCTGGGGCTGCTGGGCGATGTTAAATGTACGCTGCCCTCCTGTTCGAGACAGATTCTATGTGACCGGTGCCCGCAGCTGGGCTTTTCCTGGCACCCGGAATTTAAACCCTATATGGCACCGCCCGAGTCGCAGGTCTAGGCGAAACCGTTGACAAACTGAAGGGGCGTGCAGCGGTTATTATTTCGCCCTCATGGTCACTTTAACACTGTGGACACAGGTGCTTTCTATGGACTGGCTTGAAGGGGCATCAGGTGAATGCCCTCCTTAAGCAGTGAAACGCTGATGTCCACATTGATGGCCAGAAAATTTCGCTCGGCCACATGGCTGGAAACGGTAAAGGTCAAGGGCAAGTCTTCCCGGTTGTTTACCCGCATGACAATAACGGTGTTTTCACCCATGACAATCAATTGACCGACGGTGCCCTGGATTGGGTTTTCGCGTTCGCCACGGGAAGGGCGGTGGCGACGATGCATGACGACATAGGAGGGCATAATGACCCAGCTCACCGCCTTGCCGGGCAAGTGCTGGTTTTGCAGGCGGGCTTCCAGTTCGTAACCGAGCCATTTCAGCCGCGTTGTTTCGCTGGCTTCATCGTGGCTCATAACGACTCCCTCAAAGATATTTTGCAGGTCCATCAGGCGGGCAACCCCAGGATTGTCCGGGTAGCGCATCAGCTCTATTGGCGGGCCGTTTTGCAGGGTCACGCCACGCGAAACGGCATAGATGCGGTCGGCCAGTTGCATCGCGTCGTTGATATCATGAGTGACAAAAATAATGGGCAGCTTGATGCGCTGGCGCAGTTGCACCAGTTCATATTGCAGCTTGCGCCGGGTTACCTGGTCCACAGCCGAGAAGGGCTCGTCCATTAACAGGACCTTGGGATCGCGGGCCAGGGCGCGGGCCAGGGCGACACGTTGGCGTTGGCCACCCGACAGTTCCCTTGGCAGTCGGTTTTCCAGGCCGCTGAGATTGACGATGCCAATCAGGTTCAAGGCTTTTTGGCGACGTTCGTTTTTAGGTAAGTCCAGCAGGGCGGCTTCGATATTCTGGACAGCGCTCATATGTGGGAAAAGCGCGTAATCCTGGAACACATAGCCGATGTGCCGTTGTTGAGGCGTGCAGTTGATTCCCCGCTGGGTGTCGAGCCAGGTTTCGCCATTGCAGGTGATTTTGCCCGACGAGGGTTTTGCCAGACCGGCAATCATTCTGAGCAGGCTGGTTTTTCCTCCGCCGGAGGGGCCGATCAATGCAATCAACTCGCCCTGTGCACAGTGAATTTCGCTGTTCAGCGGGATGGGGTGATCCTGTTGAACCTGCACATACAGGCCTTTGCTGTTAGCAGGCATGACGCTTTCTGCGATAACCCAGGACATAAACGAAGGTGATCGCGAGCACCGAGAGGCATAAAAGCACGGCGGACATTACGCCGGCAGCACCGTAATCAAACATCTGTACCCGATCGTAAATGGCGATGGACAGGGTGCGCGTTTCATCCGGGATATTGCCGCCCATCATCAGTACGACCCCGAACTCGCCGAGGGTGTGGGCAAAGGTGAGCACCAGCGCAGACAGCATGCCGGTCCAGGCTAACGGTAGCTCAATGCGCCAGAATGTCATCCAATGGGACATGCCGCTGCACCAGGCGGCTTCGCGCACGTTCATCGGAACGGCCTCGAAGGCGCGCTGCATCGGCTGGATGGCAAAGGGCAGGTTGAAAATGATGGAGGCCAGCAGCAGGCCGTCAAAGGTAAACACCAGCCCGTGACCGGTGATGGAATGATATAAGCGACCAATCCAGGTGGCATCGCCGAAGGAAAGGATCAGGTAATAGCCCATCACGGTCGGCGGCAGGACCAGCGGAACCGCAACCAGTGCTTCGACAAAGGCTTTGCCGCGAAAGTTGTTCCAGGCCAGCAACCGTCCGAGCAGTACTGCCAGCGGCAGCAGAATGGCGCAGGTCCAGAAGGCGAGCTTTAGAGAAAGGTTGAGTGCATTCCATTCCATGATGACGGGGCTTTATCTTGAAAGTTGTCGGAAATGCTCTCACATTTCCCCTGAAACTGTGAAACCGTATTCACGCAAAATCGCCTGCGCGGCGGTTGATTGAAGGTGGTTGTAAAACTGCTCGGCGGTGCTGCCGGCCCCCTTCAGTAACACCATTCGCTGACGCAGGGGGGCGTGCAGGCTTTGGTCGATTAACCGGTATCGCCCTTTTTCGGCAACAATGGGGTTGAGTACCAACGAGTGGGGAATAATGGCGCCCTGGGTCGCACCGGACACGGCGAACAGGGTGGCTTGGCTGGCGCTTTCGCCGAATACCAGTATTTTTTCAAGGTCGTCCCATAACTTAACGTTAATCAGGACTTCGCGGGCAGCTCTGCCATAGGGGGCATGACTCGGATTGGCGATTGAAAACTTGCGTATCGACCCTTTGGCGGCCAAGTCTGAAAGGCGCTCAAAGGACAGCTGGTTCGCGAGCGGTGACGTGAGGGGGGCAAAAAGTGCCAGGCGGCCTGAGGCATAAATGCGTCCCTGGTCTCGAGTATGGCCCGTTTCAGCCAGTTGCAGCACATAGTGCTCGTCGGCCGACATGAACACCTCAAAGGGGGCGCCCTGTTCGATTAAACGCTTGAGGTTGCCCGACGAGCCGAAACTGAGGCGTACCCGCTGGCCTGTTTGCTCGGTGAACTGTTCAGAAACTTTATTCAGGGCATAAGTTAAGTCCGATGCGGCAGCGATAACAGGTATATCGCCGGCATGTCCAATTGAGCGGCCCAGTAAAGCGAAAAGCGCCATGCTGAGTAAAAAAAGTTTACGACCCATCGATTCTTTTCTCATCCATTAGGGGTTTCCGTTGGTTCTCCTGGGTGGCTGCGAAGCATGGCCTGGTGCGTACGGGTAGCAGTTTAATATGCTTTAAGTTCCGTCTGCTTGATCAGGCTCAAACCCGCTTTTGCAGTGGGATGAAAGCATAAGGCACCAGCAGGATATTTGACCATCTTCGATGGCATTAATAAGCTTTTATTGTCTTTGATAACCAGCATTGCCAAACGGGCAGGAGGGCACGATGAACGAAGATACCTTAAATATGGAAATCCGTAAGTTCCTGAAAAAGGTGGGTATTACCTCGCAGCGTGAAATTGAGCGGGCGATCCAGGATGGGCTGAAAAGCGGCGCCTTGAAAGGCGGAGAGTCGTTGGCGGTGAAGGTGGTGTTGTCCATACCGGATTTAGCGGTTGATCACCAAATTGATGGCAGCATCTCCTTGGAGTAGTCTGTTGTTAATTGAGTTTGGCAGGCCGACTCCGGTCTCAGGCCGGGAGCCGGTTAGTCCGCTTGCGTTGAGGAGCGACCAATGCCCGATCCATCCTTAGCGGATCAAATTTCGGCGGCAAAGGGCTACGAAGCGCTTTTGGTTCCCGCTTTATTCCGGCAGTGGGCGCCCAGGCTGATTTCAGCCGCCACGATTCAAGCAGGAAGTTCTGTGCTGGATGTGGCCTGCGGTACAGGTGTATTCGCCAGGGCGGCCGCGTCTGTTACCGGCAGTTCGGGCACGTTGTCGGGCTTGATTTGTCCGAGGCGATGTTGGCTGTGGCCAGAGTGCTGGCGCCTTCACTGCAATGGCATCAGGGAGATGCCGATAAGCTTCCCTTTGCCGATGCACTATTCGACGCGGTTGTCTGCCAATTTGGCCTCATGTTTTTCCTGGATCGTAACCAGGCGTTACTTGAGATGTGGCGCGTGCTGCGCCCGGGCGGACGGCTGGCCGTTGCGGTTTGGGATTCGCTTGACGGTATTCCTGCCTATGCAGCTGAAGTTGCGCTGTTTGAGCGCCTGGCGGGCAATATGGCTGCCGAGGCGTTGCGAGCCCCTTTCGTACTGGGGAGTCGACGTGAATTGCAAAAACTGGCTCGGGTCACGGGAAGTAACAGCATCCAGATCAGCACGGAAAAGGGCTGGGCGCGGTTTCCGGGTGTGAGGCAAATGGTTGAAGCCGATGCAAGGGGCTGGCTACCGGCGATGGGCGTCGTCTTGTCAGAGCCTGTCATTGAGCAGTTGCTTGAGGAGGCCGCACAGGCGTTGGATCCCTATCTGGAAGCGCAGGAGGGGGCTGTTTTCCCGGTTTCAGCCCACATTCTTTCTATCACGAAGGACGATTAGTCTCTCTCGTGGCCCTGTCCTGGCAAGAAGACTGTCAGCCAGACCATTGGCGCCAGGCGATCCATCCAAAAAAAGCGAGCGTAGCGGCGAGCATAAGCACGGTAATGGGGCGGTTTTTGTAGTCGCCAACCCACTTGTGGCGACCGTTCATCACCAGTAATACCATCGCCAGCAAAGGAATAAAGCTGGCGCCGATAATGGCGTAGAGTTTCTGTATTTCCTTGAAACTCATCAATAGGCCCAGCATCGGCAGGATTGCCAGTGCCAGCTGGTAATACCGATAGGGCCTGGATTTTGTCAGGCTCGCGGACGGCGGCGTTTTGGCGCCTGAGGTGGTTTGAAAGCTCAACCGCCAGACATCGGTGAACAGGTAAGGGATTGCCTGCCATACGCCAAGCAGACTGCTAAATACAGCGCTCAGGGCGCCTAGCAGGAACAGCCAGTAGCCGGCAGGGCCAAGCTGGCTGTTAAGCTGATCCGACAGGGTTACCAGCAAGCCGGCACCGCGCCCTTCGAGCTCAACCGTGCTGCCTATGATCACCATGCCGAAACCGAACAGTATGGTCATGGCATAGCCTGCGGCAAGGTCCAGCCGGCAGGTCTTGATATGCGCCGGCTGGGTACGGCCCTGTTCGCGAATCCAGTAGCCGTAGCAGAGAATGGTCACGGTGCCGCCAACGCCGCCAATCAAGGCGACGGTCCATGCGATTCCTGAACCGTCAGCCTGTGGAATCGTTGGGACAAAAATCCCCTGCAGAATCTGGGCAGTACCCGGCCAGAGCAATACCGCCGTGACCATGACCGTGGTAAACATCACGCCGATACAAAGGCCCATCATGCGCTCAAAAAGGGCAAAGCCGCCGAGCCGCACCAGCACCAACCCCGCCAGGCTGGCCGCAATGCCAAACACCAGTTTTCCGGTAGCGGCCTCTTCAAAGACGGGAAAAATGGCGTGCAGGGTGACACCGCAGGCGCTCATTAATGCGGTGCCGACAAAATAGGACCAGAGGAACAGGTAAGGCAGGAAAATCAGTGCAAAGGCTTTACCAAAATGTACGGCCAATCCTTCCAGCAGGGTATAACCTGTGACCAGCTGCCAGCGTGCCAGCCCCTCGGTCAGGAAATATTTAAACAGCCCTCCCAGCAGAACGGCCCACAATACCGCGGTGCCCAAGTGGCTGCCGCTGAAGCTGGCGGTGGCCAGGTCGCCAGCGCCAACGCCGGTGGCGGCGACTAAAATACCCGGCCCGATAATGGCGAGTAGACTTTTGTTGTTTGGGGTCGTATTCATCACGTTATCCGGGCAGAATTAATTTCGCTAATGTGTTTTTATCACATAACAAAAACAGGTGGCTGGGTAATATCCCATCAACGCGATGAACCCTCAACCGATAGTGACGAGATCTATGAAAACACCACTGGGAATAGAGTATTACACGGACATTCTCTGCGTTTGGGCCTGGATTGCCCAGCGCCGTATTGATGAGTTGAACCAGGAATTAGGTGATCGAATCCATTTGCAGTATCACTACATGGATGTGTTTGGCGATGTGCCAACCAAGATGGGTGTGCAATGGGAAGGCAAGGGGCATTACCACGGTTATGCCAGGCACGTCATGGATTCTGCGGCGAGCTTTAAGGAAGCGCCTGTTAACCCGAAAGTGTGGACCGAAGTGCGTCCGGCCTCTTCAGCCAATGCACACCTGGCCTTGAAAGCCGTTGAGCTTGCGTACGACCGGAAGCAAAGCATGGCTTCGGACCTGATGCTGCGCCGGGCGTTTTTTGTGGACGCACAGGATATTGGCAATATGGCGGTGATTCTTGAGTTGCTTGATGCCCAGGGCCTGGATTCGGGGCTGATACGACAACCGATCCAGACGGGAATCGCGATGGCTGCGTTGATGGGCGACTACCAAAAAGCGAAGCGGTTAACGATTAAGGGCAGCCCTTCCTACGTGATTGATGGGGGACGCCAGACACTCTATGGCAATGTGGGTTATCGGGTGATTCGCGCCAATATCGAGGAGTTACTTAAGCAGCCCATGGAAGAAGCCAGCTGGTGTTAAAGCGTTCGGGCGGAAAAGCGGGCAGGAAAAATAAAAAGGCCCCGCAGCGTGCTGCGGAGCCCCATCTGTTATTAAGTCAGTGTTATTGAACAAACAACCGGCCGCAGCCTGGTGTCAACAGACCACCTCGGGTGTTTGTTCGATAAGTCGGTCAGACATAGGATCACCTCCAGGCATCAGGGCGTGAATCTTCACGCAGTCGCCCCCCTGGCAGACGGCTTGCGAGACACTTAGTGAGTAAATCTGCGCCCAAACCCCCATTGTGTCAAATACCAAAACGTTCTAAGGAGCCTGCATATACGCCATGATTTTCTGGCGAATCCAGATGCACATCGGGTTGCGATGGTGGCGTTCATGCCAGTACAGGGAAAAACTGACGCCTCGCGAGCTGAGTTCATCGGGGACCGGCTTAACCACGATATTGCGCCCCTTGGCAATCTTGCGGGCCACGATTTCCGGTAACACGAAGAGGATATCGCTGTTTTCACAGTAGTCGGCAGCCGTCATAAAGCTGGGCAGGCGCAGGGCCAAATGGCGTTTGAATCCCAGCTCCGCCAGGTGCTGATCCACTAAGCCGGGACCGACGCCGGTAATCGAAACCAGCCCGTGGCTGGCGGCGACATACTTGTCCAGGGTGAGCTTCTCCCTGGCAAGCGGATTGTCGGCGCTCATCAGGCAGACGGTGCCTGTCTGGGCCAGCAATAAACGCCTGAACTGATCTTCGTTGGTTTTAGGCGACATGCCGGTGATGGTGAAATGCACATCGCCCTTTTCCAGCATTTCAAAATGGTCGCGGGGTTCGCTGCGTATCTCCATGCGCATGCGCGGGGCCGCCCTGCGCATTTCCGTCATCAACTGGGGCAGGAAACAGGCAACTTCCAGATCGAGCCCGTAAAAGCGGACCACATCCTCTGCGGTGGCCGGGTCAAAGGTCGGTTCGGTTACCAGTTGGGTGATGCCGCTCATTAAATCCTGCAGATGGGGGAGTAATTCCAGGCCCCGGGCACTGAGGTCGTAGCCGTGGGTGGTGCGCACCAGCAGAGGGTCGTCAAATGTCTGGCGCAGGCGTTGCAGGGCCCTGCTTACCGCTGGTTGGCTCATATGCAGCTGCTCTGCTGCACGGGTGACGTGGCAGGTTTCCAGTAATTGCTGGAGGACAACAAGCAGGTTCAGGTCAATCGATCTTAAATTCACTTCGCGCATAGCTATTATCTTAATAATGCATTGGCCGAATGAATGGTGGCTGAATAAGATGTGCTCGTCAACTTGAGAAAGTACGAAACAAACAGATTTCAGGAGAACATCATGACTGAACAAATTAACGTCGCTATCGCCTATCACAGTGGTTACGGTCACACCGAAGTGCTGGCAAATGCCGTGGCTGCGGGCGTGGAAAATGCCGGTGCCGTCGCCCTCACCGTGCCAGTCGCTGATCTTGAAACCCTTGACTGGGATGCGCTGAATCGCGCCGATGCGATTATTTTCGGGTCACCCACCTACATGGGCAGCGTCAGCGGTCCCTTCAAGACCTTCATGGATGCCAGCTCAAGGATTTGGTACGAGGGCGGATGGAAGGACAAACTGGCGGCCGGTTTTACCAACTCGTCCAGCCAGAGCGGCGATAAGTTAAATAGCCTGATCCAGCTTTCCATTTTTGCCGCACAGCACGGCATGAACTGGGTGAGTCTGGGTTTGATGCCTGGCAATAATAGCAGCCAGGGCAGTTCGCAGGACCTCAATCGTATCGGCAGCTACCTGGGTGCCATGGCGCAGAGTAATGCCGACGAAGGCGCTGAGGTAACGCCCCCTCGTTCCGACCGGGATACGGCCGAGGCGCTGGGTGCACGCGTCGCAGCCGCCGCCCGTCGCTGGAACCGGTAATTAACAGGCGCTGACGGATATGGCAATTTCCCTGAAAAATACATCGAACCGTTTTGGCATGCTGTCCATCACCCTGCATTGGGTGATGGCGCTGGCGATCATTGGCATGTATCCGCTGGGGCTCTATATCGATAGCCTGGGCTATTACGACGCGGCCTATCGCACGGTTCCCCACTGGCATAAAAGTATCGGTATGCTGGTGCTTGGTTTGTTGCTGCTTCGGTTGCTGTGGCGGGCAATCTCGGTGCATCCCCAGTCGTTACCTCAACCGGCACTGCAACAGATTGCCACAAAGGTTGTCCATTTGTTGATGTACGGGCTGATGCTGGTTGCGTTGGTTTCAGGCTATATGATTTCGACCGCCGATGGGCGTGCGATTGCTGTTTTCAGCTGGTTTGAGGTGCCTGCCTTGCCCGCTTTGGTCGAGCAGCAGGAAGATGTGGCGGGAAGCGTGCATTACTGGAGTACCACGCTTTTGATTATTCTGGCTGGCGTTCATGCGCTGGCGGCTTTAAAACACCATTTTATTAACAAGGACCAAACCCTTTTACGTATGTTAGGAGCAACCCATGAAAATTAAATCTGTATTTGCAGGTACCCTGTTGGCCGGTTCACTGTTGGCGGCACCCGCCCTCTATGCAGCCGATTATGTGATTGATACCAAAGGCGCTCATGCTTCCATTAACTTTCGGGTTAATCACCTGGGCTACAGCTGGTTAAAAGGGCGTTTTAACAAATTTGAAGGTCAGTTTAGCTTTGACGAGGCCAACCCTGCTGATACACAGGTCAGCGTTGAGATTGATACACGCAGCGTTGACTCAAACCATGCGGAGCGGGATAAGCATATCCGCGATGAGGATTTCCTGTACGTCAGCAAATACCCCCAGGCGACCTTCGAAAGCACCGCCTTTAGCATGAATGGCGATGGTACCGGCCTGTTGAGCGGTAATTTAACCTTGCGCGGTGTTACCAAACCCGTTGACATTGTCGTCACTAAAATTGGTGAAGGGAAAGACCCCTGGGGCGGCTATCGTGCTGGTTTTTCGGGAACCACGGCATTCCAGATGAAGGATTTTGGTATTCCTAAGGAACTGGGACCGGCATCAGAGACGGTTTACCTCGATTTGCACGTCGAAGGGGTTCGTCAGTAGTTTGTTTTAATTGGCCCTCCCCGAACGGGGGGAGGGCCAGTTTTTTAGTGCAGTTTCATCTTGGGTTTGACGACCTTGCCCACTTTTTGCGCCAACATCACCGCTGCCGCCTGAAGCCAGCCATGAATCGCTATCTGGTGCATCCGGTAGAGCGAAATGTACACCATGCGTGCGATTCGCCCCTCCACGAACATGGACCCCTTGGTCAGGTTGCCCATCAGGCTGCCCACGGTACTGTATTTGCTGAGATTCACCAGAGACCCGTGGTCGCGGTAAAGATAGGTTCGCAGGGGTTTGTCCTGGGACGCCAGCAAAATATTTTCATAGACCAGGCTTGCCATCTGGTGCGCTGACTGGGCCCGGGGAGGCACCCAGGAGCCGTCTGGTTGCTGGCAGGCGCAACAGTCGCCGATGACGTAGATTTCATTATCAATGGTGCTTTGCAGCGTTGGTTTGACGACAACCTGCCCATTACCATTGGTTTCAAATTCCCCCAGTTCCCGGATGAATTCGGGTGCCTTGACGCCAGCGGCCCATACCATCAGGTCGGCATCAAGCTGTTCGCCCGAATCGGCGACAAAGCCCTGAGCGTTGGCACTGGTTACCCTGACGCTCTCGTGCACCCGAACGCCCAATTTGATGAGTTCGCTTTTTGCTGCAAAGGCAATGCGTTCGGGCAGGGCCGGCAAAATACGAGGGCCGGCTTCGATAAGGTCAATGCGTAGCCGCTTGGCCGACATGTCCGGCATACCATAAATCTTGAGCAGGTCGGCTACGTGGTAAAGCTCTGCCGCCAGTTCCACACCCGTGGCGCCGCCGCCGACGATAGCCAGCTTCAACTCGCCGTCCGACGATTGCTGGTTGACGCGCATGAACTGGTTTAACAGGGCGCGGTGAAAACGCTCGGCCTGTTGATGGGAGTCGAGGAAGTAACTGTGTTCGGCTATGCCGGGGGTGCCAAAATCGTTGCTGACGCTACCGACCGCCAGGACCAGGATATCGTAGGCCAGCTCCCGTTCAGGCAGTACTTCCCGGCCATCCTCGTCAAACAGGGCCTGCAATTTGATGCGTTTCTCCTGCCGATCGAGGCCGACCATGGTGCCGAGTTGGAATTGGTAATGATGGGCGCTGGAATGTGCCCGGTAAACCACGCCGTCGGTATTGATATCCAGCGAGCCGGTCGCGACCTCATGCAGTAAGGGCTTCCAGATATGGGTGCGGTTGCGGTCGACCAGAATGACCCTGGCTTTGCCTTTTTTGCCCAGTTTGTGACCCAGGCGGGTTGCGAGTTCGAGTCCGCCGGCCCCACCTCCAACGATTACGATCGTTTGCATGCTGCATCCTTGAAAACAGTGACAGATATGTTTTGCCAGAGGACACTTATAGCAGAATAATCGAATCAGTTGGAGGTGAAACCGATTTTAACGCCGTGCTATTTTTCTACAAACGCCCGCTCAATGACATAGTGGGCTTTTTTACCCTGGCGCGCCTCCTTATAGCCTTTCTCGTCCAGCAGTGTGGTCAGGTCCTTCAGCATGGTAGGGCTGCCGCACAGCATAAAGCGATCATCCTCGAGGTTGGGTTCGGGCAGGCCGAGATCGCTAAACAGCTTACCGCTTCTTATCAGGTCCGTCAGGCGGCCATTGTTGCGGAACGGTTCGCGAGTAACCGTGGGGTAGTAGTGTAATTGTGCTTTTACCTGTTCGCCAAAGAACTCGTTTTCAGGCAGCTCCTTTTCGATATAGTCCTGATAAGCCAGGTCGGAAATAAAACGCACGCCGTGGGTCAGGATGATATTGTCGAATTTCTCGTAAACCTCCGGGTCCTTGATAATGCTCATAAAGGGCGCGAGGCCGGTGCCGGTGCTGAGGAGATACAGGTTTTTGCCCGGTAACAGGTGGTCGGCCACCAGCGTACCCACGGGCTTTTTACCCACCAGGATCTGGTCGCCCACCTGCAACTTCTGCAGGTGTTTCGTCAGTGGGCCGTCGGGCACCTTGATGCTGAAAAATTCCATTTCATCCTCATGGTTGGCGCTGGCAATGCTATAGGCGCGCATCAGTGGCTCGTCATCGATTTCCAGGCCAATCATGGTGAAATGACCGTTTTTAAAGCGCAAACCGCGGTTCCGGGTGGTTTTAAAGCTGAACAGGTTTTCGTTCCAGTGATGAACACTGGTAACGGTTTCGTAATTCAACTGACTCATGATTCAACTCTCACTGGTTAATTTGCCCGCAATCATAGGTAGCGCTAATATATTTGTAAAACGGGTAATATTTATATTATTTATCGAAAAAATCGATATAAGATAAGTCGGTTATGAGGAAAGAAAACGATGCGCTATAGCCTGAGACAGTTGGAGGTCTTTGTCGCACTCTGCCATTACCAGAATATGACGCGAGCGGCCGAGCATCTCGCCATGTCCCAGTCGGCCGCCAGCAGTGCATTGAAAGAACTGGAGCAGCAGTTCGATTTACAGCTTTTTGATCGTGTCGGCAAGCGTTTGCAAATTAACGAGCGAGGCCGTTCCCTAAGGCCCCAGGTGGAGGCCCTGTTGGAACAGGCGCGGGAAGTGGAAGCTTTGCTTGCCGGACAGGGTGCCGGTATCTCCTTGAAAGTGGGGGCTACGCTAACAATCGGGAATTACCTGGCCGTCGGCATTATGGCGCGGATGCTGGATGATTACCCGGACGCCCAGGTTGCGTTAAGCGTTGCAAACACCGCTGAAATCACGGGAAAGGTCCTGAACTTTGAGCTGGATATCGGCCTGATCGAGGGGGAGGTCCAGCATCCTGAACTTGAAGTCATTGAGTGGCGCGATGATGAGCTGGCGGTTTTCTGTGCACCCGATCACCCTTTGGCCGAAAAAGGCTGCCTGGCGGAAAAACAGGTGAATGAGGTGCCCTGGATCTTGCGCGAGCCCGGCTCGGGTACGCGACAGGCCTTTGACCGAGCGATGCACGGGTTGCTCCCCACCCTGAAAATTGCCCATGAACTTCAGCATACGGAGGCCATTAAACGCGCTGTTGAAGCAAACCTGGGTATCGGTTGCCTATCGAGAGTTGCCCTGGCCGATGCCTTTAAGCGTGGGAGCCTAGTGCCATTGGCTGTGAGAGGAAAGGATTTTTCGCGCAAGTTCTATTTTGTGCTGCACAGGAAAAAGTACCGCAGTACCAGCATCGACCGATGGATGGCGCTATGCCGTGAGACTGGCCCGACTGGACAGTAAAGGGGGAAGGGTGCATTGTACAGTTGTGATCCAGGAGGCTTGTCTCCCTGCTGATTGATCAAACGAGCTGTTGATATGCTGCAATTATTACTTGGCATTGCCCTGTTCTTTGGCATTCATTCGGTCTCAATGCTGGCGCTGCCACTGCGCAACCGATTGGTTGCCAAAAGCGAACTTGGCTGGAAGCTGTTTTACAGCCTCATCTCGCTGCTTGGCCTCGTACTCATGGTTCGGGGCTACGCGGAGTTCAAACTGTCATCTCCCTTGATTTACCAGTCGCCGGTTTGGCTGCACTCTGTGGCGGCGGTTCTGCTGTTACCTGTTTTTATCTTGTCCTTGGCCCCCTATTTGCCAGGAAGGATCAGCATTACTTTCGGGCATCCGCAGCTGGTGGCGGTGATACATTGGGCGTTTGCGCACCTGCTGGTCAACGGCTCGGTTGCGGATTTATTGCTGTTTGGCAGTTTTCTGGTATGGGCGTTGGCTGACCGGGTTTCCATGGCGAAGCGGCCAGCCCGTTCGATACCGCAGTTACCGAAATCGCCGATAAACGATGTGCTTTTGATCCTGTTGGGGCTGGCCGCCTACGCGGTATTTGTTTTTTGGCTGCACGAATGGCTGTTCGGTGTGGCAGTTTTTGGCTAAAGGAGGCAGTTGATGGAGTTACGTATACCGGATTATATCGTGCTGATTGTGGAGGACCTGGAGCGTTCGCTGGCGTTTTATACACAGACGCTTGGCATACCCCTTAAGCACCGGGCAGAGGCCTTCGCACAACTGGAAACCGGTGCCACCCGGCTGGCCCTGTTTACCCGTCAGGCGATGGCCGAAACCCTGGGCGTGGGGCTGGAAAAGCCTGCCGAAAATGCGCCTGGATTTGAACTGGGTTTTAAGGTGGATAACATTGATGAAGCTTATCGCGAATTACGAGAAGCGGGGGCGCCGGAGGTGATAGCCCCTACAGACCGGCCCTGGGGACAGCGTACGGCCTATGTGCGCGACCCGGACGGGCATTTGATCGAATTGGCGCAGGACCCGGTAACGCCGCGACACATATGAGTAGCCAATCCTGCTTTGTGATGTTGTTGAGCATCGAACTGGGCATTCCGCTTGCCCGTTCGCTCAAGGATAAACGCCGAGGTGTGAAGGGGTTGAAGGAACGACTGCGAAGCCGGTTCAATGCCTCGGTAGCGGAGGTGGGTTACCTGGACAAATGGCAGCGTGCGCTCATCGCGGTTTGCCTGGTGGGTAATGACAAACGCCAGCTTGAGTCCGATGCGGCCCGTATCCGCACCCTCTGTGAAGAAGCTGGCGATCTGGCGATTATCTCCCTTGAGCAAGCCTGGTTGTGAGGTGCTGCTAACCTAGGGCCGAGAGTGTCGGTCAGGCGGGCAGGTTTTCTTCAATTGCCGACTTAACTTCTGCGGATAGAGGCTCCACCTTGGAGGGCCACAGTTCGGCAAGCTCACCGTCGGGTGCGATCAGGTATTTATGGAAGTTCCACTTGGGCGCGGCGGTTTTACCCAGTTCGTCAGAGATGGCTTTATAAAGCGGGTGGGCGTCTTCCCCTTTGACCTTTTGTTTGTCGGTCAGGTAAAAATCGACATGGTAGTTTGTGTGGCAAAAGGTTCGAATCTCCGACTCGCTTCCCGGCTCCTGTTCGCCAAAATCGTTGGAGGGCACCCCGATAACGACCAGGCCCTTGTCCTTATAGGTTTCCCACAGGGTTTGCAGGCCTTCGTACTGTGGCGTGAAGCCGCATTCAGAGGCGGTGTTAACAATCAGGATACATTTCCCCTTAAAGTCAGCAAGCGGCAGCGCTTTTCCATCAATGGACGTAAATTCAAAGTCGTGGGCGTTCATGGTTTATACCTCTGTAATCTTTGCAGTGTCTTCAGCCTAAGGTTAAAACCCTTTGGCTCGATTATCTACGTTGTTTATTGCGCGAACAGTTCTATAGGCGCTGCCGATGCGTGTCTTGCGCTTGTAACCTGACGAATCTGAACTAAGCTGGTGAGTATCCCAGCTTTATGGCGCTTCCAAACTGGAAAGTACCTTTGCCCTGTTTCACAAAGTGATAAGACCTTAACATCATGGATGACAGAGTAAGAAAAAAGCGCGTGGCCTCGACACGCCCTTCCTGTCCCAAAACGGCAAGCATGCTGCACGCCATCGCCAGCTCTACGTCGGGGGCGGTTGCGGATGCTTACTTTGAGGCGTTGGCCGCTTCCCTGGCCGAAAATCTTGGCATGGAGTTTGTTTGCATCGGCATCCTGACAGGTGGCAAGGCGCCTCGTATTACCGCCAAAGTCGCAGTTGCCAGCGGCAAGCCCATGAACGACTTCAGCTACCTGCTGGCCGGTACGCCCTGTGAAAAGGCGCTCAGTGAAAAAGCCTGCTGTTATCCTGAAAACGTTCAGGCGCAGTTTCCCGACGACGAGTGGCTTGGCGAGGAGGGTATTGAGAGCTACATTGGCGCGGCCTTGATCTCTTCGGCAGGGGAGGTGATGGGTATTCTTTCCGCTTTCAGTCAACTTCCGATCCAGAATCTGGAGTGCGTTACGGCTTGTTTCGATATGGTCGTGGCCAGGACAGCCGCCGAATTGGAGCGTACGCAAACAGAAGAAAAGCTCCGAGAACTGGCCCAGGTCGTGGAACAGTCGCCTGTCATCATAGCCAAGGCCGATCTCGACGGTCAGTTGATTTATGTTAATAAAAGTTTTGAAAAGGCCACCGGCTATAAGGCCTCTGATGTGCTTGGCAAGAACGCCCGGGTGCTTACCAGCGGCACCGCCAGTGATGAGCTTTTTGAGGATGTGTGGAAAAGCATTAGCCGTGGCGATATCTGGAAAGGTGAAATCCTTAATAAGCGTAAGGACGGCAGTGCCTTCTGGGCCAAGGCGACATTCGGGCCTTTAAAAAACCGCTCGGGAGAGGTTTCCGGTTACATTTCGATAAAAGAGGAAATCACCGAACGCAAGGAAAATGAAAAACAGCTTAGGTTGGCTGCTTCGGTCTTTGAAACGGCCTCTGAAGCACTGGTAGTAACCGGGGTTGATAAGCGGATCAAACGGGTTAACCAGGCTTTCAGTGCTATTACCGGTTATTCGAGGGATGAAGCCATTGGCCAGACCCCCGCCATGCTGCAGTCGGGCCGTCATGGCCGGGCATTCTACCGGGCGATGTTCAAAAGCCTGGCTGAAAAGGGTGAGTGGGAAGGTGAGATCTGGAATCGCCGAAAAAACGGGGAAATCTACCCGGAATGGCTGAAAATTACTGCGATCAGGGACGATTTCGGCAACCTGGAGGGTTATGTCGGCCTGTTTTCAGATATTAGCAAACGTAAATACGACGAGTCGTTAATTCGGCATCAGGCCAACTTTGATGCGCTGACGGGGTTGGCAAACCGTAATCTTTTCCTGGATCGTTTATCACGTTCGCTTGAGCTGGCTGAAAAGAATGATAACCATGTCGCACTTTTGTTTATTGATATTGACCGGTTCAAGCATGTTAATGACACGCTCGGGCATTCAACCGGTGACCAGTTACTGCAAATCGCAGCGAACAGGCTGACGGCTAAATTGAGCAAGCCAGCAACTGTTGCCAGGTTCGGTGGTGATGAGTTTGTTGTGGTTTTGCCGGATGAAAAAAACCTGCATCACATTGAGGATACGGTTGTAAAAATTCTCGCCGAGCTTGAGCGCCCGCAGCGGGTTAACGGGAACCTGATTTTCTCTTCTGCCAGTATCGGGGTGTCGGTTTATCCTGTTGATGGCCGAGATACGGAAACGCTGCTGCGCAAAGCAGATAATGCCATGCATAAAGCCAAGGAAAAGGGGCGTAATAACTTCCAGTTCTTTACTCAGGAGATGGATATTGAGGCGCAACGGCGTCGAGAGCTTGAAAGGGATCTTTACAAAGCGGTTGAGAGAAACCAGCTGACCCTTGTTTTTCAACCCATTCTTGATGCCTCTAGCGACAGGATCGTGAGCGCCGAAGCCCTGGTTCGCTGGCAGCATCCGGAAAAAGGCCTGATACCGCCGTCGGAATTTATACCGCTTGCAGAGGAAGTGGGCCTGATTAACCGCATTGGCGAGTGGGTTTTGCGCAAGGCCTGTGAAGAGGCGCTAAGCTGGACGGCTATCACGGGCAATCCGCCGGGGATATCGGTAAACCTGTCGGGTATTCAGTTTAAGAAACAGAATATTCCCCTGTTGGTTTCCAATGTCCTGTATGAAACCGGGTTGCCTCCTGAACGCCTGACCTTGGAAATCACCGAAAGCCTTCTGGTTGATGACGATAACGGTACGCTTAAGCAGTTACAGGGCATTCGCGAACTGGGCGTAGGGCTTTCGATCGATGATTTTGGAACCGGTTACTCGTCCTTGAGTTACCTGAAACGCTTCCCAGTTACCATGCTCAAAATTGACCGCTCATTTGTGATGGGCGTGGTCGATAATGCCGAAGACCAGGCTTTGGTCAGTGCGATTCTGGCGATGGCACATAGCCTGGGTCTTAAG
>JAWKZQ010000021.1:0-30487 GCA_041395865.1 Pseudomonadales bacterium
CCTTGAGCTCAACGTGGTCGACAACTATCAGGCTGGAGAGATTCGGTCCACGAAGAATCTTTCCGGCGGCGAGAGCTTCATCGTCAGCCTGTCCCTGGCGCTTGGGTTGTCCCATATGGCCAGCAAGAATGTCCGGGTGGATTCGCTGTTTCTGGATGAAGGCTTCGGCACCCTGGACGAGGAAGCCCTCGACACCGCCCTGGAAACCCTCGCGGGCCTGCAGCAGGACGGCAAGCTGATCGGCGTCATTTCGCACGTGCCCGCCTTGAAGGAGCGGATCAGCACGCAGATCCAGGTATCGCCTCAAACCGGTGGCAGAAGCCAGATATCCGGGCCTGGATGTGGCAAGTTGGGCGCTACAGAGCTGGCCGTAGAAGCAGGTTGACTTGAAAATGAATCAACAGACACAGCCACCACCAAGAGAGCATCATTTCTACGCTGCGATAGCCAAGTTCCTTTTCCACCATCCGGAGCATGGCATTGTGTCGGTGGGGGACCCGATCAAGATCAAGGACGCAGAGCGGTACGGGCTCAGCCCCCTCATACTATATGGAATCACCGTTGCCGGGTTGCCCATCCGGTGGATGACCTTCACTCCAGTTAATCAGCCCAGTTCCTTCCGGGATGTTCTTCTGGAGGCGTGGTGTAACGCCGAGGGCTTGCGTGGCCGACCGGACATCCTGCGGATCAACCGCCACCTCGCGACTGCCAGCCCTGAGCTGGCAGAGGAAATGGCAAAAATCGGTGTCCGGGTCGATGTCGCCGATGCCAAGGAAAAATCCCTTCCAGCTTCCCTGCGCTCAGCCCAGGATTCCAGCCGGTGGCTACTGAGGAAGCAAGACGGAAATGACCGGTCTCTTACAGGGTCCATCCAGGCCCTTTGCGGGTACGCTCAAGTTGACCAGGATTTCCGTGTCAGGGATGGCCACAGAGGCGTCAACAGCCGCGAGATTGAAGACAGAATTCAGCAGTGGCTGGCCTTACCGGCGCAAGTGCCAGTGCCAACACCGACAGTGACCGGTGGACTCGACTGGGAGCCTGGCCCATGGCTGTCATCCTGGGAGACATCTCTGCCGCCCGATCAGCCCCGATATTTCAACAACGATGGATTTGATGGCAGTGTCTGGCTGCTGACAGGTGAGAAAGCACAGGAGGATATCGTCGAGGACGATGATTTCTGGGCCAACAGTGACTATGACAACGCTGCCGAAATCGCCAAGAACCTCGTGGCGTGCTGGCCCAATCCGCCTGCAGAGATTGCCAAGTGTGCAGGGATCACCCTGCGGGAACTTAAATGGTTTACCTCGAGCAAGGCCACCCTTGACCGGCATGTACGTTTTGACCTGGAAGCCTTGCTCGGCATCGAATACGACGAAAGCATGGGTAGTTATGTAACTGCCGGACCTTGTGTATTGATGGCCAACAAACCGATGGCGATTAAGGAAGTCTATGAAGACCTTTCCAGAGGCGGAGATGCAAGCCCCTGTGAGATTGTCCCTCGCCAGGGAGCCGCAGACCCAAGTTGGCGATATGTTTTGATCAACACATACGGTGAACCTCCGAGCATTGTGATGGCGCCTCGTGGAGTAAAAATCACGGAGCGCCTTCCTGAGTTGCTTATGAACTATGACGGCGTCAGGACTGTAGCTCCGGAGTTCTACCGGGATATTGTTTCTACCTGCGCCCGGGCCTGTCGCGAACCGACCGCCAACATTCGCGAGATGAAAGACTTTGTGAAACGCTACGAAGCGCGCTGGGTAGATTGCGCCTGGTAACCTGAGTGAATGACTTCAACATTTCAGGTTCGACTAGGTAGCTCCTACCGAACCAGGCGTCGCTCAAGTAACGACTGCATGTCTCGTCGCCCATCCAGGACGCAATGAACAAAGACGTCCTGCCCGATGACCTCGTAGATGACACGATACGGCTTGAAGTGAACCTCCCGGTAATTCGTCACGCCGATCCGATCCAGTTCGGGCGGGATATGGCCCCGCATGGGCAGGTCGGCAAGGCTCGAACAGAGCGGTTCTAGTTGCTCCAGCACGTACGTTGCCTTCTCCACCGAGTCATGGATCGCAACGTAACGGTAGATGTCGATCAGGTCGTGTTCCGCTTCTTCTGAAACCCGGACGCGGTAGCGTGTCACCCGGTGCTTTCCTTGATGTGTTTGCGGATATCCGCGAAGGCCGTTTTGACGGGCTTGCTGCGCCCCTCTCGAATGCACTTGGAGCTCTGGGCCAGCATCTTGAGCAGCGCCAGCGATTCCTGGGTTTGTTCGTAACTGGCGATGTCCTGGAGAACCGCCTTGGCTTCACCGTGTTGGGTGATCACCATGGTCCGCTGGCCCTCGTTGACGTCTCGTAAGGCCTCGGCCGTATGACTTTTAAGGTAGCTGATGGGTTTGACCGATTCGCTGAGTTTCATAATATGTCCACCGTATCTGTGACTCCAGAACGTACCAAATATAGTCCATATTTGGTACCAATGCAAAGCGGATTACGGTTTGTAAGAGGCGGCGGCCGCCGCCATTGGAAGCAGGGTCACTGGCCATTTAGTGTAGCTTTTATGCGGTGGAAATTGAAAATGTGCTGGTTAAACAATGTGTTAACACATTTGTGATAGGAGTAATGGGCAATGGGTGCTAAGAATTAAGTTAAATAAAACAATTGGTTACAATAAAAACACACACCATGAAGCAAGGGGCTGAAAAACTGTAACCTGTAGTGTAGCTTTTGTGCTTCTGTTATTAAAAAAATCCTTGATAAACAATGAAGAAACACCTGTGCATCATCGGGGTGTGTTGCGTTTCTTGCTTGCTGCTCATGCTGGGCGATTCTAATGGCATAGTGGTGATTGAATTGATTTTCGGTGCGGTGAATTTGGCTGGGAAACATAACCTTGATTGAACGGCTAAGCATACGTGGAATAGCTTTCTGAGACCAGAGCCAAGCGTTGGAATAAACCCCTGGACAAAACGGGTGTTGAGTCGTGCATACGCTATGCTCCAAAGTCTGGCAGAATGTATTGGGATGTTTATTATCTGGTCAGATTAGTTGCTGCGGTTAAGTTTTCCGTGACCTTGTCTTGGGTAGCTTGTATGGGCATGAGCAAGGACTGTTGGCATGCACTGTCTTGAGGGTATGTGCTGCCGGTTTCTCGTTTGAGCTTGAGCGTTTTTTCTGAGTTGTCAGAAATATCCAGTCTGTTTATAGTACCCGCTTTGGGTTCTTTTAGGTCTGTGTTATGGATACCAAAAAACTGAGCAATTCGCTTTTTACCAAAACCCAGCAGCGTGTGCTGGGTTTGCTTTTTGGTGCGCCGGGAAAGAGTTTTTACACCAATGAAATCGTGCGTATTGCGGCGATTGGGCGTGGAACGGTGACGCGTGAATTGGCGAAGCTGGCGGAGGCGGGAGTGTTGACGGTTGCTCCTGCCGGAAATCAAAGGCACTACCAGGCGAATCAGGATTGCCCGGTTTATGGTGAGCTGGTGAAGATTGCGCGTAAGCTGTTTGAAATTGACATCCCTGTGTCGAAGTCAAAGCCTGTTAGGGCTGAGCCCGAAATTGTGCGAAAATCGGGCGTAAAAAAGGCGGGTAAACCAAAGGCGGGTATTAAGAAAGTTGTGAAGAAGAAGGCGGTTGTTAACGCTGAGCCATTGCCTGAGGAGCCACCTGTTGTGGATGATGAAGGGCAGCTCGGGCTCTTTTAATTTGATTTAACTAATGCTTGTATCGTTTTGTTTTTAAATAAAACAAATTCATAATCTAAAAATATTGTTAGGTGTTTATTGTGTCTAAAGTTGTCATTCTTATTGTTGTTTTGGTTCTCGTCGCATTCTATTTTTATCGCACGTCCTCTTCATCGGTCAGCCCGGAACAGGTTGCTGACAACAAACGGGCAGGGCTTGAATTTCTGGAGGCGAATAAAGTTGAGGAAGGCGTGATCACCTTGCCTTCCGGTTTGCAATATAAGGTGCTGCAGGAAGGGACCGGAACCGTTCACCCGACGGCGACGGATCGGGTAAAAGTGCATTACGAAGGCAAGCTGCTTGATGGTACGGTTTTCGATAGTTCGGTGAAGCGCGGTAAACCGATTTCCTTTGGATTGAACCAGGTAATTAAGGGTTGGACCGAGGGCGTTCAGTTAATGGTGGTGGGCGAAGCGACACGTTTTTTCATTCCGGCAGAGCTGGCTTACGGTGATCGTGCCACCGGCCCGATTCCTCCAGGATCAACCTTGATTTTTGATGTGGAGCTGTTGGGAATAAACGAGTAGCGGGATGTAACTCGGTCATTTAAAGCCCCAATCCGGGTCTTTCGGTTGGGGCTTTTTTGTGGATTATGCCGGCAGGCCGGCGTCGTAAACTTTAAGAGCAGTCACATTCAGGGACCTGGGTTGCAGTTGCGCTACCAGGTTTTGCCACTGGGTCGATTCAGGCGTCGCCACACACTGTTCAGCGCTGATTTGCAGTACCAGCTGATCGTCGTGGTCAAAAAATTCGACGGAGGTAACAGGGTTGCCCTGGTTAGGCTTTCGCACCACCCAGCCCTGGGCAAGGCAGCGGGAATTGATGTGAAGGTTTACATCCTCGCCAAGGATATTGAGCCAGCCTCCATGTTCGCGGATTTTGCCAACCGCTGCGCAGTGAAACTGCATGCTGCCTTTGTTGCTGACGGCGAAGGTGAGCGTTAAGCCTGTTTTGCTGGCCAGTTGGCAGAGGTCCTCCAGGGCGGAGGGCACTATTTCATAGGCCAGGTCCCGGCCAACGTTGTCGTATGCTTGCTGTCGTGTGACTTGCGAGCCGATTAGCAGTTGGAAAAAATCGTAGCTGCTTTGCATTTCCTGCCAGCTTTCCCTGACCTTGTGCCATTGTACGCTTTGTTCCGGCATCGATGGGTTTCTGGGTTTTTCCGAGACAATGTCCAGGAAGGTGGGCTGGTTGGGCGAGATGAATTGTGAGACAAGTTTTGCAAAGGCGATTTCGTTGCTGTTCTGGGTCAGGTAAACCTTTTGCACCACTTGGCCGCTGGCATCGAAGAACTGCAGGCTTTGACTGCGCCCGACATTGGCCTCATCAATGACCAGGAAGCCGTAACGCCAGTTATTGAGCAGCAGCCGCAGGTCGATTCCAGTGCCACTGTTTTGACCTGTGAGCAACCCATTCTGGGTATTGAAGCTGAGGTTCCGTAAATGGCCTCTCTTTTCCAGCACGGCTGCCTCATTACGGGTTACCAGCAGGATTTCGCCGACTTTTTCCAGAGCCTTCAGAATGGCTTCGGGACGATCAAGTAAATGGAAGCTGGTATCGTCGGCGCGGGAAGCCACCAGTTCAGCCTCTGACACATTGAGTTCGCGCGCAGCATCGTGGGCGCGAAGGCTCGGTTTTTGCCGGCAGAGTAATTCGTAACGTAGTTTTAATTCGTCACTGGGGTCATAATCAATTTCGAGCGCGGGGTGGTTCATACTATGCTCCTTCAATGGATTGACAGCTTGAACTAACTTCTTGGAATTCGAAAAAAGGTGGTGAGCTGGCTCCAGAAAGTTTGGAGGGGTGAGCCAGCCCACCGTTGGCAACTAAGATTGCGTGTTGCAAAGCACGTTATTGTTGGGAGGAGATAACGTGAAACGAATAATAATGAGAACGATTATCGTTTGCAAGATATAATTTGAAATTAATTGCTTTTTTTACCTAAGGCTTGAATACCCATGATGGTGCAGACACCCCGGAATCAAACCGAAACATTAGCGACATTGCTGAAAACCAAAGGGTTAAAGGTGGCGACGGCTGAATCCTGTACAGGTGGTGGAATTGCCAAAGTCCTGACCGACCTGGCCGGGAGCTCGGATTGGTTTGAATGCGGCTTTGTGACCTACTCCAATGAAAGTAAGCAGAGCATGCTGGGAGTGGACGCGAACACCTTGTCCCAGTGGGGAGCGGTGAGCGAAGCGGTGGTCAAGGAAATGGCGGAGGGCGCGCTCGCGCGTTCCTATGCCCGGCTGGCCGTTGCGGTCAGCGGTGTGGCAGGGCCTGGCGGCGGTTCGCCTGGCAAGCCGGTCGGAACGGTTTGGGTTGCCTGGGCTTTGCAGGAGCAGGGTGTAACGGCCGAATGTTTCCATTTTCAGGGTGACAGAGACGCGGTAAGATGCCAGACCATTGAAGCGGCCATCGAGGGTTTGATGAGGCTTGCTTCAGTGGCATAAAAAAGCTGAATTTAGTGCTAGGCGGTATGAATGAGTTGTGGCATAGTACTGTTTGTTTATACAGTATTCTGTTTTTGGGCTTAAACCCGCATCAACGATCGGACAAAAGAGAAATAACGAGGTAAAAGCAATGGACGAGAATAAGCAACGGGCATTGGAGATGGCGCTGTCGCAAATTGACAGGCAATTTGGTAAAGGCTCGGTTATGCGGATGGGTGACCAGGAGCGCCCGAATGTGCCCGCTATCTCAACGGGTTCGCTGGGGCTCGACATTGCATTGGGCATAGGCGGCCTTCCCAAGGGCCGGATTGTTGAAATCTACGGTCCGGAATCCTCCGGTAAAACGACGCTGACGTTGCAGGCCATTGCCGAAGCCCAAAAAGCGGGTGGCACTGCTGCCTTTATCGATGCCGAGCATGCACTTGACCCGGATTATGCGGCCAAGATTGGTGTGGATGTCGATAATTTGCTGGTGTCTCAGCCAGACACCGGTGAGCAGGCACTGGAAATTGCCGATGCGCTGGTGCGCTCAGGCGCTGTTGATATCCTGGTCATCGATTCGGTTGCTGCATTGACGCCAAAGGCTGAAATTGAAGGCGACATGGGCGATTCGCACATGGGGCTGCAGGCGCGCTTGATGTCCCAGGCTTTGCGTAAAATGACCGGTAATGTCAAACGCTCCAATTGCATGGTGATCTTCATTAACCAGATCCGCATGAAGATTGGCGTTATGTTCGGTAACCCGGAAACCACAACGGGCGGTAATGCGTTGAAGTTCTATGCCTCGGTTCGCCTGGATATCCGTCGCATTGGCGCGATTAAGGAAGGCGAGGAAGTGGTTGGTAACGAAACCCGTGTCAAAGTCGTGAAAAACAAAATGGCGCCGCCTTTCAAGCAGACCGAATTCCAGATTATGTACGGCAAGGGCATTTACCGTGTCGGCGAGCTGATCGACCTGGGTGTTAAACAGGGGTTGGTGGATAAAGCGGGTGCCTGGTACAGCTACCAGGGTGATAAAATCGGTCAGGGCAAGGCTAATGCGGCCCAGTACCTGATCGATAACCCGACCGTCGCCGAAGAAATTGAAGCAAAGCTGCGCGAAATACTGCTGGGTAAACCCACGGTGGCTGTCAGCAGCGAAGGTGTAGTAGAAGCTGAAATTTAAAGTCGTTTCAGGCTTGTTACCTTAAAAAACGGTAAGCTTAGGCTTGCCGTTTTTTGTTTGAGAATCAAAAATACCGGTCTTTTCGCCCGTGCCGTAACCGATCGGTTTGTGAACGAGGCTTCGGAGCGGTGTGGCAAACGCAATGAAAAATAGAAACCGCAAGACTCTGGAGACCTGTACCGAAATTCGCATCGCGGCAATGGATTTGCTCGCTCGTCGGGAACACTCACGCCTTGAATTGGTACGAAAACTAGGTGGCAGGGTTGCGGATACCGATTTGCTGGATGAGGCGCTGGATCGCCTGACAGCTGATCGGTTGCTGGATGACGAGCGCTTTTGCGAAGCCTTTGTACGTATGCGTGTTATGGGTGGCTATGGCCCGGTACGGGTTCGGGCTGAGTTGCGCGAGCGGGGTGTCGGTGACGCACTTGTTTCCCGGTACCTGGCGCTGCATGAGGCCGATTGGGCTGAACAGGTCAGGCTTGTTTTTAATAAAAAATATGGTGAAAGCCCGGCAATGGATGCCAAGAATCGTGCTAAACAGCAGCGTTTTCTGGCACAGCGGGGTTTTAGTTTTGAACAGATTAAATCCGCACTGGCGGACATGGATTATGAATAGGGTGTAATGATGAAAGTTGCATTTTTAGGCTTAGGTGTCATGGGATACCCCATGGCAGGACACTTGGCGAACGCCGGGCATGAAATGACGGTTTATAACCGCAGCAAGGCCCGGGTTGTTCAGTGGATGGAGAGTTACGCCGGAATGCTGGCGCCAACTCCTGCTGCGGCAGTTGGCGAAGCGGATGTGGTGGTCTGCTGTGTGGGTAACGATGATCATCTGCGAGAAGTGTTGCTGGGTGAAAACGGTGCCTTTGATGCCATGAGAAAGGGTTCGCTGTTTATTGATCACACAACCGCTTCGGCTGAAATTGCCCGGGAATTGGCTGAAATCGCTCGAGAAAAAGGTTTCGGATTTATGGATGCCCCGGTATCTGGCGGACAGGCAGGTGCAGAGAAGGGTGAGTTAAGCATTATGGTTGGCGGTTCGCCGACAGACTTTATGCACGGCTCTTCGGTTTTGGACGTGTACGGTAAAACAGTCAGGCTGATGGGGCCGGTAGGCAGCGGGCAGTTAACCAAAATGGTCAACCAGATTTGTGTAGCCGGCGTGATTCAGTCACTGGCGGAGGGGTTGCACTTTGCGCAGGCAGCCGGACTGAACGCTGAAGCGGTTATGCGCGTTCTGAGTAAAGGCGCGGCAAGCTCCTGGCAGATGGAAAACCGCCACCAGTCGATGATTCAGGGCGAGTACGACTTTGGCTTTGCCGTAGACTGGATGCGCAAGGATCTGGATATTGCTTTGCGTGAAGCCGGGAATCATGGCATCGAGTTGCCGGTCACGGAGTTGGTGAATGAATTTTATGGCGATGTGCAGGCTATGGGCGGGGGCCGCTGGGATACCTCCAGCCTGTTGGCGAGGCTGGAGGCTAAAAGCAAAAACTGAGACTTAATCAGTCGCTGAAAATCTCATCAAAGAAATTTTGCATGGCCTGCCATGAACGGCGATCGGCGTCTTCATCGTAGGCCAGTGCATCCATGCCATGGCTGCCGGCATTGGGGTTGGTGAAGCTGTGCTTCACTCCGCCAAAGCTCAGGAGCTGCCAATCCGCTTCGGCGGCTTCCAGGGACGCTTTGAAGTGTGCAACCTGCTCGGCAGGGACAAAGGGGTCGGCATTGCCATGGGCGGCAAAGATTTTTGCCTTGATTGCTGGGTATTGTTGTTCGGTCGCGGCGGGTAACGAGCCGTGGAAGCTGACCACGCCATCAATATCGGCACCGCTGTAGGCCAGCTGCATGACGGTTGCTCCACCGAAACAATAACCGATGGCTGCCGTTTTATCGCCGTCTACCAGCGGGTGGCTTTTGACCTGCTTGAGCCACAGATTGGCGCGTTGCTGCCAGGCATCAATATTTTCGGTAATTTGTGACATCCAGGCATTGGCCTGGTCGGCATGGGTGGTTACTTGGCCTTTGCCGTACATATCCACCGCAAAGGCAACGTAACCCAGTTCTGCGAGCATTCTGGCACGCTCGCGGGCATAGTCATTCAACCCCCACCATTCATGCACCACCAGTATGCCGGGGCGTTTGCCTTTGATACTGTCATCCCAGCTTACGTATCCCTGTAGCTGTTTATCGCCGTCGAAGTAATTGATGGTTTCGGTTTGGATTTCAGCACTGCCCAGGCTCGGAATGAGTAGGGCAATGGTCAGGAGAAGTGCTGTTTGAAGCGGAGTTTTGATCATAAGATGTCCCTCTCAATGATGTTTAACTGTCCCAGAAACGTCTCATCTCAACATAGACAAAAGAGGCTGTCCAGGCGATGAGTAACAGTCCGGTAAGTGCTTCAATGCCGGTAATAAAACGCAGATAACCTGTGGGTATAATGTCGCCAAACCCCAGCGAAGTGTATGTGATGAAGGAATAATAACCGCAATCGAGCAGTGTTCCAGTGAAATCGCCTTTTAGCATGCCAGTAACTTCGCCGACGATCAGCACATAATAGCCTAAAGCAAAAATCCAGATCTCAATAACATGGGCGATCATGGCACCGATTACCGCCACCACAATTTTGAATTGGTGGGGAATGTGAATGCGCGGTAGCAGCGCAGTCATGCGGTGCAGCATTTCGTAATGTACGAGTACCACCAACATCACCAAAAGAATAGAGGTTAATAAGGCGGTTAACATGTTGGTGGTTCGTCTCTTAGGGTCAGGCCTTTGCCGACTCGGCAACGCGTTTTTTGATTTCGGCAATTGCCGCCTGGTAATTGGGCATGATGTCCTCTTCGCTGCTGAAGCAGTCAGACAGACTGTGGAGCAGACCATCCCTTAAACCATAAATCCAGCCGTGTACCGACAGGTCCTGTCCGGCCTTCCAGCTATCGACGACGCTATTGGTTTTGCAGACATTCAGCATTTGCTCAATCACGTTCAGTTCGCACATGAATTTATGACGCTTGGTTTCGTTTTCAAGCGGCGCAAGGAGTTCACGGTGCTTTTCCTGGGCGTCCTGGATATGCAGCAGCCAGTTATCAATCAGCCCGAATTTGTCATTGCGAACCGCGGCCAGTACGCCGCCACAGCCGTAGTGGCCCACCACCATGATGTGCTTAACCTTGAGCACCTCGACGGCATACTGGATCACGGACAGGCAGTTGAGGTCGGTATGAACGACCAGGTTTGCTACATTACGGTGTACAAAAATTTCACCGGGCATCATGCCGAGAATTTCGTTGGCCGGCACGCGAGAGTCCGAGCAACCTATCCAGAGATACTCGGGGGATTGCTGTTTTGAAAGTTGTTCAAAAAAGTCGGGCTGCTCTTTTACAATGGCTTCGGCCCATTGGCGGTTATTATCAAAAAGCTCTTTTAGTCGATTCATTGCTATCGGCTGTTGCCGGCTCCTCAGGTTTGTTGGTTATTCGGTGTTTTCCAGCACGTGGCCCATATCGATCTCTTTTTTGGTGGCTTTACGTACTTTCTCGATGCGCACATCAAAATGCAATACCTTCCCTGCCAGGGTGTGGTTGGCGTCTACGGTGACGTCCTCACCCTCGATTGCGGTTACGGCAAACTGCTCTCCATGCCCTTCTTCGCTTTCCAGCTCAAACTGCATGCCGACTTCCAGCGGGCCGACTTCCGAAAAGGCCTCCAGGGGGACCGTGTGGATCAGGGCAGGGTCGGACGGGCCGTAACCCTTTTCGGGCGGGACTGTTACCTGGAAGGCATCGCCGGCCTGATGGCCTTCGAGCGCCTCCTCAAGGCCCGGGATCAGGCTATGGGTTTCATGCAGGTACACCAGGGGCTCCCAGTCGTTGGAGGCGTCCACCGGTTGGCCCTGCTCATCGGTAACGGTGTAATGCAGGGTGACGACCACCTTACCTTTAATCTTCATTGCCTTCTCCGGAACTCTCTGTCAGCTGGGGTGTTAATGATGTGTCGGTGTCAGGATCATCAGTGCATTCTGCAGATGCTCTGCCGCCTTTAGGCCCAGGGGGGTCAGGTAACCGCCGTCCGGTTGCGTGATAAGGCCTTTATCGTACAAGCGCTGGGTCGCTGTAATCACGTCCTCAGCAGCAGTGGAGTGGACTTTGATGCCCTCTTGGGTGGTTGAGAGATTGAAACGAGCCAGGATATTCACTTCTTCGATCAGCTCAGGGGTGTATGGCATAGGAAATCCTCGTGAGTGCTTCGTTGCGACGTTACCAGTGGACTAAATTTGGCGGCTGGGCGCAAGGGGAGTTTTAAGTTTCCGGATCAGCCTTTAGCGCGTTTAGTGCGGCGATCATTCATTTTGGTTAAGAAACGGCGAATTTTATCGTTATGTTTGTTCAGGTAGAAATAACAGAGTAAAAAATACAATTGGCTGGTGCTGTTATTACTGACGCGCCGTTGCAGGGTTGTCAGGTCTTTGATCCGGTTATAGTGGCGCAAAGGCGTGCGGCTGACCTTTTCCAGGTCGATCAGGCGAACGGGGGCGTCTTCGCTATTCGGGTTAATAAAGATGTGTTTAGGATACAGACAACCGTAGCGATAGCCGGCCTGATGCACCTTGGCAACCACATTGGCCAGCTCGCGGGTGATGCGGCGGCTTTCGTAGATCGATGCGGGTTGGTAATGGTCGAGGTCGAGGTAACCTTCCAGCGCGGGTGTAATCAGGATGGACTGCAAGTCGCCTTGGTGATCGCGGTAACCCTGGTAGCAGGCCTCAAGGCAGGGAATGTCCAGTGCGGCAAACGCATTGATATTGTTGAACTCCTTGAGCGTCAGGGGAATACCGCTGATCGGATGGGCCAGGGTTTTGGCCGTATAGTTGACCTGCCGCTTTATGTAGAACACCTGTTCTTGGCCTGCCGGGTTAGCCAGGCAAAGTCTGCCGACTTCACTGCGGCCGCCGCGTGCGACGTTCGGCTCGTCAACGAGTTCCAGCGATGCGTTCCAGAGGTCCTCAAAACCATTAAAGCCGTGGTCCTTGAAGAGCGTTTCCCAATCCTGGGTAAACTGTTCGGTTATTTTATTCATAGGCGGGGCGAGTACTTTTAATGCAGCGCCAGAAAGTCGTTGATGACGTAGCCAATATAACTGTTGATGGCTTCGTCATCGAGCTCGCGCTCACCTTCGTGCCACCAGGCCGCGATGGCTGTCAGGCTGCCAAGCGGCACCTTGAAGGCATCCCGGAAGAGCTCCATCAGCCTGAGCTGGTCTTCAATCCCCTGGTCGACGACCAGAAAGCGTAAGAGTTGCGAAACTGTGTGATTGCTGCGTGCCATGTCGCGTAGCTGTTCAATGAGTTGTTCGTTTTCGGTCATGCTTTCAATGGTTCTGCTTGCTTGCGAGGTAAAAACAGCCATGTCCTGCACAGGTGCGGACCGACTTTATATTCAATATTCCGCGCAGTTAATGACGTAAAATCGCCACAAAGGCGGTATTGCTCCGCGTCGCCTGAGGGTGTCGAGAGGGGTCGCCACGAGCGCACTTGAAACCAGGTTGGGGTCTTCATTGCCGGGGGTATTCTAACAGATGATCTTCCGGTTCCATACGGATAAGTGTTTCTTAAAAAAACACCATTTATCAGACGCCTGGCATCGACCTTCCGGAAGCTTTTTTATTGGTAGCCTCACAATTCGTGAGGACCTCGGTAGCCCAAGGAAAAACCATGGAAAATTATATCCGTTTTTAGTTTTCTAAGGTGGGTCTTTTTATAGAATACTACTGTTAACGCAAAGGTTAGCGATAATCGTTATCGTTTATTTGTGGTGAGGATTTATATAGAATCAGCGTCTTATTGAGTTTATTACCGATAAGGATATTTAATGAAGACCCTGAACTGGGGAGCGCTGACCCTGTGCACCTTGCTATCAACTGGCTTGTGGGCCGCCACACCTGAAGCTAAAGATCAGTTGCAGTCGTTGCATACGATAAATGAGCAACGTACAAAAGTGGCACAACGTTCGCAGACCAAGATCGACAAGGTTGAAGAAGAGCGCAGGGCGTTGCTGGATGAGTACCGTTCCGTTAGTCGTATGATCGAAGAGTTGCAGGTTTATAACCGCCAACTGGAAGTGCAAACTGAAGCGCAGCAACGGCAAATCACGGCGCTCAGCGAATCGATTACTGAAGCGACCCAGATGAAGCGCCAGGTCACACCCTTGATGCTGGAAATGCTGGCGACGCTCGAGCAATTCATTTCCCTGGATATTCCTTTTCACCTTGGCGAACGTCAGCAACGTCTCGCCTTCATCCAGGATGCGATGGATAACCCGCAGGTGAATGATGCGGAGAAATTCCGCCAGCTGCTGGAGGCTTACCAGATTGAAAACGAATACGGCCGTAAAATTGATAGTTACATCGATACCATCGAGGTGAATGGGCAGCCAATTAATGTGAATGTACTGAGGGTTGGCCGTATCGCGCTGTTGGCGCAAACCAAGGACCAGCAACAGAGCTGGCGTTGGGATAATCAGCTGCAGCAGTGGCAGCCACTCGATAACGATTACCGAAAACCTGTCCGTCATGCCATTCGTATTGCCCGCCAGCAGGCGGCGCCGGACCTGTTAATGTTGCCGGTAAGTGCACCACAAGGGGCTCAGGAGGCAGGTAATGAATAGGCTGATTCATACTCTTTCGCTGCTGTTGAGCGTTGTGCTGTTGGTGGCATCTTTCTCGGCCGGGGCGGAAGAAGCCGCCCAGCCCTCAAAACCGACGCTGGATCACCTGCTACAGAAGGTTAAGCAGGGCTCTGCACATGAAAGGCAGCAACAACGCGAGCGGGAGGCCCGTTTCATTGCGCAGAAGGCGCAGCAGGAAAAACTGCTGTTACAGGCCAAAGCTGAACTCAAACGACTGGAAAGGCGCAGTGCAGAGCTGGAAAAAACGTACGATGAGAACCTGAAGCGGCTTGAGGAAAAACAACAGCTGCTGACTGAAAGACTTGGCGTATTAAAAGACCTGTTCGGGACTGTTCAATCGGTTGCCGGCGATACGCGTATACACCTGGAGAAATCGATTACCCGTGCGCAGTATCCGGGGCGAATTGAGTTTCTTGACCGGTTGGTGAAAAAAATGAACAGCAATACGCAGCTGGCCAGCATGGCTGAGCTGCGTCAGTTGTGGTTTATTTTGCAGCAGGAAATGATTGAGTCCGGGCGGGTTGTCAAATTCCAGGCCCCGCTGGTTTTTCCCGACGGCACGCGTCAGGAGCAGGAGGTGGTAAGGGTTGGCAGTTACAACCTGGTTTCCGATGGCCAGTACTTGAACTTCGATAGCGTCAGTGGCCAGCTGCAGGTGCTACCGCGCCAGCCTGCCGGCACTTATACCGCCAGTGCTGAGGCCCTGCAGTTGGCCGATGCGGGCTACCAGGCATTTGGGGTCGATCCAACGGGACCCTCCGGAGGTTCTTTGCTTGCTGCACTGATTGATAGCCCCAGCCTGCTTGAGCGAATCCAGCAGGGGCGAGAAGTGGGTTACCTCATTCTGCTGATTGGCGCCCTGGCGCTGATCGTTGCGGTATGGCGCCTGATAGTTCTACAGGGGGTTGACCAGCGGGTGCAAAAGCAGCTGCAAACACCACAGCAACCCGATGCCCGTAACCCGCTCGGTCGTCTGTTGCTGCTTTATCGTGAAAATATTGCAATGCCTGTAGAAACGCTTGAACTGAAACTGCATGAAGCGATTCTCCGAGAATTACCGGTGCTGGAGAAGTGGGTCAACCTGATCAAACTGGCGGCAATGGTGGCGCCCTTGTTGGGGCTGCTGGGCACCGTAACCGGCATGATTCTCACTTTCCAGGCGTTAACGATTTTCGGGGCAGGCGATCCAAAAGCGATGGCCGGTGGCATATCCAGCGCGCTGGTTACCACGGCGCTGGGGCTTTGTGTGGCTATTCCGGCCATCTTTTTGCACGCGCTGGTGAACGGGCGCAGTAAGCGTATTGTTCAGGTGCTCGAAGAGCAGGCTGCCGGGGTGATCGCCGAGCAGGCTCAGGACAAACGTTAGCGGAGGCAGTCACGATGAGCGACAGCTTTGATGCCTTACTATCTTTTATGGGGCTTGGCGGCACCGTACTTTGGCTGATTGCGCTGCTGGTGTTCGCCATGTGGACCCTGATTTTGGAACGGTTGATTTTCCACCGGGTCGGCTATCGCGCTTTTCGCCATCAGCTGTTGGAAGTGTGGACGACACGCGAGGATAAAAGCTCCTGGTATGCACGGCGGATTCGCGAGGCCATGCTGTCACGGGCCGGTCAGGCGATTGATCGTAATATGGCACTGATAAAAACCCTTATCCTGTTATGCCCCCTGTTTGGCTTGCTGGGTACCGTGACGGGCATGATTGAGGTATTTACTGTGCTCTCGGTTGCGGGCAGCGGGGATGTTAAACCTATCGCTGCGGGTATTTCGCGTGCCACGATTCCCACCATGGCGGGCATGGTCGCGGCGCTGTCGGGTGTGTTTGCAATGACCTGGCTGTCACGACGGGCCGTACGGGAAAAAGCGCTGATCCAGGATCAGCTGGACATTGGAACAGGGTAGGTTGGTTATGCGCAAACGTTTGACACAGCGAATCGAAGAGGAGCAGGCGATTGATTTAACGCCCATGCTGGATGTGGTGTTTATCATGTTGATCTTTTTTATCGTGACGGCCTCCTTTGTTAAGGAAACGGGCGCAGACATTCACCGCCCCGACTCCAATACCGCCGAGAAAAAAGAGGACGCCAGCATCCTGGTTGCCATTAATGCGCAGGGCGAAATCTGGATTGACCAGCGACGCATCGATGCGCGCGCGACACGGGCGAATATCCAGCGCCTGAGGGCTGAAAAGCCCGGCGGCAGCCTGGTCATTCAGGCGGATAAACAGGCCAGGGCGGAAACCATTATGCAGGTCATGGACGCCGCCCGGCAGGCCGGGGTGCGGGATATTGCCCTGGCCGCTCAGGAAACGCTTTGATGACGATGCCTGCAAAGCTGATGTTACCGGTTGCATTGGTAGGCGCGATGCTGGTGACCTTGCTGTTATTCCTGTTAATGCAGTCGTTGATCTCACCGGCGAAAGATGATTTGCTCGACAAGCCCCGGCAACGGGTCGCCGACTTCCTGATGCCGGCGCATCAGCTCAACCTGATCCAGCAGATCGAAAAGCCGGAAAAGCCGGAGCTTGTTGAGCAGCCCCCCATGCCTATGGACCTGCCCCAACAGGAACAGGCCAGCCCTGACAATGTACGCCTGGAGGTGGCGCCGCTTAACGCTAATCTTGATATACAGCTGGGCGGTATCGGCCTGGGAACCGGTGACGGTGAGTATCTGCCATTGGTGCGCCCACCGCCGGTTTATCCCCGTTATGCGCTCAAGCGCGGGCTTGAAGGGTATGTGATTGTCGAATTTACGGTAACCCAGGCGGGTGCCGTTATTTCGCCGCGTATTATCGAGGGCAACCCGCCGGGTGTTTTCGACAATGCAGCCTTGCAAGCGCTGAAACGTTACAAATACAAACCCAAAATGGTGGATGGGGCACCGGTTAACGTCGCCGGTGTACGGCAGAAATTTACCTTTAAACTGGATAAATCCTAGCGCCGGTGATGATGAGCTATCGAGATATCAAGCTAAAGCGAGTCGTGATGGCCAGCCTGTTGAGCTTGGGTATGGCCTGCCCGACAGCATTGCAGGCGAGTGCTGACACTCCGTCCGGGACAGGGCAAACTCGCGAAGCAACGGCAACCCTTAGCCTGCGGCTTTACGAGAAACTGCAGGAAATTATCGAGCTTATACAGCAGGAAAAGCTTGTCGAAGCCAGCCAAGCGCTGGATAAACTCAAGGAACGAATGTCTTCCTACAACGGCCACGAACGGGCACGTATCTGGAGTAGTTATGCCTATATCCATTATCAGGCCGGCAACTTTAATGCGACAGCAGATGCCTATCGACGGGCTTTGGCCGAGCCAGGCGTGCCTGCCGCGCTCTATGACGAACTGACTTTCAGCCTGGCCCAGGTGTATTTCCTGCAGGAGAAATATCGGCAATCGCTGGCGCTGATGGAGAACTGGTTGCAGCGGGTGGCCGAACCGGGGCATGAGGCCCAGGTATTTATTGGCCAGTTGTATTACCAACTGGAGCAGTTTCAACGTGCATTGCCTTTTGTCAAACAGGCTGTGACTGCTTACCAAAACCAGCAAAAACGGGTGCCTGAGAATTGGTATCAATTGTTAAATGTGTTGTATTTTGAGTTAAAGGATTACCGGCAAAGCCTGGGTGTGATGCTGTCATTGCTGGCGGAATACCCGAAAAAACGCTACTACGAGCAGCTGTCGGCGCTGTATGCCGAGCTTGGCCAGGAGTTCAAACAATTCTCCATCCAGCAGGCGCTTCAGGACGCCGGTTTGATGACACGCCAGACCGAATGGGTAGTCTTATGCCAGTTCCTGCTGCATCAGGAGCGCCCTTACCGGGCTGCCGAGCTGTTGCAGGAAGGCATTGAAAAAGGAATTGTTAAACCTGAGGTGACCCACCTTAAAATGCTGGCTAATGCCTGGATGCAGGCCCGCGAAGATGAGCGGGCGTTACAGCCGCTTGAGCAGGCCGCGGCAAAGTCCGAGGACGGAGAGCTTTACCTGATGCTGGCCCAGGCGCAGTTGAATCTGGAGCACTGGGAACAAGCGGCTGCTGCAGCCCGCAATGCGCTGCGAAAGGGTGAACTGAAACGACCGGATCGGGCCTACCTTTTGCGCGGCATGGCCATGTTCAACCTCAAGGATTTCGATAACGCCATCACCGCTTTTACCCATGCCGGCAAGGATCAGCGCAGCCGTAAATTTGCTGAACAGTGGATTCGTTACGTCAGGGCCGAACGTCAGCGCCGTGCCGAACTGGCGTCCGCCGAGAAGCTCGCAGGCGTTTGAAATACAAATAGTAACCGCTGACCAGCATAAACAGCAGGCACCAGGCTATTAACAGCCAGAGAAGCTGGCTGGAAATCCCGTACCAGCTGCCGGTGTGCAGGGCGTATTTAAAATCCCACAGCCGGTTTGCACGGGAAGCCTGGGCGCTGTCGTGCTGAGCCGCCACCTTGCCACTGCCGGCATCCAGCCAGAGGTGACTGAAGGGGGCCTGTTCCCAGGGGTATTGCATGCGAACCTGCAAGGGAGCATGCGGGTTCGCCGGGAAAATAATGCGGCGGATGGCGGCATTGGGCAGCCTGTCTTTGGCCATATCCAGCGCCTTGTCCAGTTGCTCCAGGCCGCCTACAGCTACTTTTCTTGGTGCCTGGAGCGCTTCGATACGACTCAGGGTAGCGGCCTCAAACAGAGGCTGGGTTGACCAGTTAAAGCTAATACCGGTCAGGGCGATCAAAACCAGGGGGATGCCTGTGATGACGCCAGCCAGCAGGTGATACTGGTAAAAGCGCCCATAATGGGTTTTTAACGGCATGACTCGAAGGCGTTTCAGCGGTTTTTTTTGCCACAGCCACATCAGGTAGCCAAGCAGCAGGCCGATGATTAACAGCAGTGAAGCAGCGGAAATGCTATGGCGTAGCCAGTGATGGGCAGCCCCTTCATCCATCCATAACCAGCGATGCCAGCGCATGGCCCAATGGTAAAAGTCCTGGCCCTGCCGCAGGCGGTGAATGATGCGGCCTTCGGCAGGATCGTAGTTCCACTGCTCGCCATCGGCCAGCTCAACCTGCCAGGGCCAATCCGGGCGCGATGCGATGCGAATCTGGCGGATTTGCCGCGACTCAAGCGCTGCTTTATGGCGAATATCGGCGATGGCGGGGTGTATATCAAAGTTCTCCGGTAGGGGTTTGATTTGCCAATAGCCGGGTTGCAGGGACTGTTGTAGCTGCTTGCCAAATACCAACAGGCTGGCACTCGTCGCCAGGCTCAACAGCAACAAGCCGGCGATCAGGGCGCATGACAGGTGGAGGCGTTTAAACCAGGTTTTCATCGCAGTAAAATCTGGGCTCGAGGCGCATCCCTGTGCCTCGATATTTCCCAGGGGAGGGAGATTAGAAAGTAAAGCGGACTTCGGCGCTAAGTGAACGCTCCGGCGCCGGATAACGACCTGCCGGACTTACATCAATGCCACGGAAATAGTATTTCTCGTCAAACAGGTTGTTGACGGACAGGCCCGTGTAAAGTTCCTGGCCGTTACCCAGCTGCGTTGTTTTACCAACCTGCAGGTTCCAGACAGTGTAGGAGGGCAGTTCGCCGATAGTACCTGCCGCATTTTCCTCCTTCGTGTTGGCCTGGTCACTGAAGGACGGGCTGAAGTAGAACCCCGAAAGGGTTGCATCAAACTGGTCGAAGGCATAGGTGGCATCCCAGATCACTTGATGTTCGGAAGCGTAGGGCAGCTCCTTGCCTTTGTTCACACCTTCTTTTTGCTCGCTGTCCAGGTAGGTGTAGGCTGCGTGCAGGCTCAGGCGAGGCAGCGAGGCCGGGCTGTAGTTCACTTCCAGTTCAAGCCCCTGGTGCTGGGTTTCGCCGACATTATCAAAGCTTTGCAGTGTGCTGTTGTAGAGGAGCTGGTCCTCGAAGTCGATGCGGTAGAGCGACAGCGCGATGCTCGCATTGTCAGTCAGGTCGTGACGCGCTCCGATTTCGTAGTTCCAGGCCAGCTCAGAGGCTTCCTTGCCGGTACCGCGAATCACTGAAATCTGCGGTACGCGCAGCGAGCGCTGGGCGTTCGCGTACAGGAACCACTGGTCGTTGAGCTCATAACCGACCGTCAGCCCGGGCAGTGACTCTGTGACGGTATTGTCTTCGGAAGTGCTGGCATTATTGTCCTTGAAGGTCATATCTACGTGTTCATAACGCAGGCCGGGGGTGACAGTCAGGCGCTGATCCAGCAATTTGATCTCGTCGCTGATATAGGCAGCCACAGCGGTGGTGTCCAGGTGCCAGTCGCGCGGCGTGGTTTGCACATTGGTGGCTTTAACGGTTTGCAACAGCTTGTAGTCGATATCCTCTTCCACCAGGCGTGTACCCAATGTCAGCTTGTGCGTGACGTCGTCGGCATCACCAAACTGCAGGGCAATACGTGGTTCGGTGCCCCAAACCTTGAATTCGCGCGGCGAGCTACGCAGGTGGGTAGCGGCAAAGCGCGTGTCCGCCCAGTGGCCAGCGCCAGGTGCGGTTGTGAAGTCCCACTGGAAATTGCGGTCTGACTTGTGGCCGAAGGTTGTCCATTCGAACTCGCCGGCGTTGAAGGGGCCGAATGCCTGCAGCTGCTGGTTATAGGTTACCGAGGCGCGGGTGGTGTCCCCTTCAAAGCGGTCATTGGGACGCAGCGATTGACGACGATCCTCTTTATAGGCTGCCGTATGCAGTGCGCCGGGCATTTCGGTTTCGGCTTCATAGCGTTGCAGGGTGGTTTTCAGGGTTTTATCGTTATCGATATCCCAGCGTGTTTTCAATAACCAGTTTTTGACATCGGTATCGGAATGATCGCGGAAGGCCTCGCCTTTCAGCAGGTTGCCCTCAAATTGCATGGCGAAACGGTCGCTGACCTGGCCGCCGGTTGAGAAATAGGTGTCCGTCAGGAAGTTGCCGCGGTTGAACGCCGTAATTTTTTCGGCAATCGTGGTTTGCCACTGATCGGGAATTTCCTTGGTGATAAGGTTGATCACACCGCCGACGTTATTCGGGCCGTATTGAACGGCTGCACCACCACGCACGATGTCGATGCGGTCGAGGGTTTTCAAGGTGGCCGGGAACAGTGATTGCCCTGTGTGTCCGTAGGGTGCGAGTGTCAGTGGAACGCCATCAACCAGGAACTGGGTATAACCGCTACGGCTGGCATTGAGACCGCGAACCGCCACATTCGGCAAAACGCCGGTACCGGTTTCGTCCTGGATTTTAATGCCGGGTACCCGTTGCAGGGCGCCGTCGATAGAGAGGCTGGCGCTTTGTTGTAGTTGTTCGGCAGTCAGGATATTGCGGTTACCGGGGTAGCTCCTGACCTCTTCCAGGCTGGAAAAACCCAGTACATTACCGGAAATGACAAATTCTTCGATCGGTTCAGCGATTTGCGTAGCAAGCAGCACAGGGCTGTGAGCACTGGCTGCCAATGCAGCGGTTAGTGTCGCTTGGGAAATTTTTTTAGTTTTAATCACGCCGGGGCTTCCTTCTTGTTATTGCCAGGATTCGTTGACGGTGGCGTAGTCTACGGATGCGCAAATAGTAAGGCAAACGATAATTGTTATTATTTGCGTTTTTGTTGATCTGTAAAAGTAGCGGGGCAAGGGGAACTCCACGGCGAGGTTACTTACCCGTTAACCTTGGCCGCAGAGTTTTTGTGAAGGCTGGTTTAAGTTATTTACGCTTTGGGCGGGTTCAAAAAGGGAAAGGGTAAATCAAATAATGGTTTCAAAGAGTTCCAGCTTGGGGTGACCGTTGTAGATATCCTTGGCGGCGCCGGCATTCCTATGGGCGTTCCTGAACGCTTCGGATTTGGTCCAGTCCTCAAAGGCCTGGCGTGATTCCCAGGTAGCGTGGGAGGAGAACAGGGTGTATTCGTCGGTTGTTTCGCCGCGCAGCAGATTGAAGCTGAGAAAGCCGGGTACGCCGTCCAGGTAGGATTCCCGGTTTTTCCAGATGTTGATGAAATCGTCCTCTTTTCCCAGGGCGACCTTGAAACGGTTCATTGCCAAAAACATGCACATACCTCATCGAAAGTTTGGAGTTAATTCAGCCGCTAATTTATCAAAACAGCCTGCCGAAATCCCCCGTTTAGGTTTCTGCGATGAAGTTTATTTGCGAGGTGATTCCGCTTTAATGTAGGTGCCCATTAGTACAGCCTGGTCGAGGATATGCCCCCGCATGGCCGCCTCCACGTCGGTTTTTTCAGGGGTGCCGAGATCTTCGAGCGGGCAGTCCAGCGCATACAGCTTGTGGTAGTAGCGATGTCTGCCGATCGGAGGGCAGGGGCCGCCGTACCAGGTTTGCATCCAGTCATTTTTCCCGGCTTGGGTGCCGGCGGGCAGCGTTTCCAGGGTTGTGCCCTCGGGCAGGCCGGTTGATTCGGGCGGAATGTTGTAAAGCACCCAGTGTACCCAGTTCATGGTTGGCGCATCAGGATCGGGTGCGTCCGGGTCATCGATAATTAACGCCAGACTGCGGGCATTGTCCGGAACGCCCTGCCAAGCCAGCGGCGGAACAATATCTTCCCCTTCGCAGGTGTATTTGCTGGGGATTTCGCCCTCATGTTCGAAGGCTGTCGAGGTGATTGAAAGCGCCATCGTGTCCTCCTTGCTCAGGCCGGTATTGACGTTTGAAGACTCCTAAGTGATATGACTCGTTTCTGCACGCTAGGTTTAAGGTATTGTTGTTCAGCGTTTAGGCGTCCAGCGAAAGGGCACCATGCTGGAACGCTCGAAACCATGGCGCTGGTAGAAGCGGTGCGCACCGCTGTTATCGTCGTCGGTGAGCAGGGTAACACGTCGGCAGCCCTGGCTTGCGGCAAACTCCTGGGCATGGTGAAGCAATTTAGCGCCAACGCCTTTGGCCCGGTATTCGGGTAAAACCACCATGTCTTCGAGAATGGCGACGCGCGCGCCGAGCGCCGTGGAAACCGTATAGAGCAGGTTGACCATGCCGATGATTTGGCTGGCTTCGTGAGCCACCAGGATATGGCCGATGTGCTCATTTCGGATGATTTCGCCTAACCCGCGGCTTTGGGCTTCGTGATCGGGCTTGAATTCTGCTTCCTGTGCAAAAAGCGCATCCAGCAGCCGGCAAAGTTGCGGGATATCCGATGAAATGGCCGTTGTAATTTCCATGCGCAGCGTCCTTTACTTAAAATCAGTCAACGCAGTATCCCGCCAGTGTCGTTTTAAGGCAAGGTATCATGTCAGCGACGATAACGTATTCATACGCGTGGAATTCCTGTAAGCTGCGCGGCCTCTTTACTTCCTGACAGGCCCTGACCGGCCCCGAGACGACCCTATGAATTTTGCTGAGCTGGGCCTTTGCCAACCTCTCCTTGAAGCTGTTGCCGAACAGGGCTATGAAAAACCTTCCCCGATTCAGGCGCAGGCGATTCCCGCCGTGTTGCAGGGGCGCGATGTGATGGCGGCGGCGCAGACAGGCACGGGTAAAACCGCCGGTTTTACCTTGCCGATACTGGAAACCCTGCTGTCCGGCGCGCCTGCGCAGTCGAACCAGGTGAGGGCATTAGTGCTCACGCCGACGCGCGAACTTGCGGCTCAAGTCGGTGAGAGCATTGCAACCTATGGCAAGTACCTGACGTTGACCTCCACGGTTGTCTTCGGCGGTGTGAAAATTAATCCCCAGATGATGCGCCTGCGTGGCGGTGTCGATGTGCTGGTGGCGACACCGGGGCGTTTGCTGGACCTGTACAACCAGAATGCCGTTCGTTTTAGTCAGTTGGAAATGCTGGTCCTGGATGAAGCCGATCGCATGCTGGATATGGGCTTCATCCACGACATTAAAAAGATCCTGGCATTGTTGCCCGCGCGCCGTCAGAACCTGATGTTTTCAGCGACCTTTTCCGATGACATACGCCAGCTTGCCAAGGGGCTGGTTAATGATCCCGTGGAAATTTCCGTCACTCCGCGCAATACCACGGCTGAAACCGTCGAGCAGTGGCTGTGCCCGGTTGATAAAAAGAAAAAGCCGGCGTTACTGGCCCACCTGATCCAGGATGAAGACTGGCAGCAGGTACTTGTTTTCAGCCGGACCAAGCACGGCGCCAACCGTTTAACCCGTTATCTCGAGGAAAAGGGTATCAAAGCCGCCGCCATTCATGGCAATAAAAGCCAGGGCGCGCGCACCAAGGCCTTGGCGGAATTCAAGCAGGGCAAGGTGCAGGCGCTGGTGGCTACGGACATTGCTGCCCGCGGGCTGGATATTGACCAGTTGCCCCAGGTGGTTAACTTCGACCTGCCCAATGTGGCCGAGGATTATGTGCACCGTATTGGACGCACCGGCCGGGCGGGGGCTACCGGGCAGGCGGTTTCGCTGGTGAGCGCCGATGAATTCAAACAGCTGCAGGATATTGAACGGCTCACCCAGCAGTTAATCCGGCGGGAATATGTGGGCGGGTTCGAGCCGGTGCACGAGGTGCCGGAGTCACACTTGGATCGGCGCCCCATCAAACCGAAAAAACCCAAGAAGCCCAAACAGGGGCACCGCGACGGCCAGCGCTCCGGGGAGGCGGCGCGCGGTCATAAGCCCACCGGTAAAAACCGGCGTCATACCGGTGCGGCAACGCCCGGCAATCGTAGCCGACGGGGTAAACCGTCAGGCGGGTCTGGAAGCGGGCAGGGTGCCAAGCCGCGTCAGCGCTGAGTTTGTATCAGCAGAAACCGGCGCGGTTACAGGTTTCTGGGGGCAAACATAATGATAGCCATGCCCGCCATGGCGACGCCAGAGCCCACCAAATCCCAAACGGTGGGCTTGATGCCATCTACCGACCACAGCCATAGAATCGCCACAAAAATGTAGACGCCGCCATAGGCTGCATAGACCCGGCCCGCCGCCGTGGGATGCAGGGACAGCAGCCAGGCGAAGAGCCCCAGGCTCAAGGCGGCGGGGACCAGCAGTAAAATGCTTTTGCCTTCGCGCAACCACAGGTACGGCAGGTAGCAGCCGACGATTTCGGCAACGGCTGTAAACAGAAAAAGCAATAGGGTTTTAAGTTCTGGCATGGGGGTTCCGGCGTTTTAAATGGAGCGGCTTAGGCCTGTACATCGGACCAAACGGCAAACTCATTGCCACTGGGTTCGCAGAAATGGAAGCGCCGCCCGCCCGGAAAAGCAAAGATTGGCTTGATGATGTTGCCGCCGGCAGTTTCGATGACGGCCTGCGTAGCTTCCAGGTTGTCGCTGTAAAAGACGACCAGCGCGGCCCCCGCCTTTTCGGTACTGGACGATTGTTCTGCTCGATAAAAGCCGCCATCCACACTGTCCTCGGAAAAAGCGGTGTAGTCCGGTCCGTAGTCGGTAAATTCCCAGCCAAAGACCTGATTGAAGAACGCCTTGGTGGCCTCCAGGTTGCGGGCTGGAAATTCCAGGTAATTAATAACGTGGTGGGCTTTCATGGATAAGGTTTTGCCAGGTCGAGTCAATCGCCAACCGGCCTTGGCCGTTCCCTTACTGGGTGACGATCCAAAGGGCGTGCAGTACAGCCGGCAGGTAAAAGATAAAGCACAGCAGGATGTTAATCACCAGGTCCTTGCCAGCGCCTTTTTTCAGGAAAACGGCAACGGGTGCCAATAGGATTGCGAGAATGATCAGTACGAGCTTGTTGTCCATTGCTTGCTCCCAGGTCGATTCAAGTAAGACCTAAGGTACTACAGAGGCGTGGAAAAATGAACTCACGCCTCTGAGCAATTGCTGTTAACCTGCCGCGAAGCCGAGGCCAGCTGCAGCAATAGCCGCTCCGGCGACACGGTAGGCAGTGGTTGCGCTGAAGGCTTTCAGGGCTAAACCGGCTGCCGCGCCGACCGCCAGTAACAGGGCGGCGGAAAGGGTAAAGCCCAGGCCATAGGAAGCGGCATTGAGCGCCAGCGGCATCTCTGTGCCGTGAGCGTGGCCGTGCAGCAGGGCAACGCCGGCGGCGATGCTCATGCTGGCGAATAAGGGCAGGCGTAATGTGCCGGCGACCAGCAGGCCGACGATCAACAGGGAAGCCAAAATACCCGCTTCAACCAAGGGTAAAGCAAGTCCGGCGATGGCCAGTACACCGCCTGCGAGCATTGTCAGCAGGAATGCGGCGGGAACGGCCCACAGCGAACGGCCGCCCATGAAAGCCGCCCACAGGCCAATGCCCAGCATCGCCAGTAGGTGGTCTGCGCCACCCAGTGTATGCGTGAAACCGGCTGCAAATCCGCCCGTTGTAGCCGTGCCGACGTGAGCCATAGCCGCAGCGGGAGCCAGGGCAATTGCCAGGCCAGTGAAAGAAAGGATGCGTTTTTTATTCATGGGGACTCCTGCAGTGAAACCAGTAGGCCACCGGTTTGGGTTGGCCGCTTAAAGGTCGCTACGATAGCGCTTGCCGGGGCGGTTGGCAATGCCCGCAGACGTTCATAATTCCGGGCGAACCGGCAGGTACCACTTTGGCTTGATGCGGCCAAAATCTTTGCGGGTGTGTTGCTTCAGGGATTGCTTTGAATCCAATACGTAGCTGCCTGAGGCGTCGCGTACGAACACGGCCCAGTGCCAGAAGGGCTTGCCCTGTTCAAGATGCCATTTGGTTGCCAGTAGCGCCAGGTCGGGCAGGGTTTTCCAGACCTTAAAGGGCAGGGGCGTATTTTCAACCTCCCAGCCGAATTGCGCCAGCAGGATGCGAACAGGCTGGGTTTCGGACCAGAGTGTTTGGTCTTGTGCATAGATGCCAAGCCTGTTGGCGACTGTTTTGGCTTCGCGATAGGAAACTCCGGCGATGGCAGCGCTGGCCGCAATGCCACAACCGGAAATTTCCTCCTGGATAACCGGTTTCATGGTTGAGCTTATACCTTATCCAAGGCCTGGCTGACGTCGGCGATGATATCGTCGATGTTTTCGATGCCCACCGAAATCCGCACCAGGTCGGCACTCACGCCAGCGGCTTTCAGTTCTTCATCGTTCAGCTGGCGGTGGGTGGTAGTGGCCGGGTGGCAGGCCAGTGATTTGGCATCGCCGATGTTGACCAGGCGTAAAATCATCTGCAGGGCATCAATGAATCTGGCACCCGCTTCGCGGCCGCCTGTGATACCGAAACTGAGAATGCCCGAGGCTTTGCCGCCGGTAATTTTCTGGCAGTTTTCATAGTAAGGGCTGTCGGGCAGGGTGGCATAGTTTACCCAGGCAACCTTGTCGTGTTTGGACAGGTAGTCGGCCAGTTTCTCGGCGTTTTCGCAGTGGCGTTCCATGCGCAGGCCCAGGGTTTCCAGCCCCTGCATAATCTGGAATGAGTTCTGTGGAGAAATGGCGCCCCCGGTATTACGCAGCGGTACGACGCGACAGCGCCCGATGAAGGCGGCCGGACCGAAGGCCTCGGTATAAACAACGCCATGGTAGGAGGGATCCGGTTCGTTGAGAATCGGGAAACGATCCCTGTTGGCGGCCCAGTCAAACTTCCCTGAATCAATGATGATTCCGCCCAGCGATGTGCCGTGTCCGCCGATGTACTTGGTCAGCGAGTGGATAACGATATCCGCGCCCTGTTCAAAGGGGCGACACAGGTAGGGCGTTGCTACGGTGCTGTCTACGATCAGCGGTAGGCCATGCCGGTGGGCGATTTCTGCCAGTTTCTGGATATCCACAATATTGCCTGCGGGGTTGCCGATGGATTCACAGAAAATGGCTTTGGTGTTGTCGTCAATCGCCTTTTCAAAACCCTCGAAATCGTCGGCGCCCAGCATCCGCACCTCAATGCCCTGGCGGGGGAACGTGTGGGCAAACAGGTTATAGGTGCCGCCATAAAGCTGGCTGGTGCTGACGATGTTGTCACCGGCACTGCACAGACACTGGATGGCATAGGTAATGGCCGTCATTCCCGAGGCTACCGCCAACGCGCCCACGCCGCCTTCCATCGCGGTCAGGCGTTGTTCGAGAACGTCGGTGGTGGGGTTCATGATACGGGTATAAATGTTGCCGGGCACCTTAAGGTCGAAGAGATCCGCACCATGCTGGGTGTCGTCGAAGGTGTAGGAGGTGGTCTGGTAAATGGGGACCGCTGCGGATTTCGTGGTGGCTTCCGACGTATAGCCGTGATGGAGTGCCAGAGATTCGAGTTTCATAAAAATCCTTATTATGTTCAAAAACAGCTGGTTAAAACGATGGCGGGCAATATAGCCCGTTTTGAAGAGTAATTGTAATGATTTAGGACAGTTTTGGAGCTGTTGAGATTACGGATAAGCCCGTGGCGATGAAAGTCGCTGGCAAAGCAGGTAGACTGTCTGGCTTTATTTTAAGCCCACAGATCGGCAAGGTTTTCCCATGGTTCTCGTCAGTTTTCTCTTCTTTCTTTTAGCTTTCGTGGTGGTCGGCATGTTGTCGATGCGCAAACGGAAGCAAACCACCGAGGATTATCTGTTGGCCAGCCAAAGCGTTAAACCTTGGTTGGTGGCCCTGTCGGCCTTTGCCACCGCTAACAGCGGTTATATGTTTGTGGGCTTGATTGGCTTTGCTTACATGGCAGGTTTGCAAGCGATCTGGCTGATGGTCGGCCTGGTGACAGGCGACTTCCTGATGTCCATTTTTGTGCACAAACGCCTGCGTGTGCAGACGGAGAAACAGCGCGCCCTGAGTTTCGCGGGGATTTTAAGCACCTGGCACGGTACCAATTTCAAGGTGCTACGGGTGATCGGCGGCCTGATTACGCTGGCCTTTGTGGGCGCTTATGCCGCTGCACAGCTCAATGCCGGCAGTAAAGCCATGCACGTGGTGTTTGGTTGGGATTATTCCATGGGCGCCGTCGTCGGCAGCGTGATTGTGCTGCTTTACTGCTTTGCCGGCGGCATCCGTGCGTCGATCTGGACGGATGCCGCCCAGTCCTTTGTCATGGTCGCGGCCATGGCGTTGATGCTGTTTATCGGCATCCGTGATATCGGCGGCCTCTCGGCCTTCATTGGCAACCTGCACACCGTTACGCCCCATTATATGGACTGGTTCCCGGCCAACCAGCCCGTGTTAGGCTCGGCATCACCGCTCTTTTTTGTGGTTGGCTGGATTTTCGGCGGTATCGGCATCATTGGCCAACCGCACGTCATGATTCGTTTCATGACACTGGAGAAGCCGGGCGAAATGCTGAGGGCTCGGGGCTATTATTACGGCTGTTACTTTACCTTCTACAGCATGGCGATTTTCACCGCGTTGGCGGCACGCCTGCTGATCCCGGAAACCGCCGGCTTTGATACGGAACTGGCATTGCCGACCCTGGCCGGTCAACTGTTACCGGAGGTGCTGGTGGGGCTGGTGCTGGCCGGTTTGTTCGCCGCCACCATGTCGACCGCCGACTCGCAGATTCTTGCCTGTACAGCGGCAATCACCAATGACCTGATGCCCAGGAAATTAAATGGTTACCTGGTGACCAAACTGGCGACTGTTTTTGTCACGGCAGTGGCTCTGATCATTGCCCTGAGCGGCAACCAAAGTGTGTTTGCCCTGGTACTGGTGGCCTGGTCGGCACTGGCCAGTACCTTCGCGCCGTTGCTGATCGTCTATGCCCTCCGGCAACGGGTATCTGAGAAGCTGGCATTAACCATGGTGTTGGGCGGGCCAACGGTGATGTTGTTGTGGCGCTACTTTGAGCTGAACAGCATCATCTACGAGTGTGCGCCGGGTATCTTGTCCGGATTGGCTTTTTTTGTGGTTGGCAAGGTGCTTGGGGGACTGCTGAAGCGCGCTGAGTCCGAGCGTTTAGCCGCGTCTGAAGACTACTGATTTTCGCCGCCACACTTTCGCTGTTTGCGGCAATCATGGCATTCAACCGCTATAGCGTCGATGTGACCTTTGGTTTCTTCGTAGAACCATTTCTGGTCGCGCGCCATCCAGATTTCGCGCTTCCCGCAGCGACGGCAGGTAAAGGGCTGGTCGATATAGTACTCGGGTAAAGAACCGTAGGTATTAATATGGCGAAGTTTTTCGGGGTTAGACCGAACCGCGGTAGGGTGCGCCTTCTGCAGGGCCGGGGGTAGCTGGGCAATACGCTCCGCCTCGCGCAACGCCTTCGACGCCGGGTTTTTGCCGGTATTAACCTGCTTAACCATGGTGGGCGTTGTTCATCCGGTTTTCTCCTGCTCGGAACCACAAAAAGCGCAACGCGTCGCCCGCTTATCGATCGCGCTGAAGCAAAGCCCGCACTCTTTGCTCTGTTTTTCCTCCATCGCCTCTTCTTTCTGGCGCACATGGTTGATGCCCTTGACTAACAGAAACGCAAACCAGGTCACAATCAGGAAGCTGAAAATGCTATTCAGGAACACCCCGTAACTTAAGGTAACGGCACCGTCACCGTTAGCCTGTTGCAACGTATGATAACTCCCGCCAGCTTCGCCTCCCTTCAGGACGATAAACAAGTCCGCCTGACTTGCCCCCGATTTTAGGGCCACTACTTACTTAG
>JAWKZQ010000022.1:0-22808 GCA_041395865.1 Pseudomonadales bacterium
ACCACCACCTGTCGGCCTCGGGGAATTTTGGCCAGGTGGTTCGTAAAAACTACCCTGTTGCAATCGCCAACCGCATGAATAGCCCGGCGACGGAAACCGTCTCCGTGGTCGGTCCCCTGTGCACGCCACTGGATATCCTTGCGAACAATATGGAGCTATCGGCAGCCGAACCCGGCGACTTGGTGGCGGTATACCAATCGGGCGCTTATGGCTATTCGGCCAGCCCGCACAAGTTTCTCAGTCACCCGCCGGTAAAGGAAATTTTGATTTAAAGCAAAACAGGGCCTTGAAGCCCTGTTTTGCTGTCAGCTCACCGCCGTATCAAACAGGCCGGCAAAGTTACCAACCAGGGCCTGACGGGAGTAGGCTCTGGTGATTTGAGGGCACGCTGTCTCGGCGGTGCCGGCCTGCAACTGGGCAATAAAGGCAACCAGGCCGGCCTTGATATCCTGCTTGTCCTGCAGATCGACAATATTGGCAAGGCCTGCATCGCGCATCGTCTGCGCCGTATTACCCTGTTTATCGGTTAACGCCAGGATCGGCTTATCTGCGCGAAAGTATTCATAGAGTTTAGCCGGAACCTGGTGGTTACAGTTCGCCGCCTGAAATAACAACAAACCGTCAACAGACAACATCTCCTTGAGGGCTTCGATGTAGCTAACGCCTGGAACCAGACTGACCAGGTCCTCAATCGAGCGCTCCTGCAGCATGGGCTGGAAAAGTGAGTCATGACCAGTTGCCCTGAGCAGGACTTTTAGATTGCCTGCTGAAATCGCGCCTTCACGCTTCAATTCCGCCAGTGCATCGAAAAAAGCGGTGGGGTCGCGTTCGGAAGGATACAAAACGCCGCTGTGAACCAGCGTAACAGGCCCTGACGCCTTCGGCGTGTCGGTCAATTCCCGCTCGGCCGCCAGAAAGATTTCCTCATCATAGCCATTGGGGATAACCGCAAAACGATCTGCCGAAACCTCCGGATAGCGAGAGCGGTACATCTCACAGGCTCCCTGCGTGGTAAATATAATCCGGCTGGCGCGTTTTACCGCCTGGCTTTCGATCCAGCGGTAAATTTTCCGCTGGGTAGGATCCGACGGATAGTTATCCTCGGTCATCGAATCACGGAAATCCACCACCCAGGGCAGCCCCGTAAGCCGATGCAAGACCAGCCCGATCAGGTGGGCGCTGGCAATCGGATAGGTGGACCAAATAACCTTAGGCTTGTTTTTCCGTATCATGCGAAGACCGGAAACCACGCCGCCAAGCAACCAGGAAACCCAGCGATCCGGCAATGCCATAAACCCCAGGTAACGACCCGAAACCGCAAGATGACGAGCGGTATCCCAACCGGCGGCCCGGGTTACCTCGACATGGGCGGGAACATCCTTAAGCTGGTCGTCGCTGGTTTTTTCGTAGGCCCGGGGCGCTATCGTCAGCACCGAAGGCTGCCAGCCGTGTTCGTGAAGGTAGCGCGTCAGTGACAGGGTTCGCTGGATACCGCTACTGACCCGAATTGGCGGAAAATGGTAGGCGATTAACAGGGCATTTTTCATAGGGCATCAATCCATTCAGCCGTTCGCTCGGCAACCTCTTCCTTCCAGCAGCGGCGAGAAAATGTGTGATCTGCATCGGACAAACGCGACACGGTGATTTTGGGTGAATCTATCAGTTTCTGACGTTTACGGTTTTGCTGGACAGCATCCATAAATTCAGCGGCAGTCAGGTCATTACCGCTGATGATCAACAGCACGTTCCCCGCAAAGGTTTCCAGTCCCAGGAAAACACGTTCGGGTAAGCTCATCTCGACCTTTGTGCTTCCATCCTGTTTTTCCGGCGCTGCATCATTTTCACGTTGGGCCGAACGTCTCAGGTTTCCAAACAGGCCTTCCAGCGCCGTAAAAACGCCGAGCTTGCCTGAAAACAATTTGCGCCAAAACCCGGCACTGGTTAAACGTGACCAATAATAGTGCTTGATGAAAGCCTTGGCCTCACCCTGCTCCGTCCTGACCCAGGGATTAGCAAGCGCCAGGCCAACGACGCGAGCGTCTGATGGCGCATAAAAACAGGCCGCCGAAGCGCCATCACAAAGCCCCCACAGGACAACCTTTTTAACCTGGGGGCAATGTTCCATCAACGTATCGACCGATCGCCGCACATCCTCATCAAGGCGCTCGAATCCCGGAAAATCCCCCTCACTGTCTCCCATGCCGGAGAAGTCGAAGCGAAAAACCGGTACGCCTTGGTTCGCCAGGTTACGCGCCAGATGAACAAATTGGCGATGGCTGCCAACCCGGTATTGCGGGCCGCCAACAAGGATCACAACCCCCGTATCACAGGCCTGATGCTCCGCCGCATGCAGAATGCCATACCGGGTCTCTCCAGCGCTCTGAAAACAGACCGCCTGCTCATTCCGGCTAGCCATGCTGAAGCTGCGCTCCGAGCCAGGCCGTGGTTTTTTTCACCAACTCATCAGCCCGGGCAATTTCCTGGGTCGCCCAGAAAGGGGACGCCTGGATCTGCTCAATGCCAACGGTCAGGCCGCCCTCTTGCCAGCTATCCACAAGGCTTTGTGCGGGGGCTGGCAAGGGTTTCACCGCTAAAGCCACATCGGCCCAGAAAACCTCAAGGTTGGCCGGCAACACCATGTCCCGAGCTTTTCGTGCGCAAACTTCATTAAACATAGCGGCGGATAATTCGTAACCGGCCACTTCCAGGATTCCTTCATCACTCAACCGTTGCTTCAGGTCCGATACCTTCTCCTTGCCATCCCCGCTCATCATGCTGCTGGCCAGCCGTAATCTGAGGAACTGTTGCATGAACAGCTCTCCCTGCAGGACGGGATTCCACAACAGCAGGCGAGAAATCTCAAGGCGGGCATCGCTCGCCAGCTCAACCCCCATCAAGGCGCCCAGTCTCAACCCCCAGAGGGTAACCGGGCCGGCGCCCTGCGCTTGGAGATACGCAAGGCAGCAGCGCATATCTTCCAGCCAATGCTCCCAACTTGTTTCGCCAAACTCACCCGCACTGTCTCCGGTTCCGGAATAATCGGGTACCAGCACCCGATACCCCATTTGCGCCAGGGTACGCGCCTGCAACGCCACAATCGCACGCGATTTATTCATTTCTTCGCCAAAGGCGGGCAGGTGCAGCACGTCTCCCCTAAAAACAGCGTCAGGGGAGGCATCGTACCTGATGATAAACAGTGGCCTGGGGCAATGTTCCAGGAAAAAAGGCGTACCGGGCAGGGCGCTCACAGAAAAACGTCGCTCAGACTTTTTCTTCTACGAAATTAACCAGGGCATCGACCGTTTCAAAGATGGAGGCATCGACCTCGTCATCATCAATCACCATACCGAACTGCTCTTCCAGTGTGGTGAGAATCGTGATCACAGCCATGGAGTCAAACTCCGGAATGGCGCCCATCAACGCGGTGTCGCCATCAATCGTATAATCCAGTTGCAATACATCCGTAATAATTTCTTTAACCTGCGAGGCCAATGTCATCGTTGATATTTCCTGAACATCCAAAAAAATAGAGAGCAAGCTGCAGGGCAGCCATGCTCGATACTGTACTTGATTCTACGTTGGGCAAAATGCCAAAACCCTTAGGCGGGGTCAACTCCCTCTTCAATTCGAGCCTTGGCCGCTTTCCAGCGACTAACCGTCAAATCCTTAATTATTTTCCTGATGATAAAAAACCAGCCGACCGGCGTTTTCCTATTATAGGCACAGATCCCGTATAAAGTACGGCAGCTGCTCATCCAGTCGCTTTTATACTTGTCATTGCCCACCAGGTAATCGACCAGTTCAATACCTTCATGGGTAATCATTTCCCTGAAGATATAATCCGACAGCAGCGTTCCCACAGACAGGTGCGCATACTCGGGGTCATAGGCCAGCTTGTAGATATAGGCGCACTGGCCCTTCACCAGCCAGAACTGCGCCGCCACTGGCTTATCCTGGTGGTACATCACGTAAAGCCGGCTGTAACCAGCGCTGACGCCCCGTTCAATCAGCTCCTTGATAAAGCCCGGGAACGGCTCGTTAACCTTCCAGCTCTTTTCGTAGACCTGCTGATAATCGGCAATTAGCTTTTTGGCATTCTCAGCGGAAATTTTCTCAATTTCATACCCGGGTTCCGCGGCCAGTTTCCGACCCTTACGCTTAATCGTGGAACGCAGGCTGCCGGACATTTTATCAATAAACTGCTCATAACTCTCAATGTCCAATTCACGCCAATTCTTGGAAAACAGGTACCGCTCCTCGGTGAAACCGTCCAGCCTCAGGGCCGGGGAAATTGCCTGCAATTGCTCAGCGACAAGCGGCATGATATCGAGCCGATCGAAACGAGCGAAATACGGCTTGGCGCAGGCAACAATCAACCGAAAATAATTCCTGCTTTGGCTTTTATCGGAAACCAGCCCGATATAGGGGGTGTAGTAATTGGAAAAGCAACTGAGAATATTGACCCCATGCTCTCTTTTTTCGATCAAGGGTAAAATAGCCTCGGTTTTACCCCCTATCTTCAGGCAGATAAAAACCACCTTGCCCAGGCGGCTCGCCACATTCGCCGTAAAATTCTCGACCCAGTCAAAGGTGGTAAAGGGCGTTTCTGCAACCTCGAATAATTCACGTTCCTGCTCAGAAAAGCTGCCGACGTCGTAGCAATAGTCAATTTCAACACAGCCTGGCTTAATGCTGGATGCCGTGTTCTGAGACCGGAGCATATCCAGCGGACGCAAACCGAAAGCGCCCAAGCCCCGTCGATAATGCGACATATGGTATTGCGGACGCTGGGCGGTTGCCCACCGCAACTGATCCTGGGTGGCGTTCGTGTAAAAATCGACCCGCCTGGTGATTTTCGTTTCAAACAGGTGGACAAGTATTTTAAACAACAGCACCCGCCCAAAGGCATACTCCTTCAACGACTCGTCAAAGGTCGTTTTCAGAATAATCAGGCATTCCGGGTTGTAGATACAAAGCCTTGAAGCAACCAGGCGCTCCCCCAGCCGAATTTCAAAAACAACGGCATTTCCCTTCGCCGCAAAATCGACCAGCATTGCCTGGTAATAACGCCCCTGCGTATTTTCAGGGTGTACAGCCGTGCCACCGTCAGCCTTCCATCCCTGGCTTTCCAGCAAACCGTAGTCTTCAACAGCTTCGGCAATTTGTTCAGGCCGGTCCAGCACACGAAAGCGGACATCATCGAATTGCTCCTCAATTTTATTGAGGTATCGCTTGATCCCTTTTCTTAGGTTTTTGCTCCGGTCAGCCCAATACTGGTCAAATTCGCCGTCAATGACGATATCCATATTGATCGACGAGATCTGTGCCGATGCATAGGAAGTAGAGTCCAGCATGCCCTGTTGAAAAAGTGGGTCAACAAACCAGCAATCCAGACGCAGTTGCAGGGCGCTTAATGCCGCTAACAGGGCACGCATATCAAGCCTTTCCGGCACCAGGCACAGGCAGATCTGGGCCTGACTTGGCGCAAAGACCTGTACCACGCCGCGCCCTTTATTTTGCAGCAGCAGTAATGCAGTCACCTGCCCCAGGTTTTCGCCACGAAGCACCTCCAGTTCCTGGGGGAAATGCTTGATTAAAGGCCGCACAAAACGACTGTCCAGCATGGGATGCGCCGCATTATAACGGGTATTCAAACGATCCCATTGCGCCCAAAATGCATCCGTATCTGTGAATGACGCCTTAATCCATTGTGTTGTCACGGCCGGCCATGCTCCCATTTTTGGTCGATTTCCCACATCGCTTGCACAATAAAATCGATATCCTCCGTGGTCAGGTCCTGGTGACAGGGCAGCTGAACCAGCAAACGGCGATACTGCATACTGACAGGGCAGTGCGTCGCCATAACCTCCTCCCAACGATACAAAGGAATGCCTTTTTTCCGTATCAAAGAGAACAAGCCTTCATCCTTTAACAGCAAGGGAAACACATAGGGGACCACCCCCTCCTGAAGCTCGGCAAACAATGGCCTGGCAAAGCCGAGCCCTTGGAGCTGCTCCAGTAAACGCTGGTAATGGTCACGGCGCCGCTGGGCACTCTGCCGGTGATCATAGTGATTTAGCCGGTTCCGGTCACTCGCAGAAACGACGGCATGGCTCGCCACGGGAGAAAAATAGCGGAAATCGCTTTGTGAGGCCCGGGGTAGCAAGCGGGCTTTTATTTTTTGCGCCAACAGGTTTGCCGGTGATTGCCGGAGCTGCCTGACAGAACGATTCATTTTTTCGACCCAGTCAGGATTGGCAATAAAAAGCTCACCGCCACCGGTAACAGGGTAGAACTTTTTCAGGCTGGTCACCGCAAAATCCCCGTGGAGCTCGCTGGCAAAAGCGGCATGCGCCCAATCCTCGACCATCAGGGTTTTTGCCTGCTGCGCCAGCTGTTTCAACCTCGCCATTGCGCACTCGAAGCCAAAGTAGCGGATGCCCACAACCAAATCGGCTGTCGGCAATTTTTCCTCAAGCTCCGCCTCATCGAACTCAAGCTGTTCTGAAACCCGGTAAAATTCGATGTTGCATTGATGATAAATAAAAGGTTCAACCAGCGCAGGACAATGATAGGCCGGCAACAGGACTTTTGCAGATTTGAAATGCCAGGCAATAGCCGACAGGAGCCCTCGTGCCGAGACCATGTATTCAACAGCCCGGCTCTCGGCGGGCGAAGGGCGTTTGCTGCCGCTGGCAGCCGAAGGCTTGGTCGGCAACATTTCCACTTCAGGAAGCGGAAAGTCCCGGGCATCGGCCAAAGGCGGTAAAAAATCTGGCTTCATGGTTAAATTTTCACCTGGCAATCCCTTTTCGGGTGACTTCGACCACACTTATTCGGTAGCCGTTGCTAATTCTGTAGGGTAAATTAGCATACTCATTGGAAAAAAATATGACCGCAATAACCCTTTCCAGAACCTGGAGATGGGTGAAGCACGGCTACAAATCGTTTGCAGCAGGCAGCGTATTACCTCTTCAGGGCAGAATAAAGTTATGCGCCCAATAATTCGTCATGTCTAAACGATTTGGCTATACTCGGGACAAAGTTAAAACGGCAGTTTAAGGGCACCCATTATATTGCCTGAAAACAGGGAAGCAGTAATGCGCAAACACTTTTACCTTCAAAAACTATTGAGCCTTGTGATTACCGGCCTGATGGCGTCAGGCCTGGCGGTCGCCGAAGGGAAGTATACATCACAAGCGGCGCTGGGATGGCCTGGCAAAGATATTAAGGGGCAACCGTGCCAAAACCCCGGTCGCGAAGGGCAACCTCCGCACGACTACCGAAACCCCGAGCATCGGCGAGATCACTTACCGGTCGTGGAACAAGCGCACTTTACCCGTAATGTGCAAATGCTGGTGAAGGGTGAGCGCGGCCCCCTGCCGCAGGATATTGTATATACCCTGCGTGCGTTTCCCAACCACACTCCCGCGCTGTATTCCATGATGCGCTTTGAGCAGAACAAGGAACGTGATGCCATTGCTGAAAGCAGCTGGCCGGCGGCGGAATGTTTTTTACAGCGGGCAATCAAGTACGACCCTGACAATGCCAAGCTGTACCTGCTTTACGGGAACTACCTGAAGAAGAAAAAACAACCCGAGATGGCGCTGGAGAACTATAAAACAGCCGTTTCCATCGAACCTCAATCGGCCGACCTTCACCTGGCGCTCGGTTATCTTTATTTTGATCTCGAGCGTTACGAAGAAGCGGTATCTCAAGCGCTGAAGGCACGCGAGCTCGGCTCAAAGAAAATGAAACTGTATAAAAAGCTCAAAAATGCCGGCAAGTGGCCAGCCTCTTAACCGTTGCTTTTCAATATTTCCCCAATAACCCAATACTTTAGCCTTTTCTCATGCCGAAACTCACTGCGGTCATCCCCTCGCGCTTAAACTCCAGTAACGGGCAATCCCATGATTTACCCGAATCCCACCGGGAAGGAGTCTTTGTTACAGGCGAAGAGGGGAAAGTTTTCAGAAACGAACAGTTTTTACTCGCCTATAGCGGAACGCCCTACTTCCAGGTTGAATCATCCGCTAACGACGCCATTAACGAGAAAACAGCCCGCGACCTTGTCAGCCTGTTCCGTCGCGACGGCTGCGGGGCTCTCTCACGTCTGAAGGGGCACTTTGCCCTGATTATTTTTGACCGGCAGAACAACCAACTGCTGGCTGCAACGGACCGTGCCGGCGTGCATCGCCTTTACTGGCACAAAACGGAACAGGGTAACCTGGTTATCAGCACATCCTTACGTGAAGTCAGGTCACGCTGCCATCAGGGCAATGAGCTCTCACACCAGGCAATATACAGCTATATCTATTTCCATATGGTGCCGACCCCGCTGTCGATTCATCCTGAAATCAACAAGCTGCCTCCGGCAACCGCCCTCACCGGCTCGCCGCAGGAAGTATCTCTGCAAACCTATTGGAAACCTCCGTTTGAAACCCGCTCTTCGGCACACATTGACGAGCTGGCCGACCAGCTGCTGCAACTCATTGAAGACTCGACACGCCGCTCACTCAGCGAGTCAGGCAAAAATGGCGCCTTCTTGAGCGGTGGCCTGGATAGCTCAACCATTGCCGGTATGTTCGCCAAAATTGCGCCCCAGCAGGCCCCAACCTTTTCCATCGGTTTCAATGCAAAAGCCTACGACGAAACCCCCTTTGCCCGCATTACGGCCAGTCACTTCCAGACCCAGCACAATGAGTACTTTGTGACGCCGGATGACGTGCTTGACAGCCTGCCCAACATTGTAAAATCGATGGACGAACCCTTTGGTAATTCGTCTGCCCTGCCCGCCTACTATTGTGCCAGGCTGGCCGTCGATAATGGCATTACCAACCTGCTGGCCGGCGACGGCGGTGACGAACTGTTTGCGGGAAATAAGCGCTACGCGACCCAAAGAAAGTACAGCTATTTCAACGCGATTCCACCGGGGCTCAGGAATAAGCTGGTAACACCGCTTATCTCAACGTTACCCGATGCCATTCCCTATGCAGGCAAAGCCAAGCGTTACGCGACCCAGGCTAATATTCCGCTGCCGGCACGACTACAAATCTATAACTTCCTGAATCGGCACCCGGCCAGCGAAATTTTTTCATCGGACTTTTTAACATCGGTGGACGACAGTCTGCCGCAAAAACTGCAAAACGGAATTTTCCAGCAGCCTGAACAGGCATCCGAACTTGACCGCATGCTATTTCTTGACTGGCATATCACCCTAGCCGACAACGATTTAAGGAAAGTCAGCCAAATGTGCGAGCTGGCCGGCGTCAATGTCGCCTACCCGCTGCTCTCGGACGAACTGATCGATTTCTCCTGTTTAATACCGGACGATATGAAGCTTAAAGGGCAAAAGCTGCGCTATTTCTATAAATATGCCATGCGTAACTTTTTACCCGCCCAAACGCTCAGCAAGACGAAGCATGGTTTCGGTCTGCCCTTTGGCGTCTGGTTGCGTGAGTACAAGCCGCTGCGGGAACTGGCGCATGACACGCTGGAAAAACTCAAAGCGCGTCATTACTTCGAAAAGGGATTTATTGATAAGGCCTTCGAAATGCACGAACAGCAGCACGCCTCCTATTATGGAGAGCTGATCTGGTTGATGTTAGTTCTCGAACTTTGGCTTGATTCCTGACAGGGCTGACGGATACGCAATCATGTCGAAAACACGCGCACTTTTTTTCCGCAGCATCAACCAGCTGCAAACCCTAGGGCAGCCTAAGCTGACAACCCTGATTTACCATCAGGTGCTGCCTGAAGCGGATCCCTTAAGGCCCTGGGAAATTGACCTTAACAGGTTTCGACAGCACATGAGCTGGATAGCCAATAGCTACAGGGTCATTCCGCTCAGTGAAGCCATTCAAAAGCTTGCCAATGGAACGCTTGAAAAAGGTTGTGCCTGTATCACCTTCGATGACGGCTATCGCAATAACGCAACCGTAGCGGCCAGTGTCCTCAATGAATTTGGTTTTAATGCCACCTTCTTCTGTACCAGTGCGTATCTCGACGGGGATATGATGTGGAATGACAAAGTCATCGAAGCAATTCGCCACTGGCCCCATCAACGCTTAAGCCTTGAGCCGCTGGAAATTACCGATCTGCCGGTCGGCACCGTTGAAGAAAAGCGCTCGGCCAGCCTCACCGTGCTGAATAAACTCAAATACGCCGAGTTTTCAGACCGCAAGATCATTGCCGACGGCCTCTTGAAACAAAGTGCTGCATCGCCTGAACGAATGATGATGAACGCTGAGGAAATCCTGCAACTCAAGGGCAAAGGCATGACCATTGGCGGCCATACCCACGAGCACCCCATTCTTGCCAGACTGCAGCCGGAACAGGCTGCTTGGCAGATTCAACAGAACAAGGAGCTGCTTGAAAACATCATTGACGAACCCATCGACCTGTTCGCCTACCCGAACGGTAAACCGGGCGTTGACTATTGCCAGGAGCATCTCCAGATGGTCAGGGACGCCGGTTACCGGGCAGCCATGTCGACCAGTCCGGGAACCGCTGGCAAGCAGGCAGATTTATTCCAGATCCCCCGCTTTACCCCCTGGGACAAAACGGCAACCCGCTTTCTCACCCGATTGTCATTGAACTTCCAAACCCAACCGAACCTAATTTAAAGTAAAACCACGTTAGACTCGTCGACCTTTACACCGCCAAAAGGGAATGACACATGTATTTGCGTTCGGGAATTCGACGTGCCCTGTTACTGGTGCTGCTCCTGGCAGCCGGCCAGGCCAGTGCCGACTATACACAGCTTGAGGAATTAAAGGGCTACAGCCGTTCGCTCGGTTACGCCATGCCCGCCTACGACTCGCCTGCCGATGGCTGGGAAATGATCAAAAAAATGTGCGGCCCTGTCGGGCGTTGGGATCATGAAATTTCAGTCCCCTATTCCCCGACGCCACACAACAGTGATCTGCTCAAGGTCAAGCACCTCAAGGGGTGCGTTCACATCAAAGGCGAGCTGGGGCCTAACGGCGAGCTTCCTGCCATCGCCGGTGGCGTTGGGGCCACCCGCGGCTATAAAGGCAAACTGCAACCCGGTGGCGTCTTTGTTGAGAACCTGAAAGTTACCAGCGTCGGGGTTCCCAATAACAAGTACTTTCTGGTGATGCATAACATGCACTTTTCAAACTGGCCCAATCATGCATTCATCACCTCCGGCGGCAATAAACACATGTACCTGGAGCTTCTCGATTCCTACCTGGGTTTCGGCAACAATAACCATGCCGCCTATATCGACAATATTGCCTTTGCCAACATCCAGCGCAACCTGTTCGAATCGCCCGGACGCATGCATGCCTTCCGCTCCATTGCGCAGAAAAGCCTGATCAAGAACAACACATTTTGCAATATCCAGTGTGACGGAACGGTGCTGCGTCACCCCAAAGGCCGCCTGATGTCCGGTATGGCGCCGCTGGAGATCTACACCAATGGCGAACACCTGCTCGAAGACAACACCATCGTCTACCATCGGGCAACCAAAAGCAGCGCGCGCGCAGCCGCCAATTTCAGGGGGCGAGAGGGAATTAACACGCTGGACAGGTTCAGGGAAGGGGACCATTATAAATACCTTGTTTGGGGCACCCCGGAATACAATAACCCCCAGACCTGGGCCGGCCCAATGCTGGATACCCGTGTCAAGAACCTTAAAATCACCTGCTATGGTGTTCCCCCCTGTCATGCCTGGAACATTAAGTCGACCTATCCTTACCTGCATGACCGCCCCAAGGCCAAGTTATTAGCCTGGTTCAAGGAAAACAGGTTCAGAACCTGGGAACAGGTGCTGGCGAACTCGCACCCCTCCTGGCACGGCACGCTGAACCTGATGACCGATAGTTACAAACGCCGGGTGCTTATACAGTCCGGTGAAGGGCTCCCCAACAAGATTCCGTTCCCGGTCCCGGAAGGCTGGCAACAAAAGGCACGTATCACCTTTGAAAACGTAACCGGGAATTTTGAACAGCTTTACGCGCCAGTCTCCGAGACTGGCGGTGTTTGGTGTGCCGGCGCCGTGGAAGGCGAGCACTGCAAAAATCAGCAGTATTTCCGTCAAGCCACGGTTGTTCAATAGAGTTTGATCGATGCAACGGCTTTTCCGCGCTCTGTTTCAGTCCCGTTTCCTTTTACTCAGCCTGGCGCTGCTGTGCAGCAACCCATTAAAAGCTGCAGAAACAGGCTGGGAGGCACTTAAATCTGCACTGGAAGCGCTGCCCGATAACACCTTTTACGAATGGAAAGGCTCTGCAATGGGCAATCTGGTGACCTGTGAAACCTATCCCAGGGTCGCCAACTGCCACCGCAGTAAAAATGTGTTTGATGCCTGGGTCACAGGCAGCTATATCCCGGAACGCCGCGAATTTTATATTTTAGCCCCCGGCGGCCATAACGATGCACCGGAAAGTGGCAGCTACCGTTTCGACTTTAACACCGGGCAATGGAACCTCATCGACCTCATCCCTGAAACGCCTGAAATCGACCTGGTCGAAGACGGCGACTACGTCAGTCCGCGTTTCAATTCGAACAACAAGTCCGCATGCAAGCGAACAGGTTTCGTTCAACGCGAGCCCGTCACTTACCACAGTTACGACGGGCAACTTTATGTCCCCGAGCTGGACGGCATTCTGCTATTCGGCCATTACACAGGCACTTGCGGCGACCCCTTGCTGGACCAGGACGCCTCGGCATTCTACGGCCGACAAGGCGTTTTCATCTTCCACCTGGCATCCCAGCAGTACGAACAGGTATACGGCCTGTCTCCCAAGCACTTCTGGTTCCCAACCACCGGTATTCTGGAAAATAAAGACAAGCACTTGATTTACGTGACGTCCAAAAAAGGTAAAGGCATCAGCTTTTTTGAAACCAAGCTGGTTCGGGATAACGAAGGGCGCCTGCAACTTGTTGCCGCCGGCCAAAGCCAACCCAGGGTCTTTGACGGCACCAGCATTGTGGTAAAAAACAAAATCATCAGTGCCAGCCGGAACTTCCACATCAATATTTTGACCCTTGATGAGCACTTACAAAAAGTCATCAAAACCCAAAAAATTACTTACCCGCAGGGCAAGAAAGAAGCGGATGGTTTTCTCAGCGCCAACCTCTGGGGGCCTAATGGGCTCGCCTATTACCCGCCGCTTAACAGCCTTTTTCAATGGCGTAACGATGGTTATATCCTGCAAATCATCCTGGATGAAGGCCTCAGTGATTCAGATCGCTTTCGACTGGCACGCCCGGCAGGAGGCGGTACTCAGCCCGGTCTACAGGGTGGCGGCATTTACGGCAAATGGTTCTGGATTGACGAACTCAAGGCTTTCGCCGGATACGACAGCAACGAACTGAATTGGATTTTTTACAAACCGCCCCGGCAGCACTTACCGCAGTATCATCAATTAATAAAACCGTAAATATTCCGGAGTATGTTGCCATTTAAGCGCAGGGATTCGTGTGCAAACGCCAGGGTATGTGTAATACTTTTTAACTGAAACACTCAAACTTACATTGGGGAGCTGATGGTAATGAGCATTACGTTCGACGACTTGAAGGCTTATTTAGAGGATGATCTGGGAATCGGAACCGCTCAATTGGAGGAAGAGACCCCGCTTTACTCATCCGGCTTAATTGACTCTATTTCACTCATCCAACTGGTCACTTTTCTGGAAAAGAAAATTGGCGGAAAAATCAAACCCACTGACCTGACCCTGGATAATTTCGACTCTGCCGCTCGCATCATCAGGTTCGTTGGCACCCGCTAACGGCCCGGAATAGTATGCTTTCGGCCACCAGGACAGGGCATTTGAATGATTAATCATTCCAACAAAAATCCGGATGAGGAGGAGCATACACCGCTGATCACCTGGCTGGTGACCGTTCTGTTTCTGCTCCTGTTTGTATTTGCCACCGCGGTTTATGTCTGGAAAGTCGGGGATTTCTGGTCGTTGCTGGCATAAACACAACGGCTCAGGGCCAGCTTTAAACTTACCCTGCTAACGCTAACGAACCCAGGATTGCAATGGACTTCTTATCCCTGCAATGGTTGACACTGATGATGGCGACGGTGTCGCTGTACTGGCTGTGTCCCGCCAGCTGGCGGCAGCTTCTGGTTCTAGTCATCACCTTGGCGCTGCTCATCTATGTATCGCCACTTTCAGCCGCTATACTGACATTCTTCGCACTTTCCACCTACTGGCTGACGCGGGGGGAACAAGTCACCTTACCCAGAATGTGTCTCGCCCTGGCCGTTGTGGTCGTGGTACTGGCTTTTTTCAAAATACGCTTTTTCAATGCGGGTGGCAGCGCCGGCGACATCATAACCAATGCAGCGATCCCGCTTGGCCTTTCCTATTACTCGTTTCGCTGTTTCCACTTTATTTTTGAACGCTACAGGCAAACAGTCGAACAGCCGCCGCTGAAAACTTTCCTGGCCTATTTGTTTTTCCTGCCGACCATCCTGGTGGGGCCCATCAACCGGTTTAATGATTATTTCCGTGAGCAGGAGAAGGTTCGCTGGGATGCGGGTTACCTCTCCTCCGGACTTGAGCGCCTGCTTTTTGGTTATTTTAAAGTCACGTTTCTTGCCAACTTCCTTGTTCTCGGAAAACTGGGCGAATATATCACTACCCTTCCCACCGAACAGGTGGCCTTGATCGCCTACCTCGAAATTCTTCAGGACGCCCTGCTCCTCTACCTGCTCTTCGCCGGCTACTCAGACATCGCCATCGGCTTCGGCTTGTTGCTGGGTATCCGCGTCATGGAGAACTTTAACTGGCCCTACCTGCGAAAAAATATTTCCGAGTTCTGGCAATCCTGGCATATCTCCCTATCCAGCTGGTGCAGGGACTATATATTTTTCCCGGTTCTGGCCTCTACACGTAATCCCTACGTTGCCACCCTGGCCTCATTCACCGTCATTGGCCTGTGGCACGAAATCTCACTCCGGTACATTTGCTGGGGGTTATTCCATGGGATCGGTTTATTAATTTGGCGTTATTTCCAGCAATTCAAACGAAAATACAACCTGCACTGGTCGCAACTGCCCGGTATCGGATGGGTTTTTGTCCTGTTGAGTATTTTACTGACCCTGCACTACGTAATTTTTGGACTTGTTATCGTGAACCAGCCAGACCTTCATTCCGTCTGGCAGGTCTATAAAACCATTCTCTTCTCCTGGATTTAGGAGTTCAACATGTACGCCTTTTTCAGAAATAAAATGAACAGGAACGCCGCCATAACCCTGACGGCTTTTCTTTATGCCTCGATGCTTGTGCTGGTTTTGTACTCTGCCTTTGAGCCACAGGCAGAACTGAAGTATATCGCCCTGTAAGCGGCCGAAAGTTGCAATGAACTTATCCCTGCGACAAAAGGAAATTCTGACCGGCCTGTTTTGTATCCTGGTTTTTGTGGGCGGTGCGGCAACCGGCGAGATTGCTTTACGTTTAATTAGCCTGTCCAAATTCGGAATGACCGCGGAGCTCAATGAACCCGATCAGCAACAGCCTGAAAAGAGCGAGTCGGGTAAATTTTATAAAGATCCGGAAACCGGCCTTCGCCTCCCCTATCCGAATCAACAACTGGGCCAAGTGAGGATAAACAACCTGGGTTTTCGTGGCCCCGACACCCTGCCGCAAAAACCGGACGGTACCCTGCGCCTCGCCTTTCTCGGCTCATCAACCACCTATGATGCCAACGTCGCAGAAGGGAAAAACTGGCCTCACCTCACAGCAACACAATTCCCGCAACAGCTAACAGGCTGTAGCACTGATTTCATCAACGCAGGTTTACCCGGCTACTCCACCAACCACATGAGTAAATACTGGGAATCGAAGGTCAGTCGCTATGCTATCGACGTTGTCGTTCTGTTACCGGGCGATATGACGAATGACATCCAGACAGCAGCGAAACTTGCCGGGTTTAGCGGACATAGCCAGCAACAGAGCTGGCTCGCAAAACACTCCCTGCTTTGGCAAAAAATTGAAAAGAATATTGCCATTATCCAGGCCCAGCGAGCGGCCTATAGCTCGACCGGAAAATTCACCCCGGATATCGATGCACTTGCCGACGTTTTTGAGCAACGCCTCAACCAGGCCATTGACAGCCTGCAGGCCGGTGATAGTTACCTGGTTCTACCGACCATCTCCTCCCGGGTGCGCGCCTCCATGGAAAAGAGCGAACAGGTCAAGGCAGCAAACTCAGCACTGTTTTTTATGCCCTACCTGTCCATTCCCACCCTGATCGAAGCTCAGGACCGATACAACCAGGTGATTCGCCGCGTTGCCAAACAACGAGGCATTGCGCTTATTGAAGGAGAAGACAACATCCCGGCAGACAGCCAGCACTTTGTGGATTCACGCCATTTCAATACGGCAGGCAGTCAACTGATGGCGAAGCGAATCATTAAAGGGTTGTCCGCCAGTAAAAGCTTTGCCCATTTCATCAACGAGCGTTTGCCGGCCTGTCAGCTTGCTTCTTCCAGCGACCAGCCAATAAGATAAAACACACCAAGGTGCCGTAAAAATGAACAACGCCCTTAAGATCGCCCTTGTCACCGAGGAAGCCGCCGGTATCCGTTTATTGCGCGCCCTTGGCGCCAGCAGCCATCAACTTTGTTATGTCTTCTGTGCCCCACCAACCGAAACTGAGGCAGGCCCTTCGGTATGGACGGTCGCACAGGACATGGGCCTTGATACACACCCCGTTGATCGGCTCAAAGACCCCGAATTTATACAGGAGCTCAGGCACGCGAATATCGACCTGCTTCTGAGTGTGCGTTCACCGGCCATTCTCAGCAAAGCGGTCATTGCCAGCCCAAAAATTGGCGCATTCAATCTTCACACGGGGCCTTTGCCTGCCTATGCCGGACGCAATGTTATCAGTTGGGCCATTTTTAACGGCGAGACCTCTCATGGGGTGACACTGCACCAGCTCAGCGAAGAGATAGACGGCGGCGACATTATTTATCAAACCCGCTTTGCAATTGAGCCCGACGATACGGCACTGGCTATTACCGGACGCTGTATCAAGGAAGGTATTGATCTGGTGAAAGCGCTCATTCACCAGGCAGCGCTGAACCCCGAAGAGATTCCCAGGCATTCCCAGGATAAATCCGGGCGGCATTATTATGGCAAAAACATCCCCTGCGAGGGAAAAATTGACTGGAACCAACCGGCCAAAAAAATTCACAATTTTATCCGGGCCTGCGGCTTCTACCCATTGCCTTCGCCCTGGGGTTATCCGGAAGCAAGGCTGGGCAACCGTCTGGTACCGTTACTGTCGGCCCAACAAACCTTCGAACCAACACATGCAAAGCCAGGAACGGTCCAAGCCGACACGGACAAAACCATTCTTGTCGCCTGCGCCGACGAGTGGCTCCGAATTAAGGAAATTATGCTCGATGGAGTCGCTCAGCAGGCTCACGATCTTTTAGCGCGCGGCTAATTTACGCTACCTGGACTGTCCGTTCGGACCCAGCCTTAACTCACCGGTCGGCAGCTCAGCTGGCGTCGCGCTCAAGGCTTTCCGGGCGTCTTCCTGCTGTTTTTTCACCAGCATCCTGCCAATAATCAGCATCGAAACAATGTGCCAGGGCAAGTCGAAATAGGCCAGGCTATAGAAGGTGCCGCCAACAAAATAAACCAGCAGCGACACCTGAATAACCTTGCCGAGATCCGCTAGCCATTTAAGCTCCTCCACCCCCCTGCTCTGTCGTATGATCCAGCGGGCATTCCACCAAGCCGTGATCAAGATGGTGACAAAGAGCATCAGCCCTATCCAGCCATGTTCACCCAGTACGCTGAAATAAATACTGTGGGCGGCACGCGAGGAATCCCAGGTTGCCGGATTATCGCTGTACATGCGATACAGCACCGGGCTCCAGGCACTTAACCCGGCGCCGGTCAGTCGATCATTAGCGAGGTTAACCGACATTTTCCAGGCATCGATTCGCCCCATGGCCGAACCGTCCTCTTCATAGTGCACAATGGTATCCATGCGGTCATGCCATTGCTGAGGCATAAATGAAAATACCAACACCGCCAGGACAACAGTAATAATGCCGGAAATAAATTTCCCGGGCGTTTTCCACCACAGGTAAACCCCCATGACGGCAATTGCCAGGAAGGAGCCCCGGGAATAGGAACCGAGAACCGAAACTGTCATTAACAGCAGGCTAAGGATAATGCCTCTTTTTATCCAAACGTTGTGTGCCTGCAGGTACAGGTAATAAAACAACGGCATGATCATCACCGTTGATAAAGCCAGCTCATTATTATCCTCAATGAAGGTTCCTGCTGGCCCCCAAACCCGGAAATTACCGAGCGTTTTCAGGGTAAAGATACCGCCCTTGATACCGTAAAACCCAATCGAAAGCACAATCACCCAAATCAGCGCATTCAGCTTTTCCTTGGTATTGATTAGCATGATCGTTAAAAAGGTAACGATCTGGATTTTCATGACCTTTTCGTACTGGATGATTGAGTAATCTGAAAGGGAAAAAACCGTGGTAATGGATATCCAGATAAGGAACAGTATCCACAGGGTCGTCAACCCTGTCATTGGAATACGCTTGGGTTCCTTGGAGAACAGAATGGATACCAGCGTCACGATGGCAACAAGCTGCGCAAAGGGAAAACTGTAGGCAAAACCCCAGGTTAACCTGTGCGGGTTCATATAACTCAACCAACTCAGGTCAAAATACCCACATGCGGCCTTTTCAGAATAAAAGGCAGCAGACCAAACACAATGGCAGTGACAACAATATCTCTCATGAGCAGTCAGGCCCGCATCAGGGATGGAGCCCGTGAATTCCCTTAGTCTCGACGTTTAATATTGAGCTAGCGCTATCTCTCGTATCCAGGCCGTCTCACGACGGCCTGGGAGCGTTAACTCAACCCTTCATTTTGCCTGATTCGCATTTCATTCATATTGGAATCGATGCAAAACTTCACAGCCCAATTCAAATATTCATAGGTGCCGTAGTCCCCCCCGACCGGGAAGGAGCCTTTAACAGCACCCCGGGTTGCATCGGCACCGTTCACATCAATGGTCTTCCTGACAAACTGGTTTGCCAGGAACCCCGCGTCACGGTACTTCTTGTCGCCCGTCATCAAATAGAGATCCAGCCAGTTGTTTGCAATCTGCACCGACCCCGTCAGGCAGACATAGTCTCCACCCGGCTGCCATTGGCTATCCAGCCTGCCGGGCAAATAACCGTCATCTCGTAGCGCCGTCAGCAGGCCGTCGGCCGTGCGAATAGCGGCTTGCAGCAAGTGCGGAGCTTCTGACCATCGATAGGCTTCAATAATTCCGCGCAGGGCATACCCCAACGTGTGGGTTAAAGGTTTGACAGGGTAGACCAGGCAGCAATCGTCCAGCCAGCCGTTCTCATGCTGTTTGGTCAACGCCCATTCCACCTGCTTCATGCCTGCCTCGCCAAAACCTCGCCCGGGCATCACACGATCCGCTTCAAACAGTCCCCAGGCGACATGGGTTTCATAGGCTTTTTCGCCCGCAGCAGCAAAAGGCGTCGGGTGTTTACGCCAGCAGCCATCATCATCCAGGCTATCAACCAGCCATTGTGCGGCTTTTTCGGTTGCCTCCTGGTATCGTCCGAACTGCTTTACCCCGGCAGCAAGTCCGATGAGTATCTGCCCGGTATTGAACGTCACAGGCACCACCGGCGTGGCATCAATCTTGCCACCCTGGAATCCGCCGTCCTGCAGCTGGATATCCTGCAGCCAATCGAGCATTTTTTCAGCACGTTGCAGCGGCTCCTGTTCGCCGCTTTGCAGGCCATAGTCAATCATGGTGGGAATAATGTAGCCGGTTGTCTCCGGATAGGACGTTGCCCACCCCTTCACCAGGCTGAAGTCACGTGCAACGCCCCCATCCCGGGAAGCAGAGCAGTCCTGGGCACGGCCTAACCAGGCAATACCTTCCTCAATAACTCGTTGTGGTCCGGGATCGCTATAAAGCCCCGTTCGATGATCCTTTTTCGCTTCCCTTTTCGCCTCTGAAGGCAACTGCATATAGCGGTAGAAGCTTTTTACATGTCTTAGCATTAAAAAACGACTCTAATTATTTTCAATAATGATACTGGGCTGCTGGCCACTGGCTGTTTTAACAACGGGTATCTCATTACGAAGATCTATATGCGCCCAGCGTTCCCTGTCTGAAAAAGTGATTTGCACGTTATTTGCAATTCTGACGGCCTTTACATCCGTCGCCCTGATCTCCGTCTCATGGTTTTGCTCCTTTCGAATCCATAAAAGGCGTGCGTCAAACGCCACCGTTCCGGCGTCTGTTGCAGTATAGTCCAGTTTCGTGGATAAAATGAGCCTGTCCTGGATATCATTCATGCGAATGGAAAAGCACTTTAACGAGTCGGTCTGGTCAACCTCAAGGACACACGCCCCGGAGCCCCCGTCCCTTAACAGGAAGGCGGTAAGCTGCGCAGCCCGCTCGAATTTGAAACGCGCCTGCGGGGCCTTTTGCAAAACACCGTAGCGCTCAGAAACCCAGCCCCCAAGGGGTTCGAAACTGCCGCACAAAAGTTCTGTTTCAGCAAAGCCCGGGCTTAAAAACAAATCCACTGTCCCCAGCTTCAAGCCCTGGTTTTGAGGCTTTTTCGACACACTGACGGTTGGCGCAAACTGCAGGCCCGCCCACGCCAGCACCGAATCATCCGGATGCCGGTCATAGACCAGTACATATTCACCGGGCACAAGAACAACGCCCCGGACATAGCCCTGCATTGAATCGACCTTATCGTAGGCTGCGCTGACCCATGCTGCCACTGGCGTCTCGCAATGACGCTGGGTGCGAACCCTGGCAGCAATCTGTTTTGGCCTGAAGTCCCCTGTTAACGTCCCTAATGGGTCCTGGTCACCGATAACGACCCCGTTATGGGAATGCGGCCCACTAAAATAAGCGCGCCACTCAGGCTCATTATCGGGCCATTTCTCGGGCTTAAACCGATAGCTATAGGTCCCGGCATCCACGATAACAGGTTCGCTATTCACGCTCAGATAAATCGATAACCAGTCGGCGTGCGCATGACCGGCACAAATGCCGGTGTCAGCGGAAGGGCCGCTTCGGAACAGCAACTCCAGGTTTTTCTGCGGATCCCTAAAACAGTGAAGCCCTCCTTCGTCAAAACTGGCAACCAGGGCCTGCTCTTCGGCTTCATCCTGCGCCGCCAGTCCGCCCAGCAACCAATAGGCCACCTCCACATCGGAACGCGATACACTCCCTTTTGCCATACGGGAATCGAACAGGCCTCGGTAAATTTCCCGATAAAACAATGCACCCAGTCCTTCATGCACGCCCAGCGGGAAAAAATTATCCTCAATACAGTCCCCGATCCTGACCGCTGTCCCAGCCGGCCCCGAAATTTCCGCCTGAAGAAGCAGCATAGAACGGATGCGTTCCTCCATCGGCGATGGCACCTGCCAATCATTGGCTCGGCTCAGCAACAGGTAGCAAAGCCCCATATCGCAGGCAAACTCATGGTAATGAATGGAGTGCTCGAAGGACCAGCCATCGGGATAAGTCTGGGCCAGCAATTCGTCGATCCAGAGCTGTTCATAATCGGTCTGCCGGAAACGGGCATCCGTGAACTCCGGGAAAATTTTCCCAATGAACCAACCGGCAAAATAATCGGCTAACAGGTGGTTGTTAGCAAAGGCATGACCCAGTCGAGGCATTAAAAAACGGATATCGGTGAAGATAATTTTCAGCAACAGGCTTTGCAGTTCGACCAAACAGGTCTTCTGTTGCGGCTTTGACGCGGACAGATACAACCAGGACCAGGTCGTTGCCAGCAGGCGTTGTATGACGGCCAGGCTACTGTCGTAGGCCAAATGGCATCCTTCGCCGGACTCGGCAAAACGCGCCCAATCGGATACAACACCGTGCATGGCTTCCAGCAGAGCGGGCTCATAAACACTGGCAAGGGCCATCCGGGGCAAAAAGGAAAATCGATGCGGGCGCTTACGATACTGCAAATCCTTGCCGGGCGTTTGATCCGTACCCACCCAAGGGTAATCCTGCTGCAGGGGCGGGCTTTGCATACCGTAGATTTCAAGCCCCTCCTGCAGGTCAGCCTTTGCTTGATCGACCGTTCGCGCTTTCCAAGCCGGGAACTGCGCAACAGCCCCCTCAATCAATGCAGCCATTTTTTCCGGCGCATGGAAAACAACCGGTTGTTTACGCGCCACAAAATACTGCCTGACCCCGCCCAGCAATTGGCCGTTATCCGCAGCTGTCAGCGTTTCCCGAATCGGCTCAGAGGGTTCCCTGATGCGTTCCAATTGCCCAATAAAAACGGCATCGGAAAAATCAATATCAAGCGGCAAGGCATTCTTGCGTTGTTGCCAACCGAGAAGCCGGTAATAGATTTTTTTAAAGGCGTTCACGTCAGCAGGCAGGTACAACCAGGATTACAGGATTGATTAAAGCAAAAAGTGTGTCCGGGAATGGGCTCATCGAAGCCCTCCTGGGGGGTAAAAAAACTCTTTCATGTCTTTTTTTAACTTGCCGGAATCGAAGCGGCCAATTCCCTTTTCCTTAATCGCCGCAATATCAGCCAGCATTTTTTCATCAAAATGGTTCTTCCAGTCTCCAACCTCCCCTTTGCGGAAAAACTTTTCACCCTGATAACGTTTATCATCCTGGTAATTTTTCCTGAGACTGTCGATGGACGTCTTCGCTTTCAGCTGCTCGGCGTCATCATCCGATAACTGAATCCCCAGCACAGCAGCAATTGCCTGCGCTTCGGGTTGAAATTCCTCCTTCAACCGCTCATAGGACGA
>JAWKZQ010000023.1:0-17435 GCA_041395865.1 Pseudomonadales bacterium
ACTGGCCGCAACCGTACAGCACCAGACTGATGTCGCGCAGGACGACTTCAACGCAAATATAGATGCAAATCTTTTCGAAGCCCATGCTATCTATCAGGCAGGCCCTTTCCAGTTGCGTGCCCTCTATGCCATGTGGGACCTGAACGACGCCATCAATGCAGCCAGCCCTGGAGCTGATGAGCAGGAAGGTTTCTACATTGAACCCTCTTACATGCTGACTGAAAAACTGGGTATCTTCGCGCGCTACAGCGAATGGGACAACCAAGCGGGTAGCAGCACTGTAGACTCAGAGTTCCAGCAAAGAGACATTGGTATCAACTACTGGTTGACCCCAACCGTTGTCTTCAAAGCGGATTACCAAAATCAGAGCGCACCAAGCACGGAAAGCGAGCTGGACGGTCTGAACCTGGGTGTAGGCTGGAGCTTCTAAGCAGCGATTGCCAAAGCGGCATGAATTGCTAAAATGACCCTCGTTCAGGGTGCCAGGCGTTATCTGACGTTTGGCACCCTGTTTTGCGTTATAAAGACATCACTTTCACTCGACGAGACCTGCCTTGTTGACACGCGTTACCACAACCCTGCTGTTACTGATACTGGCTCCATGCATTTGGGCCAAAGGGGTCTACCTGACCGCCGAACAGTTTTTGCAGCAAAACTTTCCCAACTCGGCGCCAACAGCCAAAACCATTTGGCTCAATGACGAGATGAAACAGGAAATCGCCAAATTTCTTTACCGGGATTACCGCCAGCTGCGTGTGCGCTACTGGCAGCAGGGGCCTCGCAGTGCCTGGATATTTGACGAAATAGGCAAAGAGCGCCCGATTACCATTGGCGTGGTATTGAACGAGCAGAAGATAGAGTCCGTTAAAATCCTCGCTTTCCGGGAAAGCCGCGGCTGGGAAGTAAAATACGATTTCTTCACCGATCAGTTTCAGGACGCTTCACTCACCGCGGAAAACGGATTAAGCCAACACATTGATGGCATTACCGGCGCGACCCTGTCCGTGAGAGCCGTAGAACGAGCCGCCAAACTGGCCCTGTTCCTGAGCCAGAAGGCCAAGGAAAAATAACCGATGTCACTGCGCAATCGCCTGATCTTCAACGTAAAGTGGCACCGGCGCTTTGGCTTAGTGTGCGCCTTCTTTGTTTTGCTGCTTTCCGTTACCGGGCTTTTGCTCAATCACACCGGCACCCTGAAACTGGATCGCATTAAACTACACTCACCACTTCTTTCCGCCCTGTACAATTTGCCATCCGCCAATCCGGTATCGTTCCCAGTTGTCGATCAGTGGGTTTCGCACGACGGCCTCGACAGTCTCTTTCTCGGTCAAACAGAAATTGCACAGTGCGTAGCGCCCCTTAAAGGTGCGGTGACGAGTGGCGGCCTGTTGCAGGTACTTTGTGAAGGGGAACTTCTACTCTTCACAGTCAAAGGCGAGTTCCTGGAAAGAATCACGCCGCTTCTCGGTCTTCCCGAAGGCAGTCAGGCGCTCGCCCTGGTTGACCAGCAACTGCTGATAAAGACGGACAGCCGTATTGTCCATGCCGACTTCGACAGCCTGGCGTTTCATCCTGCCGATATTCAGCCTCAAGCCTGGGTCTCGGCACAGGCGCCACCGGCCGAACTGAGCGCTTTTTTGGCAAGCCGGGGGCCGTCAATGGATCTTGAGCAGGTCATACTGGATCTACACAGTGGCCGCCTGTTTGGAAGCCTCGGCGTACTGGTCATGGATCTTGTCGCGGTGATGCTGATCCTGTTGTCCATAACAGGCTTCATCGCCTGGCAAACCAGCCGAAAGATGCGCAAACGCTAGCAAACAAGGCGTTTCTAAAAGGGTAAAAAAAACGATCAATGAATTGATCGTTAAATGGTACGGCTAGGGGGAACTTGTAGTCGCACTCAGTCAGGCAGTAATGTCCAGTAATGTGCCTAACACTTCATTGGTTTCGCCCACCACTTTAATCGCCGCCAGCGTTGCCAGTTTCTGCTCTTGAAGCTCTACGAGGGATTGAGTCAACTCAGCGGTCGTGTTGATACTTTCGGGGGCGTTGGTGCCAGCCTGGGCAATGTCATGGGAAATCTCGCGGAGGTTTTCCAATCCGCGGCTGATACCCGATAAACCCGTTTGTAGTGGTGGCAAAAGATTCATAATCCAACCCGCAAAGCATATTGAATACATGAAGGGTAAAGGTAAGTATAGTCGGCGAAAAAGAAATAGCAAACGCTTCGCTACCCGCCCAATAATCCAAGCGGCTCTATCACGCAGCGAGCATTCACGAAAGCAACGGCGCTACTGCCAGGAAACCGGCAGCCTGCTGCTCTTTGCCTTCACCGGCCAATGGCGGGATAACACCCAGCAACGGCGCGCTAATTTTCTGTTTCAGGGTCTCGAGATTCTCGTCAAAAAGCTGCATCCCGGGGTCAATCGCATTTGCCACCCAGCCGGCCAGAACCAAGCCATCCCGTTCAATCGCCTCCAGGGTTAACAGGGCGTGGTTAAGGCAGCCCAGCTTCATTCCCACAACCAGGATAACGGGAATACCCAGTTGCCTGGGAAGCTCCGACAGGTATTCATCCTCGTTAAGCGGCAAGCGCCAGCCCCCTGCACCTTCAATCAGGGCAAAGCCCTCAAAACCGGCCAGCACTGTTCGGCAGTGATCAACCAATGCCGGCAGCCGCAATGACAGACCGCATTGCCTGGCGGCCAAATGGGGCGCGACCGGGGGTTGTAAAGCAACCGGGTTTACCTGCTCATAACTCAGCGGCACATTCATCTGTTCAAGCAGCTTCAAGGCATCGTCATTTCGCAGGCCCGCTTCGGTAACGTCACAACCTGCGGCGACCGGTTTAATGCCGAGACAATTGATGCCCCGCTTGACTGCCGCCGCCAACAACCCGGCCGCAACAAGGGTTTTACCCGCATCCGTATCCGTGCCGGCAATGAAATAAGCCTTGGCATCCTGATTCACCCGCGCTTCTCCAGCACCAGATAATAAACCTCATAGGTGGCCGGCAAGATTCCCTCGGCACTGCGAAAGGTTTCGTAACCAGCCTTTAATTTCTCAATCCGCTGTCTTCCGGTAAGCCCCTTGGGGCGGCCGTTATTGAGGTTATGAGCGCCCAATGCCTTGAGCTCATTCGTGAGTTGACGCAGCTCCGAATAGGCCATCACAATGTCTTCGCGCCCTATCCGGCACGCCAGCCCTTCCCCCAATGCCGCCTGCTTCACACGTTCGGCATCCAGAAAACGATTCACGTGGACATAGCCATCCACCTGTTGCCAGGCGCTGCGTAATTCACGCAGGGTTTCCGGACCCAGCGTAGCCATCACACAGACGCCGCCCGGTTGAAGGACTCGCATCAACTCCCGACAAACCTGCGGGAAATTTCCGCACCACTGTACGGCCAGGCTGGAAAAGATCAGATCAAAAGTATTTGCCTTAAACGGCAGCGACTCAGCGTCAGCACAGCACCATCCAAGCTGCGGCGAGGAAAACCTGTTTCTGGAGAACTCAAGCATACCCTGGGCGATATCCAGCCCGAACACCTGCCCACCCTGGAAACGTTGCGCCAGGCGAGCCGCGAAGTGACCGGTGCCACACCCCAGGTCGGCAATTTGACGGAAGGGGCGCTCAGGAATCTTTGCATACAGGGTTTCAGCAACTCGGCGTTGCAGGTCGGCCACCTGGTCATAGGTCGCCGCCGCCAAGCTGAAAGAACGCGCCACATCGGCTTTATTCACCGTCAAAGGGCTTGCCTGTGATTCGACTGCTTTGCTCATAACAGGCCCGCCAGCGCCTTCAACGCCTCTGCCACCGCCTGCGGATGGGAAAAGAACGGTGCATGGCCAGCGTCCTCTATAACGCGAATCTCGGCACGGGCGTTCAACAGTGCAATCAGCGATGCCGCTGAAACCGGCACCAGGGAATCCCGTGCACCGAAAATATGGGTCTGAGGCATTGCCAGCGAGGCCAATGCCGGGCGGGTATCCAGCTCATGCAGCAAATTCAGGCTGGTTCTCAGCACATCCTTCTTCGTACCAGACGCTGTTACCAAGGCTTTTAGCGTTCGCAGGTCATGCCTTGCCGTTGCACTGCCCTGGGCAACCAGCCCTGCAAACCGCCCAAGCGTTGCATCAGGATCAGTTTCCAACCCATGTACAAACCGCTCGTAATCAATCTGGGGCATGGCAGTCAACCAGTCCTGGCGCTGTGCAAAACAGGCGTTACTGGCAATCGTCACCAAGCCCTGCACACGCGAGGGATAACAGGCCGCATGATAAGCCGCCAACATGCCTCCGAGCGACCAGCCACACCAGATCGCAGAACCGATAGGCAAGTTAAGGAATTCATCAAGCAACGATTCCAGCGTCCAGCTTTGGCGAAGCGCTTCCTCGCCACCCGATACGCTATTTTCAGGACCATAGCCGGGTAAATCCAGCACGTGAATGCGGAAGGTTTCCGTTAGCTCGTCCACCAGCGGTTGCCAGACCGCCGAATGCAGCCCCCAACCATGCACCAGCACCAGTTCAGGTAACGAGTCACTCCCGATTGTGCGCAAATGAACGGGGGATTTAGTCATGGCTGACACCCTCCGAACGCACAGAGGCGGCAAGCGCTTCTAACAGGCGATCAACCTGATCATTAGAGTGGGAAGCACTCAAGGTGACCCGCAGACGAGCCGTCCCCTCAGGAACGGTTGGCGGGCGAATCGCCGTTACCAGCACACCCTGCTTTTTCAAATTTTCGCTGATAGCCACGGCGATACTGGATTTACCAACCACGACAGGTTGTATCGGTGTTTTCGACGCCATCAGCCGTAATCCGAGCTGGCTTGCACCATCACGAAAACGCTGGATCAGGGCTGCAAGTTTTTCACGCCGCCACTCATCGGCTTCGGCAATCGCCAGGCTGGCCATAGTAGCCGCGGCTACTGCCGGGGGCATGGCCGTTGTGTAGATATAGGTGCGCGCCTGCTGGATCAGGGTTTCGATCAAGTCTTCCGAGCCTGCCACAAAAGCGCCGCTGGTACCGATGCCTTTTCCCAGGGTTCCCATTAATACGGGCACCTGCTGCTGGGTCAGCCCCAGCTCAGAAAGCGATCCTCGCCCGCCCTCGCCGAGACAGCCGATACCATGGGCATCGTCCACCATCAGCCAGGCATCGTGAGTTTGTGCAGCCTCGGCCATTTCCCTTAACGGTGCGATATCTCCATCCATGCTGAAGACGCCATCGGCAACCACCAGCTTTCGGTGCGCATCGCTTGCCGCCAGCCGTTGATCCAAATCGCCGACATCAGCATGCCGGAAACGCTGGAACCGGGCGCCGCTCAACAGGCCGCCATCCAGCAGTGAGGCATGGTTGAGTCGATCTTCAAAAACAGCATCGCCGCGCCCCAGCAAAGCACTGATGACGCCCAGGTTTGCCATATAACCGGTGGAAAACAGCAACGCCCGCTGGCGCCCTGTAAAGGCCGCCAGCGCCTCCTCCAACGCATGATGAGCCCGGCTGTGGCCGTTAACCAGGTGAGACGCACCACCGCCAACACCGTAGTGGTCGGCGGCTTCCTTAAAGCGCGCAACAACCTGGGGATGGTTGGCCAGCCCCAGGTAGTCATTGCTGCAGAAGTTCAGGAAGTGCTGCCCGCCCGCGCCGATAACCGCCCCTTGGGCCGTTTCGGTTACCAGGCGGGAGCGATAGAGGTGCTGCTGTTTACGGACCTGCAACTGCTCAGCCAGGTCATCAAAAGCCCCCATCGGCAAAGGGGTCTAACCGGCCTTGGCCGCGTCGTAAAAGAACGCATCCTGGCGTTGCTGCTGAACGGCGTCCAGTAATGCAGCCTGCTCAGCCTCGTCACTGTGCTGCTGTTCGCGCTGTTCAGGGCGAATACCGAGCCGTTTAAACAGCTGGCGATCAGAATCAGCCTCCGGGTTTGCCGTCGTTAACAGTTTTTCGCCATAGAAAATAGAGTTGGCACCCGCCAGGAAACACAGCGATTGCATCTGTTCGTTCATTTCCTCACGTCCGGCTGAAAGGCGAACATGGGATTGGGGCATCATGATACGGGCAACGGCAATACTGCGGATAAAGTCAAAAGGATCCAGGTCTTCTATGTCGTCCAGTGGCGTACCCTCAACCTTCACCAGCATATTAATGGGCACACTTTCGGGATGGTGCGGCATATTGGCCAGTTCCACCAACAATCCCGCGCGATCACGCAGGGTTTCCCCCATACCGACGATGCCGCCGCAGCAAACTTTCATGCCGGAGTCGCGAACATTTTGCAGGGTATTGAGGCGATCCTGGTAGGTACGCGTCGTGATGATGTCCTCATAGTACTCTGGGGAGGTGTCCAGGTTGTGGTTGTAATAGTCCAACCCGGCGTTGGCCAACTGCTGCGCCTGGTCGCCGTCCAGCATGCCCAGTGTCATACAAGTCTCCATGCCCAAACCTTTAACCTGCTTGATCATATCCAGCACATAGGGCATATCTTTTTTACTGGGCGAACGCCAGGCGGCGCCCATGCAGAAACGACTTGCGCCTTTTTCCTTGGCCACCCTGGCTTCATCGATAACGCGTTGAATTTCCAGCAGCTTTTCTTTTTCCAAACCCGTGTTGTAGTGACCGCTTTGGGGGCAATATTTACAGTCTTCAGGGCAGGCACCGGTTTTAATGGACAACAGGGTGCTGATTTGCACTTCATTGGCGTCAAAGTGCTGGCGGTGCACGGTTTGCGCACGGAACATCAAATCATTAAAGGGCAGGTCAAAAAGTGCTGTTACCTCTTCCGGCGTCCAGTCGTGGCGGAGTTCGGTGGTCTGTTGATTTGACATAGATGCTTCCTGTAAGGTTTGGCAAGTTGCCGCTGGAATTAAAGTGGAATTAAGACAGTGGCGCACAATAATCTTATGTCTGCCAGCTGTCAACCTGCAGGGATTCGCATGGTTAACCATTGGTTAAATATTAAACAACGCCTAACCCCAAACTATTGCCTGCTATGCCAACAACGCCTGGATAGCAAAGAGCAATCAGGGCTCTGCGACAGCTGCCTGCTTGACTTACCCTGGCTTACATCGGCTTGCGTTAAGTGCGCATTACCCCTGAAGAGCGTTCGGGGGGAATCGCTTATCTGCGGCCATTGCCAGAAACAACCGCCGGTATTCTCGCAAACACACGCCCTGTTCCATTACCAGTTTCCAATTGACCGCCTGGTTAGTCGGTTGAAATTCCACCAGCAGTTGCGCTATGCAAAGGCCCTTGGCCAGCTGCTCTGCGACCATATCCGTTTCCAATACCAGAACCAGCCGCTGCCCGACTTGCTGTTTCCTGTTCCTTTACACAGGAAAAGGCTGCGCGAACGAGGCTTTAACCAGGCCCAGGAGATCGCCCGTGTCTGCAGCAAAGAGCTTGGTATAGCGTTGCGAAGCGACCTGTGCAAGCGCCAGAAAAATACGGCTCACCAACCGGGACTGACGGCCAGGGAGCGGCGCAACAATTTAAAGCAGGCTTTTACCTGTCAGGCCTTGAAGCCCGGTTGCCGGATCGCGCTGGTGGATGATGTCATGACGACTGGCACAACAATGAACGAGCTGACTCGCTGCCTGCTAAAGGCAGGCTGTGAAGAAGTACACTTATGGTGCATCGCACGCGCCCATTATCAATAAAGGCTTGAGGAAATGACGCCCAGCATATTCCAGGCTTCTTCGTGCGCAAACGCCACCGCCGCTTCCAGGTCGGCATTTTCAACGCCCCCAAGCGTCCAGGCCTGATCGTTAATTAAACCAAGATAGTCGGGGCCGGCATCCGGGCAAATTTCCTGCTCCATCGCACTGGCCGCACACGCTGCAATATTCAGAACCGCAGCGGCAGCGCTGGCATCCCCGGCAAGCCCAGGGTAATTCTGGAAGCGTACAGCTTCAACCAGAGCCGCAGGCAGCTCCCAGAGGGACAACAGCTCGGCACCACACTCAGCAAAAGTGAAACCGAAGGCCTGTTGCTGCAACTCCCAGGGACATTGCCCCGGCTCAGGCTGAAGCACCTTAACGGCCCGATCCGGCATTTCACTCAACACCAGTAATTTACCGACATTGTGCAGCAGGCCAATAACAAACAGGCGCTCGGTATCCCGCTGCTTGCCCGCAGCGGCCAATGATCGCGCCACCAAGCCGGTATCCACGTTATGCCGCCAAAAAGTATCCATATCAATGACATCTTCGGGAATGCCCGAAAAGGAACTGGCAACTGACGTAGCAAGAACCAGGTTCATCAACTGATCCGTACCAATCAGGTTAATAGCACGCGAGATGGTGTCGATTTGCGCCGGGAAGCTATAAAAAGCACTATTGGCAACTTTCAGTAACCGGGCCGTCAATGCCGCATCGGTACTAATCAAGTCCGCAATATCCTCCAGCCGGGTGTCCGGTTTGTGAATAATCCGCTGCAATCGCAGATACACGTCCGGCAGAGAAAAAAGCGTACTGGATTTTTGGGCAAGCTCCACAGCATTCATAGTTTGCGTCCTTCCACGGGCAGTTATCGGTTCACCCCCCTTTTGGGCAGAGATGAGTTCAGTATAGACAACCCCAAAGGACCTGCTGTGTTTTCTGTCGCTGTAAACGCTTATTTATTGTAGAGGCGCGGAACCCGTTTTGAGACCCCGGTCAATAACTCGTAGGGAATGGTGTTGGCGAGCTCTGCGATCTCCTCCACCGGCAGGCCTTCGCCCCACAAGGTCACCTCATCACCCACCTTTACGTCCTCCATGCCGGTCAGGTCGACGGTAATCATATCCATGGTCACCCGTCCGACCAGGGAAACGCGCCGCCCGCCGATCAGTACGGGGGTACCAAAGGGTAAACAGCGTGGATAACCGTCGCCATAGCCAATGGAAACCACGCCAATACGGCAGTTCTGCGGGGCCACCCAGCTGCCGCCGTAACCGACGGCTTCGCCAGCCTGCAATGTCCGGGTTGAGATCACCACGGATTTGAGGGTCATCACCGGTCGCAGGTTGCGGTGGTTTTCGCGCCAATCGGCAAAGGGGCAGACACCATAGAGCATAATCCCGGGGCGCACCCAGTCACGGCGTGTAGAAGGCCAGGCCATGATGGCCGCCGAGTTAGCCAGGCTGTAAGTTGTATCCAGCCCCTGCGTTACCTCGTCGAAGAAAGCCTCCTGTTCAGCGGTTACCGGGTTATCCGGCTCATCCGCACAGGAAAAATGCGTCATCAGGCGCACTTCGGCCACATTCGGGTGTTTGCGTAAACGTTCGTACCAATAGGCGTATTCATCGGCTGAGAATCCAAGCCGGTGCATGCCGCTGTCGAATTTAAGCCAGATACGCAACTGGCAGGTGAGTTCGGCCTGTTCCAGCATCTGTGCCTGCTCGCCATGCAAAATAACCAAGTCCAGCTCGTACTCGCAGGCCAGCTGGATTTCCTGCTCATCAAAGACACCCTGCAGCAGGCTGATCGGATTCTTGATACCCGCTTGGCGTAAAGCCAGCGCCTCGTCAATAAAGGCCACGGCAATCGCATCGGTTCGCTCCGCCAGGGCAAGGGCACAGTCTTTGGCGCCATGCCCATAGGCATCGGCCTTGAGCATTGCCATCACCTGCTGGTCTGGCGCATATTCACGAACAAGCTCAAAATTATGACGCAGCGCATCCAGATCGATATGCGCAAAGGTCGGTCGGGTCACTCAAAATCCTCGTAACTGTCGTGAGCCAAGTCTTCAAATTTGGTGTATTTACCAATAAATGCCAGCCGGCGAATACCAATCGGACCGTTACGCTGCTTACCGATGATGATTTCGGCGACGCCCTTATCAGGGCTATCTTCGTTATAGACTTCGTCCCGATAGATGAAGGCGATAACATCGGCATCCTGCTCAATCGAGCCTGATTCACGCAAATCCGACATCACCGGGCGCTTATTGGGCCGTTGCTCAAGGCTACGGTTCAGCTGAGACAGGGCAATGACAGGGACGCTCAGTTCTTTTGCCAGCGCTTTAAGCGAGCGGGAAATTTCAGAAATCTCTCCGGCGCGGTTTTCGGCAAAACCTTTCACCTGCATGAGCTGCAGGTAGTCGATCATGATAAGCCCCAATGGCCCGTGCTCCCGAGCGATACGCCGCGAGCGCGAGCGCACCTCCGTGGGGCTCAGTGCCGCGTTATCATCGATAAAGAGCGGGCGGTCCTTCAACAGGCTTACGGCTGAAGTCAGGCGCGGCCAGTCATCGTCATCAAGTTGGCCGGTGCGCATCTTGGTCTGGTTGATACGTCCCAATGACGACAGCATACGATTAACCAGTGCATCGGCAGGCATTTCCATACTGAAAACCACCACCGGCTTTTCATTGGAAATCACCGCATGCTCGACGATATTCATGGCAAAGGTGGTCTTACCCATTGAAGGCCGGCCCGCAATAATAATCAGGTCCGAGGGCTGTAGACCGGCGGTCATCATATCGATATCGGAAAAGCCTGTGCTCAATCCAGTAATGGCGCTATCGGACTGGTAGAGTTCATCAATGCGTTCAATCGCCTTGGTGATCACCGGATTAATTGGTTGAGGCCCCGTCACATTGGGGCGGGCTTCAGCAATCTGGAAAACTTTTCGCTCGGCCTCATCAAGCACTTCGCTGCTGTTCCGGCCACCGGTATCAAAAGCATCGTCGGCGATTTCATTGGCCACGGTCACCAATTGGCGCAGGATCGAACGCTCGCGAATAATTTCGGCATAGGCCCGGATGTTGGATGCGCTGGGCGTGTTGCTCGCCAATTCGCCAAGATAGGATAAGCCCCCGACGGCTTCCAGGTCGCCCACCTTATCCAGCGCCTCGGACAGGGTGATAACATCCAGCGGCGACCCCCTTTCAATCACCTTCGCCATCATGCGGAAAATCAGCTGATGCTCATGCCGGTAGAAGTCACCGTCCGTTAACGACTCAGAAACCTTGTCCCATGCTTCATTCTCAAGCAGCAGGCCGCCCAGAACCGCCTGTTCCGCTTCCAAGGACTGTGGCGGCACCTTGATTGAAGCGGTTTCCCGATCAATATCCGTTACGTGCATCAAAACTTCATTTACCTCTCGAGCCTATGCCCGGCATACAGCAGGCATAAAAAAACACCATGCGCCAATCGCTAAGAAGGCACATGGTGTCCATTTTCACTCCCCTTTTCAAGCCCGAACTGCCTGACAGGCAGCCACAGAAGCTCAGGGGCAATACGCTAAAAAGATACGCACAGGATATTCACAACCCATGACGCCGGTGCAGGGCATATGCCTACAGGGCTCGCCTCAAATCGGCTGCAGTTTTACCGAAAAAAGCCTGTGTATAAGATTTTTTTAGCGCTTTAAAGCTGATTAAGCTTCTGCAGCGATGCTAACTTTAACCGTTACCGTTACGTCGCTGTGCAGCTGAATATCAACGTCAAATTCACCGGTGTGGCGCAATGCACCCTCTGGCAGGCGAACTTCACTCTTATCAACTTCAATGTCAGCAGCGGCAGCGGCAGCTTCGGAAATCTCGCGAGTACCGATAGAGCCGAACAGTTTGCCATCTTCACCGGCGTTAGCGCCGATAGCAATTTCAAGACCTTCCAGCTTAGCAGCGCGGGCATTGGCAGCAGCCAGTTGCTCGGCAGCCGCTTTTTCCAGCTCAGCGCGACGGCTTTCAAACTCAGCCAGGTTCTGCGCGGTGGCAGGAACGGCTTTACCGTAAGGGAACAGGAAATTACGACCGAAACCTGGTTTTACAGTAACCTTATCACCCAGGTTACCCAGCTTACCGACTTTTTCTAACAGAATGACTTCCATTTTTGCGTCCTCTATAAAAGCTTTATTATTCAGCGCCGCCCAGGCAGCGCCGAATCAAACTTGTTCAGGTGCTGTTACGGATACGCCGACGGAAATTCATCAGGCTATCCAGCAGGGCGACATAGGGCCCAATCAAAAACACCAACAAATAAAAGAGCACCAACCACTGGGCACTCATTTTTTTCAATTTTACGACCCCATGCGCAAGTGCGATGCCGGCGAAGAACAGCGGGACCATGATCACCGGCGCCCAGCTTACTAAAGCCGGGTGCAAACTGCCGCCGAACTGGGCGATCAGAACCGCCGGAATTGCCGCCGCCGGAGGCAGAATCAGCTGCCGGAATTCCTCGCCAAAACCACCAGGGTTGTACAGCAGCGACTGCCACCACCGCCCCAGCATCAGGCTTAAGACGATCACCAGCAGGTGTGCCGCACCAAAAAAGCCCGCCAGTAAACGGCTCAACAACTGGTAGGTTTGCTCACCCGCTTCAGCACCCACATTAGGTGCCAGCTTTGCCACCAGTTCCGGTGTGAGCAGCTGAGGCACCAGCAGCGGCATCGACCAGCTGATCAGCAACCCAATGCCCGTGCCGACTAACAGGGTATAAACCCAGGAAACCGTTCCACGAAGCACCAGTGCCAGCAACATAGCGCCGACAACCACCAGTAACGGTCTTGGATCGGCGATCAACACCAGCCAGCCAACGGCTGGCAGCGCGGCCCAAAGCATTAAATTAACGCCTTCGGCCCAACCCTTGCGCAGGGTCACTAACACGACTGCTGCAGCGCCTAACCAGAACATCATTGGCATAGCCGTCGAAACGGCTGCCATCATCGCAGCCTGGAAGCGGCCCCGCATTATGTATTCAGCTAAAGCGCGCACAGCAGTTTATTCAATAACGTTTTCGAAAAATTATTTTTCGTGGCTGTCTGTGTAAGGCAGCAGAGCCAGGTAACGCGCGCGTTTGATCGCGGTAGCCAGCTGACGCTGATAACGGGCTTTCGTACCAGTAATGCGGCTGGGTACAATTTTGCCAGTTTCAGTAACAAAACCTTTCAGCGTTTCAAGATCCTTGTAATCGATCTCCTGAACACCTTCCGCAGTGAAGCGGCAATATTTGCGACGACGAAAATAACGTGCCATTTTAAACTCCTAAAACTATTCAAAAAGCAATGTGTGTTGTTTGCCCCCGGTTAAGGGGCCTGTTCAATTACTCGCTGTCATCAGCCTCTGCTGTGGCTTCGTCAGCCTCAGGCGCTTCAGCAGTCGCTTCTTCCTTAGCAGGTGCAGCCGTGTTTTCACTGCGTGCTTCGCGAGATGCACTTGCCATAATAGGAGAGGCGCCCGTTACCGCGTCCTTGGTGGTAATGACCAGGTTACGGATAACGGCATCGTTGAACTTAAAGGAGTAGTTCAGCTCATCAAGCGCTTCAGTGTTACACTCGATGTTCATCAACACATAGTGTGCTTTGTGAATTTTGTTAATTGGGTAGGCCAGTTGACGACGACCCCAGTCTTCCAGACGGTGAATTTGTCCACCGCTGTCTTTAACGATTGAGCTGTAACGCTCAACCATGGCTGGAACCTGTTCGCTCTGATCAGGATGTACGAGAAATACAACTTCGTAGTGTCGCATGGATTCTCCTTACGGTTTAGGCAGCTTCTTGCACATTGCAGGAAGCAAGGAGTTACGGGGGAAACGCCCCCAGTCAAATTTTAAGAGCGCGGATTTTAGTTGAATAGCGCCAGCGAAGCAAGCCTGACAAACGCTTTAAAGACCAAAAACCTTTATATATTCAAGAGTTGCGCAGCCCCTGTCATTTCAGGCGAAGACGACTCCGGCCCAGATACCCGGCACCCGAAGGCGGCAGCTACCTGCCGGCATGGCTACGCTGCCGAATGGCTTCAAAAAGGCACACCCCCGTCGCTACCGACACATTCAAGCTGCTCACTTCGCCGGCCATCGGAATATAAACCAGCTCATCGCAACATTCCTGGGTCAAACGACGCATACCTTTACCCTCCGACCCCATCACCAGCACCCGCGGACCAGTGAGATCCGCGCCGTAAAGAGGCTGGCTGGTTTCATCAACGGCGGTGCCCGTTACCCACAAACCTTTTGCCTGCATGCTCTTTAAGAATCGCGCCAGGTTAGTCACCTTAATAAAGGGCAATGTTTCTGCCGCACCAGACGCCACTTTGCTCACCACCGAGGTTAAATCGGCCGAATTATCCTTGGGCACGACCACCGCTGTAACGCCGGCGGCATCCGCGCTACGCAGGCAGGCTCCCAGGTTGTGCGGATCAGTCACCCCATCCAGCACCAGCACCAGGGGCTGCTCCGCCGCTTCCAGCAACCTGTCCAGGTCGGCTTCAGTCATTCCCTTTTGGCGATAACATATAGCCACAACGCCCTGATGGTTACCGTCGGCATGACGCTCAATTTCATCACGCTCGACCTGATCAACCGGCACCTGATTTTTTTGCGCCAGCAGCAGCAACTGCCGGATGCGGTTATTAAATTTATCCTGCTGGATCAACAACCGCTCCACACGCCCCGCATTACGCTGCAGTAACGTTTGCACGGCATGAATACCAAAAACAACATCCATACTTATTTCTTACCTTCTAAAAGAGCCCGGCCCGAGCCATGCTACTTACGCTTGCTTTTGCGCCGGGCTTTGGGGGCAGGCTTCGCTTTTGCGTCTTTCTTAAGCTTCGCCCCTTTTTTCGGTTTACCTTTACCGAGCTCGCCCCTGCGCAGCTTCTCTCGCACCCCGCCTTTTTTAGATCGCGCGGCATCCGGCCCGCCCTCTTTACGGCGGGGCAATCGCTTACGGGCCTTTCGTTCGCTTTCAAAACCTTCGGCCAAATCAAAGTCTATTTTGCGATCATCCAGATTGACGCGCGAGACAATGATTTCCACCCGGTCGCCAAGCTGGTACGTCATGCCGTAGCGTTCGCCCTGCAGGCAGTGATTAACGGTATCAAAATGGTAATAGTCATTATTCAATGCACTGACGTGCAACAACCCTTCGACATAAATCTCGGACAGCTCGATAAACAACCCAAAAGCCGTCACCCCGGTGATAACGCCTTCAAACCGGCTACCCAGATGCTGCTGCATATACTCGCACTTAAGCCAGTCCAGCACATCGCGCACGGCTTCGTCGGCACGCCTCTCGGTAAAGGAGCAGTGCTCGCCCAGCTCATCCATCTGATCCAGGTTGTAGGGGTAAATCACCTTGCGCACCATGGGCCGCGTATCCTCGGTACGCAGCACCTTGCTCGTTGAGCGTCGGCTACGTATCACCGAACGAATCGCCCGGTGCACCAGCAAATCGGGGTATCGACGAATCGGCGAGGTGAAATGCGTGTAAGCATCAAAGGCCAACCCGAAATGCCCCTCGTTGTCAGGGCTATAGACCGCCTGCAACATGGAGCGCAGCAACACCGTCTGTATCAGGTGGGCATCCGGCCTGCCCTCGATTTCTGCCAGCAGATCCCGGTAATTCGCAGCCGTTGGCGTATAACCGCCCGCCAGCCGCAACCCCAGGCCATCAAGGAATTCGCGCAATGCATCCAGTTTTTCGACGCTGGGTTTACCATGCACCCGGTACAAGCCGGGAATCTTTAAACTACTGAGGAAATCCGCTGCCGCCACATTGGCGCAGAGCATACACTCCTCAATCAATCGATGCGCATCATTTCGCACCACCGGCACAATGCGGTCAATTTTACGCTCTTCGCCAAAAACGATACGCACTTCCGTGGTATCGAAATCGATGGCGCCGCGTTCAACACGCGCCGCATGTAACACGCGGTACAGCTCATGCAGGGTTTCCAGGTGTGGCACAACCGCCTGATATTGATGACGCAACGCATCCCGATCCGCCGCCTGCGCATCCATCAGCATGGCGTTCACCTGGTTATAGGTCAGGCGCGCATGGGAGTGAATCACCGCCTCACAAAAGCGGTAACCCAGCATGTCACCGTTAGCGGCAATGGTCATTTCACAGGCCATCGTTAACCGATCTACCTGCGGGTTCAGCGAGCACAGGCCGTTCGAAAGCAACTCCGGCAACATCGGTATAACCTGCTCTGGGAAATACACGGACGTGCCCCGGTTCCAGGCTTCCTTATCCAACGGCGAGTCCACCGCCACATAATGGGAAACATCGGCGATCGCCACCCAAAGCGTCCAGCCACCCCCTTGCCGTTTTTCAGCGTAAACCGCATCGTCGAAGTCGCGCGCATCTTCGCCATCGATGGTCACGAAGGGATGCCTGCGCAAATCGACACGCTTGGCGGTATCCTTTTCAGACACCTCAGTGCTGAAAGCGGCTATCTGCCGCTCAACATCAACCGGCCACTCAAAGGGAATATCGTGGGCATGCAGGGCCACTTCAATTTCCATGCCCGGCGCCATATGGTCCCCCAGCACCTCCACTATCCGGCCCACCGCATGTCGGCGTTTTTGCGGGTACTGCTCAATCTCCACGATCACCATTTGCCCGTGTTCAGCACCCTGCTGGGCCGCATCGGCGACCAGAATATCCTGGGCAATCCGGGTATTTTCCGGAGTAACCAGAGCCACACCGTTTTCCCGATAGAAACGCCCCACCAGCCGTTGATGAGCGCGCTGCAGCACCTCAACAATCACCGCTTCCTGCTTGCCGCGTTGCTGGAACTCCGAGGGCCGAACCAGCACCCGATCACCATCAAAGACGCGGTCCATTTCCCGATAATTGATAAACAGGTCGTCGCCACCGGCATCATTAATAAAGAAACCGTAGCCATCTTTGTGCCCCTGCACACGCCCACGCAGCAGACTCATGCGATCAACTACGCCAAAGTCGCCACGACGGTTCTGCAATAGCTGGCCATCGCGATGCATCGCGTTCAAGCGGCGGCGTAATGCCTCGATTTCATGATCTTCTTTCAGGCCCAGCTCGCGAGCCAGCACCTTCTGGTTTGCCGGACCGTCACGCCCCTCAAGGTGGGCGATAATAAACTCTCGACTAGGAATGGGATTTTCGTAATTGGCGGCTTCGCGTGCAGCGAAAGGGTCAGTATTGTTACTGCGTTTTGACGACATAAGGTGTCCGAAGTTAATTTACCCAGGCATTGTAGCGATAAAGATAAAACAACAATAGCAATATTCGTTGACATCCCTTTTTTAAATCAGTAAAGTCGCGGCTCAAATTTGCTGACGCAGCTTTTTTTACGATCTGCGACGCGAAGCCCAGGTGGTGAAATTGGTAGACACGCTAGCTTCAGGTGCTAGTGCTCGCAAGGGCGTGGAGGTTCAAGTCCTCTCCTGGGCACCATTTTGAAAAACGTCGAAAGACCACGAGAGACCATTTAAGATGCTGATTCTTAAATGGTTTTTTTGTTTATGGCGTCTCGACCGCTTGTCTCTCATCGTCTCAAATTGTCCCTTCTGTGGAACGCCAGTGGAACGTGAGTGGAACGCAGAATCGGAAATTCAGCGTCTGTTTCGGACTCTCACACCGTCGTTCTGTTAGCCTTTCCACCTCTTTCTGCATCATCATAATCTGCGCGCCAGGGACTGCCTGACGAACGCGTTCCCGGCGCCCTTCGTCTGGTCGAGC
>JAWKZQ010000024.1:0-9061 GCA_041395865.1 Pseudomonadales bacterium
TTGATGATGGAATCCTTTGCGAAGGATTACCCCCAGTATTTCTCCCTGGAAAAGAACGGCAATATCTGGACCTGGGAAAACAAGCCGCTGGGTATCAAGGATACCTTTGAATTTGGTCAATGGGGTTCCCTGCCCTTTGAGCCGGCCGAATACATCTGGCGCCAGGCGCAGGGCGACTTTACCATTCTGGACCAGCGTGACAACGACCTCTGGGCGGACGTCGGCATGACAACATCCGCTGCGGACTGGAGCCTGCGTTTTGACGTTGGAATGCGTTTCAGCGAGTGGCACGGCCCGGTCCCCAGAGCCCAGGAGCTGGGCGTGTTTGACCGTGCGCTGCAGTTCCTGTTGAACATGCGCGAACCGACGCGCCGTACCAACTGGACGCTGACGGTGAATGCGCGCCAGGATACCGCCACGGAGTCCTTTGACCAGTGGGGGCATGAGCGTTCTGAGGTCACCCTTGAGAATGCCGGGGAGAAGGTTCACCTGCGGGTTGAGTTGCAAACCCTGTTCCGCCTGCCGCGCTCCAATGCATTGCTGTTCAGCATCCGTGCCTACCTGTGCTCCTTTGCCGACCTGGCAAAACGCGATCCGGCGCTCTGTAAGCGCGCCCACCGCGTCCTTAAGGGGTTGCCGCAGGATATGGTGGATTACAAAGGGTTCACGCTGTACCGGGACACCATTGTCGAATGGCTTTCCCAGTTCGATCAGGACCAGTAACCGCTATTTTCTGTAAGTTGCCGCGAGCGGTTTTGTTTTCGGTCGTTTTTGCTATGCTTTAGATTGTTCACACCAGTCTTGCATAATGACCGAAACCGCTCGCCCTATGACCGCTACGCCTTACGACTGGGACAAGAAAAGTATCCAGGATCAGTGGCATTGTTTCGACTTCGACAGCCGCAGGCCGCTGTCGGAGATCGAGACAAATTATTGTCGACACTATCGTCTCGATTTCAGCGACCAATTGCCGGGTGTGCTGCACCGTTTTGGCTACGTCGACATTGACGGCTACCAGTTGGCCACCCACTATTATCTGACGCCCGGCCAGCCGCGGGGTACGGTGTTGGCGCTGCACGGTTATTTCGACCACAGCGGCCTTAACCGTAACCTGATCGAATTCTGCCTGCAGCGTGGCTATGCGGTATTGACCTTTGATCTGCCGGGACACGGCCTGTCGACCGGTGGGAAAGGCGAAATCGATGATTTTCTCGAGTATGTGCGGGTTTTGGCGCACTATGTCAGGCTTTGTAAATTTACAGACCACCAGCCCCTGTACCTGACCGGAATGAGCACCGGCGGTGCGATTATCATGGAGTACCTGGCCGAGCACCAGTTTAGCGAAGCGGACAACCCGTTTGCTTCAATTGTTCTGCTGGCGCCCCTGGTCAGGCCGGTAAAGTGGCTGACGGTGCTTTTCAAGTTTCATTGCATCCGTTATTTTGTTTCCAGCGTCGAACGCAGCTTTGTCGAGTCCTCGCATGATGCGGCGTTTCTGCACTTCCTGGAATTCAAAGACCCTTTGCAGAACAGACGCGTAGCCGTTAGTTGGGTGAGGGCGCTGGTTCGCTGGGTCAAGCGCTTCAAGCGAGCCCGTATCTCGTTATCGCCCGTGGTTATCCAGGGCGGCGAAGATGACACCATTGACTGGCGTTACAACCTTAAAATGATAAAGCGTAACTTCAACCAGCCAAGGGTTCACTTCATTCCCGAGGCGCGCCACCACCTGGTGAATGAATCTGAAAGTATCCGTCGGAAGGTGTTTGACTTGATGGCACCCTATTTTCCCGAGTAGGGTTCTGAAAACAGGTTATTGGGGAGCATATCGGCCTATTTAGGGTCTATAGCCGAATAATTTTTAATAAAAAGGAGCTTAACTGTGAACGTAAAAATTTTAGCGCTTGCTTTGATCGCCGTGCTGACGGCAGGTTGTCAATCAATCGACCCTTATACCGGGGAGCAGAAAACCAGCAATACGGCTAAGGGCGCAGGCATTGGCGCCGTTAGCGGTGCCATTCTGGGCGCAGTGGTTAACCATGACGATCGTGAAAAAGGAGCGTTAATTGGCGCTGCCAGCGGTGCCGCCATTGGTGGCGGTGTTGGTTATTACATGGATCGCCAGGAAGCGGCCTTACGCCAGCGCCTGGAGGGAACCGGTGTACGGGTGCAGCGTGTCGGCAATGAAATCAAGCTGATCATGCCGGGTAATATCACCTTTGATACCGGGCGTTCAGAGTTAAAAATGCATTTCTATTCAACGCTCGATTCCGTGGCGATTGTGATTAACGAATTTAATAAAACCCGGGTTGATGTATCGGGTCATACCGATTCAACGGGAGGCATGGAGTTAAATCAACGGTTGAGCGAACAGCGTGCCGCAAGCGTGGGTAACTACCTGGTCAGCCAGGGGGTTGCTTCAGGGCGTATCAATACGGTGGGCTATGGGCCTCGCTACCCGATCGCCGACAATGCCACGGCCTCTGGTCGAGCGCTGAACCGTCGAGTCGAGGTTAATTTGCAGGCGATGCAGTAGCCGCCGGTTCGGCCTGTCTTTTGGAAGGGAGCCTTGGGCTCCCTTTTTTATTTCGGCAGGGAGAAAAGCGGGAAATATTTGTCAAATGTGAACTTGTAAATATTCGCTTTTTGACTAGGCTCAAGTGGGTAATCACAAATGTTTGAGTTTTGGGCGGGAGCCCGTCACTCGGTCGTAAAAAACGCAATGGAGTGCAAATCCTTCCGGATTTAACCAAGTATGCTAAAGCTGATCAAATCGAAGCTGCCGTTGGGGCAGGCCGCTGTTGTATTGATATTGCTTGTTTTAACCCCGTTCGCGGTTGCTCAGCCTCAGGTTCTCAGGCTGCTGGTTTGGGAAGGTTATGCTCCGGAGGCGCAACGCCTTGAATTCCAGCGATATATCAAAGGTAAGTACGACGTAGACCTGAAACTGGCCGTCAGCTACATCGATGAGACCGAAGACTGCTTCCAGGCATTGCGTCTCAAAACCGCCGACGTGCTGAGTCCTGCCCATAACCGCATTAACGATACCCGTTTCCGCATGTTTGACCTGGGGCTGGTTTTGCCGGTGAACCTGGCAAATATCCCCAATTACCAGGATTTGGCGGAACGATTTCAACAGCTTAAGCACTTGAATCACCATGGGCAAATATACGGTGTTCCCTTTGCCTGGGGCCCCTACGGACTGATTTACAATGCCGATAAGGTCGCAAAACCGCCCACCAGCTGGAATGCCCTGTGGGAGCCCAGGTATCGTAACCAGTTTACGATTGCCGATCTTGGCGAGCACAATGTTTATATTACGGCGCTGGCGCTGGGCCACGGTGAAGAGGACCTTAAAAGCTTTGACGCGCTGAATAATGCACGCTTTAGGAATAAGCTGCGCCAACTGGTGAGGAATAACCATCGATTGTGGCTCGGGGTAGATACGGCCAAAGACCTGGAGGGAATGGCGTTAGCGACCTCCTGGGGCTTCTCCCTGCCCGAGCTCAAAGCGCGGGGGCAAAATTGGAAGTGGGCGCCTCTCAAGGAAAAATCGCCAGGCTGGATCGATAACTATATTTTAAGCCACTCCCTCAAGGATAGGCCGCAGCTTAAACGTATTGCAGAGGAATGGATCAATTTCGCCATCAGCCCGGAGTTTCAGGCGCGGGTTCTTGTGGAGGGGTTGTCGGCGCGTCCTGTGAACCGGCTTACTCGAGGGCTGTTGAGTGCCGAGCAGATAGAAAATGTCGGACTTGCCGAGAGTGAGCGTGCGGCTGAAAACCATTTTGTCCTGATGCCTGAGCTGGATCGTCGTACCCGTAACGGTTTTGACCTCTTATGGCGGCAGGCAAAGGGGATCAAAAAACGAATGCAACAGGAAGCACTATGAGCAGGAGTCGCCAAAAAGCATTTGCCAGCCGCCTGTCCTTTATCCAGGCACGCAACTGCGTTGTTGTGGCCTTCATTGTCGGCATGTTGCTGAGCGTTGTGCAGATCGGGGTGGATTATGTTCGTGAAACCGATGCCGTTGAAAGCTTTGCCAACGAAGTGCTGGAAGCCAGCCAGTATGCGGCTGCAGATGCGGCTTACCATCTGGATGGACCGGCGGCGCAGGAAGTAGCCAGGGGGATTCTGCAATACGGTCCTGTGGTGAGCGCCACCGTTACGAATGAAGAGGGCATGGAGCTGGCCATGCTCGAAAAACCTTACCCGCCGGTGCGTACGGGCGATATCCGTTATCGATTTTTTGGCGAGAGCAAAACCTTCAAAGCGCCGCTTTACCTGGAGAGCGGGGAGTTGATCGGCCACCTAACGGTGATGGTGGACCCGGTGCTGGCTGCCCAGGGATTTATGGACCGTTCGTTGCTGGTGGTGCTTTCCGGTGTGGTGCGCAATATCCTGCTGTCGTTTATCCTGATTTTTGTTTTCCACCACACGATCACCAAAAAGCTGGTGGCCATCAGTTCGCGCCTGGCGGATGTTGATATTAAAAACCCCCATGAGCATCGCATTCCTGAGGGCAGTTTTAAAAAAACCGGTGAGCTGCGCGACCTGGTACGAACGGTTAATCGAATGCTGGGCATTATCGCCAGCGATATTGAGGAGCGCGAGCTGCGCGAGCAGACATTACTCGTCAATGAAACCGAGCTGGCCTACCAGGCGAATCACGATACATTAACCGGCCTGGTCAACCGCCGTGGCTTTGAGCGTCGACTCAAGGCGGCGCTGCAAAGCAGTCAGTCGGAGAAAGCGGAGCATGTGCTTTGTTATCTGGACCTTGACCAGTTTAAGGTGATTAACGATACCTGTGGCCATATTGCCGGCGATGAGCTGCTTCGGCAAATCAGTACTGTATTGGCAAAGGGGCTGCGCCGTCATGATGTGCTGGCGCGCTTGGGCGGCGATGAATTCGGTATTCTAATGGAGCACTGCGACCTGGAGCATGCCTGCCAGGCTGCCGAAACCATGTGCGGCAGTGTCGAGGCGTTTCGTTTTGAGTGGGAGGGCCGGCGTTTCTCTGTCGGTGTCAGTATCGGGGTGGTGGCCATTACGGAGGCTGAAACCGATACCATCAACCTGCTTAAAAAAGCAGATGTTGCTTGTTATGCCGCCAAAGCTGCAGGCCGGCACTGCGTACGCCTTTATCATGCTGGCGAAGCGGAGTTTGCCAAGCTGCACGGTGACATGCGCTGGGCTTCAAAGATCAGTGAGGCCCTGGAGGAGGACCGCTTCAAACTTTTTGCCCAGCCTATTGTGCCGGTATCGGGTAAGCCGAATCAGGGGTTCCACTACGAAGTCCTGTTGCGGATGATCGATGACGAGGAAGGGTTGGTGCCTCCGGGGGCTTTCCTGCCAGCGGCTGAACAATATGACATGATCAATAAACTGGATAGTTGGGTGATTGAAACCCTGTTCCGTTACCTTCATGAAAACCCCCAACACCTGGAACAGGTGTGGATGTGTTCTATCAACCTGTCAGGCCCTTCGTTGGCCAGTAGCGGTTTTCAGGACTACATTATTGATCGTCTTGAGCATTACAACATTGCACCAGGGAAAATCTGCTTTGAAATCACGGAAACCGCTGCGATTACCAACCTGGCAAAGGCGACTCGCTTTATCGAGGTGCTTCGTGAGAAGGGTTGCCGTTTTGCCCTGGACGATTTTGGTACAGGGCTGTCGTCTTTCGCCTATCTGAAGAATCTGCAGGTGGATTACCTGAAGATTGACGGGGTCTTCATTCGGGACATCGTCAGCGACCCGATTGATTATGCGATGGCTAAATCAATCCATGAAATTGGCCGTGTGACAGGTATGCAGACCATTGCCGAATTTGTCGAGAACAGTGCTACGCAGGCAAAACTGGCAGAAATTGGTGTCGATTTTGCCCAGGGGTATGGCATTGGCATGCCCGTTGAAATTGAGTCGATAGACAGGTTTTACTGCGGAAATGAGGACGCGGACGGGCCGCTACCCCAAGATTCGCCTGATACCTTGCAACTTAACTCAGGGTTTTAGTGGCAATGTTCGGCGATTTGCCTGGCAAGCGCCTCCGCACGTTGCTGGCGCTCCTTCTCTGACATCTCGACGGGCTGGTTGTTGTCGTCGAAGAATGCCACACGCCCCTGCATGATTTTCAACCGCTGATTGGCCTTTTGGCAATATTGCTCACGGTGCAGACGGCTTTCGGCACCCTGGTTTTGACGCTGTTGAGACTCGGTTTGCAGGGCTTGCTGGCGTTGGTCGATTTGCTGGAGAACCTGTTCGGTCTGCCTGGCGCTCTCATCAATATTCTGTTGTTTTAGCTGCCCGGAAATATCCTGAGCCTGTTGGTCGGCAGGTTTTTTATCGCCGAAGTGAACATTGCCCTGTGCATCTACCCAACGGTAGACCTCGGCCCCAGCCGGGGCCGCTGTGAAACTAAAGCCGAAGATAAGAATCAATCCATAGAGGTATCTGGTCATTTTGCTTTGATCCGGTGGTTCGTCCTGAGCGTTTAAATTATAGGGCATAATAAAGCCGACGCGAGCCGGGCTTTTCCCGGCGTCGGCTTTCTGCGGAAAAGTAACGCGGAGGGAAAATGCGGATTCTTATAACGGGCGGTACCGGCTTTATCGGGGCGCATCTGTGCGGCCAGCTGCTCGAAGCCGGGCATCAGCTGGTTGTATTCAGTCGTCGCCCTGAGCAGGTGGAATCGCTGTGCGGACAGGCGGTAGAAGCGATTGGCTCGCTGGATGAAATTACCCCGCAGAGCGAATTTGATGCGGTCATCAACCTGGCGGGTGAGCCGATTGCCGATAAGCGCTGGTCAGCGCGCCGCAAGCAGCTGCTGATGGAAAGCCGGTTGGAAACGACGCGGAAACTGGTGCAGGCCGTCGCTGCTATGCATCGACCGCCTTCCTGCCTGATTAATGCCTCGGCTGTTGGCTTTTACGGCGACCAGGGCGATCGTCCGGTTGACGAATCGACACTACCCCATGAAGAGTTCAGCCACGAGCTCTGCAGGCTATGGGAACAGGCTGCCAATAAAGCCGCAGAGTATGGCGTTCGTGTTTGTATTGTACGGATAGGGCTTGTTGTCGGCCCGGGTGGCGGTTTTGTCAGCAGGATGTTGCCAGCCTTCAAGCTGGGGTTGGGCGGGCCGCTGGGTAACGGTCGACAGTGGATGTCCTGGGTGCATCGCAGTGACCTGGTAAGGCTGTTTGAGTGGCTGTTAACGCACGACCAGGCTCAGGGGGTTTACAATGGCACGGCTCCCAATCCCGTCACCAACCGTGAATTTACCCGTACCCTTGCGAAGGTGCTGCATCGCCCGGCATGCTTGCCCATGCCGGCTTTTGCCGCTAAGGCGCTGTTCGGTGAAATGTCCCGGTTGCTTTTAACCGGGCAGCGGGTTTACCCCAAACGCGTGACTGACGCCGGTTTCGAATTCAATTATCCGCAATTGCAAGCTGCACTTGAAAGTGTGCTGCCTTAACAGGAGCCGGGCCCGTGGCGACAGAAAAAAACCGTGCCGGAACACCGCAAGCCAGTGCCTTCAACCAACCGCCGGCATTGCGGGCGATTAATTTTTTTACCCGGGACCGAATTTTAAGCGAAGCCGTGGGGCGGTCGGACGCCAGTTGGGCCGAGGTCCAGCTCACCGAGTACGGGGCCCTGGCGGGTGGCGAAATGCAAGAGCTGGGGTTCCTGGCAAATGACAATCCGCCTCGGTTTCGTACTCACGACGTCTACGGTGAACGTATTGACCAAGTGGACTTTCACCCGGCCTACGATCGCTTGATGAGCCTGGCGTTTGAACATGGTTTGCATAACCTGCCCTGGAAGCATCCCCAGTCGGGCGCGCATGTGGCGCGAGCGGCGCTGAATTATCTGCATCACCAGGCCGAATCCGGCACCGGTTGCCCGGTGACCATGACCTTTGCTGCCATGCCTGTCCTGGCGCATGCCGAAAGGGTTAGCCAGCAATGGAAACCGCTTTTGCTGGGTAATGAATACGATGGGCGCAATGTGCCGGTGAGTGAAAAAAGAGCGGCCAGCCTGGGGATGGCGATGACAGAAAAGCAGGGCGGTTCAGATGTGCGTGCCAACCAGACAACGGCGCGGGCGCTAGACAGGGAAGGCGGTGGCCAGCCCTATGAACTAACCGGTCACAAGTGGTTTTGTTCTGCCCCCATGTCCGATGCCTTCCTGGTGTTGGCGCAGGCTCCGCAGGGTCTGTCTTGCTTTCTACTGCCGCGCTGGCGACCCGATGGCCGCCGGAACGGGTTGTATATCCAGCAATTGAAAAATAAGTTGGGCAACCGCGCCAACGCCTCTGCAGAAGTCGAGTTTAAGTGTGCCTACGCTGAAATGCTGGGGGAGCCAGGTCGGGGTATCGCCACGATTTTAAAAATGGTGGCCTTAACGCGTTTTGATTGTGTTGTCGGCAGCGCTGCCCTGATGCGGCAAGCGGTTACCCAGGCCATTCACTTTGCCCGCTATCGGGCAGCCTTTGGGCAGGTGCTGGTTGATCAGCCGCTGATGAAGAATGTGCTGGCAGATTTGGCACTGGAAAGCGAGGCGGCACTGGCGCTGGGCTTGCGTCTGGCAACGGCGCTGGATGAGGCTGCTTCGCAACCAACTGAAAAAGCATGGCTTCGCTTGGCGACGCCCGTCGCCAAGTACTGGGTTTGTAAACGAGCGCCGGGGCATGTCTATGAGGCGATGGAGTGCCTGGGCGGGCAAGGCTATGTGGAAAATACGGTGCTGCCGCGTCTGTACCGGGAGGCACCCGTTAACTCGATTTGGGAAGGCAGTGGAAATATTCAGTGCCTCGATGTGTTACGTGTCATACAGGAAAGCCCGGAAGCGTTGACGGCGTTACTGGATGAGCTGAAAAGGGCGCAGGGGGCGAACCGGTTTTATGATGCTTTCCTACAGCAGGTTGAGTTTTTGCTGGTCAGGCTGCCGCAGGAAACCGGGCTGGCACGCCAGTTGGTGGAAAAGCTGGCGCTGGCTTTACAGGCGGCCCTGCTGTTGCAACAGGACAATGACCTGATCGGTGATGCCTTCTGCCAGGCGC
>JAWKZQ010000025.1:0-3754 GCA_041395865.1 Pseudomonadales bacterium
ATGGAAGCTCTTACCGCATCAAACATGGAGCCCCGGTTAATCCAGACCTCCCGCTGCTCGTTAATGTCCGTAGCAACGGCCGTAAACCCGATGGGCAGGTCCTCGATCTTAATATCACCGATCATGTCCTTCAGGACGTTGATAATACGGTCACCCTTGAACAGCGCACGGGTGGTGAACGAAAAGTCCAGCAAACCAAGGACATCGCGGCGCTGCAGGGTTTTCAGCCACGACTCATAAACATCCAGCTTACCGGCCGCATAAATGCCGCCGATTAATGCCCCCATAGATGACCCGGACACGTTGCGAATTTCAAATCCGCGTTCGGTCAGACATTTGATCGCGCCGATATGGGCAACGCCCCGTGCGCCGCCGCAACCAAGCACCAGTGAAATAGGCATTTTTTCCTTCACAAGCAACACTCCTCAAGGCCCGTTTCTTTAAGTATAAAACCACTCCAGGAAAGCATGCCATGCCGATCCCAAATAGAGTGGCGCTGTCCCGCGTAAGTCATAAAAAAAACCACTCTTTTAAAGGTAGCCTCCTGTTTCAGCCCGCCTTCGCAGATTTCACCCGGTACAAAGGATGCAAAACCAGCAGGGCCGGTAAAATCGTGAGGTTTGCCAACATGGCAAACAGCATAGCCAGGGCCGTTAGCAGGCCGAAATAAATCGTTGGGACAAAGTTGGAAAACGCCAGCACCGAAAAACCCGCAATAATGGTAATGGAGGTGAAGTACATGGCGCGACCGATACTTTCATGGCTGCGATTGACCGCTTCCAGGACATCGCCGGTCACGGCATACTCTTCGCGAAAACGGTGCAGGTAGTGAATGGCATCGTCAACGCCGATACCGATACTGATTGCAGCAATGGTAATGGTCATCATGTCCAACGGAATCGCGGCATACCCCATGAAGGCAATCACCGTGGCTGCGGCGATGACGTTGGGCAGCAGGCCTATCAGGGCCAGATTCAGGGAGCGCAGCAACAGCGCAAACATGACAAAAGTCGCCAGCAGCACATAGGCCAAGGTGGAGGTCTGCGAGTTAAAGAGCTGTTTCAACATGTTATTAAACAGCACCATCATCCCGGTAACCTGCACCTCGCCTTCAGCAAAGCCTATTTGCTGTGCCTCCTGGCGAATATCCGCCACCATTTTCTCCCTGGAGAAATAAGGACCGCTTTCCATAATCCGCCCGCTGAGGCGCATTTCACCGCTGTAGGGATCGGCATAGGGGTCGATCATCTGTTCACGGATCGTTGCCGGAAGAGCCCCCAGTACGACCGCCAGCTGGACGGCATCCAGGGCCTTGCCATCGTTGTGGTCGCGGGCAACCTGATCCAGGGTCGCCAGCGAAATTACCTTGCCGGTCTGGGGAAGCTGCTCCAGGTAATGATGAAGCGCCCTGAGCTTTTTGATTTTATCGGGAGTGAACCAGTATTTTTCCGGAAACGCATCCTCGTCCTCAAAGTAGAAGGCATCGTCCTCATCGAGCGCTTCTGACTCATAGGGGTCGAACGCTACAATCACCTCAAAGGGCACCGTCCCCCCCAGATGCTCATCAAAATACTTCATACCGGCGCGGATTTCCGTGTCACTCTTAAAGTAATCTATAAAGCGATTATCCAGGCTGACCTGAAAAAGACCAAAGGCGGTTACCGCAATCAGGGTGACTGAAAAGACTAAAATCCGGCCCGCACGGTGTTGTGCCCAGCGACTGAACACCCGGTTAATGGCCAGCGGTTTTCCCAGGGTACGGCTGGCTTCGCCACGGGATAACAGCAGCAACGAGGCCGGGAAAAAAGTCAGGGCCACCAAAAGCGCAATGGCAATGCCGATACACATCATCCACCCGAAATCCTCCACGGGCAGAATATGACTGGAGGACAGCGAGGCAAATGCCACGATAGTAGTCAGCGCCGTATAAACCGAGGGCGCAAACTTGCTACGCATGGTGCTTGCAACCAGCTCCGCGTGGCTCAATTCAGGCCGCGTCGCCAACAGCTCACGATAGCGCACCACCAGGTGTATGGTGAACGACAACGAAAAAATTGCCAGCAACGCCAACGCATTGGAGGACACCACCGTGATGGGTTGGCGAATCAAACCCAGCCAGCCGATCAGTAAAGCAATGGTTAAAAAACTGCTTAACAGGGGAAGCAGCACCCAACGCGGGCGACGAAAAAAGATGTACAACATAACCAGGATGACCAGGGTCACCAACACCCCAAATACCATCACATCGCTTTTAACGTAGGCGATCATGTCGGCGGCAATCATGGGCACACCGGCTAAATGCAATTGCGCACTACCCTCGTAGCCATCCTTAATCGCCCTGACGTTGGCAATGAGTTGCGCACGCTGCTCGGCATAACTCAGTTTTTCCGCCGCGTAACGGTCTTCGATATCGCTTAGCGCGGCAGAACCGGCATGCGCATCGCTGTGAAGTTTTTCACGCTGTTCACGAAGCGTTTCGAGCTCGGTTTCGAAGCGCAACCCCAAACGCAGGGCCGTGGTTTGACCGTCCCTGGAAATCAGCAAATTGGCATACAAAGGACTGTTGACCAGCTCCTTCCCCGCCCGTTCGAAATCAACCTGGTCCGAACGCAGCGTCAGGTATTGCGCCGTGTCATCAATGGCGTCATTTGAGCCGTTATCCAATAACGGGGCATCAAGGATACTGAAGACGGAACTGACGTTTTCCAACGCTGCAAGCCGGTTTTGAATTTCAGCAATCTCAGCAAGGACTTCCGTCGAAAGGAGGGGTTGGTTGCGAGGCGTATAGGTCAGGAACAACATTTCCTCGCCACCGAAACGTTTTTCCATTTCCTGGTAATAAGCAAGATCCGGGTCCCCTTCCACCACCAGTGTGTCGGAGGATGCCTCAAAGGTAAATCGCGGCCAAAAGCTTAATGCCAGCAAAAAAAGCAGCGCAACAAAAACCAGCAGGGTACGGGGATAATCAAGGCATTTCAGGTAGCAGGATATCAAGGTTTACTCCAAACCAGGGATTGCGGCGAGCACCGGGGTCCATCTTAAAACGAGCACCGATTATCAATGACCCGCCATGCAGAAAACAAGTCTTCAGGCAAGGCTATGACAGCGATTATGATCAACCAATCCACCCGGCAAGATAAAGCCACTGATCAAGCACCTTTTTTTATTGTCAAAGCCACAGGGGCAGGCATATGAAAAAACCAATCTGGCAACCGTCCGAACTACATATTGCACAAACCAACCTCAGCGCCTATCAAGATTTCCTGTGGGACGACTATGCGCTTGAATTTGCAGATTATCAGACCTTACACCACTGGTCAGTCACCGAACCCGGCACGTTTTGGTCCTCAATCTGGGATTTCTGCGAAGTTATCGGTGACAAGAACGATCCAGCGTTTATCCCCGGAAAGGGAATGCTCGATGCCAGCTTCTTCCCAAACGCAAGGCTGAATTTTGCAGAAAACCTGTTGCGCCGTCACGACTCGGAAGATGCCATCGTGTTCTGGTCCGAAGACAAGCACAAGCTGCACAGGCGCTTGTGCTGGCGCCAGCTAAACGAACTGGTATCACGTCTGCAACAGGCATTCCAGGCGCTGGGGCTCACTGCCGGTGACCGTGTCGCCGCCTACATGGCCAACACGCCAGAAACCGTTGCCGCCATGCTGGCCGCAACCAGCCTGGGTGCAATCTGGTGTTCCTGCTCACCGGATTTCGGCGGCCAGGGTTTACTGGATCGTTTCGAGCAGTTGGAACC